>NZ_MCIA01000006.1 GCF_003609635.1 Lacrimispora algidixylanolytica | reverse complement strand
ATACCCTTGAAAGGGACGGCCGTTTTTATTTTATTGATGAAGATATGTAATTTAAGAAAGGAGTCGTCACCAAGAACTTTCTTAATTCAGATTAAATAGAATAGTCTTTTGCCGTCTCATTCTCCTTCATGATATGGGAAAGAATGATTTTTTCATAATAGCTACTGTCATTTCCTGTCACTCTTGGGCGTGGTAGTTCAATGTTTATATCCAACTGGATTTCATTGTCTTCAATGATGATGACCCGGTCTGCCAGCTTTACGGCCTCACTTACATCATGGGTTACTATAATTGCCGTAAATCCAAGTTCCTTCCACAAAGTTTCAATCAGCTCCTGCATCTCCAGCCTAGTTAATGCGTCAAGTGCACCAAGAGGCTCATCAAATAGTAATATCTTAGGATGCCCTGCAAGAGCTCTGGCAAGAGAAACTCTTTGTTTCTGACCTCCACTGAGTACATGTGGCCATTGCTTTTCCTTTTCAGATAAACCTACACAATCCAGAGCCAGCTTTGCCAGTTTTTCGTCATGATTGGTCGCCCCAAGGCGTACATTGTCAATAACTTTTTTCCAGGGCAAGAGCCTAGGCTCTTGAAAGACAAACCTGATATTGCTATCTATCCCGTTTTTTTGCCCACCTCCTATGCTGATTGTTCCGCTAGTTGGAGTGTCTAAACCCTCCAAAAGTCTTAAAAGGGTGCTTTTTCCACAACCACTTTTCCCCACCACTGCCACAAATTCTCCTGGCTTTATGGTCAGATTTATGTCCTTTAATATCGTTAGGGATCCAAATCGTTTGTACAGATTTTCCGTTCTTATTTCATAACCTTCCAGCTTATCTTCCATATTCTATCTCTCCCTCCACCGAATTAGTTTCCGCTCTAACCAGGTAGCCCATGCATCCGATAACTTTCCAAGAATGGCATAGAGAATGATCGCCAGGACGATCTTATCCATCTGTAACAGCTCTCTGGCAGACATCGCCATATAACCAATTCCGGCATCTGTTGCGATCTGCTCGGAAGCAATCAAAAGGAGCCACATCGTTCCAAGGGAAAGCCTAACCCCTACTAAAATAGAAGGAAGGGCACCTGGCAATATGATATCAGTAAAGATTCTAAATCTGCTAAGTCCGTATACAGCCCCCATTTCCATTAATCCTTTGTCAATGGACTTGATTCCATGATAGGTATTAATATAGATAGGAAAGAACACGCCAAAAGCAACCATATATACCTTGACTCTTTCTCCGATTCCAAACCAAATGATCATTATAGAAATTGCTGCTAGGACTGGTATGGTTCGCAGCATCTGTATGGATGTATCAAGTGTCAGATCCAGAATTCGGTTAAACCCTGTAAGAAATGCCAATGTAAGCCCAATGAAACCGCCCAGCAAAAGCCCCTTTCCTGCTCTGACTGTACTAACCGAAAGATATTCCCATAGCTGACCGTTTTTTATCATCTCAAAAGTCTTTTGAATGACCTTATCCGGGGAGGGCATTAAAGTATTATTCATACCTGGGCGCGTTGACAGATACCACAAAAGCAGAACAAATGCCGGTATGATCCATGGAATTCCAAATTTCACAATATTTCCTGTTCGTTTCACCACCATATCTTCATTCCGCCTTATTTTAAATTGTTCCGTGCCTTCTCATATTTTTTATAGAAAGACTTATCGTAGAAGGAAGAAACATCTATATTTTTATCTAATACGTTTAGTTCATAGAAGGAATCTGCCACATTCTGCTCCGAGGCGATAACCTTATCATCAATCTCAATCGAACGGTACAAATACCCTCTGTCCTCATAGGTTCTTTTAAGCAAATCTAAGGATTCCTCATACGTAGTGCCAGTGGGCTCTGCCTGTATCTTTGCCCATTCCTCCAGGTGAGTTTCCGCCCATTCATAAGCTTTTTGCACGCGGGCATAATAATCAGCTATGGCCTCCGTCTTTTTCTCGTCTTTTAAAACGGTGTTAGATATTTCAAAGGGGAAGTTACCAGAAAGGATATTGACCGCATTTCCTATGGTAACAGCCCCATTGGCTTTTGCAGCATTAATGGAATTACCATAGCTTGCAAAAGCATCAATCTCACCGCTAATTAGCGCAGTAACTCCATCTGCTGTGGTTATTTCCACAGGCTTGATATCATTCCAGGACAGACCTTCTTTTTTCAGCATTTTATTTAGGAAATAATGGGCTGTTGTATTTTTTATGTATCCCACTCGTTTTCCCTTTAAATCGGTAATAGATTTGATTCCTGAGGTTTTGAGCGCAACGACTTCTTGATTTTGAGGGCTGCTGCTATTAACCAAAATGATTTTAAAGTTGCCCCCACCTTGAGCCATAGATGCCGCAATGGGTGGAATCTCACTGGTACCTGTAACATCGATTTGATCCGAAGCCAAGGCTTCCATACAGAGATTTCCTCCCTGAAAAACAAAGTATTCTACGTCATATCCCTTAAAATCATCAAGCCCTGAGGCTTTTAGAAGGGCTTCGTATACTTTCCAACCAGTAATTCCATAACGCAGATGGATGGTTTCCCCAGACTCAGATTGGGAATTAGACTGAGATTTTTTCTTTTCTGGCTCTGGCGGCTTACTTTGACTGGCAGACGCTGCACATCCGGTTAAAAACAATGCCAGAGAAGCAGCCAACATCATTTTAATCTTTTTACACTTTTTCTTCATCCTCTTACTCCTCCTGGTTGTGGGACTTTTGGGTGATTTCTTTTAATATCTCTAAGACTTTCTCATTTTCTTCATAAGTCCCCACAGATACCCGGATGAATCCATTAAGACCAAATTCAGATCCATTTCTTATAATAATACCCTTTTCTAAAAATAGGGATTCCGCTTTGTCTCCTTCTACCCCTGCCTGAAACAATATAAAATTTCCGTGGGAACGGATATATTGTAACCCAAGCGCATCTAGTGTTAAGTAGTATAGGTCCAGGCTTTTTCTGTTGTTATCCAGAACCTTCTGTTTAAATGCCTGATCTTCCAGACTTAATAGGGCAGCTTGCTGGGCAATCAAACTGACATTAATGGGGCTTCTTACTTTATTGATTCGTTGAATTAAAGATACATTACCAATGCCGTAGCCGATCCGAAAGGATGCCAGCCCGTATATCTTGGAAAAGGTACGAAGCAAGATGACATTTTCATTGGCTTTCATAAGTTCTATGGTGTTAAAATATTCTCCCTCAACAAAATCAATATAAGCCTCATCAAGAACAATTAATATGGATTTAGGCACCTTTTTTAGAAAAGTCTTTAAGGCTTCTTCGCTTAAAATAGTTCCGGTGGGATTATTGGGATTGCAGATCCAGATTATCTTTGTTTTATCACTTATTTGTTGAAAGACAACATCCAGATCTATGGCAAAATCCTTTAACGGCACCATGACAGGCGTTGCATTCATCTGAAGAGTTACATTCTGATACCAGCCAAAGGTGGGATAAGGAATTAAGGATTCCTCTCCCTCTTCCAGATACGAATGAGCGATCAGGGCAATTAGTTCGAAGGAACCGTTTCCAAATATAAGCTGTTCTGGTTCCACCTTATGAATCTCGCTTAAGGTTTCTCTCAATGCGGTACAATTGGAATCTGGATAAAAGGATAGCTGGCTGTGCTGATCACTTAATATATTAGCTACCTTTGAGGAACAGCCCAATCGGTTTTCATTTCCTGCCAGCTTTATAATTTCAGGGAGTCCATATTCCCTTTTAATAGATTCCAGGGATTTGGCTGCCTGATAAGGTGCGATTTTTTCTACTCCACTTCTTTCCTTAACCATAGACCTTTTCTCTCTCCTCTTTGACTGATTTCACGTAGGCATCTGCCTCAAATGCTGCATCTATAATCGCTCTATCGTCGGTGTTTCCTTCCAATAGCAACAGGTCTGGAAACACCTTATAAATCCGGTCTGAGATAATTTTAAGCTTTGATTCGGCCTGGTCAGATATTCCAATCTCCTCCAAAGTGAACGCCACCTTAAGCTCCTGAAACTTTTTGACGATTGCTTTTATCTGATCTTTGCTTTTCTTTTCCAGAACAGCCTGCATAATTAAACCAAAGGATACCATTTCTCCGTGAAGAGTTCCTCTGGTTTCTTTAATGATTCTGGAAGAATGGTAAAAGGGGTGGGCAAAGCCAGAGTATGCCTTATCCCCTGCATAACTGCCTACATCACCTGCCAAAAAGAGTATGGCATCCACCGCTTTCACTGTGTTGTCATCTACCTTTTTGTTAGCAGAAGCCTCAATCACTCCGGCTCCATGATCTCCAAGAAAGTCAAATGCAAGCCTGGCACTATGTACAGAATTTAAGTAAGAAAAACTGTCGCTCTGATGGATGGATGTTTCGTACCATTTTGCAAGAGTATCCACCACACCGGCTCTTAAAAACCGACTGGGTGCCTCTGAGAGAATCTTGGTATCAGCCACAATCAGCTTGGGAGATTGCCTATTGTGCCTAAAATGATGGAAATCGCCTTCTTCTGTGTAAAGAACTGACAGCGCTGCCCACGCTGCACAGGTAGCTGCAATGGTAGGTACCGATACAACAGGTATTGAGGAGATATCACCAGCCGCTTTCACTGTGTCAATCACCCTTCCTCCTCCAATTGCAATTAGAATATCAATGCTATTTCCTATGGCAATTGCTACAATGTCCTCTGCTTTTTCCAAAGTGGGATACCCTTCAAAACGATATTCCATGTAATGAATCCGTTGCACTCCCAGGCTTTCAATAACAGCTTCTTCTGTAACCTTCCTTGCCGTCTTGGACCAAATGATCAGTGCACGTTTCCCATATAGGCTAACCAGAGAACCAAGAGAATTTATGGCTCCAGGTTCATTTACGTAAATTTCTGGGGTTTTAATCTGTAACATGTTATACTCCTTTCTGTTTTCATACTTTTCTATATAAAAAAAGCAGATATGCGTCCTCGCATCCTGCCCTTTCAGATTAGGTACATCCGTTGCGAAATGACAGCTAGAGCAAGGTACCAAAAGAAACTGCAAGGTTGCAGCAGCAAAGACATTTGTAACAGGAATTTATGGTAACTTTTTTCATGGTTTTATATCCTCCTAAATGGAATAATTGGGATCCAGTGAAATAATCCTGGATAAAAACTGTTTGGTGCGCTCTTCTTTGGGATTAGAAAAAATAACTTCAGGAGTCCCCTCCTCTACCACAATACCACCATCCATAAATATAACTTTATCTGCTACATCCTGGGCAAAGGACATTTCATGGGTCACTACAATCATCGTGATCCCTTTTTCTGCTACCTTTTTTATGATATCAAGTGTCTCTCCCACCAATTCAGGATCTAGTGCAGAGGTAGGTTCATCAAAGAGTATTACTTCAGGATCTAAAACAAAAGCCCTGGCAATTCCAACTCTTTGCTGTTGACCGCCAGATAGCTGAGCCGGGTAATAATTAAACTTATCCGATAAACCCACCCAGTTCAGCGCCTCTTCTGCCCGTTCTCTTGCCTGGGCTTTTGGTACATGCCTCCCCGTCACAAGTCCTTCCATTACATTTTCTATGGCTGTTTTATTGGCGAACAGATTGTAGTTTTGAAATACAAACGCGGTTCTTCTCCTGATATTTAATATCTCTTTTTTAGTTGATTTTTTTAGGTCTACCTCAAGGTTCCCAATGGTGAGCCTTCCGCTGTCCGCATTTTCAAGAAAATTGATGCAGCGAAGTAATGTAGTTTTACCTGATCCACTGGGTCCTAGTATCACGACCACCTGACCATCTTCTACCTTGACAGATACATCTTTTAGGACGGAATGCTTTCCAAAGTTTTTTTTGATATTCTTCACTTCAATCATACAGATTCCTCCTGAATTTACCGGTATACTTTTTTAATCTCTGAGCCAGGCTTTCTACCACTACGGTAAACCCCCAATAGATTACGGCGGCAGCTACATACCCCTCAAAAAAAGAGTAGGTTCTTGAGCTAGGTATAGTGGCTCCTGCTACGATTTCCACAATGCCAATTGCCATAACCACAGAAGATGCCTTAATTAAGCCCACCACATTGTTAATCAACATAGGAATAGCCACCGGAATCATCTGGGGAATTATGATCCTCCTAATTGTCTGAATCGTTGTGAGTCCTACGGAATACCCCGCTTCGTTTTGTCCTTTGTCAATGGAAAGAAGTGCACCTCTGACCGCTTCAGATATAGAACAGACCGCCGCCATGCTTAGGGCGAAGATCCCCACCCATATGTTATTCATATCAGAAATACTTTTCTTAAGATGCAAAAAGGCTGCCAGATCATTGAATTTAAGCATGAAAATCAGATTGTATATCATCAAGGCTACCACTATAGGGATTCCTTGATAAACCGTAACAAACACTGCCATCAACCAGCCGATTACAGGTACTTTATATACACGTACCAGGGCTATTACCGTTCCAAAAGTCAAGCCGATTACCAATGGGACAAAGACAAGACTTAGAGTATTGGGGAGATAGGCAAGACCATAAATAAGACTTTCTTTAAAATGTTCCAAATTAAAATTCATCCCATCTCCTCTTTTCCAAAACTCATTTTATTGTTCAACCGAAAAAACAACAATCGTACCCCCAGACTGATGATGATATAGATAAGAACGATAAACACATAAGCTTCCAGTACGTGTTTTGTGGCTGTTCCAATGGTCTTTGCCCTTCCCATGATGTCTGTGACACCAATGAGGAAAACAAGGGATGAATTCTGAAACAAGCCCACCAGATCTGATCCAAAGGGCGGCATGGCGGTCTTTACCATTTGGGGCAATACAATTCTGTGAAATGTCTGGAATTCCGTAAGTCCCACGCTTAAGCCCGCTTCTGTCTGCCCATAGGAAATGGAGGTGATTGCACTATAGAAAATAGCGGAGAGAAATGCACCTTGATTTAGAATAAAGGTTACATAGGCGAAATTAACTGCTCCCCACTCCCTGTTAATGTTGGTTCCAAAAACCGGATCGAACAGTGCGGGGATTCCATAATACACCAGCATCAACTGAACCAGCATAGGCGTACCTCTCATGAAAGATACATACACTTTAACGATTTGAACCAATACCGGTATCTTCTTTATCTGTACCAGAACAATTGAAATTCCCAGAAGTACTCCAAAAAGAGTTGCGTAGACCACAATAGAAAAGGTTACTGATAAATACGGAAGAATTTTAGGTATGTTTTCAAAGAACCGATCCCAGACAAACAATTTGCCCATATGTATTACTCACTTTCTGTATAATCTCCACCGATTATATCCACTGAAATCTTAGCAAGCGTTCCATTTTCTTTTAATTGCTTTAATGCTCCATCCACAGCCTCCTGTAATTTTGTATTCCCTTTTGCAAATACAAAATACGTGGAGGAGGTTTGGACTGGGTCACCAATCACTTTTATGACCTCTTTTCCTTCTCCATAATTTTTATTTAATTTATCCGTATCACGGGAGGTCATAATAGTGGCATCCCACACTCCGTTTAATAGACCGGTAACGGTTTCTTCATCTGTAGAGTTATTTACATAATCAATCTTGATGGGATCGTCCTTATGGTCTTTATTATAAGTTTCCAGTATATAGGCAGAATTTGATCCTGTAGAGCTTTTCACCTTTTTCCCTTGTAAATCATCCAGTGATTTCACATCACTTTTATCTCCCACTACCGCAAGGTAGGTAACGTAAGTGGTATAAGATTCTTTTCCAAAAAGATACTTTTCATCCCGTTCCTTGTTCCATTCATACTGATGAGCTCCGATATCAATCTTACCTGCATCAAGGGAGATGAGTACATTGGCAAAATCTGAGGTTTTAAATTCAAATTCGTATTCCGGAAGCAATTCATCTACAGCTTTTAATACCTCGTATTCATACCCGGCAAGGTTTCCTTTGTCATCCAGATAGCAATAAGGCTCATAGGAGTTTCCGGTGCCTATGACCACTTTTGCTGCTCCACTTCCTGTGGAAGTTTCCTTTTTTCCACAGCCAGTTAAAACTGCTCCTAATAGTAAAGTTAAAAATCCTGCAAAAACAAAATGTCTCATCCTATTTTTCATATTCATTCTCCTAATTTTTATATCATACCTCTACTTGCAATTCCCCTAAGTGAATGATGATGATCCACTCTGTAAAAATACTGTGTAATTTTATATAGAGCATCCTCTATCTCCCCAGTTACGTCAAATGATATGATTGCTTTTTTATCCAACTGCTTTTGAATGGGATCTCCTGTCTTTTTACAAAGCACACATCTACAGTCAGCAATTAAATCCACTCTGAGATTTGCCGGGCTGCTGCTATGACAGCCGCCCCCTGAGCATTTCTCTTTTCCCCCGCAGATTGATGGTACTTCTATCTTAACTCTCTCAGAAACGATTCTTCGTTCCAGACATTCATACGTCCCGTCATCTTTTATCTCATAAATTAGAAATTCCGTTGCTGACCCAAATTTTAAATCAATGGTTATCTCATCGGATGATGCAATTGCTATTTTATACGACATGGCACTCCCTCCTAAAAGCCCATCGGTTAATTGAACCTTGTCTTTGCAACGGAATAGATATCCTCAATCAGCTTTAAGCCTCCGTCATAGCCTACATAGTAACTGTTCATGATCAGCCGTTCATTCACAGGCCAGGAGACATTTAAGAAATGGGCATTGGTCTGCTTTGCCACCTCTTTTTCCCAATAGCCTCCAAGGATCAAAGGATATCCATGATAATCGTGGGCTTTGATCTCATTATGGATTTTGTATCCATCGGTTTCAAAGCTGACCTCCGCTTCAATCCCATAATTTAAATCTTTAAAATAGGAACTTACTGCTTCCTGGTTACCTTTTGGTGTATCATCTACAACAAATTGCTTTGCAGGGTATAACCCTAAATCATTGACCAGGAATTTAGTGATTCCAAGAGCATAATGAGCATCTGACACCACAGTAAATTGTTTGGACATGACTCTGGTTTCCAAAAACAAGTCGGCATATCGCTCAATATAATAGTAGTAATAGGCTTCTTGTTCCTCTATGATTGCTTCCACCTTTTCCTCTGGCACGCCTGCATACCTTCCTACTGTACGCAGAAACTTGCTGGTTTCAAAGGCACCGATGGGAAGCGTTGGATAATGAAGATAGGGGATTTTAAGTTTCTGCTCCATTTTCTTCATATTATTAAGGCCCACCCATGGAGATATAAGAAGGTTGAACTGGGCTGCCGGGATCTTTTTTACATTGCTCAAACCTTTGTTATAGCCAAATATGATGTTTGGAACCAGGCCCAGCTTTTCGATCAGCCTTTCCAGTTCCCGAAAATTCCCATGCCAGAATTCATTCTGATAAGGCACATCGGCCCATATATTTACCAGGTTTTTCACCCGAATATCAGAGGGCTCTAAAAGCTGGTCTACAATGGAATCAATCACTTCTTCATGGCCTTTGTAATTATTTCCCTTAAATCCTGCTGTGGAAGCATAGATGACCGGCTTTTTGGCATCCTTAAATCCTTCTACCACTTCCTCTGTGTTATCTCCCACAATCTCAGGAATACAGCCAGTCAGTACCACATATAAATCTGCGTCAATGACATCTAGAGAATGCCTGATGGTGGATTCCAGCTTCTTCACTCCACCAAATACTACGTCCTTTTCATTTATACTGGTGCAAGGGTAAATATTGGGAGAAAAATAGCCGGAGCTTCCGGAGGAACTGGAAAGCTTCTGGGCACAACCAGGGCCCGAATGAAGAATAGGAATTGCGCGGTCGATTGCCTGGACCGTCTGCATGGCACTCATTGCACATTTGTAACGCTGTTTATCTAATATCTTCGCCATTTAGCTGATCGCCTCCTCTAAGAAACTTCCTACCTCCTGCTGATACCACCAATCGGTGTAAGGCAGCTTTACTCGTTTTGCCAAATTTTGTTCAAAGCTTCTGTTTCGCACAGTATCTAAAACCGTATGTGCAAATTCAAGGGTATGCTTATAGCCAAATATCATATATTCATCTGCTACATAGACCGCCGGTATCCCTTGCTTAATGGCCCATACCGTGGAACCTGGGTGCCTGGAAAGGTAAAGGTCGGGTTGATATTTGTTTAAGATGTTCATCACCTCAAAATTCTGCTGGTCTGCCACGCTGGCCTCAAAATTAATATCATTGTCTAATAGGTAGCTCATGGCGGGGGGAACCTCTCCATTTTCATATTTCTTATCATAATGCCAGGCAAGAGCCCAAACCACTTCCATTCCCAGTTCGTTTAAGACTCTGGAGACTTCAAAGGTATACCCAGGACCCATACCAAGAACTGCCTTTAATCCCTTTAATTCTTTCTTCACTTCTTCTATCTGAGGAATGTAGATGCTTCTTTGTTCCTCTATGTAGGCCAGCACTTGCGGCAGCTTTCCTGCCACTCTTCCAATTTCCTTAAGCCAGGTTTCAAAGCCTGCGATTCCCAGCGGATTTATGGTGCGGATATAAGGAACGCCGTAAGCTTCTTCCAGGCCATTTCCAAGGTAGTTTCCCAAGGTTCCACAAATGCAGGTGGTGGCAACTGATTCGGATAAATGCTCCAGTTCTTCTATGGTGGCGTTTGCATATAAAAAAATAGGATCCAAATCAAAATGTTTGAACATTTCTTTAATTTCATCTCTGGCGCTTTCAAAAAAGTTTTTAAAATTAATGGTGTTTCGCTTTTCCTTTGGCGGCTTCACAATCCCACTTAGTACGGCGTGATCGGAAATATCAAAACCTGTGGCCCATATTCTGGACTTAAAACCTTCACAGTGAACAGCAATCACTGGCACAGAAATCTGTTCCTTCGCTTCTTCCACAACACTGTCTATATCCTCTCCTATAATTCCGGTTGCACAGGAACTGCTAACAAAAATGACCTTTGGCTGATACCGCCTGTTGACTTCTAAAATGATATTTAACAGTGCTTCTGTTGAACCAAAGATAGTATCGTTCTCATCCATATCTGTACCAATATAAACTGATTTATTTACAACTCCTCTTTTAGCTGCCACCTGATTGGTGACGACGTACTGGGAACTGGCCGTTGCCGAGCACCCAGACGGTCCATGATGAATGACCGCCACATCACGGATTCCGCCCAACTGGCTAAGTGCACACCCAGATAAGCAAGTACTTGACTGGGAGAAACAACGTCCGCAGCCCTTTAAACTTCCGCATCTGCTCTGGCTTGCAAGATCATGTAAATCTCCTACATATCCTGTTATAGAACCAAGACGGTTCTCTCTGGTTGCCAGATTAGAGCTTGATAAATTAATTGCCATTTTTAACCTCCAAATCTCCTCTAAGCTTCTTTGAACAGTTTCTAAATCTTATAATCATCACCAATATTCATAAGGCCAAATTCCAATAGAATCTCCTCCAGCCGCTCCTGCTCCATAGGCGTTGGTATGGTATAATCCTTATTTTCCATAACCGCCTCGGCCAGGCTTCGATACTCTCCAGCCTGCTTGGAATCCGGCCTGTATTCAATTACGGTTTTACGGTTAATTTCTGCATGCTGGACAATATTGTCTCTGGGAACATAATAAAGGAGTTTGGTTCCAAGTTCCTTTGAAAAGGCACGAAGCAGATCCATCTCCCGGTCCACATTCCTGCTGTTGCAGATAATCCCGCCAAGCCTTACTCCTCCTGTCTTTGCAAACCTCTTGACCCCTTTTGCAATGTTATTGGCCGCATACAGTGCCATCATCTCACCGCTGGCTACGATATAGATTTCTTTTGCCTTCCCTTCCCGCATAGGCATTGCAAAACCGCCGCATACAACATCTCCCAACACATCATAAAACACATAATCCAGATCTTCCGTATAAGCTCCAAGATTTTCTAATAGTCCGATGGCTGTAATAATTCCTCTTCCCGCACAGCCGACTCCAGGCTCCGGTCCCCCTGATTCTACACACCTGGTTCCTCCAAAGCCCTCTTTTAAAATACGTTCAAGCTTTACTCCATCTCCTTCCTCCCTTAACGTATCCAGTACGGTTTTCTGAGCCAATCCTCCCAGAAGGAGTCTTGTGGAATCCGCTTTCGGATCACATCCTACAACCATGACCTTTTTCCCCAGCTCAACAAGTCCTGCTGTCAAATTCTGTGTTGTCGTGGATTTCCCAATTCCTCCCTTCCCATAAATAGCAATTTGTCTGATTTCTCCCATGGTTATAATATCTCCTTCCTATCTCCTATAAATTGTCGTATAAATCTTCAATTAGTGTCAGACTTCCCCGGTAGCCGGCATAGGCTCTGTTAAAAATCAGCCGGTCTTTGATGGGAAATGCGGCCACGATAAATTGTACTTCCTTTAAGCTACTGACCTCCTCCTCATTGCTGCTCCCAATAATAAGGCTCAAATCTTCCTCTTCCATTAGGACTTTGTTAATCTCATACTGATCAGAGGCAAATACCACTTTAGGTGGCCTTGCATATTCCAGATTCGTGAGTTCGGCTATGATCCGTTCTTTATCCTCCTGCCTGAAAATTGGTTCTGTTATGACTACGAGAACCGGAGTAAAGCTGTAATCATTTGCAAGATATCTGGTAATCCCCAGTGCGGTACCTGCATCTGCTGCCACTGCAAACCGTTTCCAGCTCAATGTGCCAATGGACTGAGCCAGGTAGTGATACACATAATCATCTTCTTCCTCAATGACCTGATTCACCAGTCTGTCATCAAGGTTTAATGCTTCGCCTACCATCAGGAGAAACCGTTTGGTATCACTGGCTCCAATGGGCAATCCGGGATAACGAATGGAGGGCACTGCAAATCTCTCTTCAAACTTCCTTGCCGGCCCTTTAAATATCCAGGGGTGAAGGATGATATTTAGCGCAGCCTGAGAAGAGGTCCTAATATGTTCCATGTTCTGATGCTCTGTGAAAAATGTATTTACCTTGAGCCCCAACTTTTTTAACAGTCTGGAGATCTCTTCCAAATTTCCGCTCCAGAAAGGTTCATGATAAGGGATGATGCCAAACAGGTTTACAAGATTTTCTTCCTTTTTTAAAGGTTCTTCCACGACCTGATTAATCATGGTATTCCATACCACCTCGTAACCTAAATTACTGTCTCCTGCAAAACCAGGTGTATCAATAGGATAGACCTGGTGGCCTTCCTCCTTGAACTGATCCGTGATGCTTTCAATATCATCGCCAATAATGCCTGCCGTACATCCTGTGAGCACGAAGTATGCGTCTGCATCAATGATATCAATTGCCCCCTGTATGGTAGACTGAAGCTTTTGGGTTCCTCCAAACACTACCTCTCGTTCCAGCATATTGGTGGATGGGATGGAAACGCTGCTGACGAAACATGAACTTTTATTCCCCGACTGCCCTTGGTCAGATGCCGTAGACTGCATACAGCATCCAGGTCCGGCGTGATAGATGGGGCATACCCGGTCAATGGCGCCCAGCACAGAATTGATTCCAGCAAGAACACAGCCACCTCTTGGATTTTCAACTACTTCAGACATTTCAATTACCTCCGATTATGTACTTAAACGCATCTTCTTCATACCAGCTATCCTTGTAAGGAAGCTTGATATGCTGGGATAGTTTGATATTAAATCCTGGATTCTCCAACTGGTCGGCTATTTTGTTACCAAGGAATAAAAGTCCGTCATATCCCATGGTAGGCCGTTTCATATCAAGAACATGGGTGGTTGGAATCCCAAGCTTAGCCGCCCATTCTGGCACTCCGATAAATACATCTGGTTTTAATTTCTTAACCAGATTCACCTGTTCAAAAGGCTGCATATTTGCTATATCAATTACAAAATTAGGGTGAATGGTATTTAGATATTCAATATCTGCCTGCGCATCTTCGTCATAAGTAGGTGTTTCCAGTCCCACAAGCTCCATCCCAAAATCATCAATTAAAGCAGCAGCGGCAAAGGAGCGACCGGTACCTCCACAGATAAATACCCGTTTTCCTTTCAGTCTGTTTTTGATGGATTCCACCAGCGGAAGAATCCGCTCATGCTCTCTTTGAATAATTTCTTCTGCTTCCTTTTCTTTGCCCACCACACTGGCAATTCCCCGGAACCAGATATCAGTATTGCGGACTCCAATGGGCATCACCGTATGAGAATAGGGTATGTCATAATCCTCATAGAGGGCCTTCATAAATTCGTCTGCAAATACCTTACAGATGGAAGTAGATGCTTGGGCAGATGGGATCTCCTTAATTTTCTCCAGGGAACTGTAAAATGGTATATAGTTTACCTTAAGATCCAGAAGGGACAACATCCGTTCCATCTCCACCTGATCGGCATAGCTGATGGAAACTGGTGCAAATAAATTAATAAGCCCCTCCTGCTTTTTGATCTTCTCCTGCTTTAATATGTATTTATTAATAGAAATAAAGGCGGCATCAAAACCCGAAGCACAGATTTTGGATTTAAATCCTTCGCAGTGTATGGGGATGACCAGCGCCTGTGTACTCTCTTGAATATCCTTTACAATGGCATCAATATCATCTCCAATAATGCCGGATGCGCAGGATGCAAGGACAAAAATAAGCTTTGGTTGATACCTCTTTACTGCCTCCTCTACTGCTTTTCGCAGCTTGCTTTCCCCTCCAAATATTACGTTGTTCTGATCTAAATTGGATACAATGATTCTGGGATTCTTACTATGCTTAACTCCTCTATGCGCCTGCCCCACCCGGTACTGATCTACAGCCATGGACGTACATCCTACACAGCCCTGAGGTGCATGGGCAATAAATACAGAATCTTCCAGGGACATGAGTGCTGCCATGCTGTTAATCTGTTGGCACTGGAGGCCCTGGGCAAAGCTTCTGTCGGCTTTCTTTAGACAACCAGTTCTAAAATCCTCTTCGGCTGCGTCCCCGGTCGAACCCAAATCATTATACCGATTCGGACGGCTTTCCCTGATTCCTGAATAAGTTTCAATCATGGTATTAGTTCCTCCCCTATCTATCATTCATTTAATAAATTCTGGACTTCCACATAGGATAGAAGCCTTTTTATAGAATCCTCTACAAATCCCGGCAATTCAAATGCCAAGGTACTGTAACGTGACAGAGCTGTTCTTGCCCCTTCTCCGATACGGCTGACTAACACGTAATCGCAATCTTTGAGTCTATCTGCCAGCCCATCGAGTTTCATATCGTCATGCTCCTGTCCCTGGCACACAGGGTTTGTTTCTCTGCGTTCTTTGTAATGAAAAGTCATTGTTTCGCTGTCAGCCTCCACAATATAAAACACTCCTGCTTTCCCGAAATGCAAATTCACTACTTTACCGTCTGATGATGCGATACCGATTTTATACTTCATGATTTCCTGCCTTTTCCTTATCCATGGGAGAATGTATCACTTCCAGCGACTCTTCTCTCATAAATCATATCCCCGTAATCTTTTCCTCCAAGCAATCCCACCGCATCTGCCCGGCAATGCTGGCAATGGCGAAAGACATCGATATGTTTTCCAGCTGCAGTCCTGGCATCATCAATCTCCTTACATACCGGAGCTTCCTCACCGGAAAGATCTGACTGGGGAATTAAAGGGATAATATTATAAATACTGGCACCAGCTTCTTTTACGGTTTTTGCGATTTCCTCTATATGGTCTCCATTGATACTTGGCACCAAAACGGTATTTACTTTTACAGTAATACCTGCTTTCGCAAGCTTTCGAATGCCCTCTAACTGGTTTTTGATAAGAATGGCCGCTCCTTCGATTCCTATGTAGACCTTACCGTGGTAAACGATAAAACGGTTGAGCCTTGCTTCAATCTCAGGATCTACGGCATTTACCGTCACAGTTACAGATTCAACTCCTATCTCTATGATTTCGTCGGCCCGTTCTTTTAATAGGAGCCCATTGGTGCTCATACACTTAATCAGATGAGGAAATCGCTCTTTTATGAGACGAAATGTCTCCAGAGCATAATCCGTAGCAAGGGTATCTCCTGGACCTGCAATCCCTGCAACTGTTATTTCAGGACATAGCTTTAAGGCTTTTTCTAAAACCTCCAGTGCTTCAACAGGTGAAAGCACCTTGGAAGTTACACCTGGCCGTTCCTCATGGTCATTGATTTTCCGGTCACAGAATTTACAGGATATATTGCAGCCTGGACTTACGGGAAGATGAATCCTACCTGTGTTGTTTCTGTTTCCCCCAAAACATGGGTGAGAATTTTGCAGTTTCGAATATGTGTTTGCCATACTGATCTCACTTTCTTAAAATTAGGTAACAAAAAAGACAACCTTCGCCCGATACGCTCATTTGGCATATCAGAACCTCCGGTTGTCCAGTCAGTTCTTTAATCTGATTTTTTCTATTTTCTCGATTTGCACCATTTTGCCATCTTGAATGGTAATGGTAATGGAACCATACTTTACATCTTTCGCCATCTCATTAATCAACCTGATGTACTCATTCTCAGGTTGGGAAGCATTTGAATAGGATATACGGATCACCTTCTCTCCCGTTAAGATTTAATCACTCTCAGGTGGTTCCCTTTGCTCATGCATATGAATTTATATTTGTATGGTGGCATCCTTTGCATTAATCCTGGTCTTTGTTGAAGTAATAGGATCGTTAATTTTATGTAATAAAAAACAGGTACCATATTAGTACCTGACTGCTCCTTGCGACCCGGATACAGGTGGACTAATACATGCAAAAATAGACCATATTCATACACATGCACACAGTCTTGCAACAACAGCTACCTTTATCCGAATTTACAAATTGGATATGACTGGTCAAACGTACTGTGCTTTTCATAGGTATGGCGTCCTTTCTTTATCCTATTATCTTTATATGTTAATATGTATGTTATTATAGTATCTAATATTTCTCTTGTCAATATTTTTTTCAATTATTTCAGTTCTTAAGCCTTGACATAAGAAAACCGCCGGAAGTGTTGATCCGGCGGCTCTCTGTATCATGTATGGTTATTCTATTACAATCCTGAGGCACGCATTAACGCATCATCAATGCTGCCAGCAAAATTCTCCCTACCTATTAAATCAGCAAAGCCAGCCTTCTCCATAATAGACATGGGTTGCTGATTCACATGGGAAAGAACCAAAATCACATTTTTCTTTTTAAGATTTAAATAAAGCTTATTAAGACTCTTTAACGCAGTGGAATCCATGGCTGGAACACTTCGCATTCTTAAAATCAGCACGCGTTTGCCTTCCTCTAAAACCACCTTAGATATCTTATCCGCTGCACCAAAGAACATGGGCCCGTCGATTTCAAATACGGATACGTGCCTTGGAACCGGCTTTAAATCAAGGTTCTCTCCGTCACTTCCAGCTTTTTCATCTTCTAAATACCGCCAACCGCTGACCTCAGCCACATCAGCCATCCGTTTCATGAACAGCAAGGAAGCAAACACCAGACCAACACCGATGGCAGTGACTAAATCAAAGGCAACTGTCAGGAAGAAAGTAATTATAAGTACCGACCAATCACTTTTTGGAGCCGTTTTAACAATAAATATAAACTCTCTCCACTCGCTCATGTTATACGCAACAATAAATAATATGGCCGCAATCGCTGGCATTGGTATGAGTGCAGCAAATGGCATAAGGAAAACAAGAACAAGCAAAAGAAGTCCTGCATGAACCATACCTGCAACTGGAGTCTGTCCTCCGTTCTTTATGTTAGCAGCGGTCCGGGCAATGGCACCAGTAGCTGGAATTCCTCCAAATAAAGCCGAGAAGGTATTTCCAACTCCCTGAGCCACAAGTTCCATATTGGAATTGTGCTTTCCACCAGTCATTCCATCTGCTACCACACAAGAGAGCAAGGATTCCACGGCCGCAAGCACTGCAATGGTCAGGGCATCTGGTAAAACCTTCTTCATCAGATCAAAGGAAATAACAGGAATATGAAAGGTTGGAAGGCTAGGGGATATGGTATAAAGATCTCCTATGGTATTGACCGGAAGCTCAAATACCTTTACAAAAAGGGCTGTCACCACCACTGCAATCAGAGACGCTGGAACCTTTTTTACAAATTTCGGCCAGATCACAAGTATCGCCAAAGCTACAATCCCGATCAAAAATGCCATGGGATTAAAGGTTTGGAAACATAAAACAACCTGCTTAAGCTTACCCACAGTCTCCACTGGTGCCTCCTGAAACGTAAGACCCATAAAATCCTTTAGCTGACCAATTAAAATGGTCAGAGCAATGCCAGTAGTAAATCCCGTGGTTATAGTATAAGGAATAAAGCGTATTAAACTTCCCAAGCGGAGCAATCCCATGATAACCAAAATAATTCCTGCCAACACCGTAGCCAGTGCAAGACCATCCATGCCATTTTTTATGACGATTCCTGCCACAATAGAGGCGAATGCTGCGGTTGGTCCTGCAATCTGAACCTTACTGCCTCCTAAAAAGGAAATCACAAAACCTGCCACAATCGCAGTATAAAGCCCCTGTTCCGGAGTCACACCAGAAGCAAGGGCAAGAGCTATGGAAAGAGGCAGTGCAATGATTGCCACAATAATTCCGGAAATAACGTCTTTAACAAATTGCTCCTTCGAATAATGCCTTATGGATAATAAAAATTGGGGTATCATATCTTTCATTTTCCTAACCCTTCGTATATTATAAAATTTTTATAAACATTTTCAAATATAGTCATGTTAGAGGAAGAATGCAAGCTATTTTAAAATGTTTCTCAATTAGTACAAAATAATTGGTTAAAAACTGCTATATAAGGTCTAACGGGAAGGAAATCTCATCATTGCAGTCAAAAGCTTCAAACCATTCCTCATAACCAAGTCTTCCAGCTTTTAACTCTTCCGCCATCAAAAGTAAGTTCACGGAATTAATCGCAGCCCCACAAATCCCCGATCTCATGGAGATAAGATTGAGCCGGTCTTTAAAACCGCCTGTAAATGAGCCTGAAATAAATGCAAATCGAAAATGAGTCACAGTATGATCAAAAATATTCCACCACCGGTTGGGGTTTAGTAGTTCGTTTCGTTCCTTATTCTCCTCAATATAACGATTTATCTCATCCGCTTGCTTGATTGGAAGAGAATACCCTTTTCCATACGCTTTATTGTCTATGATAAGACCATTATTTCCATGATACACACACACATCTGGTTTTCTGGTATCTCCTAGCCTTGCTCCCTTAAATCCTAGTTCCGTGGTTAGAAGTTCTGCCGTCTTCATCTCATAATCCCGGTCTGAACTGCCATCAAAACCAAGATCCACCAAAATCAGATATCTGTGGTCCACATGGGCTAAATGAGTCCTCAAATAATCCTTAAAGACAGATACCTCCGATTTCACAGGTAAATTAAATTCTGCCTCTTCTGGCAGGTCTAATCCCAGGATCTCATCCATGATCCGGTATGTAGCTCCTGACTTTTTCACCTGCAAACCGATGTTTTCAAAGCTTCTAATATCATCAAGAATGGTTTCTGTTTCTTCCTTAAGACCTTTGCTCTTTAGATATTCCTTAATCTGAACCGGAGAACGGTAGCTACATTCCAGGTATTTGATGATATAGGTTCTTCTGTTTCTTAAATATTCCCGGTCAGCCACCTTGGTTGCAAGCATGTCCCACATAACCCGCTTTGGAATCTTGGCAAACCTGGATACGCCGGTGGTATGCTTTAATACAGTCCTTCCCTTTAGGGTTAGCTTGTAGGACTGAGGTATGGTTGCAGAGGAAAGACTTCCATAGGCATTGGATGTCACTTCCTTTGGAACCTTACTAATCCAGCCCATCTGCATGAGCCAACTACAGATAGTACGGACGTATTTATCGCTGGTTCCTTCCGTATCCTGTAAAAGCTTCGTTTTATCCTCTTTTGTTTTAGCCTCTAAAAGCCCCTCTAATATCATGTACTGAGGGATGGAGGTAAAACCTGCTTCACCGATGAACCCTAGTCTGGCGCCTATTTCAAATTTAGTCAGATGTACTTCTTCTCCCAATAAGGTCATAACCCTGCACACTGGAGGATAGGATAAGAAGGCTGTTTTAAGAACTTGAGCCTCTTCCTCGCTTCCTGCTAGAGACATGGCATACTCCTGCCCAAGCGCCGAAATACAGCAGACATCCTTTGATCTGCTGTATTCTAAGAATCCCACACTGACTGCCCATCTTAGAAAGGAGTCTGCAGGCCAATCGCTTTGGTATTCTTTACGCTGACCAGGAAGCACTGCCTGAATGATACCGGAACAAGGTGCATTGCTTCTGGTATATCCAGTCGGGGTTCCCTTTCCTTTTAGATGGGTATAGGGAATGCAGATTTCCTCCGTAGAAAGTTCACTGATAAAGATATCTCTTCCATCCTTTTTCGTGATAAGTCTTGGGATTTTATCCGTACAAAGGAGCCGGTTTATCTCCGATCCAGGCACAAATACGGATACTACATTTTTTAAATTCCCCAGGGTATAAGCCTCTTGTACCCAGCCAAATGTTCTATCTGCCACTGTTATTTCCTCTTTGTTTTTCTTAAAGTATAGCATAGCATAAAGTGATGCGCAAAGCGTTTTGGCTACTAATAGGAAACCAGCCAATTCTTTTCTTAGTCGATGTCTTCCTCAAGAGCTTTCATTTGTGCGGCGATTGGCCTTACGGTAATGCCATTAATCTCTATATGCTCACTGATGCCAATTACGATAGAGGGGCGTCCGTCAATCATGCGGTTTTCTACCAGATGGGCCTTATCGGGAGCCACCTTGATGCTTACGTCGGTAGTCTTAATTTCGAAGCTTTTGGTATTGACCACGTTGGAAGCGATGAAACCAGAATTTTTATTTTCTTTATCCTCTTCAAATCTTTGTTCAAATTCTTCCAGCTTTTCCTGGCTGGCCCCGTTGTTTTCTAAGAGCCGTTTCATCTGATACTTGTCCAAGGTAAAAGGAACTGGCTCATCCTTTGTCTCCTCCAACATCTCATTCAGGCTTTCATGAATGTTTTTCACGGTCTCAAAGTCACAGTTTTCCCCGAGGGTTTCCTCTACAATCGCTTGAAATGTCTCTTTTTGACTCTTTGCTGACATTGGGATAACACAGCCTAAAAGCTCATCAATAAGACGCTCTGGCATCTGCTCTGGGTTTTTGGCATAATAAAGAAGTCCGTGAATGTCCGTATTGCGATCTGTATAGGCTGGGAAAATAAAGCCTGTATCCGGTGCTTCTACGATCCAATCTCTGTTCCGGTTCTCGATCACATTGGTTTCCGAATTATAGCAAAGTCCTGCCTTTGAAAGCTTAACCGGACATACGACACACTGAATAAAATCATAGACATAATCAGAGGCATCATACATCTCGATCCCATCAGTTGATTTTGCTGGAATATCATAAGCGCAATGGATGACAACGATGTAATAATTTTCTCCGTAATCGTAGCTTGCAATCAGCTTATCATAAAATTCCTCAAGGAGTGTATCATCCTTTAGCTGACTATCCCTTAGCTTTAATAAAAAATCCTGGCTTCCACCTTCTTCTTCCGTAAAACGGGGGAATTCCATATTAACCAGATTTTTGCCCACAGATCCTGAAAGGCCGCTTTTAAAAATGGTAAAATATTTAAAGGCTTCATCTTCTGGTAGGGATAAGAAAGCCTCCTTGATCTCAGTTCTCTTGTTCTTTTCTGCATCTACATAACAACCACATATTCTGGTGATGGTACAGTTTGCAGGGGTGAAAATCTTTTTTATTTCATTGGTTTCTTTCTTATTCATGTCGTGATTTCTCCTATCTGTGGGCTTAGCCCTTTTGCCTAAACTTCGTTTAAGCAAAGCTTCTTAAAAAAAGCTCACGGACCCTTTGGCCTGTGAGCTTTTCACTCTTTTCGTTTATGCTTCTGCTTTCCATAAACCATGGAGATTACAATACTCATACGCTGCAATCACTTCATCGCCTTCTGTAAGCATGAACTTTGCAACTGGTTTCTCTCCTGGACTTAACAACTTTCTCTGATTTCCCTGCTTTGTCTCCAAAACAATCCAACCGATAAAGTGTTCAGGAAGCATTGGGTGTTCTACCGGACCAACGGTAACGGTAACGTGATTTCCATCTAGCTCAATGACTGGGACATGCTTCTCAGTAGCCGCGTCAGTGGTATTGGCAACCAGCTCCTTCATCTCATCGTTACAACAGGTAATGGTACCGCCCTTTTCTTCTACAACAGCAACAATATTTCCGCAATGATTACACTTTAAAAACTTCATGTGAATAACCTCCTTATGTATTATTTCTGAAAGAAATTACTTGGTCAGTATACCACATTTGGCTTTTTTTTACAAGATAACCCATAGGAAAAAACACGACTTATTCTTTCTTCTTTTCTAGCTTAAATATACTGGGTCAGGTTCTCACAAGCTTCATAAGTTAGTATCTCACTGCCGCACCGGAGTGTTGCAAGACCTTCCTTATAGACCGGATTTCTCTTGATACAGTCATTGATAAACGCCTCTAGAGTTTCAAATTCTTCCTGGCTCCCGCAAATGCAGATATAGGCGGCATCTCTGCTGTCTGCCCTGTATTCACAGTCAGTTAATTCGTCTTGATAGGGCTTTAATACATGGCTGCACCAAATTCCAACGTATCCGGTTCCCGCCCTTCCTGCAAGCCATCCCTCCCTCATCACCTGTTCTAAGAACCTGCTCTGTGGCCAGTAAACATGAGTAAATGGGATGGGGTGACTCTCTGGGATGCGGTAAATGGCATAAATAATATTGTTCACCTGACGTATTGCCGGCATGATCCCATTGCCAAACCAGTATCCCGGCCTGACTGAACAGGCCTCGCAGCTTCCTCCCGGATGGGTTACAAATACCACTGCCGCCGGATCAAGAGACGCATACCACATATGCTGCTGATAACCAAATACCCCAGGCTGAAACTGAGTCGTTCCATGGAAGCACTCATTTAAAGACTTTACGTAAGTAAAGCTACCTATATCCACTCCCTCTTTCCCGTAGATATTCTCCCATTTTCTTGGTATCTCCTTGTGATTTGACTGAACAGAGGTCATCATATAATGAGCGTTTTTTTCAATACAAATACTGGAGTTGCTTTCATCGTAGCACAGAGAAAGAGGTTCTTTCATACGTGCTTTCAACCCCACCGGAATCTGGTACTTGCTTGTAGCAAGGAATATAACCCATTCACTGAACCAGTCTGGAGCTTCTGGATCCATTAAATTAATTAAGCTTTGAATATCCTGAGCATAAGGGTAAAGTGCCTCTCTATATACACGTCCCATTGGCGCAATAGAAACCCCTTTGAAAGTCTGAAGAGATAAATCATGAAGAAGGCGGTCTGTTGTTTTTACTGCCAGTTTGGAAAGCTCTTCATCACCAAAATCCACAACATTTAAAAGGGCAGCAAATGTGATTGGAGTATAACCACCGCTGTGGAATTCATCAAATCCATCTTGAAGCGTTTCCTTTAACCAGTCATTCATTCTAATTCCTGCAATTTCCTTCATCTCATTTCCGGTCTTACCGGAACGAATAAATACATCCTCAGGATAACAGTCTCCTGCAATATAGGCACTGACAAAGAACATAAGAGAATGATTTTCACTCCAAAAACACATTCCGTCATTTCCGGTCTCGTCCATCCAATAGCGGTAATTTAACATAACCTCTTTGCAGCGGGCAGCCATAGCCTCATCCATGGGATAGAGCTTCATGAAACGTGCCATAGCGCAGGATAGGAAATCTGAACAATCTCTCCGGCTTTCTATCTGATCTAAGGACTTATAAATTTCTTTTTCATCAATTGCATGAATAGCACCTGTATATCGACGGGCAAGCACTGGATACATGGAAAAATTATCTCCGTCTCCTCTTGGAATCTGTAAAACGGAAGCAATTCTTTCATAAACTCTTTCTCTATTTTTATCCGGGTCTGATCCCCCGCTCCATACCGGATCAAGCAGTTCCTGTCGCTCAAACCTTCTTGATAAGGTCTGTCCGCATGTACTTATCTCCACACTGAAATAAGGATTATGAGGCACAAGGGCTTCTTCTGCCTGACCCGATATATTCTTTCTAGAATATCTGCTGCCATATTGGGAAAAGTCTACTGGCCTTGCATCGTAAACAATTTTAGTTTTTTCCGGAGCAATCGATGGGAACTTTAGTATTCCCTCTTTTAAAACAATACCAGACAGCCAGTCTCCCGCTGCTGCTGCCTCCTTCGCAGATTCCATATGGGGAAGCTTAACCTTTATTTTACTGCGTTCCTCTCCTGGTATCTGAATGGCAAAAAGGGTTCTGGTATCCCTTACCCCAAGATTTTGGAGTCTTACAAAGATCAGATTGTCTCCTTTTTTTAAGTCAAGGGTTAAGACTTCTCTTGAAATCGGCTTATATACAGGAGTTTCAATACCTCCGTTGTACACCCCGTTTACCCATACATCAACGGCCCCATAGCTCCATAACCAGGCTTTGGCCTGCAAATCCTCTTCTACATGCAGGACTACAGCTCCATGTAGCTCAATCTTCTTTAACAATGGATAAAAGAGTGACTTATCTACAAACCAGTTTCCGTAGGTATAATAATATTCCCAAGGCATCCCAAGGGAGCTTTGTTCTCCTAAGCGAATTTCTCCTTCCGGCATGACAATGCAGTGGTCAATTGACTCTTTTCGCATGACTTTTTCGCAGGCAAGCTGATCCTTTCCCGATACCAGACTGGAGTAGGGAGTCTCTTTTCGTCCGCTCACAAGATAATTGGTAATGTAACCGTATTCATTCAATGTTAAATCCATTTATTTTACCTCTCTTCCTATATATTGTCATCCCTTAACGGCTCCGGCTGTAATTCCACCCATAAACTGCCTGCTTGCAAAGATGTAAACCAACACAATAGGAACAATTGCTATGGCAGAACCTGCAAACAGGATGTTCCAGGCTGCTGCACCATCTCCTGCATTTTGGAGCGCTACTACGCCTACCGTCAGAGGGCGAAGTTTTTCATTGGTCATGGTAAAAATAAGAGGCAGAATGTATTCATTCCAACCACCTCTAAACGACAAGAGCGCCACACTTGCAAGAGCCGGCTTAAGCACTGGAAGTATCACTCTCCAGTAGATTCCAAAGAAACTGCAGCCATCCATTTTAGCCGCCTCGTCTAGTTCTTTTGGAACGCTGTTCATAAAGCCATGGATCAAAAATACATATGTAGCCTGTCCGCTTCCAGCGGATATTAATATTATGGATAAAAGAGAATTGTTCATGTGAAGCTTTACTGCCAGTTCAAATAAAGGACGAAGGGCTGCACTTCCTACATTAATGAACATAAACATAACCATTGCATTGAAAATAAGGCTTTTAAACCGAAATTCTTTTCTAGAAAAGACATAGCCAGCCATACTGCTTACAAAAAGAGAAACCGTCATGACTCCAAAACTGATCATAAGACTGTTTGCTGTGTACCTGGAAAAATTGGCTATTTTCCATGCTTGAACGTAATTATCCAGAATGAATTTTTCCGGCAAAAGCCGCAGGCCTCCGCTTACCAACTCACTGTTTAATTTAAACGACCCGAACCCAATATAAACCACCGGATATACGGTGACCGACGCCAATAAGAGAAGGAGAAGAAAAATGACTCCATTGATAGCCTTTGTTTTTTTTGATTCTACGGAGTGACCCGTTTTTTCCTTTGCCATTCTTTCTCTCCCTTCTAGGATATCTCATCCATTCTTTTGCTGAATTTTAAATAAATGATTGTAACAATTCCGACAATCAGAGCAGATATAATACTAAGCACTGAGCCATATCCAATCTGTAGTTGAGAAGCTGCCTGTGAGGTTCCAAATACCATCTGGAAAATATAGGAAAACATAACATGGGTACGGTTATTGGGCCCTCCTGCTGTTAATACAAGAATGGACTCATAATCCTTAAATGCGGTTGTTATCGCAAGCATAATAACCACTTTAAGCACCGGTCCTAGCATAGGAAGGGTAATTTTAAAGAAGGTCTGGATTCCATTCGCCCCATCAATTTGGGCGCTCTCGTATACATCTGATGGAATCCCCGTGAGCCCTGAAATCAAAAGAATCATATAATTGCCAAAGGCCCCCCAGACAGCAACAATAACAACTGCTATCATGGCAGTTTTGCTGCTTCCAAGCCAGTCAATGGGATCATTGATAAGTCCCACCGCCCGAAGGAAGCTGTTAAGTACACCATTATAGGTGGCAAAAATAAAGTACCAGATCAGGCTGTATACCGCTGAACTTATAACAGTAGGAAGAAAATAGATCCCCTGAAATAGCTGACTGCCAAACCGTTTTCTCTGCAAAAGCACCGCTGTCATCAGGGAAAGGGGAAGAACAAACAACAGCTTTAAAAATGCATATTCAAATGTGTGCAGGACGCTATTCCAGTAGATGGAATCCGTAAATACCCGATTAAAGTTTGCCAGTCCCACAAAGTATGCCTTAAATCCATTGTAATCATAAAATACATAACGGATCAGCCATGCAAACGGATAGATTGACATCACCACGATAAAAAATATGGTAGGAAAAAGCATGAGCCACATGGGGATGTCTCCATTGTTCCATTTTTTCTTGATCCGCTGTCCCATGGATTTTTTTTCATTCATTGATAACACTCCTCACTTTTGCAAAATAAAATTACGTACCTGTCTTACATATTCAGATAAAAAGGCTGCCACAGGACAGCAAATCTGTTTGCAGCAGCCGGTATGCCATCTTATTTATCCAGATACTCTATGGTGCCTGCATTTGGATGAAGAGAATCATAATCCTTGATCACAAGGCGTTTCGTTTTACCCATCTTTACTTCTTTATCCAGTGCATCATTATAAGTTTTATTTAGTTTGGCAATTGTCTCATCAATAGAACTGCCTTCCTGAAGACATGCATTCCATAATGCATCACGGTAAGTCTCTCCCTCTGGTGTCACGGAAGGTGCTACCGGAAGCACTGCCTCATAATCTGCGCCTGCAAAATCTGCCATTCTTCCGATCTTTGTCTTGTCGATCTTCTCCTCCATATATTTAGAGATTGGCAATGCATATCCGCCTTCCAGGTATCCCTTTAACACATTTTCAGATTCAAAATACGCAATAACTTCCCATGCTTCCTTTGAATGAGTCGTGGAGGCACTCATCATCCAGCCAGTGTTAGGGTTACAAGCTTCACTTCCCCGGATCTCGCCATCAAGGGTAGGCAGTTGGGCAACGCCCCATTCCATCTTTGCAGGGAACTGCTCAGTTAAAACCGTAGCCTCCTGAGATGCGTTGGCGTGAATTCCTACATGACCTTCAGAAAACTGTACACGGACTGGATCAATTTTCATGGAAGAAGAACCAGGGAATACGCTGTTGTCAGCCAGCAACTGGCGAACCATTTCAATGTATGGCTTAAATCCGGTGAAATCAAATTTGCCTTCTTTATAACTGTAGGGGGTGATACCGCTCATTTCCGCAGAATGCTCGATCCACCGCTCAAAAGGACCGCTGGCTCCCGGGAAAATAATTCCGTAATAATCACCTTTTCCCGCTTCTGTAATTGCCTTTGAAACAGCAGGGATGTCACTTACTTTCTTAGGTACCTGGAGCCCAAGTTTATCAAAAATTTCCTTGTTGTAGATAAATCTGGAACCACTCCTCTTTCCGCCTGGCACCCAGTAAACCTTATCTCCCTGAACGTTATACCCTTCGTACTTATGTTCATCAACCTCATTGACCTTTTTAAATTTATCGGTCATGTATTCGTTTAAGGGCTGTATAATGCCACTCTCTGCAAAATTCTTAAAATCAGTCGGATTTACCTGGGAAAAAATATCTGGTGACTGTCCTGAGTTAGCAGCCATGGTAAGAAGATTGACATAGTTTTCTGTTTGCGCCACATAATCAATCTGAATGTGGTCATTGGTTTTGTTAAATTCATCTACAACCTTATTCATATAATCCAGGTCATGACGGTTATCGGTCCATACTGTGATCTTAACCTTTTCTCCGGAAGCCGCTTCCTTTTTTGTTTCTTCGGCAGATCCACCTTTTTGTGTTTCCCCATTGGTTGTTTTCGTCTCAGTGCCCCCACCTGATGAACAGCCCGTCAACGCTGAAACTGCCATCATTCCGGCAAGTCCTAAAGCAGCTAGTTTTCTTGTTCTTTTCATAACATTCCTCCTTTTGATTTGTTACATCTTAATCCGTCTTATCTTTTTGATAAACACATCATAATGTATTTTGCTACATTTTTACACCACATTTTTTACTATTTATGTCACACTTTTTTTGAAATCGACATATAACCTACATCTGCCTTGCTTTTGATTGTGCACAATGCTATAATCATTTTTACTTTCAGTGATTTACTATAGAAAGGAGACAATATGAACCCATTTCCAACTATTACGCTTCTAATCGTAGATGATGAAGCTGATATTCGCTCTGGCCTGCGTTCTATTATTCCATGGGAAGACTATGGTATCTCTGTCATCGGCACTGCTGCAAACGGTGCCGAGGCTTTGGATAAAATCCGCTACTATGAGCCGGATATCGTAATAACTGACATTCAGATGCCTGGAATGAGCGGTCTTGAACTGGTACGAAGAGCCAAAAAGGAGCAATTTGATTGTTCCTTTGTTATATTAAGCGGGTATGATGAATTCGAATATGCTAAATCAGCGATTAAATACGGGGTAAAGGAATACCTTTTAAAACCAATCTCCATAAAGGAACTGACCGAACTGATCTTAAGCCTTAAAGAGGATATCCTGAGCAGAAGGGACATTCACAGTGACAGGCTTTCCACCCTTTATAAGCTGAGGAATGCCCAGATCTCCATACAGAAATCCAATTTGATCCCCCAGCTTTTAAGAGGGGATTTATCCAGTGCGGAACTGGAAAAGGTAATCCAGGATTACTCTCTTCCGATACGGGATAAGGAGAGCTGTATCGTTTTAATCCAGGCGTTTTCATCAAATCCAGGCGGTGAGGAATTACCAGAAACCAGTCTTTGCCTTATTAAATTAAAGAACTCCCTGGAGCAATCTTTAACCGGCTCTTCCCTGCTGACAGCAGAGTATCCTCCGACTGGACTTCTGTTGCTGGTGAATTTACCATTCACAACTCCGGATGGCAGTACCCTGAAAGAAACACTAGCAACTCATATACAAATGAGAACGGAAGCGGAAGGAAAAATCCAGATTGCGGCGGCAATCGGACAGCCTGTTCCTTCCCTCTTAGGCTTACCTGCCTCCTTTAAAGATGCAAGACAAACCATTACCTGGCATATCTATCCCAAAGCAGGTCCTGTATTGGAATCTGGAGAGTTTAATATGGATCAGCCGCCCATCATCATGCCTGGAAATGATATTCTGGATGCCATTTTAAGGGATAATCCAGAGGATATCCGGTCAAATTTAAATGGGTATTTAGACCAGCTTTTAAACACACCTGCGCCTCCGCCTTCCTATCTCTTTAGCATGTGCAATTATCTGGTAATTACTTTACAAAGCCAGCTATCCAAATATTTAGATGGGATGCCAAAAAGCTATACCGGCAACTCTTTTGCCACCTTGCAGAGTTTAAACTCACTTGATGAGATCAGAAACTTTATGTGCCGGATTCTCTGCGCATTTGCCGATGAATTATCCGTAAACCGGGCAGTAAAAAGTGACCCTTTGATCGAAAAAGCGATTGATTATATTAATAAGAATCTGTTAAAAAATCCAAGAACTGAGGATGTATGCACTTATCTGGGCTTAAGCAAAAGCTATTTCAGTACTTATTTTAAGAACAAAACTCAGTTGAATTTTAGGGACTATACTCTGGATTTAAAGATTAACTATGCCCAGGAACAGCTAAAGTTTGCTGAACACTCTCCCAGCGAGGTTTCTATACTACTGGGCTATGAAGATTACCGTTCATTCAGCCGAGCATTTAAGGCAAGAACCGGACTTACGCCTACGGATTTTCAAAAACAGTATACGTTAGAAGAAAGGAGCCGCCAATGATCAGACGGTTTGCCAATTTAAAGGTCCGTTACCAGTTGCTGACTGTAATGATTTTCATTACCTCTGTAGCTCTCTTTCTCATAGGCCAGCTCTCCTATTCTTATTTTTATAAGAGAAACACCACCGAGGTAATGAAAAAAGCAGAAAGCTCTGTCCATATGGCTGGATCCTCACTTTCTTCTCAGCTAACCTCTCTTTCCACCGCTACCAACCACCTTTTGGTAAACGCTCCTTTTCCTAGCATGATATATGATATTAACAACCGGAATTTTACAGGATATGCCAAATACTTTTCCGGCGCCATAGCGCTGACTGAGCCATTCCTGCAAAATCACGATCTGGTAAGTAATGTCCTTATTTGCGGAGAGGATAATATTGTATTCAGCCCCTCTTCTCTGGGCATCACCAATCACTTTTCTGAACTTTTCCCTGAGGATATCTGGGCTTCATCACGCATAACGGTATTGCCCAACCGTCAGAACTTAACCTTTGGCCAGGGAGGCATCATTCCAATTTGCTATCCGGTTTCCTCCAATGTAACCTCCGGCAGCCTGATTTACCAAGATAAGCCAGGAAACCGCAAGGCACGCTTCATCCTCATGATTGATACCACACAGATACGTGCTTACTTTGAACGAATGTCAAATCGTTATACTTATTGCATGTACCTGGCTGATGAAAACGGATATCCTCTGGATATCGTAAAGGATCAATACCCGGATGCATTTCTGAGGGAAGTAAAAGACTGGGTCCAGAAAGAGAACACCACGTCAGACGGAAGCGTCAGAATGGGGAAGGATCAGCTTTTAATTACGAAGGAATCGGTTCCTTTTTGCAACTTAAAAGTTATTCATTTGACAAAGAAGTCTGCTTTAATCGGAGACATCAAGGAGCTTCGTTCTTTTTTTATACTGGTGTGGCTGGCCTGCTTCCTAGCCGCTGCCCTTCTTTCCTTGGCCCTCTCCAACCTTTTGACAAAGAATATAAAAGTCCTGGGGAAAATCATCGGACGAATCAATGACAAATCTTATGAAGAAAAAATTGAATTTTCCCATACAGACGAAATCAGCCTTTTAGGTGTCCAGTTGAACCGGATGTACGACACCATTCAACTACAGCTTAAACAAATCAAGGAAGAGGAACGAAAAAAGGCCCAGGCAGAAATTCAGATGTTGTCTGAACAGATTAACCCACATTTTCTTTACAATACCCTGGAATGCATTCATTTTCAAGTTTTAAATGGGCATGAGCAGACAGCCGGTGGCATGCTTGAAAGCCTTGGACGGTATCTGCGGACCACGCTGAGCGTTGGAAAGTCATTTGTAACCATAGAAAAGGAAGTGGAACACGTCACCTTATATATGGAAATTATGAACCGGCATTCGGCTTCTGGCATACAATTTAACGCTGAAATCCACCCTTCCCTAAAAAATGTAATGATTATGAAGGTGCTTTTACAGCCCCTTGCCGAAAACTGTATTAAGCATGGTTTTAAAGGTTTTGCAAACGGATTCGAACCGGTTCCGCCTCAGATCACCATTGAAATAACCCCTGTTGGGGACAACCGGATGCAGATTGAGGTTTCAGACAACGGAAATGGCATTGATATTAAAAAGGCTTCCGCTCTTATGAGAGCGGAAGATCCTGAATTTAAAGACCATTTTGGCCTTCACAATATTTATAAAAGACTCCATACCTGCTATGGGGATCTTGTGGAGATAACATTTACCAGCATTCCATACTTAAAAAACAGCATCCGAATTGAGATACCAGAAAATCCGGTTTGAAAACGGCCCATAGCCCACTTTTATGCCTAGGATAGAGTCCAGTCCTGGCTTTGGCTTTGAAGATCATTCATATGGCGGTATATTCCATTTCTTTCGTATAGTTCCTTTGGACTTCCCTGCTCTGCCACCAGACCATCCTTTAACACAATGATCCGGTCTGCTTTTGCAACTGTCCTCATCCGGTGGGCGATGATTAATACGGTCTTATTACGTACCAAATTGGAGATGGCTCCCTGTACCATAGACTCATTCTCCACATCAAGAGAAGCCGTTGCTTCATCAAGGAGTATGATAGGCGCATCTTTTAATAATGCCCTTGCAATGGATAAGCGCTGCCTCTCTCCACCGGATAAGACTGAGCCATTTTCCCCAATTCTTGTATCGTACCCTTTTGGAAGTCGGCTTATGAAGCCATCGCACCTTGCGGCTTTGGCTGCCTCCATCACCTCTTGGTCTGTGGCATCTTTCCTTCCTATGCGGATATTTTCCATGATGGTATTATTAAACAGCACTACATCTTGAAATACCACGGAAAAGTTCTTTAGAAGGCTTTCAGGATCCACAGTGCTCACATCTACTCCACCAATGGTAATTTTACCCCCATTCAAATCCCAGAATCTCGCCGCCAGTCTGGCCGCCGTACTCTTTCCTCCACCGGAGGGACCTACCAGAGCGGTCACCTGTCCCTGGGCCGCCTGAAAGGATACATCCTTTAACACCGGCTCCCCTTTGTTATAGGAAAATCCCACATGATCAAAGGCAATATCAAAACCATCATAGGAGATCTCTTCTGCCCCTGTCTGTACTTCCTGCTCATCAATGGCCCTCATTCGCTCTACTCGAAGCATAGTGGAAAATACTGCGGACAGATTATTAAGGCAGCCAATCAGGGGGCCATAGATACGGGTAGCCGCAATCATAAATATCATAAATGTCATAAGACCAATCTTTTGCCTAGACAAAAGATAACTTCCGCAAAGAACCGTGGTTGCCATTCCTATTTTTAATATCATTTGAGATGATGTGACAAGTATTCCGTTAATTACTTCCACCGTAATGGTATTGGATTCTGCAACCACTAGTTTTTTGCACAGCCCATGGAGATAATCCTCCCTTTGGTTATTTGCCTTAATATCCTGGATGTTCTCAATACATTCCTGGATTCCATCGGATGCAATAAGCAGTTCCCCTCTTTGCTTTCGCTCCAACCGGTCAATGAATGGCCTGATTCCGGCTGACAGCAAAAAGGCCACAGGAACCACCCAAAGCATGGATAACCCCATTTTCCAGTCCAGAGCCATAAGGCTTAAACCGATAAAAGCAGTGGAAACAAACGCCCCGATTAACTCCGGAATAAAATGGGAAAAGGCAGTCTCCATCCACGCGCAATCCCCCATAATAGTAGTAGTCAGATCAGATAAATCACGTTTTCCAAAAAAGGAAAGCGGAATCTTTCGAAGCTTTTCAGCCAGGTGAATTCGCATATTGGCACTTTCTTTATAGGAAGCAAGAAAGGTTTTGTTATACTGAATGTATTGAAGGATAAATATGAGGAGGAGAAAAAGAATGCTAAGAGCTACATACCCCATAAGCCCCATCTGATGCCCTTCCTTGCCTAGGACCGGACTAAGAAGTTGATCCAGTAAAAGGACAAAAAGTGACATAGGGAGTATAAAGCCAATGTTTGTTAGAGCACATGCAGCCGATGCTTTTGCCAGATCTTTCCCACCTTGTTCGCTAAGTGCAAATATTCTCTGTAAATATTTACTCATATGATTCACCTACTTTCCAGGAAACCGATGTTTGATAATCTTTCCACATGGTTGCGTACAGGCCTTTCTTGTTTAATAGTTCTTCATGAGTTCCTGCTTCCTCAATCTCACCATGGTTCATTAAGAGAATCTGGTCTGCCCTACAAATCGTAGACAGGCGGTGAGCAATCATTAAAACTGTTTTCCCCTTCACCAGGGTTTCAAAGGCCTTTTGTATTTGGTATTCATTATCTGGATCTGCAAATGCGGTGGCTTCATCAAGAACTATGATAGGAGCATCTTTTAAGACGGCCCTAGCTAGTGCAATTCTCTGGCATTCTCCACCAGACAGATAAATGCCTTTGCTTCCCACCTGGGTATTAAGCCCCTGGGGGAATTTATTTATAATGTCGTCACAGCGCGCCGCCTTGATAGCCCGCTCCACTTCCTCGATGGAAGCACCTGGCTTAGCCGCCTGAATGTTTCTTAAGAGCGTATCTTTAAACAGGTGGCTATCCTGGAACACAAAGCTTATGTTCTTCATCAATTCCTCTGTCCCAATCTCTCTTACGTCCACCCCTCCTACCAGTATCGCTCCTTTGTTCACATCATAAAACCGGGAAAGAAGACTGGCTACTGTAGATTTTCCTCCACCAGATGGTCCTACAAGAGCAACCGTATTTCCTTCCTGAATCCGAAAAGAGACACCTTTGATTGCTGGTACGTTTTCTTTCTCGTAAGAAAAGGTAACATCTTTAAATTCCACGGATGCATTCCCTGGAATCTTGGGATCTATTGGTTCCTTTAACGGTTCCTGATTTATGATCCCCATAACCCTGTTAAGAGCTTCCTTTGCTTTCAAGGTATTTTCACTGGTCCACATAATTTTATCCATCATAGAAACACAGACTGGGGTAAACAAAATATAAAAAATCAAATCCAGGAGTACGGTTAAATTCGTAGCGCCTGCTGCCTTTCCTCCCACAAGAAGAAGTCCTGCTGGAATTAAGAAGGCAAATATGCCGTTGATACTCATGGTATAGGCGCACATGGGAATTCGCATGGTTATAGTATACTTCACCGCCCAGTCTCTGTAACGCAAGATGGCTCCATGAAAGTTTTTAAAAGAAAATATGCTTTGCTGGAACGTTTTTACGACTGGTATCCCTCTTATATACTCGACCGCCTCATTGTTCATGTCTTCCAACGCATTCTGATACTGCTTCATGGCTTCCGCCGAATTAGGCCCCATCATGCGGGTCAAAAAACAAAGCCCTGCTGCCATTGGTAAAAGACTAACCAAACCAAATCTCCAGTCAAAGAAAAATAGTAGAAAAAGGACTGCAACCGGAGTTATAAACGCCCCAGCCAGATCAGGCAGCTGATGAGCCAAAAAGGTTTCTGTCTGGCCTGCACCATCGTCGATGATACGTCGGATCTTTCCACTTCCCAGGCTTTTGATATAGCCAACTGGAAGCCTAGACAAGTGATGCATGGAAACCGTCTTCATATTCCTAGCGGTACGGAATGCGGATAAATGAGTACACAGCAAAGCCAGGAAATAGACAAACATACCAAGAAGGGAGGCCCCTACCGCAAGCCAACCATATCGTACTAGCTCTCCGCTCCCTCTTACATCCGGCCATTTGGTAATCGCTCCCTTTACTGCAAGCCACATATAAATATAAGGCAAAAGCCCCACTATGGTACTGATCCCGGACAGGATGCAGCCAAGTCCAGTTAAATACCGATAACTACCTGCAAAGGTCATGAGTGTGACCTTTTTACCATCAGGGAGCTTTGTCATTATTACACTTTTATCTTTCATTTTTCCCCTTTCAAATGACCAATTATAGCTATGTGCGGTTAGTTTTGACTAATCACATGTGTAAATAATATGGGGCATTAAAGCCCCATAATCTTCTTCCATCCAGCATGCTGGAATTTAACCAGTGAGATCATATAAGAATTTGCTTTTTCCCTGGGCACATCATGAGCGACAAATTCCAACAACTGAAGAAAGAAGGAACGAGAGATGATGTGGATCAAGGTAGCATCAACCTCCATAACATTATATCCCAATGATTTCATCACTTTCATGAACTCCCAGCATGATGCTTCTTCAATCTGAGCTAGCTGGTCTAAGTAGCTGTCACACCAGCCAGGACTGCTCTTTAAAAAGAGAAGCTTAAATATGTCAAATCTGTCATAGACAAAATTAATGATGGAAGGTGCGGATTGATCTGAAATATCATCCAGTGCTTTTGCCTGCTGATCTGGAGGGAGTAAGGCAAACTCCACATGAGACTGCTGATACATCTCCAAAAGTTCGTCAGCAGCTTCACCTGTCAAGGCATCGAACAACGCTTCCTTACTGGGAAAATATCCATATATGGCACCTGTCGTCACAGAGGCCTCTTTTGCGATTCTTCTTAAGGAAGCTCCTTCATACCCGTATTCCATGAATTCCTGTTTTCCCACTTCTAATATTTGCTGACGGGTTGTATTTATCGGCACGCTTATCACCTCTCTTTTTCTTTTTATAACACCGTTATATAACAGTGTTATTATGACGCAAAAAAAGCAGGACGTCAATACGCCCTGCCAACAATTTTTCTCAACAATCAATTTATTTACGTTTTTAGACCTGGCCGCCTTCAACGACCAAGTTTTCCGGATCAATTTCATCTCCATAAACTGGCTTTAAGGTTTCTTCAAAATTCTTATGGAAGAACTGCTCTTTGCCTAAAGTCTTAATATCTTCGTTGATCCAGTCTAATAACTCTGTATTGCCCTTTTGAACTGCAGCAGCGATGGTATCTGTATTTCCAATGGATTCAATTCCTACTGTGAAACCTTTGTTCTGAATTGCCCATGCAAGAACTTCTGTGTTGTCTGTGGAGAAGGCATCCCCTCTTCCATCAGCAAGTGCATCGTATGCTTCCTGATACTCATCAAACTTTAACAGCTTGATCTCTGGATGATTTTGGGAAAAATAAGTTTCTGCTGTGGTTCCTTTTACTACAATTAAGGTCTTGCCGTTTAATTCAGCAGCATCCTTAATGAGTTTATCATCAGGGGAAACCACACCAAGCGCTACCTTCATATAAGGAAGAGCGAAATCCACCTGATCTTTTCTCTCATCTGTTACCGTAAAGTTAGCAAGAATCACATCCACTTTAGCAGATTTTAAGTATTCTACGCGGCTAGCAGCCTCAACGTATACGAATTCCACCTTATCTTCGCTTCCAAGTAAATCTTTTGCAAGGCGTTTTCCATAATAAACATCATATCCCTGGATTTTTCCATTAGCATCTACGTAACCAAAAGGATTTTTATCGCTGAATACACCAATTTTTATGGTACCGGAATCTTTGATCTCAGAAAGTGTTCTAGCCTTTGCTGATGGGCTCTGAGCTCCATTAGAATTTTCCTTTGCTGGAGCGCTGCATCCTGCAATCAGCCCCGCTGCCAATGTAACGCCTAATAATGCACCTAATAATTTCTTTTTCATAATGATTTCCTCCTTCATTTATTTATATCGCTTCGTAATGAAACGTATTTAAAAACTGTTTTGCTCGTTCTGTCTGTGGAGAGGTGAAAAAATCTTCTGGTTTTCCCTCTTCAACCACCAGACCTTGATCCATAAACAGGACACGGTCTGAAACTGCTTTGGCAAATTCCATCTCATGGGTAACGATAACCATGGTCATACCTTCCTTTGCCAGTTCTAATACTACCTGCAACACTTCTCTTACCATCTCTGGATCGAGAGCTGCTGTAATTTCATCAAGCAGTAAAATCTCCGGATGCATCATAAGGGCTCTTACAATGGCCACCCTCTGCTTCTGCCCACCAGATAACTGTCGTGGGTAAGCATCCTTTTTATCCAAAAGTCCGACTCTCTTTAAAAGCTGTTCTGCTTCCTGAATCAATTCTTGTTTTTCTCTCTTTTGAACCTTTAAAGGTGCCAAAAGAATATTGCCTAAGATGGTCAGATGGGGGAATAGATCATAACTTTGAAAAACCATGCCTATCTTTTGTCTGATGGTGTAGGCATCTTTTCTATCCCTCTCAATGACTTGATCCTTAAATGATATAGTTCCGGAATCAATTGGCTCTAGCATATTAAGACATCGTAAAAAGGTACTCTTTCCGCAACCGGAAGGACCTACGACAACTACCACTTCTCCTTTTTCTAAGGAAAAAGACATATCTTTTAAAACCAACTGCTCATTATCATAAGATTTTTTAAGATTTTTTGTTGTTAATATTACTTCCTGCTTCATATGATCAATCCTTTATTTTTTTGTCTAGCATTGCTGCCGCTCTGGAAAATGGATAACAGATTGCAAAATACATGATAAAAATAACACCGTAAACCCAAAGGGCTGCATCTGGAACCGTATACCTGGATGAGTCAATAATCTGTTTTCCCACCTTCACTACCTCAATGACACCAATGAGCACAACCAGTGAAGTGGTTTTAATCATTCTCGTTAAAAGGTTCATCACAGATGGAAGAAGTCTTCGTACAGTCTGAGGAATGATTACATAACGGTAAACCTGAAGCTTTGTCATACCTAAACCAAAACCGCTTTGATATTGATGCACGGGAATTGACTGTAAGGCACTTCTTACCAGATCTCCCATCTCTGCCGCTCCCCAAAAGGTAAATACTATGACAGCAGCCCAGGAGCCTGGAAGGTTAATATTTAAGTGCTTTGCCGCTCCAAAGTAAACCAGAAACAAAAGCACAAGCTGTGGCATGATTCTCACTATCTCTAGATAGATTCTACAAAGGAACCGTACCAGCTTTTTCGGACTAGTCATTACAATACCAAGAATCATTCCAAGAACGATGGAAAGTACCATGGAGATAACGGCAATCTGAAGAGATTGCCAAAGCCCTCCACAGAGTCTTAAAAAGTTATTTCCCTGGAACAGCACTTGAATTCCCAAATTCTGCATAACGGACCCTCCTTTCTACCCAAGAACAGAGTAATGAGATTGGCAGAAGAATCATGAGATAAGCAGTTACCAGCATAAATAAAGCCTCATCTGTCTTATAATAAATTCCAATCAGATCCTTTGCCACAAACATCAAATCCGCCAGAGCTACCGCACTGAATACGGAGGTTTCCTTAATTAAAAAGATAATATTAGCACAAAACACAGGTACAGACGTAGCAATCGCCTGAGGCAGTATAATATGTAAGAATACCTGCCACTTCGTAAGACCAAGACTTAAACCTGTTTCCGTCTGAATCTTAGGTACCTGTTCAATTCCAGTACGGAACGCCTCTGCCATATAGCTTCCACCCAAAAAGGCCAGACCAGTGATGGCACATCCTTCTGAACTTAAAACTATTCCAAGCTTTGGAAGTCCAAAGTATAAAAAGAACAACTGGATAAGCAGTGGTGTATTTCTTGAAATTTCAATGTAACAATTTACTACAAATCCAAGAACCGGTATCTTAAAAACCTTGACAAGGCTGCACAAAAGTCCAATCACCGTTGAAAGCAAAATCCCAAGAAAGGAGATCCGAAGTGTAATCCCTGCCGCTTCCACATAAAGCGGCACATTCCCACGAATAAATTCAAAATCCATGTCTTTCTTCCCCTTTCCATAATCTCTGATTCATAACACCAATCCTCCCTGATCATGATTCATAAAAAGGAAGCAGGTATACGAACATACCTGCTTCCTTCCATTCATTCTCTCTTTAACAAGATAAAATTGGGGATTTCAGATATAGAAACGCGCACAAATAAGCTGTATCTTTTCTTGAGAAACATCTACAGCAACAACAACACTTCATAAGTTGATTCTCATTCTGTGTGCGGCTCATCTTCATATCCTAATCTCCTTATTCATACTATATATATATGTTTACTATACTGTGACCTTTTCTATTTGTCAATATTTTTTTATCAAATTGTTTTTAACAGGAATTGAGGAATGAAAATTTACTTTATTAAATCATTACTTTAGATTGCTAATTTTAGAACCATATCCTCATGATTTGACCCTACAAAAATCTCTCTGTAAGCAAACATAACTTACAGAGAGATCCCATTTCCTTATATCATCAGTATTAAACGTTTTTTATGTTGAACTCTGACACCAGTTCCTTTAACATCTGCATCTGATTGAGCAGATCTCCGCTGGTGGCTGCACTTTCCTCAGCCGTGGCTGAGTTTGCCTGAGTCACCATGGATATCCTCTGCATTCCTTCCTCCAGTTCAATTACGCTGTTTGACTGGCTCTCTAAGGATTCAGATATCTTTCCAACTAATGTGTTGATATTACCAGTCTGCTCCACTATGGTTTTAAACACTCCTGCCGTCTGCTCCGTATTTTTCTTCCCCTGTGTCACAGATTCTATGGTGCTGTGAATCAAGTCGGTGGTCTGCTTTGCTGCATCTGCACTCTTAGATGCAAGCTGACGGACTTCATCTGCCACTACGGAAAATCCTTTTCCCGCATCCCCGGCACGAGCAGCTTCCACAGCCGCATTTAACGCGAGGATGTTGGTCTGAAATGCAATGTCATCAATGATCTTTACAATGCTTTGGATCTTTTTAGAGAACTCGTCTATGTTTGCCATAGATTGTAACAGGCGTTCCATTTCCTCATTGCCTCTCTGCGTTTCTAAAAGAGCCGATTCCGTCATGTCTTTCATGGACAGGGAATACTGTGCATTGTCTTTGATATGATTGGATACCATTTCCAAAGAGTTGGTAAGAACTTCTGTTGTAGCTGCCTGTTCTGTAGAGTTTTCGGCAAGATTCCTTCCAGTCAAAGCCACTTGTTCAGAACTACAGCGTACCTGATCTGTGGATTCGGCAATATGGAATAGTGTACCATTAAGAGAATCTAATATCTGCTCCAGAGCTTTCTCTATTGGTAAAAAATCCCCCTTATATTCCACTTCACTTTTGACTGTCAAATCCTTTGATGCAACTCTGCTTAAAACTCTAGATATATCTGATATATAATTACGTAGTCCGCAAATGGTATTTTGAAGTGCCAAAAGGAGTCGGGCGCTCTCATCCTTTCCATTAGCTACAGGCACCTCTAAAAGCAAATCTCCCTCTGCTAACTGTTCAATCCTGCGGGTTGCATCAACAATGGGTCCTGTAATCTTACGGGCAAAAGAACGGGTAATTAAAATTGCCAATAAAATAACAGAAATACCAATTAATGCACACATACCAGCGGTGACACGTACTGCTCCTTCAATCTGAGCCACAGGCATGGTAACAGCAACATTCCAACCTTCTGGACCACTTAAAGGGGTATATCCTACCAAACGGCGGACTCCTTTATAAAAGCTGAATCCTGTTCCTGTTTTCCCTAACATCATCTGTTGAAAAATCTTGGAGGTTGGAACATAGGAGGAATCCTGTTTTGCCAGTTCTATATAATTTGTTGGTTTTTTTACATTATCTGCGCTAGGATGTACTACAGTGACTCCATTTCGGTCAACAACAAATGCATATCCACTCTCACCTATTTTTATCTTTGTCAAATCATCGCTGATTGTCTGATATGGCAAAACCCCATATAAAACCTTGCCAGTACTGCCAATGGGTGCTCCAATGTATAATACAAGCTTATCCTCTGCATTTAAAAATGGATTAGAAATATAAGCAACTCCATTTATAGCTTGTTTAAAGAATTCCTGATCTGCAATCTGGTCTCCATTTTCATTGGTTCCCTTGGCATCTGCAATAGTGATGTAGTCAAAACCAGCCGCCGCTGCCTCTTCATTAAGAAGAATCTTCTGTTGGGAAACAGATGTATTACCATCGGTCAGGAATCCTTTGGAAGCAGTTATGCTCAATTCCTTGCGGTAGTTATTCAGTACGGAGTCAATTCCCTGCTGATAAGCCATTGCAAGATAGGAGGAATTCTTCTTCGCTTCTGTCATGGAACTATTGTAATAAAGAATAGAAGAAACGGCTGTTAAAAATATTACGGTAGATCCTAATAATAGTGAAATAAAAAGTAAAAGTTTGTTTTTTAAATACTTCATGTTCCTTTGCCTCCTCAAATAATTCGAAAAGCATCCCTGTTTTTCATGCTTCCATATTGTTGGCAAAGCTCAATTAACAGTAGCAAAACGCTGTTATCACAGCCCGCTAAAGACCAACTATTCATATTTTGGCGATCAAAAATATGTATTATGTTTTTCGACTTTTATCTTGGATATCATACCATATATGGTAAAATTCGGCAACTATCCCTATTTTTTTCTCACAATTTTTCTCAATCATTTTATAAATAAATTTCATTTAAAATCCTTTAAACAACAGTAAAAATACCTGATCTGATAGATTCAGATCAGGCATTTTATTGATATATTTATTCAATTAGAATCCTTATTATTGACTCACAATATCAATTAATACAGCGTAAACTTGCTCACTTCATTTTTAAGCAACTGCGCCTGTGCCGCCAGCTCCTCACTGGAAGCAGAACTTTCTTCTGCGGTAGCAGCGTTCGTTTGAACAACCGCTGAGACCTGGGAAAGTCCCTGATTAATCTCCCCAATGGATACAGCCTGTTCCGCAGACGCTTTATTTATGTCACGAATAACTTCAACCACAAGCTGAGACTTTAATGCCACATCTTTAAGTGTTTTAGAAGTTTCAGAAGCCATTTTCTCACCTTCTGCTACTGTAACCGTAGAAAGTCCAATAAGCTCTGAGGTTTGCTTTGCTGCTTCTGCCGATTTTGCTGCAAGATTTCTAACTTCATCTGCAACCACTGCAAATCCCTTTCCTGCCTCTCCTGCTCTGGCAGCTTCTACTGCCGCATTCAATGCAAGAATATTCGTCTGGAATGCAATATCTTCAATTACCTTTGTGATGCTAGAGATCTTTGCAGATGAATCACTAATCTCATCCATCGCTGCATTAAGACGTTCCATATGATGATTGCTTTCTTCCAGACCTTCTCCAGCCTGGCGAACATAATCTGATGCTTTTCTCACATTCTCTGCATTCTGCTCCGCTTGCGTCGAAATGCTAATAATAGAGGCACTCAATTCCTCCACCGTTGCCGCCTGTTCTGTAGAACCAGAAGCAAGAGCCTGGGCTGCAGAAGAAACCTGTTCCGCCCCAGTGTTCACCTGATCCGCAGTAATTCGGATGGAGGTCAGAGTTTTATTTAGAGAATCGGATATCTGCAAAAGTGCTTCCTTAATTGGCTTAAACTCTCCTGCATAATCTTGATTTAAGTTTATTCTGATATCTCCTCCTGCCATGGTTTCAAGAACAGTGGTAATTTCTCGAATATATCCAATATATCCATTTAATTGTACCACCGTTCGGTTTAACGCATGAGCAAGCTGTCCCGTCTCATCACGGGAATTCACATCTGCTGAAATATCAAGTCTTCCATCTGCAATTAAGTTTGCAGCATTGGTAAGTGTCTTTAACGGTGCCACGATTCCTTTTGAAACGATAAATATCATTCCCACTACCAGTGCCGCTGCCACCATAAATATAAATGCCATTGCCGTGGTGATTTTGTTATATTCATTGTAAAACTCTTTTAATGGCAGTCCTGTTCCTACCATCCAGCCGGTATCCCCAATTCGACTCACATATCCATGTACAGAAACCCCATGAGAAGTGTACTGTATCTTTCCTTCTATTGATTTTAAAAATGCCTGCTTAATACCGTCAGACATATCTTGTTCACTGACATTTTTATTGATCATCTCTTCCTTGGGGTGATAAATAATTTGTCCATCCGCAGAAGTAACTATGTAAAAACCGGTTGTTCCAAGGTGATAATCACCAATGGTCTTCTTCAATCCATCCAGTGAAAAATCAATTCCCACCGCACCTACCATCTGACCACCATTTTCTGAATATACCGGTGCGATAATACTTACAATTTGGGCTTTGGAGGTAAAGTCCTCATAAGGCTCTGTCATTACAGTCTTCTGTTCCTTAAGTAACATCTGATACCAAGGTCGTTCCGAAATCTGATAGGAGCTATCTGATACAAAGCCATTGGACTGTGCAAGCTGACTGCTGTCCACATCAGAAACCCAGATGGATAAGATATTATCCTTATCAGTATCACTTATGTTTTTCAGTGATTGAACCACCTCTTTAAAATCTTGTCCTTCACTGATTTTTGCACCTGGCTTTAAGTCTGCAAAGAACTTTTGTAATTGAACACTTTTAGATAACTGATCTGCACTGTTTCTAAAACGGTCAAAGAACTGTTCCATTTCTACAGAGGCAGTCTGAGATTTCGCCTCCAGATTTCCTTCGGTCAGCTGTTCGATGTTCCCACGCACCAGATTCAGCAGAATAAGTCCTACGATGCAATAAGATAAAACTACTGGAATACCTATGTAAATAAGAATTTTGGCCAGTAAGCTTTTTAGACCGGTTGATTTTGTCTTATGATTGGAAGAACTATTTGTAGCATTATTTTTTCCTTTTTTCATACGTTCAGACATAACTTTTTCTCCTCTTAGTTTTTTGCCTATCCAAGAAACGTAAAACTAATCTTCCCTCTTCCTCTTGTTGAAATACCTCTTGATTCCATTTTTTAGAAATGTTAATATTGTTTACCTGTTCAGAAAGACGCAGTATACTTGATACTGCGTTAAATAGGTAAATCCCCTTATAAACATACTCTTTCCGTAGTTAAGACGGGATAATTGACGGCTAATTTCGCACTTTCGATATTCATTAAATATAAATCGTTAAATTTATTGATAGCTGCCTTTTTATGTTCCATAAGCGAATGGGCATAAACATTAAGAGTAATAGATACACCAGAATGCCCCAGTAATTCACTCACAGTCTTAATATCTACCCCTAATTCCAAGGCTCGTGTTGCGAAGGTATGCCTGATAGCATGAAACTTTCTATCTACAATATTGTTATCCCTCAATATCCTTTTAAACATGTTTTGAAACCTCCGGGGATTATAAGGATCTTCATTACCTGTAAAAATGAAACTGTTATTATCACCCTTATACAAACTGCTATTGATTAGAAGATTTAGAAGAAATTCAGGAAGTGGGATCTTTCTTATTGATTTCCTGCTCTTTGGAAGACCTACATGTAAGGTCGTCTTATTTTCTTCACTATCAAAGACTCTAATTCTAGACACCGTTCGTAAAATGGACATGGTTCCTGATTCAAAATCAATGTCACTCCATTTAAGCGCACAAAGTTCACCCAGTCGAATTCCGGTATAAAAGCAAAGGATGATTCCAATTGCACACGCATCCTTTGATTTTAATGCCCCTTGTTCTATGGCTCGCTGTTCTTTAGACGTAAAAACCTGGACCTCACCGTAATCTGTACTGGGAAGTTTCACGAGTTCCAAAAACTCGTGGAGATGAGGAGATGTTTTTAAAATCTCTTTTAATGCAATTTTAAAGATAGCAAATATCTTCTTTTTTGATGTTTCTGCAATTAATTCGTCTTCTCTTATATGTATTACAAAGCTGGACACGGAATCTTTCTCGATACAGTTATGTTCTCTCTTCATAAAAAAAGGGATGATATGCTTGTAGACACAACTGTAATAGCTCTCATATGTTGATGGTTTTACGCGCGAAGAAACATCTCCCGTTAGCCAGGCAAGAAATTGTTCCGAGGCATTATTATGTTTAATCAATTTAACTTTTTCTTTATCTTCTTTAAAATCTTTCATTTTCTCTTTTACTGCCTTATATGTCTTCGCATAGAAGTAATGATATTTGCCACTTTGGTTTAGACTTCTTCCCTCCCAACGTCCATCCTTACGCTTATAAATATTTTCTCCTCTTCGTGCCATTACAATTCTCCTTTCGCTGATGTTATAATTTTATGACGTTTCCTTTGACGGCGAATAAGTCAATAATCATGTAATAGTTTACTTTAATCCAATTCATTACCATTTGATTTATGATTTTACTCTTGTTTCGTCAATTAATCTTTGAAATTGACATATTATGACAGATAATGTATAATAAAATTGGATTAAATATGCAATTATTAAGGAGCACAGTATCAAGTATACTGCGTTCCTTTTTTGATTTTATTACCATATAAATTTTAGATTTCTGACCTTTTTACATACATATATTAAGAAAGGGATATGAATGTTTTGATTGGATAGAATCACTATTTCAAGTTCAAAGAATATACAAGAATTAAGAATGGACGCAGACTTTAATAGTCTGCATCAAACCATAGACAAGCATAATATTTTTTATCCAGCGAAGCAATATAGCAAATTTAATCATCTACCATGATATAAGTATTCTAATTAATCGTGATCCAATATCTTTGTTCAACTACTCCATCTACAACGATTTCGTTCTCCAATATACCACCATTATTTTGAATGCTTTTTGCAGATCCGATATTTTCCTTATCACATACCATTAAAACCTTATCTAATCCTATTTTCTTACATTCTTTCAGTGCAAGACCGATCATTTTAGACGCTATGCCCTTTCTTCGTTCAGAAGGTCTGACCCCATCACCAATATGTCCGCCATTTAACAACAAGAAATCATTTAAATAGTGCCGGATATTAACGGCTCCTACGAATATGTCTCTATCTTCGTCCAAGCAAAATAAAGTAGTATCCGGTACCAGGGGCCCATTATTCTCTTTATTTTCTATGTTATTTCTATATTGGTCAAAATCATGATAATTACATCTAGTTAGTGCACTGGGTACGATTCTTTCCCCACTGGCACACCACTCATCCATCATCTCATTTAGGTTCTTCTTATATTTTTCATGTAGTGGAACTAATTGTAGTTTCATTATTTCTCCCCCTATTCATTTTTAGCAAATAAGGCGGACATAAATTTGTCCGCCTTAAGTTGTTCTGCTTTTATTTTATATGGTTTAATACTTTCCGTTATCAAATGTATGGTTTTGAACATCAGCTACATAGATTTCGTTTTGCTGCTCTACCTGTTGAAACGATGCTGAAACGTCCTTTAAGGTGAATTTCTCCACTTCCTGCTGTAGAATAAGGGCTTGAGCCGCAAGCTCTTCACTGGAAGCAGAACTTTCCTCTGCGGTTGCTGCATTGGTCTGAACCACTGCGGAAACCTGGAAAAGACCTTGATTGATCTGGTCTATGGCTTGTGCCTGATCATAGGAAGCCTTTTCAATTCGCTGTATGGACTCGTTGGCAAGTCTGGCTTTCTCCGCTACTTCTACCAAGATCTGAGCCGTCTCTCCTGCGAGCTTCTCTCCCTTTGATACAGTGATTACGGATCGGTCAATTAATTCTGCTGTCTTTTTGGCAGCTTCTGATGATCTAGCAGCCAGATTACGGACTTCATCAGCAACAACGGCAAATCCTTTTCCAACACTTCCTGCTCTTGCCGCTTCAATGGCTGCGTTCAGTGCAAGAATATTGGTCTGAAACGCGATGTCTTCAATGACCTTTGTAATGGATGAGATCTCTGCAGAAGACTGGCTGATTTCTCCCATAGCAGCGTTTAACTCTTGCATGTGGCCATTGCTCTCTTTAATTCCTGTATCAGCCTGTACCACGTATTCTGTAGCCTTTTGTACATGGACTACATTTTCTTCTGCCTGCTGAGAAACACCCATTATGGATGCATTCAGTTCTTCTACGGAAGATGCCTGTTCTGTGGCTCCGGAAGCCAGTGCCTGAGAAGCACTAGACACCTGATCCGCGCCGCTGGCTACCTGATCGGAGGCACCTTTTATATTGGTAAACGTTGTATTTAAATTAAATATAATCTTATTAAGCGCTTCCCTGATCTGGGTGAAGTCTCCAGAATAATCTTGAACAGTCTCTACATTACAGTTCCCCTGCTCCAAGCTATTTAGTATGTATGAAATTTCCTGTATATAATCGTTTAGTTTATTCACGGTGGTCGTAAAGGATCTTGAAAGTTTACCAACCTCATCTTCAGAATCAACCTGTGGCACCTCGGAATGCAGGTCGCCTAAAGCAAGAGCTTCTATTCTCTTAACAAGAGAGATGACTGGATTGACAATCGGACCTGCGATCCGAAATGCCATGAATATGGAAAGTAAGACAAATAATAGAGAGAGAGAAACTGTGATTCCAATGGATACATAAAAGCTAGATAACATCTCAGAGGTCTTTGCAGTGACTGCGATGGACCAACCGTCTGTCCCGGGAATGCTCATGTAGCTTACAACCTGTTTTGATCCATTGTGCACGACTGTATCCAGCCCCTGGTTTCCTGAGGTCATCTTCTTAATCAGACCAGCTAATTTGGTATAAGCTGGGTCTTCCTTTGATTTTTCTATGTAATTCACTTGATTTGACACGATACTGGTATCGGGATGAGCCAAATACTTTCCTTCTTTGTCAACGACAAAACCATAACCAGATTTACCTATGGAAACATCATCAATCATCTTACTAAAGGTATTGCAATCTAGCTTCGCATAAACAATGCCCTTTTGACTTCCTCTAGCGATGGGTGCAGAAATAATCATAATTACCTTGCCGTCAACCGTACTCACAAGAGTAGAGGATAAATAAGTATTCCCTGCCATTGCCTGCTTAAAATATTCGCGTTCGCTGACATCAGCGCCGTTTGTTGCCTTTCCGTCAGCGTCTGTCACTGCCACTTCAAGAAAGCCATTTTTCTCCGCCAATTCAGCCATGACTTGCTTTCTTCCTATTATAGGTCTTGATGTGTCAGTAATAAATTCGTTTGCTGCAAAGGATTCAACCTGAACCCGATAAACATCGATGGCGTTTTGTATCGCCAAACAATAAGCGTTGCGGTTTTCAGTCAACCGTGTCTTCATGTTGTTGTTCGAATCACTATATAAAACAATGGCATTTGCAATTCCAAAAAAAACGGAAATGACAACTGCCAATCCTATAATGCCTCTTAGTAGATTCTTTTTAATTGATTTTTGATTCCTGCCTGCCTTTCCTCTGCCTTTAAGGCTTTGGGATAATTCTTTTGTTGAATCTTTTTCCACTTTTGTATCCTCCATTTTTTCTAAATGAAGCATAATCAGGAAGGAACCGGCTTTTGAGATTTTAGTCAGAGGCTTTCAGCTATACTCCACTTATGGGTAATCGATTTAAGCATAGCACTTGAGATATTACAAGTCAATCATCTATTCTGAATTTTATTATCAATATTTTCGGGGAAAACGATGGTTATTTATAAGATAAAAAGAATAATATAGAAAAGATTTGATCCGCAGCTTCCATGAGAAACTGCGGATCAATGTTTTAGTAAACCAAATTGGTTATTTATGTTTAATAAATGTGCCTCTTCGAAGTTCATCAAATGCCAGGTCTAATTCCTCCTGAGTGTTCATGGCTATTGGGCCGCCCCAGGCGATAGGCTCATGCAATGGCTTTCCGGAAAAGTAAAGGAACCGAAGATCCTTATTCGCAGCTGCACGAACGGTGATTTCATCACCTTCTCCAAAAAGAATGGCTGTTTTTTCAGGTATGTCCTGATGATCTACTACGCCATCTCCTTCTATTAAAAAGATGTATACCGTTTCTTCTGCTTTTGTAGGAATGGTTATTTCCTGTTCTTTTGGCAGTTCAACATCATAAATGGTAACAGGAATATGCTTTGGAGTTACTCCCTTGGCATCTTCATAACTTCCTGATAAAACTCCCACTCTGGCATTCCCACTTTGAACTCTAGGGATCATATCCTTTGTAATAGGAAGATACTGAGGATCTGCCATCTTTTCTTCCCTGGGAAGATTCAGCCATAATTGCAGGCCTAGCATTCTTTCTGATGGCTTTGGCATCTCTTCGTGAAGAATTCCACTACCGGCTGTCATCCACTGACATTCCCCGGAATTTATGGTCCCTTTGTTACCCAGACTGTCTTTATGATCAATCTGACCGGAGATCAAATAAGTAACCGTTTCGATTCCTCTATGAGGATGCATAGGGAAGCCTGCCACATAATCAGCCGGGTTCGTAGAATCAAAGGAGTCCATCATTAAAAATGGATCGAATTCCTTCACATCGTGATATCCAAGCACACGAACCATATGAACGCCCGCGCCGTCAACGGCTCTTTGGCCACGAATCTGCTTTGCTATCCTTCGATTGCTCAACTTCTTTCCTCCTTTTATTATTTATTTTAATTAGGAAGCAGATACTTTATTTACCCAGTTTGAAAATGCTTCCATATAATTCTTTAAATAACCCAGGCTATTTTCATCTGCAAATTCGCCTTTTTCATTAAGCTGATCTGCTACATTGCTGATATAAGCTTCTGGCTGTTGTAACATAAATACGTTTAAAAAGGTCATTGGCTGACGCAGATGATGGTTGGCACCAAACGCTCCAAGTCCACCTGGAGTAACACTGATGATTCCACCTGCTTTTCCGTCCCATGCATTGCTTCCGTAAGGTCTTGAGGCTATATCAATGGCATTCTTAAGTACTGCCGGTATAGAGCGGTTATATTCAGGAGTTACAAAAATAAATCCATCAAATTCTTTTACTTTGTTTCTGAATTTCACCCAAGACTCTGGGGTTTTTCCATCATCATCAAAATCCTGGTTAAACATTGGTAAATCAGCAATCTCAATGAATTCAAGTGAAAGTTCTTTTGGAGCTACCGAAACGGCTGCTTTCGCAACTGCAAGGGAAAAAGATTCTCTTCTTAGGCTTCCTACAATAACACCAATTTTTTTTGTACTCATAATAACATCTCCTATCTAAAATTTATTTTATTATATTTTAGCCAATCGCCCCAGTGGAAAAAGTTCTTTCCACTTAGCTTCAATTGGCAATTATTACCTCTCCCAAAGGAGTTAATCCTATTATAATTAATTCTTTGATTTGCTGTCAAGTATCATACCTGATCGTACCCCCATAATATGGTTGAAAAAATCAGTCTGTAAACATACTTGTTGATAAATAACGGTCTCCCGTATCTGGAAGAAGCACTACAATCGTTTTCCCCTCATTCTCTGGTCGCTGTGCCAGTTGAATCCCTGCCCAAACTGCGGCACCAGAAGAGATCCCTACTAAAACCCCTTCCATCTTCCCGATTTTTTTGCCGATTTCAAACGCATCTGCATCATAAACTGGTATCACCTCATCGTAAATCTTTGTATTTAACACATCTGGTATGAAACCAGCACCAATTCCCTGAATCTTATGTGGTCCAGCATTTCCGGTTGATAACACAGGGGAGGCCGCCGGCTCAACCGCAATAATTTTAACAGCCGGATTCTTCGATTTTAGATACTCTCCCACACCTGTGATTGTGCCTCCTGTACCTACACCAGCCACAAAGATATCCACATTTCCATCCGTATCTTCGTAGATCTCAGGACCTGTGGTCTCTCTATGGACCTTGGGATTTGACATGTTGTTAAACTGACTGGGAATAAAACTGTTGGGAATTTCTTTAGACAACTCTTCTGCTTTTGCTATTGCCCCCTTCATTCCTTTGGCTCCTTCTGTTAAAACTAGTTCTGCCCCGTAGGCTTTCATAAGGGTACGGCGCTCCAAAGACATGGTTTCCGGCATAACAATCATAACTCGATAACCTCTGGCGGCTGCCACTGAAGATAGTCCTATACCAGTATTCCCAGAAGTTGGCTCAATAATTACAGAATCCGCTGTTAAGATTCCGGCTGCTTCCGCATCATCAATCATTGCCTTTGCAATTCTGTCCTTTACGGAACCTGCCGGATTAAAGTATTCAAGCTTTCCTAATATCCTTGCCTTTAATCCCAATTCTTTCTCTATATTAGATAATTCAAGAAGCGGAGTTCTTCCAATAAGTTGATCCGCTGAAGTATATATTTTGCTCATAATGTTTATCTCCTTTACATGACTAAATATTGATTACTAGTACTACTATTATAGTACTTTTTAAAACATACTTTGTCAATGGGTTTATATGCACTTCTAGGAGACAAGATACAACAAAAAATCCCGGAAGATCTGCTTTTGCACAGAAGATTCCAGGATTATGATTGTTAAAAGCTTTGAAAAGATTTGTTTAAATATAACGATTAATATGTAAACAGCTGTACCCAGTACTGTGTACCGCTTCCGTTTTGTAAATTGCCTACACCGATATGAGTGTAGCTCTTATTCATTATGTTTGCACGATGTCCAGGACTGTTCATCCAAGCGGTCATAACTTCCTGAGGAGTTCTCTGTCCCCAAGCGATGTTCTCGCCAGCGCCACGGTAATTTACGCCCTGCTCTTTTAATGCGCTAGAGAAAGAACTTCCGTTTGGACGGGTGTGATCAAAGTTAGACTGAATTTCATTGGCTCTTACGTTAGCTGCCTTCTCGACACTTGGATCTATGGTAAGAGGGGAAAGACCTTCTTTTGCTCTTTCTGCATTTACCAGATCAACAACCTGCTGAGTGAAAGTCTTGTTGGTTGTTGGTGTGGTTGGTGTTGTTGGAGCTGGGGTTGTTGGTGTTGTTGGTGCTGGGGTTGTTGGTGTGGTTGGGGCTGGTGTTGTTGGTGTTGTTGGTGTTGTTGTACCATTCCCTGAATTCTGGCAGTTATTAAAATATTTGTTAATATCGTTGAAATTGATATTATCGCAATTATATCCCATCTGCTGTAATTTTGCTTTTAAATCATCGGAATTGCCATATCCATTGATCGAAATCACATTTCTTCCGGAGAAGGAGGGGACATTACACCTCACTGCTGCGTTTGCTGTTAATGGGAGCATGCTTGTTAAAGTCAGTGCCATTAATCCAAGTGCTGTTAATTTTCTCAATTCATTTGCCTCCTTTGAATTATTACATTTGTGTTACGTTTCTGTTACTTTTAAATGATAGCACTGAATTTACCATTTTACCAGTGGAAAGAATTGGGATTTTCCTGTTAAGTAAAAATCTTCTAAATTAATGGTAAAAAGGCGTATTAATACAGAGTTTTGGCAATTTCAAAGGGAAATCATATGGTTTTCTCCGGATAAACACGTAAAAAGAGCAAAGAATCAGATCTAGTCATCTGACTCTTTGCTCTTTTTTGCCCAACGCCTATATGATGTAATTGTCGCTGTAATCACTTTTACGAACAAGGTCCGCAATGGTGATTCCATTAAAGTAATCATTAATCAGCTTGTTTAAACCTTCCCACATCTCAAGGGTCTGACAATGGGAAGCTCGGTTGCAGCTATTCGTATCCCCTTCCATACAAGAAACAGGAGCAAGGGAACCTTCGGTCAGCCTTAAAATGCTGCCTACGGTGTAATAGTCCGGATCTTTCGCAAGTTTATAACCGCCACCTTTTCCTCTTAAGGAAATAAGAAGACCGTTCTTGCTGAGTATGGAAACGATAGATTCTAAATATTTCTCTGAGATCTCCTGCCGTTCAGCAATATCCATTAATGTTACAAATTCTCCATTGTTATGCTCTGCAAGGTCTATCATAAGTCTGACCGCATACCGGCCTTTCGTTGAAATTTTCATAAGATATAACCTCCTTAATCATAATTTACCACAAGGTTAGTATGTATTTCAAGTATGATTTTAAAATAAGGTCAAATTTATCGATCCAAATCATAATCATCAAGGAAATGATGGACGGTTCCATTCTCTTTATACGCAACTATGGTATTTAAATTTACATTTTCTACACTTTTAAAAATATTGCCCTCAATGTAAGGGTTCACTTTTTTAAGTTCTTTAATTAAGTCCTTGATCTCGACTCTCTTAGAACCAGTATTGCCATCTGTCCGACATGTGGTACAGGTATCAGTAAACCGGCAGGCACACTGAATAAAATGAAGACCGTTATAATCTCTCCATGCCTTAATGTCATCCTCACGGATAAGGTACATAGGACGAATCAGTTCCATTCCTTCAAAATTGGTGCTATGAAGCTTTGGCATCATCGTCTGAACCTGGCCGCCGTACATCATTCCCATGAGTATAGTCTCAATTACGTCATCGTAATGATGGCCCAGTGCTATCTTATTACAGCCTAGCTCTTTTGCCTTGCTGTATAAGTATCCTCTTCTCATTCTGGCGCAAAGATAACAAGGTGATTTCTCCACATCATAAACAGCATCAAAGATCTGAGTCTCAAATACAGTGACAGGAATATTAAGAAGTTTTGCATTATTCTCAATGACATCCCGGTTCATCCCATTATATCCAGGATCCATAACAAGGAAAACAAGCTCAAAAGGAAATTTGTTATGACGTCTTAATTCCTGAAATAACTTCGCCATGATCATGGAATCCTTACCACCGGAAATACACACTGCAATCTTATCGTTTTCTTTTACCAGCTTATATTCATTGATTGCTTTCGCAAAACGGCTGAAAATATCCTTATGAAACTTTTTACGAAGGCTTTTTTCTATTTCTTCCAGACGAATCGCTCCGTCCATCTCTTTTTCTTTTTCCATGGAGCTTATAAGCCAGTTTCCGTAACCGCCCTCTAAGTTGTACGCCTCAAACCCTTTTTCAGTTAAGTATTCTGCGGCCTCCACACTGATAATTCCTTTTAAGCAATATAAAATCACCTTTTTATCTGCGGGTGGGACATACTCCCCGTTCAAGATTTTATCAATCTCAACATTGATTGCATTTGGAATATAGCCATGGTTATATGCGGTCTGATCCCTAACATCAATAAGCAGGCATTCCTGTTCCTTTAGTTGTCTCATTTGGTCCAGTGACAGGCTTCTATCAGGCATTTGAATTCCTCCTAACTGAATCTTTACCCATTTTCGCCAAATCTTTAATGACTTCCCCTGCAATAATAAGTCCTGCTACAGAAGGAACAAAGGAAACGCTTCCTGGTATATCTCTACGTTCCGTACACTTATGTTTTGCGCCAGGAGGACAGATACAGTTTGTCCTACAGCTAATGGACATATCTTCGATGGGTCTGGTTGGTTTTTCTTTGGAATAAACCACCTTTAACTTTTTGACCCCTCTTTTTTTCAATTCTCTTCTCATAACCTTTGCCAGAGGACACATGGTCGTTTTGAATATGTCTGCCACCTCAAATTTGGTTGGGTCAAGCTTATTGCCTGCACCCATGCAACTGATAATTGGTACTCCTGCTTCTTTGGATCTCATGATCAAATCAAGCTTTGCGGTAACCGTATCGACTGCATCTACAACATAATCGTATTCTGTAAAATCAAAATCATCCGCATTCTCCGGAAGATAAAAACATTGACGCAACTCCACCTGAGCATCTGGATTGATCTCCAAAATTCGATCTCTCATAACCTCAACTTTATATTTACCTACTGTTTTTCTTGTTGCGATAATTTGTCTGTTAATATTTGTAAGGCACACCTTATCATCATCTATCAGGACAAAGGAACGGACTCCGCTTCTTACCAGCGCTTCCACCACGTATCCGCCAACTCCTCCAATACCAAAAACAGCAACTTTTGCTTCCATCAATTGACCCATGGCCTCTTCGCCAAGGAGAAGCTGGGTTCTTGAAAACTGATTCAACAACTGATTTTACCTCTTTCTTAATATATTATATCTTTTTACTAGGAATAAAAAACACACTTCAAGTAATTATACTTCGAAATGTGCTTTTGGGCAATTGATTTTTATTGGAGATTAAGAGAAACTTATTTTACTGCTAATATAGAAAACATGGGAGTGGAACCATAGTTAACCTTCTCTTCTTCTGACCACACACGTTTCCATATACTAAGGTCTGCTTCCACCTTAGTTAGAGAAAGTTTTTTCAACACGTCCATATCCCACTGGGGCCTAAATCTGCGGCTTAGTGGCAGCTTTCTAGCAATCGCTTCCATAGCATCTATATCCGTACACGTGTAATGATCCTCAAGACAATTATCTTCTACACGTTTTCGGTCCAGTTCATACCCTTTTCTTTTTTCATCATCATATAAATACTGATACCAATTTGCATCGAAATTCAATAGAATTCCGCCTTTTTTTAAGATTCGAAGCCATTCCTCATAAGCCTTCTCAGGCGATCTTAAATTCCAGGTTAAGTTTCTGCTGACAACTGCATCGAAGGTTTCTGACTCAAGTCCTGTCTGCTCTGCATTCGAAAGCACCCAGGTGATCTCATCCTTTAAGTCTCCTGCATTTAACTTGGCTTGTTCTATCATGGATTCCGTACAATCCACTGCCGTAACTTGAAATCCGGCTTCTGCCAAAATGATGGCAAAAAAACCTGGTCCTGTTCCCATATCGAGAATTTTAATATGTTTTCGCTCCCCTGGGAAATGTGGGATAATTGCGGCCAGCCATTTTTCTTTTTGTTCAGAAGATAATTCCTTTTCATTTACCTTGGAATAACCACTGGTCCGGTTTGTCCAGTATGTTTTATTCTCCTCAAATAACATAATCTCATCCCCCCGCTTTTTCTACTGCGATGAGAAAGGTAGGGGTTTTCTCCCCATTATTCTCTCTTAAAATTCTAGCACCAGCCTCCTGGTCACAGCTTATTTTGCAATTGACCATAGACTGTAATACATTAAGATCCCAATTAGGCCTTTTGTTCTGACTGATTTCCATGGACTTTGTAATCTGATTCGACTCTAGAAGGAGCTCCTTTGTCATCCCGATATGACAACCGGATCCAACCCAGTCTTCCTCTTGTTCTGGTTCACTGTTTAAAACATCCTGACCGTAATCTGCATCAAAATTTAAAAGGATTCCGCCCTTTTTAAGAACTCTTATCCATTCCTTATATGCTTTTTCAGGCTCTGGCAAGGTCCATGTCAGATTCCTAGATATTACCACATCAAAAGCCTCATCTGGAAATACCAGATTTTGGGCATCCATCACTTCAAAACTTATGGTCAGACTTAGATCCTTAGATAAGCGTTTGGCTTCTTCTATCATGGCTGGTGTAATATCAACGCCCCATACCTTATGACCTTCCATGGATAACAGCACCGCAAAAAATCCTGCACCAGTTCCTACATCAAGAATCTTTAAAGGCTTATTATCTGGCAAATACTTCCTAATTTCAGTCAGCCAGCGTTTACTGACTTCTTCTTCTAATTCTCTCCTTCGCACGGAAGAAAAATCATGAGACCGCAAGGTCCAATATCGTTTTACCCGTTCTTCAATCTGTTCCAATGTATAAGCTCCCATCTATTCTTGCCGTCTTCAGCAATTTTTTTGTGTAATCCTGACTTGGATTCTTTATGATGTCTCTTGTCGCTGCAGCCTCCACACATTCCCCATTCCAAAGCACCATGATGGTATCGCAAAAGCTGCTTACCAGTAAAAGGTCATGGGAAACGAAAATAACGGACATTCCTGTTTCTTTCACTAGCTTTTTTAATAGATCTATGATTTCTTTTTGCACCGATACGTCAAGGGCACTTGTGATTTCGTCGCACAAGAGCAGTTTCGGGCTTATGGATATGGCTCTGGCAATGGCGGCTCTTTGACACTGGCCTCCGCTTAACTCCCATGGATACCGATCCGCAAGATCTGGGCTTAAGTCAACCCGCTTCATGAGTTCATTGATTCTTTCATTTCTTTCTGCTCTGCTTTTTAAATCACAAAGGTTTTTTAAAGTTTTATCCATGGCTTTGCGAATGTGATGCCTTGGATTAAAGGATTCTGCTGCATGTTGAAAAACCATTTGTACGTTACAATAATCGTCCCTTTTTCTTCTTTTTTCCATGATCCGATTTTTAAAAATCACCGATCCATCAGTTGGAGAACAAAGCCCCGCAATCATGTTTAAAAGTGTACTTTTTCCACTTCCGCTTTCCCCTACAACCCCAAGGATCTCTCCTGTTTTTACTTCCATACCAACCTTTGCAAGGGCCAAAAAGGGACTATTCTTTCTTTTGTATTCCTTACTTACCTCTTCTAGCTTCAGGATACAATCCGAAATGTTCTCTTCCTCTATCCGTTCCGGAATGCCTAATTTAGGTACCGCGTCTAATAAGGTTTTGGTAAAAGAGTGTTCCGGAGATCCAAACACCTTATGAACCGTCCCCCACTCTACTAAGCTTCCCTGATTTATGACGCCCACCTTATCTGCCACTCCAGAGAGAAGGCCCATGTTGTGGGTCACCAGAATAATAGAGGTATTGGTAAGTTCCCGGATTCGTTGAAGTTCTTCCATTACAAGCTTCCCAGAAGCTACGTCAAGTGCACTGGTAGGTTCATCTAAAAGAAGAAGCCGAGGTTTTAACAAGATAGAAAGAGCAATTGCAATTCTTTGATTCATGCCGCCACTCATTTCATAGGGGCAGCTTTCTAAAAGTTCCCTTCCACCTGTAAGATTCATACGTTCAAAGGTTTTAAGAACAAGAGACTCAAAAGTTTCTTTATGATACATGCCATGACTTTTTAACGTCTCTATATACTGGCTTTTGTATGTGCGTATGGGATTAAATGAAGCTTTGGGATTTTGAAAAATCATACCAATTCCTCTACCGCATAGCTCCTCTGCCTTTTTCTTATCCGCATTTGCCAGATTCTGATCTTCAAATAAGATACTGCCAGAGGAGATGATAAGATTGGTGGTTCTTTTGGGAAATAAAGCTTTTAATAGGGTGGTTTTCCCACACCCGCTTTCTCCAACGATCCCTATAATCTCTCCTTTATTTACTTCAAAGGAAAGGTTTGATAATACCTTATGGCTTCCGTACTGAACGGAAAGGTCTTTTACAGACAAAACGGATTCACTCATATCGACCCCTCCCAACACCAAAATAATCCCTGAGAGAATCTCCCAAAAGCTGGAAAACGAAGACGGTAATAAAAAGGGCGGCTCCCGGTGCCATTACAGCCCAAGGCGCCTGCTGCATATAACCAATCGCTTCGCTTATCATGGAACCCCATTCCGCTTCAGGAACAGAAACTCCAATGCCCAGATAGGATAAACCAGCAAAACCTATCATCACTGCCGAAATCTGTAAGGTTGCATTTATAATCAGCTCTCCTGCGATCCCAGGAAAGATGTGTTCTAACATTATTTCTATATTACCACTCCCGCTTAGTCTGGCTGCACTGATGTAGGTCTCTTTTTTCATTGTCATGACCAGTCCTCTGGAAAGCCTTGCGTAAGAGGTCCAGCCCGTAAGTGTAAGTGCAAGAATGGCATTTGTCATATTTCCTCCCAATAGTCCAGCCACTCCAATCGCCAGTACCATCTGAGGAAATGCAAGGAAAATATCACAAATACCCATAATCACTCGGTCTAACAGTCCACCGTAATAACCTGAGATAATACCAAAGGCAGTGCCTGTGGTCAACGATACCGCTACCACCATAAGGGCAGAAAAAACAGAAGTCCTTGTCCCCATAATAACTCTGGAAAAGATGCAGCGGCCCAGCTTATCCGTCCCAAAAGGGAAAGTAAGATTAGGAGGACCCTTCCGGTATAACGCATTGGTGGTATAAGGGTCATTGGTTATCAGATAAGGTGCTAAAAGACTAACAAGCCCTAAAAGAGACACTAGGAACAAGAAAAATATCACCTGTCTTTTCATTCGACTCCGGTTTTCCATGGTCTTATATCTCATCATTTATATCTCCTCCAGTCTGGGATCTAAAAGATGATAGCTGATATCTACAATTAGGTTGATGATCACGTAAATCACTGCCATCACCAATACAAATCCCTGAACCACTGGATAGTCTCTTGCTGTTATGGAATCCATTACCATTTTCCCCATTCCTGGCCACATAAATATATTTTCAATTACCACACTACCACCCAAAAGTGTTCCAATTGACAAACCAAACACGGTGAGAATGGAAATCATAGCATTCCGAAGGATGTGAAAAATCAGGATATATGGCTTTAGCACTCCCCTGGCCTTTGCCCCATCTACATATTCCATCTCCATTTGGTTCAGCACAGAGGCCCGTACTTGCCTAGTCAGCCGGCTGGCTAGAGGCAGCGCCAGGGTTAATGTTGGTAGAAAAAGCCCCTGAACAGTTCCCTTTGCGATTATTGGAAAGACCTTTAAGCGGATGCAAAAAAGGTATATGAGGAGTACGGCTAAAAGGAAACCTGGAACAGCATATCCTGCTAGGCAAAACAATTGAATCATGCGGTCTAAAAAACCAGCCTTCTTAATTCCACCATAAATTCCTAGAGGTAAGGATATCACCAGCGCTAAAAGAAAGGCACTGATAGCCAGAATCCCTGTATACTTCATTGCTTTTACAAGCCTTCCTGCAACCGGCGTACCATCTTTATAGGAATCCCCCAGATCCCCATGGAGAAGGTCAAAGAGCCAGCTTGCATAGCGAAGTGTCCATGGACGGTCAAGACCCATTTCCTTTCTCGTCTCTAATAAAACATCTTTTGTTACTGCGATCCCCTGAGCACTTAACTTCTTTTGCACTGGATCTCCAGGTGCTAGGGAAAGAAGGGCAAAGGTTAAAAAGGTGACTCCAAATAAGACTGGAATAAGCTGTAAAAGTCTACCTGATACATATCGTTTCATATTCATATCCTAGTCCATATCCGTATCTGCACTTAAGAAATAGAAATCAAAAGGATTATTCTCTGCCACACCTTTTACTCCATTTCTAGTGACTGTAATCTTATTAAACAATGCCACATAGCCAAAGGCATCCTCATCTATAGCGGTTTGTATCACCTGATTAGCAAGTTGAGCCCGTTTATTTGTATCGGTTTCAGTCTCCAACTCTTTAATCATTAATTGAACCTGATCATTTTTAAATCCACCACAATTATAAGGGGCCCCGTCTGCCAGGGTGCAGTTTATAAAATAATACGGATCTCCTGCCTTATCTGAAATCATGCAAAACAAACCAATGTCAAAGTCTCCAGTGGCGATATAAGTGCCATCTGGATCCTCCTCACAGGTCAGGACAACATGGATGCCTACCTCTTTTAATTGTTCCTGCATGAGAGCCGCCAGAGTGTCCAGACTCCTTGCGGCATAATAAGCAAGATGAATGGACAATACCTTGCCGTCCTTTTCATAATATCCGTCAGAATTTATGGTATATCCATCCCCTTCTAAAAGGGCTTTGGCTGCCTTAACATCTGGTTTTGCCTTTGTTACCTTTCCATAAGAAGCCGACGGGCCAAAAGGTCCCACGGTTTCAGATACCGTTCCATTTAGATATGCACCGATGGCTTTGGAATCTATCGTTAAGTTGGTGGCTTTCCGAAGAGACGCATTCATTCTATTTTCATTCAATATATAAAACTGCAACCTGGTGGCTGGAATTGTAGTCAGTGTATATGTCTCTGGCTCTTTGCGGTACTGCTCTGCTGCATCAGAGGTCACACTGGTATAAGTGTCAATCTCCCCATTTTGAATGGCCAGGAAAGAGGTACCTGCCTCAGGCATGTAATAAAATACAGCGCCATCAAGCTTAGCCTTTCCATTCCAGTACTGTTCGTTTCTTGCCACCTCAATGGTGCCACCTGGTTCAAAAGAAGATATCACAAATGGACCAGTAGCCACAAGTCCAGTCTTCTTATCCCCACTGTGGTCAAGGTCAGCAATGGCTAGTTCAGGACTTGCTAAGTCATTTATCAGCATAGGGTATATGGTTCCAGTATCAATGGTAAAGGTATATTTATCTACGACAGCATATGTATATTTCGTAAAATTAGAGAATCTAAAATTGATTTCCCCAGCTTCTTTTAAATTGCGGATCACCATATCTGGCGTCACTGGATCCCCGTTGGAAAAGAAAGCTTTTTCATTAAGACGTATGGACCACACAGCTCCGTTTGCACTGGCGCTTTCTGCTAGTAGAGGGGTTACTGTTGACTGGTCATTCATATGAAACAAAGTTTCCGTCACTCCGTAGATGGACGTGTACCAACCCTGATAATCCAGATGGGGGTCTAATGTCTGAAGGGCAAACGATTCAGAGACCCGAATTATTTTCTTATCCGACGCTTGTCCCTTAGGAGCTGTTCCCACTGCAGTGCTGTTATGACAGCCATATAAGGAGGCTGTCATAAAACCGGTCCCCAATAATACAGCCAATATTTTTTTCATCATGTGCTCCCTCTCTCCATACATCGTTCTTCCATTTAGTATAGTAGAAAGGAAGCCTCTACTACAAGCCTCCCTAGGGGATATTTATTTCATAAAACGATCAATAGCATGATTTAAATCGTCAATAGCCTTTCTGTCCCCAGATTCCACCGCATCCACGATACAATTTTCAATATGGTCCTTAATAATAACCTTCCCCGTACTATTAAGTGCAGATATGACTGCGGAAAGCTGAATTAAAACCTCGCTGCAGTCCCTTCCTTCGCTTACCATTCGCTTTACTGATTCTAGATGACCAATGGCACGAGAAAGACGATTTTCCACTACCTTTGTATTCTTATGAGTATGGGCATGTCCATTGTGACTATGGGTAAACTCCGTTCCATCCTCTGATACATGGGTATGATATGTTTTCTCTTCTTCCATAATTTTACCTCACTCCTGTTCTCCCTCTATTGTACTAAAAATTACCATTTTTCTCAATAACAGATAACAGGAACTTCTTGCGACCATATTTCCTTTGTGCTATACTGTTTTTTCGCTAAATTCATTTCATAAAATTAAGAAGTGGAGGTAATTTCAATGAAAATTACTTATGAAACAGAACGGCTGATTCTTCGTACTTCTGATATTTCTTTAACAGATATGGTCCTTGATTACCATGTGAGAAATCAGGCATTTTTAAAAGAGTGGGAGCCTATTAGAAGTAAGGCATTTTATTCAAGAACCTACCAGGAAGAGGAATTGATGGGGGATTCATGCAACAAGAATGCATTAAGGCTTTGGATATCTAAGAAAGAGAATCCGGAAAGAATCATTGGTTGCATAGGTTTTACAAATATAATCAAGGGTGCCTTTCAGTCCTGCTATTTAGGATATAAGCTGGATGAGGAGGAAATAAACAAGGGTTACATGACAGAGGCATTGCGACAGGGAATCCAGGTTATATGGAAAGACTTTGGCTTACATCGGATTGAAGCAAACATCATGCCCCGAAATAATAGGTCAATCAAAGTGACGGAAAAATTGGGATTTTCAAACGAAGGCCTGTCACCGCGGTATTTGAACATCAACGGCGTTTGGGAAGACCATATTCATATGGTGTTGCTAAATGATCGTATAGTTTAAAAGATGGTTATAAATGAATTGTATGTTTTTTTAATTATGAAAGAAACTACTTAGAACTGGTTGATTATCAAAGATTTATAGAAACGATGAGACTCTTAAATTTGCCTATTTTGAATCTAAATAGATTTTTGTTTGTATTGAAATGAGCTATCATTATCTTCCTAAAAAGGGTAAATCTGAAAGGAGAATCGGCTATGTTACCATATGCTATCATTACAATAAACCTTGCTCTGCTTTTTTACACAATTGGAGTCTGGGCTGAAAAGAAACAGGGTGTTTTAAAAAAATGGCATCTTATTATATTCTGGTTGGGGTTTGCCTTTGATACCATAGGAACTACTCTGATGACAACTCTAGCTCCAGGTAATTTCCGTCTTAATTTCCATGGAATCACTGGCGTTCTGGCCATTGTGCTTATGTTTCTTCATGCAGTATGGGCTACTATAGTGCTGGCAAGTAACCAGGAACAGAGGAAGAAAAACTTTCATAAATTCAGTATTGTAGTCTGGTGTATATGGCTCATTCCCTTTATTTCTGGAATGTTATTTTCCATGGTAGGGACGCCTAAATAAGCGTAATATTACTAAATAAATTACACGATCCATTCTTTTTTATTTGGCTATGTTTTAATATAGTGTTGAAATATAGCCTAATAAAAATTATAGGTGGGATTGTCCACCTTTATTGCTCAATATACGAAGATAGTGAACCAACTTATACTTCACATTATGCTTATTAGTTATAGTTTTGCATTTGAACTTGCTATGGTTGTTAATTTATATTTATACGTACTCAATATTTCTTCAAATTGCTTTCTGTTATTTTCAAAATCATCTGTCCATTTGTACATTAGTCTCAGCATATTAAAGTCTGACTTATAATGGCAAGGTTCAATATGTAATTGTTGTTTAATAAATCGGGTTAGTATTCTACATTTCCGTAACCACAATGGAGTGTCAAGAAAGATAATTTTATCTGCCATTTCAAGTAAACAATGGCATGATGAGCGTAATGTCCCCTCAATAATCCAATCACCAAGTTCGTCAATGCGTTTAATTTCTTGCACCTGTTCTTCTGGAGTTCGTTTGTAACTTCCATTTTCAGTCTTTACATGAACAATACAATCCAGTTCATAATGAGGGATGTTCATTTCTTTTGATAGTTTTTTTGCGAGAGTGGTCTTACCACTTGCAACAATACCAACAATGTATATTTTACTCATTTCTCCATCTCCAGTGTATAATAATGCACTACCTGCTAATAATCTAAATACCAAAAAGCGTACATTATATAAATAATCTTCAGTTCGCTTTAATTTACCATTGTTCATTAGATTATAGTTTTTAATAACATTTATTATAACATAATTTACAAAATATCACACATGCTATACATACATTGGCTCTCTATTTTTCAAATCTTTAATTTTGATATATGAATGGGTTACATTGCTTTGAACCATAAAGTTCTTAGCCTTTATTATCTCTTTATCTGTATCAAATATTTGAAGCCATTTGAACCACTTAATATAATTACTTATATATTTTGTTGCAATACCATTAAACCTATTCATCCATTTCTTTAAATTGCTATGGAAAGCATTGATATGTTGAATATGATATAATCCTTCTTTATGTTTTCCTCTTTTTATACGTTTATGTTCTAATGATAAATCATTTGCAAATTGAATATAACTTTTATGACTATCAGTACAAAGTATAGAACCACTTGCCATATGTCCATCATATAATGTTTCTAATTCATTAGATGTAATTCTACCTTTACATGCTAATTCCATAATTAAATTACCTTGCCTATCAATAGCAGTAGCAATGTAAACTTGTTCCTTGGAGATACCCCTTTTCTTAACTTGTTTACCTCTTTTACGAGAGTGTCTTGGCATGTTAGAAGGTTTTGTACCTTTAAAACTTTCTGCAAAGAATACTTCAACCGCTTCAACAACACCATCAACGTATCCTTTACCTAAAAATGTGCTTATGCAATCGAGAATTTTATGTCTCCAAAAGAAACTTGTTGCTATGTTAATTTCTACAATTTTAGCACTTTTCCTAATAGAGTAGCCATTAATCATGCACTTAGCGTATTTAAGCCACTTATCCAATGTTTTGTTACTTTTATAGGTCGCAGAATTAGTAAAATCCGTAAAAGTTTTCTTACAAGATTTGCAGATATATCTTTGTTTACCATTATACTTTCCGTTTCTCGATATAGTTTCAGAGCCACAAAGAGGGCATACTTTTCCCTTAGAAAATCTAAATTCTTTAACTTCTTGTTCTACTTGACTTGTTTGTGACCCTAAGACAAGAATTTCTTCTAAAGTTGATAGTATCTGTTCTTTCTGATGTAATGGTAACTTTTCAATATCATTTAATATAGACTTTACATTTGGCATAATTCTACCTCCTAAACACTATTCTATCTATATTACAACCTATTTTTCTATTAAATATCCATTTTCAACATTGATTTAAAACATAGCCTTTTATTTAAATGATATTTATTATTAAAATATAAAATAGTATGAAAACGAGTTGTCATCATAAATTCTAGACTTATCACACTTTATCAAATACGGAACTACCCAATTTACTACTCATGAATGGGCTTTGATACGGTGAATAATCCTTCAGAAGTAAAGAAACGAAGCAGTGTTCAAAAAACCAAATCAGATTGTTATACCTATGTGATATACTATTAATAATATTAAATATGAAAGAAGGTATCACATTTGGAAAAGTACATTGCACTTTTAAGAGGTGTAAACATCGGAGGCAAAAACAAAATATCAATGCCAGAATTGAAACTGGCTTTTGAAGAAATCGGGTTTTTAGATGTTATTACTTATATCAATAGCGGAAATGTCATTTTCTCCAGTAGTACGCAAGATAAAAGTGAAATGATAAGAAAAAGCGAATCTATAATCGAGGATAAATTTAAAATAAGTATACCTGTAACAGTTATATCCTCAAAAGAGTTATCAAATGTATTGAAAAATGCACCAGGGTGGTGGAATACAGATAATAAGGAAATATATGACAATGCAATTTTCGTAATTTCTCCCACTAGCGTAGACGAAGTATTTGCAGCAGTTGGCGATGCGAAGCCTGAATATGAAAAGGTTGGTAGCCATGGCAATGTGATTTTTTGGTCTGCTTCTTTGAAGACTTATAATAAAACTAGATGGTCAAAAATAGCTAGTTCATCAGTCAATAATAACGTTACAATTAGGACTGCAAATACTACAAGGAAACTTTTAGAACTTGCAAAAAAATAAGGCTATATACTATGAGCTGTGTCTAAATAAATCAAATCATTGTAAAAGATTTATTTTATACGTTTATTGTTACAAAAAGAGCAGAGCACCTTTTTATGTGCTCTACTCTTAGTAAAAAACAGTCTATCATTGGGTGATTAACTTCGTTTTAACAGTCCGCTGCTGCTTTCATAATCAAAGCCGCTACCGCAGCACCTGGATCCTTTAAAGCACGGGATGCCTCACCTCTGGTCGCTGCTCTGCCATGAACTGCGATCATGGTCGTAGTATACTCAAATCCTTCATTGGCTTTCAAAGCCGCTTCTTTTAATGCTTCTCTAAGACTTTGGCCTGACTCCAACTTCTCTCCTAGTGCCTGAACTCCTGGATGAAATCCATCTAAAAAGGTTTTATCTCCTGGTTTCGCCTTGCCAAGATCTGCTACGCCTTCCTCATATGCTTCAAACATGAGGCAGACCTCATGCTCAGTCAGTTCTGTTTTACCTTTTAATGTCTTCCCGGCACGCATAAGTCCTGCAGCCATTAAAGTGCCCATAGTGGAGGGAACCTTGTTTCCCATGGTTTTACCTGCCATGTAAAGCAGCTTTCCAAGATCCAGTTCAGTTCCATCGGATACCGTATTGTAAGCCGCTAAAAAACCGTCGGACATGGTAAGTCCTAAATCACTATCCCCCACCACTCGGTCCAGTTCAATTAAGTAATTTCGATTTTCTTCCATAATCTTACTGATTCTGTAAAGCATGGCGATCAATTCCTGCTGGTTCATATCATACTCCAATCTGCTGAAGTTCACAGCATATTATTTTATACATTCCCCTGTTTGAAAAATGGTGTATCCGCAGGTGCATCTAAGTAACCTTTCAGTTCCTCATCCAGTTTCAAAAGAGAGATAGATAAACCAGCCATCTCAATGGAGGTTACATATTCGCCTACATAATAACGGTAGACCTCAATCCCCCTTTCCTTAAGAATCTGATGCACTCTTCTAGCAACAATATACTGTTCATCAAGCGGTGTAGCTCCTAGTCCATTGACTAAAACGGCTGCTTCCTCTCCTGACTCATAAGGAATATCCTTTAGAATTTTTTCCAGCATTTCTGTGGTTATTTCATCAGCTGATTCCAGTTTTCCACGTCGTATTCCAGGCTCACCATGAATGCCCATACCGATTTCCATTTCATCTTCTGCTATCTCGAATCCAGGATATCCTACTCTTGGTACGGTGCAGGGGGTAAGGGCTACTCCCATAGTCCTTACATTAGAAGCTGCCTTTTCTGCAATCCGCTTTACTTCGGAAAGTTCTTTTCCGGCTGTTGCTGCCCCACCGGCACATTTATACACGAAAAAGATACCGGCAACTCCTCTTCTCGTATTTTTCTCTCCTGGTGCTGCCTGCGGAGATGCTACATCCTCCCCAGCGACCACTTGCTCCACCTTGATTCCCTCTTCCATATCAGCCATCTCTGCGGCCATCTCAAAATTAAAGATATCCCCATTGTAATTTCCATATATGTAAAGGACTCCGGCCCCGGTATCAATCCTCTTTGTTACTTCAAGCATCTGTTCTGCACTTGGTGACTGGAACACATCTCCCACAGAACAACCATCCAGCATTCCTTTACCCACATAGCCTAAAAACAAAGGCAGATGCCCAGATCCGCCGCCTGTGGCAATTCCCACTTTTCCCTCCACAATCTTTGAGGTGACCAGGCAGCGCAAATTTTCTCCTGCATGGGTAACATAATCTGGGTGAGCCAGATAGATTCCTTCCAGCATTTCATTGACATAGTTTTCCGGTGCATTCATTATTTTTTTCATTGTAACGTCCTCTCCATCTCATGATCAAACGCCATAATAGGCTTTTTTATATACCTCAGCTACTTCTTTTACCGTAGGTTTTACAGGATTGTCTTCCATACACGCATCAAGCATTGCCCCTTTTGCCAGGTCATAAAAAGAATCCGGATCTACCGAAAGCTTCCTCAAGCATTCTGTCAGCCCAATTTCTTTTGACAACCGTCTGATTAAGGCTACGGATTCTCTGACCGCATCTTCTCCTGTCATGGTTTCTGCTCCAGATATCCCAAGGCCCTTTGCCACCTTTTGATACTGCCTGGCGCCCGCTTCACAACTTCCATTGAATTCGATGACAAAGGGCAGTAAAACTGCATTGCAAATTCCATGGGGCAGATTGAAACGTCCACCCAGGGAATGAGCCATGGCATGAACCATTCCAAGACCGGCGTTAGAAAATGCCATACCCGCGCTGTATTGTGCGTAAGCCATCATCTCTCTTGCCGTTTCGTTTCTGCCGTCTCTTACTGCCTCAGGAAGATATGTTCCAATTACCTCCATTGCCCATAGCGCATCTTTATCCGTAATGGGATTCGCCCTTTTTGATACTGCCGCCTCAATGGCATGAGTCATGGCATCCATACCAGTGGAAGCTGTCAGCCCTTTTGGCATACTCATCATAAAGTCAATATCATTGATTGCAATGCTCACCATACAATTGGGATCCACCATACACATCTTTAAGTGCTTATCCGGGTTCGTTACGATGTAAAAGGAGGTCACCTCTGACCCGGTTCCTGCTGTTGTATTAACTGCCACAATGGGAAGTCCAGGCTTTTCGGACCGATTCACTCCCTCATATTCCTCAATTCTGCCGCCATTTGTCACCATTATGCTCACCGCTTTTGCGGTATCAATGGCCGACCCACCGCCTACTGCCACCAAAAGATCTACTTCCAGAGCTTTTGCTGCCTCTAAGCATTCATTGACTACATCCACTGCTGGATTTGGCTGAACCAGATAATAGATTGCATACTCCATTCCTGCTTCTAGAAGATAAGAACCAACCTTATCCCCTGCCCCATTTTCAAACAGAAATGAATCTGTAACAATAAGACCTCGTTTAAATCCCCTTTTTCTAAGCTCTTTTGGCAAAAGTTCAATGGAGCCCTTGCCAAAGAAACTGGTTGATACTGCATTTACCCTAAAAAGCCCCATTATTAGTTCTCCCTAGAATTCTATATTTCTGTAATTACCAGGATCTATGCGTCCCAGTGCAGAAAGTTCTTCCTTGGTGGGAAGAGGTGTGTACGCAATCCTGGAATATTTAATTGGAAATCCGGTGTTTTCCCTTACTTCTTCTAAGCTGGAGGTCTCATGAATGGTATCCAGCACCATTTCTCCGTTTTCCATCTTAAAGATGCACAGAGGCGTAACAATTTTATCCACATTCCCTCTGGTCGTAATAAAATCCACCTGATTTACAAAGGTACGTTGATCATGCTTTGTTCTCCAGATGATAGCCCGCTTTGCTGTTGGGATCAAAACTGCACTTCCCGCTCCCCCCGGTAGCCTGACTTTTGGTTTCTTGTAATCTCCTATGACAGACGCATTCACATTGCCCCAGACGTCAAACTGGACGCCGCTAAGGAATGCAACATCAAGGCCGCCTCTCATGGATAAGTCAAAAACTTCCATGAGGGGAAAATAGGATTTTGAGCCTTCTAATAATTCAGGGCCTGCACTGGTGTATTTCTGGAGTTTTCTAAGGACGGGATCCACTCCTCCCGGGATATTTAAATGTACGGCTTTTGGGGCATGCATCGCCTTGGCAAGCAGCACAGCGACCATAGGCATGTGAGACGATACTCCATGAAATACGTTATCACCATCTCGAATCATGCGTGCCATGGCACAGACCATGGTATCACAAACCCTGTTCTTGCTTTCCATCATAAACTGCCTCCATATCCTTTGTGATCTCCATATTCCAAAGACAACAGATGACCCCCAAGCGCTTCCCTATCTTTAAGGGCCTTAAATCCAATTATTCCCTTTCTGTCAATATCATAGCATCCAAAACAGGAACAGGGCGCTGCACCTCTTGGCGCCCGTACAACAGCCTCTACCAGAAAATTGGGAATGTCTGCCTTTTTCATTCCACTTGAAAATAAGGATCCTGGAACAATCTTCTCAGCCGTAAGAATCACTTTCCTGGCAGCTCTTGAAAATAAGACATCCTCAAACAATGGGCCTGTGATTCTTGCGTTTCCTTCTTCATCTGCTTCTTGTACATGAATGACTGCCACATCCGGGCAAATGGCTTTAACGACTGTAACCATCTCATTGGTAAATGGATTCTGAATCCGCAAGAAGTAGTCATTTACCCCTATAAGATCACTGACCACAAGGCCTTTTACTGGCATAAACCCAACACCATAACTGGCTGCCCGAAGAGCAGAGATAACGGTATAGCAGGCATGTTCATTTCCCATTATTTCCCCAGACTCTACTGCTTTTCTATAATGTACGGCCAAGGAAAACTCACTTTCATAGCTGATAAATCCTGCATCTACACTAGATACACAGCCTCCAAAGCAAAGCATATCCACATCCATTGCCCCGGCAGTCTTAACCAGTTTTAAATCCTTTTTGTTCTGTCGTACCAGTTCCCGTACCAATGCCATGGGTGCCCGGTGCAGCACATTACCTCCAAGACCAAGGATGTCTCCGTCATGGATCAATTGTGCAGCTTCCTGCAACGATATCACTTTGCTCATGGCCTGACCTCCCTTTCCCTTTATTTTGCTGCATTGCAGGCAATCTGAATGGCATCCCATACCCCGGCAAAGGGAGGGGCGTATACAAGGTCTGTCATACCAAGCTCTGATGTAGTCATTCTGGCATGAATTGCCACAGCAAACACATCTGCCCGAAGAACTGCACCTTTTTTCCCGCAGGTCTGCGCCCCAAGCAGCCGTTTGGTGCCTTTTTCATAGATCAGCTTAATTGTAATTGGGGTGGGGCCTGGATAGTATGCGGGATGGTCATTGGCTTTTATAACCAGAGTCTTATAATCCACCTTAAGGCGTTTGGCGTCTTCTTCTCCCATGCCGGTACGTCCAAGCTCTAGATCACATACCTTTATGGCTGCTGATCCCATCGCTCCGGAAAATTCCTCATGAGCGCCTGCCAGATTGGTGCCCGCTATCCTGCCACATTTATTTGCCACCGTTCCAAGAGCCTGATAACAGTCTTCTTCTAAGACTTCATGGTAAACAAGGATACAGTCTCCTGCCGCATAAATGTCTTGTATGGAGGTTCTCATTTCACGGTCAACCACCAAGGCTCCATTCTTTCCCATTTTGATTCCAGTACTTTTTAGAAATCCGGTGCAGGGACGGATTCCTACTGCTACCACCACTAGATCCGCCTCATAGACGGCTTTATCTGTTTTCACATGGCTGACATACAGACCGTCTCCCAAAAAGGCTTCCACCCGTTCTCCGGTATGAAGCATGACCCCCTGGTGAATCAGCTCTTCCTGGGCTAAAGCCCCAATCTCCCCATCAAAAGGGGCAAGGACCCTGGACGCTGTTTCAATGATACGGACGTTTTTACCACTATGTAAAAATGCTTCGGCACATTCCACCCCAATATAACCGCCGCCTACAATGACCACATTTTTGACTTTCTGCATCTTACTGAATTCTTTTAAAAAGATACCATCCTCCATGGTTTTCAGTACATGAATCCCCAAAAGGTCTCTTAATGAAAATGGGGGAATAATTGCCTCTGCTCCTGTGGCAATCATAAGCTTATCGTAGGAATCAATGAATTCCCTGCCGCTCTCTAAATCCTTGACCACTACCTGCTTCTTTTCTGGGTCAACAGATCTTACTTCGTGTCGTAAAAAGGTTTTTACCCCCATTGTTTCAAAGGCCTCTCGGCTACGGGCGATCATCTTTCGGTAATCGTCATTAAAACCGCCCACATAATAAGGCAGTCCACATGCCCCATAGGATAGGAATCCACCTTTTTCATAAACCGTAACCTGGATCCCCGCATCCAGTCTACGGATTTTAGATGCAGCACTCATTCCCGCCGCTACTCCTCCAATAATTACAACCTTCATTGTCTCTCCTTGATTACGATATGGAATCTATCTCCCGCCTGGCTGCCTCCAATGCTTGCCTTGCTGTTATTATTCCAGCAAATGCCTCATTGATATTCTCGTATAAAATTCGGTTTTTATCACCACATTTATTAATAGAAGGAAGGGGCCTTGCCACATTCATCATATGCATCTGCACCGGATACCAGGAGCAGTCAGCAGTTCCTTTTTGATAGCTTGATACCCTTAACGGAGCACCGCTTTTCCTTCCGATCAGCCCATCCACAGATGAGGACCGGAGATACCTTAAGAATGCATTGGCGGCCCTTTTTTGCTTACAGCCAGAACTCACAGCAAAGGACCAGGTCACATTCCAGGCGGTGGTAAAGGTAGAAAATCCAAGATCTTCCGGCTCTACACAGCCCTTTTTCATGACCTCCCCAAGCTGTCCGCTCCATGTAACTGCCATGGCAGCCCTTTTTTCTCGTATTACTGATGCAATCTCTTTATTTCCAAAATCCTCTGTACCTGCCAGGGAAAGTTTCTTTAATTCCAGATAAGACTCAAGCCCCGCTATCACATTCTCACTGTCGCAAATAGACCTGCCATCTTCTCCATACACATCACCTCCATACATGCGTAGGAAGGGAAGGGCATCTGTAAATATTTCAGATTTATGAGCCTTCATTGCCACTTTGCTCTTTCCGCTTGCTATTTTAAGTGCTCTGGCTACCTCAAGGTACTCAAGGGGAGTGATTATTGGACCTAGCTCTCTTCCCAGAACCTGATAAAGAAGACTTTTGCGGTATACGATCATATGACCGTCACAAAAGGAGGGAGACAGGTATGGCTTGTTTTGATACTTCATCTCTCTTGTTATCACAGGTAATATATCTTCTTCCTCAAACTCTATTTCCGAAAGATACCCTTGCTTTGCAAAATCCCGAAGCCATAAATGACCAGCTACCATAACAATGTCATATTCTGCCCTTCCGGCAAATACCTCCATCATTTTGGAATAATAATCTGCCCAGGGCACTATATCAAAAACCACGTTTTGTTGGCAGCCATTTAAAATCCCCAATTCCTTATCTTCATACCATATGACTGCCGGATCCTCCACTGCCAGAACCCGCAGTTCCTCCTGAACCATACCGATTCTCCTCTCCTTTTACTTTCCTATCTGAGGCGGTGCATCCACAATGCCAACCACATATGCGTCAACTGGTGCCGAACGGTCCATTGCGTACTGAGTCGTATTGTCAGTGGTTACTAAAACCAGTTCTCCGATTCCTGCGCCTAAGGTATCGGCTGCCACAAACACATTTTGCTTCTCCCCATAGTAAGGTTCCACTAAAAGAAGTTTAAATCCAACCAGATCCCTGCACTTTCTTGTGGAAACCACAGTTCCCATAATTGTTCCTAATATCACCGGGTCTCTTCCTTTCTAATGGTTAACCATTGTCCCTGTTCTAGCTCAAAAGCATTGGCATCGTCAGTATCCACATGAAAATCCAGCCGGCTCTCCTTGGTGATACGGATGAGCACCTGGCTAAGGACACCGCCCCTAGGGCCTTTAGCGACCACGCTCACCCGTTCCCTGTCTGAGACTCCAAACCAAACGGCATCTTCCGGGGTCATATGTATGTGACGGTCTGCAATCATGACCCCCTCCTGCAAAACCACTTCACCCTTCGGCCCCTTTAGGATAACACCGGGCGTTCCCTTTAAATCCCCGGAGGTTCTGACCGGGGGACGTATTCCAAGCTTCCTGCAGTCACTAAGAGCCACTTCAACCTGACTTTCCTTTCTCTCCGGCCCCAGAATCCGTACGCCTGACAGACTGCCGGAAGGACCGCAGATCATCACCTTTTCCTCGCAGGCAAACTGCCCAGGCTGACTGAGTGGCTTTAAGGGCGTAAGCTGATAACCAGCTCCAAACAAAAGTTCCACATGCTCTTTTGTTATATGTACGTGCCTGGCCGAAATTCCCACCGGAACCTGATATGGATTTCTTTGCAATCGCTCCAATTGTTCCATAACCATTCCAGATATCTTATCAATCAGTTCTTTCCTGCATTCCATAAAAGTTCAAATTCCTTTACTTAATGAATGGAAGGATTCCTCCCACTGAGTTATGGGGTCTTGGAATTACATGGACTGCTACTAATTCCCCTACTCTAGAAGCCGCTTCTTCTCCTGCCTCTACCGCTGCTTTCACTGCTCCTACATCACCCTGAACCATTACTGTGACCAGACCGGAACCAATCTTTTCTGTTCCTACCATCTCTACGTCCGCTGCCTTTAACATCGCATCTGCAGCCTCAATGGAAGCCGTCAAACCTCTTGTCTCAACCATTCCAAGTGCAAGCATACCTTTTTTAATTGCTATCTCCGCCATTTGCTTCTCCTCCTTTTTCTCCTGTTACCCCAGTTATGGTTTCATGATTCTTTTCTTTTTCATGCCTGTCTATCATATTAAGCAGCTTTAAGATCTCTGGATGAGGATTACTAATGGAAACAGCTACTTTTATGTTATCATATCCCACCAGCCTTCCGGATTCTCTGGCCGCTTCCATGGATGCTTGTATTGCTGAAGTCTCGCCTGTCAACACGGTATGGCACATCTTGCCTCCCAGCTTCTTATGACAGCTTACAATTTCTACTTCAGCCGCCTTTAAAGCCTGATCAACCACAACAACCGTATTGGCATAGTAGCTGGTTTCAAGGACTCCTATGGCATTTCCCCTTCCTTTCATCACACCCCACCTCTTTCATTTCACTACTTTTATTTTGTCTTTGGCAAGATCTTTTCAATATCTTGATGAGGTCTGGGGATAACATGAACCGCTATTAGTTCTCCGATCCTTGAAGCAGCCTCCTGACCAGCTTCGGTTGCCGCCTTTACAGCACCTACCTCTCCGGTCACAATAACCGTCACCAGACCGGAGCCGATTTTCTCTGTTCCAACTAATTCTACATCTGCTGCCTTTAACATTGCATCTGCCGCTTCTACAGAAGCAATTAACCCTCTTGTTTCAATCATACCTATTGAAGATGCCATACCTTGTTACCTCCTGAATTTTTTCGTGGTTTCGTCTGTGAATGATATCTTTGATATACGTGCCAATGCCTTGGTACCCTCATATGGCTTTTCTATGATTTCCACCAGGACCTCTTCCGAGCGATTAAGGGTCAGAGCCGCCTGCCTGGCTACTTTACAGGCTTCTAATACATCATCCACTCCGCCTTCGAATTTCACCTGAGCAGTAAGAGGAATCAATGCTGTGGCATCCTTTGGGTTAATGGTATCTATACCTATGATTGTTACATCTGCCGCCTTACAGGCTTTATCCATAGCATATAGAACCGCTCCATACCCTGCACACTCCAAAAAACCAATTGCCATATGTATCGTCCTCCTTAGATGATCCTTAAGCCGCCTTCTGCCAACATACATCTGCGCTTTCTGGTAAAACTTCTGGCACAGGTAAGACCTTCCCCGGTAGGCCCCGCAATGGTCATTGTGGTATGTCCTTCCCCACCAATTCCCACTCCTTTTAAGGTAGCTCCATTCTTGGTGAAAATCGTGGTTTCAACCTCTTTTGCAAATTTCGTCATATTTTCCACGTTGCGGGAAAACATGGAGGCGGTGTGGCGGTTCCCTGATTCTGCAGCTACAGCACTTTCCACACATTCCTCAAAGGTCTTTAAGCGTACAATGGGAAGTACAGGCATCAACTGCTCTACCATAACAAAAGGATGAGTTTTATCTGTCTCAGAAATTAAAAGTCTCACTTCTTTCTTTTGTACCCCGATGGCATTAAGAAACTGCTCTGCGTCTTTTCCTACCCAGCATTTATTCACTTCATAACTATCCCCTCTTTTTGTCATGGCAAATGATAATATTTCTTCCAACTGGCTCTTTTGAAGGAGATAGGCACCTTCTATCTGTAGCTGGCTTATGAACTCATCCGCCACCGATTCCATTACAAAAACTTCCTTTTCCGCCAGACACAAAAGATTGTTATCAAAGGAAGCTCCCCGGAAGATTTCCCCTGCTGCCAGCTTAATGTCTGCGGTATCATCTACGATGACCGGCGGATTGCCAGCTCCTGCACCAATCGTCTTTTTCCCAGACCGTAACAGAGCATTGACCATAGCCATACCACCGGTACCTACCATTAAGCGGATTCTAGAATCCTCAGTCATACGATTGACCGCCTTCATATCAGGCTCTTTCTGCATAGTTATAAGATTTGCAGGCCCACCATTCTCTACAATTGTCTGATGTAGCAGCTTAATGCAATGGGCGCAGCTCCTTCTCGCACCTGGGTGTACATTAAATACAACGGAATTCCCCCCGGCAATCATGCTGATGGTATTGTTAATGATTGTTTCTGTTGGATTGGTCGATGGTGTAATTGCTCCGATCACCCCAAAGGGAGCATACTCCTCAATCATTAATCCATCATCACCGGAAATGGCCTCAGTTGTCAAACATTCCACACCTGGTGTTTTATCTATTACTGCCAGATGCTTTAAAATCTTATCTTCCCTTCGTCCCATACCAGTCTCTTCCCAAACCATACCTGCCAGAGACTCTGCATTGACTCTGGCCACCGATCGGATGGCCTCAATGATTCTTCTTCTGTCTTCTACTTTATAATGATTCACCCATTGACTCTGAGCCACGTAAGCCGCCTCAATGGCATCTTCCACCCGCTCAAATACCCCATGATCGCCGCGGTTAGGAATGGAAGCAGCAGGCAGATTGCTCCATTCAATTCCCGCAAGCACTTCCCTTACAATCAACTCAATTTCTTTAGCCCCAATATCCATTTATTTCCTCCTAGTTCAGTTGCTCTGTCACCCGTCTCACTACTTCAGCAATGATCTCCTCCTTTACCTTGCTCAAATGCTCTGGTTCTACCCTTCCTGCAAAAGACCCTGTATTTCCAGAAGGAACTGTATTACAACTGCATCCTTTTATATCCTGGCTATCTCCTGGCTTTACAATGGGTGTCACTCCCTTTAATGCCTGGCCGGAAGTGCCTCCTCCAGAATGGATCAGGGTCACTGGCTCCGGGGGAAGTATATCCGATGATGAAACAATATCTCTCATATTCATCTCCTGTACAGAGCAGGGTGGAATCCCACCTGCCGTGATTCCAAGCTTTTGCCGGATATCCAAAAGCTTATCTACCTGATCACAGGATAAGACATTCTGTCTCCCAATGATATTTCCTGTATACATTAAAATGGTGGCATAATATTCAATGGATTCCAGCCTGTAAAACGCCTGATAAATATCCTTTCCCCAGGTCAACGCCCCATGGTTTGCAAGAAGCACTCCATTGTGAGTGTTTACAAATGGAGCAATGGATTCCGGCACCTCATCGGTTCCTGGTGTGGCATATTTTGCAATGGGTATAGAACCGAGTCCTAAAACCGCTTCCGTCAGAATTGCTGCGTCCAGATTAATTCCCGCAATTGCAAAGCTGGTGGCCACAAGGGGATGGGCGTGTGTAACCGCTTGTAACTCCGGATTTTCCTGGTAAACCCTTAGATGCATCTTCACCTCTGAGGAAGGCTTATATTTTCCCATTAGTACCCTGCCATTTAGATCCATCTTAACTAACATTTCCTGTTTCATAAATCCTTTTGAAACTCCGGTGGGCGTTGTCCAGATGGTGTTCGGTCCTACCTTACAGCTAATATTCCCATCATTGGAAGCTACGAAGCCTCTTTCATACATCCGCCTTCCGATATCAAGGATTGATTTCTTGGCCTCAAAATCAGACATGTACCTGACACCTTGAACTGTTATCATAAAAATCCCTCCAAAATCCAAACAACTATATGTTTTTCTTGTCTGAACTCTCCTTTTTTATACTGTATTTTTACCATTGTCATGTTTGTTTGTCAATGTTTTATGTTGTTTTATTTCTGTTTTTAGTGATTTGTATTTATTTTCGCCACCTTACCTTTACATTTGGTCAAAAAAATATTACAATATACTTATATGTAACTTGTTTTTTATTGTTTCATACTGTATTTTATTTGAAATATTAATATCCTTATCAAGAAAGGAATCTGTCAATGTTAGCAGTAACAAGGAAATCCAAAATTAAAGATATTGTTCTGGAAAAGAAAAGTGTTACAGTCACAGAACTTTCCAAATTATTTTCTGTGACTGAGGAAACTATCCGCCGAGATTTAAAACAACTGGAGGATGACGGTTTCCTTACAAGAACATACGGCGGCGCATTCATACAAGACGGGGTAGAGAATAACGTCGATTTAACCATAAGGGAAACCGCATACATGGAAAGTAAAATAGCAATTGCTAAAAAATGCTTATCTGTCATACACAACGGAGATTCCATTTTTTTAGATGCCTCCACCACAGCTCTTCAAATCTCAAAAGAGCTTCAGGGAATGCGCCTGACTGTGGTTACTAATTCCCTATTGATTATCAATGAGCTACAGGACAAAGAAGACATCCGGCTTATCTCCATCGGCGGATCTTACACAAATAGGGACAAAGCTTTTGTGGGAAGTACTGCTATCCATAACCTGGAATCATTTTATGTAGATAAAACCTTTATGTCATGCAGAAGTATATCCATGGAACACGGCATCACAGATTCCAACGAGGCAATCGCCGCCATCCGCCAGACCTTAATTACACGAAGCAATCATATCTATCTGGTGGCGGATCATTCCAAGTTTGACAAAACCTCTTTCATCCGGATCTCTGGTTTTGAAACCATCACTGGTCTGATCACGGACAAGCAATTAGATGATCAATGGATGGATTACCTCTCAAAAAATAATGTGGAGCTATTACAAGCAGGGGAATGATATGTGGATTTGGCAAGAGGATATCTCAAAAATGAGACATCCTCTTTGTTTTTCAAGTATCTTTTTCTTCTGCTTTGAGGGCCTCTTCCTTTTTTTTGAATATTTCTTTTAAAGATTCTGTGTATGGTGCCCGGGCGATTCCATATTCCGTAACTATACCAGCGATCAAATCATGATCTGTTACATCGAAGGCAGGATTAAACACCTTTACTCCATCGGGAGCCATTGGTTTTTCATACCACATTTCCACCACTTCTTCGGCAGGACGCTCCTCAATATGGATGTCCTCTCCAGATATGGTTGACAGATCAATGGTTGATGTGGGGGCACAGATATACATAGGAATGCCGTAACGCTTTGCGGCCAGCGCAACCATGGAAGTACCAATTTTATTGGCAGTATCACCATTGGCAGCTACTCGGTCACAGCCTACAAACACCGCATTAACCCAGCCTTTTCTCATGACGCTTGCAGACATATTGTCACAGATGACCGTAACATCTAGCCCCGACTCCTTTAGTTCAAAGGATGTCAGCCTTGCTCCCTGAAGCAGAGGTCTTGTTTCATCAGAAAAAATGCGAAAGTGATAGCCTTTTTCCTGACCTAAGTACATTGGGGCCGTTGCTGTTCCATACTTAACGGTTGCTAGCTGCCCCGCATTGCAGTGGGTCAAAAGACCATCTCCTGGGTTTACCAGAGTAAGCCCGTACTCTCCAATTGTTTTACAGACCCATATATCCTCTTCTCTGATTTCTACCGCTTCCTGATGCAAGCGTTCTACAATTTCTGGAATTGTTTTTTCCTTATTTTTAAGTACCACTTCTTCCATCCGATTTAATGCCCAGGATAAATTAACTGCAGTGGGACGGGCGGAATCAAGGTAATCCTTGGCCTTTTGAAATTCCTGGTAAAAATCGGTAAAATCGGCAGTCTTTATCTCTCTTGCTGACAGATAAATACCAATTGCTGCTGCAACTCCAATGGCCGGAGCCCCTCTTACCTGGAGAAGGTAAATAGCATTCCAGATATCTTCCTGCTTTGTCAGAGAAAGAATCTCCGTCTGGTAGGGAAGTTGCGTCTGGTCTATGATTACGAGTGCATGATTTTCTTCATCAAGAGCTACGGTATCATAATCCAGAATGGATTTCTTTTTTTCTTCAATCATATTTTTTTCCCATCCGTTCTTTAAGACTCAAATTTGTCGACCGCTTCTTTGATGGCCTTTCTATAATCTGCGCCACAACAAAAGCTTTTCCGGTTCATAATATAATTTTTCGCCAGGGTAATTACAATTTTTTCTGCTCTGGAACGCTTCTTTTCATCTGAAATGGTGGTAATGTCAATTACATTAGCCATACCCACGATCCTTCGTATGGATTCAAGTCCTGCCATTCCTGCCGTATCAGAAAGTATGCCTTCCAGATACCACTCTTTAAATCCTGGTACCTTCGCCATGATTTCCGTAGCGTATTCGTCATATACCTGACTGTATTTTTCAACAAAAAGATCCACAACTTCTTCAATAACGGACAGACACCAGCTGCAGAATTCCTCTTTCTCTTCCTCATCATCTATGGTGGCATCACCGTTACACCAGGCAAAAAACATGTTTGCAATTACGTTGCCGATATCATAGCCCATTGGACCGTAAAAGGCGAATTCCGGATCAAATATAAAGGTATGCTCTTTGTTGATGAAAACTGAGCCAGTATGTAAATCTCCATGGATCAGAGACTGGGCATTGTTCATAAAATCAAATTTCAGCTTTGCCGCTTCTAAGTGCAGTGCCTCATCCTCATAAAGTTCCTTTTTCACAAAGTCTTCATTAGGAGGAAAAACGTTATTTCTGTGGTTGTAATCAATAAAAGGCTCGCTGTATACCAAATCTTCACTGATTTCACACAAATCCGGGTTAATAAAGCTTTTAACCAGATCCTTTTTCTCCTTGTGCCCCATCACCACATCTGTAGTACGTAGAAGAGAATTAACTAAAAAGGTGGTCACATGATCAGCAAACTCGGGATAAATCTCATGATTGATAAGACCAGTACGCATCATGGTATGTCCGGTCATATCTTCCATGAGCATGGCGCACATGGTACCATCGTACAAGTAAACCTTAGGAACCAGACCCGGGGAATAAAGCTCCTGAATTCCAAGAATCTTTGCTTCGATCCTTCCACGGTCCGTAGATATATGCATATCTGCTGAGATTCTTAGGGCTTCTCCTGCCTGCTTTACAATAATAGTTTTTCCAGAGGCCGGGTCAATAACCCGGAATACATAATTTAAGTTCCCATCTCCGATTTCGCTGCATTCCAGACTGGCATCCTGATCAAAAAAGGAGAGTTTTTCCCTGACATAATCTGGAACTTCTTTTGTTTTCATTAAAAAATAGCTATCAAATTTAGACATTACTGTCACCTTCCCCTAATATTGTTCTATGGTTTTTTTCTACAGTTTTTCTTCTTCGATTACCCGTTTTTTGTCTTACCACTTGCATATGTCATAGCAAGCGCAACGGCAAGAACCCCGCCTTTTATGATATTCATGGCATAATAAGGAACCGACATCATAATCAAACCGTTCTCCAGCATACCAACCAACACGGCTCCTGCAAAGGTGCCAAAAGCATTGGCTTTCCCCGCCCCAAATACGGAAAAACCGATATAGGCTGCACATACAGAAGGCATGAGATACGAATCGCCTGCCGAAATCTGAGCCGTGCCCACCCGAGCTGCTAGACATATTCCACCTACAGACGCAAAAATAGCAGATAGAAAATAGGCCAGAATTTTATAACGTGCTACCGGAATACCGGAAAGCTGAGCTGCCTCCGGATTTCCTCCTACTGCATACATGTATCTGCCATGCTTGGTATAATTTAAGAAGAAATAGGCAAACAGCACCACGCAGATCATAATAATAATCAGCCACGGTTCTTTTCCCAAACCTCGAAATGCCTCTGGCACAAGACCCGGTGCCTGTGTTCCATCTGCCCGTGTCATTCGTTCTGTAATAGCCCCACCTCTGGAATAAGTCATGGAGACACCCTGATACATAAACATGACAGACAGTGCTGCAACCATGTCCGGTATCCTAAACTTAACAATGAGAATACTGTTAATGACAGCGACACTTAAGCAGATTAAAACGGTGAGAATGATGGAAACACCAATATTTATATTGTGCCAAACAAAACATGTCATAACAAAAACATTGGCAAATTGGGCCGTGGCTCCGATGGAAAGATCCATTCCGTTAACAGCAAGTGCAAACGTAAGGCCGATTGCTATTATGGTGGTAATGGATACCGCACGCAGAATGGTAATCATATTGGACTGGGTCAGGAACATGCTGGCCCCCGCTTCCTTACTCCAGTTCCCAAATGTGAACAGGATAAACATAATAACCATAGTTGCGATGGTGCCCCACTTTGTGACAAAATCTGAAAGATTGACTTTCCTTATTACCTTCTCTGCCCCAGACATATCATTTACCTCCTGTCGAATAGTAAAGCAGTTCTTTTTCGCATGTATCTGCTGCTTTTAATTCCTTTATGATTTCTCCATCATACATCACATAAATGCGGTCGCAGATACTTAATACTTCCTGAAATTCGCAGGTTGCATAGATAATTCCCTTCCCTCTGGCGGCCAATCCTTCAATCAGCTCATACATATCTTGTTTGGCACCCACATCAATTCCCTTTGTTGGTTCATCGAAAATATAAACCTCTGAATCCTTATTAAGCCACTTTCCAACGACCACCTTTTGCTGATTTCCTCCAGATAAAAGCGCCACCATCTGTTGTTCGGATGGAGTCTTGATCCCAAGATCCTTAATCATCTTTCTGGCGTCTTCTTTTTCTCGTTTTTTATTTACCACAGATAGACGGTTGGTGTATTTCTCCATGGCTGCCACAGTAATATTGGAAACTACTGGGTCCGTAATCAAAACACCTTCTTTTCTCCGTTCCTCCGGCACCAGGGCTAGCCCAGACTTTACTGCCTGCATGGGACCTTTTGCCTTCATTACCTTCCCCTTTAGCTTCATAATGCCACTTCCATGTTGATAGGCAGAAAATAAGGTCTTGCAAAGCTCTGTTTTACCGGCACCTACCAGACCTGCCACACCTACAATTTCGCCTTCGTGTATGGTCATGGTAATATGTTTTACCCTTTCCTCCTTCTCCGTTAAATCTTCTATTTCAAGGAGAGGGCCTCCGATTTGGCAGTTTTTCTTAATGTAGTTATCTTCATAACTTCGGCCCAGCATATGTTCCACAAGAGTATTGACCTCCAACTCTTTCGTCAGAGGCAAGTCAATTACCAACATACCATCCCGCATGACGGTAATGCTTTCGCAGATTTCATAAAGCTCGCTCAGTCGATGGGAAATAAATACCACACCTACATTTTCTTTTGCCAACTCTCTGACTACTCGAAATAATTCCTGAGTCTCAGAATTGGATAAAGGAGCTGTAGGCTCATCCAAAATTAGAAAACGGCATTTCCCCACCACACATCTTGCGATGAGAACCATCTGCTTTTGTGCCAAAGTCAATGCAGATACCTGTTTGTTCACATCCACATCCACATTTAGCTTTTTTAAGACTTCTCTGGCTGACTGCCTCATTTCTTTCCAGTTCACCATCTGCCTTTTCCCCATTTTATTGACCAGAGTATTGAACATGACATTCTCTGCTACGGTCAGATAAGGAATCAACGCTGTGTCGACTTCCTGAAATACGATTTCTATTCCAAGATTCTTTGCGTCTTTGGGGCACCGGATTTCCACCGGTTCCCCTCCAACGTAAATTTGTCCTGTATAATGCGTATTAACTCCGGCAAGTACTTTCATAAGGGTGGACTTACCGGCGCCATTGGCACCCACGAGCGCATGAATCTTACCACTTGTCAAACTAAAATCAACTCCATTCAGAGCCTTTACCCCAGGAAATTCAATGGATATATCCTTCATTTCAAGCTTAATTTCGTTCATGGCATCTCTTCCTTAAAATATGTAATGGCAACGATCCCCATCCAGCTATTGTGCATAAAGTCCTTTGATGACATCAGTGTATAAGGCACCTTTAGGATCTTCTGCGTTCCCCCAGCCCTTAATGATCTTTCCAAGATCATTCATGGTGGTATCTGCACTTAGCTGTGTGGTTTCAATATTATTGGCATCCAAATCAAAATAATCTGGTGTTTCTGATCCAAGAAGTTTAAGTGCAATAAGCCGTGTATCTACGATTCCAATAAGTTTTGGATCTACGGCTGCAGTGGATTTCCAAACTTTAGGATTCTTTACCATAAGCTGAATGTCATCATTTGAAACGTCAATGGTATACATGGGAATATCGGTGCGGCCTGCATCATTTAATGCCTGTAATACACCTTTTGCCAGCTCATCGTAGCAACCCCAAATTGCATCCACAGAGCCTTCCGGATATTTGGGAAGAATTGCAGCTGTCTTATTGGTCATATCACCTCTTGCATTGGCAGAATCAGAAGGTGCAATCACCTCTAGAGTCTTGATCTTTCCTTCTCCTTCCAGTCTGGTATAGATCTCATTGCGGCGGTCAAGGGGCGGAACACCAGGTCCCATGAATGTTTTGAGGACCTTCATTGGATAAGTGCCACCTTTGGCCTCGAACTCTTTCATCATGTGTCCAAGAGAGAGTTCTGCAAGTGCCTGGTCATTCTGCGCGGTTGAGGTTACTCCTTCTAAAAGCAGTCCGTTGGCATCTCCACCTTGAAATGGCATAGTATCAAAGGTTACGACTGCCATCCCCTTTTCTCTTGCAGGCTTTAACATATCATAAGAATAAGAAAGCTGCCCATGAGATACGATCAGTCCGTCATAATTCTTTGCAATTACCTGTGCCACCGTTTCCTGAGCCTTTGCATCATCCCCATCCGTTACAAAGGTATCTACGGTCCAGCCAAACTTTTTACCTTCCGATACACAGCCATCAAGAAACTGCTGGGTATGATCACCTGCCGCCAGGTTTCTTACAACGGCAACTTTCTTTCCTTTCAGGGAACCAGATGCTTGTGCTTCTGAGATCTTCTTGGCTGCGGTTGTTGTTTCTTCTGTCTTTGAAGCCTCTGTTTTCTTCTCCGTTGGTGCTGCCGTAGTCGCTGAGGTTGTCCCACTGCTACAGGCAGTTGTGGATAATACCACCAATGCGGCAAGGATCATTGCTAACTTCCTTCTCATAAAATAAACCTCCTTAAAATATAGAATATAGTTTATTGCTCCGGACACACCCCGTTATGTCCTTTATGTTGAAATTGTAGCATATCATTTTTGTTTTTGCAATATTTTTATTTATTTTTATGTGTTTATTTTGTTTTCATCTGTATTTTATAATTGTTTTATGTTGTTTTGCATATTTTTGGCAATGAATACCAGCTTCTTATTAGTTTATCTATCTTGATACCATGAAATCAATATAATTCAATAAAATGTTTTAATAATATAATCAAAAATTGATTGACTTGTTTTTATAATGGTTTTTACGGATATAGAAAAAGCGCCACAACTAAATTTTTTAGTTGTGACGCTTACTCATGTTTTTAGTATATACCCATACGCTTTGGAGGGGTTATCTCCACTCCTTTACTTTATCTATTTTACAAGACGATATAACCCATTCTCTTCCTTTTGCATTCGCATTTCAATCGTCCTTACGATCTTATCCGCTTCTGAGTAAAAGCGATCTTTATCTGCAAGTATTTTAAACTTTGTGTTAAATCCTTCTTTAAACTCAGTAAACACATCAAGAAGATTTCCCATTTCCTTCTGATATTCCACAGCCATCGTTACCAGCTTTGAATCATTGGACTGTAGAAAGGAGGGATAAAGATACTGATCCTCAGATGAAAGATGTATTTTTAACTTTCCTGCCAGACTGTTGATATGTAAGGCTACCTCGGCAGCATCCTGCTCAATATCCCTCTTTTTACAGAGTGCTTTTATTATATTTAGTTCCTCCCAGATCCGCTCATGCTGATCCATATAGTGTTTTAATTCCATGTTTAAAGTTCCCTTCTTTTGTACGATATATAAATAGACAGGACGGCCTGTGTTCCCAGACCGTCCCTAATTTTAATTATTTCATCTTCTCATGGAGCCAGGTTAAATAATGATCCCTTATTCCATCTCCGTCTGCCTGTTTTTCAAAGGATTCTGTTTCCTCATCCACTGCCTTTTTATTTTCGTCTGAAAGTGCGCGTACCGCAAAGGTGTAGACAACTTCATCCTCTTTTTCAATGTGGCGCTTTAACAAAGCACCATATCCAACACCATTAGAGATAATATCAAGCTTGTAATCATCTAGTGGATTTTTCTCATATTCGTCAACTGCTTTTTCAAGTTCAGAAAGATACAGTCTTCCAAAATCATGTTCTACTAACATACCATTACGGATCAGCTTTTCTGCGACTGGGCCCATGTTATCAAGCATGAACTGGAACAAGATTTTTTCTTCCTTGCCATGATGATGCTTGTCTGCATAATTTCTTCCAAAATCAACGCATTCTCTTAACAGTTTTCCATCAACTGGCTCTCCGTTTAAAATACCGGTACAAATCTTTCTTAAAAAGGCAGTAAAACCAAGAATATTTTCATGTTCTTTCATTAATAAGTCAATTCCGTACATAGCATCATCTCCTTAATTCGTACACCTGGTTTTCGATTTGGCTGAACTCAATACCGGAATTCTTTAACATTCCCTTTATCAGCGCGCCTCTTAAGGTGTAGTAATGTTTCACGTCACCGTGAATCATGTTCCAATATGCTCCATGAATGTCCTGAGTCTGTCTCCATACGACACGGTCCTCAGAATTCTCTTCCATTGCATTGACGTGATCACAAGGCATACCGTTTAAAAGGATTGCATCTAAGGCACCAAATGCATCACTTGCTGAGATTCCAGATTCTACTGGACTAGTTTCTCCCAGCTTGATAATTGCTTCTTCCATGAAAGGAAGTGCATCTTTGTCAGCCTCAAGTACTTCGGTTACTGCATAAGCTAGTCTGTTCTCTACTAAACTTACTCTCTCCTGCAACCAGCCGTGAATATTGCCGGTATCTACGAGATCTTCTAAATTGCCTTCTGGCAGTGATCCGTAACGGTTTTCTGTCTTTTCTCTTAAGTCACCTGCAATGCCTTTGTCTTTTGCTAAATCTAAAACAGCATTTGCCATTGCATCCTGAAATTTAATTTTATTGTATAACCAGATATGAATTGGTCCTAAAAAAGCACTCATGGGATTCCTCTTTTCTCTATTAGATATTGTTCAGTTTCTCAATAAGGCCTTCTGAATCAAGACCGTGTACCATACAAGCTTCTTCCAAAGACTCCATCTGAGAAGAAGGGCATCCAAGGCAGTGCATACCAAAGCTCATTAAAACTTCTGCAAAAGCAGAGTTCATTCTTAAAACTTCTCCAATTGTCATTTCTTTCGTTATCATAATAAATTCCTCCTATATTCTTTACACATTATTTAATTTCAATTCTTTTTATAAACCATCGGTACCAGTGTTTGCCCTATTTAAAAGCTCCATACATAGGTAATTCATTTCTCCTAGCTCAAGTGCCACTGGAAGAAGCTGTTCCATAGTCAGATCATAGCTGATCATACACAATGCTTTGTAAAAGAAATAATTGACTTTCTCATCTTCATAGGAAAGTAATAAAGCTTGGTAAGCGTAAGCTGCCAGACCTTTAACTCCCAGTAAGATTAGAGACTTTAGGGACTGAATCTCCTTATCGTCATTTAACATTTCCTTCATATCAAAATCAGAGGTATTGCCGCATATAGAAAGACAAGTACTGCAGTTAGGTGCTACCCTAACCTTCTCTTCTCTGACTCTTCGAATCATTTCCTTTAGACCATCATCGGTTGTATTGAAAACGGTTGTGAATAACCCTTCCACAAGTATGGCTGTGGTTGTGGGAAGTTTTTGATGATTTCCACAGGATTTGGCTAAACCTATCATTGCACCAGTCAACTCATCTACCAGCTTAATGGTATCTGCTGATTTGCTATCCATCTTCTTACTATGACCTTTCTTGATTCCTTTTATCTGTTACATTTAAAAGCAACTACTAATAACGTCTTAAAATGTTCCTCTGCATATACAGCGTGTGGATTGTTCCTTGAAACTTCTTGCCTTTACATGGAAATTATAATATAATATTTTCAACAATTCAGTTGTTATTACAACATTTTGAAAACTTTTTTGAAAGGAAGAGAAAAATGCAGGAATATCTGCCTATTTTAAAAAAATCCAATCTTTTTCAGGGTGTTACATCGGAAGAAATCCAGACTATGCTCACTTGTTTGTCTGCCCGCTTAAAACATTATAAAAAAGATGAATTCATTATACACAGTGGAGATTACATTCGTTCCATAGGAATGGTAGTTTCCGGGACCGCACTTATTATCCAGGAGGATTTCTGGGGAAAACGAACCATTATTTCTGAAGTTATGCCAGGAACCTTATTTGCAGAGACTTATGCCTGTATTCCTTCCAGCCCAATTGAGATGAGTGTGCTTTGCGACACAGAATGCGATGTGATCTTTATGGATTTCAACCGGATTATGAATATATGTAGCTCTGCCTGCAATTTCCATACACGACTTGTCCAAAACTTCATTTCTGCCATTGCGAAAAAGAATATGGTGCTTACAAAGAAAATGCAGCACATGTCCAAAAAGACCATACGGGAAAAACTGCTCTCTTATTTGTCCGCAGAATCCATAAAGGCCAGTTCTTCTACCTTCGATATTCCATTTAACAGACAGCAACTTGCGGACTATCTTTCCATTGACCGAAGTGCCCTGTCAAACGAGTTGAGCAAACTCCAGGCGGAAGGAATTATTACTTACAATAAAAATCAATTTACATTAAGCACATTTTCTGGTTAAACAGAAAATGTGCTTTATTTATTAGGCTCTTTGTCAATAGTTGGGGTGGGATTCGTCGGAATCCCGCTCCACTCTTGCATTTAGAGCCATTTTAATAGCTGGTTCTATTGTATGTTGTTTTTGAGCATGCGAAATAAGCCTCCTTATCCCGACCATTTTTTCCTATGATGTACAATGAAGTATCCGAGTTCGGAATCGTTTGAAATTTCGGATTCCATAGGAACTTCGTTTTAATACCTTAATCTTATTGTTAAACCCTTCCGTGACACCATTTGTGATGCCATATTTGAAAGCATTTAAGATTTCTTTTCTCCAGGAGCGAAATGTCTTGGCACATTTTTCGAATTCGGTGATACCACAATCCCTGGCATTGGCAATCCAGTCATCGAACTCTTGCTGCTGCTTTCGGTAAGATTCAGTCTGACAGATATCGTAAAACCATTCTTTCATCATATGGGCGAGTCGCAGATCGTCACTGTACTGAAGCATAAGATCACAAGCTTTTTTATTCTCATCCACAAGCTTTTTATAACGAGTCAGAATTAGCTTACGGCTCCGTTTGTAGTATTTTCGGAGAGTTGCCGGCATAGATCGCTGGAGCCGTTTGCGTACATTCTCGATGGCCCAGGTAACCTGACGAATAAAATGGTACTTGTCTACAATAATCTTCGCATGAGGGAAGAAAACTCTTGCTAGCTCCACGTATGGAAGCCACATGTCGGATACAAAAAACTTCACCTTTAGCCTCTCTAATCGGGGAATACTCCTAAAGTAATCAGCCAGATGGCTCTGTGTGCGGTCTGGTAGGATGTCCAGAATTCGGTGCTTTTTGGGATCCACGAGAATGCACTGATATTTTCCAGTAGAAGCATTACCTTTGAATTCATCAATGGAAATAGCCTCTGGAAGCCTGTCTGGCGGTGCATAGTTGAGGGTATCCAAGAGCCTGCAAATGGTCTGAACAGAAACGCCAGTAAGTAGGGAAACCTGCTTTAAGGAGAACGTCTGTCGGAGTAATAAAATAACATAAAAGGCCAGCCGTCTGGTTCTGCGATGATAAAGTGGTAGGAAAGAGTAGTGTTCATAGAAGCGTTTGCCACAATCTGTGCAAAGATAACGGCGCTTTCTAAGGACAAGTGTAACCGCTTTTCCCTGAAAGGGAATATCATCAATCTCCTGAGTACGGTAATCATGAATTCTCCTGGTGCTAGAGGAGCAACAAGGACAGGACTGCTCCGTAGGTCGTGTTTCAATAAAAACTTTAAGGAAAGAATCCGCAGGAATTACTTTTTTAACAAAAACATCTTCCAAGTCGAGAAATGCCTTGCTATAATTAGGGTACATCTATAAGTGGTCACCTCCGTAGCATTAAACTTTGGTCGGGATAATGGTTTTTGGAGGCTTCTTATAGATGTATTTTAATACAACAAAAAGAATGTTGGAAGTGTGCCTTTTAAGCACACCCCAACATTCAGTATAGAACCATTTATTATTTATATATTTATTTATTTGAAATCAAATTTGAATTTCAGACGAATATCTCTTGAGGAGCTTCCAACTAACAGCTCACATCCTTTTTCAATTTCAGTCTCAAGATTCAGCGTGATCTGTTTTTCTTCTCCAGCTTCTAAAAATACTTTCTCAAATCCAATCAGTTCCCGAAAATAAAATTCTTCATTTTCATTACTACGCTTGTATACTTGAATGATTTCCCCACCTGCCACATTTCCGGTATTTTTCACATAACAAAGTATTTTTTTCTCAATTCTGTCAACGCTCAGACTGCGATATTCAAAGCTGGTATAGGAAAGCCCGTGACCAAAGCAATATTGGGGCTCAACATGATATTTATCATAATAACGGTACCCTACATATCTTCCTTCGTGATAGACAACTTTTTTATCTCCAATCGCCTTACCAAGAATATGTGCCGAACAGTCCCTGTGAGTTTTATAAAATGTCTCTGGCAGTTTACCAGAGGGATTCACTTCTCCGAGCAACACTTCAGCCAGTGCATTTCCTCCTTCCATTCCTGCATACCAGCCCCATACTACAGTATTTGCCTGATGAATCCAAGTGTCCATTTCTACTGGGCTTCCACCGATTATTACTACAATCAGATCGGGCTTTACTTTTAACAGCTCCTGAATTAATATATCCTGTTCATAAGGCAGCTTCATATCCTCTCGATCGTTTCCTTCACAATCTAGATCATGATTTAGCCCTCCGATATACATTACCGTCTCATACTCTTTTGCTAGCTGAATCGCCTCATTGCGAAGCTGTTTTCTTTTCATTTCCATTTCATCGGTCTGGTGATCAGACGGCTTTGTAGGACCATTATCATTTTCCAAGCTAGTCTCCTGCCAATTTCCTTGACTGTCTTCACTCTTTTCTTCCCTACAATATCCTTGGGTATAACCCACTTTAACATTTCCTCCCAGATGAGTTTTGAGTCCCATCAGCGGAGAGATTTCATACAATGCCTTGATTTCCGCACTTCCACCTCCACCAGAATGGAGACAGTCTGCGTTCTCGCCTACCAGCAGCACACTTTTTAATTCTTCTTTTTTAAGAGGAAGATGATTTTTTTCGTTTTTTAATAGAACAACTGACTCTCTTGCCACTTCCAAGGCTTTCTGTCGATGTTCTTTCGTATTGTAGGCTCCTGCTTTCCGTTCCCCGTCCAGCATATGTAGGCGCATCATCAACAATAGAATACGAACCACTTTTTCATTGATAATGGTTTCACTTATCTCTCCTGCCTGAATCATCTTTTTGAGTGGACCAGCCATAAAGTAATCATCAAAATCGTAGGTGACTGACATTTCGATATCCAATTGGGACAATGCAGCCTTTTGGGTATCGTGAACTGCGCCCCAATCAGAAATTACCACGCCGTCATACCCCCACTCTTCACGCAGAATCTTATGTAACAAAAAATCACTCTGGCAACAATGCTCTCCATATAATTTGTTATAAGCACCCATAATTGTATAAGCCCCACCTTTTGTTACCGCATCATAAAAGGCTGGCAAGTAAATGTCTCTCAACACCTGCTCGTCGATTTCTACATCCACCCATAGGCGTCCTGTTTCTTGATTGTTCACTGCATAATGTTTTACGCATGCCGCCACGTCCCACATCTGGACTCCCTGAATATAAGGCACTGCCATTTCTTTGGTAAGGTAGGGATCCTCGCTGAAATATTCAAAATTTCTTCCGCATAAAGGACTTCTTTTTATATTAACCCCAGGAGCCAAAATTACATCTTTTCCCCGCCCTCTGGCTTCCTCACCAAGTACACTACCCATTTCATAGGCCAGTTTTCTGTTCCATGTTGCAGCCAATGCACTGTTACACGGAAGATAAGTCACATAATCATCCGAATGACCAATGGTGTTCCAACGATCCGGCTCAAACTCCTGCCGAACTCCCATTGGTCCGTCTGACATCTTAAGTGGCGGGATTCCTAGCCGCTCAACCCCTGCCGTCTGAAAAAGCTGTGCCCCATGAATCATACCGATCTTTTCATCAAGAGTCAGTTTCTCCATTAGTTCTTCCGCCCTTTTTTTGATCTGCGTTTCCATTGTGTTCTACTCCTTTATTCCATATTTCAGTTTTATTCCATATTTCAGTTTATTCCTGCTATTGTTACCCCTTAAGCTTTGCTCACATGTTAGTTCTAAATTAGAAAGTCATTTAGTGTATGAAGACCTCTTAATACTCGCAAACGATGGAAGCAGAGGGATCTATGACGATAACAAGGCTGTCAGAACCCTTATTTACAAGTTCTGCACCCTGAACCTTTGTTATTATGCGATTTATAAATTGGATCTGATAGCCGCGATTTGCTACTCCATGGCAGTAAATCTTTTGATCTTTTACTTCCATGTTGATGTTCAAAACCTCTGAATGACCTTCATACACAATGGTTTCTGCACCTTCCTGTAAATGGAAGACCTTCAGCCGTATATCTTTCGCATAAGAATCTTTGGCCCTTTTTTCTCCATCACTTACTGGCAATATTGTGTTTTCTCTTACCCACAGCGGAATGGACAAGTATCCATGCTTTTCGTTGTGCCATGCGCCACCTTCAGCCGTTTCTCCAGTCAGATAATTGGTCCATGTTCCTTTTGGAAGATAGTAAGAGGACTCGCCGTTTTCATTAAAGATTGGGGCAACCAACAACTTCTCCCCTAACATATACTGTCGGTCCAGGTAATGGCATCCGGGTTCCTTTTCAAATTCCAAAACCATGCTTCTCATCACAGGCAATCCTGTGCGTGATGTCTCTACTGCGCTGCTATAGATATATGGAAGTAACTCCATCTTTAGTTTGGTGAAAAAGCGAAGTACATCAACCGCCCCATCATCATAGACCCAAGGTACCCGGTAGGATGTGCTTCCGTGCAAACGGCTGTGAGAGGATAACAGACCAAAGGCAGCCCAGCGCTTATATACATCTGGAGTTGATGTGCTTTCAAATCCTCCAATATCATGGCTCCAATATCCAAATCCAGACATGGTAAGGGATAAACCGCCTCTTAAACTTTCTGCCATTGCCTCATAGGTCGACCAACAGTCTCCGCCCCAATGTACCGGGAATTTCTGCCCGCCTACTGTGCCTGATCTTGCAAACAACACCGCATTATTGTCTCCTTTTTTGCGCTGCAGCAATTCATATACCGTTTTATTGTATAAGTAGGAATAGTAATTGTGCATTTTAACTGGGTCTGAGCCATCATAATATTTAATATCTTCCGTTGGAATCCTCTCTCCAAAATCTGTTTTAAAACAGTCGACCCCCATATCTAACAAGGTTTCAAGCTTTTTCTGAAACCACTCACTGGCCTTAGGATTTGTAAAATCAACCAGTGCCATGCCCGGCTGCCACATATCCCACTGCCACACATCTTTATTCCTGCGTTGTACAAAATATCCCTTCTCCATTCCTTCTTCAAACAAATAGGATTCCTGAGCGATATAAGGGTTAATCCATACACAAATCTTTAATCCTTTCTCTTTTATTCTACGAAGCATATCTTCTGGTTCCGGGAATACTCTGCTGTCCCACAAAAAATCACACCAGTGAAAATCCTTCATCCAGAAGCAATCAAAATGGAATACCTCTAGTGGGATCCCCCGCTCCTCCATTCCATCTATAAAACTCATAACCGTCTTTTCGTCGTAATTGGTTGTAAAGGATGTGGACAACCATAAACCAAAGGTCCATTGTGCTGGCAAAGAAGGTTTTCCGGTTAAACTGGTATAACGATTTAGCACCTCTTTCATGGTCGGTCCATTGATAAAAAAGTAATCCAAGCGTTCTCCAGGGACGCTAAATTCCACTTTTGATACCTGCTCCGTTCCCACCTCAAAAGAAACCTTCTCCGGATGATTTACAAACACGCCGTATCCCTTGTTGGTAAGATAAAACGGAATATTCTTGTAGGACTGCTCCGTACTCGTACCGCCATCCTCATTCCAGATATCTACACTCTGCCCATTTTTAATGAATGGGGTGAAACGCTCCCCCATGCCATAGACCAGCTCACCTACCGACAGACCAAGCTGCTGACGCATATAGGCATCCTGGCTACCCTTATCATAGGCATAACCTTTCCAATCCATTTTCATATAAGCCAGATCTTGCCCACTGCTCCTGGAGATGACCTGACCATCTCTTTCATAGGTCATGCTCCAGTTCTCTTTTGTAATTATCAGAGACAAACTTCCACTAGATACCCTGATTTGTTCTTCATCCTCTCGTACATCTAAATTTATATTTTCTTCCACATTTAATTCAAATTCCGGTCCCTTATTTTTCACTCCCAAATGATGGCTGGTCTTAACCCGCAGCACCTCCGGCATAGGCGATGTAATCTCCAGTGTCAGATTGATTCCACCCAGAGTGTCTCCCCGGTGTTCAATGCTTGTTGTGGGGGCACAAATAGTCACTTTACCAGGTTGTGTTTTTACAAAATAAGCCTGCTGAGGCGCAAAACAGCCACAGCCCTCTTTCTGCAACCAACACCCGTTACCAAATTTCATAACGCTTCCTCCTTAAATCATCTCTTTACACACGATTATAAGCGAGAGGCATCACCAAGCATACAGGTATAATTCCAGATAAATCACGGAAAAATTAGTGAGTTTTTCATCTATTACTTTTATTTCTTGAGTAAGGTCGATATAATTAGAATAAGTAGAGGAATGGGGGGATTAATCATGTCGATCAAAAAAATATTTACAGCAATAACAAGAATCAAGGTACAGAAACAACTTTCCATTATTTTTTTTATTGCCATATTTATCCCTGTTATGTCTATTGGTAATTACCTTGTATACAATACACGATCCTTATTGTTTCGCCATTATGAAGATCAGTCCCACTCCGACAATCTCCGAGTCAAGTCTCTTCTCCTTGATTTAACCTCAAATATACAGATAAAAGCAGAGTCACTATCTTCCGATAAAGAATTAATTCAGCTATTAAGCACGGTTTATGCCTCCCCAACTGAAGGTACCAGGGAAATAGAAAATTATAAGGGATTTGTGACACTTTTATCACAGGACATGGCAATACAACGCATATCAATCTATACTCAAAACAATTCTATGCCGGAAAGCAAATATATTCATCAGATTACATCTGACCTACAAAAAGAGGACTGGTTTGAACAGGCTTATACTACCGTTACTCCTTTTTGGACCATAGAAGATGTCTCAGATAATTTTGACAATCATTCCCTTATGTTATGTCTGCACACCAGAATATTTCTCCCTCAGATTAATAGTTTCGCAATCCTAAATTTAACCGTAAGCAACAATCATATCAAAAATCGAATTGAAAACAGCTCTCTAAACACCGTTCTATGGCTAAATGAGGGTGAAATATTTTATTGCAGTAACAAACAGACCATGGACCAATCCTTGAAAACATATGCCTCTGGTCCCGATGGATACTATCTTGGCAAAATCAATCTGCCGGAGCAAAAAGTGATCGGCTGTGTCTCTTCCCTTTCTACTACATACTCCAATGATTTATTCTATCTAGCGTCACTAAATGAGAATGGATACCCCTATATGAACAAGATTACCGGTCTATATCTTGGGATTCTCATGCTGATTCTCTTCGTCACCAGTGCATTCATCTACACCTACTCTAGGTATTTCAGTCACCGCATCATTACACTCCGTGAGACCATGCACAATGCAAGCCAGGGCAACTATAACATCATTGACACCTTTCATGGAGAAGATGAAATTTCCGAGGCATTCGCAGACTTAAATGTCATGATACAGGATATTCTGCGCAAAGAAACCTCTGTATATGAAGCCCAGATACGGACGCAACAACTGGCAAACCAGCAGCAGCAAATGGAATTTAAGATGCTCTCCAGTCAGATTAATCCCCATTTTCTCTACAACACGTTGGAGACCATTCGTATGCGGTCACTAAAAGCTGGTAATTTAGATGTGGCAAATGCAGTAAAGCTACTTGGAAAATCCATGCGCTATGTGCTAGAAAACACCACAAACTCTTTTATCACTCTGGCAAAAGAACTGGATTATATTGATACATATTTATCCATTCAAAAACTGCGTTTTCATGACAGCATCAACTATTCCTTAAAGACATCACCGCAGATAGATTTAAACGAATATCAGATTATGCCTCTTCTCTTACAGCCCATTGTGGAAAATGGAGTGCTTCACGGACTAAAAGAAATGGAACAAGGCGGAAGGATCATTATTCACATCATAAAAAAAGAAAAGAAATTATATATTGATATCTTTGACAATGGCTGTGGTATGACGCCGGAAGAGATTGCCAAGATGTACCAAAACATTGATAAACTGCACCGGGAATCTTCAAAAAGGATCGGGCTTTATAATATTTATCAACGAATTCAATTATATTATGGCAAGAACTTTGGTTTTCAGGTAAAGAGCAAGAAGCATTGGGGGACACTGGTAACTATGGTTTTGCCAGCACAGGAATGTATTAGGGGGATGGAAGAATGAAACTGTTTATATCCGATGATGAAATTGATGTAAGGGAAGGGATCCGATACTTGCTTAACTGGTCGGAACTGGGATTTTATATTTGTGGTGAGGGCAAGAATGGGCAGGATACATTGGAGCAGATCATCAGACTTATGCCGGACGTTGTCCTATTGGATATCCGCATGCCCAAGTTATCTGGCTTAGAGGTCATAAAAAGGGCAAGGGAACAGGGGTTTAGCGGAAGATTTATTCTTTTAAGTGGATACTCTGATTTTTCCTACGCCCAGGAAGCCATCCGTTTTGGAGTAACCTGCTATCTCACAAAGCCGATTGAGGAAAAGGAACTTGAAAAAGCCGTTCTGGAAGCAAAAGAATCCATACGAAATGAACTGGATATGCAGAAAAAGCTGTTGCAATACCGCGACAAAGCCAGAGATTCTATTTTACATGATATTCTTTTCAACAAAGCCAATGATTCGTTTCTGGACTATCACGATATGATGCTGGAGTCTTATGTATATCAGGTTGTTTTATATGCAAACTACAATCAAGATTCTTTCCAGGCCACATGGGATTTTGCGGAAATCCTGCGGCTTGCAAACAAAAATCACAACTCACTGGAATTTTTGAAACAAAACGATCTAAATGTGATTATATTAAAAGGCGATTTTGCACTGAACCGGTTTCAGGAGCTGGTGGAACATTATATCAGCCAACCACAAAAAGGTTCTCCTTTGGATTCCCTGTTTCTCACCTATGGAAAACCTGTTTATTCAGCAGAGCACATCCATAGTTCCTTTGAGGACGCACAATTACTGATGAAACGCAGATTCTTCTGCCATTTTAATCAACATGTCCTGGGGTATATGGATTTGCCAAAGGATTTCCCTACAATCAAATCCAATGCTTTTATGGAAAACACCTACCCTCAGCAGATTGGAAACCACATTCAATCCGCTAACCATCAAATGCTCCAAGAAGTCTTGGACCAATTAAAAAAGGACCTCTACTTTGCGGACCTTGAGGTTCCCATCGTAAAACATACCCTGGCAGATATCATGATCCAGGTAAAATCCATCCTCACTCATACATATTGCGGCATAGAGATACCATTTCCAAACAATGCTGCTATCATCAGTACCATAGAAGAAAAATATTACCTATATGAAATACTGGATTTTTTTACACTTCAATTTGAGATGTGCATGAACGCCATTGGGTCACCTACCCGCGAAAACGTCATGGATGGCATCCTCCATTATATTCAGTACAACTATCAGGAGAATTTAAAGCTGGGAACCATTGCAGACCTTTTTGGATATAACAGTTCGTATCTTGGAAAGGTGTTTCATAAAGCTACTGGGAAGAGCTTTAATTCTTACATTGATGAAGTCCGGATTGAAAACTCCAAGAAGTCACTTTTAAACGATGAAAATAAGGTATATGAAATTGCTCTGCTAGTCGGTTATACAGACGTTAATTACTTCCATAAGAAATTTAAGAAATACGTTGGTATGAGTCCTGCGGAATACCGCAGGTTTTATCAATAAAGGAGTGAACAATGGACATCGAGAAGCCGGCCCTCTCGGTGTCCATTTTATAACAACTATTTCTTGTCAATCACCACTTCTTCATTGTCAATGATTGAAACTCTACTTTGCTTTATTGTTGTACTCTTCCACAGCTTTAATTCTGGAATCTGCCTGATCGTTTGCATTTTTCATATCCACTTCCAGTACCTTTTCATATCCAAGACCTTTGACCGTATCCTGCATGTGTTTTAAAATACTCTTAAATTCCGTTTCATCCTTGGCAAATATCATCTTCCATGAATCATCCACAATCACTGACTTACATTGCCCCCGAAGTGTTGTAATATCAGAACTTTCTTCTGGTTGTAAATAAGAGGTTCCTGCTGCAACTGACAGTGCATTTTTGCTTTCTAGAAATTCAATGGTTGTCTTTGCACCACCATTTTTCTCCTGCCAGTCAAGATCTAGGGGCGTTGTTCGCTTTGCTAATTCCGAAGACCACATAGTAGTTAGGTACGGCTCATTAATCCTCGGATCGATATCAACAATTGACAGCGTTTTAAAGTTAAGCGCAGGTACTCCATCCTTCCATGAACCACCGCCCCATTCTTCCGGAACTGGTACATTATTATTAGGGAGTGCTTTCTCACCAAATTCCGTAAACACTGCCTTCCCGTCTTTTATCTCCCATGTTAATCCTTCCATTCCTGCTGCCCCGTTGGCCTGACCTACAATTTCCATTCCTTCCGGTGAATAAATCCAATCAATAAATTCTGCCAGTCTTTTCGCATACTTTGTCTGGCTGCCAATGGCAATAATGGTCTTTCCATTGCCTTTCGTATAACATCCAAAAGAGTAAGGTGAAATTCCTTTGATATATGCTGGCATAAACCCTTTTAAAGCATTCTTGTGTTCCACTGTATTATAATAAGATGGTCCCTGGAAGGACCAGAGAGAAGTCAAAATCTGACCATCACGATACTTATCCGATAATATATCATAATTTTGCGTGGTCGATTCTGGATCGATTAGTCCCTCTTGATTTGCATGAAACAAAAATTCCAGCGCACCAACATAATAACCGTCACTTGAGGTGATTTCCTGATTATCACTTCCATCTGCCTTGGCTAACACAAATCCAATTTCATTATAACCATATAAAGATGCGTAATTTTTTGCTCCCACCATCATACTGTCATCCCAATCTTTGAACAATGAGATGGCATAAGTCTTTTTACCAGAATCGCTTTTTGGTGTATTCTCCTGCATTTGCTTCATAACCGGGATCCAGTCCTCCAAAGATTCCATTGCCGGATATCCTGCGGCCTTATAAGCATCCCATCTCACATAGGGAGCCACCAGTGGATCCACACCTTCCGTAGATACATTGGGGGAGCGATTGGATATCTCACTTGGGATTCCATAGATTCCTACTGGTTTCAAATTTGTATTCATGTTCTCTATTGCATCTTTATAATCTTTCAAGACAGCTTTATCTTTTAAAAGATCCGTCATATCCATTAAAAGTCCAGCTTTCACCATATTTTCAAATCGTCCGCTCTCTGTTTTTGATATGATAAGATCCCCCAGGTTCCCTGCTGCGGAACGGGTCTGAAATAAAGTATCACCGCCTCCCGCGACATTTGGAGCTATAATGTTTAATTCCATATTAAATTTATCTTTTACTATCTTTCCAAACCAGCCAGACTGAATTCCCTGATAATTTGCCAATGTATCAAATACATCTACGGTAATAAATTCATCATCTTTTCCATTGCCACCAGCAGACGCACTGGTCTTTTCATTGCTGCAACCAATTAATACGGTTGAAGCTGTCATAACAATACAGAGTAGTAAACTTAACGCTTTTTTTTTCATCTCTCTCCTCCTTACCCTTTCACTGATCCGATCATAATTCCTTTTACAAAAAACTGTTGAAACATTGGATACACAAACAAAATTGGAAGCACTACGATTACGGACACCGTCATGCGGATAGAAGTTGGTGTCTGCTGAGATGCGAGTGCTACCGCACTCACGGCAGATACTCCATTGTTACGAACCATTGCTGCCAGAGAACTGGCTTGATTGATATAAGTGTATAATAAATACTGTAATGAATATAACTTCTGTTCCGTAACATAAATCAGTGTATCCTGGAACGAATTCCACTGCCCCACTGCCGAAAAGATCGCCACGGTAGCAAGAATCGGTTTTGCTGTGGGAAGAATGATTTTTCCAAATACAGTAAAAATTCCTGCTCCATCTATCTCTGCTGCTTCCTGCAAGGACCTTGGCATGGATTCAATGTATGTCTTAACGAGAATGATATTAAACGGCTGTATAATAACCGGTATGATATACACCCAGAAAGTATTGGTCAAATGCAGTGTTTTCATAGTAATGAACATCGGAATTAATCCCGCATTAAAATACATGGTGATAATGAAAAACCGATACCAAAATCTCCTATGCCACATTTTTTCCTGTGTAAATACATATCCCAAAAATGCTGAAGCCAATACCGTGCAAGCGGTACCAATAACAGTTCTTCCAATCGATATCAATGCCGCCCTCATCAGGCCATTTATAGCTAATACTTGGGTATAATTATCAAAATGAATGGACTTCGGTAAAAAACGGATGGATCCATTGGCACTTAAATCATTGGCACTAACGGTATTGATTATCATATAGTAAAATGGATAAAAACAGATGAGCGTAATGATGATGAATACAAAATGATTGATAAGGTTAAACGCCACGTCATTGCATTTTAATCTTTTATGTCTCATTTTTCTAGTTTTCACGAAACCTACCACCCCCTAGATAATCGATTCCCCACGTGTTTTTTTAGATAAGATATTTACTATGGTCAGTAATATTAAACTGATGATGCTTTTTAACATACTGATCGCAGTAGCAAGAGACAAACTGCTTCCTGTCATTCCTACATTATACACGTATAAATCCAATACTTGTATGTGCTCTTTATTAAAAGAGTTCTGGAATACAAAATACTGATCCATTCCATTATTTAAAAAGTTAGCAACTGACATCATCAGCAGTACGAAGAAGGTAGGCATTAAGGATGGAAGGGTGATTTCCTTCATCAAACAGAACCGATTCGCACCGTCGACCCGTGCTGCCTCATAAAGTTCTGAATCAATTCCAGCAATCGCCGCCAGATAAAGAATTGCCCCCCAGCCAAGACCTTTCCATACATTCCATAAGGTCATCCAAGAATAGATATGAGCATCACTGTCTAGAAACTTAATTGGGGTTGTGATTAGTCCCATATTTTGAAGCAACGTATTTACCAGTCCGCCATCTGTAAATAAGCTAAATGCCACAGAATAGACCAATACCCAACTTATAAAATTGGGAAGTGCGGTCAATGTCTGCACCAGACTCTTAAACCATTTGCATTTTATCTCATTGAGAAATATAGCAAACCCAATTGGAAATACAGAAGTAAGCATTCCCAGTAAGCTCATAGCAAGTGTGTTCTTCATTACCTGAAAGATCTGTGCAACCTGAGTTTTATTTGCAAAGAGTGTCTCAAACCATTTCCAGCCTACAAAATCACACTGGGACAATTTAAGTGGAGGTTTATAATCATAAAAGGCGTAAATCCACCCATGCAGCGGAAAATAGGAAAATAGAAAGCTCAGTATGATGAAGGGTAAAATGCAGTAAAACAACCTGCGGCTTTGCAACGTGCGTTTTGATGCTTTCCCTGATACGGACTCTTTCATTCCCTTTATCTCCTTTATTTTTGCTCAGCCTTACTCTGTTATATTTATTGTATCATTTCATATTTTTGAAAGCATACCATTTAAATCTGACTCTTAAGATAGAAAAAAGTGATATTTTTTATTTTTTCTGAGAGAATCTCTATTTTTTCCATCTTTTATATTGATAATTGCCTGTAATGATTTTTTCATAATGACCATAGCCATTAGTGAATTAGAGATTCGGACACTGTCTCAGACCACAAAACTAGCTTTTATGCCCATTGTAGATTCACTTCGTTTACGATGAATCAGGTAAAATTACGTCCATTGGCTGCACAGAAAAAGAGACAGGGTTTTTCCTGTCTCTTTATTTTGATCTCGCCTTATTTAGAGTCTTTGGGAATGCTTACGGTAAAGCAACTTCCCTGTTCTACGGTGCTTTCGGCCACTACCCTTCCACCGTGAGCTGTGACAATGGATTTTACAATGGCAAGTCCGATCCCTGCACCTCCCGTCTTTCTGTCTCTTGACTTATCGGAACGATAAAACCGTTCAAAGATGAGGGGAAGTTCTCGTTCCGGGATTCCAATCCCATTATCAATTACCTTTATGACGCCGTCTTTGGGTGTTTCCGTAACCACCACTTTTATGCTGCCACCTTCCGGCGTATATTTCATCGCATTAGAAAGTAGGTTTGCAATCACCTGGCTGATCCGGTCCTTATCGATTTCAACCGATATTGGCGTACCTTCCAGAGAAAAGGATAAGTTTCTTTTTAACAACTCCCCATTCATCGTTTCAGAAACAATCTTAACCAGGTTTAATAGATCTTCCTTTGATTTTCTTAACACCAGGTTTTCACTTTCCATTCTGGCAAGCTGTTCTAGATCTGCAACCAGCGTCCCCAACCGCTTCACCTCTTCAAAGCAACTACCAAGGCGTTCCTGAGTCGGCTCCCATAACCCTTCCATCATTGCCTCCAGATGAGAACTTAGAGACGTAAGAGGAGTCCGTAATTCATGAGCCACATCGGCAGTCAATCTCTTTCTAAGGTTCTCTTGTTTTCCAAGGCCGTCTGATAGCTGATTAATGGCTTCTGCCAGATCATCAAGCTCTTTAATTCTAGTTCCAGGCTCAAACCGAATGTTATAATTCCCCTCTGAAATCTGTTTTGCAATGTAAGCTGTTTTCGTGACTGGCCGTGAGATACGGCGGGCAAGAAGGCAACCTGCAATCACTGAGCAGATTCCAGATAAGACTCCAATAAATATAAGCACCTGATTCATGACATTGATAAAATCAAAATCCGCTTCATTCATGAAAAAGGGACCATAATATTTGATGGAAAGACTTCCTGTCCTTTTACCATTCTGGTTCAGCTCATAAACATTATCAACGAAACCACCTTTGGAACCTCGTTCCTCCATTCGCAGAGATATCTCATCCATAATCTGACCACAAAGACTCATATCGTGATTTTCTGCATCCCACACCACATGATTTCCTGCATCATACAGTTTGATAATGTAGCCGTCATAGAGTGCATTCATGCCAATGGCATGGACATAATCTTTCTTCCAGTCACGTTTTAATCCATCATATTGTTTGCTTAGTTCCTCTACAATATTCTCTCGTCTTTCTTCTCCAAGCTGGATAATATACTTTTCAAATTCTCGGTTTATGAGCCAGTTTGATAGAATTCCAGTAAGAAAGACTGTGAGAAATAAAATGAGAAATATGGACAGGGAAAGCTGTTTTCTTAAGCTCTTCAATGGTTTCACCCTCCAAACTTATATCCTAGCCCTGGAATGGTTAGGACATAAACAGGGCATCTGGGATCGTCTTCAATTTTCTTTCTTATGTTCTTAATATGGCTGTCAATGGCTCTGTCATATCCGGTAAATCCCTTGTCCATGGCTGTCTCAATCAGCTCTTCTCTTGTAAATACCTTTCCAGGATATTTTATAAGAACAGATAGGATATTGCGCTCACTTGGAGTAAGTGTTACCGATGTTCCATTTTTCTTGACCTCATTTTTTTCAAAATCCACGATCAGATCTCCATCTCGCCAGGAGTTATGTCTGGTTAAAGGGATCAAATCATGCTCCGTTCTGCGAAGTACAGCTTCGACTCTAGCATAAAGTTCCTTTAATCCAAAGGGCTTTGTTATATAATCATCCGCCCCAAGGGAAAACCCTTCTACCAAGTCAATTTCCTCCACCTTTGCAGTAAGCATAATAATAGGAACCCGGGACTTCTTGCGTATGGCACTGCATACCTCTTCCCCGGAAAGATCTGGAAGCATGAGATCAAGAAGCACCAAAGAGATATTTTCCGCATCAAATATCTCAAGCGCTTTCTTTCCGTTTTCCGCAGGAATCGGACAGAATCCTTTGCTCTTTAAGAGAACGCAGACAACCTCTAGTATCTTTGGTTCATCATCCACAACCAGTATGTTTTTTATGTTCTTGCTCATCCAAACACCTCTTCCACATCCAAAATAAACTGGAAAAGCGGGAATCGCCCTAAAGCGATTCCCGACCTTTTTATTCCACTACATCGTAGCCCTGATCATCTATTTCAAATTTAATTTTTTCAATTGGAGCTTTCTCTGGATCGTGATCCACGGTTACTGTTTTTGCTTCCAAATCTACGGATACGCTAGACACACCTTCTAATTCCCCTACTGCACCAGTCACTGCTTTCACACAGTGCTGACAAGACATACCTTCTACTTTTAAAATTGTTGTAGCCATTTGTATTACCTCCATCTTTTTTCTATTATTTTATATTAAAGGGCTTTAAAAATTTGTAAACCTCAACATTTTTACCGTGATCCATAACTGGAACGGTTGTATATACCCAGCCTTCCACCTTTTCGGGATCAACGCCTGCTGCTATTAGCGGCTCTGGATTCAAGACAAATACAATGTCCTTATCCTGATCTTTCTTTGTTACTGTATTGGTTTCCATATTCTTTGCCCATTCAAACATATTTCCATCTCCAAGCTTTAAGCCGTAATGGTCCATCGCTGAATGATAATTGATTGTGTCAGGATTATATGTTTCGATCTGCTGATAGGCAGATAAGGCATTTGGCCCTTCTTTTACAGACGGTGCCTCCTTACGAAGCTTGCTGCCTATGATAATTGATCCATCATTTCTTTTGTATTGATCGGAAAGCCTACTCTCATCAAGCCCTGCATCTAGAAAGGGTTTTGCATCGAATTCCAGCATAACATCATACACTGGGCTTTTGTTGTAATCTCCACTCCAGATTAAGCGAACTTCGCCATCTGGAGACTCTAAGGACCAGCCTGCATTTGCTTCATCGGCCTTACCCGCATCCGGAAGAACATTTAAAACAGCTTCAAACGTTTTCTGGGACCCTTTTCCGATTACATCTAGATTCCCTTCCGCCGTCTTTACAACACCCACTGTGATGGCTGCAACTATGACCAATGCAGCTATTGCAGATGCAATCAGTTTTTTATTCTTATTCATAGATGGTTCACCTCTTTCCTGTAACAGGCTTAAATCTCTTAAGCCTCAATGCGTTTGTCAATACGGAAACAGAGCTTAAGCTCATGGCTGCTGCTGCGAAAATTGGATTTAACAGCGGGCCATTAAAGAGAAGATGAAGAAGTCCTGCTGCAATTGGGATTCCGATTACATTGTAACCAAAGGCCCAGAATAGATTCTGCTTGATGTTACGAATGGTTTGCTTACTTAAATGAATGGCAGTTGGTACATCCATTAAATCTGAACGCATGAGTACAATATCAGCGGATTCCATTGCCACATCAGTACCAGAACCAATGGCAATTCCTATATCAGCCTGAGCAAGAGCTGGTGCATCGTTAATTCCATCTCCTACCATGGCAACCTTTTTGCCCTCACTTTGAAGCTTTTTCACTTCATTTGACTTATCTTTTGGAAGAACTTCAGAAAGCACTCGGTCAATTCCTACCTGCTTTGCAATGGCGGCGGCTGTTTTTGCATTGTCACCTGTGATCATTGCCACTTCCATTCCCATCTTATGAAGGCTTTCTATAGCGGCACGGCTGGATTCCTTCACCACATCGGCTACTGCAACGATTCCAGCTAAGGTTCCATTGATTGCCACATACATAGGAGTCTTTCCTTCCTCTGCCAGACGGTCAGAAACTTCTTCCATTCCAGCCAAGGATATTCCACTTTCATCCATCAGCTTCCGGTTTCCTGCAAGAATATCTTCTCCTTTGATATTGGCCTGAATTCCACGACCTGTTAACGCCTCGAACTGCTCTGTAGCAAATAGCTCAAGTCCTGCAGCCTTTGCTCCCAGCACAATCGCCTGGCCAAGAGGGTGTTCTGAATTCTTTTCTGCAGAAGCAGTAAGCTGTAACAACATATCTTTTGAGATTCCTTCTATGGTCAGAACATCAGTTACAGTTGGTTTTCCTTCCGTAATGGTACCTGTTTTATCAAATACAATGGTGGTTATCTTATGAGCGGTCTCAAGAGCTTCTCCACCCTTAATTAAAATCCCATTCTCAGCGCCTTTACCAGTTCCAACCATAATAGCTGTTGGTGTTGCAAGGCCAAGTGCACAAGGACATGCGATAACCAAGACGGATATAAAGATGGTAAGGGCGAATTTTAAATCGCCTCCCGTACCGAAATACCAGGCAACACCAGACACAAGCGCAATGGCACAAACCACTGGAACAAAATATCCAGATACAATATCCGCCATCTGTGCGATGGGCGCCTTTGAGCCCTGGGCGTCTTCAACAAGTTTTATGATCTGAGCCAGCGCTGTTTCGCTGCCTATCTTTTCTGCTTTAAAGCGGAATGCACCTGTGGTATTAATAGAAGCTGCATAAACAGGATCCCCTTCTTTTTTATCTACCGGCATACTTTCTCCGGTAAGCATGGATTCATCAATGGAAGTATTACCACTGATGACGGTACCATCTACGGGAATTTTTTCTCCCGGCTTTACTATAATAACATCCCCCAGCTCCACTTCGTCAATGGGAATTTCTTTTTCCACTCCATCCACAAAGATGATAGCAGTCTTAGGGGTCAGACCCATTAACTTTTTAATGGCTTCACTGGTACGTCCCTTCGAAACGGCTTCCAGGGATTTTCCCAGTAGGATTAGGGTGATAATAACTCCAGCGGATTCATAATAGAGCGCATCCACTGCCATAAAATGACCGGAAGCAATCTGGAACGTGTTATAAACACTGTATATTACGGCTGCTGAAGTTCCAATTGCAATAAGAGAATCCATGTTAGGGCTTCTTTGAATCAAAGCCTTAAATCCAACGGTATAGAATCGGTAACCGACTGCTAATACAGGAATGACTAAAAATAGTTCTAATAGCGCATAAATCAGTGGATACCGCATTGGCTCAATCCCTGCCGGAAATGGCAGACGGACAAAGGTTATCATTGGAGCCATAGCAATGTAGAACAGGGGAATGGAGAAAATAGCAGATACAATGAACTTAGTCCAGAGTGTCTTAATCTCTTTCTGCTTTCTGGCGCGATCTTCATCTACCGCATCCGCTTTATCCACTTCCAAGGCCTCATAACCAGCCTTTTCAATGGCCCCACGGATCACAGATAATCTTACGGTCTGAGGATCGTATGTTACGGTTGCCTTTTCTGTTGCAAAGTTTACAGAAGTCTCTTCGATGCCTTCCAGCTTTCCAATGGCTTTTTCCACTCTTCTTGCACAAGCGGCACAGGTCATGCCACCAATTGGAATTGTAACCTTGGCATTTTCGGATTTCTCTGCAACTTCGTATCCGATTTTAGTAACTGCTGCCTTCACAGCAGAAAGTTCCACTTGATCGCTGTCGTATTCCACAAACAGCTTTTCACTGGCCAGATTCACATTGGCCAGATTCACACCGGAAAGTTTTCGCACAGTCTTTTCAATTCTCTGTGCGCAGGCAGCACATGTCATGCCTCGTATATTTAACATTTCACTAGCCATTCTCTTTCACCTCACCTTTATATTTTAAGAACTGCCTTGAAGTTTTTTATAGCTTATGATATTATTATGACAGTTATTATGATTTTTGCAAGTATGTACTTTATTGTAACATAGTACCCAAAAGGATACTAAGAAGGAGGTTTCCGCTTATGGACTGCAACTGTAACGCTTACCATTGCCCGGTAGATACTACGCTTAATATGATTGGTGGAAAATATAAAGCTCTTATTTTATGGCATTTAACAGATAAAACTCTGCGTTTTGGGGAACTTAGAAAACTCATTCCTCAAGCAACTCCAAAGATGCTTACTCAGCAGCTAAGGGAGCTGGAGGAGAATCATTTAATTAATCGCACTGTGTTTCCAGTGGTACCACCACGGGTGGATTATTGCCTTTCTGATTTAGGAATCAGCATTCGTCCGATTCTAGAGGCAATCTATACTTGGGGCACCGATTACTTGAACCAGAACGGATTAGAAGCTAGCTGCTCCATGACATTTTCTTCATAATGAATGTGCATGGACTATAATAATATAAAATACCAGCACTCCACGCTCTTGGAAGGCTGGTATTTTTATGTTTACCAAAACTCCTAATAACTATGAATCAATTTTCTTGACTCTTTCAGAAGCTAGGAGTTATACTAAATGATATAAAAATAAATTTTAAACCAAAGGAAGAAAATCATGAAATTATGCATTGGCACTGCTCCGTGTAAGGTCTGAAAAGGACGAAACTACACGGAGTAAGATCATTCGTCCTACAGGCTTTGCACTCTTTTAACTAATATAAAAGTAAAAGGAGCAAAGTCATGTTTAGAAATTTTAGAGAGAATATAAAGGAACTTCAGACGTTTCTTATTTTATGGGGGACACAGTCCTTCTCATCACTGGGCAGCTCAATGACAAGCCTTGCTTTGGTGATCTGGGCATATGAACAAAAGGGATCAGCCCTTACTACGGCATTACTGACCATCTGTTCTTATGGTCCCTATGTACTATTTAGTATATTTGCAGGTTCTTTTATTGACCGTCATAACAAAAAGATCATAATGCTGGCAAGTGACAGCTTTGCTGCCCTTTGTACAATTTTTGTGCTTATCCTTTTATCCACAGGAAAGCTTGAAATCTGGCATTTGTATATCATCAACACTTTAAACGGGCTCATGAACACCTTGCAACAGCCCGCCGCCGATGTAGCCGTCAGTCTTTTGACACCGAAAAAGCATTACCAGAGAGTCAGCGGTCTTCGCTCTTTATCCAACTCCTTGGTTACAGTTGTGGCACCGGTTCTATCTACGGCTCTGCTTTCTTTTGCAGGCTTACAATGGGTGATTGTATTTGACTTAATTACTTTTTTTAGCGCGTTTACTGTTTTACTGTTCTTTGTAAAGATCCCACAGGTAAAATCAGATCGTGATTACCACAGGGAGACAATGCTGCAATCCGTAAATGCCGGGTTAACGTATCTAAAAAAGGAACGTGGAATTCTTGACCTTATTTTGTTTCTGGCAGTCATAAACTTTACTGCCTCTATGTACAATGCCGCTCTTGCTCCAATGTTACTTTCAAGAGCTGGAGGTGGAAAACTAGAACTTGGCATGGTTAATATGGCGGCTGGCCTTGCTACCTTGGCAGGAAGCATATTGGTTACCCTTCTCCCTGCACCCAAAAGCCGGATCAGGGTTATCTTAAACTGTCTGCTCTTTTCCATGAGCACAGAGAATTTCATCCTTGCTTTTGGAAAGACTACTCCCGTTTGGTGCCTTGGTTCTGTTCTTGGCTGGATTTTGATTCCTGTTATGGGAGCCAATATGGATGTCTTACTGCGCTCCAAAATACCAGTAACCATGCAGGGGCGAGTTTATTCCGCTCGGAATACACTACAGTTTTTTACCATTCCATTAGGCTATTTGATCGGAGGCATACTAATTGATAAGGTCTTTGAACCTCTTATGGCCAAACAAGTAGCTGGAAGTTTTCTTTTAAGTATCTTCGGATCAGGGAAAGGCTCTGGTGCTGCCCTCTTCTTTTTTGTCATTGGTATAACAGGTGCCTTATCCTGTCTTCCGTTTCGATTTGACCGACACTTATGGAAAATTGAGGAAACTAGTTCGTAGTATCAAAAATATAAAAATGCACAGAATGGCCTTATCGGCTGACTGTGCATTTTTATTCCGTTAAAGTGAAATTTTTGGTGAATTTTATCTGATCTTATGATAAAATAATTACAGTTTCGTCAGCAATAATTGGGGTCCAAATCTTATAATTTTAGATTTCGGGTAAATTATTTATGTATGGTGAAAAAATAAAGACAAAGGAATTCTATTGAAGAATAGGAATGGTCAAACGATGGAACCAAAATTAGAAAAAAAATTCGGTCTTATCACAGCCATTGCCATGGTTGTTGGCATCGTTATCGGAAGCGGTGTTTTTTTTAAGGCAGAAAAGATCCTTACAGCGACTGGAGGAGATCTAAAGAAGGGGATTTTTGCCTGGGTGATCGGCGGTATCATTATGATTTCCTGTGCTTATACATTCTCTGTTATGGCTACCAGATACCAGTACGTCAATGGTGTCGTGGATTACGCAGAAGCTACAATGGGGAAAAAATATGCTTTTTACGTAGGCTGGTTTATGGCAATCATATATTACCCAACCATTACCTCAGTGCTAGCATGGGTCTCTGCACGGTATACCTGCGTCATCTTAGGTTTTTCCATAACTGGCGGAGAATGTATGACAATTGCATGCCTATACTTGGTAGCCAGCTTTACGCTTAATGCCTTATCTCCTGTCCTTGCCGGTAAATTCCAGGTAAGCACAACGGTCATTAAACTGGTGCCTCTTTTTTTAATGGCAGTGGTAGGAACCTTTATGGGCGTGAGAAGTGGTATGACCGCATATAACTTCACTCATTATGTTTCTCAAGGAACGTCTGGCGGTTTGTTTACTGCTATTGTTGCAGCCAGCTTTGCTTATGAAGGCTGGATCATCGCTACTTGTATCAATGCGGAATTAAAAGATGCGAAGAAGAATCTTCCTTTGGCACTCATCGCAGGAACCTTTATTACTATGTCCGTTTATATTCTTTATTATATCGGCTTGGCCGGAACCATTAAAAATGAAGTAATGATGGCAGGTGGAGAAACAGGTGCTAAACTTGCATTCCAGACCATCTTTTCCTCTGCAGGTGGTACACTGCTTTTTGTATTTGTTATCATCTCATGCCTTGGTACTTTAAATGGTCTGATGTTAGGCTGTACCAGAGGAATTTATTCCATCGCGGCAAGAGGTCTTGGACCAAATCCAAAGGTTTTCAGTCAGGTTGATTCTACTACAAATATGCCTGTAAACTCTGCTATACTGGGATTGTTTCTCTGTAGTATCTGGCTTCTTTATTTCTATGGAGCCAATTTAACCACAAGCTGGTTTGGATTCTTTAGCTTTGATTCCTCAGAACTACCAATCGTAACGATTTACGCTATTTATATCCCAATCTTTATTATGTTTATGAAAAAGGAAAAAGAGCTAACATTTTTCAATCGGTTCCTGATGCCATGTCTATCTCTTTTGGGATGCATCTTTATGATCATCGCTGCATGGTTTGCCCACGGAATGGCTGTCGTTGCATTTCTAATTGTATATTTTATCGTCATGATGCTAGGTGCACTGATTCTGAGATTAAAGAAAACAACTCTATAATTGTTTATAAAAAAGGAAATTCTGATCTTTCGGGATTTCTTTTTTGACTTACTGGGTTTGTGATTTGCTATTATTCCGACATTCCTAGACCAATACCGTAAAACATAACAGCAAAATAAAATGTAAAATGAACAATGATTGAAATTGCAAAGAACACCCTTCCCATAACAAACAATTTTTTGTAGCTTTTTAATTTTTTAAATTTTAGGAAAAGTCCAATTATAAATGAAACTGTAGCTAATAAAAATGATCCGAAAGGTAAATATAATAGAATTATTATAGACATTAATGGTTCTAATTCAGACATACTATGTTCTCCTTATTCACACTTGATATATTCTAAAATATCCCCTGGCTGACATTCTAATTCACGACATATTGCTTCTAATGTAGATATTCGAATGGCTTTAGCTTTCCCTGTCTTTAGTATTGATAGATTAGCAGGAGTAATGCCAATCTTTTGGGAGAACTCCAAACTTGATACTTTCCTTTTTGAAAGCATAACATCAAGATTAATTATGATAGGCATTGTACTCACTTCCTTTTTAAATAGTAAAATCATTTTCAGTTTTTAATATAATTGCTTGTAACAATACATTTTGTATCACTTGTAATATTAGGCCCCCTAAGATAACAATTACAGAGATCAAAAGAGCAAACAGATAAAGTCTTGCAAAAAATATGTAAACCATCGCTGCGAAAAAGCAACAATATGAAGATATTTTAAGTAACTGCACATTTTTATCAGTAAATACGTTTCTATGAGCAATGTTATTTAATAAACGATAAAGGCAAAATAGTAAAACTAAAGCAGAAGGAATTGTTGTATAAAAAGTTAATAGAAGCGACTCTAGAATAAATTTGCTTTTACCGAATGTATTATGATATGAACCTAAAAGCTCTGGTAAAAACGGTGTTGACACTACTATTACAAAAAACAATAGTATTGTAATTAATTTGCTGATTAATATTGAATTAGGTTTTACTCTCATATTTTACCTCCTATTTATTACATAATATCCCAATAATTATTAAATGTCAATAATTAATTATTGTTTTTCAATAATTATCAGAGTGATTTATCACTTAAGAGCTTGTAAATATTATTAAGATTATCTGAACTTACCGTGTTACGGTCTTTTTGGAGGAATCATAGAATATTAAGGTTTTAATAGAGGCATCTCCTTCTCATAGTTCATAAAAAAAATTCAACAAAACCGTCAATGGTAAAATCATCTACCTTGGAAGTATCATCATTCACTAGATGAAAAAAACAACCAGGCATCTCGCCCTTGTTTAAATTCTTACGGATACAGGGATCGCAGCCCATGTCGTGGTTTACGGGATGTAACTTACAACTCGTCTCATTACAGGTGCAGAAATGATTTTGATTTGCCATGGTTTCATACCCTCCTATGTTCTTCCCTTAAGTATCCGATATTATAACAGGCATTCTTAAATATGTAGATATAGTTATTTATTTCTTTACATTATGCTATTTCTGTTATGTATTGACGCCTTAATTCTTTCCATTATGGTCTTATCCTTCTGCCTCACTCTTAATGTCATTAAAGAAGCTGGCAATGCCTCTTGCTCCTGATACTGCTGCCTTATCATGAATGGCTGGTGTCTTCTCAGTATCAAAACTGGAAATCAGAGGAAAGACGTCTTTGGCATTCATCTTATAAAGCAGACGGTTTGCCATCCGATGAGGTAATTCTAAATCACCATCACCACCCCCTACTAAAAGCACAGCTCCCTTTTTAGGCTTCATAATTGGTTTTTCTTTTCGATAGAACTTGGCACAAAAATAAGGCTGCAATCGACTTGTTACACTAAGTAAAGGACCCGTCAGCTCTGACATGTAAATTGGTGATGCTACCAAAATATTGTCACATTCCTGTATGTAATCATATACTTCCTGCATCTCATCATCCACGCAGCAGCCAGTATTTTTGACACAATATCTGCAGTCTACACAAGGCTTAATGTTGCAATGGTAAGCATTGACCTGTCGATAGCTGCCCTTTAGATTCTTCGTAACCTCTTGAATCAGGCTTACTGTGTCACCATTTTTTCTTGGGGAACCATTGAATATTAAGGTTTTCATTAAAACGTCTCCTTCTCTCACATCATATATCTAATTCTATTATAAGTTTGGATATATTTCTAGATAGAGATCAAAGAAATAAGGCAATGACACCAGGAAACATGTCATTGCCTATGATTAATTATATTGAGAGAAAAATCTCCTCCAGTAACTGGCAGCACCCCTCATATAGAATCTGAATATCCTCAAAGGACAATCCATCCACATGAATGCCACAGACACATACAGTGACATGATTGGTTTTTGCTGCTATTTGTTCCGCAAACAGTTTAGCCAGCACATCATCTTTATGCCCGATACAGTTTAATATTGACGTCGTCGCACTGATCCCCTGCCCCGTCAGACTTGGCCGGGGAACGGAAAGCGCAGTACTGCCTATATGAGGAAGATCCCCTCCGTATAAAAGGACACAGAAATCATCTCCCATGGTATTTACATCACAACTAATATGAACGCTGCCAATTACCGTTTTAAATGTTTTCATCGTAATCCCTTCTAATAAACCGCCTATTCCCACCGCTTAAAGCCTTCGATTTTTATTCCTGCTGCATCAAGTATTTTTCCGGCGATATGATGATTGATATCCTCAAGGGATTTTGGTTTACTGTAATAAGAAATGACGGGAGGCAGAATCACCACGTTCTGCAATCTGGATAAATACTCCATATTCCGTAAGTGAATGGGGCTTAAGGGCGTTTCTCTTGCCACCAAAATAAGCTTCCGTCTTTCCTTTACGGTCACATCTGCTGCTCGAAGAAGCAGGTTATCGGAGTATCCGCTACAGATTCCGGCTACGGTTTTCATGCTGCAAGGGACGACAATCATTCCTTCTGTCTCATAAGTTCCGCTTGCTATGCTGGCACCAATATTTTTGTTGTCATAAGAAACATGAGCCAAGCTCTTAAATTCTTCCAGAGTCAAATCGGTTTCATGACGGATGGTTTCCTCACCGCCTCTACTGATTACTAAGTGGATCTCATAGTCCGTATGCTTTTGAAGTTGCTTCATACAGGCTACTGCCAGAGGGGCACCACTTGCCCCGCTGACTGCAACTACAATTCTTTTTCTCTCCATACGCTTATAAAAGATTCATGATAACATGAGACCAAAAGTAAGAAAATGGCATAACAAGTACCATGGCAGGAAGCATGTTGGCAATAGGGAAGGATTTTATTCCAGAAATACGAAGTCCGGTCGCAAGCATTAAAATGCCTCCGCAAGCCGTAAAATCACTAAGCATTTCCTTATTGGTAAGGGGCATGATAATGGAAGCACTGAAAAACAAGAGAATCAGAACAACGAACTGAGGAATACATACCGTACAGGTGATATATCCAAGGCTAGCTGCAAAAATGGCTGCGGTAAAAAAGTCAAGGATGGACTTTGAAAACAGGATGGTATGATCTCCTGTCATGCCTGCCTGTAACGCTCCGAAAATACCAGTTCCGCTTGCGCAAAACAGTACCACGATGCTGACAAGCTTCTGCATGAATTCTTCCTGGCTCATGCCAGATTCTTTATTAGAAAAAATTCTGGAGATGGGGGACTGGACTTTTTTTGCCACTACCGTAATTCCATATTCCAGATGAGCAAGCTCACCGATAGCAGTTCCTATAATAACGGCAAATACCACTGCTGGTAAATAAGATAATTTTACAATGGAAGTGATTCCCATAGACATGGAAGCCACACCAAAGATCAGGGTTAGATTATTGCGTAAATTCTCTGGTATTTTGTTTCCTAATAAGGCACCTGCGGCACCCCCGGTGAGTACTGCCAAACTGTTAACGATTACTCCGATGGGCATATTTTTATACCTCTTTTGTTGTATTTTTTATTTGCGGCGAAACGAGTTATAATATTACCCATTTCGCCTTTCATGTTTTGTTGAGATAAAACGATTAGAACATATCTGGAACCCAAAGGGACGGATCTACATCCATAAATTTTGCCCGCTGGAACCGGTGCTTTTGATCAAATGGTACCGTGCAATCAAATATTGTCTTGCAGGCGATTCCGTGGTCACGGATGGATGAAGAGATCGATGGATCATTGGATGGATCCAATGGGTGACAGCGCACGCCTGGGATGCATACAATGCCAGAATCTCCCTGCATACGTGTATTCATAGCCCAAATTACATCGTTGATATCAAATGGGTCTACATCCTCATCTACGAGATACACCAGCTTTAACTCGCTGAATGCGGAGAATGCCAAAAGAGCTGCTTGACGCTGTCTTCCTTCATCACTTGGAATCTTTTTGCAAAACTGAAGCACAGCCATATATTTACCGCCGCCGCTGGAGGCGCAGTAAACATTTAAAAGCTTTCCTGGCATAGCCTTCTCAACCATCAGTAAAATGCTGGCTTCTGTTGGGATACCAGCCATACTTACATGCTCTTCGCTTGGTCCGATGCAGGTCTGCATAATTGGATTTTTTCTATGAGTCACTGATTTTACCTTGATGATTGGGATCTCTGGATTCGCTGGACCTGTATATCCTGGGAACTCTGGCATCGCTTTTCCGGTATTGGTGTTTTGATCTTCTCTCACACGTACGCCTGGAAGCAGCTCGCCTTCAATTACATATTCCGCATTTGCAATGCATCTTTCATCAATGGTAAGACACTGAGTAAGCTGAACTGGTTCTTTACGGATGGCTCCAGCGATTTCCAGTTCATTAAATCCAAGAGGAGTTGTAGGCGGTTCAAAACAGGAAGCAATCTCGATCGCAGGGTCCACACCAATACTGATTGAGATGGGAAGGGGTTTCCCAGCTGCTTCTGCTTTTTCCCGGAATACGCCAAGATGTCTGGCACCTGGTACAAAATACATAGAAATTTCATCCTTGCTCTGAAGACAGAGACGGTGGATTGTCACGTCAGATACCTTTGTTTCTGGATCCGATGCATAACACATACCAAGAGTTATGTAAGGACCTGCATCCTCTTCTGTATTGGTTGGTGCTGGAACCAGTTTACGGATATCAAAGTCCGGATCTGTGGCATAATGAACCACTTCCTGGCACTTTGCCTCCTTCTGATCAATAACAACTGGCTTAATCGGATTTTTAACCGCATCGTTAAGCAAATGGCCTAATCGGTCCGGAGCTTCATCAAGTAAATATCCCACTCGTTTGCGGCTTGCCAGAACACCGATGGCTACTCTGGCATCTTCATGCCCTGTAACATGATTAAATATCATGGCAGGACCTTCCTTGGTGGGACGCATAACCGTTCCGCCTGCTCCTACATGACGATAAACACCTGATAATTGTGCATGAGGATGAACCTCCACATCAGTATCAATGAGCTGCCCTGGAATTGTTTCTAAAAGTTCTAAGGCGGAACGCAAATCATTCACTTTAATTTTAGACATAAAAAAATCCTCCTTGTATCATTTCAATGATCGGCCGTTAGTGATACTATGCGCTATATTGTAACTATACAGTCAAGAGGATTCTTTTAATTTCGTGTTTTATTTTTTTATAACCGGAATCTGAAGACAACAGTAATCCACATTGTGCTCTGAATTGTAAAAGGTAGTATCTAATAAGCACAAGTCCAAGGCATCCCCGGTGATCTTATAATTCTTATTTTCCACCCATTCCTTTAGATAATGGAAATCTTTTTCTTCATAGGGGTAAGAATATTTGTACATGCACATATACGATCCTCCAGGAATCTCTTCTACTCCTGGTAAATCCGGCTGCGGATACGGCAATACTACAAAAATTCCAGAGTTCTTATAAAGTTCCTCACTATGAAATTGCTCGCCGCGAATCAGGGTACCAAAACCGCAGGAGGGAATGGTATCAGAATCAAAGAGCATATTCCATGCCTTCATTAGCGTTAGGTGCAAAACATCTTTCCCTGGTCGTTCCTCAAATGGTACAAACAATACTTGTCTTGGAGGAATCTGCTTGAGAACGGGAGTATTGGCAGGATATGATTTATGGGAGTCTTCATAAAAATTGATCCTTTGCTGCAGATACATTCTTGTCTTGTTCAACTCCTGTATCTGTTCGTCGATGATATTCTTTTGAAATTCCAACAAATTGGTCACAGACTCCAGATTCCTGGATTCCATGTTTTTTTTAATATCATCAAGCTTTACCCCCAGCTTTTTTAAAAGACAGATCTCCCTTAACACCGGAATCTGGTATACGCTGTAATAGCGGTATCCGTGTTCATTGATATATATAGGCTTTAATAAGCCTATATGATCATAGTAGATAAGTGTCTGGCGGGTGAGATGATGCAGCTTTGCCATTTCGCTGATTGCGACTAATTCATTGTCCATATTATGTGTCTTCCTTCTCCTGTGATGTAGCAAGTGCATTTAGACAGTATATCATAGCACCCTTTCTTCTTTCAAGATGAAGCTCTATTCCACATAGAATAGCAAAAATATACATCACAGGATAATTAAAACTTAATTAGGAAGTCTTCCAGTTGGCAAATATTTGTTCGGATTCTTTTAAGAAATTCGATGGTATGGTAATGGATTCGTCGGTCACAGTCTTATCTTTATCAAAGATAGGCCATGGGTTGCAACCGCCAGCTTCCACTTCCACCAGGTCCATAGAAAAACGGTTTCCGCAGTTTTGACAAACCAGCAAATCCCCATCCTGCTTATAATATCCTTTTCCAGATCCGTAACAAACCTGGCAGGTATTAAATGCAGTTCGAAGAGTTCCATCTGGCGCTTTCACCGCTAAAACTTCCATCTTCGTTCCATCTGCGATCACCGGATAAAAGCTTGCGGTATTGCTGATTTCATTGACTGGGATCACCAAGTCTCCTGCATCATTTTGATACTTACCTGCCTTAGCGGTTGATCCGGATTCTTTTTCTTTTGAAGCACAGGCTGTCAGTGCCGTGAATGCTAAGAGCATGATAATGAAAGAACCAATTAATGTTTTCGTCTTCTTTTTTAATCTCTGATTCATTTAAAACCTCCTGAATATCATTTACTTATCGTCTTGGGATTTTTTCTGCATTAAAAATGCAGCAGCAACTATAAAGATTGCTGGAAGAATGCAATGCCAATGGCTTAAGATAAAATTCATGGTGGAATCTCCTTTCACTCATTTATGGTATTTCGCCATCTACTGGCAGCAGGAGCCGCCTGCCCCCTGGAATGTTTCATCGGGCCAAATCTGAGTCTTAAAGCTTTGAATCTCTTTTTTAATCCCATCTAAATCTATCTTGCTAATATCATCCACTTCCTTGATATATCCATAATTGGCATTGTCTCCAGTTGAAAAATCAAAGCTTCCCGCCGGTGTAAAGTACAACTTATTTTCTCCCTGTTCAAGAGGAACCTGGGAAGCAAAATTAGGCACAAGCAAATTCGTTCCATAATTATTGTCAGTGGTGCTGTTAATGATGTTCCATTCCACATCAAGACCTGATTTTACAACGGCTGCCGCTGGTTTAAAGCCATCATTGGTCAACTCCATGGTAATCTTTTGAACTGGATTTCCAGACTCATCTACTGATTCTTCTCCTATTGCGATATCATCCGTTGGAATGGTATAAGATGCTGGTACCGGCTTGTCAGAAACGTTCTCATCTTTACTCGCCAAATCTCCCGCACTGGCTGCCTCTTCCGTAATTGAGATGGTCCCACGGATCATCCCCATCCAGCAGCTATAGGAAACCTTTCCTGTCTTTTCAGGGGTGAATTCTATTACATTTTCTCCGGTCTGAAAGGTATGTTCAACACCAAAATCTCTGATAATCATTCGGTTATTACAGCCATTGATGCTTCCTTTGGGTGCATCTATAATCCATTTTACTGGAATTCCAGCCTGGACTTTAATATTGGGATATTTTCCAGAAGAAAGGGTGCTATTTACCACCTGTACTCCATCTTCTATCTTTTGTGCCGGTTGGTTTTCCTGGCTGTCTCCACCTTCTTTTTCCTGGGCAAAGGCCAGATCTGGTACAGAAACCCCAGAAAGGCTGAGTCCCTGGGTAACCATGGACAATCCCAGTACTACCACTAGGACCGCCCCGCCTGTCATAATCTTACCTGAGTATTTTTTTCCCAGTACCGTAGAGAGTGCTCCCAATCCGAACATGAGAGGTACCGTTCCAAGGCTAAATATAAACATGGAAAGTGCACCAGCAAATGGATTTCCAGTGGATAATGCGTAGATTTGCATTGCCTGCAAAGGGCCGCATGGCATAAAACCATTTAAGATACCTACCATAAAGGGGTTACCGCTCTTCGCCTTTTCCTTTTGTACCCTTTTAGCCAAGAATGCAGGCATTCTGGGGTTCAACTTACGAAGCCAAGGAAACATGCCAAGCATGTTAATTCCCATGACTACCATAAAAAAGCCAGCCGCCAACTTAAGTACACCTTGTAAGGTAGTGGAAAATGTGACTGCAGATCCCAATGCACCCACGGCAAAGCCTACTATGGTGTAAGATACAACTCTTCCAAGGTTATAGAGAAATGTGGGACGCAGAGCCAAAAAGCGACTATCACCAGTACTCTCCAAGGCTGTTTTTGGAATACACTGGGATAAGTTTATCCCTCCACACATTGCCACACAATGAACCGATGTCACAAGACCAATGACAAATAACATTCCATAACTCATGGTCTGATCTGCAAGCTGTCCAGGTGAGAGAAGGTTTAATAGTCCAGTTTGTTCTATTACCATGTAAAGTGCTGCAATGATAAGCAAAATTCCTGTTATCCGGGTGGCATCCATACCCTTTTTATTGGAATCAATAAGAACCTCATAATCAAGATTTTCTATGATCCCCACAATGCTTTTGTATGAAATGATATCAGTATCATAAGTTACGTTTGCAGTTCCTGCGTTGTAGCTTACTTCTGCATTTAAAATCCCGGCTGTGTTTTGCAGTTTCTTTTCAATCTTATTTTGACAGCTCACACAAGTCATGCCGCCTATATGCAGCACTCTGGTCTTTATAATCGATCCCATGGACAGCCTCCTTTATTGTTTCTGATAAAAAGAATAACAGGACCATTTGTAGAACTTGTGTAGATGGGATTTTTTTTCATTTAATTGAATTCATTTCTCTAGATTACTTGTTTTCAAAATAAAAAGACATATATCCATCATGACAATCATGACAAATACATGCCTTTATGTAAAAAAACATAATATCTATACTTCATCTTTCAGACCCGTAAGGGCAGCCAGTAATTCCTCGCATATCTGACTTACGTCTTTGTGATCGGTTTCAATAATCACATCGGCCGCCTTGTAGTAATAATCCGCCCTTTTTGCCATCAACTCTTTTATGAAATCCACATTCATATTGCCATTTAAGATAGGGCGTTCTTCACTTTCTTTTACCCGGCTTAAAATCGTCTCTGGAGAAGCAGTCAGTAATACGATTTGGCTTGTTTTCTTTAAGTTTGTTACATTCTCTTCACGGATCACTGCGCCACCACCGCAGGAAATCACAGACTGCTTGCAGTCTTTTAACGATAGGATGGCCTCACTTTCACATGTTCGAAAATACTCTTCTCCGTGTTTGGCAAAGATATCTTTGATTGCCATATTCTCATTCTTAACGATCATTGCGTCAACATCTACCTCTTTCAACGCAAGCATATCTTTTAAGTATCCAGATATGGTGCTTTTCCCAGTTCCCATAAAACCGATTAAGGCAATGTTTGTATCAAAAAGACATTTGCTCCCCACCCGTTTGCCGGCTGATTCAAGCGCTGTTAAAACATCCTGAACTTCCTCGTCATAAGGGATGTCCTTTGGTACAGATATCTTCTGCTCTGGTAAAAGAAGGGAGAGGTTTCTTGCTTTCTTTGTATTCATGGCCTCAGCCTTAAGGCTTAGATGCTGGTTTAAAAGTTCCAGAATCTTTTGATTGCAGAGATCCAGATCTTGATTTATCTCGTTAAGTTCTCTCATATGGCTTCTCCATCTTATTTTTATAGTATCTTTATTTTTTTATAGTATCTTTGTTTTTCACAAACTCGATATATTCACTTCCCCAATCGCCTAAAGCCTCTAAAACAGTCTCAAACTTCATGCCGATCTCACTTAATGAGTATTCCACTCTGGGCGGTATCTGGGAGAATTCCTGTCTTACGATCAGACCTTCCCATTCCAGCGCCTTAAGCTGTCTTGAAAGGGTTGTGTGGGTAATGTCCTCTGGCATCTTTCTTTGCAATTCATTAAATCTGACAGGACCTTCCTGTAATAAGTACAATAAATAAATGGACCATTTGCCGGAAAGAACCTTTTGAGAGGTGACATAAGGGCATAATCCAGTTAAATCTCTTTTTACCATCGTAGTATCCTCCTTGATACCAGGTATCATAAAATATCGTAGTTTACAATTACGAAGTATGCTATATAATAAACTGGTGAACACATTATATCATAAAAAACCGAGAGGAGCAATAACGATGAAAGAAGTTATGGATTACTTAAAAGCATGTGGTACATTTTATTTAGCAACAAATGAGGACGACCAGCCAAGAGTCCGTCCGTTTGGAGCTGTCTGTGAATTTGAAGGCAATCTTTACATTACTACGAACAACAAGAAAGCTGTTTTTGCTCAGATGAAAAAGAACCCTAAGATTGAAATCTCCGGCATGAACAAAGGCACCTGGATTAGACTGGAAGCAGAGGCCATACACGACGATCGTAGAGAAGCCCGCGTTGCCATGATGGAAAGCAACCAAGCATCTCTTAGCAATCTCTACTCCATAGATGACGGCATCTTTGAGGTTTTATATCTTAAAAACGCTACTGCAACCATCTGTTCTTTCTCTGGGGAGCCAAAAGTAATTAAATTCTAATTATTACTTTGGTAATTCAAAAAGTCCAGGTCAGCTACCTGGACTTTCATTGTTATAGGAACCCCTTAGCTTAAAGAACCCTCTTCTAATCTCATCTCACTTTCAGAATACCCAAAGCACTCCTTTAAGGCGGCGAGAAGTCCTTCATGGTCATTGTCAAGCGTCACCCTTGCAGCACTTTCCCGAACCACTCTTGGGGCATTCCCCATGGCATAGCTGGTCTTCACAGCTTTTAACATATCGATATCGTTATGTCCATCTCCAAATGCAATGGCATCATCCATGGAAATTCCATAATGATTGCAAAGAAACTCCACTCCCTTTGATTTCATTACTGCTCCATTCATAACTTCTAGATAGTATTCGTTGGATCTTGACACTGATAAGTGAGGATAATCCTTTTCAATCCTTTTTTGTACTTTTAGAATCTCCTCTTTCTGTCCCATAAGAAGAAATTTGTGGATGCCCTGTTCTACTTTAAACTCATGTTCTATGGATCCCACTTTGGCTTTTAATGAGGTGATCTCTTCTTCTCTTTTCACCCATGCATTCTCATCATTATCAACCACCCATTTACTTCCACCGTATGTATTGCAGCAAATGAAAGGATACTCTTTATCAAGCATCGCTTTGATTTCCAATGCTTCCAAAAGTCCAACCTGACAACTATAAAGATGTTCTCCGTTTTCTCCTACTACCAAGGCTCCGCTATAGCATACCATGGGACTGCAGATGCCAATATCAGCTTTAATCGTTGTCATTGCCTCCGGCATTCGTGCTGATACCAGTACGAAAGGCACATGTAATGTTTCCAGTCTTCTGATTTCCCTTCCTGTATTAGGAGGAACCTGATGGTTGCTATCTAAAAGGGTGCCATCGATATCACTAAATATAGCCTTAAAGTTTAAGTCTGGTGTCTCATTTTCCCTTTTATTATCCTTGTTTTCTTTCATGACAGCCTCCTGATTTACCTCAGCTCATAGAATGAGCGCCCTATCCTTTTTTGCTTCTTTTTATTGTTTTAATAACCCATTTATTTCACGCTGTAGTTTTAATAATCCGCTATCCATAGACGCCTCTCCTTTTAAGATTCGGCTAATCTCCCCATCTGCCATGACCATAGCGGCTGGATAAAGCCTGAAATTTGGTGTCTCCACCGCCTCATCCATAACCTGACCGATGATGTTCATATCAACCGTGCCGCTCCTTCCTGGAGTATCGTTATTTAACAACGCCTGAAGCTGAGGAGACTCCGTTACCTTGCGTATTACTGGCATCCCTTGAGACTGCTCCAGTAATTCTCGCTGAGTATCTTCTTCATAACACAACGTTTTCATAAATTCCCATGCCAGATCCCCTTGACCTGTTCGGCTGCTAATTCCCATAAGAAGAGTATTTAACTCGGTTCGACTTCCTCCCGCAGGGCCGGATGGCATCTTTACGCAATCCCACTCAAAGTCCGAATACTTTTTAATTCTCCATGGGTATGGCTTATAAGTTCTATATTCTGAAAATGCCAGAGGGCGAAATGCTACTTTCCCTTTATCAAAATCTTTAGAGGTCACGGTATAACCCTGATTGATCTCTTCTAGCTCTTTTACGTATTTCAGTGCCGCTTCCATTCGCTCATCACCAAAAAAAGAAGTGGTCCCATCTTCACTAAAAAGAGAGAGCCCATTAGAATATGCCGCATCCTGCCAGCTATAACCATAGTAGCCAAATTGGTCTGTGATTCCGTTATGATCAATATCCTTTGTCACCTGGCGGCATATGGAGAGGAAATCATCCCAGTTCCAGCCACTCCCTGGCATGGCAATCCCCTCTTTTTGAAGTAAGGTCTTATTTACAAACATCAATGTGGTAACACTCTCATAAGGTAGGGCAAATTGTTTTTGCTTTATGTTTCCATAGTGGTAAGCTGCCTGGTAATAGGACTCCTTTGAAAAATTTTTATCCCTCTCAATCAATGAGTTCAAATTTTTAATAATACGGGATGAGGCAAGCATATCAAGTTCTCCTGCTGGAATCATAAACACATCTGGTTCCTTCCCAAGAAGCACTTGTTCTGACAGCCATTCGGAATAGTCCTCTTTTAAGATCCCACTGACATACTCTACCTTAACGCCTGGATGAGCCGCTTCAAAGCGCATAATGGCATCGTCAATAATCTGATAGCAGTTCCCATTTGGTACGTCCCAATAACTACCAGCAAACATTCCAAAGCGCAGCACCTGATCTTCACCAGCCTGCTTTGTTCTACAATTAATTGCCACTCCTAGCAAAAGCAAAACAGACACCGCGGCTCCTAGTACAAGGCGAGCAGCAAAAGGCTTTCTTCCAATTTTACCCTCTTTCTTCATCTTTGCCTCCTTACATTTCCTCCAGATTCCGCGTGGTCACGCCGGTCTGAACCGCCCATATGGCTAACTGAGTCCTATCCCTTAAATCCAGCTTGCTCAAAATAGAACTTAAGCCATTGCGCACCGTGCCCTCCGACAGACTTAGGTTGAACGCAATCTCTTTATTTGACTTTCCGTATCCAACTTGCTGGATAATCTTCCATTCCGAGCGGCTGATTTCATCCACATGACCTTTGGACACATTGATGGCATAATTACTTTTTGCCATCTGAGAAAACAAGCGTACCACCTTGGCTGCAATATCAGGATTAATCATGGCTTTTCCACTATAAACGGTTCGGATGGCAGCGGATAACTCCGCCATGGAAACACCTTTTAACAGGTATCCACTGGCTCCATACTTAAGAGCATTATAAACGTATTCATCATCATCAAAGGTCGTAAGGATAATGAGTTTAATCTGAGGATAATTTTCTTTGATGATCTGAGAACAGGACACCCCATCCATTCCAGGCATCCGGACATCCATCAAAATAACATCAGGCTTTTCCTTCCGGACAGAACAGATAACTTCTCTGCCGTCTGCTACCGTATCAATCACTTCCATATCCGGATTGGCGGAAAGCACGATTTTCAAGCTATCCCTAATCAGCTCCTGATCATCTGCTATGACTATCTTAATTTTTCCACTCATTTAAGAATCATACTCCTCTCCCCACCTGATTGGTATCTTTGCTGTAATGAGAAAACCGTCATGTCCTTCGTATTCTAAACTTCCACCTAGAATCTTTAGCCTTTCTTCCATATGCCTTAGTCCAAACCCCTTTTCAATGATTTCGCAGCCCTTGCCGTAATCCTTTACGGTTATGGTCAGCCATTGGTCCTTTTTATGAATGGATATGTGGATTTTCTCTGCATGACCGTGGCGAATGGAGTTGGTCGTTGCCTCTTGTATCACCCGGTATACCACATCTTCTTCATCCTCATGAAATTTAAGAGGATGAACCTGATTGTCAAATCCAATTTCCGCCTTTGCATTATGGCTTAGGTCATCAAGCATCTGAGTCAGCGCCTTTTCTAGTTCCATCTTTTCAAGCACATCAGGACGTAACTTACTGACTGAGCGACGCACATCAGTAATTCCCTGTCTGGTCACATCTCCAATTTTGACCAGACGTTTCCTGGTTTCCTCTGGCGATATATCAATAAGGGTAATGCAAGCGTCAATCCCTGCTATGATTCCAGTTAGAACATGTCCCAAGGTATCATGAATTTCCCTGGCAAGGCGATTTCTCTCCCTGGTCTCTGCATTTTTCTCTGCCTCTGCCGCATAGGCTTTCAGCTTTAAATTGGCTGACTCAAGCTGGGCATTTAAAAACCGGATCCGCTCCTTTTCCCTGTGCTCCCCTTGTATCAAAAGGACCATATATAGAATAAAAAGAACCAGATTCATGGATACGAAAATGCTTCTGGTGCCTCTTAAAAGCGCCTGAGTGCTGACACTGAAATAAGAAATAAAGGAATCCCATGGCACCATTCCAAAATACCGGCCCAAAAGATTGTAGTCTGTAATGGTATAAAGGCCCGTAACTGCCAAAAGAAGGATCAGCTTTTGCTTGCCCCCTTTTTGCCCCCGAATCATATCAGCCACTACAAGCAGTACTAGACCATCATAGTTCATATTCAAGGCGAAGGTAGTTCCAATACAAAAACCGATTTCCCCCACCATAATCATAGACCGGACCCACTTGCCTCTGCCTTCCCACAACTGGCTGATTCCGCTTAATACCATCAGCATAAGATAACAGGTCACAGACGTGAATAAGATCGTACCCGGTCTCCATGGTCTTACTTGTACTGCCTTTAAAAAGTTTCTGGCATCCATAACCTCTACAATCTCTCTTAGGCTGTAAGTCATTATACCTGCCACAAGGCATACGGCTACAAAATTAAGAAGGTATATTCCGATTTGAAGTTTTGTAATAACATTTTCCCTACTCAATAAGTACACGCCCCCATTCTTATTATCACTGCCAGCCATTGCTTCCATAATTTTTCAAGTTCGAAACAGTAATGAGTTCTGTAGGGATCTTTATCACCGGCTCAATCGTTTCCCCATTTAAAATCCGGTATACCGCTTCTGCCGCCTCTCTTCCAAGCCTTCTTGGAAACTGAGCCGCTGTGGCGGTCATAATCCCTTCTTCAATCATGGATTTGCCGTCAGGAGAACCATCCACACCGTAGACTGCCACCTTTCCTGTCATGCCTGCGTCTTCCAGGGCTGCCATAGCCCCCATGGCCGCAGGATCGTTTAAGCACATCACAACATTTGTTTGAGGATATTTCTTTAAGAGTGCTTCCGTCACAGGCATCGCCCGCTCAAGCTGTCCTAAGCATTCTCCTTCAGCCAGAATTTGAAAGGTATCTGTGGCAGCTACTGTCTCCCGAAATCCACGAATCCGATCCAGACCAGACTTTGCTTCTTTGTGGGTTAGAAGTAAAATATTACCGCCCTCCATCTGAGACATAAGATTTTGTGCACATAAAACACCTGCCTGATAATTATCAGATACCACGGTACAGGCCACCTTATCTTTATCATAGATATCACTATCTACCGCTATAATGGGGATCCCTTTTTCCACCGCCTGGGACAAAACCGGACCTACCGCTTTCCAATCAACCGGATTGATAAATATTGCTTCCACCTTAGCGTCAATAAATTCCTGAATCTGGTCAATCTGTTTGTCAACGCTAAGTGCCGGGTCTCTGGTTATTAAAATATCCCCTCTGGACTCTAAGACACTGCGGATTTCATCATCTATGATCTCATAAAAGGGATTATTCATGGTCATATAGGTAGCTCCAAATCTGCGACCACCTTCTTTTTTAACAGTCACAAAACCATTTCTAGACATTAAAAAGAATAAGACTCCTGCAAAAACTACAAATAGTAACAGCAAGAAGATCGTTATTGTCTGCTTTTTCACCTTTTTCGCCCCCCTTCTTATCTGTAATCTTATCATCTGTCTTAAGATTTGCAAAGTTGTTTTTGTCTTTGATGCCCTTAAGGGAGACACCAGTTAAGTGTCTCCCTACATCCTGTTATTTGTTATCCGCCTGACTCCTCATCTCCCCATGTTGGAGACCGGCAGCCTTAAGGATTTTCTCCACATTCTTTTTCCCATGAACCAACCCCCGCCTTATGATGATGGCTGCAGCTCCTCCTGCGAGAGCAATTGCTATTCCTAATACTCCCCTTATTACTCCAGTGGAAAGAAAAATTCCCCACCATGCCAGCACCAGTCCGACTACCATTAGGGATAAGGCGGCTCTTTTCCAGACTCCCAGCCAAAACAGTGCCTGAGTCTGCAATCTGGCCTCTTCCATCAAAACACTCCTGTTGTCAGACGAAATCATTTGTTTTTTTAACAATTTCTCACTCATAATTCCAATCCTCTCAGGAAGCCTTAATAGGACAATCCAGGGTTAAAGAATCCAACCAATACACCAACAAATGCAACTCCCACTAACAGTAACATTACCAGGGAAGGTGACATTTTCTTTTTCGTCATGAGCCACCAGCAAAATACCACCGTAAGTGCGGACAATAGCTTGGGATGAACTCCATCTAATGCCTGCTGCAGCGTCTGTCCACCAGGAAGGGGTAACGCTGTTGTAATGTTAATCCAGCTTGCAGCCACAGATCCAATTACCACAGTACCTACCAGGATAATGGAATCACGAATGGCCTGAGCCTGTTCCCCTACCAAAAGCTCTACGGCTTTTCCGCCCATTTCATAGCCTTTGGAATAAGCAAATTTCATACCAAAAAACATGAGGAAGTTCCATACTATGATGTAGAAAATCGCGCCCATAGGAGAACCATTACCGGAAAGTCCTAGTCCAATCCCCAGCAGTATGGGAATTAAGGTTCCAACGATTAAAGAATCTCCGATTCCTGCCAAAGGTCCCATTAGACCTGCACGTATGCCGTTGATGGTCTCTCCATCTACTGGTTCTCCGTTGGCCTTAGCCTCTTCCAAACCTGCTGTTATTCCAACAACCAGGGTACCAATCTGTGGCTCTGTGTTGAAAAAAGCGGTATAGGTTTGCATGGCTTCCTTCTGCTCTTCTTTTGTGTCATACAATTCTTCTACAACAGGCAACATGGCACACAGATAACCAAAGGTCTGCATATGTTCCTGAGAAAAGCAAGTCAAATGGCCGTAAAACCAGGTTAAGAACGATTTATTTAGAGTTTTCTTTGATAATTTTTTCATCTTAGATATCCTCCTCCTCTTCATAAGCTGCCCCAGATGCCGGTCTCACTTTAAGCATTTGGATCTTGTAATTGATGACCGCAAAGAAACCTCCAAGAAGAGCTGCTCCGATCAAGTTCACACCCATAGTAGACGCCAGGATAAATCCGAAGAAGAAAGTCAGGAAATCCGTCGCTTTATTGATAACCTGCTTTAAAAGAATGGCAACTCCAACTGCTGGCAGAAGGCTTCCTACCGTAAATAAAGTCTTCATAGCGATTCCGTCCATGGGAAGGTAGAGTTTCATTAAGTCCACCATTCCAGCACCTGCCATGGTGATAATTACGGTTGGCAGGAAGGAACAAATCAAATGAGAAATCCAGGGAAGTCCCATATCTACCAGGTACAGCTTCTTAAAATCTCCTTTTTCAACTGCTTTCCAGCCGATATGCTGCCATAAGAGATTTATAGTTGCTGTTCCGTAGAACAATACGGTTCCCAAAGTACCTACCGCCGCTCCCAAGGTTGCTGCCATATCCTGAGCCGCCTTGCTTGCTGGATCCAGTCCCATACCTTTGATTGCCACAACAGCCAGCGGAATACCGATATAGCTGATTGCCCGTACATCGGCAGATACGGTACCGCCTGGTGTTACCAGTGCTATGTAGATGATCTGTATGGCTGCTCCTACGATAATGCCGGAACGCATATCCCCAAGAATTAAGCCCACTATAAGTCCTGCTACCAAAGGCCGCCCTAAGGTATAGTTACCAAAGGTCGTGCCGCCAAGGCCTGGCATACTGGCGAGGCAAGCGCATAGCCCCAATAAAACTGCCTGAAACAAACTGATTTGCATATTAAATTTCCACCTTTCCCCTTAATTTATATAATTATTGAAAACCAAATTGCCCCCGAAACTTAGACCAGTTACCAATGGCCTCCTCCTTTAGCAGAGCAAATTCCACCCGGTATCCGGCATTCATGATGTCCTCCAATGCCTGAGCCTCTTCTTTTATAATAGATTGATTGTTCCCAAGCTTTATTGCCCCGGGTCTATCGTTGCAAGGACCAATGATTACCGTTTTAATTCCCGGTTCAAACCCCTGGTCCACCAGAATTTTCTTCATATCCACAGGATTCTTGGTTATGAGAAAATAACGATCTTTGCTCTCTATTACCTTCTGGCATTTCTCTTTCCATTCCTCCATTGTCCATACAAAGGTCTTTTTTCCTGATGCGCTTTTATACGCTGCTTTTAATACTGGGTTTGCTGCAGCCAGATCATTGACTGCAATCAGACCGTCACAAGGGTATTCCAAAGCCCATCTGGTGCAGGTCTGCCCATGTATCATTCTGTCATCCACACGTACAAATGATATTGACATAAGATTTCCTCCTCACATTTTTACTAAATTTCAAAAGACAAATTAAATCTCATCTTCATCTTCTTTTATTCTCAGTTCCATTTCCATCATGGCATTTTTTGCTTCTATTAGAAGACTGCTTCTAAGGTTCTCCTGGTCCATCCCGTCTTTCATCATAGCTGCCGTGAGAGCCATGGGGAGATTCATTCCTCCAAACGCTATGGTCTTAGATAGAAGACCTTTCTGTGATAGAAAATCCAGTGCATTGGTCAGCGGCGAGCCTCCGATAATATCCGCCAATAAAATGATTTCATCGCTTTTTGTTATGGACTTTGTGACTTCTTCAAACCTGCGAACAAACTCATCCGCTCCCATGCCGTCTTCCATGCTGGCACTTATGATATCACTTCTGTCCCCTCCGGCCAGCATCTTTAAAACGCTGTGTAGCCCCGGAGCGAAGGTGCCGTGACTGACCAGTATCACATACTTCATATCCATTTCCTCCTAATTCCTTACTTGACAAATCTATTGTACCAACAGTGAAGCGTACGGATAACTGTCTATTGTCATGGGTTTACAAAAAAATAGGGTGACATTTGTCATGAGCCTATGACAAATGTCACCCTATTACCTGTAATTACTTTATTCATCCATCAGACGCTTTTCCCCTTCAATCTCTTGAATGGGTTTTATGTCCTGAGTCAGTTCCAATACCCCAAGGTATTCGCCTTGTTCATTTCTTATTGCATAATAACGGATCAACACGTACTTACCAGCCATCTTAATCCAAAAGTCCTCATGATCCTTTTTTCCGCTTTTAAAATCCTCTACAATCTGTTCCACGATGTGAACACTTGCTGGAGGATGACAGTTTGAAACATTTCTTCCAAGAATGGTTCTGGTTCTTGGAAAAGCACGGTCCTTTGCTTCGGAGAAATATTTTACCACATCATCTTTATTGACAAAGGTAATGTCAAAGGGAAGGGTGTTTAAGGTTGCAGTAAGTTCTTCTGGAGTCCATTCCCCAGAAGGAAGTTTAATCAGCCCGGATACCTCTGGCTCCGTTTTAATCTCTTTTATTTCTTCTGCTTTCTTTTGAGCCACCTGGTCTGGCTCAAAGGTTGGCACATGGTCGATGATATACCCGATTTCCCTGCTTTCATCTGCAATCAGCTTCCACTCTTCTTCGGTAAGCTGTTCCATAAGCATGGGAACCATGATATTTTCTTCCTTAAAGATCATTTCTGTGATCTTAGTTAGAACTTCCTCTGTCTTCTCTAACAGAACGTCATTCTTCCCCGCCCTTGTAAGAAGCATTTCCGTTACTTCCTTTACCTGGGCTTTGATCTCATCGTCTACCCCCCACATAACCTTTGGAGGAGCCGTAATTCCGTACTTTTCCATATAGGGAAAAAGAAGATTTTCTTTTTTCTGATAGTGAATAGTCAAGACTTTTAGTTGTTCCATTCCCTCAGTCAGTTTTTTAAATTCTTCCATATTATCAAGTTTTTCTATGGTCAAATAAGGCCGGATCTCTTGCTCTATAATATGAGATATTTTTTTATTTTCCCTCACCAGAATGCTTACTGGATGTCCTGGAATAAGAGCCGGGTCGGTTTCTTGATGGATTTCCTCTATAGAGCCTTTAAAAACAGCAGCATGGACATCACATAGTTTTTGTACCTCTTCTACGGGAAGCCCCTCTGCGATCAAGGCTGATTCTGCAACAGAAATTTCAGAAGCTGAAACACCGTGAAACGCCTCATCAAACAAAGCTTTTACTTCTTCTACGGTTTTCCCTTCATGCAGCTTTTTAATAATATCCTTGATGGCTTTTTGCCTCATCTCACGGTTGTTGATATATTCGCTCACATGATTTCCTCCTTTTTTAGAAAACGCCCCAATCTGACTATACTTTATAAGTTCATTCAGAAAGAGGCGTTTATGTTTTATTCTACTTTGATTACTGCTACTGGACAACCGTCCTGAGCTTCTATGGCTGATTCCTCCACGGAATCAGGTACTTCATCAACAATTACTTCTGCTGGTCCATCGTCTCCCATACGGAACACTTCCGGACAAGTGGAAGCACATAATCCGCACTCAATACATCCTTCTCTGTCAACCTCTGCCTTCATAACAAACTCCTTTCTCTTTTCGGGGCCAGGGAGCAGACTCAAACTGCCCGGACCAAGATACCTAACTATTGTTGGTAATTAATTTACAAATTATTCCTGATATTATAAATTATACAAGAATAAAATATAAACTTCAATCCATCTTCATTATACAACAAAAAACGGCCTCATTACGTTGCAACAACAACGAAAAGACCGCTTTTTATTAAAATAATCTCAATATCTTGAAGGTGTTTTTATCGAAATCAATAATATCCTCTGATTACATTAGATTGGGTTCTCTAGTAAGAGCACTTCTGTCTGCACAAAGATACTCCGACAGCTCCACTCTCCCCATGGCGATGGTAAAATATCTGCTGTTATGTTTCCTGCCCTGATGATCCAGGAAACATAGGATCTTTTCCCTCATCTTACCTTTATTACTGATTTAAGAACTCCCGTCCCAGAGCATCCGCAACAATAAGTGCATTGTATAATTGCTCCGGAGTCACATCTCCAATCATGTTATGTATGCTTTCTCCCTCAGCACAAGCATTTTCCGCTGCGATGCGAACTCTATCCTTATCCGTTACACCAAGCTCTTCTAAAGTTACTGGAAGACCTACACTGGTACAAAACTCCATAACTTCATAAAATTCTTCCTCAGGTGCATCTTCTATTACAAGCTGAGCTAAGGTACCAAAAGCTACCACAGAACCATGCATGGTGCTTTCGCACTCTTTTAAGGCTGTGAACCCATTATACACGGAATGAGAGACTGCAAGTCCTCCATTATCCGCGCCGACTCCGCTTAAATAAGTATTTGCCTCAATGATAGCTTCCAGTGCTGGAGTCACCACTTTGTTCTCACAAGCCTTAAGCGCTTTGTAGCCGTCTTCTAAAAGAGTATCATAACATAACTTGCAAAGTGCCATCGCAGACTTTGTAATACCACCATTCTCAAGACTAGGTGCCTTTGCCTTTTCACAAGCTCTTGCCTCAAAATAAGTGCCTAGAGCATCTCCCATACCTGCTACCAGGAATTTAGCTGGTGCGTTTGCAATAATATCTGAGTCTACAATGACCGCATCTGGATTCTTTGGATAAAAGATATAATTGGAAAAGCTTCCGTCATTATGATAAATTACCGACAATCCTGTGCAAGGAGCATCCGTAGCTACTACAGTGGGAATTACTAATACCGGAAGATTCTCATAATGTGCCGTCGCCTTTGCGGTATCAATGGCAGAACCTCCGCCTATGGCTGCCACACACTCAATGTTTTTTTCTTTTACAATGGCCCGCATTCGTTCTACTTCACCGATGGAGCTGATGCCTCCAAAAATTTCAAAATGGATGGTAGCATCGGTTCCTTCAAAGCTTTTTTCAATTTTCTCATGGCAGCTCTTAAAACCGCTGTTGCTGCAGATAAAAAGGAATGATTTTCCCAGATTTTTAGTTTCCTCATAAACATGAAGAAGTGCGCCCTGACCCTGGACATATTTTAAGGGTGACCTCATTAGCTTTAACATAATAGACTCCTCTTTTCTTATGTGAAATTTATAACTAAGACAAATATACACTTTCATTTTGGAAATGTCAATAATTTAACAATTCAAAAACAGTTATCTATTGGCCTGTTTTAAAGATACATAAAATTTGAGAGGAATGGATCCCTAACCTCTTGCTTTGCCAGTCATGTGTCTAATATCAATCTTAATAACGGTTGTTTTATCAGCCGCATTCTTAATATAAAGTCTTCCTTTTTCCAGAAATTCCGGGGAATATTTATATAGGATACTAAGGAGGGCCTCTTCCTTTTCTTCTCCCGTCAATTCAGATGCCTTCCCAAAGACAATTACACTTTCATAGTCTGTTGTAAACTTATCTGGAATTATATTGGTTTCACCTACTACGCAAAATGATACATTGGGGTTTTGTGAAAGATTGTCAAGCTTATGTCCTTCTTTCCCACAGTGCATGTAGATTGCTTCATTTTTATAAACATAGCTGATTGGCACGCCGTAAGGTTGTCCATGAGAATCCACTGTGGATAAAATCCCGTAGGGTAACTTCCTTAATATATCTAATATTCTTTCTCCACCGATTTCTCTATCTTTTCTTCTCATTTCATGAATCATATGGTTTCTCCTATCTTTTCTTTGAATTAGGATTAGGCTTATCCTTTCCGTATACGATAGTTGCAAATTTTTAATAATCATACACGTTAACCCTTAATTTATCAACTATAGATTTCTTTTTCCCTATGATTGAAGCACGAAAGAAGCAAAAACCAGTCAATTGAGAATAAAACCTCATTTATCAATGGGTAGTTGTTGCAATTTACTTCAAATCATATTAATATAATTCCATAAATCTATGGTTGGAGGGATTTCATGGCTCTTGATCTGGCTACACTGTCGATTGTACTTTTTTTCATTAGTACAATCCAGGCAATCGTTATGCTGTTCATATTCCGTATCGTACATAATTATCCAGGCATGAATTATCTATTGGTCAGTTGCTTTTTCACTGCGCTCAGCGGATTGGTTTTTGCGCTCCGAAGTGGCGTGATCCCTGATATTCCAGCCATATTAATATCCAATTTATCTACATTTCTTGCTGTATTTGCTTTAAACATTGGTTTTTCAAAGTTTCTTAAGCGAGACATTGCAAAAAAATGGTTGCTCACCATCTTGGTTCTGTTTTTTATCACTTTTTTTACATTCACTCTGGTCATCGATGATGTAAGCTGGCGTATCATATTATTTTCCCTGCTTATCTCAGGGATTTCCTTTTCCAATGCTTTTATTCTACTCCGCCATCAATTAGACTCGGTTCGTCAAACAACACGTTTGGCTGCTACTGTCCAGATTATGTTTGGAATATTTTTCATTGTAAGGGGTATTTTTACCTTCTTTCATAGAACTGTAAACATTTTTTCACCTACCCCCTTTCAGCTTCTGGCATTTTTCATCTCCATTGCAACCATTATTATATGTTCCTATTGCTTCATCATCATGGCAATACAAAGAGATCATTCAGAAAAAAAGCAGGCCGACGAACAGTTTCGATTGATTTTTGAGACCATACCAGATACCGTTTTGATTACCAGTCTGGAGACTGGTGAGATCCATGAGACCAATGAGACATTTACCGAAGAGACTGGTTATAGCAGAGAAGAAGCCATTGGTAAAACACCGATGAATCTAAATCTTTGGCAAAATACCGATGAGCGAGATGCGTTTATTGAGAAGATGAAAGAACAAGGTTTCTGTAAAAATGTAGAAATACATCTATTTACAAAAAACAGAAAGAAAATATCTGTCCTTATTTCTTCTAATTTAATGAAAATGGATCATAAGATGTTTATCATCAGCGTGATACGCAACATATCCCATAACAAGGAACTGGCGAAAAAACTTAATACGAGTGAAGATACCTTTAAAGCGATTATGGAGCAAAGTCCAGTCTCTTTTATGCTTACTAACACAAACGGTGACATTGAATATGTAAACAAGCAGTTTTTGGAGCTTACTGGCTTTCTTGAGGAAGAAGTAATTGGAAAGAATCCAAGAATATTAAAATCAGGCTATCAATCCAAGAAATTTTATGGAAATCTTTGGAAAACCATAACCTCCGGATTACAGTGGAAGGGTGAAATCCGCAATCGGAAGAAAAACGGAGAAATCATGTGGGGGTACATAAGCCTTACTCCTATTTTGGACAGGGAGGGTAAGATCATTCGGTATCTTGGGGTCCAGGAGGATATCTCCAGCCGAAAACTGTTGGAGGATGAACTAAAAATTCAGGCCAGAACCGATATGCTTACCGGGGTGATGAACCGGAGATACTTTATAGAAAATGCAGAAAAAAGACTTTCTGAGATGAACTCTATTCATGAGATGGCTGCCTTTTTAATGATTGATATCGATCGATTTAAGGATATCAATGATTCCTTCGGCCATATTATGGGGGATAAAGCTATTCAGACTGTAGCAAGACAATGTCAAAATATGATTAAAAATAGGGATCTCTTCGGCCGTATTGGCGGCGAAGAATTCGGAGCCCTTATATTTGCAAAAAACCAGGACGAATACCGCAAGACCGCTGATGCAATCCGCTATAGCGTGGAAAACATCAATTTAAGCTGTGAGGCGGAAGAAACCATCCCCCTTCGCATCAGCATCGGCCTTTCGGTGTACCGTCCTGGAGAAGACACCCTGGAAACCTTAATGCATCGTTCTGATATCGCCTTGTATCAAGCAAAAAACGATGGACGTAACCGGGTGGCAGTTTTATAAAATAGTTTTTATTCCTGATTCTTTAATGCTTTCCCATTGGTGGCAATCACATTCTTATACCAGTCGAAGGATTTTTTTCGGCTACGCTTTAAGGTTCCTTTTCCGGCATCGTCTTTATCTACATAGATAAAACCGTATCGTTTGCTCATTTCACCGGTAGACGCACTGACTAAGTCGATACAGCCCCAAGGGGTATATCCTAATAAGTCCACGCCATCTTCATCCACAGCGTCTATCATTGCCTTTATGTGCTCTTTTAAATATTCAATCCGATAATCATCGATCACACTTCCATCTGCCTCTTCTTTGTCAATGGCTCCAAGGCCGTTTTCAACAATGAACAGAGGTTTTTGATATCGGTCAAAAAGGGAATTTAGAGTAATGCGGATGCCAAGTGGATCAATCTGCCAGCCCCATTCCGATGCCTTAAGATACGGATTCTTTATACTTGCCATCACGTTTCCGGCTGTGGATTTTTGAATAATCTCCTGGTCTGTGCTTGCGCAACGTGAAGCATAATAACTAAAGGTGATGTAATCTACGGTATTCTCTTTTAATACGATAAAATCCTCTTCCTCTGTCTCTAAAACGATTCCTTCTCGCTCAAACATCTTTTTTGCATAAGCAGGGTACTCGCCTCTTGCCTGAACATCAATAAAGAAATAATTATCACGGTCTCTGTTCATAGCTTCAAAGACATCCTCTGGATTGCAGCTATAAGGATAGAAATTTCCTGCAGCTAACATACAGCCGACTTTAAAATCAGGGTTGATTTCATGGGCAAGTTTGGTTGCCTTAGCAGATGCCACTAACTCATTGTGGGCTGCCTGATATTTTACCTGAGTTTTATTCTCTCCTTCTTTAAACTGAATTCCAGCTCCCATAAATGGTAGATGGAGAAGAATGTTAATCTCGTTAAATGTAATCCAGTATTTAACCTTATCTTTAAAGCGACGGAAAATAGCATCACAGTATGCTACGTAGCAGTCAATCAGCTTTCTGCTTTTCCAGGAGCCGTATTTTTCCACTAAAGCCAGAGGCACATCAAAATGACAGATTGTTATCACAGGCTCAATGTTATACTTTAACAGCTCGTCAATGAAATCTTCATAAAACTTAAGCCCTTCTTCGTTTGGCTTCTCTTCTTCTCCAGTTGGAAAAATTCTGGACCAGGAGAAGGAAAAACGATAACACTTAAATCCCATTTCAGCAAAAAGAGCAATATCTTCCTTATAAGTATGAAACATATCAATGGCATCTCTGCCTGGGAAATAAGAATCCTCATTCAGATCTTTATAATCCATGTCACCAAGCATTACTGGGAAACGGTTTTCTCCCCATGGAATTACATCTACAGTTCCAAGGCCTCTGCCTCCCTGGTCAAATCCTCCCTCGCATTGGTTTGCAGCTGTGGCTCCTCCCCATAAAAAATCTTCTCTCATCATGTTCCATCCTTTCCTTCACTATATTTATTGAGAGCTACCTCTCAGAATTTCATATAAGAAGTTCTAATTGGTTAGCTAAAAAACAAAGTCTTTACTTCTTGCACAGGCATCTCCTGACCGGTATATAGCTTAAAAGCGGCTGCTCCCTGCCATAATAACATTCCCTGGCCATTGATGCAGATACAGCCGGCTTCTTTGGCTTCTCTTAGCATCTTGGTCTCCTTTGGATTATAAACTGCATCCACTACCACAAGCCCCTGATGGAACATGGCAGGATCCTTTACCACGCTTTCCTGATCCATTGGCTTCATACCAACTATCGTGGCGTTTGTAAAAATATCACTGGAATCCATTTCTTCTTTCATCCTTGTTTGATCTGCAATATCAAAGACATTGACCACACAACCTGGTTTCTCTTCCTTGATTTTTTCTGCGGTCATTACAGTTCTTTCAAAAAATTCATCCTTTATATTAAAAATAGAGATTTCTCTTGCACCTTCCAATGCGCACTGTACCTGAATTGCGGTTGCAGCACCACCGCCTCCGCAGACGGTAATCTTCTTTCCTACTATATCAATTCCTTCATCCTTAAGGCTGTCCACAAATCCCTGACCATCGGTTATATATCCAAACAGCTTTCCGTCTTCATTTACAATGGTGTTTACAGCCCCAATGATTCTGGCAGCCGGAGACAACTCATCCATGTATTTAAGAGCTTCATTCTTACAGGGCATCGTCACATTACAACCTCTCATTTGGAAGGTTTTTACTGCTTCGATTGCTTTTTCTACTCCATCTACCTTAATATCAAAAGCAAGATAGGCATAATCAAGACCTAATTTCTCAAAACTATAATTGTACATTGCGGGTGAACCAGAGTGTCCAACCGGCGAGCCGATGAGTCCCATTAATCCTGTTTTCCCTGTAATCATTCTCTCCATCACTATCTCCTTTTCATGAGCCTTCTGCTTTACCTTATCACGGATAACATACACATTTTTCGCCAGCTTGTCAATATATTCTCTCTTTAAAAAGGCTTAAATCAGGCTGTTAAACACAATATAAATATGATATGATAGGAAAAAATTATAAAAAGAGGCATGTACCATGAAACACGAAAAAATTATAAAGAGCATAAAAATCGCTTTGGCTGCTGTTCTTGCCATTACCATCGCCGCAGAGATTGGTCTCAAATTTTCTGCAACCGCAGGAATTATTACTGTGTTAAGCATCCAAAACACCAAACGAGAAACCTTTAAAAGTGCCGGAAACAGGACTTTTGCATTCCTTGGCGCATTAATTTTATCAGGGATTGCATTTCACTTACTTGGTTTTACTCTGCCTAGCTTTGCCCTATACCTTCTCTTATTCTCTCTCCTTTGCTTATATGCTGGCTGGGGAGAGGCAATTGCCATGGATTCCGTCCTTATCACCCATTTTCTGTCGGAAAAGTCCATGTCTCTTAGTCTAATCGGAAACGAAACTGCTTTGTTCATCATTGGCACAACCGTGGGTGTTTTAGTAAACATGCACCTAAGAAAACGAGGAGATGAGTTTCACAAACTTTCCGATGATGTTGATAGAAAGGCAAAAGCGATCTTAAACCAGATGGCTCACCTGCTTTTAAAAGAAGATAAAAGCGGGTTTGACTTAAGCTGCATTAACCAGTTAAGAGAAAAAATCGATCTAGCTAGGGTCTGCGCTTTTACCAATTACAATAATGCTTTATGGAAAAAAGACACCTACGAGATTGATTACGTTGAGATGCGCCAGCAACAAAGTAACGTTTTAGAAGGAATCTATGAGAACATTATAAACATCTCAATTCTCCCCCCTCAGGCAGAAGAGGTATCAAACTTGCTTGATAACATTGAACAGAATTACCACAGATACAACACAGGAGAAAGTCTTTTAGAGGACTTAAATCGCCTGCTTTCTGATTTAAAACACCACGAGCTTCCTGTCAGCCGAGAAGAATTCGAGGCAAGAGCCATCTTGTTTTACATCTTAAAACAGTTGGAGCGCCTTATTATGTTAAAACGCTCCTTTGTTCTCTCCCATGAAAGATAATCGTCTGTAAAACCAGGTTTATTTAGCTTCCAGTGCTTCTATCTTATTCTTAAACTGTGGCAGATGCTTTTTATGAGCCACCAAAAGCTCATCAAGTATGGTCTGTGCGATCTTGCCACTTGGGACCAATGGATTTAGAGTAAATGCCTGAAGTGCAGCATCGTAATCTCCATCTACTGCTGCCTTTATGGTTGTAAGCTCCATATCCTTCATCAACTGGAGAAGACCTCTGCTGGAAGGATCAAAGCTTCCCCATGAAATCGGAACCGGACCATGGGCTGTAATAATGCTGCTAACCTCTACCACAACATCATTTGGCAAATCTGATATGGCACCATTATTTCTCGTGCTCACTACCATATGAGTCTTTTTGTCATTATATATGGAAGCAATAAGTTCGCAGGCGGCGTCAGAATAAAACGCTCCTCCTCGCTTCTCAAGCTGAGTCGGTTTTACCTTAAGCTCTGGATCCTTATAAAGCTCAAATAATTCCGCTTCCGTCTGCTTTACTAACTCAGCTCTTGTCTCTCCCTTTGCATAAGACTCCAATTCCTCTTTTAACATATCGTCTGTGATGTAGTAATATCGATGGTACATGCATGGGATGATTCCTAAATTTCTAATCTGGCCTGCCAAAAAGGAAATGTTTGGAATGTTTTGAACACCAGAGCTCTTAAGTCCCTGCATGGCCTTTTTAAGGCCACCTTCTGTGGCATAAACTTTCTCAATGACCTCTGCTGTCTTTTCTTCCCCGTCTTTGTTCCATACCCTGTGCCAGTGAAAATGATTCAGCCCGCCAAAACGAAAGAATAAATCCTCTTCCTCCGTACCCAGTGACCCTGCCGCAATCTTACGACACATAATCGGTACATTACATAAGCCTACCACCTTATCCCATTTCCCATAGCGGATTACAGCTTCTGTAACCATGCCAGATGGATTGGTGAAGTTCACAAGCCAGGCTTGCGGACATAGTTCTTTCATATCTTCTACGATATCAAGAATGACTGGAATGGTTCTAAATGCCTTAAGCATCCCTCCTGCTCCGTTTGTCTCCTGTCCAATCACCCCATGAGACAGGGGAATTCTCTCGTCTTTTATTCTGGCATCTAAAAGGCCAACCCGAAACTGGGTAGAAACAAAATCCGCATCCACTAAAGCGGCTCTCCGGTCTAAGGTTAAATGAACCTTCCAGTCCAGGCCAGCGGCTTTGATCATGCGCTTTGCCAGATTTCCTACGATTTCCAGCTTTTCCTTCCCTTCCTCAATATCCACAAGCCAGATTTCACCAATTGGAAGCTGATCTTTTCTTTTGATGAAACCTTCAATGAGTTCTGGTGTGTAACTGGAACCTCCCCCAATGGTTACAATTTTAATATTCCCTCTCATAAGCCTTCCTCCTTTTGATCTATGATACGATCATACTAAAAAATAAGGATTATAGATATACCAGAGGCCTATTTGGTGACAAACCATGTATTCTAGGCATTTGTACCACAAAAAAAACAGGGTGTATTATCCCTGTTTTTTTTGAACGGTGAGCCTGGCTAAAGATTCCACAATGTATACAGCCGGAATCTGAGAGGTGATATCTACCTTCATCATTTCCACGGCGTTTAATTCCCGCTGAATATAATACGATATGTTATAATCTGAAATCTTTGCAAGCGTGCTGTTTTTGCTATTGGTTATGGAGACAACCGTGCTGCTGCCTTCCTTTAGACTAGATGAATTTTCAATCAGTATGTTCGTCTCCCCTTCTACAGAGAGTATAATAATGATACTTTCTTCCGGAAACTCCAGATTAATGGGAAACATAGGTGAATTGATTCCCGTGGAAAAAATTCCAATGTCACAGAAATAACGGCTTGCATACTCTGCAATAATACCGGAGTTTCCGGTTCCAAGAAATATGATCTGTTTTTTACCGGCAATCACGTCTGCAATGGCCTCTAACTGTTTTTGAAAGCTTTCTGTTTCCACCCTTTGAAAGAAATCAAAGACAGAACTATGGTCATACTTTAGATTGGCAGCTGTTTTTTTCTCTTTTTCCATCTTAAAACGCACCTTAAATTCCGAATATCCGGTGCATCCTGCTTTCCTGCAAAAACGGGTTATGGTGGTAGTGGAGACATGGGCCTCCTTTGCTACCTCCCTTATGGTCATATAAGGAATCTTATCGCTGTTTTTTATTATAAAATTATACACTTCATAATCCAGTTCACTAAACTGGCTTAGTACCTCATTGGAAAACAAAGCCATCTTCTTATCCCTCAATCTTTTATCTATTGTCGTACGATGGTTTCGCATGATTGATTCATGCTCTCTTAGTATATCACGGAAGCATTTTAAAAGTCCAGTCAGTCCGTTTTAAACAAAACCAAAGTACCTTAAGAGTCCAAGATAAATTCCATAAGCAAATCCGTACAAATCTTCTCTAAATTTATTCGCATCCGTTGGATTGGTTAGATATCCAAGTTCTATCAGATTCGCCGGCATGTTTGCATTCCTAAGAACATACAGGGAGGGGTTTTCCCTGATTCCATTGTTTCTGGTTCCTACGGTCTGGGTGATTCCTGTCATAATCTGCTCCGCCAGCCATTGTGCCTGGGTATTATACTGATAAATATAAACCTCGGTGCCATTAATGGCAGGGTTAGGGTTCGAATTACAATGGATGCTGATAAAATAATCTGCCGGCCAGTTGTTGGCCAAAGCAACCCTTGCGGCCAGACTGGTGGTATTGTTGGTTCCTAAAGCCGTGTCAGGCTCCGGTCTTGATACGCGGGCGTCAAATCTAGGGTCACTATTTAATAAATTTTGAAGATAGATTCCCACCTGATAATTGATTTCTGACTCGTAAAGCCCATTGGCTTCTGCGCCGCTGTTAAAGGACCCACTTGGATTATGCCCCTGATCAATAAATATTTTAATAGCCATGTAAGCATTTCCTTTCCTACTCAACTATAATAAATATATTCATTAATTAGGCGGATGCTACATATTATTTAGATTTATCCTTCTTTTTCAGCAAATTCTTGGAAGCCCCTCCCCATATAAAACATCAATGGTTCTGCTACCCATCAGCTTTGTTTTCATGCGGACTCCCTTTCCTTCTTGAATGGTTCCGATGATTCTTGCATTGGCTCCGTAGGGACTCCGTTTCACAGCCTCCAATGCCTCATTTGCGTCGGTTTCCTTTACAATTGCAATCATCTTCCCTTCATTTGCCATATAAAGTGGATCAAGACCAAGAATGTCACAAAAGCCCTTTACTTCCCTGCTAACTGGTATGGCGTCCTCCCATATCTCCACGCTGACACCAGACTGATCCGCTGCTTCATTGAGAACCGTAGCAAGGCCGCCTCTTGTCACATCTCTCATGCAATGCACCTCAATGCCATCATCTAAGAGATTTTTTGCTATGGTGTGAAGAGGAGCGCAGTCACTTGCAATCTCATTTTCAATTCCCATGCGTTCAGACAAGATTGCGGCATGATGATCTCCCAAATTGCCGGACAAGATGATAACATCTCCTTGCTTGCAACCGGATATGGAGATGTCGCCCTTTATGATTTCCCCAATGCCAGAAGTGTTGATGAAAATACCCCCATTTCCTTCAACAACTTTTGTATCACCAGCCACAATGAAAACGCCTGCCTCTTTTGCAGTAAGTGCCATAGTCTTTGCAATGGATTCCACCATTTCAAGGTCAGCACCTTCCTCAATGATAAAACCGGCAGTAAGATACTTTGGAATCGCACCCATCATGGACAAATCATTGACCGTTCCGCACACAGCCAGTTTTCCTATGTTACCTCCTTTAAAGAATAAAGGGGTAACCACAAAGGAATCCGTTGTATAAGCAATGGTTCCAGAAACAGATAGAACTGCAGAATCCTCTAATTTATTTAGGATTGGATTGTTAAAATGCTTCAAAAACACCTGGTTAATAAGATCTCCCGTCTGTTTTCCTCCACTTCCATATGTCATATCAATCTTCATATTATATGATAACCCCTTTCTCTTAGGAATTCTGATACCAGATTCCACAGGCTCCTTCGGCGGATACCATACAAGGCCCCACCGCATGAAGAGGCGTGCACACTTTCTGAAACAGCGGGCACTCCACCGGCTGAATCCGGCCAAGAATCACATCCGCACACCTGCAACCTTTGGGAAGCTCTTCGATGATTTCTTCTTCCCTGCTTCCTGCATCGTATTCTTTGTATTCCTCTTTTAGCTTAAGAGCGGATTGCTCTATCATGCCAATCCCTCTCCAAATACCGTTCGCTTCTTCAAAATACTGATTGATCAACCGTTCTGCTTTTTGATTCCCTTCTTCTGTCACCGCATTGGAATAAAGGTTTCTTACCTCATACCGTTTCCCCTTTAACTGAGACATAATTTCATAGATGGCAGCCAGTATATGTTCTCCTTCAAACCCTGCTACCACAAAGGGCTTATGATAGGTGCTTGCTAACCCCTTGTAAATTTTGCTTCCAGTAATAACGCTTACATGCCCAGGACTTAAGAAGGCGTCAATGCTGGTTTCATTCTCACAAATAAAGGAAAGAGCTGGAAGAATGGTTTTAATGGAGGTCGCCAGCTTAAGGTTCTTTATCTTCCGCTTACGGATTTCATCCAGCAAAAGAGCGTAAATAGGAGTTGTTGTCTCAAATCCCACTGCAGCAAACACATACTGGGTATCAAGGTTACGTTCCGCCTCTGCAATTGCCGCAAGAGGGGAATAAAGCACTTTAACTTGTGCTCCCATTGCCTTTGCCTCAGTCAAGGATAATTTGGTTCCTTTCACCTTCATCATATCTCCAAAGGTGAGTACGCAATACTTCTCCTTTAGCGATAGGTCTGTCAGATGATCAATATAAGCTGGAGAAGTGACACAGACCGGACAGCCTGGGCCTGATATAAGCTGAATCTTTGGAGAAATAATCGTACGGATTCCACTTTGAAATATGCTTTTTGTATGAGTTCCGCATACCTCCATAATCTTCACCGGCTCTCCATCATATTCTTTCAGCGCCTTTATGACCTGTTCAAGTTTCATCTTCAAGAACCTCCTGGAGTTCCAGGAATAAATCCATAATTTCCTTTGCTACCTCTTCCTTTAACACTTCAATGGCGCATCCGGCATGGATTAAAACATAATCTCCAATGTCCGCTTTCACCAGCTTGATATTTACATCGGTTAAATTTTCCATTACATTTACCTTTGCATAATCACCGTTTATTTTAACAATCTTTCCTGGTACCGCAACACACATGTTCTCCCGCCTTTCTATCTCGTCTGATGAAATGTTTCTAGATATTTTCGTCCAAGGTATACCTGTCCAAGACTAATACCGCCGTCATTGGGAGGCACGGATAAATTCATATAAACTTGAAATCCCTTTTCTCTTAAAAATCTTACCGCATGTTCCGTAAGCACCGTGTTTTGAAACACACCTCCACTTAAGCAGACCGTTGAAATCCCATGCTGGGCTCTTAGTTTTTCACATACGGATACGATCCCGTTTGCAAACCCAATGTGAAAACCAAGGGATAAGGCCCTGACATCTACCTTTCCTCTTCCCTCACAAAGAACAGCAAAAGCGGTCTTTGGATTAAGCTCCCACACGTTTCCTACCTTTGATATTGAAAACGGGACTGAGACTGGTTTTATTTGTTTTTGTATCGCGGACAGTCCGCTTTTTTCAAACAAAGACGCACATTCCCCCTCATAGCTGTTTTCCTGGGCGATTGAAAGAACTGAAGATGCCGCATCAAAGAGACGCCCGGCACTGGAGGAATTTATTACGTTTATATGATGCTTAAGAGCCGACAAAATTAGGTTGCTTCTATCGTCTGTAATATACTCCTGTAACTCCCAATGAGCAAGACAACAAATTGCAGTTTTCCATGCTTCCCGCATGGATTGATCTCCCCCTAGAATGGGAAAGGGAGTGATATGTCCAGCTCTTATAAACTCGCTGTCCTGGCAAATTAAAAATTCGCCTCCCCATATGGTTCCATCCGTTCCATAACCGGTGCCGTCCATGGCAACGCCTATCACGGGACCCTCTAAGTGATGCTCCGCCATGACAGAAGCAATGTGGGCATGGTGATGCTGCACCTCTAAGAAAGGAAGGTTAAGAGACCTGGCATACCTTGCGGAATGATAATTGGGATGAAGATCGCAAACCGCCAGCTCTGGCTGAAACCGAAAAAGTTCTTTGATATCCACAAAGGAGTTTTCGTAATCTTCCATCACCTGACTTTCCTCCAAATCACCAAAATACTGGGACACCACCGCACTTCCTTTTTCATAGAAGCAAAATGCAGCCTTTAAATCTCCTCCTGCCCCAAATATACACGGTTCTTCTGCTCTCTTTTCCCCCTCTGCTTTTGTGGAAAGGAAAACTGGGTAAGGCACGTATCCTCTGCTCCTTCGAATGAGCTGTGGTTTTCCATCCATGATTTTAGCTACCGAATCATCCACAGAACGGTGAATCCGTCTCTTATTGTAGAGCACTCCCTGTAACTCCTTGGATAACAGGGACATCATGGGTTCCTCCTCCCGGATAATGGGCTGGCTAGAACGGTTAGCACTTGTCATGATGAGGGGTCCAAGCCTTCTGGTAAGCATAATCTGAAGGGGAGTGTAAGGAAGAAAGGCACCGCAGTACATGCTTCCCCGATTGGTTGAGTATGCCATATAATCTCCCTCCCTTTGCAACAGGACAATGGGTCTTGGTCTGGATTCCAAAAGAGAGATTTCTTCTTTTGTGACACGACAGTACTTTTTTATCTCCGATATGGAGGGAAACATAACGGCAAACGGTTTCTCTTCTCTGCCCTTTAAGTTTCTAAGCTTATTTACCGTATCTTCCCTAAAAGGAGAACACACAAGGTGGTAACCACCAATCCCCTTTACCGCCACGATTTTGCCTTCTAAAAGCACGGACACCGCTTTATCAAATGCCTCTTCCTCGAAAAGCTCTTTTTCTCCATCCAGCTTGTCACGGTAAAAAAGACTAGGCCCGCAGTCGTTGCAGGAAATGGTCTGGGCATGAAAACGTCTGCTCTCAGGAGAGGTATACTCCTCATTGCATTGACTGCACATTGTGAAATCTACCATGGTGGTCTGGTCCCGGTCGTAAGGGAGTCGTTCCATAATGGTGAATCTGGGACCGCAGGACATACAGCTAATGAATGGATTATGATACCGCCTGTCACTGAGATTTAAAAGTTCCTTCTGGCAAGTGGTGCAAACGGGAAGATCCGGAGGAATGACAGATGCTTCTCCAAAATCTCCGCTTTTTAAGATAAGAAAATCATTAAGCTCTAAGAGAGACAGTTCCTCCTTCTCCAGCTTAATGATCTCGTATCCCAAATCTTTTGAGTCGGAAAGAACCGTAAGGAACCGTCCCACGGCGCCCTTCTCTCCCTGAGCAATAATCTCCACGTATCCGCCTACGTTGCGGACCGTTCCCCTTACCCCTTCTTTTTTTGCCATATGATAAACAAGGGGTCGGAAACCAACCCCTTGAACAATTCCATAAACATTTATTTTTAGAGTCATAGATTTATCTTTTCCCTAATCCATGCTGCCACCTGATCGTATCCATCTTCTGTCTTTCCAGATACTTTAATGACCGGGGCGGTCTGATTTAGCGCACGGACACCTTTCATAAAGAAGTCCTCATCAAAATCGAGATACGGGATAAGGTCGCATTTATTAATAAGTATGATATCCGCTTTTTCAAAGGCGAGTGGATATTTATACGGCTTATCGCTTCCTTCGGTGACGGTGGAAATTAGCATCTTTACGTGTTCGCCTATCATGAACTCCGCTGGGCAAACAAGGTTACCTATGTTCTCTATGAAAAGGACTCCTTTTTGAAGCTCCAGTTTTTCTATGGCTTCGCCAATTACAGGGGAATCCAAATGGCAGGCCCCTCCGGTATTGATCTGAATTGCCTTTACCCCCAGTGATAAGAGCTTCTTCGTATCGAAGTCTGCCTCTATGTCACCTTCTATTACATATGATTCAACGCCTTCTAACCGTTTAATGATTTGAATGAGTGATGTGGTCTTACCAGCACCAGGTGCTCCCATGACGTTGACTGCAAAAATTCCTTTTTCGGTTAATAACCCGTTGATCTTTGATGCAGTCTCATCATTTTTATCGTATACGGACTGCATGATCTCAATCTCTTTATTCTCAGACATATGTACCTCCGTCCCAAGTATTTCCTTTTGTCTTTCTGTCATATCTCTATGGACTTAATGAAAAATTCCTGTCCAATCTGAGTTGGCTCCCCATCACCGCTACAAATGGGACATTCAAAGTGAAAAGGCTTTCTAACAAATAACTCCCCGCAGCTTTTACAACGAAGTTTTGGGATGACCCTTTCTATATGAAGCTCTGCGTGTTCACATGGTGTTCCTTCTGCGATCAGGCCAAAATATAGTTCGATGGAGCTTGACACATAACCGCAGTAATCTCCCACCACCAGATTGATGACTTTAATTTCTTCTGCCTGATTCTCTTTTGCATATTCCCAGGCAATCTCTATGATTCGCTGGGTGATTGGGTATTCGTGCATTTTATGTGTACATCCCTTACAGTTCCAAACGACGGTTCCGTGTATTGATTTTCCATATCCAGACATTTTTTCGGACAGACTTCCGTACAATAGCCGCATTGAATGCATTGAAGTCGTTCAATACTCCATGATACCCTTGCCTTATCCACGCGAATGGCATTGGTAGGGCATCGCCTCTCACACATGCCGCAGAAAATGCAGTCATCGATGGAAATACCAATGCTTCCTCTGGTCCGTTCATAGGTCTCCTTTTTCTTTAATGGATAAGCTATAGTAAATGGACCGTGGAGTAAGTTTTTAATCAGTGTTTTTGACATCCTTAATATTGACATAGCTCCCTCAATTCCGCTGTTTATGGCAGCTCTGGCTTTTAACAGATCCCATATTACCGTTCGGTACAACTGATGCAGGGATCAATGGTAAGTATCAGTATTGGCACATCGGCAAGGGAACAATTCTTTAAGGTCTCAAGTAGAGCAGGAACATTGGCAAAGGTGGGCGTTCTTACTCTGACACGGTCAAGAAATTTTGTTCCGTTGGCTTTTACATAATAAAGAACTTCTCCTCTTGGTTGCTCCAGTCTGGTAAAATATTCTCCCTTTGGACTACCAGTGATTTTTACTTTAATATCGCCCTCTGGCATCTTCCCGATGCATTGGCGGATTAAATCCATCGCCTGGAACATCTCCCCAAGACGGACCTTTGTTCTTGCATAAGAATCCCCTTCCAGGTCTATGATGGGTTTAAAGTCCAACTGGCTGTATGCAGCATACCCTTGGGTTCTCATATCCATCTCAATTCCGCTGGCTCTGGCCATAGGACCTAATGCTCCCAGTTCAAATGCCGCTTCCTTTGACAATTTACCAACGCCTCGTGTCCGAAGTTTAACGGTGGAATCATTTAAGAATACTCCTGCAATTTCCGTCAATTCCTTTTCCATGCGATCAAGCACTCCAAGAATCTTTTCCAGGGTTTCTTTCTTTATATCCTTTCTCACGCCGCCGATATCACAAACAGAGAATATAACTCTGCCTCCGGTGGTCTCTTCAAATACATCTAGAACCTCTTCTCTTAATTTCCATGATTGCATAAAAAGACTTTCAAATCCAAAGGCATCCGCTAACAGTCCCAGCCACATAAGATGGCTGTGGAGTCTGGAAAATTCCGCCCAGATTGTCCTTAGGAATTTAGCCCGGTCCGGGATTTCTGCCCCCATAATACTCTCTATTGACATACAATATCCCATGCCGTGCATGAAGGAACATATCCCGCAAATTCGTTCTGCGACATATGTATACTGCTGAAAATCTCTTTTTTCTACCAGCTTCTCTAATCCTCTATGAACATATCCGATTCTAGGAACCGCCTCTACCACCGTCTCATCTTCCAAAACCAAATCCAAATGGATGGGCTCCGGGAGTACGGGATGCTGGGGACCAAAAGGAACTATCGTCCTATTTCCCATAAGTAACCTCCAATCCGATGCCTAAGGACATCTTTTTTACTCCTGTATTCCAAATGGTGTCTTGACCGGTATCTTATAAAGAGAATCGTTATAATCCGGTGAAATGCCTGTGATATTGACTCCAAACAATTCTTTAATCTCATTTTCATATAAAAAGGAATACGCATAAATAATTCCAATGCTTGGAAGCTCCGTTTTCGTATCTGTTAAGATTCTTAGGTTCACCAAATCGTAATTCAAATCAAAAGAATAAGTCAATTCCATTACTTCTTTATAGGTACAACTAATGGCAACCATCCGGTAACCTGCATGTTTCAGCTTCAAGGTCTCCGCCAGAAGATCACTTGCGGAAATCTCTCTTAATATTTCGCTTGCCATATTTCCCTCCTCCGCCAGTTATTACTTCCTCTTTCCGACGTTCTTTTTCTTTTCCCCAAGAATCTCAAGACCTTTTACCACTCCGTCTATGATGGCCTCCGGCCTAGCTGCACAGCCCGGTACATAAACATCCACAGGAATTACCTTATCCACTCCGCCTGCCACATTATAGCATTCTGCAAAGATTCCTCCTGAGGTTGCACAGATCCCTACGGCTACGACCACTTTAGGCTCTGGCATCTGCTCGTAAAGCTGTTTTACAACTGGTATGTTTTGTTCATTCACACTTCCTGTGATAAGAAAAACATCGGCGTGTTTGGGATTACCTGTGTTAATTATGCCAAAACGTTCCACATCATATAAGGGAGTCAGGCAAGCCAGTACTTCAATGTCACATCCATTGCAACTGGTGCCGTCATAATGCAAAATCCAAGGTGATTTCTTTATTCCATCCATAATATCCTCCATACCGTAAGAATTTGGCTTCTTTTATGAGGTTTCATTAAAAGAAGGAAAGAATCAAAAGATTGACAGTCCCCATGACGCCGGTAACTACCCAAGCAGATCTTAAGGCGTGCTGCCACTTTACTCTGGCAGAACTGTTATCTATTATAATCTCAAAAAGGTAAACCAAAAGACAGGCAATCACTGCAAACACATGACTAATCGGTGATACGGTTGCAAAAAACACATATACCAAAGTCAGAGAAATAATCACTTCGTACCAATGAGTCACTTCAATCACAGCTAGATCCTTACCGGAATATTCCGTGGTAATTCCTTTTACAATCTCTTGATGCCCGTGATGAGACATGCTTAGATCAAAAGGTGATTTCCTTAGTTTAAAGGTAAGGACAAACACAAGCCCTAGAAACACTCCCGGAAGATAAATAATAGAAGGTTTCGTCGCCGAAATGATGTCCTTGATAAAGAAACTTTTCTGCGCATAATATAACCCGATGCAGGTAAGAAGCACCATAGGCTCATAGGACATAATCTGCAAAAGCTCTCGCTCAGAACCAATGGTATTATACGGAGAGTTAGAGGCGTAACCGCCCAGTACAAAAAACACGGAACCAAGAGTCAGAGCAAAGATTGCTAATAAGATATCTCCCCCTGAAAGCATGATTAAGGTTGTAAACACCACAAATACAAGAGAAACATATACAAAGAACCGATGCATGGAATTGACCTCAATGGATTCTTTTTCCGTCAGCTTTAATACATCATAAAAGGGCTGTAATAGAGGAGGACCCTGCCTTCCTTGAAGCCTTGCCGATATAATGCGGTCAAATCCAGTCAAAAGTCCACCAACAAGGGGAGTTAATATAATAATTGCGATGATTTTTATAAGGTTCATATTATGCCAACCCTCCGATCAACAGGATAATTCCCATTACGAGAATCGCTGTACAAAGTACGTTACTTAAGAAAGTAAGCTTATCAGCCCCAAAGAATTCTTCCATATACCAGTTGCGCATCTCGACCTTTTGTTTTACTCCCATTGCTCCGTAAAAGGTCTGATTGTCTCCGGTATTCTCTCCAGCCATATAAATTGGAACCTTTCTTCTTTTGTCATTCTTATAGACTGGAATAAAGCTGATTGGAAGCAAGATTAACATGCTCAGCATACAAAGCATCAATTTGATATCACTGGTTTCAATTGGAATCAGTGCCGTCTTTTTATAAACCTCGGTAAGATATGGTTCCAGAGCAAATCTGGACACCAGTGGAAATGTAAAGCAGGAAATGACAACTAAAAAAGCAAGGATCGTAATTGGTAACTCTTCATCAAGGGATAACTCATGATGATTCTTATGTCCCATATTAACCTTGGACACCAGTTTTCCCATCCATTTCGCCCAATAGAATAAGGTTGCCGCACTGCCATAAGCCAGAATAATAACAATAATTACATTTTTAGAATCAATTAGTGCTTTCATAGCCACCCACTTGGATACCAACATTCCAAATGGGGCAAGGAACATGCCGGCAATACCAATCATCATGTAAAATGCCAGCTTTCTAGATACTCCCATTAACAAATCCATATTCTCTACGTTCCGGTTTCCGATCTGGTGCTCCGCAGAGCCTACTGATATGAACAGAAGAGATTTCGATACTGCATGGAAAATAATTAAGAGTATGGCGGCCCATAAGGATTCCTGAGTTCCTGCACTAGCACAGATCACGATCAGGCCTAAGTTGGCAAGGGTTGAATAGGCAAGAATCTTTTTCGCATCGCTTTGAGAGATTGCCATGAGCGAGCAAGTAAGGAAGGTGACTCCACCTCCTAAGGTCACGATTCTTCCAACGGATGTCGGACCTAATAAGGGTGCCAGTCGTATAATCAAATACACTCCAGCCTTTACCATGGTTGCTGAATGAAGCAAAGCAGAGGTGGGTGTAGGCGCCACCATGGCTCCAAGCAGCCAGGATGAAAAGGGAAGCTGGGCAGATTTTGTAAGTGCTGCTATTGAGAGAAGAAATACAGGGATCATGAGCACAGCATCAGGTTTCATCTGTATCAGTACAGAAAGCTCCAATGTGTGATAATTCATGCCGATAAAAATAATAGCAGCTGCAAAAGCAACACCGCCTCCCAGGTTAATGACCAGGGCCTTAAGTGCATTGTTCTTAGCTTCTTCTGTCTGGGTGTAGCCAATGAGTAAAAAGGAACAGAGAGTTGTAATCTCCCAGCAGAAATACATCCACATGAGATTATTACTCAAAACAATTCCAAACATGGCGGAAAGGAACAAAAACAGGATAGAGAAAAAGAAACTTTTCCTTTCTTTGTATTCTTTATGATGGTTATGATAATCTTTCATATACCCCACCGCATAAATACAAATCAGGCTTCCCACAAGTCCGATTACCAAGATCATAATCGCTGTCAGCTTATCAAAAACAATCGCTGTTTCAACTGTGATTCCTTCCTTAAACCCAAATTCAAAAACCAGCATTGCCGCTGTCTGTAGAAATGAAAAAATAGAAATGACGTACCTTTTGCTACGAATACCAAGAGTAATAATATAAGCAGCTATTATAACTTCTACTACTACAATGATGAGATCAATCTCTTCTATAGAACTGGATAATCGGATCCCGTCCTTAAAAAAGATTCCCACCACTACCAATGTCAGAAGTGCCGTAATTACTGCACCAATTCTGACCAACATACTTCTCGCTGCATCGTTTTTAACTAAAAAAATAGCTAATGCAACTGCCAAAGGAAACAATAGTAAAACATTAATTGCAACCATACATTCATCACCTTATCTTTGTTTTATAGTATTTGTCTAAACAAGCCTTGATTCCATCAATAAAGCTATTCAAATAGTACAAACAAACGATGTCAACCGCATTATCGATTTATATATTTTCATTCTATCACACTAATATTTCTTGTCAATGTTTTATTTTGTGTACATTTTACACAAATACTTTGTTTTTGACAAAATTTTAACTATCTAATCTAAAAATAATGAGAACAAAGAGATATGTACTAAAATAAATACAAGGACACACTAAAAATTAGACAATAAAGGATCGGATTTTTGTGCAAATTAAGATTGTACTTCAAAAAATACAGAAAGTATTCGCCTGGACATGGGATTCTACTCATTAAAAAAGCAATAATTTGTACCGAAAAACGCGGGAAAAAGAAGTGTTTTTATTTATGTACAATCTATTCTAACGAAAAAGTAGCCTGGGAGAGCTTAGTCTCCCAGACTTCCACATTTCTTTGTATTCTTTGTTATATTCGATTCTTAATCCTATGTTCCTTGTTATTTTTCCCACAAAGCCTATGATAATTACATCAAAGTTTATGATCAAATTAATATTTTCTAACGCTTTCTTAATTCTCTTAAAAGAGTAAACCAGCTCAATCAGAGGCACTATTTCAACTTTAATTTACCTCCCACTGAAACAGGTTGAGTTTTGTAGTTTATAATTTCAGATATAAGTTTGCTGTCTAAAAGATAAGAAGTATCATTGGTTTCATTATTAAACTTCCAGAAAAATCCATCTTGATTTATACGTACCTCACTATTAGTTATCACTTGTTATACATTATTTACTTATGGCTGTCAGATCAACTTCCCCCATATCTTTCTTCGAATCAAAGTGATTTTAAAAAAACTCTTACTGCGTGTTTATTTAAGAGATTTAGATGAATTTAAAATCTCTACGATTATAGGTTTAAAAAGAACTCCTGATCCTTCTTAATCCTTCTTAATCCTTCTGTTCAAGTCAAATGAATGGAACAAAATTATTTCTCTTGGTTGGATAATTCTGGTTTTGACACAATTAACATCATCTTAAACTTGTCACGTTCGCCTCTGACCCGGTGAGGAATATCCGCAGGCATGACAATGCATTCTCCCTGTTTAAGAAGGTGAAGTTCTTCTCCAATCATCACATCTCCTTCTCCCTCCAGTGCAATTACCATGGCATCTCCTTCACAGGCATGAGGGCCTACGCCGGTTCCTTTATCCATAGCCATAATTGTGGTGGTAAAAAGGTCTCTCTGAACCAGAGTCATGCTTGCCACCTTATTGTCCTGATATCCGATCAATTGGGACAATGTATGTACACAGGCCTTATCCACGTTCTTGATGTAATCTTTCCCGCTCATGTTGAAACCTCCTCTTTTTCCATGACCGACCGTTATAACACCGACCGATATCTGCAGCAACCTCAAAGCAGTTATAGCATGAATGGAATGAGGACAACCGGAAGGCACCAACATGCACTCACCTGCCTTTAGCTCAGAGTCTTTATGATCTACCGTAAATAAAGCATTTCCACTGGTGACTACATACAAAATATCCTGATCCTGGATGTCTGTACTGATTCCCTCCTCTTGATCAAAGTAAAAAACTTGAACGGATTCTTCGTCACGGTCTATCATCTGCAGGCTTATGACCTGGTGGGGATAGGCTGTAATCAACTGTTCCAGATAAACAGGTCTTCCAGGTTTTATGCCGTTAAAATGAAATTCCTTTGTTCTCTTTTCCATAGACGCATATAATCTCCTTTCCTTGGTTAGTAATTCCTAACCCAAAAGAATCTTACTATGCTTTCAAATTAAAATCCATTGCTATGGCAACAAAAACAGAGAAATCACGACGACGTATGATTTTGTCTATTGGAAAAAGGTATTATCGTGAATTTGAATGTTTTTTCCCTCATAGGATAAAATTCCATCCTGCTGCATTCTTGAAAGTTCACGAGAGAGAGCACTTCGATCCACACAAAGAAATTCAGCAAGTTCATTTCTCCGGAAAGGAAGCTCTATCATTCCTTCCTTGCTGCTTTTTTGCATCTGCAGATAAACCTTAAGCTTATCCCGCAACCGTTTCTGTGCCAGTATGCGCACTTTATCATTTAAGAATCTGGCTTTCTCTGCAAATTCACGAAGGAGATTGGTTGAAACCCTCATCTTAAATGGACAGGTTCCCCCTTCCATATTAAACAAAGAAGAGAAATCCAAAAACAAGATTTCACAGTCGGTGACCGCCCATATTTGCATAGAGCTGTCTGCGGATTCGGAACAAGCCAGGTCTTCTCCAAACATATCCCCTGCTAAACAGTGATTGATGTTAATCTGACTTCCATTTTCGCCGTATAAGGTCAACTCTGCCGTCCCTTTTAAGACAATGCCTGCAAGGTTTTCCCGATCGCTAACCTGAAGAATCATGCTTCCTTTTGTAAATGCCCTGTGTCTGGCTCTCAGACAGCATAAGACCGCGCTAACTTTGTCTTCCGGTATTCCCTCAAAGCAACTGCAATCTTTTAGCACTTGGTAAAACTGATTTGCCTTCTCTTCCAACAGGGCTACGTTGCCATAATTTACCCCCCATCTGGTTTCCTTCATATTTACCTCCACGCTGCCATAGCAACCGACATTTCTATTATTATAATATACCTTTTTGTTAGTCGTGACTAACCACTATTATATAACAAGAACCCTTCGGGAGTCAATGCGAGAATTGTCTTGCTACGCTCAAGGTTTTATATCATCAGAAGGAACAATATAAATTACATTGGAAACAGGGGGAGTGATTTTGATACTTGACTTTTTTTGACTTAATAGATATAATCAGTTAGTTACAATTTTCGTACAGAGAACACGCAATCGTGTTGATATAGAGGCGGAATTATTATTTTTTATAAATAATAATCCCGCCTCTATTTATTTTAGGGAGGAAAGTTTTATGATGAATAGAAACAAAACGTTTCATTTGTTTGGGGCTATAATCGCCACAGGCATTTTATCTTTTTCTGGAGTACTAATTGAAACGGCAATGAATGTAACATTTCCGCTACTTATACAGGAGTTTGAAGTAACTACATCAGAAATCCAATGGGTAACTACCATTTATTTGCTTATGATTTCTGTCATAGTTCCCATTTCCTCTTATTTGAACCAAAACTTTTCAGCACGGAAATTGTTTATCACGGCGAACTTGTTTTTTCTGTTAGGAGTTTTGATAAACTGTTTATCGTCTACATTTTTCCTGCTATTGCTAGGTCGCTTATTACAAGGGGTAGGAACAGGTATCGGTCTTCCTCTTATGTTCCACATCATTCTCACAAGAGTTCCCACTGAAAAACGAGGAATGATGATGGGAATTGGTACTCTGACCACTTCAATCGCTCCCGCTATTGGCCCCACTTATGGTGGGCTTATCTCCAATTTGTTGGAGTGGCGCTATATTTATATCTTTTTGATTCCCCTTATTGTTCTTTCACTTATCCTGGGATTGAATTCGATTCCAAGCCAAGCTTCAAAAGAAAGACAGCCCCTACCTCTTCGTTGTGTTTTCTTTTTGGCAATTACATTTATTTCTTTTATAATGGCACTAAGTGCTGAATCCGGGATTGTCTTTGCATTATTTTTAACGATTGGACTTGCAAGTTCCTTTGTGTTTGTGTGGTTTAATAGCAAAACTCCCCTATTGCAGTTATCGGTGCTGAAAAACGGTAAATTTTCCTTATTCTTATTAAGCCTTCTTATCTATCAGGCCTTGCTACTGGGATTGTCTTTCGTTTTTCCGAATTATTTGCAAATTTCTGCTGGTTTTAGTTCATCGATTGCAGGGATTTTCATGTTTCCAGGTGCTTTGATGGGTGCAATACTTGCTCCTGTTTCGGGAAAGTTATTAGATAGAATTGGTGCAAAAAAACCGATTTTAATTGGTCTTTCTACAACTATGGTTGGTATCGCTCTGTTGGCTGCACTGTTGCATACCAATTCATTGGTGCTGTTAATAGGCGCTCACCTTGTTTTAATGACAGGACTTGGATTTTCTTATAGCAACCTAATGACCTGTAGTTTGAACGCATTGCCGACCAATCAGATTTCAGACGGAAATGCCTTTGTGAATACGTTTCAACAGTTTATAGGCGCTGTTGCTACAGCACTGGTTGCCGCTGTATTTTCCTTTTCCCAGAAGAAATATGGTTTTATCCCCGGCACCGCTTCAGGGGCATTGATTGTACTTTTGATCTTCTTCTTGTTGTTGGTTATAAGTACAATTGCTGCCTATTCGGCATTGAAAAAGAAGAAATGTGATGAAATCGAATCAGCCAAATTCGATTTCTAGGCGTAGCCAACGCCCATTAGATGCTGTCCTTACCATCGCGCCAAGGTATGAGAATACGGCACGCATTCTTGATATGGCAGGCATGTATGGGGAAGCTCCACTCCTTAATCTTTCCAAGGGCAATGATTGGAGTGAAGATATAAAAATCACAAATAATAGGATCAAAAAAGGAGAGGGGATTTTCCCCCTCTCCTATCCTGTTATGAACGTTATGATCTCCTGCCGAAGCGTTGTAATTTCCTGGGATGCCATATCCCTGTTATCATAATCAGGCAAAATAATTTCTTTCATAATACGGCCTGGACGCTTTGACAAAATCAAAATCCGCCCTGCGACCGTAAGTGCTTCGTCAATTTCATGAGTAACAAACAACACGCTTTGACGATGGGCACGCCATACCTTTAACAGCATTAAAAGCATCTCATGTCTTAAGCAGTAATCAAGTCCCTGAAATGGCTCATCCATCAAAAGAAGCTCTCCCTTGTAATAAAATGCCCTTGCAATGCCACACCGCTTTTGCATTCCACCAGATAGCTGCTTGGGATAATAAGACTCAAATCCATTTAATCCTACCGCATTAATAAGCTCTTGAATCTTTCCCTTATCCTCCGGCTCTCTCACCAGACGAATATTCTCCCATACCGTCCTCCACGGAAGCAACCTGTCATCTTGAAAGACACAGGCAACCGAATCTCCAATTCCCTGTATGGAGCCGGAATCCGGAATATCCAGCTTTGATATAAGGTTAATCAGGGTGGATTTTCCACAGCCTGAGGGACCGATGATAGCCACGATCTCCCCTTCCTTTACATGAAAGCTGATGTCCGAAAGGACAGGAAGATCCCCCAGCCTTTTTGAGATTCCTTTCATTTCAAGCATGAGTTTTCCTCCTTTCCCGAAAGCAAAAATCAATGAGTAGATCAGATAGATAAAACAATCCGACTATAATCGCAGACCATGCAATGATGCTCTCCGGCTCAATATTTAACCTGGCCTGCTTAATCATTCCACCAATTCCATCACTGGTAGTAAGGACTTCCCCCATAACTGCAATCTTCCACCCGCTTCCTAGCGCGATTCGGAATGCCGATTGAAAAAAAGGAGCAATGGAAGGAAATATAACATGGCGCATAGTCTTGCTCCTAGAAAAATGGTATAAGCGAGCCATCTGCAAAAGCCTGGAATCAATGTGCTTAAACCCTTCGCAAACACTGATTGCGATTACGGGTACCGTGGAAACTACAATAATAAACATGACAGGACGTCCATTAAATCCAAACCACACAAGTGCAAGAACCACCCAGGAAACAGGTGGAACGGTCTGCATAATGCTGATCATCGGCATTAACAGACGTCTAAAACGCCCCACCCCTCCCATTAAAATCCCAAGGAAAAGTCCCACAAGAACACCTGAAGTTAGTCCAATTGCCATACGCTCTACGGTCAGACCGATCATCTTATAAAATACAGGTGTAGTTAATATCTCTTTTAGTTTTATAACAACACTTTTAATACTTGGAAGCACAAGAGGTGGAAAAAACAGAGTAAGGAACTGCCACAAGGCCAGGATAATCCCTGCTGCCAGAAGGAAATCCCACCCCGATGGCTTTTCCCAACTTTTATTTCGCATCATAATACAATCCGGCTTCCGGAATCTTTCCACCGATCATCTTAGGATTAAATTCAAATAGCAGCTTATAAAGCATGTCTAGTTCTTCTTTTGCATCACCAGGAGTCTTAAATTCAAGTCCCATATTTGGTATCGCCTTTTCTACTACCTTAGCAGGTAGCCCTAAATGCTTTTCTGCCAGAACACCAGCCTCAGCGGGATTATCATTGACCCATTTAACCGCTTTTTCATATTCTTCCTGGAACTGAATGGTTAACTCCGGATTTTCGTCAATGAATTTCTGAGTAGCACCGAAACCTGCTGTAGGGATTTTGGTATTTGTTTTATTTACCCTCTGCCATTCTTCTTCAAAGCTAAATGCAATCCGAAGCTTGTCATTGGATGAAAGCAGCTTCGTAACCTGTGGCTCAATCATAACGCCATATGCTGCTTCTCCAGAACCCAATAAGGTGGCAATCTCAGTGGAAGAACCGTAAACAATGTTAACATCCGTTCCTACTGTAAGTCCTGCCTGAGAAAGGAAAAATTGTGATAAGGCATCTGGTGGAGAAGACTGAAGGGGCACATAAAGAGTTTTTCCCTTTAGATCTTCCCAGGTTTTAAATTCAGGGTCTGAAGTGATGAAATATGTAACTCCCCAGGTGTTTACGTTCATCAGACGAATTCCGACTCCCTTGTTATAAAGAGTGGAAACTACAGTAAGAGGAAATGCAAACATATCATGGGTTCCAGCCTGAGTCATAGCAATTAACGTCTCCGGTTCATTCCACATATCAAGCTTTATCTTTACATCTTCTCCCAAAGCCCGAGACTCCATCATCCTTAATATTGGAAGGGTTGGAGGAGAAGCAGGAACGCCAAGGGTAATGGTGATAGGTTCACTGCTTTTGGAGACCTGCTGACTGGTCTCAACGGTAGTTTCTAGTTCTTTGCTTCCTTCTGTGGAAGAGGTCTTAGGACTGCTGCAGGCTACAAGGGAAACACTTAATCCAGCTGCTAGCAAAAATGATGCTATTTTTTTCATAGGAATGCTCCTTTTCTGTGATGTAAGTTAGTTTTAACTAACCATTTGATACAAAAAAAACTGTTTGCACAGGTATCATCATGTTGTATTATAACAGCTACCTTTCCTTTTATCAGTTGCTGTTGCAACAAAAACGAAACGCTTAATGATAAAAAAGATATCGGAAGGTCTTAAAAGACCATTCTAATATCTTTTTTATCAGAAAAATTTAAACATCATTGTGCTCTATGGACTTGCGCTTTGCATTTTTATTCTTGTTTTGATTCTCTCTTGTGATTGGGGTTTGTCCATTGCATTTTTCCATTCTTGCCTTTTTATTATCTGGTTGGCTGTCTTTTGGCATACGTACCTCCTGATTGTTATTCTCTTTTATTGTGTCATATTTTAATAGATTTTATGTATTGAGGGCTGTCTATAAGAAAAAGAAACATACATAACAGCCCTGATATGTGCAAGCTTATTTTGCATCCAATCCGTTTATCTACATCCATTTTTAGCAAATAAATAATTATAAAGAATTCCGTGTCTGTTTTCATCTGTAATGATCTCAATCATCATATTGATATGGATACGAGACTGCATGGCGTAAAGAATCTTTCTATATTCACGCACTGCATTTTGTTCCCCTATAATGGCTCTTGCCAATCCTTCGCAATAATTTTCCGGTTCCATAAATGTCTTTTCTGATTCCTGACGCAGAGCCATTCCTGTTAGATCATAATAAATCTGACGAAATAATTCAAAATGGCCCATCTCATCGTCTCGAATGCTACCTATAATCTGCCGTTCTTCTTCTGAAGGCGCATTGCTGATTAGCCACATATAAAACATCTGATCTTCCACTTCACCATTTAATGCCTGCTTCATTAGCTCCATCGCATTTGATAGGTTTTCTGGATAATCAAACTTATCCATATTCATAAAATCCTGATTATAAAAAGAATTTTCTGCATCCAGATAAGGAGAAATTTTAGGGGCGATTCCAGCAAAATCATATTCTTTCATAAATTGTCTCCAAATTAATCACTTAACTATATCCTATGGCTTCCTTCTATTATAAGTGAGAAGGAATAACATAATTTACATTTGTTTTCCCAATATCATAAGTGAATGTTAAGAAATTAAATACAATTACGGGCATGCTAATCATAAGTAGCTTGGGAGAAAAGAATGCATGTACAATGTAAAAAACTTAATGGATGGACAAGAAAAAAGCATGGTAGATGTTATTAACCTATGGAAATAGTATCTTTATTTCATTTCTTAATAATTCTTAAATCCTCCTAAAACACATTGTTATTCTCTATCTAAATGTTATAATTTTTCATATTCAAAACATTAATTAAGGAGGTTGCGGACCATGGAGGCTGCACAGCAGATTCTAATCGTGGATGACGATACCGATATTCGAGAAGTCCTCCGCATCCATCTGGAAAACAAAGGTTATTCTGTCTGGGATGCGGCAAATGGAACAGAAGCGTTAACTACTGTTTCTAAAAACCAGGACATTGATTTAATTATATTAGACATCATGATGCCTGGCTTATCCGGAATTGATGTCTGCAAAGAGATTCGGAAAACCTCTTCTGCTCCCATACTTTTTCTTACGGCTAAATCAAAAGAAAGCGATAAGACGGTAGCTTATGAAAACGGTGGGGACGACTATTTGGTAAAGCCATTCTCCCAATCCGAACTTCTTATGAAGGTCCATTCTCTTTTAAGAAGATACGTGATTTACAAAGGGAAATCCCAGCTAGGCACAAGTAATACAGAAATCCGCATTCAGGATACCATAATCAATACGGCAACCCGAGTGGTATACAGAGAGAACCAAAAAATCGATCTTACGGATACGGAATACCAGGTGCTCATGTATCTTGTGAAAAACAGAGGAAGTGCAAAGGATGCCAGAGCCATCTATGAAGGCGTATGGAATGATAAGTTTCTTCCTTCTTCCACCAATACGATTATGGTTCATATATTAAAGCTTCGTAAAAAGCTGGAATTGGATTCCAACAATCCAACAATCATTCGTACTATCTGGGGAAAGGGCTATCAGATTGATGAAAATTAATGCGAGAACCTCCCTACGATACAAGCAGATATACGTTCTGGCTATTGGTCTTATAATTAGCTTTGGCATGTATTTATTCACCCAATCGATGGGAAACTATTTAATTTCCTCAAATCACTTAAATACGGAATCCGCCGGAAGTCGGTTGGAAACCTATCAAGATTCCATCGAAAATTATATAAAGAAAAACAAACTATCAGTTAAAGATGTAAGAGCCTTGTCCAAATGGATTAAGAGCCATAAATATACCTATGTTACGATATACAGCGGGGATGAGACTATCTATGAATCCGGTTTCTGGAATGAATCTTATTATTCTTATGAAACAGCAGAAATCTTTTTAGAAGACACGCAGCAGCTTACCAGGGACATCGCATTTACAGACGGAACCTATTCTGTTTCCATTATCGATTTTTCTGAAATCAAATGGTATAACTTAGTATTTTACGTCTCACTTGGAGTCTTCCTTTTATTTTTATTTGGTATTGTAATTTATTACAATCACAGGATTATTGCCCGGATCATGCTCCTTTCAAAAGAAGTATCCTTAATTGAGCAAGGGAATCTTGAACAACCTATTTATCATAAAGGAAGTGATGAAATCGCTCAACTGGCCATAAATGCCGACAATATGAGAAATTCTATCATCACACGATACAAAAGCGAGAAAGAGGCCTGGGAAGCAAACAGCGAGTTGATTACCTCCATGTCCCATGATATTAGAACTCCACTTACTGCACTTATCGGCTATCTAGAGATTCTGGAGACAAAAGGCTACCATTCCGAAGATCAGCTTTACAAATATATCAAAAGCTGCAAGGACAAATCCTTACAGTTAAAGGAATTGTCCGATAAGCTATTTCAATACTTTCTTGTGTTTGGGAAAGAAACCATCTTAATGAAGAAAGAAACCTTTGATGCTAGGATACTTTTAGAACAGCTAATCAGTGAGCATGTGTTTGATTTAAGCAATCAAGGATTCGATGTAAGAACAGGACTTTTGGAACAATCCTGCATGATGACGGCTGATATCCAGTATTTTAAACGTCTCTTTGACAACCTGTTCTCCAATGTGAGGAAATATGCAAACGCCAGTGGACCCGTTCTTGTAAATGCCAGTTGCAATGGAAACCGGTTGATCATCAGCATCAGCAACGACAACCGACAGGATGATAAATTGGCAGAAAGCACAGGAATCGGACTGAAAACCTGCCGTAAAATCACAGAGCAAATGAACGGAACCTTTAAGATAAGAAAAAATCGGACACGGTTTGAGGCACGGGCCATCTTTCCCGTGGCAACTCCAGGAAAGGAATAAGAACTTATGAAAAATATATTAGAATATCTGGAGCACTCTGCTACCACGCATCCGGACAAAATAGCTGTCTTAGATCCTGAAAAAAGCGCTACCTATGAAGAGCTATTAGATAATGCAAGGCGCATTGGTAGCTTTTTATCCGAACAGGAGGTTCCACATAGCCCTGTTGCTGTATTCATGGACAAAAGCGTGGAAGCCCTTACTGCTTTTATGGGAATCGTATCCGCGGGTTGTTTTTATATTTCTATTAATATGGATCAGCCTCCCACTCGCATCCGACAGATTTTAGAAACCTCTAATGCAGGTTCCATCATTATCCTCGGCTCTGATACAAGCGTGATTAAGGAAGCTGGATACCTTGGGAAATGCTTTGATTATCACCATATGATCAAACATGAAATAAACGTTGACGCCCTTGCGAAAACCCGAGAGAATTTTCTTGATATAGATCCTTTATATTGTAACTTTACCTCTGGCTCTACCGGCATTCCAAAGGGTGTCTTGGTAAGCCACCGGTCGGTAATTGATTTTATGGAATACTTCCCCTCACTGTTTCACATAACGGAGGAAGATCGGATCGGAAATCAAGCCCCATTTGACTTTGATGTATCGGTCAAAGACATTTATTCCACTCTTAAAATGGGCGCTACTATGGTAATCATACCAAAAAAGATGTTTTCAATCCCAACCCTGCTTCTTGATTACCTTTGCGATCAAAAGGTGACCACCTTAATTTGGGCCGTATCTGCACTCTGCTTGGTATCCCAGCTTAAGGGATTTACCTATAAGATACCAGATCAGGTGAATAAGGTGCTATTTAGCGGAGAGGCCATGCCAGTGAAACAGCTCTCCACCTGGCAGAAGTACCTTCCAAATGCTCGGTATGTAAATCTTTACGGACCTACTGAGATCACCTGTAACTGCACCTATTATGAGATAAACAGAGAATTTCAGGCGGAAGAAAAAATTCCGATTGGGAGACCATTTCCCAATGAAAAGGTGTTTCTACTTGATGAAGAAAACAAACAAGTGACAACGACAGGAGTTAACGGCGAGCTTTGTGTCTCTGGAACTGCCCTTGCCCTTGGTTATTATAACAACCCGGAACAGACAAAACGTGCCTTTATCCAGAATCCTCTCAACCAGAATTATCTAGAGCTGATCTACAAAACCGGAGATCTGGCCTTTTATAATGAAGACAACGACCTTTGCTTTGCTGGTCGAAAAGACTTTCAGATCAAACATATGGGACACCGAATTGAGCTGGAAGAAATAGAAATGGCAATTAACAGCTTTTCTCCCATTGAACGGGCATGTTGTGTCTTTGAGGAAAAACGTAATCGAATCACTGCTTTTTATGTAGGCAGCATGGAAGGAAAGGAACTTTCCGAACAAATGCGCAAATCGCTTCCTTCCTATATGATACCAACTGCGTTTCGTACTATCACCGAATTTCCAATTACCCCTAATGGGAAAATAGACAGAAAAAAACTACTGGAGATGTGTTTATGAAAAAATCAGTATCTAACCCAAAGCTTTTAAATGTTATCAAAGACTATCAAACTCCCCTCTATCTGTTTGATACCGATATTTTAGCCAGACAAATTCAAAAAATAAAAAATATATTAGGCGATCATGTAGAGCTATGTTATGCCATGAAAGCTAACCCTTTCCTGACGAAAAGTCTCGTTCCACTGGTGGATTTCTTTGAGGTGTGTTCACCCGGAGAATTCTCTATCTGCGAAAGAGCCCAGATCCCTGGAGATAAGATCGTTCTCTCTGGCGTTCATAAAAATGCCCTTGACGTGGATCATGCCGTAAAAACGTATGGAGGAAGCATTACCTATACCGCCGAATCCCTCTCTCACTGGCAGATGTTACATGATTCTGCCGAGAAACATCAAGTTTCTATTCCAGTGCTATTAAGGCTTACTAGCGGTAATCAGTTTGGTATGGACGAAAATCTGATGAAAGAAATCATTCAAAAAGGTCCTTATCAGTGGATTACAATAGAAGGAATTCAGTATTTCTCCGGCACCCAGAAAAAATCCTCCTCAAGACTTTCCAAAGAGCTTACAAAGCTTGATGCCATGTGTGGAGAATTAAAAGAAGCATATGGATTTACAGTGAAGAAAATTGAATATGGCCCAGGTCTCCCCGTCTGCTACTTTGAAGAGGAAGAAAACAAAGAAGATGAAATGCTAAATGACCTTTCAAGTGCCATTAGAGCCATGACCTTCGGCGGATCGGTCACTCTGGAGATGGGTCGATTCATTGCCGCCTCCTGTGGCTACTATGTAACTCAAGTAGTCGATAAGAAGACAAATAAAGGTGTAAACTACTGCATCGTTGACGGCGGCTGCCACCAGGTGAATTATTACGGTCAGATGCTTGCCATGAAAAAACCACCGATCCTCCATCTGGGAGACGAAACAGGAGAAACAGAGGAATGGACCATCTGCGGTTCTCTTTGTACGGTTAATGATATGCTTTGTAAACAATACCCTCTTAAAAACTTACAACTTGGTGATTATCTTGTTTTCAAAAAAACAGGCGCCTATTCCGTCACAGAAGGCATGTCACTATTCCTAAGCCGAGATTTACCTACTGTCCTTCTTTATTCTGAGAAAGACCAAATTACTGCAGCACGGCAATCCATGCCAACCAATATATTAAATTATTTTCAATCATAAAGGAGACAAACAAATGGAACAGTTATTAGAAATATTAAACGGAATCAATCCAGGTATTGACTACGAGACAGAGACAAAGTTAATTGATGGAGGACTTTTAGATTCTTTTTCTATCCTCTCTCTCATTCCTGAATTAGAGGACGCTTTTGATGTAGAGATCACACCAGGTGAAATGATACCTACCAACTTTAATTCAGCAGATGCAATCTGGAATATGATTAACCATTTACAAGAGGACTAATAAATGACATACAATTCCCCCCTCTATCTATTTGCTTTTTTCCCTTTGGTGCTGGCGGCCTACTATATTAGCCCTCAGCGCCACCGTTCCAGGGTCCTTTTGCTAGCCAGCTATATTTTCTTTTATTCCATCAGCGGGAAACTGTTGATCTACCTGCTATTATCTACTTTGCTAATCCATCATACCGGATTGTGGCTTGATCATTGCAGATCAGAAGAAAAAAAAGAGTTAGCTGTAACCCAGGATAAAAAAGCATCAAAAGCAGTGTTTGCAAAAAAACGCCGCCACATCCTCTGGTTTGGAATCGGATTTCAGCTTGGGATTTTGCTGTTGTTAAAGTACTCTAACTTTTTTGTTTCAAATCTCAATGATGTAATGAATCTATTTTCACTAAAAAGCATATTGCCTGCCACTCACTTTGTGGTTCCCATTGGAATCTCCTTTTACACATTGCAGGCAGTCTCTTACCTCGTTGATGTTTATTATGAAAAAATCAAGCCAGATGATAATCTGGAACGGCTTGCCCTATACCTTGCCTTTTTCCCAACCTTGATGGAAGGTCCTATCAGCCGTTACAGTCAGGTGGCAGAATCTCTGTATGAGGGAAAACAGATCCAATACAAAAACCTAACCTATGGGTTACAGAGAATTCTATGGGGATTATTTAAAAAACTTATTATTGCAGACCGGCTCAATCCACTTGTTGAGAGCATCTTTAATACTCCGGGCAATTACAGTGGAATCACCATTATCATAGGAGCTGTTTTATATACGTTCCAGCTATATGCTGATTTCTCAGGTTGTATTGATATGACCATCGGTGCCGGGGAGATTTTGGGAGTTACGATCCCAGAGAACTTCCGCCAGCCCTTTTTTGCCAAAACTGCATCTGAATTTTGGAGACGCTGGCATATCACTCTTGGTACCTGGTTAAAGGATTATGTTTTTTATCCCATATCACTAACCAAATTCGGGAAAAAGCTAGGGAAAAAATCCAGAGAGAAATTCGGAAAACACTTAGGTCAGGTATTATCCACTTCACTCCCTCTATTTGGAGTATGGATGGCTAATGGATTTTGGCATGGAACTGGATGGCATTACATCTTCTTTGGCATGTATTATCTTGCCATTATACTTTTTGAAAATCTTACAGAACCAGCTGTTGTGACTTTGACAAACGCTCTGCATATTAATCGGGAGCGAATTCCTTACCGCATCTTTCAAACAGTGAAACTGCTTATCATCGTATTTATAGGAGAGCTATTTTTTGCCGCAAGAAGCTTAAGTCAAGGATTTCAGATGTTCGCCTCCATATTTACTGGTTTTAACTGGTCAGTGTTGACGGACGGATCTCTCCTTAAACTTGGTGTTTCCATTCAAGATTTTTTTGCTGTATTCTTTGGCCTTGTAACATTGCTAATCGTGGGAGTGATTCATGAACGGGGAATTTCTATTCGGGACCGAATTTCTACTTGGCGTATGCCCGCCCGATTTGGCTTTCTTTATGCCGCAATTATAGTTGTGCTTATTTTGGGCGCTTACGGCGAAGGATATTTACCGGTAAAACTTATTTATGCCGGATTTTAAGAGGTGATCAAATGAAAATCAATAACAAAGCTAAAATAGTTCTTTTTCTATCTGGACTTTTTATTTTGCTGTACGGGTTATCGTATGTGATCCTTCCAAATAACACCATGGACAGCGGCTTATACAAAAAGACAAACAGCATTGCAAGTGAGCCTGAAAATACAATTGATTACCTTGTAATCGGTGACAGTGAGGCCGTATCAAGTATATCTCCCATGGAAATCTGGAAGGACTACGGCTACACGGGTTATAACATTGGAGTACCAGGACAGAGGCTACAAGATACTTACTACCTGTTGGAGAAGGTGTTAAAAAAACAATCTCCAAAAATCATTTTTCTCGAAACCAATGCATTTTACAGAGACTTTAAATATCTCAATGCTCTGGATAATATGGTGGATGAAAACATGAAAAACTTATTTCCTGTTTATAAATTTCATAGCAACTGGAAATATTTCCACTTAAATATGCTGAGGAATCTGAAAGATAAGGCAGCCGACGGACCAATTGTGACCTATAAAGGCTTTAAGTACGTGCCAGTTATAAACCCATACAAAGGCGGACCTTATGTAAAGGAAAGTGAATCTATTTATCCAATTGGAGATCAGCCTTCCCAGTATATTAATAATATCATACAGCTTTGCAAGGATCAAAATATTCAATTGATTCTCTACTCCACTCCTACCCCAAAGAACTGGACCGCTTCCAAACACAACTCGGCGACGGCTCTTGCCAATGAAAATCAACTTAAATTCATTGATTTTAATATAATGCAAGACGAAGTTCCATTTGATTGGCAAAAGGATACCAGAGATGAGGGCGATCATCCAAACTATTTTGGAAGTGTAAAAATCTCAAACTATATCGGTGCCTTTTTGGCAAAAGAAGGTACTTTGACCGATTACCGCAAGGATAAAAAATATGAGTCCTGGAATCAGGATCTTATTGCTTATAAAAAGCTGACCAAACAATAGCAATGAAATCTTTTCCCATGTGTTGACAAAGTTCTCCGGAATTCGTATAATGGAATTAATAACTGTAATAATGTTAGTTACATTTAAACAACACTACTCCATCTCACTGGAATAGAAAGGAGTTAACACTATGAGAATTGAAATATGGTTTGATTTTATATGTCCGTATTGTTACCTTGGGGAAAGAAAATTAGAGCTTGCACTGGACAAATTTGAGCATCGTGATGAGGTAACCTTGATTTTTAAAAGCTTTGAGCTTAATATGGCATCGGAAGCTACAAAAGGCAAAGATATTAACCAGATTATTTCTGATAAGTATGGTGTCAGCTATGCTCAGGCGAAAGCCAACAACGACGGCATTGCAGAAGCTGCCCGTCAAGTAGGTCTTGACTTCCATTTTGAGTTATTAAAAGTCGGCAGCACAAGACTTGCTCATGAGATTGCACATTACGCCGCCAGCCAGGGAAAAGATCAGGAACTAATCCGTCGCTTTTTCCGAGGAGTCTTTTCAGAAGGTATTGATATCGAGGACGAGGATTTACTGTTTAAGCTTTCAAAGGAACTGGGGTTAGACTTAACCGAGTTTATGGCTCATCGGGAAAAAGGTGTTTTTTCCACTAAGATTCAAAGAGATGAAGATGAGGCAGGAAAGCTTGTAATTAACAGCATTCCTCATTTTATCATTGATGGCAAGTATACCGTATCCGGAGCCCAAAGCCCGGAATACTTTTTGGATGCTTTACAGAAAGCATATCGTAAATAAAAAAGGGACAGTTTACACTTAATGCCTGAACTATGAGAAAGCCGATAACCGCATAATGATATGCCCCCTGTCAACTTGACAAAGAACATATCATAATAGTGGTTATCGGCTTTTTTGTCTACACGGCTAGCTCTTTGATATGTGCTTATTCGTAATCTCTCGGTTATATTACTGATTGCTGGTCTTCTTGACCAAGTCCACACCATCGTAAGCTAGACTTTCCACACTCTCAGCCTTCTGTAGTATATAATGATCAAAGAAAGTTTTCGTATAATCTGTAACAAGATTTCGCATCTCCATAGCATCTCGCTCGCCTCTGAATTGCTCATTAACACTACTAAATACGATGTCGCAGTAATCCAAATGCGCAGCACGATCAACAGAGTAATAATAGGTTTCCATGCTATTATTAAGACCAATTAGCGCATTCATGTTATAGTTAGGCTCAGAAAACATCAGCAAGAAGGGTTTCTTAAGGTCGCTGTCTAAAAGGCCGAAGGCACCGCTATCCAGGCCAATCCCGCAGGCAAACCGATCGTCGTCCCGACAAACAATCGCCGTTGTAGGCCCTCCATAAGAATGTCCAACGATACCCATGCCGATATCAAGCAACAATCTTCTCTCAAAGATGGATTTCAACTCTCCAGAGTTTAGCTTGTAAAGATAATCGGCTACATACCTTACATCTTCTGCCTGTAATTCACTATACTCTGTTAACTTGGCAAGTATGGGCAGTGTAAGCACATTATGGCACATCTCAATTGCAGTTTCATCGTCAGGATGCATCTCCATCTTTCCAGCCAAAGTAAGCATCCCAGGATCTTCTGAAAACGCCATAATGACATCCGAAAAACCTCTTGATATATTAAACAGGCGCCCATCTTTACGCTTATACATCGTGCTATTTTGATGGCCGATACTTACCACAACATATCCCATGCTCGCCAAGTCTGTACAAAGCACTGTACCCCATTCTGGAGAACCTCCCCCGCCGCAAACATAGAATAACACCGGATAGCACTTTTCCTTCCCAGAGAGAGCAAGGTCGTCGTAACACTGGGTCTTGATATCTATAGAGAAAACATCCTTTAGGACAGTGATAAGTGGCTGCTCATGAAACATATCGTAGATTTCAGGAAACATGTATGTTGATGTCTCCTTACCTTCGCTACTGTCGGACGGATAGTAAACAAACGCTGTCAGTCCTCTTTTTGAATTGTCCGATGCCGTGTAATCAAAATCCATCTGGGTTCGACCAACAGTATAGCCGCCAATTGGTTGTGGAAATGAGTCATAAGTTTTCATTTTCTTCTTCCTCCTTAATTAATAGAAGTGGCGAGTGTAAAGTACATTCCTTGCGCTATCAGCGCTTTTCAAAACGGTGAAATGATCACATCCTATTTCCAATGAATCATATCTACTCCTTTGTTTTCTTGATATCCCTAACAATTTCAGAATATTTATGATCTTCAAGCAGCCCATGACCCATAAAGTCAACAAAGTACTTGCTAATCTTATGTTGCAGATTAGAGTCCTTAACATTGAATTCCCTAAAAAACATGACTAAATTAAACTGCATTGATTCAAACATAAAAGAAATCAGGTCGTCGTCAATATCAGGTCTAAGATATCCATCAACTCTCATTCGGCGTAAAATGTCCTTAATTAAGGGGAATGACTCTCCCTTTAGCACATTCAGATATACTTTAAGCAAAATGTTCTCAGGGATGTATAAAAATGTTTCAGTAAGACTGATTTCCAACTCATTCAGTGGCTCAGTCACATTACCAGTATCGCTACCAAATAAGCCACTAAGGAAGAACCGGAAAAGGGAATCTTCATCACTGTTATTAAAATATGCAGCTCTTTTCTGAGCTACATTGCGTATTAATAGACAATAAAGGTCATCTTTGTCCTCAAAATACCGATAAAATGTTCCGGGGTGCATCGACAAACAATCCAAAACCATCTTCATCGTTATATCCTCATAAGGATTATCAACAAACAGATGCATAGCGCTATTGGATATCTCCTCGCGCCTTGCCTCATCTAAACGAAAGAAACTATTTTTTGGCATATAATACTCCTTCCTGCGAAGTGTGAATCTATTCACATCATATTATGAATTAGTTCACATGTCAAGCAGTATTTGAAATATCGATATTACTAAAAAGATTAAATCCATCCAATAGAACATTATATAAAAAGAAGGACAGGGTTTGAAAAAGCTCAAACACCTGTCCTTGTAAGCAAGAGCCTGTATTAAGTCCGCCTTAACTAAATGGCATTGACTCACGCTGCTCCTTTTTATATATTAATTCATTATATTATAGAAACCGTTTACTAGCATACAAATCGCTTTAATCTTCTTTACGACTTTCTCTTGGTAGCTGCCATAAAACAAAAAAGGCAAACAGCACCATCAAAACTGAAAAGGTTATATAAGGAATATGGATTCCCAGTTTATCAAATAAATATCCCCCTGCTACAGGGCCCAGTATACCACCAATATTGACTCCAAACGCATACTTTCCATAATAATTTCCAATCTCATTCTCATTTATTCCCTGAACAAACAAAGCATCCAGAGCATAGTCCAGTGCGGACATGAAAACCACATAAAAGGTCCATATAAGGGAAAAACCTTTGATGTTGTGAAACATAGGAATGGAAAAAGCCATGAGCGCTGATAAGAAAGCAGAAATCACCATCACCTTACGATAACCAAAGGAATCTCCTAGCCGCCCCAGATGAGGACCCGCAAAGGAAGAAACTAAAATAGGTAGCATGAATACGAATACCATGGTCTCCATATTAAGATCATAAGCCGCTTTTAAATAAGGAATCAACAAAACCCCGATCATACTAGAAAACAGGTTAAAAACCAAGCTGAATACCCATATTTTCTTTTTATCCCTGGAAAAAACAATCCTAGTTTTCACAGGGAACTCTTTTTTTTCTTGCCTTTTTATCTTGAAAAAGCTGTAAAAACAGGCCACTAGAGAGGCGACGGCACAACATAGAAAGAATAATTTCCAGCCTTTTAATAAATCGTAATGATAAAAAATCAAAAAGGAAAGTCCTATCCCTATCATTCCACCAAGATACCGGTTGCTGTCAAACCGCCCCATACTTTGACCAAAATTATTATTTTCATCGGTTATAACCCCGATGACCGAAAGGGTAAGCAAAATACCTGCGGCTCCCTGTACAAATCGTGCTACCATGAGAAATGGCATGGATTCTGCACCAGACAAGAAAAAATATGCGACTGCATACAGAGATAATGCCCATAAAAAAACGCTGCGTCTGGTATAACGATCTGAAACCGTTCCCATAAGGAGCCTCATAATCAGCCCAGAAAAAGCAAACGTGGAATAAAAAATGGTCATTTTCAATGTAGTAAACCCTAGTTGTTCCGTATATAACGGAAACAGCCCCTCAAACACAACGCATGGCAAAGACGCCAATATAACCGGTACTGCTAATTTCTCATACTTCATGATACCCCTCCCCTGTTATCTAGATCAGTTTTTCTGCTTGTAATAAGACAGGAAATCAGACAATTTTTCACAGGCAGTTTTTAACTGATTGATTTCCGGCAGATAAACCACTCTAAAATGATCCGGTTTCTCCCAATGAAACCCACCCCCATGAGTCAGCAAGATTTTCTTATCCATTAAAAAGTCCAGAACAAACTTTTCATCATCTTGAATCTGGAACCGTTTTGTATCGATTTTTGGGAACATATAAAAGGCAGCCTTAGGCTTTACCACTGAAATTCCTTGAATCTCATTCAAAGCATGGTATATGTATTCTCTCTGCTCATAAACTCTTCCCCCTGGTACAAGAAGCTGTTTTGTCTCCTCTTCCATCTTAAGAGCAGCACTGATGACTGACTGAGCTGGAACATTGGAACATAATCGCATGGAGGACAGCAAATTGATCCCTTCCACATATCCCTTTGCAAAGGATTTATCTCCGCACAAGCTCATCCAGCCGCAACGGTAGCCAGCAATTAAATGGGATTTGGAAAGACCATTAAAAGTAATGGTTAAGAGATCTGGAGCAAGGGAAGCGATTGAGACATGTTCCTCACCATCAAGTACCAGCCTGTCATAGATCTCGTCGGCGAAGATAATCAGTCCATTTTGTCTGGATATTTCTGCAATTTCCATAAGAAGCTCTTTGGGATACAGTGCTCCAGTGGGATTGTTTGGATTAATGACAACAATGCCTTTTGTATTACTTGTGATCTTGCTTTTTATATCCTGAATATCGGGATACCAGTCTGACTGTTCGTCACAGACATAATGCACAGCTGTTCCTCCTGCAAGGGTTACAGATGCGGTCCATAAGGGATAATCTGGAGAAGGTACTAAGATTTCATCCCCAGGATTTAAAAGTCCCTGCATGGATAAGGTGATTAGCTCGCTAACTCCATTTCCCGTATAGACATCGTCAGTGGTCACCTGATGAATTCCTTTTTTCTTGCTATATTCCACTATGGATTTTCTTGCAGATAAGAGTCCCTTAGAATCTGAATAACCTTCTGTATTGCAGAGGTTGTCATTCATCAGTCTTAAGAGTTCTTCTGGTGCTCGAAAACCAAAGGTTGCGGGATTTCCGATATTTAGTTTCAAAATATCCATTCCCTGTTCTATCATACGGTTGGCCTCATCCATAACCGGTCCTCTGATATCATAACACACATAGTTAAGTTTAGCGGATTTTTCAAATGTTTTCATAATTTTTCTCCTTTTTTTCTGCGTGAAATAAATAAAAAAAAGCCCCAAGCGTCGAAACGCTTAGGGCGAATATACAATCCGTGTTACCACCTAAATTCAGAGAAATCTCTGCACTCTTACGGTACTGACATACCGAGTCCCTGTAACGTGGGAATACGTTGGAGCCTACTAGATGATAAAATCATGGTTCGGGCCAAAGCTCTGAGACTGCTTCCATACTTTGGAATGAAGATTCTCACCAACCATCTTCTCTCTGAAATTCCGCGCATATGTACTATTTCTCTTCATCGCCTTTTTCTATTTCCGCAATCATAGCATAGGCAAGAATAAATGTCAATTACAAATTTTCTGCTTCATCCTGAAAATAAATCCCTGCTTTTAACCTAGCACGAGTCTGAATTTTACTGACCAAAAGAGTGTGATTTAGAATTTCGTAACATGATTCTAGTTGGTTGTTTTGTATCATCTTTTGAAATTCTATAAACTCATATATCATGCGGTGATTTTCGTGATTGTCGTTAACCGTCATGCTTGTCCCATCATGACTCATAAGGGTGAATGCTTCACACACGTTGGCAGTTGTTTCCTGAATCAGATACCCCTTGTCTCCTTGTATTTTGTATACCGGAGGGCTCGTGCAGTCCTTGGCACCAGTCAAGGAGCACTGGAAGTTTTTATAGTTAAGAATCAAGATCCCAGATGTATCAATTCCTCTTTCTATATTGGGATAATACGCAAAGCGCTCAGGCTCTCCAAATAGCCCCACAACGTAGTGGAGGTTATAGATGTTAATATCCATCAGAGCGCCACCAGATGAGCCCGGATCAAAAGCAGGAAGCACCTGACCCTGCTTAAAAGAATCATACCTTGAAGAATACTGAGAAAAATTACATTGCACAATCTTTATATCCCCTAATTTAGAAAGAGAATCCTTAATCCTTTTAAAATTTGGCAGATATAAAGTGGTGACCGCTTCAAATAAAAACAGCTTCTTTTCCCTTGCGAGATTGCAAAGAATGTTAGCTTCCCGTTCATTGGAGGTGAAGGGTTTTTCCACAATTACGTGTTTCCCTGCTTCTAAGGCCTCCCTTGCAAACTTGAAATGCAGATGATTGGGTAAGGCAACATAGATGGTGTCAACACAACTCTTTAGAAGCTGGTCATATTGGGTAAATACCAATTCAATCCCGTATTGGTCTGCAAGCTCCCTGGTTGAAACCTCACTCTTTTTCGTCGTGAGCAAGGCACATACGCTAATACCAGGAATCTGCTCTTGTATGGATAGAAAATCCCTTGCAATCATTCCAGTACCAGCAATTCCTAATTTCATATCAATCATCTCCTATGTGTAAGTCAATCACTATACCTAAATCACACGGCGTAAGGCCCCCGTCATTGAGTCAATTACCAGTCCGTAGACCTTGATTCCTTCTGGTATCAGAGGGTGATTTTTAATTAGCTCTACTGATTTATGGATAGACTGATCCAGGTCCAAAAAGCCTCCCAGCCAAGAATCAAAATCAATTCCATAATATTTAATTAAATCAATATTTTTTTGTTCTACTCCCCTTGCTTTCATCTTTTGGGTCATGACCTTACTGTCCGTATGTCTTGCACCGCAGTCCGTATGACCAATGACAAGAATTTCATCGACTCCAAGTTCATAGATACCGATTAAAAGACTTCTCATGGCACTTCCAAAGGGATGGGAAATAATTCCACCAGCATTTTTTATGATTTTAGCATCTCCATTTTTCATTCCTAGAGCTGCAGGTAAAAGCTCCGTCAGCCGGGTATCCATACAAGATACAATGGCTGTCTTTTTATCGGGATACTTGTTTGTAATATATTTTTCGTATCCATTATTTTTAACAAATTTTTCATTATACTCAAGTATATCATCAATCATATTTGATTCATCTCCTGCTAAATTTATGGCAGACCTGTTCATATCGATTCTGCCGTGCGGTAGACCCTCCATACGACTCCGGTTCTTGGAATAAAAACACTTGGATCCCCATCCAAATTATACCCCATATCAACAATGTACATGGCTCCATCTGGTCCAAAGAGCAGATGCACCGGGCGTTCTAGCCCACCGCTTCTGGCTATGGAGGAAGGAAATCCATTTTTATTGATTGCAAAGGTACTGATGTTTCTGGCTTTCATATCAATTTTGGATACCCGATGCCCGGAACCAGCGTACGGCGTCCCTTCCCCAAAATGTCCGTCAATGGTGCTTCCAAACTCGGTCACATAAACATCTCCATAAGTACTAAAGGAACGATTGTAATTAAACTGAAAGCTTGACAAGGTGGAATTTGGTGGAAATCTTACATAAGGCCTTGGAGGTACATTTGGTTGGTTTTTAAATATTAAGGTGGGCTGAGTTCCCGTGGCTGGAGTATACCTGGGGGAATCCACCGGTTCTCCACCGGAAAAATCAGGCCAACCATACCACTGATTCGGCGTGATATAATAAAAGTCATCACTCGCATTTTCAATCGGCCTAGAGCCTACGGGATTAAATCCATTATTCACTGAGTAGAGCTGACCGCTGTTGTCAAAGTTTAAGAATGCAGGATCACGAAACCCCCATGCAACCTGCTCTAAATTTGAGCCATCTAAATTTGCCCTTAATATACTTCCTGACGCCTTTATATACCTTCTTCTAATTTCAAATTCTATGTTAGGTATACCATAGGGGGAGAACGCACCAGTAAGCGCTGGATCATCGGTTACAGCCTCTGTCAGAATGTTATCCGTGAGAAAATTCTGTCCGTTGAGCATGACATAATCCCCCGTATAATCACATAACAATGGAGAAACGGTCACCCATTTATTATCATTTCCCACCACTCCACTGTTGGTGACTGTACCCTGTCCAAAATATAGCTTATTATCTGGTGAAAAAGTAACCGGGCTATTTACATGATCTCCATTGCTTGGCAGGCCCATAATGATATTTTGTCTTGTACCATCTTTATATATTTTGGTGATAAACCCTCTATGAGATACGTATAAAACACCATTTAGATAATTGATCCCTGATATGGGGGTGACAAAGTCCTCTGCAATGGTTTCAAGGTGGCCATTGGCTGACTTTAGTATCCTGGGTTCACCTGTAGCCCTACCGGAATCGGAGATCAAAATATTTCCTTCTTCATCGAAAACCATGCTGGATGGGGAATCTAGATTGTTGATAAAAACCTCGATTCCGTAACCCCTTAGGATATAAATATCAGATGGATCCAGATGCCGTTCAAACATAGTATTTTCATCATTGCAAGAATGAATTTTGTTTCTATTTCTGCCTTGAATCATTCATTTCTCCTGGAAATATTTTAGTACATTATATTCCAGATTCTAGAAATTATACGAACCTTAAAACAATCCCAGATATTCTCCGTATCCCTCTTCTTCCATCTTTTCCTTTGGAACAAACCGAAGGGAGGCACTATTAATGCAGTAACGAAGGCCGCCACTCTCTTTTGGACCATCTGTAAATACGTGACCAAGATGGGCATCCCCATGACTGCTTCTCACTTCAGTTCTAACTCTTCCAATACTAGTGTCTTTTAGTTCATTAATCATAGCGGTGTCAATCGGTTTTGAAAAGCTTGGCCATCCACATCCAGAGTCAAACTTGTCCGCCGACATAAAAAGTGGTTCTCCAGTGGTAATGTCTACGTAAATCCCCTGACTGAATTCATTGAAATATTCATTTTTAAAGGGTGCTTCTGTCGCACTGTTTTGAGTTACTTCAAACTGTTCGGTTGTTAGATCTCGTTTTAGTTTCCCTAGGGATTTCTTTTCAAATTTCTTATCCTTATCAATCGCCTTTTTCGCTTTTTCAAATTTATCAGCTCCAATGTGGCAATACCCACCTGGATTTTTATCTAAATATTTTTGATGATATTCTTCTGCCTTATAATAATTATTAAGGGGTAATCGTTCAATTGCTATTTTTTCCTTGTACTTCTCCTGAAGTTTTAAAATAGAACTTTCTATTACAGAAATATCCTGTTCATCGATATAATAAATCCCAGTCCGGTATTGGGAACCAACATCGCCACCCTGGCGGTTTACACTGACCGGATTAATCACGTCATAATACAATTCCAAAATATAGGGAAGTCCTATCACAGTGTCCTCATATTCCACCTTTACGGCTTCCGCATGTCCCGTGTTTTTTCTGCAAACCTCTTCATAAGTCGGATTTTCCGTATTACCGTTTGCATAACCTACCTCTGTTGCTAAAATTCCTTTGATATGTTGCAGATATTGTTCTGTTCCCCAAAAGCAGCCACCTGCTAAATATATTTCTTTTTTCATTTGGTACCACCTCTCTTTAAATGATTGATTTGTGACATATCGTAACACTTCCCTTTCTCGATATAATATCAAAAAGAAGAAATGAAAACAAGCAAAATCTGCCTGTTCGATTTATTGAATACTTGAGAGAAAACAAGCATAGATTTCAGTAATTGAGTCTTATGAGGAGTAATGTAAATGTTATCCAAAGAAATGTACGTACAATGGTCTCTGCAATATAATCTTTTCTGGCTCCGTATTATGAAGGAGCATGCTATTTTTATTGAAGCAACTATGCCACCTCCAGGAAAATCACTTGCACAAAAAGCGAACGCCTACAAACAGAATTATGACCAGTTTTTGCTTACTGCAATCACCTTGTCAAATGGAATTCTCCCCCTTGACGCCCTCGAGTCCGGCCAGTTTTATACACAGTTCACAGAAGGTGCGGAGCAGGATGCAGAAAAATATACCGGAATCAGTACCAGACCTGATATCACACTAATGGAATATGATGTTGCTCCTATTTATGGTGAATTATCCATCACTGGAAATTTAGAGCAGGATGTCAATCACTTAAACCAAAGTGTCCTCACCCTGACGGAATCATTTATCCAGTTCCAGTCCGATCTTTTAAATGACAGAGCTTCCTGCCGCCTCTTTACTATGATGTACACAGGAGATATCTTACATGTACTTATGGAGGCAAAGAGATATCAGATGATTTTGGCAGCTCTGCAAAATAGAGATGAAAATGCCATAGAAGATTACAAAATCTTCTGGACCAATAATATGGCAGACCATGTCAAGGTAATGAGAGGTCAATTTGACCCTACAGAAGCCGCATATTTTAACAAGGCAAATCAGCTTGCAGAGCTTTTTGATACCCTCTCCCAGGAAGAGACAAACGCCAATACATATCCTTCCAATCAGGAACTTCTTATGAGTACCAATGAAGTACGTGACTTTAAGGCTGATACAACAGATGCCATTATGCGCTGTAAGGTACAGTCTATTATGCTGGCCCTTTACACAGATCACCTTCTAAGGGAAGCGAACCATTTTATCTATCTTATGAAATAAAATCATGAATTAAAATACATATTGTTACTTGATTGTCTTCATTGGGATGTAAAAAAGAAATACCAGCTTGGCTTTAAATTTATAAAAGACAGCTATCACTATTAAGGATTGGACCATATATGATTTTAACAGAACAGTTTCTAATTCATAGAATGAATGATACAATGGAACAAGAGGGAGAATCACTCTGTAACATTTTTCGTAGGGGAAAACGGGACTGGAAAATCTACACTCTTAGAAGCAATTGCTGTTGCCTATGGATTTAATCCAGAAGGAGGCAGCTTAAATCATAAGTTTTCATCAAGGAATACACATTCCCAATTATATAATCAATTACTTCTCTCCAAAAGTTTTTATCATCCGAAAGATGGATTTTTTTTAAGGGCAGAAAGTTTTTATAATCTAGCTTCAGAAATTGATAATCTTGATATTGAATCATATTCTGCAGATGAGAACCTGAGCCAGAAGCATACTAAATAATAAAGCTATTTATTAATAAGGATTACATTATAAACAAGCTCCTAAATTGAGTCTTTCTTATGATTCAAAAGCCGATTGAGATGATAACACCTCAATCGGCTTTTCCCTATAACCTATTTCAAAAAATCATATTGACCTGTCTTTCTTTTATGTAGTCCCCTGACCAAAATACTTCGAAACGATCTTCTCAGCTGTCCTCGTTGCCAGTGCCTGAGTGGTCAGCGTTGGATTTGGACCTCCCAGTCCATTGCATAATACACTGCTATCTGCGATAAACAATCGCTTGACCTGCTTTGCCTCACAGTCTATATCCGTAACATATCCCATACGCATGGTACTCATAATATGAGCGCACACATCTGGAGGCCAGTTGGCACGAGAAACCGTCTTTGCACCGGCACTTCTTAAGACCTCACAGGCCAGACCTACCAGTTGATCCCTTTTTGCCACATCCTCTTTTGTCAGCTCATAAGAGATAATCGGAATAAAGCCATTTTCATCTTTTTGAAGCGGATCCATGTAAACACCGTTGCTTTGATTTACAGAATCATCTCCAAAGATTACAATACTAAGGGTTCTTCTGTATTCTCTCATAAATTCTCTTAAAAGCTCACCTGCAATAATCCCTTCCCTGTCCCAGGGTTCCTCGTCAGTGGTCTGATTCTGGAAATAATAGCCCTTCTGGCTAGTTCCATATATCATAGTGGAATTGATACCCGGACTGGTTCCAAATGGCTCAAAGGCGCCAAGGCCTGGATAATCAAACCGGGCGGCGGAATTTTGACCCATAAAGGGATTTATTTCTGACATGCCTAAGGCATTCATTAAGTCTTCCTCTTCAAAAATACCAGAAACGCAGTCAATCATATGATTGGTCAGGCCTCTTCCCACCCATTCATTTTCAGGCAGCTGAGAATTAAGCCAGAGCCTTGGGGTTTCGATGGAACCGCAAGACATCACGATCACTTTTGCCCTTAATTCCCTTATTTCTTCCGTCCAGGTATTTCTCACGGTCACGCTTTGTGCATATAAGCCCTGATTATTATCCTCACCAGTATTAATTCTTATAACAAAGGAATTTGGCATTATTTCCACATTACCAGTGCGTAATGCAAGTGGAATATAGCTGACCAAAGTGGAACGCTTTGCCACCGTGTCTACACTAGGTCCAAGACAGCAGCCATTGACGCAGTGTCCCCTTAAGGTGCAGCCCACAGACTGATTGTTCTCAAAATCGAAATCAGGGTTGTTTAACATTGGATTGACACTTAAAATAGCATTGGGTTGTGCACGGTATCCCGGCTCTGTTAAATCTTTTGTCTGTACGTATTTCCAGCCCATATTTTTCACACCGTAATAAAACAAATCTTCCTTAGACGTTCCGGTGGCTTCCCGAACCGGCAAGGTATTTTCTACTTTTTCATAATATGGAATCAGTTCCTGATATGTAATGGGCCATTCCTTTTCGAATGCTTCCGGATATGCCCTTGGCGAATTAGCAAAATAAAGAAGTGTGGTTCCTCCTACTCCTGCAGACTGCCAGGTAAAACCACCCTTTGGCACTACTCTGAGCCAGGGACTGAGATCTCTGTTTGCCACTCCCCACCGGAACTTGCCGGAAACCGCATCATTCATATCGTCTTCCAGATCCGTAAAGGTGGCTTTTAACAGATTAATATCCAGATCCGCCATATTAGAACTCCGCTCTGCCCCTGGCTCTTCGTTGGGTTTTGGCCATTTGCTGTTGCCATACCAGGGTCCAGCCTCAATAATAAGGACCTTTATTCCCTTCTCTCCAAGCTCCTTGGCAATTACACCGCCGCCACCACCAGCGCCTATTACAATTACATCTGCATCGTATCCGTTGTCCATGTTTTCCTCCAATCCACAGTTTCTTACGTCCCCGCTGTATAATCATATGACCTTGCAGCCCTGTATCCAAGGGAGGGGCCTGGATATCCTACCTGCTCCCAGCTTCCAGGAAAATATTCAAGAACCCGCTGGTTTGGAGGCAGAGACCGGGTGGAACCATACCCCCACCATTCAGAGTAATATCCCATAAAGGTCAGTCGGTTCATGATAGGAAAAATAGGCAAGAGCTCTTCCAGCCCGAAATTTTCTTGAACCGGAAAATAGTTGATTCGATCCGGCCCTAATAAAATAGACATAACGGCTAATCTCTCATCCATGTTAAGCCTTGCAAAATAGGTTCCACCAGAGGAAGAATCCACATTCTCCTCTCCATCCCGTTCATAGAGATACTGTCTCGCTGCCGTATTTAATACTTCTGCCCCAACATCTGCCAGAGGAACGTCCAGACTGTTCATTGACATAATCACGTACTCATCCGTGTCAAAATCCAAAGCACCATAATACTGGATCATACCATAAAGCTCCCCGAGTTCTGGAGAGCGGGGAACGATAGAATCCACAAACGCTTTATAGGTATCATCCAGATACATGTTTACAGGAGTTTCCTCCCACATTCTGATGTCTGAATCATGATTTGTCCAATCCAATTCTCCACCTGCTTTTACGCTATATTGTTCATATTATCCTATGATACTTTTATACAGTCTAGCACCTGTAAATATTACAATTGACAGAAAAAAGGATAAGACCCCGGAAGCTGCCATTCCGAAATCTCATCCTCTTTCTTTCCTCTTATCACAAGGTTAACCCCGTATCAATTTACTTATCTTCCTCCATCTTGGCTGCACGCAAGCTACTGTTTAGTCTTTCATTTAAGACAATCAATGGAATCAGTTCACTTTTAAGCGCTGCAAACTGCTCTACATCATCTACGATGCCCAGTACATTTTCATTATCACGAACCAAGGCCGAGGTAAACTCCTCGATGCCAGAGGATATAAGGGGAAGTAATTCCTGAAAGCTACTAAACACTTCAGCCGCAGACTGGGATAGCTCATTTACGACTTCTTCTGATACACCTTCTTCTGATACGCCATCTTCTGATACGGCTTCCCCTGATACGACTTCTTCTGATAAGGCTTTCTCATAAGACTGTATTAACTCTTTTACGGTTTCATCGATTGCTTTCAGCTGGACTGTTAAATCACCAAACGTTTCTAATAACTCTTTGTTATTAAGAAGGACCGATAGGCCTTTGCTCAGTTTTTCAAGATGTTCCACCGTCTTTGACTCCTTTAAGATGTCTTGATCCAGTTCCTCTTCTTCATAGGGATAAATAGATTTCAGTTCCGTTTCAATGTCTTCTAGCAGTTTAAGGCCATTGCGAATTTCTTCTGCCTTTTGTACATTGCCTGCAAGGAGGGAAATTCCAGACTGTATCCTTTTAATCTCAGTATGTATCTTCTGGCCCACCTCTTCCACATCGCTTATTTCTGGTTTGTTTTCTCCGGCCAGTTTTAAAAGCTCACTTTGGAAAACTCTTGACCCTTCCCTGAACGCAAATTCTTCTGCAATCTTTTTCAGGGAAAAATGAAGAGGATCCTCTACCCCGGTCACCGGTTTTGTTTCCTGCTCCTCATAGGAAGTTTCCTCTTTTTGGGTTTCTAAATTACGATATCTAAGTATCTTTTGCATAAAGAGCTTCATAATTCCCATTGGGTCACCTTACCCGTTTCTATTTATTCTTTGATAAATATAGTATGCAATAGAAACATTTTTGTCACATTAAGACAGACCTACAAGGGAAATATTTCTCTTCCTTTGTTGAATGGATTTACCATAAGTGGTATAATTTTAGTATACTAATTTAAGGAGGTAATCATATGAATTTTATTTATAACCCAAATCAGATTGCATATTTTCATTCCGATAATAATCTTTTGGCGGAAGTTACGTTCCCAAATGTGGACGAGAATACCGTTGATATCAATCATACCTTTGTAGATGATTCTCTAAGAGGCCAAGGTGTGGCCGGAAAATTAATGGAGGCAACCGCTCTTTACCTTCGTTCTCAGGGGAAAACGGCAGTTCTCACCTGTTCTTATGCAATCTCATGGTTTGAGAAACACGCAGAATATCAGGATATTTTAAAATAAGACAGGCAATTTTATGTAACATGATCCTTCTGACGAGAGGTAGTACATTAATGTAATTTTTAAGAATCCTGTCCTGGCAAGAAAAGAGGAAGCGAAGCAGATCACCGCCACTAGCTTCCCCTTTTTCGCCAATTTTTTAATAAGTGACAAAATCAATTTTCTTTGGGATTTATCACCTTCTGAAATGATAACCCTTCTATCTCCAAATCGTCTAAAATATCCTCTATCATTTTAGGTCTCTAAACTTCTTATATAAAAAGATTTACATTGGATTCTTCCGCTTCTCCCAGGTAATAACCAACTCCACCAATTTTTACTCCATCAATCAGCTCTTCTTTCTTTAACCCCATAACATCCATTGACATCTGACAGGCAACGATTTCCACACCATTGGAGATTGCAGCTTCTATTAGGCCCTCCAGGGAATCTACATTCTTATTTTTCATTACAGCACGAATCATCTGTGCTCCCATTCCCATATAGTTCATCTGAGAAAGTTTTAGTTTCTTGCTTCCCCTTGGCATCATGCTACCAAACATGGAATCCATAAAGCCTTTCTTTAACTTGACCTTTTCTGGTTTTCTTAAGATATTAAGTCCCCAAAAGGTAAAGAACATGGTCACTTTTTTACCCATAGAGGCTGCTCCGTTGGCTATGATAAAGGACGCTATGGCCTTATCCAAATCTCCGCTAAATACGACAATGGTCTTGTTATTTTTCAAGTCAGGCTCTCCAGATTCTTTGGAACAGGCAGCTACTGGAATTCCTTTCCGGATAAGGGCTGTTACATTCCCATTCTCCCGGTTACGGTTAAGGAGTTGATTTTGAGTGCTTTTACACCAAGCATTTACATCTTCATAGAACCCAGGATCAGACGCCGTTACCTTTAATATCTCCCCATTTTTTTGCTCTTCCATCGCCTGCTTGACTCTAAGAAGGGGGCCAGGGCAGCAAAGTCCCGTAGCATCTAAGGTATTGGTTACTACAACCTCTTCTGCCTGTTTCTCTGGCCGGACTTTAACAGTGTTTTGCTTTGTCTCTTGCCTTACTGGCTCTGTCTTTTCTTCATGAAGGAGTTGGTTAAAGCTCTGAAAGCCACCTGTCACATTTTCCGAATGATACCCATTCTGGGTAAGAATCCGGTCTGCAATATAACCTCTTTGGCCCACCTTGCAGTATGCTATAATCTTCTGGTCTTTTCCTAGTTCCGAGAGCCTGCTTCTTAGGGTGTTTAGTGGTATATTGACAGAACCTTCTACATGGCCTATGCTGTATTCCACTTCATCTCTAACATCAAGCAGAAGAATCTCTTCCCTGTGTTCAAACACCTTATCCCATGTGGTAATATGACTTAGACCACGGAGCACATTTTCTGCTGCATAACCTGCCATATTAACTGGATCTTTTGCGGATGAATAAGGAGGCGCGTAAGATAAATCAAGTCTAGTTAAGTCTTCTACCGTACCTCTCATGCTGATAACGGTAGAAATTACATCAATCCGTTTGTCAACACCATCATATCCACTTGCCTGTGCTCCAAGTATTTTTCCTTGTGGGTCAAACATCAGCTTCAGGGAGATATTATGTCCGCCTGGATAGTAGGAAGCATGAGACATGGGATACAGATGTACCATTTTATAATCAATATTACTGGCTTTAAGCGTTCTTTCACTGGCTCCGGTTCTGGCTGCCGTTAATTGAAACACCTTGATAATGGAGGTGCCGAGAAATCCGTCAAACTTAGAACACAATCCGGAGATGTTATCTGCCGCTATCCTTCCTTGCTTGTTGGCCGGTCCAGCTAATGCCACCGCACTCCTTTCTCCGGTCACAAAATCCATTCCCTGTATGGCATCTCCCACCGCATAAATGTCCTTGATGTTTGTCTCCATGCGGTCATTTACTAAAATATGTCCTCGCTCTGAACATTCGATGCCACTGGAGTTAAGAAATGTCGTATCAGGCCTTACTCCCATAGCTAGTATTACAAAATCGGCGGGAAGAGTCTTCCCACTTTTTAAGTTGACTTGGATTCCTTCCTGATTCTCACGAAAAGATTCAATGCCATCCTTTAGAATAAGGTTGACCCCATTTTGCTCTAATTCCTGTTCCATAGCTATAACCATATCATCATCAAAAGGTGCTAAAATATGGGGAGCTGCTTCTACCAAAGTGATTTCTATTCCCCGTTCCTTTAGATTTTCAGCCATCTCAATCCCTACAAATCCACCTCCTACTACAACTGCTTTGAAAGGCTTTTTTTCATCAATCAGTGCTTTTATGCGGTCTGTATCTGTAACGTTTCTCAATGTGTGGATCAGAGTGCTGTTAATGCCTGGGATATCCGGCCGCAAGGCTCTGGCTCCTGGTGAAAGAATGAGACTATCAAACGTTTCCTCATACTGGCCTCGTTCAGAACTTTGCACAAGAACACACTTTTTATCTGCAACCACCGATATTACCTCACTGTGGATTCTTACATCTATCCCAAACCGGCTTTTCATTGCCTCTGGCGTCTGCACCAGTAGCTTCTCCCGATCCTTAATTGTTTCACCAATATAATAGGGAAGGCCGCAATTGGCATAGGAGATATAACCATCTCTTTCAAAAAGAATAATCTCAGCCTCTTCATCAAGCCTTCGTAATCTGGCAGCCGCTGACGCTCCGCCTGCAACACCGCCGACAATCAATACTTTTTTACCCATGATCTTATCCTCCAGACTTATCAATTGAAATTAAGGGTTATACCAAAAGCTTTAAAAGTTCTGCAACTCTTTTGTCTTTGATTCGATAGTAAATCTCAAGCCCATCTCTTCGCCCTTCTATAATTCCTGAGGCCTTTAATTTCTGTATATGCTGAGATACGGTGGACTGGGGGGTCTTAAGACATGCCTGCATAAAGCTAACATTGCACTCCCCTTTTTCCAGTAAGCCATTTACCATACACAAACGCACCGGATGGGCAAGAACCTTTAAGAGTTCTGCCGCTTCTGTATAATGTTCGATGTTATTATTCATACAAACCTCTTTTCTGTCAGGATATCGTGTTCTTTTATCTGTATTTCTATATATTACAATATTACGATATACCGAGTGGAATGTCAACCATAATTGATGTAAAAACAAAAACCATATAACTTTGAAAAAATATGCCCATAGTCTTTAAAAAACTATGGGCGTAATTTATTTCCTTCGTTTATCGTGTTGATTTCTTATATTGCTGCTATAAGAAATATCGCTTTTAATGGTTTCACACTCTATTTTGTCTTTGATCGATAGATGACACCAAGTTTATCAATATTCGCTTCTGCCCTACCGAAAAAGCCTGCAATATAGGTGCCTTCCGGAGCGGTAAGGGTAATGGGGGTTCCGCTCTTTACTCCCTGGGCTAAAGTCTGCCCTTTGTTTGTAGTGAGCTCCAGATAAAAAATTCGGTCTCCCTTATTATAATTATTCTTATAAATAACGGCTTTGGTGATATATTCATCTCCATTAAGAGCCATTGTCTTTGCATTTCCACCTGTCCCACCATTGCTTAGTACCGTTCCATCTGCATAAGCCATGGAAATGGCATCCACCCGATTTCCTCCATAAATAGACACGAAAACTGGTTTGCTATTTAATGGCGCCATACTTCTTAAGAAATTAAAGGTAATACCGCCAGGTCCTCCCCACAAATCGCTATAGGTCAAACGGCTGTCACTGGTGTAGGTGAAATTTGAACTAATGGCATAATGATCAGAAAGTTGATTTCCAGCGGAATCTGTAAAATAAGTATTTTCAACCTTGTAAGATGTAGGGGCCAACGTGACACCGTTGCCACTCCGGTAGAAAATTTTATCCACCACTTCAGTGTCAGGGCTTGTCGAACCAGAAACTCCTAGAAGAGCATCGGCTCCCATTGCTGGATAACTTCCATTTCTGATTTTCTCAATCCACACATCCTTCATTCCCAGACGGTCTACAAACAAGGCTTTTAAGTTATCGTCTGTTCTTGTATACCGGCAGTTGGTGTCACCAAATACGATGACTGCATGTCCCTTGGAATATTCCTCAATGTAGGTTGCAAGCTGAGTTAAATTGCTGCGTCTTGCGGCCTGAGATTTGGGGTCGGTGTCTGCATCGGCATGGAGATTATAAACATCTACATAAACGCCATCTGCAATTTTCACCTGATTGTACATAAAACCTTTGGGAGTGAGTTCATCGCTTCCATTTCCAATGAGTCCATAGCGATCCTTCCAGGTTTCCCGGTCCATATCTTCATATGGAAAGCTGGATAAAAAATTCATTCCATCACCGATTCCAGCCCCACCCGATGTGGGCGTCCGATATGGGTGGGTGTCATTTGCATAAAGGGACGCATGGTAATTAAAGTCCTCTTGCACATGAATCAAATCATAGGCGCGCAGCTTCGCTCCTATCTGGGGAATATAATTCTTTGGATCTCCGCTGCTGGAGAACATGGATGGAAGTCCTCCAATATTATAGGCAAGGATGCTGAAAGTACCTGATTCATGGTTCTTGTTATCTCCATAGGCGGAAACAGAATTACCGGTCACGAAAACGGCTGCCAGTGCAAAAAGAGCCATATTCCTTATTTTACTCCAGTGTTTCGTCATTACTAATAACCTCCTTTAGTACCTCTTGATTTCTTTGTGGTAACAATTATATTATATATCCTTATTCTCACTTAATAAATGAAATCAAAACGCAATAAATGAGGTATTTCTACATTTATAAATTATTTAGATGCTTTTTGTCGCATAAAAATGATCTGGATAAGGAGGCTAATTTCGTACACTAAAAAACAACATACAATAGAACCAAGCATCTACTGCTTATTCTTTACTACTTGGACATCTGTTTTTTTGTTTTATTCTTTACTTTTATTAGTCTGACTAGATTCCCTCGCTCATTTTCGTCCAGTTTCATCTGGATGTAGCGGATGCTTTCCTGTAACTGGGGTATTGTCATAAATTCAAGGGCGTTCACTCTTCTTCTGATTTTTTCAATCTCATTTGTTAACAATTCACATGTCTTTTCTAATTCAGCAAGCAGAACGATCTTTTCCATCATAATATGGCATTTCCTTAGAGAAGCATCAAGTTCGCTATTTGTATAGGAAAAACTGTAGGGATAAGAGATTTCTTCCTTTGATACAGAGTAATCGAACTGAGGTACGCGTACTCCCATGATCGACTTTTCCGTAACCTCTATATTTGAAGAATTCCCGGAAGACATAAATGCTTCCTCAAGAAAATCAGGAGAGATCTCAGCGCCAACTAGTGCAAATTCTTGGTACAAACCGGTGAACTGTTCTGTCACATCAGCTCTTAATTTTTTACTCTGATTAACGACTACCACAAAGCGGTGAACCAATTCATCCTGCTTTCCCTTGAGCAGCTCATGTCCCTGTTTCGCAACCATAAGTTTTGATTTGAGCTCAGCCAACTCCATTCGGTTGGGGTTCACATTCAATTTTTCCATGTATGCTACACCTCTTTCTTTGCTGGGTGCTCCTCAAGGGATTGTTTATTTGAAGAATCTGGTAAATATTTTTTTAAATATTTTTCCTTTATTCGTTTTAATTCAGATTTTGGAAACATGGAAAGCAATTCCCAGCCGATATCGAGTGTCTCTTCAATGCTGCGGTTTATCTCAAACCCCTGGGCGATATACTTACGTTCGAATTCATCTGCAAATTTGGCATATAATTTATCCGTATCTGACAAAGATGATTCCCCTAAAATCGCAGACAATTCCCTCGCCTTTTTCCCCTGGGCATAGGCGGAAAACAACTGGTTCATTGTATCCGCATGATCTTCGCGGGTCTTTCCTTCCCCAATTCCCTTATCCTTAAGTCTTGATAAAGATGGGAGAACATCAACAGGCGGCCAGATTTTTTTTCTGTATAAATCCCGATTCAGGATAATCTGCCCCTCGGTAATATAACCTGTCAGATCGGGAATCGGATGGGTTTTATCATCTTCCGGCATAGTTAAAACAGGAATCTGAGTAATAGTTCCCTTTCGTCCTTTGATTTTGCCAGCGCGTTCATAAAGGTTCGCCAAATCCGTATACATATATCCCGGATATCCTCTTCTGCCCGGCACTTCCCTTCGTGCTGCACCCACTTCACGAAGCGCTTCGCAATAATTCGTAATATCAGTCATAATAACCAGTACATGCATATCCTTTTCAAATGCCAGGTATTCTGCCATTGTCAGAGCCATGCGAGGGGTTGAAAGACGTTCTATTGCCGGGTCGTCCGCCAGGTTTACAAACATAACGGTTCTCTGTAAAGCACCTGTATTTCTAAAATCTTGAATAAAATATTCCGCCTCTTCAAAGGTAATACCAATTGCAGCAAATACCACCGCAAAATTACCCTCACTGCCTTTTACCTTTGCCTGTCTTGCAATCTGAGCAGCCAGCTCTTTATGAGGTAAGCCAGATGCGGAAAACACCGGAAGCTTTTGTCCACGTACCATGGTATTTAACCCATCAATTGATGATATTCCTGTCTGAATAAATTCGGAAGGGTAATCCCTTGCAACAGGATTGATAACGACGCCGTTGATGTCCATATATTTTTCCGGAAGTACTTTAGGGCCTTCATCAATGGGTTTTCCCATACCGTCATAGATACGGCCTAACATATCCAGGGAAACACCTAATACCTGGGGTTTTTCCAGGAAACGAACAGAGCTTTTCTCCATAAGGATTCCATCTGCTCTTTCAAATAGCTGAACTACCGCACTGTCTTCATTTATCTCCAGAACACGCCCCTGTCTAATCTCACCGCTTTGTGTCCTGACCTCTACCATTTCATCGTAGCATACATTTTCAACCTTATCTACTACCATAAGAGGCCCGACAATCTCTGATATGGTACGATATTCTTTTATCATCCCTTATTACCTCTTTCCTGTATTAAGTTGTTGATCTCCTGTACCATGGTCTCCTGAAGTTCCTCAAATTGTTCCATGGTTTCTTCTGGTATTTCTTTTATACGGCCTAGTTTTTCACGAACTGACAAGTTTAAGATATCCTTCAAATATATGCCATCATGTAAAGCCTGCCTTGATAACGTATAAAATTTTAATATTGTCTGAAGCATTCGAAACTGCTTATTCAGCGGAGTATAGCTGTCCTCTTCCACGAAGGCATTCTGCTGAAGGAAATCCTCTCTTAATGATTTTGATATTTCCAGTTTGAGCTGATCTTCGGGAGACAGGGAATCATATCCTACCAATCTTACAATATCATTTAATCGGCTTTCTTCCTGTAATAGGGCTAGTGCTTCCCCCTGACACCTGGAATAATCTTTATCCACGTTTTCATCCATCCATCTCATCAAACTTGAAGAGTAGAGACTATAGGAAGTGAGCCAGTTTATGGCAGGAAAGTGACGGGCATATGCAAGGCCGGAATCCAATCCCCAGAATACTTTAACAATGCGCAAAGTAGCCTGAGTAACAGGTTCTGATAAATCTCCTCCTGGCGGAGAAACGGCTGCCATAACGGTCAACGTTCCGATTCGTTTATCTTGTCCTAAGCATATTACTTCTCCGGATCTTTCATAGAATTCTGCCAAACGTGATCCTAGGTATGCCGGATACCCTTCTTCCCCTGGCATCTCTTCCAAACGACCGGACATCTCTCTTAAGGCCTCAGCCCATCTGGATGAAGAATCTGCCATTAAAGCTACGGAATATCCCATATCCCTATAATACTCTGCAACAGCGATTCCAGTATAAATAGAAGCTTCTCTGGCTGCTACCGGCATATTTGATGTATTGGCAATAAGAACAGTTCGCTTCATAAGTGACTGCCCTGTTTTGGGATCAATCAATTCAGGAAACTCGTTTAATACATCTGTCATCTCATTGCCACGTTCTCCACAGCCCACATAAACTACGATATCTACATCAGCCCATTTCGCTATCTGATGCTGCACAACCGTCTTTCCGCTTCCAAAGGGTCCCGGAACACAAGCAGTTCCCCCCTTTGCCACAGGGAAAAAAGTATCAATGACCCGTTGACCGCTGACAAGAGGTTTTTCAGGCATCTTCTTTTTATGAAACGGACGTCCACGTCGAACGGGCCATTTTTGAAGCATGGTTACATTTACTTCTGTACCATCCTCTTCCTCGACAACTGCAACCGTTTCCTCTAAGGTATATTTACCTTCTGAAATCTTTTTTATAATACCTGATATCCCTTTCGGTATCATGATTTTATGCTGGACAATGGTATTTTCCTGTACCGTGCCTATAATATCACCATGGAAAACTCTGTCTCCAACTTTTTGGCATGGTACAAAATTCCATATTTTTTCCCTATCTAACGATTTCACCTGAACGCCGCGGTTGATAAAATCCCCCGACTTTTCCATAATAATGTTTAAAGGTCTCTGGATTCCATCAAAAATGGATTCCAGTAAACCTGGTCCCAATTCAACGCTTAATGGTTCCCCTTCCCCATAAACGGGTTCACCAGGTCCAAGCATTGAGGTCTCCTCATATACCTGAATGGAAGCTCTGTCTCCACGCATTTCTATAATTTCGCCAATCAGATGCTTATCAGAAACAGTAACCATATCATATATCTTCGCTGTGTTCATACCTTTTGCAATCACTAATGGGCCTGCAACACTTATCACTGTGCCTAATTTCAAATTATATCTCTCCTCTCATAGTCAAATCACCACGAAACAAAACTATAAAATATTCATTCCAACTGCTCTTTCAACATTCTTTTTCAGCATCATTTCTGCAAGTCCAAAGGAACCTTCTACAGAAGGAATGATTGATATTGCTGGTAACAGATCCCTGCTAAAATGCTCCAACACATCACTTAGATGCTTCGCAACCTGCTCGGTAACCAGAATAAGGGCATACCCGTCACTTGCCAACCGATTAATAAGTTTTTTATTCTGTAACGTTTCTCCTTCGTCTACAGCAAAAATATCCGCACCAAATGCCTTAAAAATCAGAATTGATTCTCTATCTCCGACCACCGCCATTTTATACATAGCTTTCACCCAGCTTTCTAATTAAAATACCATCAGATATGTTCCTGAACTTGCAGGTCAGCAGAAGCCTTATTTGCCGAATCTCGTTTTCTTTTGCCATAAGATAAGCATACATAACCTCTGGGCCGTAAGAAATTAATTTGGCATTTTTTAAATTGCTTATTAAGCTATTATGAAAAAGAGTCTCTAACTCTGAAAAATTGTGATTGCTTTCATAGGCTTCCAGACCTTTTTGAACTTCTACATTACAATATTTCTTTGAAAACGAAGCTGCCACTGCGGAAAAAGGTACGGAATAGTTATGAAGAAACACATCTTTTGATAAATGTCCGCCTTTTACATAACATAACTCAAAAAAGGCTGCTTCCTTTTTCATCTCTCTTGCTCGAAGCATTGCTTTTATATTATAAAAATCAATCTTCATCTGTATTTGTTCCGTTATAAAATTGCTATTTAGCATCTGACTGATCTTAATCATAGTTTCATACATTTTTCTATCCAGAAACATTTCTTTTATTTGATTATTTCCTTCCAGAGCTTCTGCTTCTGATCGTATCTTTTTCATCTCTTCGGAAAGCTGTATTGTCTTATGGGACTGTGACATTTCTTCTTTCATGGTCTGGCGTAAGGAGTGAAACTCGTAGGGCAACAACAGGATCTGAACTGCCTCATTGTGAGGAGTCACCTGATATAACATTTCACACACTCGTTTCCATTCCTCTTTTAAAATATGTTCTGCTTGATCTAAATTATTGACCGAAATAAAGTTGTAGTCCGTGTCTTGTGAGAGTCCCTTTATAATATCAGAAAAATTATGGAGTGATATGAGGCTTTCCAATTTAGATTTTGTAAGAAGTCTGTTTTCCATCGTTCTTATATAGCTTGAAACAGTTATAAAATCGGCGTCCTTCAAATTCACCTCTCCTCTCCATATAAAATATCTAATACCTCACGTTCCATTTCCTGACGTATTACTTCAATCCATGTTTCAAATGTATAGTTTTCTTCTATTCCATCCTTGTCAAGTATAAATCCCCCTGATAACGACCTGTACACAATCTTTAGCGGGAACTTATCTTTCTCAATAAAGCTGTTAAGGAATGTATCGATTCCTGTCTCCATTTGAAAGTATTTTTCTGGTAAAATTAAGATATAATTACTTAAGTCCTTTTCCCCAAGCATCCTGCTTAGTAGTTCCTTACATCCTTCTATATCCAGATTTTTCAATTGCGCGAATGCTTCCATAAATATCCGATCAATTACTTTTTGTTTCGTAAAAAGATTTTTATCTCTTATTTCAATTTCCTTTTCCGCACAAATTTGATGATATAATTCATCAGCTTTTTCTTCTGCTTCTTTTATTATGTTATCGCAGGTACGCTCTATCTCACGGGCTTTTTCTTCCAGCTCTCTTTTACTATTTTCTACGGCTTCATCAATCAGTCTTTGTGCCTGAATTTTCCCATCTTCTATGATTTTTCCCGTTAACTCTTCTAAACTACCCAAGTTCTCACATCCTTTCAGCTACATGTCCTTTATTTCGGGTAGGTTACAAATAACATGATAATTGATGCTACAAAACCAAGAATCGCATAGGTCTCGACGATGGCTGCCAGAATAATCCCCTTTGTATTATGTTCCGGGTTTCTTGCAAGAATCTGCATACCGGAAGCCGATACTTTTCCCTGTGCAATACCAGACAGCAATCCGGCAAGACCTACTGGAAATCCGGCAAATAACAGATAAAGCCCCTGTGCCAAGGAAGGATTGTTTCCAATCTGCAGCAATATAAGAAAGCCAATAATAAAACCATATAACCCCTGGGTACCAGGCAAAAGCTGCAAAATCAAAGCTTGTCCGAATTTTTCCGGTTCTTCCGTTATAATGCCTGCCGCTGCCTGTCCTGCTATACCACAACCTTTTGCCGATCCCACGCCAGCCAAACCTACCGCTAGAGCCGCACCCGCAGCAGCGAAAATATAACCACCATTTTCCAAAATATAATTTGAAATTGTCATTGTTAGTCCTCCTGATTTGATTTTTTCAATGATATATACTCATTTTCTACTTTAAAAGGCTTGTACGCTTTTCCACCGCCTTTATAAAATTTACCGAAGAATTCAACGTATTGCAATCTACAGCTATGGACATAAGCTCCAAGCAGAGAGAGTCCAAAATTCAGTGTTTGACCAAACACAGCAATCAACGTGCCAAACACTATCTTTCCTATTACTCCAGGTATCAGCCCTGACATCAGATTAAAGGAGAAAGCAATATAGGCACCCGAAAGGCCAAGAGCTACAATCCTAGTATAAGAAACGATGTCTCCAATATAACTGGTGAGCCCGTATACTCCATAGAGACCACCACCTATTTTACCTCCAATTGATTTGCTGCTCCTACCCTGGGTAGCCGCAAGTCCTGCGATACAGATTCCAAAAATGATGCCGAAAAGCTTTGGAGTACCAAATTTAATTATCTCAGTACCAGCTAAAAGCAATAGAGCACCGCTTGCCAAAGTGAGCATCCAGAGGATGGAATCACAGAAGATACCTGCATAATCTTTTTGTATATAACTATTTAACCCTTTCATGACCAAACCGCTAAAGATGTGGATCACACCAATCACCAGTGACAGTATCAGCATAAATACAATATCCGTCTGAGTATCCAGAATTGGTTTATAGCCGCCTCCCTGTACAGGAATCGGAGCGAAAAACGTGATACCGAACATACTTCCATATAATAATCCACACAATATGACGGATATCCCAATATAGAAAAACATCTTGATGGTTTTTCTCATCTTTTCTTTAAAATCAATCAGTTTTAAAGCCAAAAAGCAGCCTAAGGTTAGTATCAATCCGTATCCCACATCCCCTACCATCATGCCAAAAAATATCAAATAAAATATTGTCATAATACTAGTTGGATCCAACTCATTATAGACAGGAAGGCTGAACATTTCTGTTATACTTTCAAAATAAGTAAATATCCCCTTATTTTTAAGCTTTATGGGAGTTTCCATATCATCCTGCACGACCTGTTCTGTCTCTATATAATATTTCTGCGGAAGCAACTGATCCAGCAAATCATATATTTCAGTGATGTCTTTTTCTGGTACCCAGCCTTCCATATATAAAACATGGCGACTGTTTAAAAAATTATTTATTACAAGATTACGGCTTAAAACAGTATTTACAGCATCAAGCTCTATTAAGATTCTATCGTACATGTGCCCCAAAGCTTTTAAATCGTCATTGCATTGACTCAATTCTAATTCTGCAGCATTTAAGCGGCTAAAATTATTCTCTATTAATTCTTGCGGAGGCTTATCAAATGTGAAATCCAATATGGGTATTGATTGCTGATTAAAATAAGCCTGTACCTCTTGGCTTTTTTCCAGATCCGCTATAACTAAACTGACCGCATCCTGCTTAACGATACCTAATTCTTCAATATACAACTCAGGAAATGTCTTTTCAAGATCAAACCGTATTTCCTGCTTCGCCGTCTTAATGGAAATAAGAAATGCTTTTACTTTTGTTAATCGCTTCATGTCTGTAGTACTGAAATCGATAAAAGTATATTGCTCCAGCTGTGTATTTTCTGATTTTGCCTTTTTTAACTCCTGAGACAAATCATCCTTCTTTTCTAAGATGCTTTTTACTTTCCTGTGAATTTCTTTTAATTCAGGATCGCACAAATATAAACAGCATTCTTCATAAGTCAATCGAGGACGCTTGCTGGTTATGGCTTTTTTGGGCATATAGGGTTTTAATGCCTTTAAGGTTGTATCAATCACAGCCTTATGTTCTAATAACTCAAAATCCTCTGCAGGCGTTTGTTTTGATAGGAAAAGATATTCTGCCGGCAGCTTTTGCAATTCCAAATCTTTAAAATGAATCGTGCCTGATTTTTGAAACTCTTTTAACAGGGTTTCGCTCTGATCATGAAAAGTCGTGATTGAAATCTTTTTCATTTTTTCAATTGCCATACATTAACACCCGCTTAACAACCAAATTCACGACCTCCTGCACTTTACTTTCAGAAGGGCTTTCATATTTTTCTAAAATAGACTGATTTTCATTTTCTAATCTGGAGCAATGAACATCGGCTTTCTTCCTTGCTTCCAGCATGATATCCTGCTTATGTAACAGGGTATCCTCCATTTTCTTTAGCTGTTTTTGCTCTTCCTGTCTTCTGTTTTGATCGACTTGCCTGTCCGCTTCTTTTTTTGCATCTTTCACCGTGGATATCGATAGCTCTTCAGCATTTCTAATTGCTGATAGGGTACGAATAGACATTAAATCACTCCTATCTTTTTTTAATATTATTAGCCATTTGGAGGGGATTATATCAAATTTAAAAACAAAAAAGGAAACTGAGTACAAGAAGCCTGGATACCTCCCCCTGAGTACCCTGACGACTTGTAACAGTTTCCTGTCCAACCGATAACAACCAAATTTAACTAATTAGATAGTTTATATCATATTAATTTGGTTATGTCAATAATAAACATTACTTTACTCAATCCTATTTTAAAACCGAAATTCATACTGGATATAGGGAATGATTTAAAAATAAATCGTATTGTATTCCATCATTTCCCATGCTATAATCACATTGATTTAGGAAATAAATAGTTACTAACGGGTATCATGTAATCAACAGCTTTTTTACGACATAGAGACGTTGAATATATAATGTCCTTTGTGTAGGAGGAGTTTTTTTGGATATTCACAAGTTTAAACCAAGGGGTATCATTCTATTAAAGAAACTAAGTTCAAATATGACACCAACTCAAATAGTTACTCTTAGTTTTTTAGTGATCATTTTGATAGGTGCTGTTTTATTGAAAATCCCTTTTTCCCAGACAGAATCCGCTGGACCTATTCCATTCCTTGACTGCCTGTTCACCGCAACTTCTGCGGTTTGCGTTACAGGCCTTGTGACTGTCACAACAGCCACTTCCTGGAGTATTTTTGGTAAAATAGTCATTTTAATTCTGATTCAGATTGGTGGACTTGGTCTTGTTGCTATTATTACTTACTTGGGCATTCATCTTGGAAAAAAAATCACATTAAAAGAAAGACTTACGATACAGACAGCTTTTAATCATACGGACTTTCACGGTATGGTGCGAATGGTTATGTTTGTAATAAGAGGAACCCTGATTTGCGAAGGAATCGGCGCATTCATTCTCTTCTGGGGCTTTTTCACCGATGGAGTTGGCGTTCTTACTTCCTTTCTCTATGCCATATTCCATTCCGTCTCTGCTTTTTGCAACGCAGGATTTGATATTATTGGTGAGCAGAGCCTGATCCCTTTTGCCTCCAATGTATTGATTAATATTCCTATTATGCTTCTGATTATAATTGGTGGTATCGGCTTTTCTGTATGGGTTGATTTTATTCATAATATAAAAAATCACTTTTCTATGAAGACCAAACGAAGATGGAAATTTTCTTTACACACAAAGTTGGTTTTGATAACCACAGGTCTTCTACTATTTACTGGAACAGCATATTTCTTAGTTGCTGAACGTGGGAACTCACAGCTCTGGGGAAATGGCGGATTTGGAGAAACGCTTCTTAAAGCCATGTTTCAATCCGTAACTCTTAGAACAGCCGGGTATGCAACGATTGATCAGGCATCACTTAGTGAAACATCAAAATTTATTTCAGGTATTTTTATGATTATAGGTGGCTCCCCTGGCGGAACTGCAGGCGGGATTAAGACGGTCACATTGGCGGTTGTTATATGCAGTGTATGGTCCGTTATAAAGGGAAGATATACCATAGACGTGTTTCACAAAAATATTCCTTTGCAGTTATTACAAAAATCCCTTACCATAATCATCATTATGACGGTACTGCTTAGTACCGGCACTGCCATTTTAACATTTACGGAGCATAACAACGCTTATTCCCATCTGACTGTGGATCTTTTCTTTGAGGTGGCATCGGCGCTTGGTACTGTTGGGCTTACAACAGGAATTACTCCATTTCTTAGTTCACAAGGAAAATTTTTGCTTATTTTATGTATGTTTATTGGACGGACCGGCCCTATTTCAATTTTGATTTCATTATCAAAAAGAGGCGAAGTAGCCAATAACAACATTCGATACCCCAAAGAGGACATTTTGATTGGTTAAAGGAGCATCTCTATATGAATAAATTGAAATTTGACAAAAATGCACAAATCGCAGTTCTTGGTCTGGGTAAATTCGGACGCAGTATTGCATCTACCCTACATGAAAATGGCATACAGGTTTTATGCTGTGATATAAATCCAGCCCTAGTGCAGGAAGCCACAGAATATTGCACTTTCGCCATTGAAGCAGACGTAACCGACCCATCGGCGTTGTCGAAATTAGGGTTGGGTAATTTTGATGCGGTTGTTGTGGCTTTCAGCTCCGATTTTGAGGCGGCGATCATCACCTGCATGATTGCAAAGGAAATGAATATTCCATTTGTTCTGGCAAAGGCGAATGGCGTACGGCAAAAGAAGATTATGGAAAACATCGGCGTGGACCGGGTTGTTCTTCCTGAAATGGAGATGGGAGAACGAATTGCTTATCAGATTATTACAAATGATCCAATGGAATATATTCACCGTTCAGAAGAATATGAAATCATTGAGATGCATCCAAAACAAAGCTGGACTGGAAAGACACTACAAAAATTGGCGCTCAGACAGTCAGAAGGGATTAATATTTTGGCAATTATCCGAGACAGTAAGGTCATGGCCGTCCTAGGCCCTCATACGGAAATCAAGGAAGAAGATAATCTTATTGTATTGAAAATGCTTTGATCCATCATATGAATCTGTAAATCCAACCACCCATATCATATATCTAAGCTTAATAAGCAGCGTGAAAACCTTCAGCCACGCTGCTTATTTTATCCTTCCTATTCAGGTTTTCAACCAATCAGCCTTCATCTTGTAACGCATCATAACCATTTTCCCCGGTTCTCACTTTAAATACATCATCTACCGTATATACAAATATTTTACCATCTCCTATTTTGCCGGTATAGAGTGCTCTTTTAGCAGCATTCAAAACCTCAGACACAGGGACTTTTGAAACAACAATATCTACCTGAACTTTTGGCAGTAAATTAATTTCTACCGGAACACCGCGATAAACCTGCTTTTGTCCTTTCTGTATGCCATAGCCCATAACCTGCGTGACGGTCATTCCAGTTACTTCAATTTGATTCATCTCAGTTTTCAATTCCTCCAATTTATCCTGACGGGTGATAATGGTAACTTTAGAGATTTTATTACCCGAAACCGGTACATCTTTGTTCATATCCAGGACTGGAGCTGGAGCAACCGATTCTGCTGGAATGCTGGATTCCCCGAAAGTTGATGCAGCCGCGGAAGGAATGATACTATTTCCCGCAGTATAATACATGTTTCCTGCCGGCATAAAGTCGGCATAGGAGCTAGAAAGTCCATGTTCTTTGATATCCAGTCCTTCCATTTCTTCTTCTGCCGAAACACGCAGACCAACGGTCCTCTTGATGATAATAAAAGTGATTGTAATAGTCACAGCAGTCCATAAAAGAATGCAAATAACCCCAAGCAGCTGTATCCCTAGCTGACGGAATCCACCCCCATAGAACAATCCCTTTGTGACCGATCCAGTATCATAAATTCCAAACAAACCCACAGCCAGAGTGCCCCAGATACCATTTGCACAATGGACTGCAACCGCTCCCACAGGGTCATCTACATGAAGCTTCATATCTATAAATTCAACTGCCAAAACTACCAGGAATCCGCCTACAATCCCTATAATCACTGCCCCTAAAGCATCTACATTAGCACATGGAGCTGTAATAGCAACCAATCCAGCTAAGGAACCATTGAGGGTCATGGAAACATCTGGCTTTCCATTTTTAAACCATGTAAACAACATGGTTGTTACCGTAGCAAATCCTGCGGAAATGGTTGTTGTACCAAATACCTGAGCTAGCTGTTCCACTGAGGTGCAGGCTGCCCCGTTAAACCCATACCAGCCAAACCATAAAATAAATACTCCAAGTGCCCCTAATGTAATGGAATGGCCGGGAATCGCATGCACCAGAGTTTTTCCGTTCTTATCTTTGGTGTATTTTCCAAGTCGAGGCCCTAATATCGCTGCTCCGATAAAAGCAGACAGGCCACCTACCATGTGTATGGCACTAGAACCAGCAAAATCAACATATCCGATGTTGAAGAGCCACCCTCCCCCATTCCAAATCCATCCAGCTTCAATGGGATAGATCACGGCACTGATGACTGCACTATAAATCAGATAAGCACTGAATTTCGTCCTTTCTGCCATGGAACCAGAAACAATAGTTGCTGCAGTAGCACAGAACACCAGATTAAAAACAAAGCTAGACCAGTTAAACTCTGCAAAATTGGTGAACAAATCCAGATTAGGGATCCCCACCAGTCCCATTACGGTATCTTCCGCCATCATTAAACCGAAACCCAGAAACAAAAACACCACCGTACCAATGCAGAAATCCATGAGATTCTTCATAATGATGTTACCAGCATTTTTAGCCCTGGTGAATCCAGTTTCTACCATGGCGAACCCTGCTTGCATAAAGAATACAAAGGCAGCGCCGATCAGAAACCATATGCTGAACATATTAGCATTTGCTTGTGTTAAAATATCGTTTACATTCATCTCAATATCCTCCTCAAAATAAAAATAAGGCGTACTCCACCTTTTTCGTGGAATACACCTCTTTGTGCATGGGGGATCTTCTTTTCAACACCTCAGCTGATATAAAAAAGCAAAGGCACCAGAATTTCCTCCTTAGCGCCTTTGCCTACTAGTAGTAGTATATCCATAGTTTTTAATATTGTCAATCATATCTAATAATAAATATATAATTTACAATTATATACATAAAACGCATGAATTCCATCACAATTATATTATTCAACAATGCATCAAATCGGAATTACCCCAGCCTTCTTAGCCTAGCTAATCTGATACTTTCTTTAAATAAAATATACCTTGTTGCCTTTGATAAAACTGCTCTCTGGTTGCTTAAACCATAAGGGTATATCGTATTCCATACATAGCTGCATAGTATTTAATATCCATTTCTAAGAAAGGTTATCCCTTTGACAGCTCTCTCATTTGAACTAGACCTCAAAAACAGTTTTATAGAACTCTATTGCTTCAGAAGAATTCTTCATCGTTATAAATGGGGTAATAGATGTAACGCCATTGGGTGTTCCATTCTTTGTATATTTACCTGACACTCCCATATATTTTATGCTTCTAGTCATTTTTACTACTCCTTGAAATGATCATAACATATCAATTTTATGCTTATACCTTCATTGGATTGAATTCATCAGCTCATAGAAATATTTGGATTCATGAGTCTTATTAAGACTATACCAGGCATCTAATGTTTTTGAAGAAAACACACCCAGCGCTTTCAAGACGTGTACAGAAAATTCCAACGGAGCTATACCAGATGCGGTGATCAGTTTTCCATCAGTTACTACCGACTCCATTTTGTAATACTTTTCGCCCGTGTAAGTGGGACAGATCATTTTAAGGTATTCCAGATCATTGCTTGTATGCCAATGTGAATTCAACAATCCTGTCTGAGCAAGTCCCATTGTAGCACCACAAATCGCTGCAACCAATATACCTTCCTTTAAACACCTCTGCGCGATTTTTAAGATGGGTTGGTGCATTGTTTCTGTCCATGTATCTCCACCGGGTAAAATCAGTGCATCTGTGCTTTCAATACTGCATTCATCCAGTTTGATGTCAGGCAGTATTTTCAATCCGCCCATTGTAGTTACAGGAGTCTTTTCAATTCCAACAGTAACTATTTTTGATGGGGGCAGCCCCCTTTTATAATATCTTCCCGAGTTCAGCTCGGCAGTTAAGTAACCTATTTCCCAGTCTGACATTGTGTCAAACACATAAAGATATACTGTATTATTCATTTTGCAATTTCTCCTTATTTTATTCATCAAGGAATACCGACCATCGGTAATCAGTGACTATCCTCATTATAAAACAACTTCACTGACATCTGCTGTCAGTGAAGCTGTTAAAGTTGATAATATTCCATTAGCTCCGACGCAACAGCAACAAGTTCTTCCTTCAAACTCTGTGGTTCGATTATTTGAATGGATTTCCCGTAGGATAGGAGTAAATAAGGGATATATATATGAATTGATTTTTCCTCAAGTAAAAAGATTGCTTGATTTGATGTCCTCTCTTTCAGATGATGCCCCAAAAACCAATGCAGGCATAAGTCATCCAATGCCTCTGACCTGCCTCCAATAATTAAAGAAGTTAACTCGTCCTTTCCCACTAAATCAGGTAATAGATTCTGCATAAAAAATTCGCGGGCCGAAAAAGCTTCGGGACGCTTAAATATTATTTGAGTACGTTTGATTATTAGAATCCGTTCTACCCGAAAGCTACGGATCTCATTCCTTAGGTGGCAAAATGCAACAGTATACCATTTATTGTTCCAGTAAACCATTCCATAGGGGTCTATCACCCTATTCTTGGGCCTCTCTTCACGACTTGTGCGATAATCAATTTCTACAGAGAATTCGTTTTCTACGGCCTGCTCCAATTCCACCAATACCGGCTGAATAGAAGGGTCTCCCTTGCGGTTTATAACTTCAAATCCGGCTAAATGACGGTTAAGTATACTTACCTGTTCCTGATTGGAATACATTTTCAACTTTGATGTCGCATTGCCTAATGCCTCACTCAAAGGGTATCCAGCTTCTTTTGCAAAAACTGCAGCTTGAAGGAGTGCCTTTTTTTCTTCCATATCAAATAGCAGAGGTGCTCTGATAAAATTATTCAGCAGGCTATACCCGCCATTATGACCTGGGTCGGATATTATAGGCACTCCACTGGCACATAGTGCATCAATATGCCGATAAACTGTCCTTATATTTATTTCTAGCTTTTCAGATATCTGTTTTGCAGTCATTTTTACGCCTGAATTCAGCATCCACAGGATTGCCAGCATATTATCATTTTTAGCCACAACGTGACCCCCTTTCTTCTATGAAACTCGGCTGCATTGTATTTTGGGTTAAATTTTTTAACCTTTTCCATCTCCGATTTGATTACATTTAAAAACTCAATGCTTTTTACCGGAACCATAATATCACGAAGTCCTGTTGATACGACTTGAACCGGCAAATCATCTGGAATTTGCGAAGTCTTGATATTCAATGAATCTGCATTCATAACTAAGTATATGAATTATCTATTATCAACCTTTTCCGGATAAAGGTCATGGTTTACCAAGCGGTTAAAAGCAATTTCCTCCCATTTGGTATTTGCCTGTCCATAATTGCAATAAGGATCTATGGAAATACCGCCTCGAGGAGTGAACTTTCCCCACACTTCAATGTATTTCGGATTCAATAGTTTAATCAAATCTTTCATAATCACGTTTATACAATCTTCATGAAAATCGCCATGATTGCGAAAACTAAATAGGTAGAGTTTTAATGACTTGCTTTCAACCATGTTAACGTTTGGTACATAGGCTATTGTAATAGTCGCAAAATCCGGTTGTCCAGTGATTGGGCAAAGACTTGTAAATTCAGGGCAATTAAATTTAACAAAATAATCATTCTCCAGGTGCTTATTTACAAAGGATTCCAATATCGCCGGATTATAATTCATTTCATATTTCGTCCCTTCATTGCCTAACAGAGTAATCCCAATTGTTTCTTGGTTATTTCTTCCGCTCATAATTACTTCCTTTCTATATAGCTGGATCACTGATACCATTTTTTTCAAAGGCTTTGGCACGGTCAATGCAAGTTCCACATGTTCCGCATGATTTCTCTCCACCTACATAACAGCTCCATGTCAATTCATAAGGTACTTTTAGTTCTATTCCTTTTTTTACAACATCTGCTTTTGTCCACGAAACAAAAGGAGCTTCAATACGTAACTGTTTTCCACTTCCTTCATATATTGCTTCATTCATTGCATTATGAAAGGAACTGCTGCAATCTGGATAAGCATTTCCAGCTGCATCATCGCTATGTGCACCATAATAGATAATACTGCATCCTTTTGATAAAGCAATACTGGCAGCCGAAGATAAGAACAAACCATTTCGAAATGGTACATAGGTTGATACCGGATTCCCATTGGCTGTTTTAAGCTGTTTCGCATAATCGCCTTTTGGAATTTCCTGCTTTGAATGATCTAAAAGACAACATTCACTATATTCAAAAATCGTAGCTAAATCCAAGTAGATATATTCTACCTGATAATGTGCTGCTATTTTCCTCGAAGCTTCTACCTCTTTCGAATGTTTTTGTCCGTAGGATATGGACAATGCAATTACATTTTCTTTACCGTATTTATCAATTGCCAACCCAAGGCATGTGGTACTATCCACTCCACCACTAAATAAAACTAATGCTTTCATACTTAATCTCCTCATCTGTTCTATCGCAAGCGTATTTGTAAAGCTACGTCTGTCTGAAAACGGCCACGGAAAGTGGCAGTCTGTGTTTTCGCAGAAACTTTCTTAATTCCTCTGGTGCTCATACAACTGTGATATCCCTCAATCAAGACCGCAACATCTTCTGATCCGGTAATTTCCTGCATGATTTCGGCAATATCCGAACCAATTCGCTCCTGAAGCTGTAGCCGCTTCGATACCATATCCACAATTCTTGCAATTTTACTTAATCCAATTACTTTACCATTTGGCACATATGCAACCGAAACCTTCATATCATACATCAGTGCTAAATGATGTTCACAATAACTAAAAACATCAATATCTCTCACCATAATTAAGTCCTGGTTATCTTGAATAAATTCTAAATTTTCTTCAAATGTTTTATCAAACATCTCCGAAATTTCATGATTGCTATAATTCATTCCCTCAAATATTTCTTCATACATATGTGCTACTCGCTCAGGAGTATCCTTAAGCCCCTCACGGTCAGGATTATCCCCCAATGCAACGATAATACCTCTAATATGTTTCCTAATTGCTTCTATGTCTATTGCCATTTCTCTTCTACCTCATTTCTATATTTACAAATGGAATTGTGCAATTATACGCCTCTTTTATTTGGATTCCATATCACTTTGTGCATTTGCAGCTGCATGGTTACACCATTCAAACAGTTTTGTATTAAATAATCCACTATTTCTTCTAAATTGATTTTTCCAAAAACAGGGCTAATATATATATGACATCTCGTTGTTAAATCATATGCTATTATGACTTCCTTTGCACGATTTAGATCCTCTTTATTTCCCACCACAAATTTTACTGTATCTTTTTTGGTAAGCAGAGTTAAATTTGAAACTAACATTTTATCTTCCATTAAACTTCCCGGAAGCTTATAGTCCATTGTAAATGCAGGTGGATTGCTTATATCAGCAAAAGTATTTAACTCTATACTTCCGTTGGTTTCAATTTCAATGTGCAAGAACTGATCTGTTGCAAGTAGTTGAAGGAGTTGTAATATATCAGGAACAAGTAAAGGCTCCCCGCCCGTCAAAGTCACATTCTTGACACCAGTCTCTTTAATATAATCCTTGATTTGCTGCTCAGTCATAAATGTAAATTCTGCATCATCCTTATTCGCCCAAGCAGTATCACAAAAGGAACAGGAAAGATTGCATCCTTGAAACCTGATAAATACTGCCAACTGTCCTGCAAGAATACCTTCTCCGTTAATGCTCACAAATTTTTCGACCACTTTATATTGTGCCACTTTAATCCTCCATTGTATTTTGATTCATAGACAAAGAGTTCTCTTCTAGAATTTTACTCCTCATAGGAAGCGCAATTATTTGGTGTTTCATAAACGGTTGCGGATTTCACCTGATATCCTCTGTGCTCCATTCTATCATAGAAATATTTTGCCATATTTTCTGCCGTTGGTCGAAAATCCAGCACGATGATTTGAAACCCTTCCTCTTCCAATGCCGCAACTGTTTTAGGTTTCAATGTATTTTTCTCTATAATAAAAGCATGGTCCAGAAAATCTACTTCTTCCTTTATATCTTTCTTTAGCTGCGCAAAATCAACAAGCATCCCATTCAACTGCTGATTGGTTTGCAATGTCAAGCTCTTTACTTCAATTACAACTTGCCATCTATGCCCATGTATATTACTACATTTTCCTTCATAGCCAGCTAAAAAATGTGCTGAATCAAAGCTATGTTCCGTTCTTAAACTATACATAAATTATAATCCTTCCCATAAAAAAATAGGCATATAAACTATGCCTATTTTTGATATCATACATTGATAAAATACGATATACACTATATCGATTTATATAATATTTAATAAAGCCCTAGTTTTGTTTAGAGACAGGATGGTGCAAATAAACTGTCTTTATTTTTTACAAATTATACCACCTACCATTATGTAATGTCAAGCAAACCTCCGCGCTAATCCCGGCAAAGCTCTGTTTCTATTTACGCCTCTATTTTACAGAGATTCATTTTAGGGGACAAAAATATAACCATCTCAACAAGCCTTGAATAGATAATAATGATACCGTTTAGGCAGGTGAAGCCTAGATGAAAAATTTGTATGATGCAAAAAGAACTGTACCTGAGCATATTTTATAGGTGGTGCGCTAGGAATTTATCCAACTAAATTTTCCCCATCTTTAAATGCTATTAAAGATAACTCATCAAACACCGATAGATCAGGATCACCACTAGTTCCGCAGTAATGGATACTATCCTCTAATTTCCAACCTAATGATTCTAACATATCATTAGCATATTTAATGCCTTCTGCACCTATTTTAGGATCTGGGTGCCCTTGAGTAAATATCGTTATTAACTTTTTGCCTGGATGTCTAGGTACAAAATGTTCTCCAAACATTGGAAATGTACGATCAAACCAAACCTTTGCTTGCCCTGTAATTTGATAATAATATATTGGTGAACCAAATACAATAGCGTCTGCTTCCTTAATAGCCTCATACATTGGCTGAAGATAATCCTTAATAGCACAACCATCATGCGTACGACAATAAAAACATCCTTGGCATCCACGAATTCCAGGATCATTTAAATCAAACTCGATTACCTCAGCACCTTTAGATTTGGCTCCTTTTGCCACTTGCTCTAATAATTTTGCAGTATATCCATTCTTTCTTGGACTACCTTTAAAAATAACTATCTTTGACATTTCACATCTT
>NZ_MCIA01000005.1 GCF_003609635.1 Lacrimispora algidixylanolytica | reverse complement strand
TTCGACAAAAGTCAACATCTTTTTCAAACTTTTTTATCTTTTTCGAATGTCATGTTTATTCATACAATTTAACAATTTAAAAGGAGCCCAAACCAGTCTTTGGTTTGAGCTCCTTAATCCGTGTATTATGCCTTACTTGCACAGCACTTTTTATATTTCTTCCCACTTCCACAAGGACATGAATCGTTGGGATATATCTTCTGTCCGGTTTTACGCTGAGTGGATACGTCTTCCAGACCCTTCATAACCATCTCATAAGGCTTATGGCCACGATTTAACACGAGCCTGGTATGATTCCAGATTTCATTCATGATACTGACGAAGCGTTTCATTTGCTCGCCATCATGAATAGTAATTCCGGAAGCTTCTAAATCAGATAGAACTTCCTGAAGCTGACCACCCAGACTGATCTCTGCCTGAACCTGGCGAAGGACATACGGAATTAGATCTTCGGATACACTCATCTCTTCTTTTAGGAACTGGGTTAGCTTGTCTAACTCAGGGGTCATAAGAAAACCGTCATTGTCTGCCATGAAACGGATTTCCTGCTGAGTTGGAATATAATAAGGAACCTTTTTCTGAATGCTAAGCAGATTTCTGTAGCTTTTTTGCTCTGCAAGTGCTGCATCTACAAAAGAACCTTCCATCCATACAACGAGACAACGGTATGGAAGCAGATGCTCATAGGCCTGTATCAATTCTTCCTGAGTGAGCTTTTCGGATTCATACTTATTAAAGGTCTCCAGCAATACGGATGGAGGTGTGATGGCATAGAGAGAATTGGCAGCACAGAGATAATCTCCTATTTTACCAATGCGACTCCGCTCCTGCTGAAATTCAGTAGTGTTAATCTCGCAGTATACTTCTTTCACATCCTTGGGAACCACAAGTTTGGAATCTGATCCTGCAGTCAGGTAGCCTCCGGCATAGAGAAAGTCTAGTTCTTCTAAATCATAATTCATGACCTGAGGATCTTCTGCCACCAGTTGCTCAAATAAATCCATCTCTGAATCGCGAACACAAAGGAAATACTTTCTCATAACTTCTTTATTTAAGATATGAGCAATTGTCCGTTCTGATAGTTCTTTCTTATTTAATGTATCAAGCCCACTCATGCCATGTCTCTCGGCAATCTCTGCGATACCCTTATTATCATAATGATCATAAATATCTGCGATATTAATCTCCTCTGATGAGGATTCACCGTTGGGCTTTAGATTTCTATTAACGCCTTCTATGTCATATTCTTTTATGCTTTCCTGGGGATTTTCAAGAAGTTCATTATAAGCGGACAGGCTTTCGCAGTATTCCGGTATAACATCTCCTTTGAATTTAACCACTTGGGCATAAGCTTCATTATAATCGGTAACTGTTTCTTCTACCTGAATGACGAATTCCCAGTTATCTTTAAAGTTGTAGGTATATGTAAATTTAGCAGCGGCAGAAACCAGAGAATCAATGGATTCTTTTGCTGATATGGATTGAAGCTTTTTGGATTTATTTTCTCCAAAGGGGACAACCGCTACACCCTCGGAACGGAATTCAAATTGATACAGGTGCTCACCGCTCCAGGAAAACGCAGTCTGAATCACCTGATGTAGTCCTTCAAAAGTAATTCCCTCCGGTACCAGAATCCTTCTCCATATCGGCGGCTTACTGCCTTTGATCGTGATTTTCAGTTGATATGCTCCCATGAAACGTCCTCCTGTCTCGTATCTTTCGTATCCGTGATAAGCTTACGGATCAAATATGAAGTTTCTATTTTTAATAAAGCGCACGTTCCAATTTACCACACTTTATCCAGTTCTGTCCAGTCTATTCCACATATTTTAACAGTGTATCTACACGTTTTTTTAATAAATTGCCAGTTTCTATAATTTTGGGTTTCTTCTTATATAAAAAGAGGGATTGCAAAGGATAAAATGACAAATACTCTCTTATATAGAAGCAACTGATTTTTCTTTCTTTACACAACCTTTACAATACTTATACAAAAACATGATATCACGATTAACGGCTGGCTGATATACTCCATCATGTAAGCGAAAGCAATTTTCAATCGAAAAGAGGAGAAAGTGATTATGAAAAAAAATTATATTAAAACTTTAGCTATTACCGGTTTAACAATCCTTGCTATGAGCTCCCTTGCTGGATGCGCAGGCAAAACTGCTGAAACAAAGGCTTCTGATACAGCTACTACTGCAGGTTCTAAAACTGATACAACTGCTGCAGAATCTACAACTGCTAAAGGGGCTGCCTCAGGCGATTTAAAAGGTTCTATCAGCATGGTTGGTTCCACCTCTATGGAAAAATTTGCGACTGCTTTAAGCGAAGTTTTTATGGAAAAAAATCCAAGTGTTACCGTACAGGCTGAATTTGTTGGTTCTGGCGCAGGCATCGAAGCTGTTGGAAACGGATCTGCTGATATTGGTAACTCCTCTCGTAATTTAAAAGATGAAGAAAAAGCTAAAGGTATTAATGAAAATATTGTTGCTATTGATGGTATTGCAGTTGTTACAGATACCAAAAATACAGTGGGTAACTTAACAAAAGATCAGTTAATCAGCGTGTATGGCGGAACCGTAAATAACTGGAAAGACTTAGGCGGTTCTGATCAGCCTATCGTTGTGATTGGTCGTGAGTCTGGATCTGGTACAAGAACTGCTTTTGAAGAGCTCTTAAAGCTAGAAGACAAATGCAAATACAGCAACGAACTTGACAGCACGGGCGCAGTTATGGCTAAGGTTGCATCTACTCCTGGTTCTATCGGATACGTTTCCCTTGATGTACTTGATGACACGGTTAAGACATTTAAGCTGGAAAATACAGAACCTACTCCAGAAAACATCAAAGCTGGTTCCTACTTCTTAAGCCGTCCATTCGTTATGGCTACGAAGGGTGAGATCTCTGCTCAGAATGATATGGTAAAGGCACTGTTTGACTTCATCTACTCTGATGAAGGAAAAGAATTAGTAAAATCTGTTGGTTTAATCCCAGCAAACTGATCGACTAATAGATAATTCCTGGGGACGCAGCTGGCAAACTACGTTGCGTCCCCGTTTTTGAAAGGAGCTACTTATATGCAACCAAAGACATATTCCATATTCAGTGGCCACGGAAGTAAATCAGGAATAGAACGCGCTGCAGAGGTTATTTTTACTATCTGCGGCTTCTTTGCTGTTCTGGCTGTGGCCTCAATCTCTTTATACATGCTCATAAGCGGAACCCCGGCACTTTTTAAAGTTGGTATTCTTGATATTTTATTTGGTTCCACCTGGATGCCTACGGCTGCTTCTCCAAGCTTTGGTATTCTCTATGTTATTTTGACCTCTATTATTGGTACCGCCATGGCAATTTTGATCGGCGTTCCCGTTGGAGTCATGACTGCTGTCTTCCTTGCTGAAGTAGCTCCCCCAAAGCTTACCAAGATTGTGCGGCCTGCAGTTGAACTTCTAGCTGGCATTCCTTCCGTTATTTATGGACTTCTTGGCATCTTGGTATTGAATCCGCTTATGTATAAGCTGGAATTAAAAATTTTTGCCGGATCTACGACTCACCAGTTTACGGGAGGTGCAAACTTAATCTCTGCCGTTTTGGTTTTGTCTCTTATGATTCTTCCTACGGTTATCAACATCAGTGAAACGGCTCTTCGTTCCGTTCCACAGCATTTAAGAAGTGCTTCTTTAGCTCTTGGCGGCACACAGATACAGACTATTTTTCACGTTGTTATACCGGCAGCTAAGTCTGGTATTGTCACTGCGGTTGTTCTTGGAACAGGCCGTGCCATCGGAGAAGCAATGGCTATCAGCTTGGTTTCTGGAAGCTCGGTCAATATCCCACTTCCTTTTAACTCTGTTAGATTCCTGACTACGGCCATTGTTTCTGAAATGTCATACTCTTCTGGTCTTCATAAGCAGGTCCTCTTTACCATTGGACTTATCCTGTTTGCATTTATAATGATTATTAACATATCGCTGAACAATATTTTAAAGAAAGGAGACGCACAACATGATTAATCAAGTGGTACTGCCCGCTCAGCATGGAGTTTCTACTTCTAACAGTATTTATAATAAGAGGAGTCGGATCTCAGACTCTGTTTTACTGGTTCTCATTTATCTGTGCGCTTCCATCTCTATTCTTGTACTGGTGGGAATTATGGGGTATGTATTTGTTCGAGGGATTCCAGCCATCAGTCTTACGTTCTTAACAAGTGTTCCCAGTACCATTAAAGGAACTTTCGGAATTATTGGAAATATTGTAAATACTCTGTACATTATAGTTATTACCCTATTGATCGCAACACCTCTTGGAGTAGGGGCTGCAATCTATTTGAATGAATATGCAAAAGGTGGTAAAATAGTTCGTATCATCGAGTTTACCACGGAAACCTTGGCGGGTATCCCGTCCATTATCTTTGGTTTGTTTGGTTATGTATTCTTTGGAATCACTCTTGGACTGGGCTATTCTATCTTAACAGGTGCCCTGACCCTGGCCATCATGGTTTTGCCACTTATTACCAGGACCACTCAGGAAGCCTTAAAGACGGTTCCTGTCAGTTATCGTTCCGGTGCTCTTGGAATCGGCGCCACCAAATGGTATATGATCCGCACGATATTACTTCCAAGCGCCATGCCAGGTATTGTAACTGGAATTATTCTTGCCATTGGACGAATCGTTGGAGAATCTGCAGCACTATTATTTACGGCTGGAAGTGGATATCTTCTTCCCAAAGACTTTTTCGGAAAGGTCTTTGAATCTGGCGGTACTCTAACGATCCAGCTTTACTTATGTATGCAAAAGGCCAAATACTCGGAAGCCTTCGGAATTGCTGTTGTCCTTTTAGTCATTGTTCTGGCCATTAACGGACTTGCAAAATTCCTTTCCCATAAATTCAACACGGAGGTCAAAGAATCGTGAATACTAACACCGTTAAGATATCTTCCAGCAACTTAAATTTATATTATGGTAGCAACCACGCATTAAAGGATGTGAACTTGGAGCTTTACACCAATAAAATCACCGCTTTTATTGGTCCTTCTGGCTGTGGAAAGTCTACCTATTTAAAGACATTAAATCGTATGAACGATTTGGTTCCTAATGTAAAAATCGAAGGAGAAGTTCTTCTGGATGGGGAAAACATCTACGATCAAAGAGTGGACACTACCCTTCTTCGCAAGAAAATTGGTATGGTATTTCAGCAGCCTAACCCATTTCCTATGAGTATTTATGATAACGTGGCTTATGGCCCCCGAATTCATGGAATCAAGAATAAGTCTGAACTTGACGACATTGTGGAAAAGAGCTTAAAGGGAGCCGCCCTTTGGGAGGAAGTTTCTAGCCGTTTGAAAAAATCAGCATTGGGCCTTTCCGGAGGACAACAGCAGCGTCTTTGTATCGCCAGAGCCTTAGCCGTTGAACCAGAGGTTTTGTTAATGGACGAACCAACCTCTGCTCTCGATCCTATTTCCACCTTAAAGATTGAAGATTTGATGGATGAACTAAAAGAAAAGTATACCGTTGCTATCGTAACCCATAACATGCAGCAAGCAACCAGAATCGCTGATCATACTGCATTCTTCCTTGTAGGGGAAATCGTGGAGTACGCTCCTACGACAGAGCTGTTTACGGTACCTAAGGATAAGAGAACGGAAGATTATATTACCGGTCGTTTCGGTTGATGGATATGATAGCAGAAGAATAAAGGAGAATCGTGATGACAACCAGAGTGAATTATGATCATGAATTAAATCTTTTAAATGAAGATATTAAAGAAATGGGACAAATGGTGGAAAACTCCATTGAACAGTGCTTTATCGCATTTGAAGATCAGGATTTTGAAAAAGCAGAAGATATTATTAAGGGTGATCGCACCATCAATGATCTGGAGCGTTCCATTGAAGCTCGCTGTCTTTCTCTAATCCTTCGCCAACAGCCAGTCGCTGGTGACCTAAGAGTCGTATCCAGTGCCCTTAAAGTGGTAACAGACTTAGAGCGTATCGGTGATCACGCTTCCGATATTGCTGAACTGATCCTTCGCATTAAGGGAGAGCACGTTTATCATGTAGTGCGTCACATTCCAACTATGGCCAATGCTGCTCGGGAAATGGTGCGCTGCTCTATCGATGCTTTCATCACTCAGAATTTAGAGACAGCTAGACAGATCGAACAGCAAGATGATGTGGTGGATGAATTATTTGACAAGGTTAAAACGGATGTGGTGGATTTGTTAAAGCAGTCTACGGAACAAATTGACCAGTGTATTGACCTGCTTATGATAGCCAAATACTTAGAGCGTATTGGGGATCATGCCGTAAATGTCTGCGAATGGACAGAATTCGCCATGACCGGTGCTTTGAAGAATGTAAGGATCTTGTAAAGCTATGAGCAATGCGCCCTAAAAATCGGAAGAGAGTCTAAGAATGCTTGCATTTTTAGACTCTCTTTTGATATTTAGGGCATACGGCGACAGCCGTCAAGCGAGAAGGAGCGCAGCGGATTCGAGCTTGGCACTGCGGACTTACAACTGCTCCCCTACAGCATAAGTAATCCTCACTTATACCAGTTTGATTCCAAGTAATTATAAATTACTAATCCTACTTTTCTTACAAAACAAATTTAGTATCCATTTTGTTTCTGAAAAGATCAAAAGCACTACTATCTCTACCAGATAACATACTATAAACATCTTAGGCAAAATGATATTAGGATAAATTACCGAAAATACAAATGCAAGAACAGTCAAAATAGCCAGAGACAGGACATATAAAAGTTGAGACATTTTAACTTTTAAACTATCATAAAGTTCCTTTTCTTGGTCTGTCAATTTTCCATATTTTCTAATAATGGGATTACCCGTTCCTGTAATAATATTTCTTGCATTAAATAAACAGACTAGCAATATAGCTATATATGGTAAAATCTCATACAATATCCTTTTCATATCTTTCACCTCATAAATATTTTGATTATCCATTTTCCATTTATATAACCAGTATACCATTATCTTTACTCATGCTCACTATATTTCAATAATATCATCGCATTTAAATGAATAAAATAATGTTTCCCCATAGCGATACAAAAAAAGCTGAGCACCCGGCAAAACACCACCGACTACTCAGCCAACCATTACAACATAGCAACGCCTCTACAATAAGTCTGAATCACATCATAGGAATCCGTAAGCACTACCAAATCCGCATCATACCCTGCTGCCACACGCCCCTTCCTGTCATCAACCCGTAAGCACCTAGCCGGATTAATTGTACAGGAATTAAGTGCAGTATCAAAAGGTACCATGGCCTCTTCTACCAGTATTTTCAGCCCCATATTCATATTTAAGGTACTTCCCGCAATCGTCTCCGTTCCCTTTAAATACGCCAAACCATTCTCTCTAATTTCAATGTCATGGCCTCCCAGTTTATAAGAACCTCCCGGTGGGCAATGTTTTGCTCGAAGGGAATCACTAACCATAATTCCATACTCTCTCCCCTTCGCCGTAAAGAAGTTATTAAGCGCCGCTACATGGGAATGACATCCATCACAAATGATCTCACCGTAGATATCTCTCACCCGAAACGCCGTTCCTACCAGACCAGGATTACGATGATGATAGGGAGTCATTCCATTGTAAACATGAGTCATGGAGGTGGCACCATTGGCAATTCCCATAAGTGCCTGTTCATAGGTAGCGGAGGAATGGCCCATGCTGACAACGACCCCATTTTGGGTTAAATATCTGGTCAACTCAAAACCAGAATCATGTTCAGGAGCCAGAGTAATATAGCGAATCATGCCTCTGGCTGCTTCCTGATATTTCTTAAACTCTGAAATCGTTGCCCGAGCGATCGCTTCGGGAGGCTGAGCTCCCTTGTATTTCATATCCAGGTAAGGTCCTTCAAAATGAATTCCTAGAATTTCCGCACCTTCATACTCGTACTCCGCTACATCGGCAACACTTGAAACCGCTTTTAATAACACTTCTGGCACCTGAGTCACTGTAGTGGGTAATATGGAGGTGACTCCCTCTTGCGGAATCCGCTTCATCCAGTCAAGTAGCTTCTCCTGATCTCCATCATTGGTATCATATCCATAGGCTCCGTGAGTATGAATGTCTATGAACCCTGGAACAATTCTATCATTCCCATAATCTTTTTGAACAGGTAGCTCTCCATAGTCATAGACTGCTTCAATCTTCTTGTCTTCCACCTTAAGCTGTGCGGGTATGAACTGTCCTGCAATCCAAATGCGTTTGCTTTGTATGATCATAATTCTTTTCCTCCCTTCATACTGTACTCTCTTTTCTTTAGTATATCAGTTCTGTCAGGGTTTTCAAGAATTTATGAAAATATTTTCTTTTTTCTTTATACTTTTAAAAATTATATCTTATTCTACCGGCCAGCGTATGCTGACGCGGAATAAATCTGCTTCGATTTCAACAATAAGTTTTCCATTTTGAAGCTCTACAAAGCTTTTGGCAATGGCCATACCAAGGCCTGATCCTTCGGTGTTTCTGGACTGGTCTCCTCTGGCAAAACGCTCCGTGATTTCATTGGGATTAAAGGTTAACTCAGCCGCGGATACATTCTTAAGGCAGATGACCACAAATCCATCTTCTTTTTTCATATCAATATAGGCTCTTGTATTTGGCATGGCGTACTTAATAATATTCGTCAGAAGATTGTCAAAGATACGATACGTCTTCTGTCCGTCCAAAGGAAGCACTATCTTTTCATCCGGCAAATTCCAACGAAAATCAATGGTGGATTCTTCAATTTTATCTCCTAGCTCCAGGCTTACCTCTTTTAAGAGGCTGACAATGTCAACATCCTCCAAATTCAAGGTCACATTGTTGCTGTTCGCTTTGCTAATTTCAAAAAGATCTTCAATCAGGGATTTTAACCGCATGGATTTCTGTTCTAAGATATCGATATAAGCCTTTCTCTGTTCCGGCGTTACTCGTTCGTCCCTTAGCAGATTTACATAGGTGATAATAGCCGTAAGGGGTGTTTTTAAATCATGAGACATGTTACTGATCAAATCGGTTTTCATCTTTTGACTCTTCACCTCCTCATCCACAGCTACTTTAAATCCAGATTGTATTTTCTGAATCTCCCTTTTAAATGGTTCAAAGATACTTAAGTCCTCTTCAATGGCTACATCCAAATTTCCCTCTGCAATCTGATTGGTGGCTTTTAGTAGTGCGCTATATTTTCCACTTAAATCCCTATAATACTTTCTCATAACTAGGAATAGGAATATGGAATAAAAGAACAACGAGCCAATTCCAAAAAACCAGAGACTGCTAAGTACTGCAAGGATAAAAAAGTTTATTCCTACGATGCGAAAGATCGCCCGATCTGAGTGATCCCTTAGATTGATATTCCCTACAAAATGATAGGTCTTGATAGAGAACATCTTAATCCAGCCACAGAACCAGCCGATTAATGTCCTTTCTCTTAAATAACGCTTGATGCCGATGCGCAATACATCCCGCAGGCACAAAACGCCCCAGTAAACAACGCCGAAGGGAATTGACCACCATAGAAGGTTCCAAAGTTTTACCATGATCCCTGCTATCCCAGGTAGAAAGTTGGCCCGAAGCAGAGTTTCAAATAAATTTCCCTGGTTGGTGGTCATAACTAGATTGGTAAGACCAGCTCCAAAGAGTACTCCGCCACACCCAATACCTCCCACTATTTCAAACGGGGTTCGAAACATACGACTGCTATCTGGTAATGTCACATCCAGGAAGGATAAGAAAAACGCAAGAACCGCAACCGCACAGACAAGTCCTACTAATATTTTAACGATGCTTTCTGAATCATCGTAGTTGTTTGTAAAACCATTGGCAGTATCCTTAAAAGCTGTAATCTGTTCCGTAGTCAATCCATAGGATATGGTTAAATTCTTAGGGTTTTGCAGTCTTAAATCTTCCTCATACAAGTATTCATCCCAATAATCATCCATCATAGGATCTTTTTCCCCGAAACCTTGTAATAAGGTTAAGATTTTGGCTGAATTCTCTCCATGAATAGAGACGACTTCCATTCTGCCCAGTCCATCGTATTGAAGCACGGTCTGAAATACATATTTATCATTTCCAGCAATCACACTTCCACCGGAGTGGTCTGATATCACCTGACCTTTTTCATTTAAAACCTGATAATCCATGGAATTTCTAATGCTATCAAAGCCACTTTTCCAGTTATCATATTTCCTTATGGTAATCTGGCGAAGATGAGCCAGATAATCCGTACGGGATAAATTTTCTCCCACATTAGACTCCATTACGATCTCACTTGCTGAGTTATCATCCGTTACTATGTTCTCCGTCTGCCCGGATTCTTCGGAAGCTAGTGTTTCCTCCGTTTGGCTTTTCATCTCATCGGCAGCTTTTGGAAAGAAAAACTGAAAAGGAGATATCATATCTCCCTTATGATTGCGGGCCTGCTCCATAGAAAGTACATAATTGCCATAAACCAGATACTTTAAGAAGGTCTGTTGTTGGTACACTGGCTCTTTATATCTGGACGACTCATTTTTAAAATAGGGATAAAGCGCTACCATAATTGAGGAAGCGGATATTACCACTAGGATCGCCAGCAATATACTGATCTTATGCCTGTTTTTCAATTTTGTATCCAACTCCCCACACCACCTTTAGATATTTTGGCTCCTTTGGATCCAACTCAATCTTTTCCCGAATTTTCCTAACATGGACCATAATAGTATCCGTATTGATGGCACGTTCATTCCATACTCTTTCATAGATTTCCTCAGCAGAAAATACTCTTCCTGGATTTTTCATTAAAAGTGCCAGTATCTTAAATTCAATGGGAGTTAGCCTCACCGCTTTTTCGTCTACAAATACCTCTACTGTATCCTCGTTAAGTTCCAGGCCTCCGATGTTATAGACATTACTCCGCTCTTTCTCTTCCTTCGCCTCCAGCATATCCCTATATTTATTATAACGTCTTAGCTGGGAATTAACTCTGGCCAATAACTCCATGGGGGTAAATGGTTTGGAAACATAATCATCCGCACCGATATTAAGTCCCATGATCTTATCCACTTCTTCGGATTTAGCCGATAGGATAATGACTGGAAAATCGTATTTCTCTCTTAGCTTTACAGTCATTGTGATTCCGTCCATTCTGGGCATCATCACATCCACGATTGCCAGGTGAATCTCTTCTTTATCAAGGATTTTTAGCCCCTCTAGTCCGTCTGCTGCCTGGAACACCTCATATCCCTGGCTTCTTAAATATATTTCCACTCCTTCTCGGATCTCTTTATCATCTTCCACAAGTAAAATGTGATTTGCGTCCATGCTACCTCTCCTCCATGACCTGTTTTATGATTCATATAATTTGGATGCTTTCTATTGCTATTTTTTTCTATCTGTTTTTCCTATCACAGACAAGTTCGCTATACTAATATTATTAGGATAAAGAACCAATCTTAAAATGATTGACAGAGAAACCGAAAGAAATTCTAAAATATATATTTTGAACGCAAAAACAGAGGATGAAATAATTTCAACCCTCTGTCTTTTAAACACCAATGTCTAAAACAAGGTGCTTATTCTGTCGTCTTTCTTATATTCGTTTCCATGAGACGATTGTATCCAAGCCAACCGTTGTTATCTCCTGCACTTTTTAATACTTCAATCATGGTTTCCAGCTTTGCATCTGTATTATCTGCAAAATTAAGAGCTAATGCCTCTATAATTGCCGGCTTTTTAGGAGATCCATATTCTAGTTCTCCATGATGTGCCAAAATACAGTGCTTAAGCTCTGATGTGAGCTTAACAGGAAATCCTGGTATGGTTCTGATTCTTTCGCCAATCATCTCTGTTCCAATGATGATGTGGCCCAAAAGCTGTCCATCATCCGTATAATCGTTCTCCGGAAATGAGGAAAGTTCCTGGGTCTTACCCATATCATGAAACATAGCTGCTGTAAGAAGCAGATCACGGTTAATCACTGGATAATACCCTGCATAGTAATCACATAACTTCACTACGCTTAATGTATGCTCTAAAAGTCCACCTACAAATCCATGATGAACGCTTTTTGCGGCTGAATGGAACTGAAATGCCTTAGCAAATGCAGTATCTTCTACAAAAAAACTTTCCAAAAGCTTCTTTAAGTATGGATTTTTTAAAGACTTGATAAAGCCAAGGAGCTCTTCATACATAAGTCCAATGTCCTTAGAGGATACAGGCAGATAATCTCCAGGTACGTATTCACCTTCATCTGCTTTGCGGGCCCGCTTGATATTTAACTGATTGGAGTTTTGAAATACAGTAACATCCGCATCAATGTAAACATAGTCCATAGGTTCAAAGTTTCCAATCCCTGGGGAACCTAAATCCCATATCTTGGCATCTATGGTACCAGTCTTGTCCTGAAGGATCAAATTACCATACTCCTTACCTGACTTTGTCAGACAGACCTGTCTGTTCTTGCATAAAAACACATCTGAAACGTGCATCCCATCACGAAATGATTCTATATATCTCATCTAATTCCTCCAAATTATGACTCAGGCAATAAGGGGAGCCAGGAAGATCACCTGGCTCCGATGGTTACCTGAAATTGTATCTTTTTAAATTCTTCCCTTCCGCTTCGGGAAACCGTTACAGGTATAACCTGTCCCGTACTGGACTTTTCCAGTAAGATCTGAAAATCTTTCATAGTAACAATGGTTTTTCCTCCCATGGAGGTGATTATGTCGCCACTCTGAATTCCTGCGTTGTAAGCCGGACTGTCTGCATTCACTTCTACCACATAAACACCAAGCGGCATACCGCTGCTATTCATGGCTGCACTGACCTCCTGCCCTTTCATTCCAAAATATGGATAGGCAACTCCGTTGCTCATCTTTTCTAATATATTTTTGTAATCGGATATGGCCATAGCTGTGGTCATGTCCTTATTACCATCATTCTTATATTCTTCAGTTATCCAGCCAATGATCTGACCGGAAGTATTCATAAGAAAGGTACCGGTTGCTGCATTCCCTTTCACATCGGAATAAAGAATACGGGTCATGCCGTCTGTCACTTGTACATTCTTCGTAATATAGGAAATAAATCCGTACCCAGAGGAATGAACCATGCCCGCGGGACCGCCAATGGCAATCACCAAATCTCCTTGCTTTACCGAATAGGAGTTTCCAAGCTCTATTGCTTTTACTTCCTCTAAGAGTGCTCTACCAAGACCTTCCGTGGATATACTTACGATTGCCATGCCGGAAAGCTTATCGGTTTGCTTAATGGTTCCCTGTACCTCGGTACCATCTGTAAAAGCCACACGAATGGCGTCTGCATCCTCAACCGCTTTTTCCGGAGTGAGGATTAAAAGCTCCTGATTGGCAGTGGCTGTAATCACCCCTGCATATAAACCGGAATTTTCCACTGGATTATTAAACCAGTCCTTCTGAGTCTTAACAGAATGCACCGTAACAATACCTTTGTCCGCCTTTTGAACCACTGTTTTCATATTTCCATAAAGCACATTTAAATCACTCATAGAGAACGGATATTTCTCCATGGCAGATTTTAAAATTTCCTCGATTGGCTCTGTTTGAGCCTCCGAAGAGACTACCTCTGCCTCGTTAGAGACTGCCTCAGGGTCATCCTTTGGGATGGTTACCGGAGTAGCTTCTGTGGTGGCTTCTCTTAAGAACCATCGCTCAGCAACTGGTCTTGATATGACAAATGTAACCGCCGCAACAAATCCGAAAATAACTGCAGTCGCCAAAAGCCCTAAAGACCTTTTAAGTATATCTTCCTTTGACATAGGCTGCTTCACTATTTTTTCGTTAATAAACCGACGGGGCTCCGTCTTTCTATCATCTGGCCCGTTATGATCCGGCATACTTACCCTCCTTTGCAGAAGACCTAACTACTATTATAAGGTTCTTCCTGTCTTAATGCAAGAAAAACCTGTGAAACCAGAAAAACAGGGGCTTTAAGGCCATGAAAAGCATCCTGAGGATTGCAGTTTTTATCTCACGTATGCTATACTATAATGGATACAAATTCAACATCCGGAAAGAAAGAAAATCATAAAAGGTAAATATATGAATCAGAAAGCATTAAAAACGTTAGAATACCATAAAATCATTGGAACGCTTACAGAATATGCCACCTCTGACGCAGGAAAAGAACTGTGCAAACGTCTGGTACCTTCTACCGATTACCAAGAAATCGTACAGTCTCAGACAGAAACTACAGATGCCGTTACAAGAGTTCGTCAAAAAGGCGGTATCTCTTTTAATGGAGTAAAGGATATTCGTCCTTCCCTCAAACGTCTTGATGTAGGAAGCTCCCTTGGCATCTTAGAGATTCTTGCCATCAGCTCACTTTTAACCATATCCGCTCGCGCAAAGGCTTACGGCCGTCACGAGGACTCAGAACTTTCTGAGGATTCCCTGGAGGAATTCTTTCGGGTTTTGGAGCCTCTTACTCCGGTCAATACAGAGATTAAACGCTGCATCATATCAGAAGAGGAAATAAGTGATGACGCAAGCCCCGGATTACGCCAAGTAAGACGGCTCATGCGGTCTATTAATGATAAAGTTCACACGCAGTTAAACTCTATACTAAATTCCAATCGTTCCTATCTTCAGGATGCAGTTATTACCATGAGAGACGGACGTTACTGCCTTCCTGTAAAGTCAGAGCACAAATCCCAGGTTTCTGGTATGGTACATGACCAGTCTTCCACTGGTTCCACCCTGTTTATTGAACCTATGGCCATCGTAAAGCTAAACAATGAGCTTCGAACCCTGGAGATTCAGGAACAGAAAGAAATTGAGATGATTCTGGCTGATTTAAGCAATCAGCTTATGCCTTACCTGGAAGAGCTTGAAACTAATTATGTGACACTTGCAAATCTGGATTTTATATTTGCAAAGGCAGTTCTTTCAAAGCATTATAAAGGAAGCGAGCCTGCATTTAATACGAAGGGCATCGTTCATATCAAAGATGGTCGCCACCCTCTTCTTGATCCAGAAAAGGTAGTCCCTATTAGTGTTCATCTGGGACGTGATTTTGATCTTTTAATCGTAACGGGACCTAATACGGGAGGTAAGACTGTTTCCATTAAGACGGTAGGGTTATTCACACTTATGGGACAATCTGGTCTTCACATACCAGCTTTTGATGGTTCAGAACTGACTGTATTTGATGAAGTATTTGCAGACATTGGTGACGAGCAGAGTATTGAACAGAGTCTTAGTACATTTTCTGCTCATATGACAAACATTGTCAACATTCTTTCACAGGCAGACAGTCGTTCTCTTTGTCTGTTTGATGAGCTTGGTGCAGGAACAGATCCGACGGAAGGCGCTGCTCTTGCAATATCCATTTTATCCTTCCTCCACAACATGAAATGCCGTACCATGGCTACCACTCATTACAGTGAGCTTAAGGTATTTGCCCTCACTACTCCTGGAGTGGAGAACGCATGCTGTGAATTTAATGTGGAAACCTTAAGACCTACCTACCGTCTGTTAATCGGTGTACCTGGAAAGAGTAACGCGTTTGCCATTTCAAAGAAGCTGGGACTTCCTGATTATATTATTGAAGATGCAAAGACTCATTTGGAAGACAAGGATGAAACCTTTGAAGATCTTCTGACTCATTTGGAAGAGAACCGTACAACGATTGAGAAGGAACGGGTACAGATAGAATCCTATAAACGAGAGGTAGAACAGTTAAAGAACCGAATTACCCAGAAGGAAGAGCGGCTAGATGAACGACGGGATAAGATGATTCAGGACGCCAAGGAAGAAGCCCAGAGAATCTTAAGGGATGCCAAGGACACTGCGGATCAGACCATTCGCCAGATCAACAAACTATCTAGTGACTCCGGTATCGGCAAGGAGCTGGAGGCAGAACGCAGCCGGTTAAGGGGCAAGCTTCAGGATGTGGACGCTTCTCTTTCCTTGAAAAAGGAGAAGACCCGTTCCAGTAAGGAAATCGATCCCAAAAAGCTAAAGCTTGGAGATGGCGTTAAGGTCCTTAGTATGAATTTAAACGGTACCGTTAATTCCCTTCCCAATGCAAAGGGCGATCTTTACGTTCAGATGGGTATCTTAAGATCACTTGTGAATCTATCGGATCTTGAGCTTTTGCAGGAAGACTCTGTCTCTGTATCAAATGCAGGCGGCAGTTCCAAAAAAGTGGGCAGCGGCAGTGGAATCAGCACGACTCGTATGTCCAAATCCTTATCCATTTCACCGGAAGTCAATTTGATTGGTATGACTACAGATGAGGCCATTCCACAACTTGACAAGTATCTAGATGATGCTTACCTGGCTCATCTGCCTCAAGTAAGAGTGGTTCATGGTCGAGGAACTGGTGCACTTAAAAATGCGGTGCATAAGCATCTTAAAAGATTAAAGTATGTAAAGGAATTTCGGCTCGGTGCCTTTGGGGAAGGAGATTCCGGAGTAACCATTGTTTCATTCAAATAACATTAGAAATGGAGTCCATTATGGCAGAGAAACAACGGATATTGATTGTAGACGATGACAGTAACATTGCGGAATTGATCTCCTTATATTTAATTAAAGAATGCTATGATACGGAAATTGTAGGGGACGGGGAAGAAGCACTCCGGGTTTTCCCAGAATTTAAGCCAAACCTTGTGCTCTTGGACTTAATGCTCCCGGGTATGGACGGTTATCAAGTCTGCCAAAAAATTCGTTCCCAGTCTCAGATTCCCATTATCATGCTCTCTGCCAAGGGCGAGGTCTTTGATAAGGTCTTAGGTCTTGAACTTGGAGCCGATGACTATATGATCAAACCATTTGATTCAAAGGAACTGGTGGCTCGTGTTAAGGCAGTCCTAAGGCGTTACCAGACCATGCCCTCTCCTTCTGCCGCTCATACAGACCAACAGGGAGATTACGTGGAATATCCGGATCTGATTGTAAACCTTACCAATTATTCGGTCATCTATATGGGTCACTCCATTGAGATGCCTCCTAAGGAATTGGAGCTATTGTACTTTTTGGCTTCTTCTCCTAATCAGGTATTTACAAGAGAACAGCTCCTTGATCATATCTGGGGATATGAATATATCGGTGATACTAGGACGGTGGACGTGCATATCAAACGTCTTCGGGAAAAGATCAAAGATCATTCTGGGTGGGCGCTTTCCACTGTTTGGGGGATCGGTTATAAGTTTGAGGTGAAGCGGTAAATGAGCCATTCTCTCTATACAAAATTTATCCTAGGCTATCTCTTATTTGGCCTACTTGGATTTATTACCATCGCTACATTTTCTTCGGAAATAACAAATCAATATTTATTAAAGCGGTATTCTGAAAGCCTATATGATGAAGCAAATCAGATTGCCTCCTCTTACAGCAGCATGTATCACGGTAAGACTATGAACGTTACCTCTTCCTACCCGGAACTTGAAAAGCTGGCAGGTTATTTAAACGCGCAGATTTGGATCGTGGAACGCCAGGGGAAAATTGTGGCTGACAGCGAATCAACCGGGAAAAAAGACGAGATTATTGAAAAATTTGATCCTGCTGCCTTTGGGAATAAACATTATACCACAGGAAATTATTACAATGAGTTCTCTTATGATGTACTAAGTGTCCATGCTCCCATTACAGGGAATTATACTACCTATGGTTATGTAGTCATTCACCTTCCTATATCCCATTTGCAAGCGGAACGGGACAATATATTAAACATAGTCTACATCACAGCAGCCGTTGTTTTTTCTTTGTCCCTTGTGATTCTTCTCATATTTACAAAAAATGTTTATCTCCCTCTGAAAAAGATTATCGCAGGAGCCAATGAATACGCCCAGGGAAACTTGACCTATCATATTGGAGTTAATACCAGGGATGAGATTGGATATCTTGCTAATACTCTTAATTATATGTCCAATGAATTAAATAAAATGGAAGAGTATCAAAAGAACTTTATCGCCAACGTCTCTCATGACTTTCGCTCTCCTCTAACCTCCATCAAAGGCTATCTGGAAGCGATCTTGGACGGTACCATCCCCCCGGAAATGCATGAGAAATACTTAAAACGGGTGATAACCGAAACGGAGCGGCTTAATAAATTGACCCAGGGAATGCTGACGCTTAATTCTCTAGATAGCAAGGGCTATTTAAAGCGGACCAATTTCGATATCAATCGAGTCATTAAGGACACAGCAGCTTCCTTTGAGGGCGCCTGCAATGAAAAGAATATTACCTTTGATTTAACCTTTTCTGACAGCATTCAAATGGTGTACGCTGACTTAGGCAAAATACAGCAGGTTCTTTATAACCTAATTGACAATGCTCTTAAGTTCAGCCACTCGGATTCAACGGTGCTCATTCAGGCATCTGGGAAATATGAAAAGATATTTATCTCCATTAAAGATACGGGAGTCGGAATTCCCAAGGATAGCATAAAGAAAATATGGGAACGTTTTTACAAAACAGATTCATCTAGGGGTAAGGACAAAAAAGGCACTGGCTTAGGATTAGCCATTGTCCGGGAAATCATCCAGTCCCACGGAGAGAACATTGACGTGGTCAGTACAGAGGGGGTTGGGTCTGAATTTATCTTCAGCCTTCCACGGGCGACGAACTTGTAGCAGCAGGCTACGAACTTGCGTGAACAGAATTGAAGATAATATTACTCGTTGATCAAATCATATGTTTTGTACTATTTCTATAACAATCGCTTTACTTTGCGCCACTTGTATGGTAATATTTACTTATTAAACATCGGACTAGGTGTAACTGTAGACACTTTACAGGCATAACTGGCCATATTTATATCTTTGCTTTGGCAAAGTGTGAATATGACCAGTTATTTTTTTACCAATTGATAATAAGGGAGACTTATGGAAGTTAAGCAGGTATTAGGTAATAATATTATCAGCTCATGGGATTCCAATGGCAAAGAGCTTCTGCTTATGGGGAAAGGGATTGGCTTTTCAGCAAAGGACGGTGATCCGGTAGATGAAACTAAAATATCAAAAATATTTTCTTTGAAAACACAGGAAATCAGCCATTTTACGGAACTGCTCTCCCAAATTCCAGAAGAGCACATACAATGTGCCAGCGAAATTATTTGCTGCGCAAGGGATTTGCTGAACAAAAAACTAAACGACAGTATTTACATTACACTGACAGACCATTTGAATTTCGCATTCGAGCGCAAGAAACAGGGAATTGAAGTCAGGAATGCTTTGCTTTGGGAAATCAAACGATTTTATCATCAGGAATTTTTAGTAGGGCAAAAGGCTCTGCAAATTATTAAAGACCGGTTTGGTATCTTACTTTCTGAGGATGAAGCAGGAAGCATCGCCCTTCATATTGTCAATGCAGAGCTAGATAACGATATGGAACAATCCATTGAAATCACTCAGATGATACAAGATATTATGAACATCGTCCGGTATCATTTTACTCTTTCACTTAACGAGGATTCCTTGTCTTATGAGAGATTTGTTACACATTTAAAATTCTTTGCTCAAAGAGCAGTAAGAAAACAATTTCACGAAACAGGAGATCCGGAATTTTGTAATATGATCTACCAAAAGTATCAAGAAGCCTACCAATGTGCTTTAAAGGTGGAAACCTATATGAAGAAGAAAAAAGAATATCAGTTGTCTAGCGAGGAGCTTATGTACTTAACAGTGCATATTAGAAGAATCATTCAAGAACACACTGGTAAATAACCATACTTGATATCACCAGGGATATGGCCAATCCCGTGATGAAAGATAAATCTAGGGTACTTTATCATCATAGAAAAAAAGGAGGAAATGATTATGGCAAGTAAATATGATGGACTGGCAAGAATTATTATTCAAAATGTGGGTGGCAAATCCAATGTAACCAGCCTAACTCACTGCATTACCAGACTTCGTTTTAAATTAAAAGATGAATCAAAAGCAAATACAGAGATATTAAAAAATACGGAAGGCATTGTTACCGTTATGAAAAGTGGCGGACAGTATCAGGTGGTCATTGGAAATCATGTTCCTGATGTGTATGCTGTGGTTTGTGAGATTGGTGGTTTTGGTGGTGACTCAACGGATTACGTTTCTGAAGGTCCACAAAAACGCCAAAAGCTGTCTGCAGCTTTAATCGATACGATTTCTGGGGTATTTCAGCCTATACTTGGCGTGTTTTGTGCAACCGGATTAATAAAAGGAATTCTTGCTCTCTTAACCTTTACAAATATTCTTTCAGCAAGTGATGGAACTTACCAACTCCTTTATGCAGTTGCAGATGGATTTTTCTATTACCTGCCAGTTATCTTAGGTTATACTGCTTCTAAAAAATTTGGGCTTAATCCCTTTACGGGAATCGCACTTGGTTGCGCATTGGTGTATCCAAAGGTAGTAGCGCTCTCAACCGGTGATGTGCAACAAGTCTTGTTTGCAGGAAGCATGTTTGAGTCAAATATTTATGCAAGCTTTTTAAAAATCCCCGTTATTATGCCGAAAAGTGGTTATCCCTCTTCTGTGGTTCCCATCGTGTTATCGGTCTATGCGGCGTCTAAGATTGAAAAGATGTGGAAACGTATCATTCCAGATGTAGTTAAAAACTTTTTGGTACCTACCTTGACGCTTATGATTGCAGCTCCTTTGACTTTTGTGTTAGTTGGACCAGTGGCTAATTCCATTGCAGCAGTTATCGGTTACTTCACCCAGGCAGCTTACAATGCCAGTCCGGTACTGGAGGGTGCTATCGTTGGTGCACTCTGGCAGGTACTTGTTATCTTCGGTCTTCACTGGGGACTTGTTCCTATTTACATCATGAATCTAAGTACTCAGGGCTTTGATAGCTTCATGCAGCCATATTTTGCTGCTTCCTTTGCACAAACAGCAGTTGTTTTCGCTATTATGTTACGAACAAAAGATAAGAATTTAAAGAGTCTTTGTATCCCAGCAGTTATCTCTGGATTCTTTGGAGTTACGGAACCGGCGATCTATGGTATCTCACTTCCTAAGAAAAAACCTTTTATCATCTCTTGTTTCGCAGCTTCCATTGGTGGTGCCATTATTGGCTTTGGAAATGTCAAAAAATACATGTCAGGTGCTCTTGGAATATTTGGTTTTACTACATACATTAACCCGGCAAATAATGATGCTTCCAGCATTCCATGGGTGGCTACAGGTGTATTAGTAGCTTCGTTAGTAGCCTTTATTGTTTGCTTATTGACCTATAAGGATGTGGTCAAAGAAAAAAGCAACGTCGTTTTTCCAGAGAATACTCAGACAGGAACGAAAACCACAACCCTTGTGAGCCCTTTAAAGGGAAACACAGTTCTTCTTGAAGATATGGACGATGCGGCATTTTCCTCTGGTGCCTTAGGTAAGGGAATTGCTATCATGCCGGAGGAAGGTATTTTATATGCACCGGCTGATGGAGCGGTAACAGCAATCTTCCCAACCGGGCATGCCATTGGTATGGTTACAGAAGATGGGGTGGAAATTTTGATTCATGTGGGCATGGATACTGTGAAACTGGAAGGAAGGGGATTTACTCCACTTACTTCCGTGGGCAGTCGTGTTTCCAAGGGACAGGAAATATTACGGTTTGATATGGAAGTCATAAAGAAAGAAGGCTGTTCCTTATTAACACCTGTGCTGATATCCAATTTCTCTAGCTATTCCGATATTATTCCAACCGATGCTAGTAAGGTTAGCGTGGGGGAACCATTGATTACTATATTATAGAAGAACTTTTATTAAGGAATAAAAAAAGTCTTGGTATGGGATTTCACGCCCCTACCAAGACTTATTTTTTATTCCTCGTTATGCAATAAGGCTATTTTGACACAACCCTTTTTGGTACCTTTATAAAAAAAATTGTTGTCATTCTATTGTTACAATGATTTGGAGTGAAACACATCGATCTAAGTCTACCCTGGTCAATGTTCCTACAGCCGCTTCACTGCATCCATGGCAAGAGCGGATCGTTCGCATTCCTCTGCTGTCAGGGTAACCTGCCAACACAAAGGGCTTCCTTTCATATGTTCCGCAGCAAAGCTTAACCCATTGGTTCGTTCATCTAGAAACGGACGGTCTATTTGGTTGGGGTCTCCAAGTAGAATGATCTTGGTACCCTTTCCCGCACGAGTAATGATTCCTTTCACCTGATTGGGAGTCATGTTCTGAGCTTCATCTATAATCAGATACGTCTTTACAATGGAACGTCCTCGAATGTAATTGAGGGCTTCCGTCTTTATGAGACCTCGTTCGAAAATCTCTTCTATTTTACCTGCCAGCTCATCTTCTTTCTCATACCGCTTCTCTTCATTGGAATCAATGAGCTGTTCCAGATTATCAATGATCGGTCGCATGAGGGGAGAGATCTTCTCCTGTTCATCTCCCGGCAGAAAGCCGATGTCAGAATCAAACTGGGCGTTGGGGCGGGTTATCATCATACGGCGGTATTCACCGGTAGGATTATTTAATAGCTTTTCAAGTCCAACCGCCAGGGAATAAAAGGTCTTCGCAGTTCCTGCCATACCCTTTACAATCACAAGTGGTGCGATTTCTGCTGGCTGCATCAACGCTTCTTGGAGAAAGTACTGGCCTGCATTTCTTGGGACAATCCCATAAGGCTTATGCTTTCCATATCCCAGAGGGATAATTAAGGTTTTGCATACCCTTCCTAAAACCGTCTTTTTCGTGGATTGGTCTGCCTTTAAGATTACAAACTGATTTTCTATCAGCTGAGGATTCTTTCGCTCCCCTGCCTCATCTATAATATAAATACGATCGATGGAGATTCCTTTTTTCTTAAAATCCTTAAAGCATTCTTCCGGGGCATACGCCTCTGTCCTGCCTGGATACTGACCAGACCGCTCTGGTACCTGCTCAGCGGTGAAGTCTTCTGCCTGGACACCGATGATCTGCGCTTTGACCCGAAGAAGTATGTCCTTGGTGACAAGTACCACGTCTCCCTCTAAGCCCTTACAAACCTTTAAAATCCGGTTATCCATCTTATCTTCTGGTAAATCAGGAGGAAGTTTCACATCTACGAAGTTCTTTTCAATCCTTAAGGTGCCTCCATGCTCTAGCTTTACGCCTGTGAGCAAATCACCTTTTTGACGGAGCTGTTCTAAAATTCGAATTGCTGCTCTGGCATTTGCGCCCTTTTCTCCTTCTGCCTTTTTCAGATTATCTAATTCTTCTAACACAACGACTGGAATCACCACCTGATTGTCATCAAAACAATAGAGGGCATCAGGGGCCTGAATTAGTACATTCGTATCTACCACATAGGTTTTTATCATCTACCGGACTCCTTTTCCTTTCCAGAAATTCAGTTTCTGTAATTCTGATTATATCGGAAGTAGAGAGCTACTGTTACCACATTCCTGTAAAGGCCATGTAAAAATCACTACATTATTATGGAAAATACAGGGGATTACGCGATGTTATATGATATCTTGCTTCATTATTTTCACTGAACTTCGTTCCACCACTTCAGAATCAAATAGGTAACTGGCTTCAAAGCATGGATTTTCTATCAGCTTTATGATATTTTTTGCCGCCTTTTTTCCCAGAGATTCCATGGGGTGAGGAAATGAGGTGATAGCCACTTCCCCAATTACGGAAAGCTCGGAATTATCAATTCCTACAATGGATATATCTTCCGGGATTCGGATTCCTCTTTCCTTGCAGATGGCGGAAAAACGGTAGGCTACCTCATCATTGTAACAGACCAGTCCGGTACAGCCGTGAAGTCTCTGAAACAGATAATCAGACCACACCTCCATATCCTTTTGGCTTTCGGAGTCCATCCACAAGATATTTCTCGCATCTGCTTGCAGCCCGGCCTTTTCCAGTGCACGGATAAAGCCTGAATATCTCAGAAGCCCCTGGCCGTCGTCGCATTTGAATAAAGCGCCAAGCTTCTTATGTCCTGCATGGATTAAATACTGTGCCGCCTTTTCTCCAACCATATCATCATGAAGAGACACATAAGGAATATCAAGTTCCTGATACCTGCTGTTAATGAACAAAACGGGAATCCCTTGCTTACTAAGCTGCTGATAGAAGTGGAGATTTGGATTTGGAATGGCACTTTTTGCTGGCTCTGCAATCAGACCGTCAATCATACCTTTCTCCACGATCTTTTTTAAGATCTCCCCTTCCCGCTCCACATGGTTTCCCGTAAAGGCCACCTGCATGGTGTATCCAGACTTTGAGAGCGTCCGCTCAATTCCTTTTAACACGGTGGGAAAGATGTAGCTGTCTACATAGGTGCTGACTACTGCTATGTTATAATACCGTTTTAGACGTTCTGAACGCCCTTTGGCCCCCACATATGTACCGCTTCCCTGAATCCGGGTTAGCATGTTTTTTTGCTCCAATACTTCAATGGCATGACGTACGGTCTGCCGGTTTAATTGAAACCGGAGACACAGTTGGTGCTCCGATGGAAGTCTATCCCCTTCCTGGAATGTTCCATTTTCAATTTGAGATAGCACCCAGTCAGCAACTTCCATATATTTTGGTTTCTGTGTCCCCATCTTATCATCACTGCCCCTTGGTTATTTTTTACGTTTCGATAATAAGTCTACCGTAACCGCACCAAGAAGTACGGCACCTTTTACAATTTTCTGAATATCCGTTGACCAGCCATAGAGAGACATTCCGTTGTTTAAAATACCCATGATAAAGGCTCCTACCACCGCTCCGATTATAGTTCCCACACCGCCAGTGGTGGCTGCGCCCCCTATGTAGCAGGCAGCAATGGCATCAAGCTCGAACTGGTCCCCAGCTTTTGGGGTTGCTGAGGCGTTACGGGCTGAAAGAACGATTCCTGCAATGGCACATAAGATTCCCATATTGGTATAGACCCAGAAATAAACCTTATCTGTATTGATGCCAGAAAGCTTTGCTGCTTTGGCATTTCCACCAAGCGCATAAATCTGACGCCCTGCCACGGTCCTGCTGGTGATAAAATGATAAAGGGCAACTAACACTCCCATAATGACTAGGACAAATGGAATTCCATTATATCTGGAAAGCTTATAAAAGAAAAACCAGACGATGAGAAAAATAACACCAATCTTAATTGCAGTCTGCCACAGGGGATTGACGGGGAACCCATATTTCTTTTTGGTTTTTATACTCTTCATCTCAAAGAGTATGATCAAAATAAAAGCAATTAGGGCGACTCCAATGGAAATCAAATCAATGGTCCCACCTCCCACACTGATTTTCATGGTTGGGAGAAATCCAGCTCCGATAAACGTATATTCTGTTGGAAGGGGCCCCTTTGTCTGAGCTTTTAAAAGAGTATAGGTCAGGCCCCTTGCCATTAACATGGTCGCCAGAGTGACAATAAAGGGAGGAATGGATAACTTAGAAACAAAGAAGCCTACAAACATTCCAGAAAGGGTTCCAATCAAAATGGCAGCCGGTATGGCAACCCATATGCTTGCATTGTAATCTACAATGAGGATTCCTACTACAGCACCACATACGGCAACAATGGAACCGACTCCCAGGTCAATGTTTCCTGTTAATACGCATAAAAGCATACCCACTGCTAAAATGACTATGTAGCTGTTTTGCATGATTAAGTTATTGATGTTGGCAGGTGACATGTTCTTTCCACCGGTCATCACTGAAAAGATGAGAAATACTGCAATGAGTGCCAGTATCATTCCATATTCTTTCATATTGATATTTACTATTTTCTTTTTATCCATCTCTACGCTTCCTTTCCGCTTTCTGCCATGATGCATTTCATGATCTTTTCCTGAGATACTTCCGCTTTGGTCATCTCTCCGGATATACGGCCCTCACTAATTACATAAATCCGGTCACACGTTCCAATGACCTCTTCAAGTTCAGATGAAATTACAATGATACCTTTTCCCGCCTTTGCCAAATCATTGATTACGCCATAGATCTCGTATTTGGCACCAATGTCAATTCCTCTGGTTGGCTCATCTAAGATAAGTACATCTGGCTGGGTCATCATCCATTTTGCAAGAACTACCTTTTGCTGGTTGCCACCAGAAAGGGAACTGACCGTCTGATTGATGGAGGAAGCTTTTACGTTAATTCGTTTCTTATATTCCTCCGCTGCAAGAATCTCACTGTTTTTATTCACCACCGCACGTTTGGAAAAGAAGTTTTTAAGTGCTGCCAGGGTCATGTTGCCCCTGACGCTGTCTATTAAGATGAGACCATAGCTTTTTCGGTCCTCAGAAACATAGGCCAGCCGGTTATTAATGGCATCCTGGACATTTTTAATGATTACCTGCTTTCCGTGAATGAAGATGGAACCGCTTATTTTCTGTCCATAGGACTTTCCAAACAGGCTCATGGCAAGCTCCGTCCGCCCGGCTCCCATCAGTCCTGCAAAGCCTACCACTTCTCCGGCCTTTACATGAAAGGATACGTCTTTAATTACCTGTCTGCTTGGATCGTCAGAATGAAAGACATTCCAGTTTTTTACCTCAAATATCTTTTCTCCGATATCACACGTTCTCACAGGGTAACGATTGGTCAGTTCTCTTCCCACCATCCCTTTTATGATACGGTCCTCGCTGATATCGTCTGTTCCCTTTACCAGGGTCTCTATGGTTTTTCCATCCCGAATGACTGTAATGGAGTCGGCAACTGCACTGATTTCATTTAGCTTATGGGAAATCATGATACAAGTGATGCCCTGCTTTTTTAGCTCCTGCATAATGGATAAAAGGCGTTTGCTCTCCTCATCGTTAAGGGCCGCGGTTGGCTCATCTAGAATCAAAAGTTCCACCTGCTTTGCCATGGCTCTTGCGATTTCGATCAACTGCTGTTTACCTACCCCTAGGGTATTTACAGGATCATTTAGGTTTTCATTCTCAAGGCCCACCTTTTTTAACATTTCCTGCGCCTTTTTATGAGTCTTTGTCCAGTCCACCACTCCTCTTATTTTCCTTTGCTCGTTTCCCAAAAAAACATTTTCTGCTATAGAAAGAAATGGACTTAGGGCCAGTTCCTGATGAATGATAACGATTCCCTTTGCCTCACTCTGCTTGATGGTGTGAAACTGGCATACATTTTCATTGTATACGACATCTCCGCTGTAGGAGCCGTAGGAATAGACTCCCGAGAGTACATTCATGAGTGTGGATTTTCCTGCTCCATTTTCTCCGCACAGGGCATGGATTTCTCCTCGTTTCACCCTTATGTTTACGTCATCTAGGGCTTTCACTCCATAAAATTCTTTGGTGATGTGATTCATCTCCAATATATAATCGGACATCTTCCCAGCTCCTTTTCCTTCATGCCTGATACAAAAACAGGCGGCCGCTCTCCCGCTGCCGCCTGTTCTTTCATACTTGTTATTTGGACAACTGATCTTCGGTGTAATAGCCGCCGTCTACGATAATCTTCTTATAATTATCCTTATCAACCGCTACCGGTGTGCAAAGATAAGAAGGTACGACGACTTTTCCGTTGTTATACTGCTTGGTGTCGTTGATCTCTGGTTCTGCGCCTTCTAACACTGCCTGAACCATCTTTACGCATTTTTCTGCCAAAAGTCTTGTGTCTTTATAAATGGACATGGTCTGAAATCCCGAAATAATATTTTTTGTTGCCATAAGCTCTGCATCCTGACCAGTAACCAGTGGCCAGTCAACTCCTACCTTATAACCAGCTCCCTCAAGGGCTGCCTTGCAACCATAGGCAAAGCCATCAAAGGCGGTTGCTGCGATATCCAGTTTCTTGTCTGCATAAAAACCAGTTAAGTAGTTTTCGCAGTTTTGCTGGGCTGTTTCCTGGGACCAGCGAAGAATGCAGGTGTCTTCAAAGGAAGTACGGCCAGATTCACACTTTAGCGTGCCGTCATCTAAGTATGGCTTTAATACCTCCATCAATCCGTTATAGAGGAACAAAGCGTTATTATCATCGGGAGATCCCATGAAGAATTCTATGGTATAGGACTTTCCATCTGCTTTTGCTTTATCAAGCTGCTTTGTTTCTTTTATGTATTCACCAATTGCAGTTCCAACTCCTTTGTTATCAAAGGTTGCATAATAAGAAACTGCATCTGTATCCATGAGGAGACGGTCATAGGCAACAATGGGAATTCCTGCTTTTTTCGCCTGCTCTTCTACGTTTACAAGAGCTGAGGAGTCAATGGAGGCGATTACCAGACATTTCACACCGGAAGCGATCATATTTTCAATCTGGGAAACCTGCATCTGCACATCGTCTTCTGCGTACTGCAGATCTACTTCGTAACCAAGGGCCTCAAGCTGCTTTTTCATGTTTGCACCGTCATTGATCCAGCGCTCTGAGGATTGAGTTGGCATGGCGACACCAACCTTTCCTCCTTTTTCTGCTGATTTTGTTGCCTCTGTGACTGCTTTTTGTGTAGCATCTTCTGACTTTGCAACCGTGGTTGTTTCCTCTTTGCCTGCTGCTGTTGTTGCTGCTGCTTTCGATCCTCCGCAGCCTGACAACGTAGATACTACCAGCATAGCCCCCATAATTACACTTAAAATCCTTCGTTTCATAACGATGTACCCCTCCTATGACTTTTTTGTATATACAATTTACGTTCTTCGTAAAATTGCTACCCAATGGATTTCACGCTTCTTGTCTCTACCCACGTTATATTATGATTCCAAATTTTCATTTATACCTGGTCGTTCCAAATTACTTTGTTGGATTTGTATGTTTTTTTCCAGATTTTTTTTGGCTATGCCATGATACTGTCTGTACCAATTACTTTTTCTAGAATCATAAAGTTGTATATACAAGGAGCTGGAACTGGGTTAGTGGTATAAACCTTTTGAGCAAAAGAAAGAGTTTGACTTATCAGACTCTGGCGCTGACGCGCTGTCACTTTAGTGACATCTTCCTCTTAAGCGTCATGTGCATCCTGCAGGTCGTGCTTTTTATTTGATAGGGGAGTTCGTAGAACTTTCCTATCAAATAAAAATGCGCTCTTTACTGACTGGCGCAAAGCGCTAACTCAGTAAAAAACGCATTCTAATTACGATCAAGTTCTTATGATTCTTCCCAATGCAGTGTGTGAAGCTCTCCCTGCATGGTCATATGTTCAAACCCATTCTGTTTTAATGCCTCATAAAGCACGATGGAAACGGAATTGGAAAGGTTTAAGGAACGAACGTCTCCCCACATGGGAATTCTGATACAACGGTCTTGATTGTCTAAAAGGATTTCCTCCGGAATTCCGGCGCTTTCCTTTCCAAACATCAAATAGTCGTTGGGTTCGTAGGCTACATCAGAATAAACATGAAGTCCCTTTGTGGTTGCCATATATATCTTCGCACCAGGATTTTTATCCAGGAAATCCTGAAAATCACTGTATACGGTTATATCTAACTTATCCCAGTAATCCAGTCCTGCACGCTTAATCAACTTGTCATTGAGTCGAAATCCCAACGGCTCGATTAAGTGAAGCTTTGTGTCTGTTGCAACACAGGTCCGCCCGATATTGCCAGTATTTGCTGGCATCTCTGGCTCTAATAATACAATATTCATTATGTTATGCCTTCCTATCAAGATTCTTTACAAAGCGGTCCATTCGGCTTAATGCCTCCTTTAAGTTCTTTAAGGAGTATGCATAGGAAATACGAAGAAACCCTTCTCCGCAGTCACCGAATGCAGTGCCAGGAACGACCGCAACTTTTTCTTCCCGCAAAAGTCTGGTGGCAAACTCATCTGAAGTCATGCCAAACCGCTTGATGCTGGGGAATAAATAAAAAGCGCCATGAGGCTCAAAACATTCTAAGCCCATCTCTTTGAATGCATGGACCAGATAACGTCTTCTCTGGTCGTAGGATTCTCTCATTACCTGAACATCCTTATCTCCATCTCGAAGGGCAGCCACTGCTGCATATTGGCTGGCAGTTGGAGCACACATGATGGCAAACTGATGAATCTTTAGCATTTGCTCTAAAATGATTCTAGGAGCCGCGGCATAACCAAGGCGCCATCCAGTCATCGCATAGGATTTGGAAAATCCATTAATAAGTACGGTTCGGTCCCTCATTCCAGGGAATGAGGCGATGGTGGTATGATCTCCCCCATAGGTTAGCTCTGCATAAATCTCATCGGAAATGACGAATAAGTCCTTTTCAATCACAACCTCAGCGATATCTTTTAATTCCTCTGCCGTCATAACCGCACCTGTGGGGTTATTGGGAAAGGGAAGTATGAGCACCTTAGTCTTTTCTGTTATCTTTTCCAGTAGTTTTTCTTTCGTTAACTTAAACTGGTCCTTTTCCTCTAGCTCTATGGTCACTGGCACTCCATTTGCAAGGATGGTACAGGGCACATAGGAGACATAGCTGGGCTGAGGAATTAACACTTCGTCCCCAGGATTTAACATGGCACGAAGAGCGATATCAATGGCCTCGCTCCCGCCTACGGTAACGATAACCTCGTGCTCTGGATCGTAAGTGACTTCAAAACGTCTGCTTAAATAGCTGGAAATCTCAACTTTTAATTCCTTAAGTCCAGCATTGGAAGTATAGAAGGTACGTCCTTTTTCAAGGGAATAAATACCTTCCTCTCTGATATGCCATGGTGTATCAAAATCAGGTTCACCTACTCCTAAGGATATGGCGTCCTTCATCTCACTGACGATATCAAAGAATTTTCGGATTCCAGAAGAGGGAATCTCTACGATACGGTCTGATAATGGATTTCTCACGGTGTAATCAACATCCTTTCATCCGGTGTCTCTTCTGCAAGGACAGTTCCGTGGTCCTTGTATTTCTTAAGGACAAAATGAGTGGCTGTGCTGAGTACGGATTCCATTGGAGATAGCTTTTCTGATACGAACTGAGCCACTTGTCTCATGGTTTTCCCCTCAATAAATACGGTAAAATCAAAAGAACCAGACATCAGGTATACGGCGTTCACTTCATTGTACTGATAAATTCGTTCTGCAATTTTATCAAACCCCATACCTCTTTGAGGTGTTACCTTTACCTCGATCAAAGCGACTACTTTCTCATCGCTGGTGTTGTCCCAATTAATTAAAGTATGGTATCCACAGATGATATGCTCTTTTTCCATTTCAGCGATTTCATTGGCAATGGCGGTTTCGCTTTCTCCTAAGAGTACGGCAAGATCTTTTAAATCAATCCTGCTGTTTTTTTCAATAATCGCCAATATCTTTTCCCTCATATCCATACCTCCGATGATCATCTCTTCAAATTATCATTCCATAACTTTATATCGCTCATCCTTTGTGGGCCGGTCAAGATATCCGACACCCTCTCCGTGATCTATGATTCTTCCAATGCCTTTAGTCACCTTCCCGATTACGGCACCGTGAATTCCGTTTTCCTTCATGGCCTCTAAAAGATCGGCTCCGTTATCCGCTGTTAGTAGCAAACAACCTTTAGAAAAAAGGCGGTACGGATTTAAGTCGTACCGCTCACATAGTTCAATGGTTTCCTGCTTAACGGGAATCCGCCGAAGATAAAAGCGGATGCCTGTCATATAGGCTCCAGACAAGTCCCAAAGGGTCTTAAAGATTCCACCTTCTAAAGAAAGCTCCCACTCTGTGGCACCCCACTGTTTCAGAGCATCATAATCATAGGTGGGTTCCTTGCTTTCCTGTTCCAGTATCCGCTCAATATAATCGTTTGAGAACCACTGTTTCAGTTCTTCTTTTTTGTAATTAGCAATTTCAATGGTGCCAGAAAGACCAGCATATCCAGCTACCACCAAATCCTGTCCAGGCCTTATAATTCCTGTATTCTCTCGTTCAATGCGTCTCATAGTCCTATCCGCCTACATTCCTGGTCCCTGTGGGACAACATCTTCTCCTGGAAATACTTCCTGCGAAGGAGGTGCAGTTTCTGCCGGCTGAGTGGATGGTTCCACGGTCTGATGTGTCTCCTGAGGCAGTGTCTGTTCTGGAACTGGAGTCACAGAGGCTGGTGCTGCAGGCCCTACTTTTATGATGGCCTTCGATGGATTGTAAGTATCGGTATGAAGTATCTCCCGACTTTGCTCTACGCCATCTAAATAAACAACCTTCCAAAGTCTTGACTTAATTCCAGTGTGAGCAGACTGTACCTGCTTTCTGCTTCCAGGTGCCATAGCAGGATCCACCACTTCTTTTGGCGCTCCAGGATCCGTAACACTTAAGGTCTCGGAAACGAAATCAAAGGTACGATTTGCGGGCCTTGTCTCTTTGCCGTAAATCGTAAAGGTTATGGTCTTTCCAGACGTGTATCCTTCAATATAAATCGGTGTGCTGTAATTGTTTGTAAACTTTATATCCTTATAAGTTCCTGCAATGGCAGCATCTTGAGAAGGTTTTACATAGCCTACTACCATGGAATGATTCTGTCTTTGTGCCACTAAAAGCTCTGCTCTTAATACGGCATTGTAAAGAGTGGTGGAAATCTGGCAAACACCTCCTCCTACACTATCTACAACCTGACCATTTTCATAAGCAGCGGCAGTGGCGTATCCGTTGGAAACGGTAAACGGATGCATGCATTCATAACCAGATAAGGTCTCTCCTGGCATGAGGACTCGTGTATTGATTTTTGAAGATCCCACCTTAAGATTCGTTGATCTGGATGCACCACTTGAGGAAAAGCTGGTTGAGAAAGTTCCCAAAATATCATTTATGGTAGATAAGGCTTCAGTGGTTATGGCTGGATTCACATCAGAAACGGTTGCGTTTGCAGTTACCGGTTTTGAAAGCCCATTTGCCAGTGCAGCATTCAAGGCGTCTTTGGTCGCTTTGATGTCCACATTTTTACCAGTCACCGATGGAGTTACCGTAAAAGCACCGTTGGCGCGAACAATAGAAGCGTTCTGTGGTTCTACTATAGCAGAAGCACATTTTTCGTTAATGAAGGCTTCCAATCTTCCATCGTCAAGGGCAGTTTCCAAAGGTATGATTACATGATTCTTTTCAATATCTTTTTTATTCAGATATCGTTTGATCAAATTGCCGCCCTGCCAGGCGGATGCAGCCTGGTTCACTGCCTCAGGGTTGCTCCAGTGAAATCCCAGTTCTTTTGCTGTTGTTTCCATTGGCTGCCCGTCAACCACCAGGGTGATCTTTTGGCTTTCCATCTGGCCAACCAGATCCTGAATCTTTTTATTGGCTTCTTCTTCCGTCATACCGCCTAAATTATACTCTCCTACATAGATTCCATCCGGGAGTGTATCAGCCATTGCATATACTGGAGAAAGAAGTCCAATTCCTACAGCCACCAAAACTGCTGCAATGGTTATGGACAACGTTTTCTTTTTCATATTCATTCCTCATGCTCTACTGTGTCTGAATGATGTGGCGAAACCCCCAATGCTTAGAATCTCATCATGATTGGAAGTATCATGGAAATAATCAATAATACTACGACTGCGATTAAAACGATTGACATAAATTTCTTATTGTTTTTATTGTTAAAGTTTATCATAATGCTATCACCTCTCTTATATTCTTCCGTACTGTGCTATGATTTTATCCGTGATTCTTGATATTTCATTTCTGGATAAATGATCCGTTTGCGCAGATAAAACTATTTTATGATATTTTAATAAATCCTGCAAGTGTTCTTTTTGCCTTTTTGAGGCTGGTTGCTCCCTTTTTACCTTATAAATCAAAGCATGCAGGTCAAAAGCTTCCGGATCCTGACTTTCAAATTGCTTTCCTATCTCTTGATACAAGTGATGAGCGGCCAAACAATCCGATAGCGCACGGTGACTTTGCTCTGGCTTAATCCCAAAATATTCACAGGCTGCCTTTAGATTCTTTTTCTCTTCTGGGGGCATAAAACTTCTTGCCAGCTTTAAGGTATCAATACCTTGACGCTCAAAGCCTTTGCCTTCATTGACTGCTGCTCGTTTTAAAAAACTAAAATCAAAAATCACATGATGTCCCAAAATAGGAAGCTTTTTAGAAAATTCCAGGAAATCCCCGATAACTGTATTAATTCCTGGTGCCGACTGGGTCTGCCGGTCCGTGATGCCAGTCAGGGCTTTGACGTGTTCTTCCAGCTTTCTGTAGGGATTTACAAAGGTTTCATAGCGTGCCGTTATGACTCCTTCGATCACGCGAACCGCACCGATTTCAATGATCCTATCCTTCTTGGGATCAAGACCCGTCGTCTCTAAATCTACTGCAATGTAAGATGAAACCATATGTTCCTTCCCCTCTCCTAGAATCGCTAAACCTGGGCGCTAGGGCATAACTCCCTTAAAAAACATTCCCCACACTTAGGCTTTCTGGCTACGCAGATAGATCTGCCCAGTGTAATAATTTGTATGTTCCAAAGAATCCAGTGCTCCTTTGGAAGCACCTTCATCAGCTCATACTCGATCTTTTCTGGATCTTCTGATTTTGCAAATCCCAGCTTAATTGAAATGCGTTTGACGTGGGTATCCACAACAATGCTTGGCTGGTCATAAATATTCCCCAAAATTACATTGGCTGTTTTCCTACCAACTCCTGCAAGGGAGAGTAGCTCCTCCATGGTATCTGGAACATTTCCTCCAAATTTATTCATAAGATCTTGACAACAGGAAATGATATTCTTAGCCTTCATGTGGTAAAAACCAAGGGAATGAATATCCTTTTCAAGCTCCTTTAACTCTGCCTCTGCAAAATTCTTTGGGGATTTGTATTTTTGAAACAGATCCACGGTAACCAGATTCACTCTGGCATCCGTGCACTGGGCGCTTAAGATAACCGCAATTAAAAGCTGCCATGGAGTCTCATGGTTTAAATAGCAAATATATTCGGTTCCATACTCACTATCAAGAGCATGAAGCACCTTTTCTATCCGTTCTTTTCGCTCTGTTTTTGTTTCTCTTTTTGCCATTCATTCCTCCAAATGTCAATTTCATATACCGCTGCGTTATGGGTTAAGGGATCTCTATGCTTATAATCAAAAAGGACTGCCCGTTCTCCCCCAAACACTTCTACATGCGCCATTTTTATTAACTGTCTGGCCTCATATCCCTGATATCCTTCTTTTAAATAATAAAACGCTTTTGCTTCCTCAGCAAAGAAGGCTTTTACCTTTTCTTTATATGGCTCTTGGTCTAACGCAAAGGAAGGTCTGCTTTTTAGATTCTCCCTTAAATATAAATCATACACCAAAAGATCCCGGTACTTCGGCAATCGTTCTGGCACCAAACTTCCTATGAACTGCTCCAGCACTTCATAACGAGCCATACGGCTGTGACTGATCCCTGTCAGCTCCTGTTTATCATAGTATTCAGCAAGAGTCTCAAACATATCAAAAGGAGAAGGAAACTCTTTTAAAAGTTCTTCAATGGTAGTATTAAACTGCCCGCTGTTTCCATATACCACAAGCATTTCTTCCAGATTCTTTAATTTTAATACTTCTCCGTAATCTAGCCAATGGGTAGAAAGGACTTCATAGGGCGCCTGTTCCTTATACTTTACCTCATATTCTTTTGTCTTCTGATGCATGTAAGAGCCTTTTAATACCTTTAAAAATCCAAGTTGAAGCTGTTCTGGCTTCATCTCATAAACCTGATTAAAGGACCTTCGAAAGCTGCCATAATCTTCATAGGGAAGCCCGGCAATTAAATCCAGATGCTGATGGATATTACCAAATCCGTTGATCTTATCTACGGTCTCCTTTAAGCTTACAAGATCCATGGTCCGCCTGATTTCCTTAATGGTATCTAAGTTGGTGCTTTGGACGCCGATCTCAAGCTGTATGAGCCCCGGCCTCATGTGAGAGATTAAATCAAGCTCTTCCTCCGTCAAAAGATCTGCTGAAATTTCAAAATGAAAATTTGTGATCCCATTGTCATGTGCCAACAAATGTTTCCAGATACCAATGGTATGGGCATGGTTACAGTTAAAGGTCCTATCCACGAATTTCACTTGATTCACCTTACTTGCCAGGAAAAAATCAAGCTCCTGTTTTACCATCTCTGTATCACGAAACCGTACGGACTTATCGATCGAGGAAAGACAATAACTACAGGAAAATGGGCAGCCTCTACTGCTTTCATAATAAATAATCCTGTTATCAAAACCAGATAAGTCATCATAGAGAAATGGGATCTTACTTAAATCAACTCCCATTTTCAAAGGCCGTTCCAGAGGATTTCCGTCTTTGTCCCTTACCGCGGCCCCATCTATGGCTGTGAAATTGGAGGTTTCCTTATCAATATAGCTCTCCACTACTTTTGAAAAAGTCTCTTCCCCTTCGCCCATCATGATTCCAAAGACATTGGGTTCTCTTCGCATGATTTCAGAAGCATCATAAGACACTTCAGGACCTCCCAGCCAGATCTCCACCTGGGGGAGAATCTTTGGAAGGTCCCGAACAAGTTCCAAAACGTAAGACATATTCCAGATATAACAGGAAAATCCAACTACATCCGGCTTCTTCAAATAAATGTCTTTTAAAATATCATCAAGCTGGCTGTTGATGGTATATTCTCCAATCTCAATCTGAAATCTTCCATCTTTAAGCTCAGGCCGGTCAACATAAGTTTCCGCATAGGCTTTCAAGCTGTGGATTCCAGGATTGGAATGGATGTATTTGGCATTGAGTGCCGCCAGTAAAAATTTCATGTTAAACCTCTATCTCTATTTTTCTTCCAGTGGGCTGATACTGATAATACCGGACCCCTGCTGCATTTAACATTCTCTTTGAGGCATTGACCTCAGGAGTATCCGCATATTTATCGGAACCGTAGACAATTGTCTTGATGCCTGACTGGATAATCGCTTTCGCACATTCATTACAAGGAAATAAGGTTACATAAAGCTTGGATCCCTCCAGGCTTCCACCTCTGTAATTAAGAATAGCATTTAATTCACTATGAGTGGAATAGAAATATTTGGCATTGTAGGGATCATTTTCATCATTCTCTCTTTCCCATGGAAAATCATCGTCAGAGCATCCCATGGGAAACCCGTTATAGCCCATGGATAAAATCTTATTGTCCTCACTTACGATGCAGGCACCTACCTGCGTGCTTGGGTCTTTGGAGCGCTTTCCTGAAAGGAGGGCAACTCCCATAAAATATTCGTCCCATGTGATATAATCTTCCCGCTTTCCGGTCATACTGTCTCCTCCTTTTGAATCTTTAATATGTGATAACCAGCCGCTTTTGTCAACCGGTTCATAATAGCCTGTCCCAAATGGTCTTTGGAAAAGCTCTCGGAATAAATATAATCCGCTTCCAGATCATCAAACTCTCTGAGAACTCCATATAGGTTATGGGCAATGGTCTCTTCTTTCGCCCGCTCTCCCATGCTTCTTATGAAACCTTCCTGGTAATACTCCCTGCTTTCTTCCGTGCAAATAATACCAACACGAAACCCTTCTTCCAGCTTTTCTTTTGCCAGCCGATTAATGGTCGTAATAACATCTTCTGCATCACCCTCTACTAAGGTGAGGGAGGCTTTTGGAGCATAATGCCTGTATTTCATTCCTGGTGCCTTTGGCTTTACATCTTCACTTATTGGACCTGAGATGATGGCAGGATCAAGGCATATCTCTTGTCCAAGAACCTTTGATGCCATCTCCTGTGTGATAGCTCCGGGTCTTAGAATCATGGGTTCTTCACCAGAAACATCAATAATAGTTGATTCCACACCGATTCCAACGGCGCCTCCATCTACCACCATATCAATCTTTCCGTTCATATCCTGCCACACGTGGTCCGCGGTGGTAGGGCTTGGACGACCAGAGGTATTGGCACTGGGGGCTGCAATGGGGACTCCTGATAGGCGTATTAAAGTGCTTGCCACGAAATCATCCGGCATACGCACTGCCACCGTATCAAGACCTCCTGTAGTCCCGTATGGAACCAAATCACTCTTTTGAAAAACCAGGGTAAGGGGGCCGGGCCAGAAAGCTTCCATCAGCTTCCTTCCTGCCTCCGGTATATGAAGGACCAGTGGCGCCAGATCCTCAGTAGCGGCAATGTGGGCAATAAGCGGATTATCCGATGGTCTCCCCTTTGCCGCATAGATTTTTTTTGCTGCCTCTTCTTTTAAGGCATTGGCTCCCAGACCATACACGGTCTCTGTGGGAAATGCAACCAGACCACCGTCTTTTAAAATCTGAGCGGCACGTTTTAGTAAAACTTCATCTGGATGCTCTTTATCTTCTATATAAATTCGTTCTGTGATCATATAGCATTGCTCCTTTTCACTTCCATTTATCATATCACAGGCCATGTAACCGTGCAACTTCTTTGCTGATAAACAAAGGCTCTCCGGCGATTGTACCCTAAAAAACAATGGTTGCAGGTTCCCTCTAAAAATGATACCATGATAGAAACATTTTAACTTGGGAGGAACAAATTTGAAACTGATTATACCAGAACATTATGACCCCAAACTTTCTGTCCGCGAAACGCAGGAAGCCATTAAATACATAAGGGATACCTTTCAAAAAGAATTAGGTAAAGAAATGAACTTGGAGAGGATCTCTGCCCCCCTGTTTGTAAATAAGAACAGTGGACTAAATGATAACTTAAACGGAGTGGAACGCCCCGTTCAATTTGATCTTTTGGGTGTTCCAGGCCAAACCATGGAAGTGGTTCACTCTCTTGCCAAATGGAAGCGTATGGCCCTTCATGAATATGGCTTTTTACCTGGAGAAGGTCTTTATACGAATATGAATGCTATTCGAAGAGATGAGGAATTTGATAACCTTCACTCCTGTTACGTGGATCAGTGGGACTGGGAGAAGGTCATCACAAGAGAAGATCGCACCCTGGAAACCTTAAAGGATACCGTAAGAAACATCTTTAAGATCATCAAACACATGGAGCATGAAGTGTGGTATAAATATCCTCAGGCTGTGAAACAGCTTCCAGAGGACATTACTTTTATCACATCACAGGAGTTAGAAGACCGTTATCCTGATAAATCATCAAAGGAACGGGAAAACCTGATCACAAAAGAATTGGGCTGCGTTTTTCTTATGAAAATCGGAGACAAATTAAAAGGCGGAGAACCTCACGATGGAAGAGCTCCTGACTACGATGACTGGCAGTTGAACGGAGATATCTTATTCTGGTTTGATCATTTAGACTGCGCTCTGGAAATTTCCAGCATGGGAATCCGCGTGGATGAAACCTCACTGGCAGATCAGCTTAAAAAAGCAGATTGCGAAGACAGAAAAGACCTTCCATACCACAAAATGCTTTTAAATGGAGAACTCCCCTGTACCATCGGCGGAGGCATCGGGCAGTCACGTCTTTGTATGCTTCTTCTTGATCGTGCCCATGTGGGCGAAGTTCAGGCTAGCATTTGGCCGGAAGAGATGAGGGAAGCCTGCAGAAAGAATAATATCTTTCTTCTGTAAATTCCAATAGGAAGTGACTGCCATGAACCTATTACTTTGCGATGACCAATCCGAATTTATAAAAGAATTTACAAAACAACTGGAAGGATACTTTTTGTCAAGACAAGTATCCTTCCAGCTATTTGTGTTTTCAAAAGGAGAAGATTTATTAAAAGCTGATATTTCCCCGGATATTATTTTTTTAGACATCAAAATGGGGGGACTTTCCGGTATAGAAACTGCCCGAATCTTAAGAAACAATCAGATCCGTTCTAAAATTATATTTCTAACCGCCTATAAGCAATATGTATTTGATGCCTTTGATGTAGATGCCTCTCATTACCTTATAAAACCCGTGAAAGAAAAAAAGCTGGAAGCTGTTTTAGATCATGTGATGGAACAGCTAACCTCTGCAAAAACACAATTTCTCACCATTCAATCCGGTTCTTGCATTCAGCGATTTTCTTATTCTGACATCCTTTATCTGGAGGTTAGGAACAGAAAGGTAACTGTCCACTCCCAGACCGGTAACGTTGATTTTTATGGAAAGCTAGATACACTGGAAAAATGTCTCCCTACCCATTTCTTTCGATGTCATAGAAGTTTCATCGTAAACATGGACTTCGTAATGCAAATCAGCAAAACCGATCTGCTCATAACAAACGGGGAACTCATTCCTGTGAGTAAGCGGAAATATCAGGACTTTTCCATTGCATTTATGAAGCAGATGCAGAAGGAGGGGTTATCATAATTCAGTATTTATTTTCTGTGCTGATTGAATATCATTTTCTTAGCAGAATTCTAAAAGCCAGATTTAGTAAGATTGTGACCTTTTTGGGAATCGCAGTGATTCAAGGACTGGTAAGTTTTATCAACATAAACTGCGGGCTGTACAAGGTTTTTCCACAACAGGTTTTCTTTCTTCTCACTACCATTTTTATGGTAATCGCTTTGTTCCAAAGTAATACTGGGAAAAAAGTAATGATCGCAATCTTCATGGACGGCCTGGGGTACACTTCCAGCTTTATCTTTCTTCCTCTGATTCAGTATGCTGCGAAAAGAGTGGTGGATCATTATTTCTTATTTGACTTATTATATCGTCTATGCGATATTTTGACCCTTCTCTTCTTCGCCGTAGTTTTGGAGTGGGTGGCAAGAAAATACAGACATCTCCAGGGGGAAATTACGATGGAAGGGAACTTCTATCTGCTGATACTGTCCTGCTTCATAAAATACTCCGTGATTTATTACGGAACCAGCCGCATGAATTCTGATAACAGCCTATGGACCAATATACTCATCTCAATTGCTGCCATAACCGGAGTGATTCTCCTTTTGTTTTCTCTCTATTATGTTGACCGGAGATTAATTCTTGCACTGGAAAAACAACAAAACTTATTTTTGGAACAGCAAATGGCGGCATGGAAGGAAGAAGAAAAACAACTATCAGCATTCCGTCACGATTTTAAAAATCATATGCTGTGTATAAAAAATCTGATATCCAACGGGAAGGCTTCAGAAGCCGGAGAATATCTAAATTCCATCACCCACACGGTCAACTCCTTATCTCCCCATATTTCCACAGGAAATGTTTATGCAGATGCTATTATAAGGGAAAAACTAGTTCTCGCACACGCAGGAGGGATTGCTCTTGAAACCGATTTGATCTTTCCTTCCTTTGAAATGCTGGCACCTATGGACTTATGTATCATCTTAAGCAATGCCCTCGATAATGCATTGGAAGCTTGCACAAAGCTTTCAAAAGAAGAAATAAAAACCATAAAGGCCGTCTCCTATGTCCGTCATTCCTGCCTCATGATTGAGATAAAAAACCCTATACCCTGTTTCTACGTGGAGAAATCCTTCCTTTTTCAATCAACCAAGAAAGATTCTCAGTTTCACGGAATTGGTCTTTCAAACATCAAGCAGGCCATAGATCGCTGTAACGGAACCCTGGAGCTATCTACTGAGAATAGAATCTTTCATTTCTCTGCCATGCTCCCGTTGATGCAAGAGGACGTAAAATCCCGTTCACCACAGTAACTTTACCGTTTACTGCATCCCTCTTATATCGGATGGCATATAACCGATACATTACATAGTAACTACAGATAGGAGGGAATATCATGTATATCGGAACGTTGAATGCATCACCTAGGGGACTTAATATTCAGTCCATAAACCAATCGGCTGCAATCAAAAACGAAGCCTTAAATGGTATAAAGGCAGATAGAACCAAAACTGATATGATTGCGGTTTCTCCAATGGGGAAAAAACAGAGTATGATCGAACAGTTAATGAAACAAAAAGAATCTTTGCAAGAAAGAAAAGAGTCCTTAATGAATTCCGCTGCTGAAAATGGGACATCCGGATTGGATATGCAGCTCAAAGAATATGAACAGCAGATGAAAGACATTGACCAGCAAATCCTGCAACTTCAATCAAAAGATAAGGATGAAAAAGAAACTGAGGACAATACTGGTAAGATTTATGAAAAACCAAAAACCAAAGAAGAGATAGAAGTAAGCCAGTTAGATGACTTGACTGCATTATCCAATGGAACTGACCATGCAAAGGTAATCACTTCAGCTAAAAACCAATTAGATGGCCAGATAAAGGTGTTGAATGCAGAAGTACATTCCATCAACGGAAGTACCACGTCAAAATTAGAGAAAATTTCTCAACTGAAAAGCCGATCCAATAAAATATCATCAGAGATTGCAGAAAAGCTGGGAGATTCCTTAGATACCATATCCGAGAGGCATGAAGATGCAGCAAAACCGGAAAATGAGACTCAAACAAATGGAACGGAAAATCCATTATCTTCTGCCGACTCTACAGATAAGTCAGAAACTGATGACTCACAATCTTAAATTAAGGCTTGCATCCTGCTCTCCATGATTAAAGTAGATTGCATATATAATAGTACCCTGGTAGTTAAACACAGCCTTTTTATTGTGTCTAATCACCAGGGTACTCCTTATCTTCCATTTAAATATTCCATAATTCCCATATGAATTGTCCATGCCACGCGGTCCTGGTATTCCTCTGAATTTAGTGACGCTGCTTCTTTCCAGTTTGTTAAAAATCCACATTCCACAATTACGATAGGAGATTTCACATGCAGCAATAAGTAATAATTATCGTTTGATTTTGCCAGCCTTGTATTCTTCTCACCCAAAACGTAATCAAATCTTTCTTGTATGATTTCCGCCAGCCGTTTTCCCTTATCTGATTTCTTATAGTAAAATACCTGTCCTCCGGAAACTTCCTCCTGATGGTAGCTGTTTTGATGAATGCTGACGGTAAGATCTGGGCTTGAATCATTGATGATGTCACACCGTTTCGTCATATCAGCCATCTTTTTTCTGCTGTCCCGCTCTGTATAAAGTCCATTGTCATTCTTCCTTGTCAGCACCACATCAACGTCAGACGCTTCTAGGTATTTTTTCAACCGGTAAGCAATCTGAAGATTGATATCCTTTTCCAGAGTCCCATCAATTCCAATCTTACCCGGATCATTCCCTCCATGTCCGGCATCGATTACAATCACGGGCTTTTCCTTGCCTGCCTTCACACTGACACCTGCCGTCATCTTACCGGCATGGCTGGATACGACATATACTAATACAAGCAAAATCACCGCCATAAACGGTTCCCATTTTCTTAATTTCACATTATCTACCCGAAACACATTCTTAATGAATTATATCTTACAGTGAAATAAAAAAGAACCAGTTAAGACGACTTTCCATCATTCTTTGTCCAGTAAATTATAGTCTTTTGTTCCATCTGATGTAATCCATTGCAGGTACTGGGATAGAATGCTCTGATAGCCCTCTTCCTCCCACATTTTATAACCAGGTTTTTTCATGACTTTATCCCGGATGGAATAGACCTTTCCAGCCGTACTGGCCACATTAAGCTCGGCATATACTTTCGCCATCTGATCTCTTTGATACTTTGTAAGACCCTTAAGGTCGACTCTACGGTCAAATTCATCCTGCGCCTGATTGTAAAATACCTTATTTAAAAAACGATTTCCATAGATCTTAAAATCCAAAAGATTCTTATCCTTATTCCCCGTCTTTAAAGCCCATGCCTTCATATCAAGAGGCTTTGTATGGTACCGAAACCCGCCATCTTCTCCATAATACAGTATCCCATACTGGCAGGGAGGGGTGGATAAGGAGCTGGTAACGATTTCCTGAATCCCAGTCTCTTTGGTGGACTTCATATTATGCTGGACATGGAGGTGGCCGCTTAAATAAAGTGGAACCTCCCAGCTTTCCAACTGATCAATAAGCTGCTCGCTATGTTCAATGGTGCAATCATCTAAATAGACCTCACTCTCATCTAGAAGATTGTGGTGGCTCACTGGAATTACCTTCATTCCAAGATCGTGAGCTTCTTCCATCTGTTCCTCGATCCAGTCATAGGTATCGTCTTTTATCATTCCACCAACCAGGTTTTTAGGCTCATACTGACTGCTATCAAGCATAAAAGCTCTGGTGCTATCGTCAATCTGATAGACATAACTAAGTGATGCACTATCCCGGCTGACCGCTTCATTATATCCAAAGTCCTGGTAGATTTCCTCAAATTCCTGTGGAGTGATAGAATTAGCTTCTTGTGTAGAATCCCCTGTAAAACGGGCAGCTTTCGGATTATTGATATCATGATTGCCTGGTATTACAATAACGGGGATTTTCGCATCCTCAATCTCTTGAAGCTTTGCTGCAAATTCCTTATGGCTTTCTTTTTCCCCGTTGTAAGTTAGATCTCCGCTAAGAATTACAACATCCGGCTTCTCTTCCTTCACTTCCTCTATAAAAGCATCAGTGATCTCCCAGATATATGGCATCACCTTTCCGTCCCCATGATCTACGGTATATTGAAAGCTTTTTTGAAAGTCCGTCAAGTCTTTCGCAAGATAATGTGTATCGGTAGCAATCACAATTTTTACGTCTTTTTCCGTCTCTGCCTCAGACGATGGGCTTTCTGTGCTCTGCTGGGTGTCCTCTGTTGTGGGAGCTATCGTAGATGGCGCCTCTGTTTCTGTGGCACTTTCTCCACTCTCTGTTGTGTTATCCGGCACCTGCTGCTTTAGCGAACATCCTGCTGATACACATACGGCTGCTATGACTGCTGCCAATAGGAACCTCTTTTTCATGACATGACCTTCCTGTCTTATACTCTCATTTGTTTATTTGTTATCCAGCTTAATCTCATCCCAAAGATCAGCGGGTTCAAATCCAAGCTTCCAACAGGCAACTCCTGCCAGATTATACTGTTTGATTAGATTCATCTTAAGTCCAGTGGAACGCTCTTCTTCCATCCAAATCTTCTTAAGCCCATCAGATGTCTTAATTTCTCCATAATATTGACCGGATTCATCCAACCAGCTTAATTCCACCTGATTCTCGCTGACCCAATCTTTTGCTTTTGCAATTCCAATGGATGAGGATGTGGTTTTTCCATTTTCGTCTTCCGTCCAGACTCTGGTGTAAAATGGAATAGCCAAAACAACCTTTTCCTTGGGTACTTCTAAAAGGGTGTCCTTCACGCCGTTTTCTACATATCCAATGGAAGCTACAGAACCTGAATTCCCTCCGGAATAATGTTCATCATATCCCATGATGATTACATAATCGGCAACAATCCCCTGTTCCTTTCGGTTATAGAACTTATTCCCAGCCATCGGAACATAGTTATCAACCGACAAAACAAGTCCATCTTGCCGGCAGGAGATGGAAAGTTCCCGGATAAACTCGATGTAATGAACTCCGGCTTCTTCTTTAATCCCTTCAAAGTCAAGGTTAATTCCATCAAACCCATACTTTTCCGCCTCAGCCATCAAAGATTCAATCAGCTTACGCCTAGTGGTTGTCTTTGATAAAAGAATCTCCGTATTCACATCCTTACTAAAATTGTTGATTAGTGCCCATACCTTTAATCCTTTTTCATGGGCCTTTTTCACGTACCCTGCATCAGCCAGGGAACGGAAATTCCCTTCATTATCCGTAAGCTCATACCAGGTAGGAGAAATGACATTGACTCCTTTTGTATTAGCGATAAGGTTATCAAAGGATGAATTTCCCTCGGCAGTGGTTAACTGATGCCAGGCAAGGGTAACTGGTTTTTCCATCGTTATATTTTTATAAACTGGCTTTTCAAAGGTGCTTTTTAAAGGTTCGCTTGATTTCTCTGATAGACGCCTGTGCTCCACATAACCGACGAATCCATCTTCTGTACGAACTTTATCCCATCGTTTCATGGATTCGACTACCGTAACACGGCTTCCCTTTGCAGTCCAGGTTATAATAGGGCTTTTTACGCCTCCCTTAACCCGGATATTACTATTTTTCATTACTACGGCAGTGTTTAACTCATCCCATGTATCGTTTATGTAAACTCTCTTATTCTGAGCACCATCATACGCTGCTACTCTAATATCTGTATAGTTGGACACCAATCCGGCTGAAAGATACACATCGTTTTGATCGACCCAAATAAGGGGTTTTCCGGTGCTTCCCATAGTGGTATGATCTGCATAGACAATGGAGTCTGGCAGTGCATAGACCAAAAGCTTTTCATTTGTATCCCAGTAAAAACGTTCATTTAGCGTACGATTCACCCAGTCAATGGGGAGGTAGGTCTGACCTTCTACATAAATCCCCTTCTCTTCCTGTAATTCCTCATTGAGAAAAAGGGCTACTTTTTTATCGGTTACTCCCAGCAGTTGTGTGATATCTGCCTTTTCATCTGTTGGAATATATCGTTCCAAAATTCGGCTTCCAAAAAATCCGAAGATTAATATAAACATCAATCCCAGCGCCACGTAAACCGGCACGGCTTTTCGATTCATCTGCTATCCTCCTGCTATCTAGTGGTACTATTTATCCATGGTTGTACATTTTCTTTTCGATTATATCATATTTCCTGATTTTTGGAATTTACATTTTCATTACGTTCATTTATCCCCTGATCCCACCCTGATGCGCAGGCTAGCCAACTTTAGGCTGAAGATGGTATCCCAATGCGCACCCCATATGCCACTGGAGAATTATCGATTATAAATTTTATCAAATCTTATCTCCTGCAGCTTCCCGGTTGTTTCATCCGGTATATAGTCCGCCATATAAAAATAATCATCCTCCTTTACTTCAAATATTTTACTCCAATCTTCTTCCGGCAGTTCTTCCCCATCTATAACAATGGAAATTCCCAAATCCCGATATTTTTTAAGCCCCTCCAGATATTGGGCTTTTTCGATACCCTCCGCCCGGTCTCTGGCATTTTCTTTTTTCATATGTATCTCCCCTGTAAACTCTTTTGTAAGAAGACCGCGAGAAAGAGGACCACAAGGATTGTTGCGTGACAAAAATCCTCTTTTGCGGTCTTAAAATAACTGCTGGTAAAATTTCATAATTTCTCCGGTGACAGCAAACGCGTCTACTGAAACTGGAATTCTTCGTACCGGGCGTTTTAGCCTCTTTTCCATATTTTTTCTGGCTTCTTCACTACCAAATGTCAGGAAGGTTTCCCAGCTCTTTTCCGCCTTATTCCCTTTACTCTCAAACTCCAGAAACGCCTCCATCTGCCACTCACTTAAGCTTCCTAAAACAAATTGCCTGTCGCATCTTAGAAACTCTTTAAATCCGCCGTCCCCCACGGTGCCATAATCCACAATCACCGTCTCAAATCCAGACTTTTTACACATCAAAAGTGTATTAATTCCCGCATTTTCATAATACTTGACCTCAAGGATTTTGAAAGCTGTGCTCTTATTGTCTTCCTTTGCGCATCCCCTTCTCATACGAGCAAAATCGCCATGACTGTTCCATTCCAAAACAGCACACCTTCGTCTTAAAACACCGCTTAAATACCCTGCTGTCATAATCGCAAAATGAGTTGCGCCCACGCTGTCTCCTGTACCAATGATGCCAATGGTCTCCTGGCTCACCTCTTTCGTTCCAAACCTTAGAAATGGCCAAAATGACTTTCTCTTCCCTTTCATAATTACCTTTCCTTCCAAAAGGACTTACCTATTCCCAAAAACCATGACATCAGCCAGTTTTTTATTCCTAAAAACCACCTTTTCTCCATGCTTTTATCTTCTAAAAGCGTTATCAAAAGCATCTCATAAAAATGGTGGGCTTCCTTATCTATGGAAAATGGATCCGGAAAGTTGGGCGCACGAAAACAACGGGTGGCTAGTACTCCCTCCGGAAGCTTAATTTTGGCCTTTAAATCTGTGTGATTATATACAATTGCATATGGCAGTCCCTTTTTTACTACTTGGCTAGCTGCCCGTTTAGACTGGCTGACACTCCATGGACTGCCGTCACAAACCATTAGGACCGCATTGATATCTCCGGTGAGGAGCGCTTCTCCACTGGCACCATAATCCAATATTCTCACATTTATGGGAGGATCTTTTAACTTTACTCCTGGGCCGTAATAGGGTTTCCACACAAAACCATGATGCCGCATAAGGCCATACTGGTCCCGGTTTCCTCCGACATAATGACTCATCCCGGCTCCCATTCCGGAATCTGTTTTTTCTTCTAATAAATTGGGGTAACCTTGATTTCTAAGATAGACAGACAGGCCGATTCCAATATGAGTTGCTCCGGCCCCTGACTTGCTCCCAAACAGAGCAATGGTAAGAGATGATGATTGTAGACGGTCTTTTGCAGCCGTTCCCATGTTTTTAAGCTGTTTTAGCCTTTCTCCCAGCTCTTGTGCCGATGAAAAGCGCTCTTCTTTTTCTTCCATGATGCATCCTGATATGATGGCGAGCAAATTAGGATCCGCTGCTTGGTCCGGTTGAAAGGGCAGTTTGGGAAATGTTCCTGTATATAAATAGTGGAGAATAGCACCAATGGCATAGATATCTGTTCTCTCATCAAGGATTCCTTCTTTTTTATACTGCTCCGGTGCCGCACATCCTACGGTTCCGTATCGCTTACCTGGCTCATTGGCCTCATCCATAGATGCAGCAAGTCCAAAATCGATTAGCTTCACAGTGTCATGACACAACATTAGGTTCTTAGGCTGTAAATCCAAATGTAAAATGGGATTAGTTCCTGCGGAATGCAGGTAATGAATGATATTGGTTAACTGGATTCCATAAAATATGGCCAGTTCCCTAGATAGATGGCCTTGCTTTTTCACAAGGTCGTACAAAGATTCTCCTTCCAGATACTCTTCGATTAAATAACTATAAGATTCGTCTTCTTCTACGTCATAAACAATGGGAATTCCGGGATGGCGAAGCTCCTTTAGAACAAGGGCTTCTCGTCTGAAACGATCGTAATTAAGAAGGCTTTTGGGCACCCGCTTGATCGCACGGTATTCCTCAAGCCCAAGATGAACCGCCAGAAAAACTGTTCCTGCCCGGCCGGTTCCCAAGATGCCGTATAGTTGATATTTTCCAAACAGAACGGCGCTTATCGCAGCCACCTCCTTATTGCCTGTCCAATATCATCTCTTAGCATCCATTTTATTCCATTTCCTCTATTTTATCAACTGTTTTTCCTATTAAATTTACAAAATATATGGAACCCTATCTTTACCTATTTCAATTTCACCTTCAACCAATGGTGAACAAGACAATCACCGCTTCATTAAATGGTCGACATCTCTTTTATTATATCTGCATTGTCTTTACCGCATAATTCCCTCATAGCATACTTGCATAACATTGAATCATGCCCTATACGCTCTGAGTTCTCTCTCAGACTCTAAGGGATTTTCTGATTATACTAATGGCACTTCTTTTCTTGTAGATTTAGCTCCTAAATTCCATTTTTCAATTGCTTCTTTTACTCCTGCATAGATATCTAACAATTCATTGTTGTTTGTGATAAGAAAGTTGGTATCATCTACTTTATATACAGGAATGTATTATTCATCCACTGTTAAATGTGATTTATAAGTCCTAAAACCTTTCTGTTTTTGATAAAGCATAAGTCTTAATGAATTTGCCCTCTTTATACCCAATTATTTTAATTTTCCTTCAAATAGGCTTGACCTTTATTAGCAAGGCTTAATGTTGCTAGAATATAATACCTTAAGTATTAAACTACATTGCTAAATAATTGATAGGAAGGAGTATTATGCAGCCTGAGGAAATACAAGGAATGAATATATGCGATTGTTGTGGCAGAAAAAAATGTTCATCGGATAGATGTTTCAATCAAGGAAACATAAATTGTGAACCTTGCCCGTGCCAATGCTGTCGTTGTTGCCGTTGTATAGGCCCGGCTGGGGCTACTGGACCGACTGGAGCTACTGGGGATACCGGAGCTCAGGGAGTCGCTGGACCTCAGGGAACCACTGGACCGGCCGGGCCTATTGGCGCTACTGGGCCGACCAGCGACACCGGACCGACTGGCGATACCGGACCGACTGGCGATACCGGGTCGACTGGCGATACCGGGTCGACTGGCGATACCGGACCGACTGGCGATACTGGACCGGCCGGTGACACTGGGCCTACTGGCCCCACTGGACCTGCCGGCGACACGGGACCTACTGCTGATACTGGGTCTACTGGCGATACTGGACCTACCGGTGATACAGGGCCTACTGGACTTAACGGAGATACTGGACCTACTGGACCTACTGGACCTACTGGACCTACTGGACCTACTGGACCTAC
>NZ_MCIA01000004.1 GCF_003609635.1 Lacrimispora algidixylanolytica | reverse complement strand
GACACGGGACCTACCGGACCTATCGGTGACACGGGACCTACCGGACCTATCGGTGACACGGGACCTACCGGACCTATCGGTGACACGGGACTGACCGGCGACACTGGGGACACTGGACCTATCGGACCTACAGGTGACACTGGCCCTACTGGATCTACTGGTCCTACTGGTTCTACCGGTGACACTGGCCCTACTGGATCTACTGGGGACACTGGACCTATCGGACCTACAGGTGACACTGGCCCTACTGGATCTACTGGTGACACGGGCCCTACTGGATCTAACGGTGACACTGGCCCTACTGGATCTAACGGTGACACTGGCTCTACTGGATCTACCGGTGACACGGGACCTACTGGCAACACTGGGCCTACTGGCGACACTGGGCCTACTGGCGACACTGGGCCTACTGGATCTACTGGCGGCACGGGACCTACTGGCGACACTGGGCCTACTGGCGACACTGGACCTACTGGTGACATTGGGCTTACTGGATCTACCGGCGACACGGGACCTACCGGACCTACCGGCGAAACCGGGCCTACTGGCGACACGGGATCTACCGGAGACACCGGGCCTACTGGAACTACTGGCGACATTGGACCTACCGGCGACACTGGGCCTACTGGCGACACGGGACCTACCGGATCTACCGGTGACATGGGACTTACCGGGCCTACTGGAACTACTGGCAACACTGGACCTACCGGCGACACTGGGCCTACTGGCGACACGGGACTTACCGGACCTACCGGCGAAACCGGGCCTACTGGCGAAACCGGATCTACAGGAGACACCGGGCCTACTGGAACTACTGGCGACACGGGGCCTACCGGACCTACTGGTGATACCGGGCCTACCGGCGACACTGGATCTACAGGGCCTACCGGACCTACCGGTGACACGGGGCCTACCGGACCGACCGGGGTCACCGGAACTACTGGCGACATCGGGCCTACCGGACCCACCGGTGACATTGGGCCTACTGGACCTACTGGCGACACTGGCCCTACCGGATCTACTGGGCCTGGTGATACTGGACCTACTGGACCTACCGGCGACACCGGGCCTACTGGATCGACTGGCAATACGGGGCCGGCTGGACCTACTGGCGACACTGGGCCTACCGGTGACACTGGGCCTACCGGTGACACTGGGCCTACCGGCGACACCGGGCCTACTGGACCGACTGGCGACACCGGACCTACCGGACTGACCGGCGATACGGGCCCTACCGGTCCGACCGGTGACACTGGGCCTACCGGCGACACCGGGCCTACTGGACCTACTGGCGACACCGGGCCTACTGGACCTACTGGCGACACCGGGCCTACCGGTCCTACCGGCGATACGGGGCCTACCGGTCCTATCGGCGACACCGGGCCTACCGGTCCTACCGGCGATACGGGGCCTACTGGATCGACTGGCGACACCGGGCCTACCGGTCCTACCGGCGATACGGGGCCTACCGGACCTACCGGCGACACTGGACCTACCGGCGACACTGGGCCTACCGGT
>NZ_MCIA01000003.1 GCF_003609635.1 Lacrimispora algidixylanolytica | reverse complement strand
CCTACCGGACCTACCGGCGACACTGGACCTACCGGCGACACTGGGCCTACCGGTGACACTGGGCCTACCGGTGACACTGGGCCTACTGGACCTACTGGCGACACCGGGCCTACTGGACCGACTGGTGACACCGGGCCTACCGGCGATACGGGGCCTACCGGACCTACCGGCGACACCGGGCCTACTGGACCGACCGGGGACACTGGGCCCACTGGACCTACCGGCGACACCGGGCCTACTGGACCTACCGGCGACACTGGACCTACCGGACCGACCGGGGACACGGGACCTATCGGTGACACGGGGCCTACTGGACCTACTGGTGACACTGGACCTACTGGACCGACCGGTGACACGGGACCTACTGGTGACACTGGGCCTACTGGACCGACTGGCGACACTGGGCCTACTGGACCTACCGGCGACACTGGACCTACCGGACCTACCGGCGACACCGGGCCTACTGGACCTACCGGCGACACGGGACCTACCGGTGACACGGGGCCTACTGGACCGACTGGCGACACTGGGCCTACTGGACCTACCGGCGACACTGGACCTACCGGACCTACCGGCGACACCGGGCCTACTGGACCTACTGGTGACACTGGACCTACTGGTGACACTGGACCTACTGGTGACACTGGACCTACCGGCGACACGGGACCTACCGGACCTACCGGCGACACTGGACCTACTGGACCTACCGGCGATACGGGGCCTACCGGACCTACCGGCGACACCGGGCCTACTGGACCGACCGGGGACACTGGGCCCACTGGACCTACCGGCGACACCGGGCCTACTGGACCTACCGGCGACACTGGACCTACCGGACCGACCGGCGACACGGGACCTACCGGTGACACGGGGCCTACTGGACCTACTGGTGACACTGGACCTACTGGTGACACGGGGCCTACTGGACCGACTGGCGACACTGGGCCTACTGGACCTACCGGCGACACGGGACCTACCGGTGACACAGGGCCTACTGGACCTACTGGTGACACTGGACCTACTGGACCTACCGGCGACACGGGACCTACTGGTGACACTGGACCTACCGGCGACACCGGACCTACTGGACCTACCGGTGACACCGGGCCTACCGGACCTACCGGTGGCACCGGACCTACTGGACCTACTGGCGACACGGGGCCTACCGGACCTACCGGACCTACCGGCGACACCGGGCCTACAGGACCGACCGGCGATACCGGGCCTACCGGACCCACCGGTGACACCGGGCCTACTGGACCTACCGGTGACACGGGGCCTACCGGACCTACCGGCGACACCGGGCCTACCGGACCTACCGGCGACACCGGGCCTACCGGACCTACCGGCGACACCGGGCCTACTGGACCTACCGGTGACACGGGGCCCACTGGACCTACCGGCGACACCGGGCCCACTGGACCGACCGGCGACACGGGGCCTACTGGACCGACCGGTAGTACGGGTCCTACCGGACCGACCGGGGACACGGGGCCGATTGGTACCGCTGGATTATCCGAATATGCTTATATCTATAATCTCGCTGCTCAAGTAGTTGCTGTAGAGGCAGATATAGTATTTAGTAACAACGGAATTATTGTTGGTACCATAACACACGCTCCCGGAACATCTACCATCCAATTTGGCAGCGCTGGTGACTACTCGATTTTGTTTTATGCCGCAGGTGTTGAAGCCAATCAATTTTCTGTCTTTCAAAATGGAACTCCCGTTGCTGGAGCAATATATGGATCAGGAGCCGGAACCCAACCGAATCCAGGTATGGTAATTATTACTGCTGCCATAGCCGATATCATAACAATACGAAATCACACAAGTGCTGCTGCGGTTACGTTACAAACTTTGGCTGGAGGAACACAAGTAAATGCTAATGCTTCCGTATTAATTGAAAAGATAAGCTCTTAGAATTGTTATTTTCATAAGAAGTAGATCATCCAAAGCAGCTGACGAACCATCAACCAACTGCTTTGGATAAATTACTAGTTTAAAGACAGTGGAGAGATTCAGCAAGGAGGGAGATGATAGTGGAAAATTGGTTTTTAAAAAATTATTTTCTTTATCAACTTTGCTCTGTTTCGCGCTTTTGCTGTTCTTCTTTTTACCACTGATTCAACATTCTTCTTGATACAGTTTGAGCTACTATCGATGCTCCTAATAGGAGGAATTCCATTTTAACCTACTTTTCCCTCCGGCGTCTGCTGGAGGGTATGTAATTCTGGACATGCCGGAGGCATTACAATGATTAAACAATAAAAATCCCTTTTACTTTTCTTAACTGTATCAAAGATAAATCCTGGTTTTTTCCATATAATAGTACTGATATACGCTGTGGTAGCAATTAGTATAAATTAATCTACTAGAATTAATTAATCTACAAGGGATTTTAAAGGAGAGTGAGAGCATGTATAAGAAATTTGGGAATGCAATAGACAAATCTGTGAGAGAATCAGAAATAGTTAATTGCAGAGCAAAAGCAAGTGTGTATTCTCGTCACCCTAATTTTCACTGCAAAATTGATTGTGGATATTTAAATAACACATCATTTATGGAAGACATATTTTAGAAAAATTTGGGGTGCCCGCTTGATCGCACGGTATTCCTCAAGCTCTAAATGATCCTACAGGAAAACTGTTCCTGCCTGTCCGGCTCCCAAGATGTCATATAGCTGATATTGTCCAGACAGAACGGCGTTTATAGCAGCCACCTCCTTACTGCCTGTCCAATATCCTCTCTTCTCATTTAATTTTTTATATTTTAAATTTATCAACTGGTATTTGATAAATTATTTAATTATAATCAACAGCAGGTCATTCAACCATAGAACTTCTTAGAAAAGTATTCGTTTCCGACTAAACTATTGACATAAGATTATAGCTGTGGTAACGTAAAATCAGAAAGAAACAACCGCCCCGTTACAAAGGGTTGGCCTTATACTAGATAGAAAACTCCACCCTAGCAACTCGCCAAAGCATACAAGGGTGGTTTTTCTATGCCCTTTTCAGGGATTATATAGAAAAAACGTTACTTACAATTATAAAAAATAAAGGTAAGTAATGCTAAAACGAATGAGCCAAAGGCCATTAAGTCCTTAAAGTCATACTTCATTCGCATCACCTCCCATCTATGTATTATGGGAGGCCAACGCCCTTGCAGAGACACGATTGTTCCTTAACAAAAGGATAACATTTCATATTTTAATTTACAATACTTTTTCCTTTTAATTACGAACATAAATTCGGAATAATGATAGATCAAGTATACAAATCAATTCATATTTGCTAAAATCATTATAAAAATAATCCAATAAAATAAAACCGGAAAATCCCAGTAATTAGATAGGATACCCGGTTTTTTGCATATAAACCTTAAATTTATATAAACTTTTTCACATAGTAATTGCCTTTTTGCTATATTATATAGTATAGTTATGTTGAGGAAGTATGTAAATATTCTTTCACTATTTTTTAAAAGAACAGGAAGTGATCCTATGAAGATAGAACGTATCAATGATAGTCAGATCCGTTGTACGCTTACCAGCTTTGATTTAAGTGTCCGAAACCTTAATTTAGGCGAGCTTGCTTACGGCAGTGAAAAAGCCCGCAACCTGTTCCGCGAGATGATTCAGAAAGCCTCTAACGAAGTGGGATTTGAAGCAGAAGACATTCCTCTTATGGTAGAAGCAATTCCATTATCCAACGAAAGCGTAATGTTAGTTATTACTAAAATTGAAGATCCGGAAGAATTAGATACAAGATTCGCAAAATTTTCACCATCTACAGACGAAGACTTGGATTCCATGCCAGGAGATCTGGCCAGCGAACTATTAGAAGGCGCTGACGGTTTGTTAAATCTACTAGGAATCGATAAGAAGAACGAACCGGAAGCCGAAAAGCCAAAAGACTCTACTGGTGCTTCCTCCATACGAATCTATAGTTTTCAAAGTTTAGATCAGATTTCCGATGCCGCAAGGGCCATCGGACAGGTTTATGACGGAGAGAATACATTATATAAAAAGCCGGCTACCAGACAGTATTTCCTGGTACTCCGCAACACTCCTGACAAGACTACAAACTTTAATCGTATTTGCAACCTGCTTGCAGAATACGGCTCCAAGATTCGTCAGGACTACGCTTCGGAAGCGTACTACAAGGAACATTACGAGGTGCTGATTGAAGGTCATGCCCTTCAGTCCTTATCCAAACTTTAATCCGTTCCTTTGTTCATATTACTTCATCACAAATTAAGGAAAGGTGTCATAAAGCAGCTTATTATAGTTGCATTATGGCACCTTTCTTTTTTATAATCATGCTTATTTTTATTCCTAATTATACGGATTTGCGCGGGATCAAAGTGGTTCCTACTTGAATCTTGACAGGATCTGGAATTTTATCCGCGATAAGCTCCACCAGCCGTCTGGCTGCCAACATTCCAATACTCTGCTTTGGTACATGTATGGTAGTTAACGGTGGTTCAATTATGGTGCTAATAGGAAGATTATCAAACCCAGCTATGGCCACATCCTGTGGGATCCGGTAACCAAAGTCACGAAACGCTTTCATGGCACCAGCGGCAATAAAATCATTATCTGCAAAATAACACCTGGCTGGAACTTCTCCCTGCTCTAAAAGTGTGGTCATGTCCGCATAAGCCCCTTCCATAGAAGGAGTAAGACGATGGACCAAGGTTTTGGAAGAAGACATGCCGTTTTGCCTTACCGCTTTATAAAAACCGTCAGATCGTTCCAAAAAATTAGTTATGGGATAGGAAGACTGTAGATAACCGGGTTGAGCCTTACATTTTTTTATTAAATAGTCAGTTGCGAAAAATGCACCTTGTACATTGTCAATGAGTACACAGTTTGTACTAATATTTTCGAAGCTGGTATCTAACACAACAAGTGGAATGGGAAGCTTTGTAAATGGCTTAAAGTCATGCTCCGACATCTCCGTTCCCAGCAAAAGAATTCCCTTGGTTCCTGAGCGAACCAGATCTGAAAGTTGATTCTCCACCCGGTCCTCCCCGTAAAGATAAGAAACGTTTAAGTGGTAAGGGAATTCTTTTAAACCAAGCCCCACCCCCTCAGAGAGTTGAGAGAAAAATGGAGTATCTCCCACCACGGCCCCACTTTTCTTGTAAATAATAAAATGTACCGTTCCCTCATATGAACTCTGCGTGGAGGACTCTTCTATTCTGGAAAAATCATAGCCGTTTTCTTTTGCAGCCTCCAACACCTTTTTTCGTGTTCTGGTACTGACCCCTGGTTTATTATGAAGAGCCATGGATATGGCAGCTTCCGATAGATTTAGAAGCTTAGCAAGCTCTTTTGCAGTCATGGACATCTCTGACCCTCCTTTTGGTAAATCAACTAAATACACTGTATCAGATTAAGTAAATTAAGTCAATCAATCACTAAATTAAGCTTAATTATCGATTGATATTTAGTAAATATAAGTAAATAATAGGAGTATCAAATGATTGGCAGGAGGTCATGTTATGGCAAATGTAGTATTGGGTTTTGCCCCCACGAGGCGGAGTATCTTTTCCGCTCCAGATGCGGTAAAATATGCGGATTTAACCAGGGCTCGATTAGAGGAACTGGGCGTTTCCTTTGTAGATATCAACGATATCTCTGAAGATGGGCTGCTGCACAGGGAAGAAGACCGTATTAAGATCGAAGCACGGTTTAAAGAAAAAAAGGTCGATGGTCTATTCGTTCCTCACGGGAATTTTGGCACGGAATATGAAGTAGCCAGACTTGCAAAAGAACTTAACGTACCCGTACTTTTATGGGGTCCCAGAGATGAACGTCCAGATGAGGATGGGATACGCTTAAGGGACAGTCAGTGCGGACTCTTTGCCACCGGAAAGGTGTTAAGAAGGTTTCGCATTCCATTTACTTATTTATGCAACTGCCGGTTAGAGGATGAAGAGTTCCAACGGGGAATTCGTAATTTCCTTGCCGTATGTAACGTTGTAAAGACATTTCGGAAAACAAGAATTCTTCAAATCGGCCCCAGACCTTTTGATTTCTGGTCCACCATGTGCAACGAAGGGGAGCTTTTAGAGAAGTTCCAGATACAGCTCGCCCCCATTCCTATGCCAGAATTAACAGCAGAAATTAAAAAGGTAAGACAAGACGAAGGAAAAATCAAGGAAATCATGGCATATTGCAGAGAGAATTTTAACGTTGCCATCAAGGATGAAGAGCTTGAAATGGTTGCGGCCTTAAAAGCAGCTATGAAAGCGCTGGCAGAACGTTATGGCTGTAATGCCATTGCAATCCAGTGTTGGAATGCCCTTCAAACAGAAATTGGTATCATGCCCTGCGCCGCCAACAGCCTGTTAAACGAAGAAGGTCTTCCCGTGGTATGTGAAACGGATATTCACGGTGCCATTACTGCAATCATGTGTGAGGCAGCCGGAATGGATGAGACCAGAACCTTTTTTGCTGATTGGACCGTTCGCCACCCAGATAATGATAACGGAGAGCTTCTCCAGCACTGCGGGCCATGGCCAGTATCTTGTGCCGCTTGCAAACCAACCATTGGCTATCCTCTTGCCTTTTCTCACCCTGGTGCGGTAGAGGCCCAGGCAAAGCTTGGAGATATGACCCTGTGCCGGTTTGACGGAGACAACGGCGAGTACTCTCTCCTTCTTGGAAATGCCAAAGGAATCGAAGGCCCTTACACCAAAGGAACTTATGTCTGGGTGGAAGTAAAGAACTTAAAGCGCTTGGAGGCAAAGATTGTGGAGGGGCCTTATATCCATCACTGTGTAGGCATCCATAAGGATGTTGTTCCAGTTCTTTATGAGGCCTGCAAGTATTTGGGAATTGCCCCGGATCTTTATGATGACAATGATGATGAAATAAAAGCATATATCCGTGGAGAATAGACTGAAATGGAGGAAAACATGGAAAGACTGAAAGAAAAAGCATATGAACTGCGCAGAGATATCATCGAAGAAATCTATCATTCCAAAGCTGGTCATGTGGGAGGGGATTTAAGTGTAATTGATATCTTAACTGTGCTTTATTATCAAGTCATGAATATAAACCCAGAAAATATAAAGGATGAGAATAGAGACCGTTTTCTTCTAAGCAAGGGCCACTGTGTGGACGCCCTTTACATGGTCCTTGGTGACAAAGGATTTTTTGATAAGCAGGAGGCCATTGATACCTTTTGTGCCTTTGGTTCCCCATACATCGGTCACCCCAATACAGATGTTCCAGGAATTGAGATTAATTCTGGGTCATTAGGCCATGGACTCTCTTTGGGCGTTGGCATGGCTCTTGCCGCTAAAATGGATGAAAAGACTTACCGCACCTACGTGGTGCTGGGAGATGGCGAGATGGCAGAAGGTTCTAACTATGAGGCTATGATGTCAGCTGCCCATTATAAACTTGATAATCTTTGTGCTACCATTGATTTAAATGGACTTCAAATCAGCGGACCTACCAAAGATGTGATGTGTACCAGTGATTTGGGAGCTAAGTTTAGAGCATTTGGCTGGAATGTGATTGATGTAGAGGATGGCAATGACTGTGTGGAGTTACTTTCTGCTTATAAACAGGCTGCTTTGGTAAAAGGACAGCCAACTGCAGTGATTGCTCATACGGTAAAAGGCAAAGGAGTCTCCTTTATGGAAAACCAGAAAGGGTGGCATCATGGGGTACTAAAGGAAGAACAGTACCAGATGGCAATGAAAGAATTGAAGGAGGTGCTCCAATGAGCCATATAACGAACCGTCAGGCAATTTGCGATACCCTTATGGAAGCAGCTAATCATGACCGAAGTATTGTTGTAACATGTTCCGATTCCAGGGGTTCGGCCTCTCTTGCCCCCTTTGCACAGGCATACCCAGAGCAGTTCATCGAACTTGGGATTGCAGAACAAAATCTTGTTTCTGTTTCTGCCGGACTGGCTTCCTGCGGCAAAAAAGTATTTGCAGCCTCCCCTGCCAGCTTTCTTTCCACCAGAAGCTATGAGCAGGTTAAGGTTGACGTTGCTTATTCCGGCACCAATGTGACCTTAATTGGAATCAGCGGAGGAATTAGCTATGGGGCTCTTGGAATGACACACCACTCTCTTCAAGATATCGCTGCCATGGCCTGTCTTCCAGATATGCGGGTGTACCTTCCAAGTGATCGGTTTCAGACAGCTTGTTTAATCCAGGAACTGTTAAAGGATGAAAAACCGGCATATGTAAGGGTCAGCCGGTCTGTGACTGAGGATGTCTATGGAGAAGCCATGGACTTTACCCTTAACCGTGCCGGAGTTTTAGCAGAAGGCAAGGATGCGGTTATCATTACTTGTGGGGAACTGGTTCCTTATGGAGTGAAAGCACAAAAGGAACTTAAAAAGCAGGGTTATGAGGTAGGACTCTTAGACATGTACTGCTTAAAGCCCATAGATGAAGATGCGGTCAGACAGGCGGCTCGTCAAGCAGATGTGGTCATTACGGTAGAGGAACATTCTTTGTTTGGAGGACTTGGCAGTATGGTCGCTCAAATCGTAGCCGCTGACAGTCAAACAAAGGTAATAAACATAGCTTTGCCAGACGGCCACTTGATTTCTGGCAACAATCATGAGATATTTCATCATTATGGTTTGGATGATGAGGGAATGGTTGCCGCTATTAAAAAGGCAAGAAGCGAGGGGTAGGCAATGAAATATATAATTGCAATTGACCAAAGTACCCAGGCAACAAAAGCTGTCTTATTTGATGAAACAGGGCGCATTGTTGGAAGAGCGGACCATTGTCACCAGCAGATTATAAACGAACATGGTTGGGTGTCCCATGACTTATCGGAACTCTATCAAAATACCATACGCTCGGCTCGTGATGTGGTAAAAAAAGCAGGCATTGACGCGTCCAGTATCGGAGCTGTTGGAATCAGCAATCAGCGAGAAACCACTGCCCTATGGGATAAGAATGGAAATCCTTTGGAGCGCGCAGTTGTTTGGCAATGTGTCCGGGCAAAAGAAGAAGCGGACCGACGAATGGATTGGAAGGAAATAATTCAAAAGAAGACAGGACTTCCCCTATCTCCTTATTATCCGGCTGCAAAGATGGCCTGGCTTCTTCATAAAGTCCAGCCAAAAGAGCCATACTGCCTGGGAACCATTGATAGTTGGCTTGTCTATAAACTGACTCACGGAGACAGCTTTTATACGGATTACTCCAACGCCTCCCGCACTCAGCTATTTAATCTTCATACTCTTTGCTGGGATGAGGAACTGTGTCGTTTATTTCATATCCCTATGACGGCTCTGCCAAAGGTTATGGACAGCAATGCCTGTTACGGCTATACGGATTTTGATGGATTTCTGGATAAGAAAATTCCCATTCATGGAGTGATGGGCGATTCTCACGCTGCTCTCTTTGGTCAAAAATGCCACTGTAAGGGAATGGCTAAAGCTACCTACGGAACCGGATCTTCCATTATGATGAATGTGGGAAGCTCCTTTGTAACTAGCAATGCAGGCCTTGCCACCTCTCTTGCCTGGGGTATTGACGGAAAGGTGGAGTATGTGCTGGAGGGCAATATCCATTACGCCGGTGCCGTGATTTCCTGGCTTCAAAACGATTTAAAACTGATATCGTCCGCCTCAGAAGCAGAGGAACTGGCACGCACGGCCAATCCAGAGGACGGTACCATATTAATCCCTGCTTTTACTGGCCTTGGAGCCCCTTATTGGAAAGAAGATGCCAAGGCGATGTTATGGGGAATGAGCCGTACTTCTGGGAGAGCAGAAATTGCAAAAGCTGCCTTAGACAGCATTGCATTCCAGGTGATGGATGTGCTGCACGCCATGGAATTAGACAGCGGCTGCAATTTAAAAGAACTATGCGTAGATGGGGGACCTACTAAAAACAGCTTATTGATGCAATTTCAAAGTGATATCACCCAGCAAAAACTACGTGCTGCTAAGAAGGAAGAATTGTCCGCCATCGGCGCCGCATATCTGGCAGGTTTGGCAGCAGGCATTAGCAGGGAAGATGAACTATTTGGTCAGATGGAGTACGAAGTCTATACCCCATCCATGGAATTTGAGAAACGAAGTAAATATGTAGAGCGATGGAATGATGCTCTATCTATGATTATGTAAACTTATAAATAAGCCAAAATTCAAAAAGTGAGGTGATAAATCATCATGCGTATCAAATCAAAGGATATTGCGTCAGCGCTTTTGCTTTCTCCTGCAACGGTCTCTCTCGTTTTAAACAATAAGCCAGGAGTCAATGAAGCCACCAGAAAACGGGTTTTTGATTATCTAGAAGAAATGGAACGGACAAATCAGGAGAAAACAAAAATTCAGAATGCAGAGAACAAAGGAACCATACTATTTTTAACTTACATCAAACATGGTCTCATATTAAAGCAGATCGCAAACCAGCCTGGTTCCCGTTTATTTGATGATATGCAGGCTCAGTGCGCCCTTAGTGGATATCATTTTTCTTATGAAGTCTATCATGAAAAAAACGGAAAACTGGAAGAACTCTTAACCAGTATCACAAACCGCAATATCAAGGGAATTTATTTCATGGCTGCTGAGATGATACAAAGTGATATTTATCCCTTCCTTAAATTAAATATTCCTATTGTGATTGGAGATAATTTATTTTATGAACTGGGAGTGGACAGCTACCTTGTAGATAACAGGGAAGGTATACGGCGAGGCGTGGATTATCTGGTGGATAAGGGGCACAGCCACATTGTGTATCTGGCCCAATCTGTTGATATCTTTAATTTTTCAGAACGCAGAAAAGCATTTATAGAAGAAATGGAGATACGACAGTGCGGGGATGGGACCAACCGGATGCTTCGCCTTGGAGATACGGTACAGGCCGTTTATGAAGCTATGAATCAGTATCTTGACCGGGGACTGATTAAGACCACTGCCTTTGTTTTAGAAAGCTCTGTCATCACCTTGGGAGCTACAAAGGCTCTCCTGGAACGAAATATTAAAATACCAAGAGAAATCTCTCTCATTGGATTTGACTCTCTTCCCATACAGAGCATACCCGGACTTAATCTGACCTTGATTAAAGGGACTCATACCAGAAGACATATGTCTGGCATAAAACATCTCATTCGTCGTCTTACGGAACCAGAAGAGGAAACCATAAGGGTATATTACCGGACCAGACTCATCGAGGGTGACAGCGTATTTGATAAAAAGAAATACATTTACCACTAACATATCACCCATGCATTTAAAGAAAATTTAAATGTATGGGTGATATGCACAAAAAAATTAAAATAGTTTTCATTTTCATGTGGTATTTTAACACAGATAGAGAAAAAGTCCATGGGGATTGAACCGAGATATTGGTGATGTTAGTATGAACTTACAAAGAGTCATACAGAGGTACTGTATGGGGTGCTTCATATCACAGGAGGGTAAAATTATGGCTAATAAAAATTATGATGAACTGGCAAAGCAAATCGTTGCCAATGTAGGTGGTGCTGAAAATGTTATCTCCCTGGTCCATTGCGCAACCAGACTTCGTTTTCGGGTGGCGGACAGTTCCAAGGTCAATAAAGAAAAACTAAAGCAAACAGAGCACGTCATTACCGTAGTAGAGGCTGGAGGACAGATTCAGGTCGTAATCGGCAATGCTGTGGGCGATGTTTACAATACCATTATCCGGGTTACAGATGTTAAATCAGGGGATGAGGGTGGCAATGACACTGAAGTAAAGGACAAAAACCTCATTAACCTGTTTATGAGCACAGTATCCGGCATCTTTGCTCCCACACTTGGGGCCATGGCTGGAGCTGGTTTATTAAAAGGAATTCTTATCTTATGTACCACTATGGGATGGCTAACCAATGATATGGGAACCTACCGGATTTTATTTGCTGCTGCAGACGGAATCTTCACATTCCTGCCTCTATTCCTTGCTTATACTTCTGCCAAAAAATTTAACGCAGATTTATTTGTATCTGTTGGTATTGCCTCCGCTTTGGTTTATCCGAATCTAACGGCCGCTTTTTCTGCAAAAGAGGCGTTAACCTTTTTAGGTATTCCAGTGGTCCTGGTAAGCTACACTTCCTCGGTAATTCCCATTATACTTTCCGTTTATGTTCTCTCTAAGCTGGAAAAAGGGTTAAAGAAGATACTACCAGGAGTCATTAAAAATATATTTACCCCACTAATCTCTCTGGCAGTTATGGTACCTGCTACTTATCTTGTGATTGGTCCCATTGCCGATTATGCAGGAAAGTTACTGGCTGGAGGATATATGACAATTGTAGGCGTGAACCCAATTATTGCTGGTTTTGTCCTGGGTCTTATCTGGCCGGCTGCTGTTATGTTTGGCCTTCACTGGGGATTCGTACCAATCGTAATTAACAACATCACTCAATATGGCAGAGATACCCTGTTTACCATTACAGGTCCAAATAACTTTGCTCAGGCAGGCGCCACTCTTGGAGTGTTTTTAAAGACAAAAGATAAAAAAGTAAAAGATATTGCTGGACCAGCAGCCATCTCCGCTGTTCTTGCTGGCATTACAGAACCAGCTATTTACGGGATTACCTTAAAATATAAAAAACCATTTTTCATTGGAGCATTCTTTTCCGGTATCGCAGGAGCCATTACTGCTGCCGTTGGTGCTGGTGCGCCCGCACTGCTTGGTACCAGCCTTCTAACCTTGACCGGCTACATCGGTGTTGGTTTTACAGGATTCTGTGTGGCTTGCGGGATTGCATACATTGGATCTGCTATCTGCACCTACTTGTTTGGATTTGATGACAGCATGCTTTTAGACAATAATAAAACAGCTACACCTGCTGTAAAAGAAGAAGTCCATGACGAATTTATCAAATCACCAGTAGGCGGAACTGTGATTGCATTATCAGAGGTTCCTGATGAAGTATTTGCCTCGGGTACCTTGGGTCAGGGAGTTGCTGTGATACCAGATTCCGGAACTATTTTTGCACCTTGTTCTGGTAAGGTTATTACCGCATACCCACATGCAGTTGGGATTCGGACCAATCTTGGAGCAGAAGTATTTGTTCATATCGGGATTGATACGGTAAAGCTTGGAGGAAAGTATTTTGAGCTCCAGGTAAAAGACGGCGATGAGGTAAAGGACGGCGACGTTCTTATCAAAGCGGATATGGAATCTTTAAAATCAGAGAGTTATAATGTAACTACAATGGTTCTGGTCACGAACTCCAGAGATTATGAAGAAATAGTGCCATCAACTAGCAAACATGCAACCGCAGGTGATATCGTACTAAACTGTATCTCAAGAAAATAAAGAAATGGAGGCCCCAATGAGCAGGCTTAAGATAAACGAAAACGGAAGAACTTTTTTACTGGACGGGCAAAGATTCTTTTATCTTGCAGATACCGTTTGGAGTGCCTTTACTTCTGCCACAATGGATGAATGGGAATTTTACCTGGAGAAACGCTGGTCACAGGGCTTTACTGTACTGCAGATTAACATAATGCCTCAGTGGGACCGCTGCATGTCCGATGTGGGTGTCTATCCCTTTGAAACACCAGATGGAATCACATTTGATTATACCAAATGGAATGAGGCTTATTTTGACCGAGCAAAGATCATGTGCAACATGGCAAGGGAGAAAGGCTTTCAGTTAGCCCTTGTAATCTTATGGCTTAATTTCGTTCCTGGAACCTGGGGAAGCAGGCTCTCTAAGGACTACATTATGCCAAAGGATTTTATAAAGCCTTATACTCGTAAGGTGATTGAAGAATTTGAGGAATTTGAACCGATTTATATGGTAAGTGGAGATACTGACTTTGATACCCCGGAATCCATTGATTACTACGAAGCAGCTTTATCTGAGGCATGTCTCATATCACCGGATTCTTTAAAGGCAATGCATATTAAACGGGGATATGATTATATCCCGGAAACCTTTTTAGATCGGATCAGTTTTTATATGTTCCAATCCGGACACAATGCAGACGGTCAGCAAATGGCATACTTACTGGCAGAAAAATTCTATGGAGATTATCCCAAAAAACCAGTGATCAACGCAGAACCTTGCTACGAACAAATGGGATTTAGCAGAAACATGTATGGCAGATTCCAACCATTTGACATTCGTAAAGCCGCATGGAGCAGTCTTTTGTCCGGAGCCTGTGCAGGGGTCACCTATGGCGCTCATGGCGTATGGAACTGGAAAAAAAGCGGCAAGCAGCCCAATCCCGTGATGGGAGAAGGCTTTGATCAATCTTTTCCCATGCAAGAAGCGTTATTATTCCCGGGAGCCTGGGATTATGGATATATAGCCGATTTCATGAAAGAAATGGTTGTTGATGAGCTAATACCAGTCTCTGATCTTTTGGAGGAAAAATCCTCTGATATTCGAATGGCCATGACCACTGAGGAAGAGTATTTGATCTATATGCCATATCCTACGGAGCTTTTAATAAAAAAGGAACTCCATGGGTATCAGGCAAAAGCAATTAACCTATCCAATCGAAGCGTTTCCAAGGTAGGAATTTGCGTCACAGAAGCCAGCACCAGAGTATTGATGCACAGCTTTCAGGAAGACACTTTGATTCTATTAAAGAAACAATAAGAAAAGCCCCGCAATTGCCAGGCAGTATCTCATACTGAACCAGCAATTGCGGGGTTTTTTATAACTGCAATATATTAAATAAATTCTTAAGCCTCATCTAGATAAAAAGAACAAATCAGTTTAAATGTCCCATCGGTCTCCTTACTGGGAACCTTAATCCAGTTATGAAACATACCTGCACCCTTCTTATAGATGATATCAGTTCCTTCTAACTTACCTGCCTTCTCTGCCAAAAGCTCGCAGTCGGGAGTCATAATCTCCTCTGTCCCTGAAAATACAAGAATGGGGCCTAGGTGATTCCAGTCTCCATATAGGGGTGAGACAAAGGGATGATCGGTTTCAAGAGGTCCGCAGTACTTCCCTCCTGCCACGCGCAACTCCTCTACAGGAAGAATAAAATCCGTTTTTTGAAACAACTTTATCTTTGGATTATTTAACGCGATATCAAGCCAAGGGGATACCACCGCTGTCTTATGAGGCATGGGAAGATCACCTCGGTCTCGCAGTTCCTGTAAAAAGGACAAGGCAAGACCTCCTCCAGAGAAATCTCCAAACAGGTAAAAAGTATCCTTTGGGTATTCCTTTATTAAGCCCTCATATGCCTCCATGAGACACTGATGCGCTGCCAAAGCCGTGTATTCGGGAGCCAGTGGATATTGAAAGATGGATACGCGAAACCCTTCCATAACGGCAAAATGTTCGGCGATTTCCCGAATTCTTTGATCCGGCTCCAAGGTATAGGCACCTCCTGGAAGCATAAGAATATGGGCATCCTTAGGGTAACTGCTGTTAATGGTAACACCGTAAAAGCCATTGACATCAAACGTCTTTACCCGTACTTTTTTGGTGAAGTTTAAAAGATCCAATTCATAGCTTCCCCGTTTTGGATGTTCCAAATCAAGTGCCATCTTCCTATCCGCTTTTCCCAATTTTGCAAAAAGCTTTGTCATCTCTGCTTTTAAACTCATGGTTCAAACTCCCCTTCCACGCCTGGCGGCATTAACAATCTTTGCAGATTTTATTAAGCTTTCTCATCTCGTAAATAACAAACTGTGTGACAATGATGGCCGATGTAATATCAGCAATCGGCCCTGCGTACAAGATTCCATTTAGCCCGAAATGAAGAGGCAGAATTAAAACCAAAGGAATCAGAAGCAGAAGCTGGCGAAGCATGGATAATATAGAAGCCTTTAACGGCTGCCCGGTGGATTGGAAATAGCTGGTGGCAATTACCTGGAAGCCCGCAGCAAAGATACCAAGCATGTACACCTTAAGGCAGCGAATGGCAAAATAGGAAAACTCCGCATCCTGAGAGCCAAACACACTTAAAATCGGACCTGGGAATATCTGACAGGAGAGCCAACCTACAAAAGAGATTGAGGTTGAGGCTACGGCAGCCAAAATGAAGGTTTTTCTCACTCGCTTATATTGTCCCGCTCCTTTATTGTAACCCATAATCGGCTGGGAGCCAATTCCGATTCCAATACAGATGGAAACCAACATCATACCAATCTTATTTACAATTCCCATGGCGCTTAAAGCAACATCTCCTCCTACTTCGGAATGGTTTCCGTAGTAGATCAAAGAGTTATTTAAAACTACCTGAAGAATGGTTGAGGCCACCTGAGTGATTCCGCTTGACATTCCAAGAGAAAGGGCTGACCGCAAGATAATAGGGTCAACTTTCATATTACTTCTGCGAAATCTCATGTGCTTTCCTTTGTATATAAAATAGGAAGCTAAAAATGCCGCAGAGATAAACTGAGATGTGATGGTAGCAAAGGCAGAACCACTTACTCCCCAGTGAAAAACAAAGATATAAATAGGATTTAAAATTGTATTAATGACTGCTCCTACTAAGATGGCATACATGGATAAAGCAGGACTTCCGTCCGTTCTAGCCATATTGCTTAATACCACACCAATCATGTTAAAAGGCGTACCAATCAGCATAACAGTCGTATACTGTCTGGCATAAATCATGGTGTTTTCCGTCGCACCAAACAGTTTTAACATCGGAGTCATAAACATAAAGCTTAAAATCATAACCACAGCACTGAAAACTAGGGTTAATACCAATACCGTTCCCAATGTCTTTTCTGCTTCTTGCTCCTTTTTTTCTCCCAGCTTGATGGCAGCATAGGCACTTCCGCCCGCTCCAAGAAGGGTAGACAGGGCAAGTACAATGGTTACAACTGGGAATGCAATGGTGGTAGCTGCATTTCCAAGATATCCAACCCCCTGACCGATAAAAATCTGGTCAACGATGTTATAAATTGAGTTTACCAGCATGGCGATAATGGCAGGCATTGCAAACTGCATGAGTAGCTTCCCAATGGGCTGATACCCTAGTGGATTGGCTTCGTGTGTCATTTTCTTTTGTTCCATATCATGTATAATTCCTTTCCTATCGCTCTAGCCAAAGAACTTGAGTTCTTTCTGATTCATGCCTTCATCCATAAAATTCTGCAATAAAAAAAACTGTTGTCCACAGCCTTGTAATAAGAATATATTTCCTTTTGCGGTCTATGAATCCTTTTTCAAGGACTTTGAGATTGATAAAAAAAGCATATCACAAGTTATTTGCATGCGCAACTCCATTTTATAAAATGAATTGCTTAGGCTTCACTTAAAGTTATAAAAGACAACAGGAGAAAGCAACATAGCAGGCTGTGCTACGTGCTTTCTTGCATATCATGCGTCTAAAAGAATCCTAAAATCAATCTTAATCTTGTGGGATTAAAATAGCAATATTACCTAACTGCCCACTTCTCTCCATTCGCTCATATGCGGATACGGTATCTTTTAAATCATAGGTAGAATCCATAATGGGATGAATGGAATGTTGTGTCATAAACTCTAACATGGATTTATATTCTTCCCCACTGCCCATAGAAGTTCCGGCAATGGTAATCTGAGGAAAGAATATGGCTCTAGCTGGGATTGTAATCTCATCCCCCGAACTAGCTCCAAACATTACAATTCTTCCATTGGGTTTAATTACATCAAAATATTGGTGAAAGGTTGCTGGCCCAATGCTGTCTAATATAAGATCAATGGAACCACTTCCCAAACGCTCTTTCCAGTTGCTATGGCTATCAAAAGCTTGAGTGATGGGCATTTGTTGCACAGACTTTAACTTTTCTTCACTTCGTGACGTTACACTCACCTCTGCGCCGATTGCAGATGCCATAAGTGCGGCAAAGGTAGCAACGCCTCCACCAATTCCTGGAATCAGTACGTGCTCCCCTGGCTTAAGATTTCCTCTTGTAAATAGGGCACGATAGGCGGTGAGTGGCGCTAAGGATAATACACCAGCCTCCTCCCAGGATAAATAAGAAGGTTTTCTCAGTGCATTTTGCTGAGGGATGATAACAGATTCCGCCAAAGTACCGTCTGTTGGCCCTCCTAATATACCAGGCACTACTGGAACCTGGTTCATGTACTCCCAGCCCAGACAAGGATTAATGATAACCTCATCACCAATGGTTCCATTGGTTACTCCCTCTCCAATTGCTTCAATCATGCCTGCCCCATCGGAACCAGGTATGAAAGGAACCTCCCCATGTCCCCTGGAATTCATTAGGAACAAATCCCGATGATTTAATCCCGCAGTCTTTAATCTTATCTTAACCTCACCCTTTTGGGGATCTCTGTCTGCTTGTTTTGTATATTGTAACCCTTTGATACCCTCTGCCCCTGCGTGTATCATTGCTCTCATCATAAACCTCCTGTATGAAACCATCTCTATCACCTGTCTTTTCTTATCATATATTTGACAAGGACACTTAAAGTTTATATGATAGTATTACAACTTACAAGTATGAACATTTATGTTATATACTAAACTTTTTGTAAGTATAGGAGTAGGAGCATGGATTTTGATGCGAAATTTGGAAATTGTCCCATCTACTACACGATTTCTAAGATTGAAGGGAAATGGAAGTGGGTCATACTATACAAGCTCTACAAATGCAAAGTGATGCGATATAATCGTTTGTGGGATGATCTGCAACCCATTGCACACAGAACCTTAAGCAAGCAGCTAAAAGAGTTGGAGGCGGATGGTTTGGTTCATCGAGAACAATACAATGAGGTTCCCCCTAAAGTAGAGTACTCTCTTACCAAAGATGGAGAAACCCTCACACCGATTCTTGACATGATGTCTCAGTGGGGAGAACGTCATATCAATCCCCGACCAGAAGTTTCAAATGATTAATATAAGGGGCTGTGGGAAAATAATTATCTCACAACCCCTTAATATTTTATTTCACTGCTTTTTCTATCATAATTAGAACGGATGCAAAGTCTCCCCTGTCTTTTGAAAAACGGACTCTATCAATTGGGATTCCAGCATACATTAACTGGCTTCCTGTAAAGACCTCTTCCTTATCCCATATGGTGACTTTATATGCCATCTCCTCTAAAAGTCCTGTGAGTTTTAATCTGAGCCAGCCGGCATTGGCAGGATTTAACACCTGATAATAAGCAGCAATGGCACGGTCTTTCTCATGGGATACCACCATCCAGGCTGTATCATTACCCTCAAACGGACTTTTCAGTCGATGGAAGGTTCCTTGATGGAGAAGCGCTCTGTTTTCCTTATAAAAGGCAATCTGTTCCTTTACTACTTCAACCTCTTCTGGCGTGAGGCTATTTAAATCAAGCTCATACCCAAAGGCTCCAAACAAGGCGACATCTCCCCTTGTCTTTAAGTCTGTAACACGGTGAATCTGGTGGTTTGGTACTGCTGAAATATGGGCCCCAATGCTGGAGATTGGATATACCATAGTGGTTCCGTATTGGATTTTCAAACGGTCTATGGCATCTGTGTTGTCACTGCACCAGGCCTGGGGAGCAAAGAAAAGTAGTCCTGGATCAAATCTGGCCCCTCCGCTTGCGCAGGATTCAAACAGTATCTTTGGAAAATCCCGAATCAGCCTTGTATAAAGCTCATATACTCCCAAAATGTATTTGTGCATGACCATTCCCTGATGTTTGGAATCAACTCCTCTGGAGAAGCACTCGGTCAGGTACCGATTCATATCCCATTTGATGTAAGAAATCTTAGCGTTTCCAATGACATCCTTTAACATGGTATAAACTGCATCAATTACCTCTATCCTGGAGAAATCAAGCACATGCTGGTTTCTGCTAGGGGTTTCAAAACGCCCCGGTGTGGATATGATCCAATCTGGGTGGGCTTCATAAAATCGGCTGTTTTTATTGACCATCTCTGGCTCAATCCAAAGGCCAAAGCTTAAGCCTAATTCTTCTATCTTTTCAGAAAGTCCTTTGATGCCTCCTGGAAGCTTCTCTTTGTTCACAAACCAGTCTCCAAGACTTCTGTGATCGTCGTTTCTTTCCCCGAACCAGCCGTCATCTAACACAAACAACTCGACTCCGGTTTCCTTGGCCTTTTTTGCTATGGATAAGATCTTTTCCTCATTAAAATCCATGTAGGTGGCTTCCCAGTTATTTAACAATACAGGACGCTCTTTGTCTCTCCAGTACCCCCTTGCAAGGCGGGTTCGGTAAAGGCGGTGGTACACCTGGCTCATATGGGACAAGCCCTGATTGGAATATACCATAACCAGCTCTGGTGTCTGAAAGGACTCTCCTCCCTGTAATGGCCATTCCAAGGTATCTGGGTGAATTCCCATAAGCACTCTCGCTGTGTCATGAGAGCAAACTTCAACCTGACCTAAGAAGCTTCCGCTGTAAACCAGACTGAATCCATATACTTCCCCACTTGATTCTGTGGTCTCTTTTCTTGCTAGGGCAATAAAAGGATTGTGCTCTGCGCTACTAATTCCTCTCATGCTATAAACAGACTGAATCCCCTGTTCCAAAGGACGTCTTTTAATATAACGTTCCCTGGACCATGCGCCGGATAACTGAATCATCTCGTATTGGCTGTCTGGAAGGTCTATAGAACCGCTCATGGCAGTGGTAAGGAGAATTTCCTCTTTGCCGTGATGCTCAAACCTGGCATTTCTCGTAAGCACAGGTAACTCTTTATAGATGGTGTAGGTGAGAATCAAATCTGTATCCATGACTTCATCGTAAAGTTGAATGCTTAATGTCTCCGCTTCCTCCTCCTCTTCCACATAGGTGGAGGGAAGGGGTAAGATAGAAGGTTTCCCTTTGATAATTGAGTGGGACTGATAAGTAAATCCAATGGTTCTGCTGCCATTTTCCTGTCTTATGACGCAGGCTCCGTACCGATAATCTCCAGTTCCATAGGCAGGATATTCCTGCTTTGTATACTCAAGACAAAGATCCACTGGCTCAGAACAGCTAATGGCTGCGTGAGGGCGTTCTCCGGTTTCAAATAGATAGGAAAAGGATTCTCTATCTGTAACTCTCTTTCCAAAATAAAGATTTCCCAACTGGCCATTTCCCATGACCTGAATGATATAGCTGAAATATTCGTTGCAAAGGTGAAACTCTCTGACTTCTTCGTGGTAAATGATTGACATAGTATAAGCTCCTTTTACAATTTTCCTCCAGATGTGGCAATTCCATCAATGAACTGTTTCTGAAATAAGAGGTATATTACAACCATCGGAATGCAGGCCAGCAAGGAAGCTGCCATTAATTCCGGATAATTTGCTACAAACTGTCCTTGCAGCTTTGCAAGGGCTGCAGATAAAGGCATGGTGTTTTGCTCTGTATTCACAACCAACGGCCACATCAGATCCTTAAAAGCGAACAATGCGGTAAAGATTCCAAGAGCTACCATGGAGGACTTTGTAAGGGGCGCCATCACATGAAGGAATGTCTGCCCGATGTTACAGCCATCTAATCTGGCCGCTTCCTCTAAGGATGCCGGAAGGCCCATATAAGCCTGGCGGAGAAGGAAGGTGCCAAAGGCGGTAACTAATCCTGGAAAGAGAAGCCCAAACCAGGTATTAAGCGCTCCTAAGCGGCTTACCATAAGGTACTGGGGGATAATGAATATCTGTGTGGGAACCATCATTTGAAAGAGAACCAGGGAAAATGCTAAGTTCCTTCCTTTAAAATGAAGCCGTCCAAAAGCATAACCTGCCATGGTCGCCGTCAATACCGCACACACCACTCTTCCAAGAATTAAAACAAGGGTGTTCCAGTATAATCGTAGAAAATTCATCTTGCTTAAAACCGATATAAAGGCATCCTTTCTCCAGACCCCAGGGAAAATGATAAACGGGTTCATCTGGGTGGATTCAGAAGTACTTTTAAATGCGGTTAATATCATCCATATAAAAGGCACCAGCATGGTGACAGATCCTGTAAAGAGGATCACGTAAATAAGGCTCTCCCTTATTTTTCTGCTCTTATCCATCTTTCTTCCTTCCTCCTCTTATTAGCTGTAATTAACCCATTTCTTCTGACACACCATCTGAATGACCGTAATCAATAAGATGACAACTAATAGAAGCAAGACAATGGATGAGCCATACCCTTTGTTCCCTTCCACAAAGGAGTATCGATAAAATAGATACACCAGGGACTGGGTTTTAACAAGAGCCGGATTGCTTTTATCCATCATCATATAAATGCTGTCAAATACCTGCATGGCTCCAATGATTCTTGTAACTGCAACAAAAAACATGGTTGGAGATATGAGGGGAAGGGTGATGTAGAAAAACTGTTTCACGCCTCCTGCACCGTCTATCTGGGAAGCTTCATAATAATCTCTAGGAATCTCTTTTAATCCAGCGATAAAAAGTACCATGTTATAACCAATGATTGACCAAATTCCCACAACTGCCACAGAGATGTAAGCGGTGGAGGGATTTGAGATCCAGTTGACAGAAGATAACCCAAGACTGTTAAGCAGGTGGTTAAAAAGACCAAACTCTGAGTTATAAAGCCATCTCCATACCATGGCAACTGCTGCCGGAGCTGCTACCATTGGGAGAAAGTAGATGGTTCTCCATGCGGACTTTCCCCGAATCTTCCCATCCATTAAAACAGCCAGTAAAAGAGCGATAACAATGGAAAAAGGCACTTCCACCAAAGCATATTTGAAGGTATTCATTAACGCCTGCCATACCAAGGAGTCGGTAAAAAGTTTCTCATAGTTTTGAAGACCTACAAAAACATTGCCCCGTCCAAATGCCCCGGTCTTAAAAAAGCTTTGATATACAGTCTGTATGATTGGGATGATGTTTAGAATGATCAGACCTGCCATGGTAGGCAAAAGAAACAACCACCCCCATAGAAATTCACTTCTCTCCCGTCTGGATCCTTTTATTTTAATGTTCATGAAGCCCCTCCCATCTTTGTTAAAAAGGGGAGGCAATTCCGATTGCCTCCCCTGCATTCCCTATTCGCTTGCAAGCATGGAATTCATTTCTTTCTCAATATCCTTACATACTTCCTCTGTGGTCTTGTTTCCGTTCCAGGCATCGATCAGCTTATCATGGATCATATTGGTCCATACCATGGTTGATTTTGAATATGGACGGATTACAATGTCCTCTTTCATATCAAGATATGCTTTTAAATTAAATGCTGGATAAGCTTTCACCCAGTTATCTGTGGTTCCTTCGTAAGCAGATATTACCACTCCAAGGTCAGACTGTTTTTGCTGCGCTTCCTTAGAACCCATGTATTCAATCAGCTTCCAAGCTTCTTCAGGCATGGAGGTATTGGCAGATGCCGCCCAACCAAGACCATTATAGATAGAAATTCGTTTGCCTGATGCGGCATCCTTTGGAAGAACTGCAATGTCACAATTTGCTTTTACATAATCGTTGTTACAAAGCTCTGGAAGCATCCAAGAACCCTGTGTAATCATCGCTACTTTACCAGCCTCAAACAAAGCCTCATCTGCATTCTCTGCAACAACCTCATATGGAGGTGCGTAACCTTTTTTCATTAAATCCGTAAGGAACGTAAGTCCCTTGATGGTTCCTTCCTGACCAAAACCTGAGGACTTTTTATCATCACTGATAACATAGCCGCCCATATCATAAACAATATTACACCAACCAGCCTGATCATTGGTTGGTTTCACCGTAAATCCATACTGGCTTCCATCAGACTTTGTCAACTTCTTTGCTGCATCTGCAAAGGTATCCCAGGTCCAGGTTGCATCGGGATAAGAGATTCCAGCTTCATCAAACATGGTCTTGTTGTACCACAGAGCAATGGTATCAATGTCTTTTGGTACTGCAAGCTGCTTTTTCCCTTCCCACTTATAAATATCTACAATCTCCTTGGGGAACTTATCCATCTCAAGGGTCTTGCTGTCTTTAATTTTATCGGTTAAATCAAGAAGCATATCATACTGAGCATACTTTGAGATCTCGTTGGAATGCATCCAGAACACATCAGGTAAAGATCCGCCTGTGGCTCCTGCCTCCAGCATGGTCCAGTACTGCTCCCATGGGGTGATTTGAATCTGAGTCTTAATTCCGGTGGCCTTTGTAAAATCACTCATGATTTCTGTTAGTCCAGGTTCCTGATTCTTATCCCAGATGGCAACTGTCAGTGTCTTACCACCTCCAGCATTCTCAGCCGCTTTGGTGGTCTCTTCTGCCTGCTTTGTCTCTTCTTTGCCTGCCGTAGTCGTTTCTTTTCCTGCTTGCTGACTGGAGCAACCCACAAGTGCTGTAGCAGCAATTGCAATCGCTGCTGCTGTAAATCCCCATTTACGTTTCATTTTGCTACCTCCCTGTTTTAACCATTTTATATGTTTTTCAATTCTATTTCCATGGTTTTTTGTGCATTTTTCTTCTGTGTGTAGTCATTATAATATAGAAGTTGCATAAATCATATAGATTTTTGTTATGGGATTATGGCATTTTGTTATATCAACCACCTTAATTTAATATTCCTCTCCGGTATTGTAAGGGGGACAACCCCTCTGCCTGCTGAAAACATCTGCAAAATACGGACGCATCGTGAAACCCGCAGGAGAGGCCAGTTTCTGTCATGGTAAGTTCCGTATCCTCTAACAGCCTTTTTGCCTCCATAATTCGGTAAGCGGTTAGATACTGCTTGGGAGATATTTTTTTATACTTTATAAAAAGCTTATATAGATAAGTCCTGTCAATCCCCACGTGTTTTGCCACATCCTCAATCTGGATGGAGTAGCTGAAGTTATGATGTATGTATGCCTCTGCCTTCGATACATAGCTGGCCTCAAACGCCCCTTCCTCCTTCTTTAAAGGAAGCATGGAAAATAAAAGATAGAGATACCCTGTCATAGCATCTTGTCTGTCCCCGCCAGACAAAAATACATCCACCAGCTTAGATAAACAGTTCTTCCACTCCTCTTCTTCCTTAAATTGATACACATACCCTCTCTCTTCCTGCCTGTGTTCCCGAAGAAGACGTTCTGCCTCCACCCCGGCAAAGGATACCCAGGAGTATTCCCAAGGGTCCTCGGGGTCTGCCTCATAAAAGGTGATTTCCTGAGGCTTTATTAAAAACCCATCCCCTTCCTTTAAAGCGTACTCTACATTTCCTGCCCGGTAGATTCCCTTGCCCTTAAGAACCACGTGCAAAAGATAATGAGTCCTGATGGCAGGACCAAAAAAATGGCCAGGAGCACAGGACTCATGACCACAAAAATAGATGGTAAGTCCTCTTGCTGTCTGATTCATAAAAAAGCACCTCCATGCAACAAATTAACAAAGATATGAAACAATCTTCCTATCTTTTTACCTATGTCAATTATACAATAGCATCATCAGGGTAGCAACGAAAAACAAGGAGGAAATGAAATGATAAAGATCACGTTTATGGGCGCAGGAAGCACCATTTTCGCTCGAAATGTTCTGGGTGACTGCATGTGCACCCCAGTGCTTCAAGATGCAAAAATCGCCCTTTATGACATTGACTCGGAGCGCCTCTCCGATTCAGAGCTGATTCTAAATGCAATCAACAAAAACATCAACCAGGGCCGGTCTGAGATCACCACCTATCTGGGAATTGAGAACAGGAAAGAGGCTCTAAGGGATGCTACGTTTGTCGTAAACGCCATTCAGGTAGGAGGGTACGATCCCTGTACCATCATTGACTTCGATGTCCCGAAGAAATACGGTCTGAAACAGACCATTGCCGATACACTGGGAATTGGGGGGATTATGAGAGGATTAAGAACCATTCCAGTCCTGGAAGAGTTTGCAAGAGACATGGAAGAAGTTTGCCCCAATGCCTATTTTTTAAATTACACCAATCCAATGGCAATATTAACAGGCTATCTACAACGTTATTCCTCCATTAAGACCATTGGCTTGTGTCACAGTGTTCAGGTATGTTCCGAGACCTTATTAAAAGGGCTTGATATGGAGGATCAGCTTGAAGGCCGTACCGAGTTAATTGCAGGAATCAATCACATGGCTTGGCTGTTAAAAATCAAGGACCGGGATGGCAATGACCTTTATCCAAAGATTCGGGAACGAGCGCTCGAAAAAAACAGACGGGAAAAGCATAAAGATATGGTGCGTTATGAATACATACAACATCTGGGCTACTACTGCACCGAATCCAGTGAACATAATGCAGAATACAATCCCCTGTTTATCAAATCAAACTATCCAGATATGATTGAAGAATTCCAGATCCCCCTAGACGAATATCCAAGGCGCTGCATCAAACAAATTAAGGGTTGGGAGGATGAAAAAGCTTCTATAATAAATAAGGGAGAGATTACTCACACCCGTTCCCTTGAATACGCTTCCTATATTATGGAAGCAATCGTAACCAATGTTCCTTACAAAATCGGAGCAAGTGTGTTAAACCACGGTCTAATTGAGAATCTTCCCGCCGATGCTTGTGTCGAGGTTCCCTGTCTCGTAGATGGAAGTGGAATCACCCCTTGTCTGGTGGGTCGCATTCCCACCCAGCTTGCAGCCATGAACATGACGAATATCAATCCCCAACTTCTAACCATAGAGGCAGCCCACGACAGGGATATCTCTAAGATCTACCAAGCAGCCATGCTGGATCCTCATACCAGCGCTGAGCTTAATATAAAGGACATTCGGGCAATGGTTGATGAGCTTATCGATGCTCATGGAGATTATATGAAAATGTACCGTTAAGGACTTTTCATCGTAAAAAATATTTGCATGTCATAATGCCTTCCTGTATAATAGACCCATCAGATACTCGTTTTGACACGCTGTCTGAAGGGTCTTTTTCTATAGGGAGGTGGAATTTCATTCATGGATAAACAAACCACGTACAATAATGTAGCTGGCTTCCGCTGTCTAAGAAACATTCAAAGGCAGACCAATGATTTATATCTTGTTCACTGCGGTATCCAGAAGTGTCCACCTGGCTACACCTACGATCATAAGATACCAAACGAGTATCATCTTCATTTTGTGCTGCAAGGTACTGGTGCTCTCATTATCGGTGATAAGAAGTACGATCTAAAGACCGACGACATCTTTTTAATTCCCAAGGGGATTCCGATCCGCTATCATGCCAACTATGAAAATCCATGGCAATACATGTGGATCACCTTTGACGGGGAGATGGCAAAGGCTTATTTAAGCTATGCCGGCTTATCCGAAGAAACTCCAACCATTCACTCCCAGATCCCAAGTCAGGTTTATCTTCCTCTCATTCAGAAGATTCTGGATCTTAACCAACTTACCTTTTTCAATGAGATCCGGCGGGTGGGATATTTATATGAGATACTCTCCTCTCTCATCGAGATGCAGAGCTCTCTTAAAACTAGCCGCAAAAAGCAGTACGATTATTCCATCGACACCTATGTGGACTATGCGCTGCAATACATAAAGCTCCATTATGAACACATTACGGTACAAGACATTGCGGATTACATTGGAATCAATCGTTCTTATTTAACATCTATTTTTAAAAAACAGCTTCAAGTTTCACCAAAAGAATACCTTATGAGATTTAAGCTTAATATCGCCGCAAAGCAGCTTACTGATACAACCATGTCCATTCAAGAGATTGCCACCGGAATCGGATACGACAATCCCCTTACCTTTTCAAAGATCTTCAAACAAGAATATGGAAACAGCCCGAGACATTACCGGGAAGAGAAAAGAGATGAAAATCATTCGATGCATGTAGATCGGCACACAGAATAAGAGGAGGATAAGTCAGTGAAAATTTCGGTCATTTTAGGACACCCTTACAAAGACAGCTTCAATGCAGCTATTGCAGAAACAGTTGTTACTACATTAAAAGACAACGGACATATGGTTATGTTTCACGATTTAGCACAAGAGAATTTCGATCCAGTAATACCTGCCAGCGAACTGGCTGACGATAGCACGGAAGATCTTCTGGTTCTTACTCACCAAAAAGAGATTAAAACCGCAGATGGCATCATTATTGTTCATCCTAACTGGTGGGGACAGCCTCCTGCGATCTTAAAGGGATGGGTTGACAGAATATTAAGAGAAAACATAGCTTACACCTTCCCAGAGGGAGATGATGGAGGCGGACTTCCTATCGGCCTCTTAAAAGCTAAGACAGGTCTTGTATTTAATACTTCGAACACTCCAAAAGACAGAGAAGACATTGTATTTGGGGATCCGCTGCATCGCATTTGGAAAGATTGTATCTTTGATTTCTGTGGTGTAAAGGAATTTGACAGAACCATGTTTCGTATTATCGCTGGCAGTACCAGTGATGAGAGAAAACAATGGCTGGAGGAAGTTCATAGAATGGTGAATCAATACTTTCCTTTAAAAGAATAGACGGTATTAGTAATTCCAGCAAAAAAATAAGGAGGCAGATCACAACGACCTGCCTCCTTACCTATATTTATCTGTCTGCCAGCACTTCATTAATCTGGGAAACTAAAACGTCACAGTCTAATCCATGAACCATACATGCTTCCTCTAATGATTCACCCTGAGAGGATGGGCAGCCAAGGCAATGCATTCCTGCACGCATTAAAATCGGTGCTACACAATCATCAACCTGAAGCAAGTTACCGATTACCATATTTTTATCGATCTGCATCTCGTATACCTCCTTTTTAAAATGTACATATTGTCTTTATAATATAATACTTTTTCTTATATTAATCAAGATAAAGTTGGTTTTTATCAAGTTATAGAAATTTTTCTCAATAAGACGGTTGCGCTTGACATTGTATACAGTATTCATATATAATGTATTCATACAAGGATTATATGAAATATAATCAAATATAATCGTTGACGGCACTTATCTATTGACATTACTAATAAAGAATTTTGGAGGTACAACAATGAGACCAGAATGGAAAGCCTTTAATGGCGGCGCTTGGGAACGTGAAGTAAACGTCCGGGACTTTATCCAGAAGAACTATACCCCTTACGACGGTGACGACTCTTTCCTTGTTGGAGCGACCGACGCAACGAAAGAGCTTTGGAAACAGGTACTTGAATTATCTAAGAAAGAAAGAGAAGCTGGCGGCGTTCTTGATATGGACACTAAAGTAGTCTCTTCCCTTATTTCTCACGGACCTGGATACTTGAATAAAGATTTAGAGACAATCGTAGGATTTCAGACAGAGAAGCCATTTAAGCGTTCCTTACAGCCTTACGGCGGAATTCGTATGGCAGAGAAGGCTTGTGCAGATAATGGTTACACCCTTGATCCAGAAGTAAAAGAATTTTTCTTAGCACATAGAAAGACACACAACGCAGGTGTTTTTGATGGTTATACACAGGAAATGCGTGATTGCCGTTCCAGCCATATCATTACTGGTCTTCCAGATGCTTACGGCCGTGGCCGTATCATCGGTGACTACCGCCGTGTTGCTCTTTACGGAATTGATTTCCTGATTCTTGATAAAGAAGATCAGAAAGACACGACAAGCACTGTTATGTACGCTGATGTAATCCGCGACCGTGAGGAATTATCCGAGCAGATCCGCGCACTGAAAGATTTAAAGAAGCTTGGCCAGATTTATGGCTGTGATCTTTCCAGACCTGCTGCTAACGTACAGGAAGCAATCCAGTGGACCTATTTATCCTATTTGGCTGCTGTTAAAGATCAAAATGGTGCTGCTATGTCCTTAGGACGTACATCTACCTTTATCGATGTATATGCTCAGAGAGACTTAGAAGCAGGTACCTTTACAGAAGAACAGATCCAGGAATTTGTAGATCACTTCGTTATGAAGCTTCGTCTTGTAAAATTTGCACGTACTCCAGAATACAACGAGTTATTCTCTGGAGATCCTACCTGGGTAACAGAATCCATCGCTGGTGTTGGTATTGACGGACGTCACCTTGTTACAAAGTCTTCCTTCCGTTACCTTCACACATTAAGCACGTTAGGAACCGCTCCAGAGCCAAACTTAACTGTACTCTGGTCTACAAGACTTCCAGAAGGCTTCAAACGCTTCTGTGCTAAGTCTTCTATCGAGTCCTCAGCCATTCAGTATGAAAACGATGACCTGATGAGAGTTACTCACGGTGATGACTATGCCATCGCTTGTTGTGTATCTTCCATGAGAGTTGGTAAAGAGATGCAGTTCTTCGGCGCTCGTGCTAACCTTGCAAAATGTCTTTTATACTCTATCAACGGTGGTGTGGATGAGATTTCTAAAAAGCAGATCGGACCTAAATACCGTCCAATCACTTCTGAATATTTAGAATATGATGAAGTATTAGAATCCTACAAGCAGATGATGAAGTGGCTTGCTTCTGTTTATGTAAACACTTTAAACATCATTCACTACATGCATGACAAATACAGCTATGAGCGCATTCAGATGGCTCTTCATGATAGAGAAGTAACCCGTTGGTTCGCAACAGGTATCGCTGGACTTTCCGTAGTAGCTGACTCCCTTTCTGCTATCAAGTATGCAAAGGTTAAGGCTATCCGCGACGAGAATGGTATTGTTACTGATTATGAAGTTGAAGGTGATTTCCCTAAATTCGGCAACAACGATGACCGTGTTGACTTAATCGCTCACGATCTGGTTCACACATTTATGACCTATATTAAGGAAAACCACACTTACAGAAATGGTATTGCTACAACCTCTATCTTGACAATTACCTCAAACGTAGTATATGGTAAGAACACAGGAGCAACTCCTGATGGACGTAAGAAAGGTGACGCATTTGCACCAGGCGCTAATCCAATGCACCACAGAGATACTCATGGCGCTGTTGCTTCCCTTGCATCCGTTGCAAAGCTTCCATTTAAGGATGCTCAGGATGGTATCTCAAATACCTTCTCCATCATACCAGGTGCTCTTGGTAAGGAAGACCAGATTTTCTCAGGTGATTTAGAGGTAGATTTGGAACTGGAACTTAGCGAAGACCAGAAATAAGGAGTGACTGCTATGGCAGATCCGAAAGACAAACAAATTGATGATATCGTCTCCATGCTTGATGAATTCATGGGTGGAAACGGTGGACACATGAACATCCGTGTTGCCGAGAACGGTACCATAAGCGCCGATAAGACATTGGCAAAAACAATGAATATTACTAGCTCCTCAGACTGTGCAGAAGGCGATATGGCATGTAAAGTGCCAACTCTCTTCTCCGGTCTAGACCAGGAAGACTAACAACACACAATTTAACAACCACATAAGGAGGATAAACACTATGACAAATATCAGCACATCCCAAATTGACAATCTTGTAAATTTATTAGATGGCTATGTAGCAGAAGGCGGTCATCATTTAAACGTTAATGTATTCACTCGTGAAACACTTTTAGACGCTCAGAATCATCCGGAAAATTATCCACAGCTTACTGTTCGTGTTTCCGGTTATGCAGTAAACTTTATCAAACTGACAAAAGATCAGCAGGATGAAGTTATCTCCCGTACATTCCACGACAATATGTAATTCATAGTAAAGAAGGCGAATCAATCATGACAGGAAGTATCCATTCCATTGAAAGCTTCGGTACCGTTGACGGACCAGGCGTACGCATGGTAGTTTTTTTACAAGGTTGCCCTATGCGTTGTCAGTACTGCCACAATCCGGATACCTGGAAGATGGCAGGCGGTACAGAGATGACAGTCGAAGAAATTTTAAAACAGTATGAGTCGTCCCAGAACTTTTACCGGGGCGGCGGCCTAACGGCCACCGGTGGAGAACCGATGATGCAGCTTGAGTTTGTTACAGAACTTTTTGAAGCGGCAAGAGAGAAAGACATTCATACCTGCTTGGATACCTCAGGGGTAACCTTCCGAAGGGATGACAAAGCATTTCTTTCTAAAGTTGAACGGCTTTTAAAATCTACTAGTCTTGTCATGCTTGATCTCAAACACATTGATGACGAAAAGCATAAGCCATTAACCGGACATTCCAATAACAACATTCTGGATTTTGCCCGGTACTTAGATGAGTTAGAGGTTCCCGTTTGGGTTCGGCACGTAGTTGTGCCGGGACTTACGGACCATGAACCTGATCTATATCGGCTGGGACGCTTTATCGGAGAACTGAAAAACGTCAAAGCACTGGACGTTCTCCCTTATCATGACATGGGCAAAGTGAAGTATGAAAGCCTTGGGATGGAATATCCTCTAAAGGATGTTCCCCCCATGTCAAAGGAAGGTGCCGTTGCCGCTAAGAAAATCATCTTAAAGGGCATCAAAGACGCCAGATTAGACAAAGCTAACCGTCCTTGCTCCTAAAATTATACATGAAATGCATAGTTTGCTACTTGATTAATTTTTATTAATAGTATAAAATAATAAAAAATGTATAGAATATATGGAGGTAATTTATTATGGCACGTGTTATTAGTGAAGCTTGTGTTAGTTGCGGAACATGCGAAGGCGAATGCCCAGTAAGCGCTATCAGCCAGGGTGATTCTCTGTTTGTTATTGATGCTGATTCTTGTATCGATTGTGGCGCTTGTGAAGGTGTATGCCCAACTGGAGCTATTTCCGAAGCTTAATTTATGAATACATAAATGCCTCTTCCGAAAGGAAGGGGCATTTTGTTATTTCATTGGTCTCCTTCTATGGTGAGAGAAAGGATGTTTCTTATATGAGAAAGCCCCTGATTGGTCTGACTCCTTATCACGACACAGATAACCATGATATTAAGATGCGCCCTACCTATTTAAGAGCTTTAACGGCCGCAGGAGCCATTCCTGTCGTACTGCCCTTAGAATGCCTTAAAGATGATTTAAAACAGCTTGTAGATGAACTTGACGGCTTCCTGTTTGCTGGAGGTCCAGATGTCCATCCTTTTTTATTTGGAGAGGAAACTAAAGAAGGATGCGGGAATGTTTCTAATGAACGAGATCAGATGGAACTAACACTGCTTCCCATGATATTAGCTTTAGAAAAACCGATTCTTGGAATCTGCAGGGGAATCCAGATTTTAAACATCGGGCTTGGAGGTAATATCTGGCAGGATATCCCTTCCCAGGTAAAGAGGGAGTTTCCCATTGCCCATACGCAACCCTTTTATTACGACATGCCTAGCCATACCGTCACCTTAAAGGAAGGAAGCCTACTCTCCAAGGTAACAGGAGAAACGGTGCTTAAAGTAAACAGCATGCACCATCAGGCAGTAAAGGACGTAGCACCTGGTCTTATTGCAACAGCCTATTCCCCTGACCAACTGGTGGAAGCCATAGAAATGCCTGGTTATCCCTTCTTTTTGGGGGTTCAATGGCATCCGGAATATTTATGGAAAAAAGATAATGCAGCTTTTGGAATCTTTCAGACGTTTGTAAATGCTTGTAGAAAATAAGAATAATATAGAAAAATCCGCAGTCTCACTTTCAGTGGCAGCTGCGGATTTTTGCCTTAACAGGAGTCCCTGTTATTTATCTGAAAGTAGTGTGGTATTACAGTTTTTTACCGTTTCTTCCGAACTTTTTATTGCGGTTGAAAAACGGAATTTTGGAAGCTGCTGCTTCTGCACGGCCTTTGTTGTCTTTTTGATAAATTCTTAAAAGCTCGTCCAATTGCTTGTAACGCTCTTCTTCTTTTTCTTCCTTTAAATTCATGAGATACTGCATTTCCTTAATGACCTTATCATTGACCAGACAGCTCACATCCTGGCTTAGCTGTTCATTATTGACTTCTAATGCTCGTCCTATAATGTGGTTCATGATTTCCTGGAACTGCTCCATCTTTTCTTGTGCGATGGAAACTGGCGCTGTATTATGTATATCCAGGATTGTCCCGCTCTCTTGACCATATAAGCTTCCCTCTTTTAATTCCTGAGTGATCTGGCCATCCAATAAATCATCGGGGATGATGGGATCTTCGCTTCCTTCAATGACCTTATCAAGCGCTGTTTTGATGGCTTTTAACTGGTATCCCTTTTCTTTCAAGTCTTTGATCTGCCTGAACAAACGGATGTGCGATTCGGTGTAATACCGGTGCCCCATCTCATTTCTGGGAATGTCTAATTGTAGCTCGTCCTCCCAGTATCGAAGGACATGGGATTCCACATCGACTTTCCTCGATGCATCCGATATTAAGTAATGTATCTCAGCCATAGCTATATCCTCTCCTTTGGTTCATTAAGTTTAATAACCTTACTATTTATATCATATGCGGGTTTGATACAAATTATGAATGAGAAATAAAAATTTTTTCAGGATGTTGGAAAGTATTTTCAATGAAGACTTAGATTAGAATCGTCTAAAGATTGGCCATGAACTGGCATCAGACATACAGGAATTTCAGCTTTCTTTGCTTGTTTACACTCAGTACATATAACCATCACAATGGGGACATATTAATTTATTATACTTATTGTCTATTTGAAAATTGATCTACCGATACAAAGACAGGAGAATTTGAACATGGCAAGAACAGAGAAAGTCTCAAAAAATGATGGGACTAAAAATGGTAAAAAACGAAACTTATTATTAAAAATAATTGCAGGGATACTTGTTGCATTCATCTTATTTCTTGGCATTACGTATGTTGTGAACGGAATCTGCAATGGGATTGAGAAAAAGAAGATAAAGCCTTACGGTCAGCATGTTGTTGTGGATGGGAAAAACATGAATGTGTCCATACAAGGGAATGGAGAGCAGACCATCGTCCTTCTCCCTGGACAAGGAACCCCTTCGCCTGTACTTGACTTTAAGTTATTAATTGATGAATTGACACCTGATTACAAAGTCGTGGCAATCGAGCCTTTGGGTTATGGATTAAGTGATCGAACCGAGAAGGAAAGAACAACAGAGAATATCGTCAGTGAAATCCACGAAGCCGTACAGCAATTGGGGCTTGACCGTTACATTCTAATGGGACATTCCATTGCAGGTCTTTATGGGGCGACCTATATAAAGAATTATCCTGATGAAGTTACTGCTTTTATAGGCATTGATAGCAGTGTTCCAAACCAGCCTGGCATGGACGCCAAATTGCCTTTAAGTACTATGGAATTCTTTCAAAAATCCGGTTTGATGAGATTGATGAAGAAGGTTTCAGTTGACTCCAATGGGTCCCTTGCATATGATGACCAAACCAAAGAACAGATGAATCTAATCTCCAATCAAGTCTCAAGCAATCCGACCTTGATTGATGAGTTGAAACACCTGGGATCGAACTTTAAAAATGCAGAAAATCTCACTTATCCCAGCGATTTTCCACTGTTACTTTTCGTTCAATCCAATAATGAACAAAATCCTAATTGGATTCCAGTGCACGAAGAGCAGGTAAAGCAATCCTCCATCGGAAAAATGATCCCCATGGAAGGGTCCCATTATCTTCATCATACAAAGTACAAAGAAATAGCTGAGGCGTTTAAAGAATATATGAAGGAAATTGGGAAACCGGCAATTTCTTAAGGTTATTTTCTAACAATTTCTATCTTTTTAGTAGCTCATTCGCGGCATGGGTTTCCGCCAGGTGGATGGGTTACTATAATGAGATAGATGTGAAATCAATAACTTAATCCGTTTCCTCTTTTAATTATATTGATTTGTTACCAACATTATAATTATCTTCTTTATAAGATTTTAGCACATCCAAGAAAGAGTCTGACTTGTCAGACTCTGGCGCTGACGCGCTGTCACTTTAGTGACATCTTCCTCTTAAGCGTCATGTGCATCCTGCACGGAGTGCTTTTTATTTTATAGGGGAGTTCGTAGAACTTTCCTATAAAATAAAAAAGCTTCCGGCAGAGTCGGAAGCTTTTAACACGACTTAGAGAGAGCATTTTTTGCGTGTCTCACTTTTATATTCTTTCACGGTTACCTTCTCATATTTTTTAAATACCTTACTAAAATAGCTGCTTTCATTATATCCAAGTCGAAAGGCTACATCGGCAATGCTGTCCTCGGTAAAATAAAAATAACCTTTTGCCAGATGTATCTTTTTCATATGAATATACTCTGTGACACTTACATTAAGCTGCTCACGGAAAATACGGCTTAGATATCCCTGGCTAATGGCACAGTTTTCTGTAATCGTGTTAAGAGTTATATCTTCTTTGATATGATTTTCTATATAAAGAAATATATTTTCCAACAGGGAATAACGGTTCATGCTGTTTTGCTGAAACAGATAATCCATCACTCTAAAAAGCCAGAGTTCCGATGTCTTCCTTTCAAGAATAAGTGCTTCATTAATAGGAAATAGCTCTCCAATCTGCATATTCTCATCGTAGACCATTCTGGTATCCAAAAGATTCTGTCCGATATAGGTAAATAGTTTAATCAGTCTTACGAAATCCCCTCCTGCCATCTCATAAATACCGTCAATAATCCCGGAAAGACTTTTGTAAAATTCCCCAAAATCTTTTTGCCTCAGAAGCATTGCAAGTGCCTCATGATGATTCATAACGGTATCTTCATGATTGGTCTTGTAGTTCTCTAGTATCTTTTTTACGTGGCCCCATGTAACGGGTTTCTCCAAAACATCTTTTACTTCATCTCTTGCCATACTCCTGACAAAAACATGAGTTGAAAAGGCGGAAAGCATATAAATGGTGATCTCCGGATTCGACTGATGAATGATCCTGCTGGCTTCCAGTCCTGTCATACCGGGCATCATCATATCCATAAATACAATGTCTATGGAACCTTCTTTGCATGCTCTTACTGCGCTCTCTCCATCGCCTACTACCTGGACTATTTGGAATGATTCTTCTCGGGATATTAAAATCTTTAAGGCTTCCTGCATTAAAATATCATCATCTGCAATCAGAACCCTATACATGATTATTCCGTCCTTTCTTCATAATGTCCGGGCCAGATCAGAACGCTTTTACACCCCTTATTCCTAGTGCCCTCTGATATAATTTTATACTCTTCACCAAAAAGCCTTCTCATCTTATCCCTGGCATAATCTTTCCCCAAGCTAATATAATACCCTTCGTGCTTGTCCTTAAATGCCTCATATTTGGCTTCTAATTCCACTTCTGAAAGACTGGGGCCATCGTCGCTGATCTCAAGGGCTAAGTTGTTATTCCTTATGGAGCCGCCTATGGAAATCTTCCCTCCCTGTTTTTTTAATGCGATTCCATTATACAGAGCATCTTGAACAAATGGCAGTAAAATACCGGAAGGCATCTTTCTCATATGCATCTCTCTTGGCACCTGAATGGAATAATTAAGCCGGTCTCCCAGCTTCTTTTTTTGAATCAGCAAATAATTTTCTGCATAATCCAGTTCTTTTGATATAGGGACAAAGGTTCCCTTGTCCATACATTTATATTTGGTATATTCAATAAAAGAACCCAGAAATTCCTGAAATTGTTCTTTATCTTCTATAATAGATAAATTCATGAGGGAAGTCATCACATCCATAGTCTCACAGGGATTGAAATTCATCTTTAGTTCCTGCAACTCCATGTTCTTTTTCGTAATTTCTTTGACTAGAAGCTGATTGGATCCCTGAATTCCTTTTAAGCGCTTCTTTAATGCATCTTCATGAATATGTTTGCTGACTTCATTTTCACTTAGCTGATTGATTACAAGGAAAACCAAATTGGCTATATCCAGAAACTTCTCATAGGGAAAAACAGGAATTTCCTTTCGAAACTCCTCACATTTTTCTCTTACCTCTTTTGATTGGTCCGAACGCATAACAGAAGCCAGGCGGCTTACAGATTCAGGGGCATCCACACACTGGACCTGTCCCCCGATAAAGCCTCCTAGATAGTGCCCTCTGACAATGATGGGGATTGCCATCTCTAAAAGTCCGCAGGGGCAAAAATATACATTGGCCTTTTTTGTTACAGCTGCTTGTATAGAGCCAAAGGCATCAGAAGATTTACAACCTTCTATGGCCTCTTTGCTATTTCGAACCTGATTGCAGAAACCGGAAAAAAACGTTGCATCCGTAATTGGCTCCCCTCTAAAATCCACCGTAACAAATGCTACGCCGGTTGCTTTTGAAAGACTCTTTTGGATATTCTCCAGTTTTTCCTTTCCAAACAAGTGGATAATATCTAGTTTTGTCATGTTGCCGTCTTCATCCATACTGAAATAGTCATCTGTTGAATCTGACTGCATCTCGGCTAAATGAAGCAGTTCTTGATAATCTTCCATCTCTGTGACCTCTCTTTGCTGCTAAGTTATGTTTGTCATCTTCTTGTAAATGATTTATTTCTATATCAGGATAACATAAGAAGACCGGGCTGTCATATAAAACAGCTCGGTCTTATGATATTTTTATCCTTTACTGCCACTCTCCCTGACATCGTAAATATCCAACAGAATTTTCTGTATCCCGGGACCTGCGATTTTAGTAGGAGTGGTGGCAAAACAGGCATCCATAAGAGCATTATCTACCATATTTTTAAGTTGATTTTCATATTCCATTCGGTCAATTCCCAGTTCCATAACAGAAGACGGCATATTCATGCAGCGCATGAGAGCTGTAATCAGTCCTTTGATTGCTTTTACGGCAACCCTGGAATCTTCCTTTGCTTCTGCCAACTGTACTTTTATAGCAAGTGCGGCATACTTATTCATAATCTCCTGGCTTGTACAATTATATTCTATCACATGATTTAACAAAATAGCATTTGCCAGACCATGGGGGATGTGAAAGGTTCCGCCAAGCTGATGGGCTATGCTGTGATTTACACCAAGGCCAGCCGTATTAAATGCGATTCCTGCAAGGGTAGAGGCTTCCTGCATCCTGGTCCTAGCTTTTAAATCATTTCCATCCTTGTAGCAACCCAGCAGAGATTTTAATAAAAGCTCGATTGACTTTTCTGCCATGGCATCAGAGAAAACGTTAGCACCTGTGGCAACATAAGCCTCTAATGCGTGGGTCAGCACATCCATTCCGGTATTAGCAGTAACGACCTGAGGGACTGACAAGGTCAGTGAGGGATCTAAGATAGCTACATCAGGAAGGATTTCATCCGACGAAATCAGATGCTTACTCTTGTTATCAGGATCTGTTATGACAGAAGCTGAAGTAACCTCAGATCCGGTTCCGCTGGTTGTTGGAACTGCAACAAAGAGGGGCTTTTTAACCAGTTCTTTTATCATAGAAAAATAAATGATTCCTTTTGCGGTATCAATGGCAGATCCGCCTCCAAAACCAATGACAATATCCGGTTTTACCTGATACATCATACAAAGTCCCGATCCTACCACCTGGATGGTGGGATCAGGGATTGCTTTGTCAAATAATTCTACAACATTGCTGGAACAAAGAATGTCTGTTAAATACGTAACAGCTCCATTCTCTGAAAGAAACTTATCGCAAACGATCAAAATCCGCTTATTTTTTATGTCTTTTAAATACTCTCTTGCTTGCTTGCCTTCCTGTATCCTGGTTTTCATGTATACATTTGACATATGCGTTTCTCCTTCTTATTCCATGGATATAAGCCAAACCGCTTTACCTTATGCTGAATGCATCGGCGAGAACGCATTTCCGTTTTCTGCAGAAAGATCTCGCTGAGGTAAGGCCTTCTCCGGTAGGTCCTGCAATGGTGAATGTGGTATGGCCTTCTCCGCCTGCACCGATTCCTGCAAACGATGGGGCATTCTTTACAAAGATTGTTGTTTCTAATACCTTTGCCATCTTGCTTAATTTCTCTACGTTCTGAGAGTGCATGATTGCTGTATGGCGGTTTCCCTGCTCTGCTTCATAAGCATATTCAATTGCAGTATCTACGTCAGAAACACGTACAATTGGAAGAATGGGCATCATCATTTCTTCCTGGACAAACAAATCATCCTTTGGTACTTCCATGATAATCACACGAACGGAATCTGGTACCTTCACACCAAACTTATCCATGATATAGACTGCGCTCTTTCCAACGAAAGAAGTCTTTGGACCACCTTTTTCTGTCGTTACAAGAGCTTTTAATTCCTCGATCTGCTGTTTACCTGTCATCAGATAAGCACCATTATCCTTCATATACTGGATGAGGTGATCACAGATGGAGTCTACTGCAAATACTTCTTTCTCTGCAATACAAGGAACGTTATTGTCAAAGCTGCAGCCATCAACAATATCTTTTGCTGCTTTTTTAATATCTGCGGTTTCATCAACAACCACAGGAGGATTCCCTGCGCCTGCTCCGATGGCTTTCTTTCCAGAGGAGAGAACTTTCTTTACGATAGAAGGACCACCGGTAGCAACTAAAAGGCGAACTTTGGGATTGCTTATCATTTTTTCCGTGTTCTCTAAAGATGGCTCTTCTACCATAGCAATCAGGTTAGAAGGAGCACCAGCTTCTATTAAAGCTTTGTTTAACATCTTAACAAGAAGTCTGGAGACCTTTTTTGCTCTTGGATGAGGACTGAAAAGAACTGTGTTTCCACCAGCAATCATGGAAATGGAGTTATTGATAATGGTCTCCGTTGGATTGGTGGTTGGAGTGATGGCTCCAATGACTCCAAAAGGACAATACTCAATCAGAGTAAGACCGTTATCCCCTGTGACTGCCTCGGAAATCAGATCTTCTGTTCCAGGAGTCTTTTCCGCTGCCAGACGGTTTTTAATAAGCTTATGCTCATAACAACCAATCTCTGTCTCTTCCACTGCCAGTTTTGAAATCAGTTCTAAGTTTTCTTTGTTTAAGACCGTTTTTCGGATTACGTCCACATATTTCTGACGGTCAGCCATGCCGGTATAAAGAAGTTTTTTCTGTGCCTTTTCAGACGCTTCTATTGCTTCATCTATTGTTGAGAAAAGACCGTAACCTTCTTTCCTTTGCTCTGTTACATTCACAATCTGTTCTGACTGAATCTCACGTAAAACCTGTTCTACCATTTGTTCAATTGCTTTTAAATCCATATCCAAGCGTCTCTACCTTCTTTCCCTTATTGTGAGTCTGTTTTAGAAATCCTTATCGCTCTTTTCTGATGATTACATGATCCCCGTTGCTTAAGGAAAAGGCATTGGCTTCATCCACGTCTACGTGCATTTCCAAGGCAAACTGATCCGATACACGAACCAGAACCTCTCCTAATACACCACGCCTTTCGCCAAATGTCTCTACTTCTACCATATCTTTGTCCTTCAGACCAAAATCATCTGCCTGAGCAGGTGTCATATGGATATGGCGTAAAGCAACAATCGCACCATTAGAAAGAGAAACAATACCTTTGGGACCGATTAAATCAAGTCCCGGAGTTTCTTTCAAGTCTCCGGATTCCTTTATGAGAGGACGGATTCCAAGACGGAAACTGTCGGTCTTTGATACCTCAACCTGACTTTGTTTTCTCACTGGTCCAAGAATCCGTACCCGTTCAAATTCTCCCTTAGGGCCTCGTATTGTTACTGTCTCATTGCTTGCAAACTGTCCCGGCTGTTTTAAATCGCCTTTCCTGGTCAGTTCATATTCTTTTCCGTAAAGTATGTCTAAATCCTGTCTGGATACATGGACATGCCGGTTCGATACCCCAATGGGAACTTTATGTGTATCATAATCTTTCATTTTCTCGATTACCCGCTTGGTAACAAGCTTGATTAATTCTTCTTTATCCATGCTTCCCTTTTCCTTTTGAACTGTTTTTACGGCTTATTATAATTTAGGTAAAATCTTCTCTACATCTGCATGAGGTCTTGGGATCACATGGTGGGATACCACTTCCCCTACATTTGCTGCTGCAGCTGCACCTGCGTCGACGGATGCTTTTACAGCGCCTACGTCTCCGCGAACCATAATAGTTACAAGACCAGAACCAATCTTCTCGTAACCTATCATTGTAACATTTGCTGCTTTTGTCATTGCGTCTGCTGCTTCAATTGCGCCTACCAAACCTTTTGTTTCCACCATTCCTAATGCTTCATTTGACATTTGTTTTACCTCCTGGTTTATTTGTTATAGGAACCTTTTATTAAAAAGCCAACTGTCTTAATATCCATGCCTTATCTGTTTCTTCCCAGCAAAACCCTTGATTTGTTCTTCCAAAATGCCCATAAGCGGCTGTCTTTTGGTATTGGGGCCTTAGTAGTTTTAATTTGGAAATACAATCGGAAACGCCAAAAGAGAACACATTTTTTACAAGTACTTCCATCTGATGGTCTGAAATGGTTCCGGTTCCAAAGGTATTGACCGTAATTGCCTCCGGTTCGATTCCTCCGATGACATATGCAAGCGCTACTTCACATCGATTTGCCAGACCTGAGGCTACAATGTTCTTTGCCACATAGCGTGCCATATAGGCAGCCGAGCGGTCCACTTTCGTAGGGTCTTTGCCGGAAAAAGCACCTCCACCATGCTTTCCAATGGTACCATAGGTATCCACCATAATCTTTCTTCCGGTGACTCCCGTATCCCCTGCCGGACCTCCAATGACAAACCGTCCCGTAGGATTGATATGAATTCTTGTCTCAGGCGTTATAAAGCAAGAATCTATCACCGGCTCTATAACCATACAGCGAATGAATGCATTCAGTACTTCCCGGCTAACTGCTTCGCTGTGCTGGGCAGATACAACAATGCTGTGAATTCCCACAGGTTCGCCTGCCTGGTTGTAACGCACCGTAACCTGGGTCTTTCCATCCGGATATAAAAAAGAGGCTCCCTGGGTCTTTCTAACAGAATCAAGCCGCTCTGCCAGACGATTTGCCAGATAACAGGGCAGAGGCATCAGGCTCTCTGTCTCATTGACAGCATAGCCGTACATAACACCCTGGTCTCCGCCGCCAAGTACTTCCTTCTCCCCGTCTTTGCCTTTGGTGACACCAAGGGAAATGTCTGGAGACTGATTATGTATATTGGTAAATATCATGCAGGTATCTGCATCAAACCCTTTTCCAAGTTCCACATATCCAATGTCTCTGATAACCTCTCTGGCTATTTCTACCACATCAATCCGGGCCGTTGAGGTGACTTCTCCTGCCAGCATCAAGGTGTTCGTAGAAGCCATAACCTCTACTGCCACTCTGGATGCAGGGTCTTCCTTTAAATAAGCATCTAAAATCCCATCTGCAATCTGGTCACAGACTTTATCCGGATGCCCCTTTGTAACGGATTCGGAGGTCACGAAATAGGTTCTTTCCTCGCACCTTTCAAACATTCCTTCAACCTGCTTTCTCAATGATTAACGGAGGGCGAAGCCGTCGGTCAGTGTACACCTTCTCCTCCGGGTGAAATGCCTTGCAGTGGCAGTTCCCTCTCCGGTAGTCGTTGCAACCGTAAAACTGGCGTGCCCTTCCAGATCAAATCCAACTCCCAGTAAAGACGGGCCGTTTTTTACAAATACAGAGGTCTGCATCTTTTTTGCTGCGCGGCTTAAATGTGAAATACACTGAGAATGAATGGTGGCTGTGTGCTTCAAGCCCTGCTCCACTTCAAGAGCCGTTTCTAATGCTTCATCAAAATCAGAAACCTTAATCAGAGGAACCAAGGGCATTAAAAGTTCAAGAGTCACAAAGGGATGGGTCTTATCCGTTTCTACCACAATCAGCTTTACAGGAGAAGAACAGGAGATACCTGCGCTGGCAAGTATCCTATCAGCACTTTTTCCTTCCAGCTTTTTATTCACCATCAGATCTTCTGTAACAGCAACTTTAAGAAGCTTTTGAATCTCTTCCTCGTTCTTTACATAATAGACCCCATTCTTTAAAAGCTGATAAATAAAAGCGTCGGCTGCCTGCTCTGTCACAATCATACACTTTTCGGAAGTACACATTAAATTGTGATCAAAGGCAGCACCACGGACTATGTCATAAGCTGCCTGCCTGATATTAGCCGTCTCATCTACAATCGCAACCGGGTTTGCCGGTCCTGCCGCAATCACCCGCTTACCGGAAGCCATTGCCTGATTCAAAGAGTCCGCACATCCGGTACACACCACTAGATCTACATCCGGGTGACTCATAATCTCTTTCGTATATCCCATAAGGCTTTCATGGAGCGTTACTACAAGATCCGGAATATTACAGACGCTTAATACGGCATTGCTAATCACCACCGTCACCAGTTGGGATACCCGCAGTGCTCTGGGATGAGGGCAATGTACCACGCTGTTTCCTGCTGCAAGCATACCAATGGTATTATTAATGAGGGTCGCACAAGGGCTGGTGGAGGGCAAAACCGCACACACAACGCCAACAGGAGCAAGCTCATAAAGAGTCATGCCGTGATCACCTGTGTTGATTTCTGAAATAAGATCCTCCACACCTGGAGTTTTTTCTATGGCAAGACGAATTTTCTCCGTCTTATCTGCTTCATTTCCCATACATGTCTCTGCCACAGTCAGTGCCGCCAGTTCTCCTGCCATGGGGCGAAGTGCCGCTCTTACTGCTTCAACAACTTCACGCCGCTGATTTAAAGTCAACTCTGCATATTTTATTGATGCAGTCTTTGCTGCTGATACCGCATCCGTTACACTGGAGTAAATACTGCTAATCATATGAATTCTTACCTCCTTTCCTTTAAAGCTGATAAGGAGAACCTTTTAACCTACGACGGTATCAACGATTCCAATAATCGCCATGTCAATCACAGCTTCACGCTTCTTCTTATCTACGCGGACAGAAGAACCCTGGCCAATTAAAACGATTTCGCCGACTCCTGCCCCTACATAATCTACTGCCACTTCTTCAGAATCTATGAAATTACCTTGGGAATCAATCCTGCGAACGATCATCAGTTTGTAGCCCGTTAAGGTCTCATCTTTCCTGGTCGCTACAACAGTACCTGTAATCTTTGCCAGTCTCACTTACGTTCCCTTTCCTTTCCCGGACACAAAAATTCTCCACGAACTCTGTGTACCGCCTAAATCCTGAGATTAATTTTTGGTTTTATGTTCCGCCGTTTTTTTGGCTCCGGACTGGTTTACAGAAGAAACCTTCTCTGTTCCCGCCTGTGGTTCAGTCTGTAATTCAGCCTGTGGTTCCTGTGCTGTTTTTTCTTCTGCTGCCTGTTCCACTAATGCTGTTTTTTCTTCTAATTTTTCTTCTAGTTGAACTTCTGGTTTAACTGCTAGTTGAACTTCTGGTTTAGTTTCTGGTTTAATTTCTGGTTTAACGGCTGGTTTAACGGCTGGTTCAACTTCTGGTTTAACTTCTAATTCAACTTCTAATTTATTTTCTAATTTAACTTCTGATTTAACTTCTGATTTTTCTTCTACTTCTGGTTTTGCCGTTTCTTTTATGACTTCTTTTACGGATGTCTCTCCTGCAGTCGCATCTTCTTTTTCTGCCTGCATTTGCACCTTAGCAGAATGGGACGGCTGGATGGGCGCATCTGTTTTTGTGTTTTTAGCAGCTCCGAAAATCTGATCCACAGAATCTGCAGGCCGGGCAATGACTTTAAAGGACACCAGCTTCTGGTTTTCCAATCCTGTCTGCTTTCCTACGCTTACAGCCGCATTGACTGCTCCCACATCTCCGACAACCTTAACGGTCATATAGCCTTGACCTTTGGAGTTTTCAATCTCCAGAATTGTAACATTGGCTGCTTTGACCATGGCATCTGCTACCAGCACTGCCGTTGACAATCCCTGGACTTCAACCAATCCTAATGCCTGTTTCATGAAATCACCTCACAACTTATGTTTACTGTAAGACAATGTTTAATAACCTTGCCCTGTCTTTTGCTAAATCTGTAATGATATCCCCTTCTTTTAAAAGAAGTACTCCATCTGATGTATGTTCTTCTACATTGGACGCCGTTATCAGCCTTTTCCCACGGGCTACACAAGCACTGGGCTTTTCCTTTGCAATAACGCTCTTAACGGAATCTGAATGGGAAAGACTTTTGTAGGAACCGATTTCTATTCCATATTCCAAAAGCTTTCTGTAATAAGATAAAATCTGTTCCTGATAGGCTGGTTGTTCTTTTCCGGAAAAAGGAGCAAGCCCAGACTGTAAAAAAAGGATCCGGCTTCCTGCCCGAAAACAGGCTGCCAACCAGGTAGTCTCAAATGTATCGTGAATGCACAGAGCGGTCTTTACCGCCACCTCTGTGGCAATCACCGGAAAAACCGTTACTGCATCTTCTAAATCTTCCGGAATCCCCTGGGAATAATACCGCATTCCTTCACAGGAAGAAAAACTTCTAAAACAGGCTTCCCGTCCCTCCACCTGCCATTCATCGGGAATGACAGGGCAGACACGGTATTCACCTGTTTTCTGTATTTCTTCTAAAAACCCATAATATCTTTCATCCCAGGCTGAGGTACAGACCATATACAAGAGTTTCTTTTCTCTTTTTCCCTCTTCTTCCAGTCTCTTTAAGATTTTTAGCACCAGCTGCTTTAGCTGCTCTTCACTGATTGTCAATTCGTCCACCTCATTTCTGGCAACGGGACTTTAGTCGCCCCACAACCATATTTACTGAAGAGTTGGAAGAACTTTTTCAACATCGGAATGAGGACGTGGAATTACATGAGTAGAAACAAGTTCGCCTACGGATGCTGCTGCGGAAGCACCTGCATCTGTTGCAGCTTTTACTGCACCAACATCTCCTCTTACCATAACAGTTACAAGTCCTGAACCGATTTTCTCATATCCAACTAATGTTACGTTTGCTGATTTTACCATTGCATCTGCTGCTTCAATTGCTCCTATTAAGCCTTTTGTCTCAACCATACCTAATGCATCTGCGCTCATTGTTAAGCCTCCTTATTATTCTTGAATGTTTTCTTTCCTGGTTTCTTAGGGCGTGTCTGAAAACTGCTTCTTTCCAGACACACCCTAGTTAAATGTAAGGTGTCTCAGAGGTTTTTGGTTCATCTCCCAAAGCTCCAAGCATTTTCTTGCCTGCTTCAATTGCAGCTTGCACGGCCTGCCTTACTGCTCCGGAATCTCCGGTAAAGGTGAGGATTACCTCGTTGGAAAAGCTGGTTCCTGATGCTGGGGAACTATAACCTACCACTTCAACATTGGCTGCTTTTACTGCAATATCTGCCAAAACAGTACCAATGGCTGCGGGACCTGCACAGGTCATTCCAAAGGCTTTGCCTACTGGTGCTCCAAGTGCCTTTTCCAGACAATAGCTGGCTCTTGCCGTATACTGGAATTCCAGATGACCTGCATCATTGGAGTAAACATCTCCAAAGTATTTTGGCAGTACCTGAAGTGCGATTTCCACTGCCCTTTTGGCATCGGATACATCTTCTGCACCGATATAGATTAAACTTCCGTGTCCGGCTCCGCCTTTGGTATCTCTTGGAAGCTCTACAGAAATAATCTCTGTATTGGTTGCCTTTACTGCTTCATCTACAGCCCAGATCTGGGGGCCGGCTCCGACTCTGCCTCCAATAATACCAACCGAACGGTACTTACCTAATTTCATAACATCGGCAAGCATTGGGTCAACACTGGCAATTACAAGTCCTATGGTATCGCCAATGGCAGTTCCTACAAATTCAGTCATCCCAATTCCGTTTGCTGCCGGACGTGTTGTTTCTTTCTTGATTCCAAGCTCATCAGATACTTGTTTCATTACTTTTTCAATTAACTGCTGATCCATTCTTTTCCTCCATTCTCAATTCGAATTTATCCACCAATTACACACCGAAAACCATATTCTTCCACAATTGCCTTGCACTCTGTAAGATCTTCCGGATTCAATGGCTTTACATGTTTCAGTTCGTAATCCTTCCCTAACAGTTCATATTTGTTCTCTCCAAATGAATGATAGGGAAGAAGGTGTATGGTTTTAATCCCTGTCAGGGTTTTTGCAAATGCTACTATTTCACGAATTGCCTCTGGGGAATCATTAAAACCTGGAATCACAGGAACCCGAATCACCGTATCTGATATCTTGGTAATACGGGGCGCATTTTTTAATACTACTTCATTGCCTGCCCCCGTAAACCGCTTATGCTGTTCCGGGTCCATATGCTTGATATCCAGAAGAACCGTATCTACATATGGGATAACCTGTTCCACCGCTTCCACGGTTCCGATTCCGGTGGTTTCCATGGCAGTGTTCCAGCCCTGCCCCTTACTGGCTTTTAATATCTCTGATGCAAACTCATATTGCACCAGTGGCTCACCGCCAGAGAGGGTGATTCCCCCTCCGGAACGGCGGTAAGTAGTGGCATCTTTTTTTAATTCCCGTATCACCTGCTGAACGGACATGGTCTTTCCTTTTGAAACAAGGGCTCCTGCCGGACATGCATTGGCGCACTCTCCGCAACTGGTGCACGTTTCTCTGTCTATCCAGTTTTCATTTTCCGGGCTGATGGCTCCCACTTTGCACACATTGATACAGCGTCCGCAATGAATACACTCATCTCTTTTATACATCATGACTGGTTTTATACTCTGGGATTCCGGATTACTACACCACTGGCAGGAGAGAGGACAACCCTTTAGAAATACGATTGTACGGATTCCCGGACCATCGTGCAGGGAAAACCGCTGGATATCAAATACGGTTCCCGTCAGATTATAATTAATTGACTGCATGCCGACTCCCTTCTTTTTCTATGCAGGAACCATTTACAACGTCTGCTCGGTACGGCTTATAATGTCATCCTGCACTTCTTTTGCAAGCACGGTAAACTGTGCACTGTATCCAGCGACTCGGACTACAAGATCCTTATACTGATCCGGATCTTTCTGAGCCGCAAGAAGGGTATCACGGTCAATTACGTTAAACTGCACATGCATGCCCTTGTGATCAAAGTAAGAACGTACAATGGAAGCAAAATGCTTCAGACCATCATCTCCCGCAAGTGCTGCTGGAAGGAATTTCTGGTTATATAAGGTTCCGTTTGAGTAGTTTGCATGATCCAGTTTAGAAACCGACATGGCAGCCGCAGTCGGACCATTGGTATCTTTTCCTTGTCTTGGGGATACGCCATCTGCAAGAGGTGTCTTAGCCAGTCTTCCGTCTGGAAGAGCACCTACATCCTTACCAAATAATACGTTGGCAGATACGGGATAACATCCTGCCTGGAACTGACCTCCTCTTGGGTTTTTGTATTTCTCTACCTCATAGGAATAAATCTGTCCACAGCGTCTTGCAATCATATCCACTTCGTCTTCATCATTACCAAACCATGGTGTATTCTCAAGAATTCTCTTAACTTGTGCATAGTCTTCCTTGTTGCCTGAAACTTCTTTTTGAGGCTTGCTTAACTGTGCCTGCAAATCAGCAAGATTGATGGAACCGTTATTGCTTAAAATTCTCTTCACTGCTTCATAAATTCTATCTTCATCCGTTGATTCCGTTGCAGAACAAGTCTTGTCACAGCAGTCACCAAAGTTATGATCAAGAGCTTCTTTTAACTGCTCCATGGTAATCTCTTTGTTTTCAAAAACGTGCTTCTTGATTGCGCAAAGGGAATCTCCTGCATCAGCAACACCAAACGCCTGAGGTCCAGTGAAGTTATAGAATGCCCCACCTTCCTGAACACTCTTACCACGACCGATACAGTCATCAACCAAAGCAGATAGGAATGGAAGCGGTGCACGTTCTGCATGGGCATAATCCACACAGTTATCTGCCTCAGCAAGATGGTAAACAAAATACTCCATCTGCTTTTTGTAAGCCTCTAAAAGCTGCTCTAAATTGGTAAAGGAAGTAATATCTCCTGTTATAGGACCTAACTGCTTATCCCCGGCCTTTCCGTTATTAAGAGTGATTTCAAGGACCTTTGCAATATTAAAGAATGCTGCATCATGCCAGCCTTCTGTTTTATGAGGACACTGTGGCTCCACACAACCGATGATACAATAATTTCTTGCGTCTGCTAACGATACACCCCTGTTGCAAAGAGCTGGAATAATTACTTCGTCGTTATACATGGCAGGAACACCAAAACCTAAACGGGTTAACTCACAAGCTCGATAAAGGAATTCGTCGGGAGTGTTTTGATGAACACGAATGGAGAATGATGGTGCAGGAAGTTTTACATGTGCAACTGCCTCCATACACATATAAGACATTTCATTTGTTGCATCCAGTCCGTCTTCTGTCTGACCACCTACAATTAAGTTCTGAAATACTGCATATCCAGCAAATGCCTGAGCAGAGACTTCATCTCTGGTCTTATTGATATCATTTAACTTAACCCATACACAGTCTACCAATTCCTGGGCAAACTCATGAGAAATGCCTTTATCGATAGCAAGATAGGGATTCATGTACTGGTCAAAACGTCCTGGTGAGATGGAGTGCCCATTGGCTTCAATCTGAAGGAGGATCTGTACAAACCAGAAGGATTGACATGCCTCATAGAAGTTAGTCGCCCCTTGTTCCGGAACCTTGTCACAGTTTGCTGCAATCTGAAGCAGTTCTGCTTTTCTTGTTGCATCCAGACAAACCGCTGCCATCTCTCTTGCTTTTTCTGCATAACGATGTGCAAACTGAATGGCTGCACTATATGTAATGATGAGAGCTTCATAGAAATTTTTCTTCTTAATATAATCAGGATCACTGGTATCAAGCTTTGCCATCGCTTCCATTACTTGACGGATAATACCGGTAAAGCCGATTTTTAATACTTTGCCGTAATCCACGCACACGTGTCCTACACCACCATAGAAATAGTTTCCTACGGTAAATACACCATTGCTGATGCAGTCCTTTGTCTCCTGGGACATATAAGAATCTGCTAAGGCACTGGTAGTCTTTCCATCCCAGTACTTAAATGCTTCTTTTAACTCCGCTGCAGTCTCCTTTGGAATCCGGAATGGATCTGCAATTCTGGTTGCCATGGTATCAAATTCTTTCTCTACCCATTCATAGGAAAATTCAGGGCAGATTTCGGTGGAACGAAGATTCTTTGTAATTGCACCTACAATCAATTCATTGTCATGAATGGTGATCGGAAGACTTCTAAATATCTTCTCCGCTGCCCTTGCTCTCCTCATAATCGGAGACAGCCCTTCCGTCTCTTTATAAGATTCCGTTACTAAAACGGCTCGTTCTGATTCAACATATGGAACTGCATCCACAATAGCTCTTTTTAGTTTTTGTATACGCTCCGTTGGCTCTGTAAACCCTTTTGCAAGCATAAAATATCCTCCTTCTACATAACAAGTTTTTTGCTAATTCCTCTGTCCACATCATATCCCATCCAGGCGAAAACAATGAAATATTATTAAAACATAAAATTTGTACAATCCAGACTTCTTCTATTCTTGACCGGTTATCCAGGCTTTTTTAGTCCCTCTCAGATCAAGGTTTAAGGTGTTAGATACCTTTTGTCTCGTATGTTCCATCTTACTAGAAATAAGACCTGAGATTCCAGTAATCTACAGACTGATTTCATGTATTATTGAAACCTCCGCTTTTTGCACCATCTGTATTGGATTATCCATTTTTTCGGATTGTACTGTAATTGAAAGCAAAAGACATCCCCTATATAATGGTGTTAAATCCATGAAAGTCCCTATAAGGAGGTATTCTTGTGAGTGATTCCCAAATGGCGGGAGAAATTGCAGCGGCTGTAATTCAAGCTTTAAAAAGTGAACGCATGACTTTAGAAGAGGCCTTACGTATCATCAAAAGAGGGGAAGAGATGGCTTGGTCTCTTCATGTTCCCATGGTCTTTACCGTGGTGGATGACGGAGGAAACATGGTTGCCATGCACCGCATGGATCATTCCCTCCTTGCCGGAATATCGGTATCCCACGCAAAAGCATATACTGCGGCTGCGCTGCGCATCTCAACCGAAGAAGCGGGCAAAACCGTTCTTCCGGGACAGCCTCTTTACGGTCTCCAGCAGACCCACCCGGGGAAATTCTGCGTCTTTGGCGGCGGCATCCCCTTAACATACAACGGCCGCTTCCTTGGCGGACTAGGTGTATCAGGAGGCACAACAGAGCAGGATATTGCCGTAGCCAGACACGCTGTAAGTGGCTGCCCATAACGAAAAATAAGCATGAACCCGCTACGAAGCGGGTCATGCTTATTTTTTATGGACTAGGTCAGGAAAAAACCATTTCCAAATATTATATTTACAAGAAAGGTGAAGATAAAAATGGTACATGCAGGAGGATCCACATGGGTATCACAATGACTGTTAAACGTCCTACTCACAAAATCACCAAACAATGCGGTCAAAATACCAAACAACACTCCCATTAGGGGATTACCAGAAAGCACTGCCGCTAACGCGGAGACCAGGGCGATGTGATGAGAGGAGGGGACAGCAAAACCTGTCTGGGTAAACATCAATGAAAACGCTGCTATCCCAAAGCAAAGGACGGGAAAGTTTCCAATCGCTGCTTCCGATGCACCTCCTGCTGCCATGGTTTGATACACAAATCCAGTGGCGGTTCCAATACCGGCACCAAGCAATATCAGACAGTAAAGCTCTTTTCCTCCTGCTATGTAGGTTCTTTTTTCCCCTTGCTGCACCGTTCCAGTCAGACCAGTACTTCCAAATGCAAAACGTGCGATGAGGGCAGATACAATAACCGTAATTCCCGGAAGATCCGTATTTAACCGAAGGACACTTCCGGCAAGATAATGAATGACAAATCCAAGTACTCCAAACACTCCGCCAACGACCAGGGTCATGGGATCACACACTCCGTAGAGAGGGGATAAAATATCTGTTCCACTTTTTAAAAGCTTCTTCTTTCCTGCGTAAGCTGCAGCCGCAACTCCTCCTGCAAAGGCAATATGAGGACCCAGATAAGAACCAAATGCAACGTAACCTATGGTTGCATCCGCTCCTCCTGCCATTGCCACCGCCGCGCCTGCAATTGCAAGCACTCCAGTTAGGATAAATGCTGGAAGTGCTCCTAAGTAAGCCCCCATGACTCCTCCGCCAAACGCCCCAATGAAAGCAAAAATACTCATTCTTTTCCTTCTCCTTTTGCTTATTTATTAGTATCCATTGATAAATGGATTACTGAACAATAGAAATTGTCTCTCTGGCAATCGCTAATTCTTCATTGGTAGGAATCACCAAGACTGCAACTTTTGAATCAGCGGTAGAGATTAACTGCTCGCTTCCTCTCTTTGAATTTGCCTCTTCATTCACAGCAATTCCTAAAAATGCAAGCTGATTACAGATTTTCTTTCTCATACTTTCATCATTTTCTCCTACGCCTGCGGTGAAAACAATGGCATCGATTCCGCCCATGGCTGCTGCATAAGCCCCAATATATTTTACAACCCGGTATGTAAAGGAATCCAGGGCTGTCTGTGCTCTGTGATTTCCTTCTTCTGCGGCCTTCATAATATCACGAAAATCACTGGATACTCCGGACACACCAAGAACACCCGATTTTCTGTTTAATACGTCAAGCATCTCAGCGATGGTTAAGTCTTCTTTCATCATGAGGAACTGCATGGCACCAGGATCAATGTCTCCGCTTCTAGTTCCCATTAAGAGTCCTTCTAGAGGAGTAAATCCCATGCTTGTATCCACAGATTTTCCATTTTGTACGGCTGAAATACTGGAACCGTTCCCCAGATGACATACAACAATCTTCATGCCCTCATAATTTCGGTTCAAATAGTTAGCCGCCCTCATGGAAACATAGCTGTGGCTGGTTCCGTGAAAACCATATCTTCGAACCTTGTATTTTTCATAATATTCATATGGAATACCATAGAGATAAGACATCTCCGGCATGGTCTGATGGAATGCCGTATCAAATACTGCTACCATGGGGGTCTCTGGCATCAATTCTTTGCACGCACGAATGCCGGTTAGACTGGCCGGATTATGAAGGGGAGCTAATGCACAGCACTCTTCAATGGCTTTTAATGTCTCCTCCGTGATGAGAGCGGAGGATGTGAAAATCTCTCCTCCATGGGCCACTCTGTGTCCCACAGCTCTCACTTCGTTTAACGTCTTTATCATACCCGACTGTTCATCGGTGAGCAATTTCTGCATAATTTTAACTGCTTCTTTGTGTGTGGGCATAGAAGCTTCAGTCACACTCTTTTCTTCGCCCTTTCTCTGGTAAGTGACCTTGCTTCCTTCAATTCCAATCCGTTCGCAAAGTCCAATTGCCATCACTTCCTCTGATTCCGTGTGGATTAACTGGAACTTAAGGGAAGAGCTTCCGCAGTTAATTACCAATGTGTACATAATTGTTCCTCCTGCTTGTTCATCTACCTGATCTTTCAGACAGGAACATTATAACATCATGGCCACTGGCACTAGGTGCATTATACAGACAGGAAACCAGTAAAATACATACCAGTTTCAGTATTACTCCGTCTGGTTTTGGTTTATTCGCCCATAGCGGGCAAACTAGAAAAAGGGACCCTCCAAATATAGGAAGATCCCTTTTACTATTCTTATCATTACCGAGCCATGTTTGCAAACTTGGTGTATTCTGGTCTCCAGACCAGATTCACGGTTCCAATGGGACCGTTTCTTTGCTTTGCAATTATGACTTCAGCAATATTAGGCATATCTGTATCTTTATTATAATAATCATCACGATATAAGAACATAACAACATCGGCATCCTGCTCGATGGCTCCAGACTCACGAAGGTCAGAAAGCATGGGCCTGTGGTCTGGTCTGGTCTCGCAGGCACGGCTAAGCTGGGATAATGCGATAACAGGAGCACTTAATTCTCTTGCAAGGGATTTTAAGGACCTTGAGATCTCTGAGATTTCCTGCTGTCTGTTCTCTCCGCCTTTTCCGCTTCCACTCATAAGCTGCAGGTAATCGATGATGACTACACTAAGACCGTGTTCAAGCTTCATCTTACGGCACTTGGAGCGAAGCTCCATAATGGTGATTCCAGGGGTATCGTCAATAATCAGCTTTGAGTTACCAATGACTCCAATTCCCTCCACGACTGCATCCCAGTCGGTATCGGATAAAGTTCCGGTTCTAAGCTTCTGGGAGTCTACGTTGGATTCCATAGCTAACATACGGTTTACCAACTGCTCCTTTGACATCTCCAGACTAAATACCATACAAGGAAGACCTTTATTAACCGCTACATAGTCTACTAGATTAAGTACGAATGCCGTCTTACCCATAGAAGGACGGGCGGCGATTAAGACGAAATCAGAGGGCTGTAAGCCAGACGTCTTATAATCTAAGTCAATGAAGCCAGTGGGGATTCCAGTAACAGTCCCCTGGTTTTTGGAGGCTTCTTCAATCTTTTCTAATACATTCATAGCTACCTGACGGATTGGAACAAATTCTCCAGAATTTCGGTTCTGTAAGAGATTAAATATGGTCTTTTCCGTATGTGCCATAATGGTTTCAAGAGACTCTTTTCCCGCGTAACAGGAATTGGCGATCTCTTCGTTCACCTTTATCAAACGCCTTAAAACTGCTTTGTCTCTTACGATATTGGCGTAGGACTTAACATTGGCTGAGGTGGGAACTGTGGTTAAGATATCTCGAACAAATTCAAGGCTGGATACTTCAGGCGGCACATCTTTTACCTTTAATCGGTTCTGAAGGGTTACCAGATCCACTGGCAGATTCTCATTAAAAAGCTCCAGCATGGCTTCAAACATGATGCCATACTGGTTCTGATAAAAATCTCCTGCTGTAACGATTTCGGAAGCCGATATGATCGCATCCCGGTCCATTAACATGGAACCAATAACAGACTGTTCTGCCTCTATGCTGTGGGGGAGCACCCGCTTAATCAGGGCGTCATCCATAGTTATGCCTCCTAGCTTTCTACTACCTTAACAATTAATTTTGCAGTTACTTCTTTGTGAAGCTTGATAGGAACTTCATGGGAGCCAAAGGTTTTAAGAGGCTCTGGAAGGACCAGTTTCTTTTTATCAATATCCATGGAAAGCTGACTTTTAATGGCCTGGGAAATCTCCTTACCTGATACAGAACCAAAGGCTCTTCCGCCTTCTCCTGCACGTATGGAAAGAGTAATGGATAATTCTCCAATCTTTGCAGCAAGCTCTTTTGCAGCGTCTAACTGTTCTGCCAAAACCTTAGCCTCGTTTGCTTTTTGAAGCTTTAAGTCATTTAAATTCTTAGTCGTTGCTTCAATTCCAAGCTTTTTGGGGAGAATGAAATTTCTTGCATATCCATCATTCACCTTAACGATCTGTCCCTTTTTCCCTAATGCCTTTACGTCTTCTAATAATACAATATCCATTATGATATGTCTCCCTTCTCTAACATCTCTTTAATAACCGCTTTTAAGCGGGTTTTTGCTTCTTCAATGGTCACGTCTGTAAGCTGAGCGCCTGCAATGGTCCGGTGGCCTCCGCCGCCTAGCTGTTCCATCATCACCTGGACATTCACCTCGTCGATGGAACGGGCGCTTAGATACACCGTGTTGTTGTAATATGACATAACGATGGATGCTTTCATGCCGGCGATATCAAGTAGCTCATTGGCCGCCTGGGCACCTATGACTGTAGGGCTTCCGATTCCTTCTGACGGGCAAACACTGATTGCAAAATACCCTTCAAAAATCTCTGCCTCTCTAACTGCCTCTGCCTTTGCCTTATAATCTTGAAGATTATCCCGAAACAGCTTTCTCACACGGACCACATCGGCTCCGTTTCTCTTTAAGAAGGCCGCTGCCTCAAAGGTTCTGACTCCGGTTTGATTGGTGAAATTATGGGTATCAATTACAATTCCCGCATACAGAGCATCCGCCTCTGCGGACTTAATCTTAATCCCGTCTGCAATATATTGAAGCACCTCTGCAACCATCTCACAGGCTGAGGAGGCGTATGGCTCCACATAGGATAACACGGCATTCTCTATGATCTCACTGCTCTGCCTGTGATGATCTAATACCACGATGGTCTTAACCAGGCGCAACAGCTCAGGTGCATCGGTGATACTTGGGCGATTGACGTCTACCACCACTAAGATGGTATTGGCATCTACCAGTTCCGCTGCCTTCGCTCCGGTTAAAAACAGATCATCCGGATAATCCGGATTACCGATAAACCGATCCTGCATCGGGCGAACTGAGGTTGTTACTTCATTAATAATAATGTGGGCTTTTTTGTTTAAGGCAGTGGCAATACGGTATATACCAACCGCTGCGCCAAAGGAATCTACGTCTGTGAGACGATGTCCCATAATTAAAAGCCGGTCTTTCGTCTCCATAAGCTCCCTTAGGGCATGTGCTTTTACTCTGGCTTTCACGCGTGTGGTCTTTTCTACCTGAGGTGCCTTGCCTCCAAAAAACTGGATCCGCTCCCCGTCCTTGACCACCGCCTGATCACCGCCCCGTCCAAGGGCCATATCAATGGCAATTCTTGCATAATCATAATTGCGGTAATAGGTATCTCCATTTATTCCAAGGCCGATACTTAAAGTTACTGCCATCTCGTTGCCAATATTCACACCTTTTACTTCTTCTAAGATGGAAAAGCGGTTTTCTTTCAGCTCCGCGATATAAGACTGTTTAATGGCTAGGAAATACTTGTCTTTTTCCAGCTTCTTGACAATTCCATTCATATTGGTGATATACTTGGTGATTTTACGGTCTATCAAAGCTGTAAGAAGAGAACGGCGCACCTCTTCCACACTTTCTAAGGCCTCCTCATAATTATCCAGATAAATTAATCCTGCAACCATCTTCTGGTCATCTACCATCTGTTTGTAAGTAAGGATCTCCGTCTCGTCAAAAAGATAGACCGCTACAAGCGTCTCACCGGCGTCGTCTATATCCACAGACTTGCCTAGGCCCAGTGATGTGTCTTCCATCGTCACTGCCTTTAAATGAATCTTATACTTGCGGTCATTTAGCGTGGCATGAAGCTCCTTCTTCCCGTCTTTCAGTTGAAAAGCCTCTTTGGTTATCTCTGGAAAAATGGTCATTATGTTCTTTCTTGTTACCTTAAGAGGTTTTTCCTCACCCAGAACCTCTGAAAATGCTACATTACCCCAAAGGACCCGCCCACTCTCATCTGCGATCCCATAGGGGAGTTCCAGATCGGTAAGAAAATTCTTCTGCATCCAGGAATATTCTGCGGAAAACTCCACAAGACCGCCAAGCAGACGCTTCCTTCTGTAAACATAAAGCCAGACTGCGATCCCAGTATACAAAAGTGTGAACAAGGCCATGATAATGCCTGCCTTTGCGCTGGCTGCCCCCACGACCACGTTAGCGATGATCCACAGTGCGCTCAGATAAAGCGGCCACTGCAAATAGGTTCTCAGCTGCCCCCTTATTTTAAAATTCTCTTTCATATCTTTCTCCTTATGGAAAAAAGGGTCTTTTTTCACTATCTCCATATTATAACATAGGAAAATGGGTTCGTCCATTAAAAGAAAAACCCACCCCAACATGGACAAACCGAGGAAATACGATTATTCTCCAGTGCCATATTCCCCGATATACTGATCCACAATCTTTTTAATCTGAGTCTTTTTATAGGGCTTAATGATAAACCCGTAAGCCCTGATCTTCCACGCCTCCAAAGAAAAACCGGGGATTCCAGAAAGCAAAACCACCTCCGGTGGATTCGCCAGCTCATAAAGCTTGGCTGCAAGGGTAATGCCGCTAATCTCTGGCATGACTACGTCAGAAAACACCAGGTGTACTGGATGTTCCTTTATATACTGCATGGCTGTGACAGCATCGCTGAAACTGCCTAATAGTTCGACCTCTTTCATCTCTTTCAAGATTTTGGTTATTTTATCTAACAATTCCTCCGAATTATCGATTGCTACCACTTTGATGCTCATAACGCCTCCCAGGTTCTTTGTATAAATTTTCTATTAGTAATAGGAATAATATATATTATACATAGTTTCTTCCATTGTATCAATGAAAGTGTTTTTCTTTGTTTCTGGACTTTTATTTTACATTCTTTTATTTTACGTTCAAATGGTTGTTTTTGAGAAATACAATCATGTTGTGGCACAAAAACTATGAAAACACCTTACTAGAAACATAAAAAGCATATGATGAGAAAGGGAAAAGACAGCAACAAATTGATGTCTCATACCCTTTTTACCATATGCTTTTTCCTTATATTATGTAACTAAGTTTTTTCACCAATTCAAAAATCCATTATTTTGTTACAAAAAAGTCCATGATATCCTGCCTCATGCTAAAGGGCATCCGATCCTTGGGAAATCCAGTTCGAAACAACATCTGAATGGTGCCTCCTTCTGGTGCGTATTTTTGCTTGAATTCGGTATATATGCGGTTCATTTCCGGATATTCTTCTAGTACTTGACTGAGCGGCTGCATGGCAAGCCCCATGGTATGTCCTGTGAGCACAAGCTGGCTGTAAATCATTCCGCTCCTGACCTGCGTTGCCCGGTCGTTTTTTTGGGTTACGATCATAACATAGGCTGGATTGTTGTCAACGGATGTCAGAGTCGATTTGATAAAGTTCTGGCTGGCTGACTTTCCTGAATTGAGAGATGGAAAAATCGTAAGCATTCCCTGCAAGACTGGCTTCATAAGGCCACTCGTCCCCTGCCCTTCCACGGAAAAACCGTAACGATACTGATTTTTCTGGTGCTCATTGGGGCGGAATATGGTATTTGTCTCTTCCATCACACGGGGAACTCCTGCTTCTGTCGTGGCACTTTTCATGACGTAAGATGTAATGTAAGAACGATCGGATAACTCCTTGTATACCTTAATTGAAATATCAGAAGTTTCAGAAACTGATTCCAGGCTGGAAATCTCATACGGAGATAGCTCATGGTCCCAGTAAGGCATTCGGTTCGTATCTGGCATGTACATGGCGTTATAAAGTGGGGTATCCTCATGCTGAGCGCTTTTTAAGGTTATTTTTGCTACCGGCAAGGTATCCATACTTTGGAGTAAATTTCCTTCGTCATATTCTCCATTGGGGAACAGCTTAATCTTCACATTCCACCCCTCTTTTTCACCTGCCACTAGTACGTATTCTAAAAAGGTTCCCTGTGATATCATCATCTGGCGATACTCAGGATCCACTTCTTTTGTTATGCGCTCACGGTTGGCATAGAGATAAAATGACATGGAATCTGTTGAGTCAAACCTTAGAGTCCACGGCTGCATGTTATGTCCGCTTGCCGCTAATATCCCTCTGGCAGCCAGACGGATTCTGGGATCACTGTAATTTTCAAAATACTCTTTTGACCACGGATTTAAATATTTCTTCTTCATAAAACCTCCACTGATGGTAAAAAGTGTGATGAATAGAAATATGATTGCCACAGTAAGGAAAAGCAACCCTTTTGCCATGATATCAGAGGATTTATTTCCTTTCATGTTCCACTTCTCCTTTCACGGCAATCAAATGCATCATCATATAGAAGGAATCCGTCATAAATTCCTCGGAAGAGATGTTATGATACGCTTTTAGATAATCTTTTTTTCTCTCTCTTGTATTAAATACTCCCACGGTGAATGCCCATAAAATCAAAGCTGTCTTTTCACTGTCAAGCTCCCCTCGGACACTTCCCTCCTCCTTGCCCCGATCCAATGATTTGGAGAGATAACCAAAAATCCTTTCCCCCAATTGATAACACTCATCAATTGCGGCATCTTCTACACCGGTATATTGGTCACAATCCTTGGTTTCATATTCCATAATGGCTTTAAAGTACGGGGCACACTCCTGGCTGAACTGATAAAAGGATAAGAAAATAGTACGCAACTCATCCATGGCATTCCCCTGCTTTTTTTCTTTAAAATTGGCTTCCAGCATTGTAATTAGCAGACGATACCCTCGTATCATAATTTCAAAATAGATTTGTACCTTGCTGTTAAAATACATATAAATGGTTTTCTTCGTAAATCCAGCTTCTCGTGCAACTTTATCCATAGAAGCATTCTCATATCCGATGGAAAAGAAGACCCGTTCCGCGGCGTCAATGATATAACCTCTTCTCAGTTCTTTTTCCTCCATGCTGTGTTCTTTTCGTCCCATAATACCACCTTATTTTACTGCATTCATTTTAAGTATACTAATAGTTTACTCAAAATGAATATATGCCTTATTCCCTCATTTGTCAACCAATCATGAGAATTTATTTTTCATTTATAAAGTACTTCGAGAGGATTTTATGAAATACTACATTTACAGGTACTGCTTTTATTTCACTATGGTTTTACGAAGCGATCTCTTTATCACTTAATGGAAAAATTATACTCCCATGAAATCCTGCTTGACATATACAGTTCAACTATATATAATAGCTGTATACAGTACAACTATACATTCAAACTGTATTTGAATCTAAAGTCTATTCCTATTAAATCGCTATTGGAGGTCCATTATGAATCGAGACAAAAATTTACCGCTTACAGAGACGGTCTACTATATTCTGTTATCCTTACTCGAACCACTACACGGATATATGATCATGCAGAAGGTGGAGGAGGAAAGCGGCGGGCAAGTCCGTCTAGCGGCCGGTACCCTATATGGTGCCATTGAAAACTTATTAAAATCCAAGTACATTCAACCAATTCCTAGCGATGACAAACGAAGAAAAGTTTATGAAATCACGGAAAAAGGCAGAGAGATATTACTCATGGATATGCGCCGTATGGAACATATGATTGCTGTCACCAAACAGTCTTTTGAAAAAGGAGGAGAAAAACAATGAACGTGATTAAATTCAAATTATTTAAAAGCTACTTACAAGAAGAGCAATGGTTAAACCAGCTTTCTAAAACTGGTTTGGAGCTAGTGAAAAAGGGATTGTTTTATACCTTTAAAAAGGGCTCCAAACAGCCTCTAATATATGCAATTGATTACCGAATCTTTAAAAACAAAGCGGATTATGAGGAGTATCTTGGTCTTTTTCATGACTCTGGTTGGAAACACATGACTGGAAGCATACGGTCCGGGGAACATTACTTTACGGCTTTTCAGGGGCAAGAGAAAGTAGTTTCCATCTTCTCAGATAGGGATTCCTCTGCCATGCGTTACAAGAAAAAAGCGGTTAACAGCTTTCAGGGATTTTTAACACTCCTATGCTATCTCCTCGTAGCCCACAGTTTAAAAATCATTGATCTGAGAATGATGATCCAGCCTGAGCGGGCATTTTTAACACCTGGACTTTGGGAAAGAAGTGGAGAAGTGTTTTGGAAGGCATTTTACTTTGAATTGCCCTTTGCCCTGATTTTTCGTATGATTCCGGTAGTTTTATTTGTCGGTTATCTCATTCTTTTAATGATTTATTGGTTCTGGTCGGTCTATGGCATCAAGCAGGAACAATAACAATCGTTCTATTGGTTTACTTTATTTAGATATTCTTCCAGGCAGATACCTCTTTTGTATATTTGAGCTGCCGCTTCCTTTCCGACATAACGATAATGCCAGGGTTCATTGATTACCCCTGTTATATCCGTCTTGTCGGCAGGGTAGCGAAGAATAACGGCTACCCACGCATCGGCCCTGGTCCTTGCCTCTTCCTGGGAGTGTCCCTTTGCTTTGTATTCAGCGACTTTTTCCTTCATTAAACTCTTTTGCTTCTTTTCAGTTCTATATCCAGACCCTGCAATGGGATAGATATTTTCACTTCTGGCCGCATCAAACATTTCCTGCAATTCAGGATAAATCCGCTTATCTACTAATTGTCCATTTGTTAATTCCATTAGCTCCACTTCATAATCATCTGGAATGGAATTCCACTTATTTACTAAAATCAAGTTCCATGAGGTTTCCTTGGCTATTTGCTTCCTGTTTCATGGTGATTTTCCTTTCTCATTTGGATCTAAACACATATTAAAAGCTCCTGTTTCGTAATTATCTTACCAAACAGGAGCTTTCCTGATTTTAATATTTTATTGTTTAAATCCTAAGAAAAACCTAATACCAAACGGAAAATTAGAAAAGCAAATACCATTATTCCTAAAAACCAAAAAACAATTTAGGCTGAAAATAGTTAGCTTTATACTTACTCTTCAATTTTATATCCTATTCCCCATATGGTTTTAATGTAGTTTGGTTTTTCTACCGTATCGTTCATCTTCTCTCTCAGGTGACGAATATGGACCGTAATGGTGTTGTTACTTTTACTGTAATACTCGTCCTGCCAAATCTTATGAAATAATTCCTCTGCGCTCACCACATTTCCTTTATTTTCTAAAAGAATGCGGAGAATCGAAAATTCCGTGGGAGTCAGGGCAAGGGGTCTTTCATCCAAAGTGCACTCGTGGGTCTTAATGTCCATCAACAAACCGGAATGGGCAATCACAGACTCCTCCGTTTCCGTGGAATGCGATGGATTATATTTTTTATATCTTCGTAACTGCGCTTTTACTCTTGCTACTATCTCAAGGGGGCGAAAAGGCTTTGTAATATAATCATCTGCGCCTAATGTCAAACCTGTTATTTTATCAATCTCTTCATCTTTTGCCGTCAGCATGATAATTGGGTAGGTGTGCTGCTCCCTAATCTTCTGACATAGTTTAAACCCACTCATATCCGGCAGCATGATATCCAATATAGCAAGGTCAAGTTCCGTGGTCTCAATGCAGGCAAGGGTATCTCTTGCTGAATAAAATTTATAAACCGTGTATCCTTCATTGTTTAAATATAATTCCACTAAGTCCGCAATTTCCTGTTCGTCATCTACAATCAGTATTTTTTCCTGCATATCTGCGATACTCCTTTCCATGGTTATGGAGGACAGCTTATTTTATCAGTTTTCCAAACGTTAATTATCATTTTTTTACTGAGATATTATTAAGATTTCCCTAACATTATATACTCTGCCCGAAATATTATCAAGAAACAAGGGATTTGAAGGGACTTGTTTGAATGCTATTAGGTGGCATTTGGTATGTCTGTCTCATAAATTATGACTTTTGCATACTATGCTTTGTATAGCAATGAAAAAAACAGGGGGTATATTATGCAAAATATTGTGACACACCCAATGAGTAAATATCAGACGAAACTCCCTCTCTCTTTTGTGAAAAACAGCGGTCAGGAAGATTCCAGAGCTCACTTTACTACAAGCTATAAAGGACGGCGCTTTTTCTTTTCTTCGGACCGGATCACTTCTGTGGAACTGGAACCTATAGAGGAACCAGTACCGGAGCCAGATGATCCCCGAAATGGTGTAGCCGTTGAACTTTCATTTGTAAATGCAAATCCCAATCTTATTCCAGAGGGAATATTACCGCAGCCAGGATACCACCATTTTTATCGGGGAAATGACTCTTTAAAATGGAAAAATGGAGTTCCTCATTATAAAGAGCTTTTATATTCTGCTGTCTGGGAGGGCGTGGATCTGGAGCTATCGGGCAGTCAAGATGGCATGAAGATGAACTGGATATTAGACGGGTCAAATAGAGTTTCTTCCATTCGTCTTCACTGGGCAGGAGCAGACAGTCTGGAGCTGGATGCCACGGGGAATTTACTGGTCCATCATGCTTTGGGAACATTGACTGATTTAGCTCCCATTGCCTATCAGGAAATAGAGGGGGAAAGAATACCGGTCAGTTGTGTTTATCGGCTATATGGTAGCTTTGAACTTGGATTTGAACTCACAGGCTATTATATGGAAAATATTCCCGTTATCATTGATCCCATCTTAAGATATGCCACCTATTTAGGCGGCAGCTTATCAGACGATGGAAGAGGGATTGCCGTAGATACTAGGGGCTGCGCTTATGTTACGGGAACTACTTCTTCCGTTGATTTTCCTGTAACTCCCGGCGCTTTCCAAACCACCTTAGCAGGTAGCAGAGATGTATTTGTAACCAAGTTTGCCAGCAATGGCGGTTCCCTTATTTATTCCACCTATCTGGGAGGCAGCAACATTGAATCCGACAACTCCATTTCTTTAGATTCACAGGAATGCGCGTATGTGACAGGTCGGACTCTTTCAGCCGATTTTCCCATTACTCCCGGTGCGTTTCAAACTACTCTAGGAAATATATTTGTTACTAAACTTGCGCCAGATGGGGGGAGTTTGATTTATTCAACCTTTTTAGGGGGTACCGGAAATGGAACTGCTTATGGCATTGCAGTCGATCCTCAGGGTCATGCTTATGTGACTGGAAATACTAGCGACCTTAATTTTCCTGTGACTCCAGGTGCATTTCAAACTACAAAAATAGGGTTTGAAAGTGGATTTATTACAAAATTCTCACCTGACGGAGGAAGTCTTATCTATTCCACCTACCTGGAAAGCAGTGGTCAGGATGTAATTAACGACATTGCAGTGGATGTTCAGGGTTACGCCTATGTGACTGGTGTTACCAATTCCCCTGACTTTCCGGTAACTCCTGGCGCTTTTCAAACTACCTCCACAGGGAGTTCCGCAATTATAACAAAGCTCGCCCTTGATGGAAGTGCCCTTATTTATTCCACATTTTTGTCTGGTACTGCCACTACCTCGGCCGGACACAGCATTTCCGTAGATTCCTTGGGTTATGCATATATTACAGGGCGGGTCAATGGAGCTGGATTTCCAGTAACACCTGGTGCGTTCCAAACAACCTATGGAGGCGGGCTTGCAGATACGTTTGTTTCTATTTTATCATCAGGCGGAGACAGCCTTATTGCATCCACTTATTTTGGCGGATCAGTTGCAGATGTTAATTATGGAGGTGCTATTGACATGCAAGGCCGTATTTATGCCACCGGATACACCACCTCACCCAACTTTCCATTAACGCCTGATATAATACCTTCTTTATTAGATGGAAGTGCAAATATATATATCAGTATCTTCTCAGCAGATTTGACTAAGCTTCTTGTTTCTTACTGCCTGGGAAGTGGAAGTGGTTATAGCATTGCCACAGGGCTGGAAGGTGCAGTATATGTGTCAGGAGAGACCATGTCTACTGAATTTCCCGCCACCCCGGGTGCATACCAGACAACTTTAAATGGGTCCCGTAATGCATTCGTGACCAAAACAGGGTTTGCCTTTTACCGTCAGGCGTCGGTAGAAATAGAAGGATTGTTTTAGAGAATTAATGTTAGAATTACCACAACGACTTTTTAGCAAGCATATAAATTTTTCTCATTGCACTCTATAAATAATGAATTATGAGGTGTTATTTATGCAGAATATTGTAACTAATCCTTTTAACTATGAGACGAAACTCCCCCTCACTTTTATTAAAAACAACGGACAGGAAGATTCCAGAGCTCTCTTTACTACAAACCACAAGGACCGGCGACTGTTCTTCTCTTCTGACCGGATCACTTTGGTGGAACTGGAACCTTTGGAGGAATCACGAAAGGAACCAAATGACTTAACAGTGATTCCAACCGAATCAGAAACGCCCCGAAACGGCGTGGCTGTAGAACTTTCATTTGTAAATGCAAATTCCAATTTTACTCCTGAGGGAGTGTTGCCACAGCCAGGATACCACCATTTTTATAAGGGAAATGACTCTACAAGATGGAACAATGGTGTTCCTCATTATAAAGAACTTCGCTATCCTGATGTCTGGGAGGGCGTGGATTTGGAGATATTGGGTAGTCAAGATGGTATGAAGATGAACTGGGTATTAGACAGAGTAGACAGAGCCTCTTCTATACGACTACACTGGGCAGGGGCCGACAGTCTGGAACTAGACACCTCAGGAAACTTACTGGTCCACCATGCTTTGGGAACATTGACTGATTTAGCTCCCATTGCTTATCAGGAAATAGAGGGGGAAAGAAAGCCAGTAGACTGCGTTTATCGGATATATGGAAGTTTTGAACTTGGTTTTGAACTCACAGGTAGTTATTTGGAAAATACTCCGCTTATCATTGATCCGATCCTATCGTACGCCACCTACCTGGGGGGAAGTTTAACAGAATTTGGAAGAGGCATTGCGGTAGATACTCAGGGCTGTGCTTATGTTACGGGAATTACTACTTCTATTGACTTTCCTGTAACACCCGGTGCGTTTCAAACCACCTATGGTGGTGATACAGATGCATTTGTTACCAAGTTTGCAAGCAATGGTACCTCCCTTATTTATTCCACTTATGTGGGAGGCAGTGGCATTGAAGCCGACAACTTCATTTCCTTGGATACAGAAGGGTGTGCTTATATTACAGGTAGAACAACTTCAGCCGATTTCCCCATTACTCCCGGTGCATTTCAAACTACTAGTGGAAGTATATATGTTACTAAGCTTGCGCCAGATGGGGGGAGTTTGATTTATTCTACTTTTTTAGGGTTTACAGGAACTGGAAACGGAATCGCCGTTGATTCTCAGGGCTGTGCTTATGTTGCTGGATATACCAGTGATATTAATTTTCCTGTTACTCCTGGTGCATTTCAAACTACAAAATTGGGGCCACAAAGCGGATTTATTACAAAATTTTCTTCTGATGGAGGAAGCCTTGTCTATTCCACCTACCTGGAAGGCAGCGGTCAGGATATTATCAATGATATTGCGGTGGATGCTCAGGATTACGCCTATGTCACAGGTGTTACCACTTCCACTGACTTTCCTGTAACACCAGGCGCTTTTCAAACTACGACCAATGTAGATTCCGCGTTTATAACAAAGCTCTCCCTTGATGGAAGTGCCCTTATTTATTCCACCTATTTGTCTGGCAGTGCCGTTTCAAGCGGGCAAAGTATTTCTGTGGATTCTTATGGTAATACCTCTGTTACAGGGAACGTTAATGGGCCTGGTTTTCCAGTAACACCTGGAGCATTTCAGACAATCTATCCAGGAGGGTTTATAAATACGTTTATTTCCAAGTTATCTCCTGGCGGAGATAGTCTTATTGCCTCTACTTTTTTAGGAGGTAATAGTTCTGATGTTAACCGGGGAGGAACAATTGACGCGCAAGGCCGTATTTTCGCCACCGGAAACACTACCTCGCCCAACTTTCCTTTAACACCGGAAGTAATACCTTCAATATTTGAGGGAGGTGCAAATATATATATCAGTATCTTTTCCGCAGATTTAACAAAACTACTTGTTTCTTACTGTCTGGGAACTGGAATTGGTTATAGCATTGCTACAGGACCGGAAGGTGCAGTATATGTAACAGGGCAGACTCTTTCTACCGGATTTCCCGCCACGCCGGGTGCATTCCAGACAACTTTAAATGGAACCAGTGATGCGTTTGTGACCAAAACTGGGTTTGCCTTTTACCGTCAGGCATCGGTTGATATAACTGGATATTTATGATGATATGACGTATAGAGAATTGACTTTTTGACCTTTTTACAGGCATGTCTTATAAATAAGTTTTTTTGCATACTATGCTCTATAACATGTTTAAGACAGAGGTGCCTATTATGCAAGATCAATCAAATGATTCTATTCATTTAAATAAACGTAAGCTTCTCAGAGAGCCCACTTTACAACTAATTATAAAGGCCGTCGTTTTTTCTTTTCTTCAGATCGGATTACTTCCGTAGAATTGGAGCCTTTATAGGAAAAAGTCCCAGGCCCCGGCCATTTCCCAAGCGATTTTCTAGACCCGGATCAGCCCAGAAATGGCGTGGCTCTGGAGCTCTCCTTTATAAATGCAAATCCCGATATCACTCCAGGAGGGGTATCTCAACAGGAGGGCTATCACCCCTTCTTCATTAACAGGAACTTTTAATGCATTTATCAGCATTCTCTCAGCAGACTTGACTAACCTTTCTTGTTTCTTACTATTTGGGAGGCAGCAATACTGAATACGGATACGGCATTGCTATTGGGCCAGATGGAGCAATCTATACTACAGGAGTTACTTTCTCTGCTGATTTTCCTACTACAACAGGAGCGTACCAAACAACTCTAATCGGTAGTGGCGATGCCTTTGTTACAAAAACGGCTTTTGCATTCTATAAACAGTTTTCTCTGAGTATAAAAGGATTATTTTAGTAATGTAATATTTATAACATTTTTTAAAAGCTTTCTGTAAGGCTGTCTCACTAACAGAGCATTTTGCATATTATGCTTTATACCGTTTAGAAAGAGGTGTATATTATGCAAAATCATTTAAAAGATTCCATTCATTTAAATAAATGTAAGCTTCCTCTCTCCTTTGTAAAAAACAATGGGCAGGAAGATCAGAGAGCACACTTTACGACAAATTATAAAGGACGCCGTTTTTTCTTTTCTTCAGACCGGATTACTTCCGTGGAGCTGGAGCCTATAGAGGAAGAAGTCCCAGAGCCAGATCAGCCTAGAAATGGTGTGGCTCTGGAGCTCTCTTTTACAAATGCAAATACCAATCTTTTCCTGGAAGGAGTCTCTCAGCAGGAGGGATATCACCATTTTTTCAAAGGAGATGACTCTTTAAAATGGCAAAATGGAGTTTCACATTATAAGGAACTAAAATATAAAGCAGTCTGGCAGGGCGTAGATCTAGAGATTTCCGCCAGTGATGATGGTTTGAAAATGAACTGGTTATTAGATAGTCCAGAACATATTACTTCTATCCAGCTTCATTGGGAAGGGGCTGAAAGTCTGGAAATAGACGAGACAGGAAATCTTCTGGTACACCATGCTCTGGGAACTCTCACCGACTTAGCTCCTATTGCTTATCAGCAGATAAATGGTATTGTCATACCAGTGAACTGCGCCTATCAGCTTTACAATAATTTCGACATTGGCTTTGAATTAGTTGGGAATTATTCTTCAGATTTCCCCCTTGTTATAGACCCTATCCTACAGTATTCCACCTATCTTGGAGGTGCAGATATCCAATACGGTCAATCAATTGCAGTAGATGACCAGGGTCATGCCTATGTGGTTGGATACGTGAATTCAACTGGTTTCCCAGTAACACCAGGTGCTTTTCAGACTACTTTCTCTGGTAATGAGGATGCGTATGTCACAAAGTTTTCCAGCAACGGAGAATCTCTTGTTTATTCTACGTATCTTGGAGGCAATGGCATAGATCGAGGCCTTGGTATCTCCTTGGATGATGAGTATTGTGCCTATGTCACAGGAGAAACCCGCTCTATAAACTTTCCAATAACACCAGGCGCTTTTCAAACCACTCGTGGCTATATGTTTGTTACTAAAATAGCTGCAGACGGTGGGAGCCTTATCTACTCCTCTTTTTTAGGAAACAGCAATACTGATATTAGTTATGATATTGCAGTGGATTCTCAAGGAAGTGCTTATGTGACAGGGCAAACCTCCTCCACTATTTTGCCTTCTACTCCCGGCGCCTTTCAAATGACCTTACCCAATACTACCGGCAGTGGGTTTATTACTAAAGTTTCTCCTGACGGAGCAAGCCTAATTTACTCCACCTACCTTGGCGGTAATTTTTTTGATGGTTGCCTTGGAATTGCATTGGACACTCAGGGGCATGCGTATGTGACTGGTACTACCCGATCTACCAATTTCCCGGTAACACCCGGTGCTTTCCAAACCACTTTTATTGAGCAGGAAGCATTTATTACAAAACTGGCAATCGACGGAAGTTCTCTTGTCTACTCTACCTTTTTGGGTGGAAGCAGTATTGATTACGGTTATGGCATTGCCTTGGATTCCTTGGGTCATGCTTTTGTCACGGGAGAAACCAATTCATTCGATTTTCCGGTAACACCTGGCGCTTTCCAGACAACAAAAGGCCCTGCTAATCTTCAACCATATGTATCCAAGTTATCTCCATCTGGAGAAAGTCTGATTGCATCCACCTATTTGGGGGGAAGCACCGCGAGTTCAGTTAGAGATATCTACACCGATTTACAGGGCCATGCATATATCACAGGATTTACTTCAGCAACCGACTTTCCAATAACACCAAACGTGATCCCCTCAGCTTTGAGAGGATCTAATGATGCATTTATCAGCATTTTATCAACAGATCTAAGTAACCTTCTTGTTTCATACTATCTAGGGGGTAGCAGAGGGGATGATGGTCGCGGCATTAAAATCGGACCGGAAGGTGCAGTATATACAGTAGGGATTACTAGCTCGACTGATTTCCCCGTTACGCCAGGAGCATACCAAACAACTTTAATTGGGAGAGATGATGCTTATGTTAACAAAGCAGCGTTTGCATTTTATAATCAATTATCTTTGAATGTAATAAAATTAGTATAAATATCTCCTTTAAAACAAGGTGTCTTGGTTAATATTAAATGCCGGCAATCTGTCTATGAATGACAGATTGCCGGCATCTATTTTTTTATTCTCCCAGCCTACCTCTTAACAGCCTTATCTACTCGACTCTCAAAGTAATTACATCCCCTGCTGTAAGACTCAGTATAAATGAGTTTGAGAATGTTCCCACCATTATTTCAGTTGGAACGGCGGCAGAACTAACATCTACTCCATTGACTGCTAAGGTAACCGTAGCGTCAATATTATTGCTTATTGAGATACTATAATTGATTTTATATATGCCGGTTTGCTCTATTGTTATAGGTGCAGTACCAGGTGTATGGGTAATCCCCTGCATAATCCCGTTATTACTAAAAATAACATCTCCTGAAAGTAATACTGCTGTTTCAGAATCCTCTGCCAACGGTGTAAATACATTTCCAAAAACAGTTATGCCTGGTCCTGTGTCACCAGTTGGGCCGGTTGGACCCGTCGCTCCCGTTGGACCGGTATCTCCCGTCGGACCAGTATCCCCAGTTGGGCCGGTCGCTCCTGTGGGGCCAAGACCAGTGGGACCGGTTACTCCTGTCGGACCGGTATCTCCCGTTGGGCCGGTCGCTCCCGTTGGGCCGGTTACTCCTGTCGGGCCGGTGGCTCCTGTCGGACCGGCATCTCCCGTTGGACCAGTCGCTCCCGTTGGACCAGTCAATCCAGTTGGACCAGTCAATCCAGTTGGGCCAGTCAATCCGGTTGGACCAGTCGCTCCGGTTGGACCAATCGCTCCCGTTGGGCCGGTATCTCCGGTTGGACCGGTAACTCCGGTTGGACCCGTCGCTCCCGTTGGACCGGTTAATCCAGTTGGGCCAGTCAATCCAGTTGGGCCAGTCAATCCGGTTGGACCAATAACTCCCGTTGGACCGGTATCCCCGGTTGGGCCGGTAGCTCCCGTCGGGCCTGTATCTCCCGTTGGGCCAGTCGAGCCCGTAGCTCCAGTTGGACCTGTCGCTCCAGTTGGGCCAGTGGCCCCAGTTGGGCCGGTAGCTCCAGTTGGACCTGTCGCTCCCGTTGGACCGGCTCCGGTTGGGCCTGTAACTCCCGTTGGGCCAGTAGTTCCCGTTGGGCCGGTATTTCCCGTTGGACCCGTAATTCCAGTTGGTCCTGTAACTCCCGATGGACCGGTCGCTCCCGTTGGACCGGTATCCCCGGTTGGACCCGTGGCTCCCGTTGGACCCGTGGCTCCCATTGGACCCGTAGCTCCCGTCGGGCCGGTAACTCCCGTTGGACCTGTAGTTCCCGATGGTCCTGCCGCTCCCGTTGGACCCGTGGCTCCCGTCGGGCCGGCATCTCCCGTTGGACCCGTAATTCCCGATAGACCTGTCGCTCCCGTTGGACCCGTGGCTCCCATCGGGCCTGTATCCCCTGTTGGACCCGTGGTTCCCGATAGACCAGTGGTTCCTGTAGCTCCCGTTGGACCGGTTATCCCCATTGGACCGGTGGCTCCCGTTGGACCCGTGGCTCCTGTTGGGCCAGTTTCCCCGGTTGGACCTATTTCTCCCGTCGGGCCCACTGCTCCGGTAGAACCTGTGGCTCCCGTTGCGCCGGTTTCACCTGCCGCTCCTGTTGGGCCAATGGCTCCTGTCTCACCAGTTGATCCAGTCGGCCCGGTGACTCCCGTTTCCCCTAATGGACCTGTTGCCCCAGTTGGACCGGTGGCTCCGATGGCTCCACTGTCCCCGGTCGGGCCGGTAAATCCAGTCGGACCAATACCTCCGGTTGGACCAGTATCCCCCTCCGGTCCGGTCGCTCCCGTTGGACCATCACTTCCGGTCGGGCCAGTTAACCCCGTCGGGCCGGTCGCTCCCGTTGGACCAGTTGCCCCCGTTGGACCCGTTGCTCCCGTTGGACCTGTATCTCCCGTTGGACCAGTTGCTCCCGTTGGACCGGAGGCTCCTGTTGGTCCGGTCGTTCCCGTTGAACCTGTGGCTCCTGTTGGACCGATATCTCCCGTTGGACCAGTTGCCCCCGTGGAGCCAATATCTCCGGTTGGACCTGTTGCACCAGAAGGACCACTCTCACCCGTGGGGCCTGTTGCCCCTGTCGGACCGGTGGCTCCGTTTAACTTATGTAACATACTTCTATTCTTCTGGGAAAGGGTTTTTGAAATTATAGTTGTCTACCTAGATAAATTCCTTTAATAAATCTCCATATATTCGTACCTCATCATCAAACAGCATACCATTGAATAGTCTAAATTTATTTTATGCATAATATTTGTTTACTTTAGAGATATTTAGAAAGATTATTATAATATTTCTTTTGATTTTTACCATAAGTTTAACGGAGCAGTTGCTCCAGTGGGGCCAGTTCCACCTGAGCCTTCGTCCCCAATTACAACAAGTGTTGCTTTGACCGGAACTATGGTGGGATAATATACTGTTGCAGTACTGTTATTTCTAAGCTCTACCGTTACAGGTGCTTCTTTGACCACAAGTATTCCCACACCTACAACCTCACCTGTCTTAATAGGAGAGTTGCCTACAAGAAGGTCACCCTGAGATGATACAAGCGTGAAACCTACACCATTTGAGGAGGCAGAAGATTGGGTATCTACCCACCAGTCAAATTCATATCTACCCGGCTGAAGCAAAGTTATGGTTCCGGTAGCACTGTTATAGGTGACTGAATCAGATATAACTACAATGGAATCAAAAATAACATTTTGATTCACGTCTACGGTTCCGGCGGCTAACCGCTCTATCTGTAATACTGTGTTGCTCATGATATCCTTCTCCTTTACTAAAAATAAATTTTGTCGAACAATAACTGCAAAAGGGCTCCTTAATTATCTATTTTTATCTAGTACTTTTGCAGCTATTATACTTATAATAATATGTCAAGCCGATTTGCTGAGTGTATATTTGTGACTACTTTATCTTGCTAAAATCTGGTATTATCACAGTAAATATCCCCTGGCAAAAATTAGCGTATGCAAAGCCTCTTACAGGTTTAAAATTATAAATAATAACAATATACTTTGTTTGACACTAGAAAAGATTGTCTAAAAAGTTCATTTAAAAGCTTGACTTTCTAGAATACTAATACGTACAAAGAGAGTGCAGATATATAATCCTAAAAAAACAGGCAGTCTTTATCTTCAAGGCTACCTGTTTTTTTAAACTAGATTATAAGGAGGCTTATATTATTATAATATTCTGAACTTATAAAGGTAACATTGGACACATATTCAGTAATGACACGCACCTCATAAGTGGAGGTGGTGGTGGTAGGTGCCGTATCTACATAAGTTTGTGATATAATATAGGAAATATTTGAACCGCCGGACCGGTTGCTCCGTTCAACTTATGTCTATTAATTATTCCTTTTGAAATGGACTTTTAAAATTATAACTGATAAATACATTCCTCTCTTTGTCTATTTCAATCTTCTCAATTAGTTGTGTCAGTATCGCTTTATCCGGTGTTCTAAATTGAATAATATCCGTAAGACATTTTTTATAATCCTCACTCCCAATTTGAGAAGCTTTCAGCTCTAGCTGCAAATTTTTTATATGCTGGTATTGTGTGTTTATCATTTCTTTTTCTTTGCTATAATCATTAAGCAGGCTGATAAAGGTATCGTTTGCAATAATATTTTTCACTCTATCCTCGTATAACCTTTTTATATAGGTCTGTATCTCCCCACATCGCTTCTCTAACTGAAAGATTTCCCCACCGTACATATCTAATTTTTCCTTTTTCACCAAAGACCCAAATTGGGCCTCATAATCCAGGGGTAACACTTTATCAGCAATGTTTATAAGTTCCTTCACAACAAAATCATTTAAAGTTTCTTCATCAATATAATGACTACAACAATAATCTTTTCCGTGCTTTAAATACATGATACAGTTCATTTTATGTTGCCCATTCACCTTTTTATAAGTGAGCTTTGCCCCACACTCCTTACAGTATACCAAACCATTAAGCAGATGCTTTGCTCCATCCTTTCTTGAGTAAAGAACGGCCTTTTTAACAATCATCTCCTGTACCAGATTGTATTGATCTTGCTCTATAATAGGTTCATGGGTATTCTCAACGATAATCCATTCTGATTGTTTGTAATTTTTCATCTTCTTTGATTTATAGTTGACTCGTTCTGATCTCCTTTGTGCCATATGGCCTAGATATGTGGGATTGGTGCATACGTTTTTTATCATTCCCTGATTCCATAATCTCCGATCCGTCCTTCTGTTCTTATAGTTGCAGAAGGTCTCCTTGTAAGCAATGGGAGAAGGTACTTTTTCTTCATTTAAAATCTTAGCTATGGCTCCCATGCTGTTATCGTTGAGGATTAGTTTGTATATGCGTACTACAATGGAGGAGGCATATGGGTCGATTATCAACTTATTTTTGTTATTGGTATCTTTTAAATACCCATAAGGAGCAAATGCACCAATGAATTGGCCTCTTTTCCTCTTTTGATCAAATACAAAACGAATTTTCTTGGAAATATCCTTTGCGTACATATCATTTAAAAGAGATTTAAAAGGACCCATATCATTAAAGCTGTCCGTCGTACTGGTATCGATACCGTCGCTTAAGGCAATGTAACGTATATTTTTTTCTGGAAAATACCGTTCCAGGTAGTAACCGGTTGCGATATAGTCTCGCCCTAACCGAGACAAATCTTTTGTTATCACTAAATTTATTTTCTTTTTTTCAATATCACTTAGTAACTGTCTAAATCCAGGACGGTCAAAACGAAGACCAGAGTACCCGTCATCTATATATACCTTGTGACAGACCCACCCCTGTAAACGTACATATTCCATAAGTATATTTCTTTGGTTTTCTATGCTGGTTGATTGACCGATTGTTTCATCTTCCTTTGATAGCCTCAGATAAACAGCAACTTTATATTCATTTACGAATTGTTTAAGTTCTGAACTGGTATGGTTATCATTAACAATCATTCTTGCGCTCCCTTTCGTCTTCTATTTGCTCGCTGCCTACCGAACGACTTTTTATTGCTTTGGAATCCTTAATGATATAATCATTGGATCCCAAAAAAGTTAAAATTGAACTAGTGAATCGCTCATTGAAGTCACTTCCCTTTTCCTTAAAAATAGAAACCGCTTTGAGATTACCCCTATTCATGAAACCAGCCTTTTTGCTCTTTATAAACCATATGCAGGCAAGGTCGTCTTTTTAATCGAATATATTATAATTTTATAGTAATATTTTATCTTGAAAATATAGGACCTGGCATAATAAATAATCTGAATATGTAATATTTATACTGAAAAAACATTTGCTTGGGAATAGAAAAAGAAATATCTAGAAGATTGAATCAATTACTTACATAAGTGTATGGGAGCAGTTGCTCCCGTGGGGCCAGTTTCGCCTGCACCTTCTCCTCCGATCACTACAAGGGATGATTTGACCGGGACTATGGTGGGATAATATACGCTTTCTGTGCTGTTATTTCTAAGTTCCACAGTAACAGGTGCCTCCGTGACCACAATGATTCCTATTCCAACTACCTCACCTGTTTTAATCGATGAATTGCCTACGAGGATATCTCCTTGAGACGATACCAGCGCGAAGCCTACACCATTTACAGATCTAGAAGATTGGGTCGCTACCCACCAATCAAACTCATATCTACCTGGCTGAAGCAAAGTTATAATTCCGGTTGCACTATCATAACTGATAAAATCTGATATAACGACAATTGAATCATAGAGAACATTTGCATTTACATCACTGCTTCCGTCGGCAAGCTGCTTTCCTGAGTGTATAATTATGGCTACTTTATGTTACTGGTATCCAGTATGACCACATGAGTAAATACCTGGTAAGCTGGATTTACGTTTCTGTGCTCCATGTTTAGTTTAATAATGTTATTTTTAAACATAGGAGCATTTGTTTTTATGTTGACAAAATTTTTGAAAGCTGATATTATCGTAGACAAACAAAGTCTTTAATATCTTTAAGGAGAATGAAAATGAAATATACGAAAGCAACAAATTATGCTTTACACACCGTATTATACATGATTGAACAGAATCAAGGCGAAAAGTTTAGTGTACACGTACTAGCAAAGCAATTTCAAGTATCTGTTACTTATTTATCTAAAATTTTGACTCAACTTGTTAAGGCAGGGTTGGTTGAATCTGTATCTGGAGCCAGTGGGGGGTATACATTACGAAAGTCTATTGAAACCATTAGCTTTATGGATATAATACAAGCAATTGAGGGAAATGGTCTGCTTTTTGAGTGTGGAATACAACAAGAAAAGGGATGCCCGATACAAAAGGTAATGAATGATGCAGAAATTATTATGGAAAAGTATTTACAAGAAAAAAAGCTTTTTGAATTAAGTTCTATAAAAAGAAATCAGAAATAATAACACTTTATTAAAAATATAAGTGTTATTATTATTTATCGAAATAAAGGACTATATATATCTATAATATCTCTAAAAGGAGAAACGAAATGAACAGAAATAAAACAGAAATTATTGATGATCTGGAGCAAAAACCAATTTGGAAATTACTAGCGCAGTATTCTATTCCTACTGCGCTTGGTTTAATTGTAAATTCTTTATATCAGGTGGTTAATCGAATTTTTATCGGTCATATTAAAGAGGGCGGTACATTAGCTTTAAGCGGTATAGGCTATACGATGCCAATAACAACAATTATTTTGGCAATATCAGCCTTGATCGCCATTGGCGCCAGTGCAAACATATCTATGCGACTTGGAGAAAAGCAAAAGGAAAGAGCGGAAAAAACAGCAGGAAACGCCTTTACTTATGTTACCATCGTCAGTTTGGCGATCACAATTCTATTTTTTGTTTTTAAGCAACAAATTTTGGGGTTGCTTGGTATCACCGGCCAATCCGCATCTTATGCTGACAGCTATATATCAATTATAATTTTAGGAACTATTTTTAATATGTTCAGCTTTACATTGCCTGTCATTATAAGAGCAGATGGACGACCAACGTTATCTGCTGTAATTACACTAGTTGGATGTATTCTCAATATCATTTTAGATACAATTTTAATATTGGGTTTACACATGGGAACTACCGGTGCGGCAATTGCTACCGTCATATCTCAGAGTATTGTCACCGCAATTGGCTTTGGGTATTTTATAAGCAGACACTCCTATTTAAGACTGTCAAAAGCCATGTTTCTCCCAGCTCTACCAATACTCAAATCAATTTTAAAAATCGGGATTGTTCCTTTTACTAACCAGCTTTCAATAAGCATTACACAACTTGTGGGAAATTACTCATTGGCATTGCATGGAGGAGAATCTTCCGTAGGAGTGATGACTGCAATAAATTCAATTTTATTAATATTTTTAATGCCTATACATGGTATTGGTCAGGGCTTACAACCTATTGCAGGATATAACTATGCCAAGAAAAATTATAAAAGAGCTTTTGCCGTATTCAAATTGGCACTATTATGGAATACCGTAATCTTATTGATTGGACTTATTCTTATTCAAGTCTTCCCTGCGTTTTGGGTCTCCCTTTTTATTAATGACCCATCTTTAGTGCCATTGACTTTAGATGGCTTACGTAAATTTACTTTTTTGTTACCATTAGCTACTGTTGTTCCAACTAGCCTGAGTTTCATGATGCTGACTGGTAAAGAGAAAAGCTCCTCATTTCTAAGTGTTTTTTATCAAATAGGTTTATTTGCTTTTATGATATATGCACTACCACTAATTTGGGGTATGGACGGACTTTGGTATTCGCGGCCTATATCGGATATCATTGGAAGCGCTGTAACATTATTCTTCTTTATACGTGGATACAGCTCCATTATTAAAGAGATGAGAAAGGAACCGGTAAAATAAGACATTCATTTTTTAATATGGATTAACCATAGGATAATACCCGCTAAACAAAAAAAATGAGTTTGGCGGGAGTTTTTTCATGCTTAAACAACATTAACTTCTGAACTCATGGGTTAGAAGGGTACTTGTATGTTCCAATATGATTTTCGATATTACAAAAAAAGCAGTGTCTGGTAACAACTCCAGTCCACTGCTCTATTATATATAGAAGAAACTACTTAATTGCGTCTTCCCCGCGCTCTCCGGTACGAATGCGAACCGCATCCTGAATATCCGATATAAAGATCTTCCCATCCCCATATTCTCCGGTATAAGCTTTTTGAGTAATTCTGCTGATGACTGTTTCCACCTGATCGTCAGCCACTACCATTTCTAACTTAATTTTAGTGAGGAAATTATAATCAACTTCAGCACCGCGGACGTATTCTGTCCAGCCCTTCTGATTTCCACAGCCCATAACCTGGCTGATGCTTAAGCCGTTTAACTTCTGCTCTTCCATAATATCTTTAATATCCTCCAGCTTTTCTGGCCGGATAAATGCTTCTATTTTCTTCATGTGATCGTCCCCCTTCTCTTAATCCATACCATTAAATGCCGGATAAGCAGTTTCCCCATGCTCTGATACATCAAGGCCAATCATCTCATCCTTATTGGATACTTTAATGCCCTTAGTGATCAGGGAAGCGACTTTTGCTGCTATTAAAGTCCCTACGATGGCAATAATAATGGTTATTACAATGGCTGCAATCTGACGGACCAATAAGGTGGCATCTCCGTATACAAGACCATTAAAAGGTGCTGATGCGTTAATTTTTGTGTTTGCGAAGATACCGGTAGCAATGCCACCCCAGATTCCACCGATTCCGTGGCATCCAAATACGTCAAGTGCATCATCATATCCAAACTTAGGTTTGATTACATTAATAAAGTAATAGCAGATTGGACTAACCAATGCTCCGATGATGATAGCCGCCCAAATCGGTACAAATCCTGCACCAGGAGTAATGGCAACCAGGCCGATAACAAGGCCAGTAGAAGTTCCTACCAGGGTAGGTTTTCCGTTTTTAATCACTTCTATAAGAATCCAGGAAAGAAGTGCGGAAGCTGCTGCTGTATTGGTTGTCATGAATGCGTGAGCTGCCAGTTCATTGGCTGCCAGCGCGCTGCCTCCGTTAAAACCAAACCAACCAAACCATAGTAGTGCTGCTCCCAGGAATACAAAAGGAACATTATGAGGGTGATACGGTGCTTTCCCTAAGTGTCTTCGTTTTCCAAGAAGGAAGGACAGAACCAGTGCACTCACTCCAGAACTGATATGAACTACGTTTCCTCCTGCGAAATCAACGGAACCGATCTGGAACAAGAACCCACCGCCCCAAACCATGTGTGCAAGGGGATAATACACGATAATGGACCACAATGCCACAAAAATTACCAGTGATGTAAACTTCATTCGCTCTGCCACTGCTCCGGTAATTAGGGCTGGTGCAATGATTGCGAACATCATCTGAAAGATTGCAAATACCAGCGTATTGGGATAAGGGTGAGTGGTATCGGCAAACGTATCGAAGTTAAGACCGAACCAGTTAAGATTCCCGATGACACCTCCAATATCTCCACTAAAGGAGAGGGAAAATCCGATCAAAACCCAAAGAATTGATCCAACTCCCATCATAATGGCTGATGACATAATGGTATTTACTACATTTTTTCGTTTTACCAGACCTCCGTAAAAAAATGCCAGCCCCGGGGTCATGATAAATACGAGAGCAGAACAAATAAGCATCCATGAAATATCTCCGTGATCCATAAAAAGCACCTCTTTCTTAATTTTGGGTAAAAAAATTAAGCCATAACCTTGTGCGACGCTGCACATAGTTATGGCTTCTTTGCCTTGAAAATGATTGTTAACTTCGTTTTGTAAAGTATATAGCTAGACTAAAGCATCAATGCTTTTTTGTCAAGTAAAATTTTTAAAGCCAAAGTGGTATATTTTTGTTATTTTGGTGCGGACAGCCATTTACGTAGGAAGGACCATGCTCCCCTTTTTTTGAATCTCAACCACAGGGTGCTTTCTAAGATAATCCAGGGCAAGCTCAGGTACTTCCGCCCCCAAACGCTTTAATACTGGGCAGGTTTTGTACACTTCATAACCCCCTGTTCCGCTGGCTCTATAATCGCTCATGCAAAGGCTTAAGCTGCGGCCATTTAATGGCTTACCCTCAAAGCGAATCTCCTTTACCCGATTTCCTACAGGTTCTCTTACATCTACTTCATAGGTGATCCCTGCGAAATAATCGTAGTTATAATGCTCCACCTTAGGGTTTAAGAACACCTCAGAAATCTCTATGATTCCATCCTTTACTGTAAAGTATTCAGCGCAGCGCTCCAGGGCTTTTTTCAGAGCCGCTTCATCAACAGAAATCACCACAAGGGTATTTGTAAAGGGATATACTCTTACCAGATCCCTCATAGTCACGTGCTCCGGTAGACTCATGGGAGTATTGCCAAGGCCTACACAAGAAATATCAGCCCCTGTATATTCAAGCTGTATCTGGTTGAAGAAATCTGCAATTTCAGAGCCATACATGGCCATATCAAGTTTACTCTTTTCTAACACTGGCTCCTTGAATCTTCCGATGCTCACATCAAGCCACTTTTGTACCTCTCCCTCCAAGGGAAGAAGGGTAGCATATGGTTTCACCTCATGGTGATCCCCTGCCGGGCAAATCATAGATTCCACCAAGGGTTTCCCCTCTGAGGCTGTGATATCAATCTTTGCATACTGTACCGCATTGGGCATCACCTGCAAGGTATGGGTTCCAAAAAGATCCCTTCCTGAGACAGGCATATGCTGATGAGCCGTAAGTAGGATATCGTAATCCAGCTCTTTTAAGATGCGGTAGCCTACATTTTCACCGCTGGTGCTTAAAACTTCACCGGTTATCAGATCGCATTCATAACCACCATGATAGATGCAGACCGTTACATCGCACTGATCCTTTAGGAGAGACAGTTCTTTCTTTGCCGCCTGAAAAGCCTCTGTAATCTGAATATCCTTAATATGCTCCGGATTTTCCCAAACGTTCACATAATCCGTAACAACACCTGTTACTCCGATACGCAGCCCATTTCCCAGAGTAAAGACCTGGCTGTTTGTAAGCTTTAGCTCATTCTTTGGATCTTCCACATTGGCGCAAAGACAGACTCCTTTAAGGGCATTGTAATAATGGGACAGACGTTCATAACCAAAGTTAAAGTCATGATTTCCCGGAACCACAGCATCATACCCTGCTTTATTATATACAAGAGCAAGGGGTTCTGACTCAAGGAGTTCTCCTCCTTGTACTGTGATGTAGGATGCCATGGGGGAACCTTGCAACGTATCGCCCCCATCGAAGATTAAGGTATTGCTATCTTTTTTAAAGTTGGAAACACAGTTTAGAAGTCCCATGGCCTTTACTTCTTTATCTCCATAAGAGGTTGGAAATAAAAATCCATGGACATCTGAGGTATAATAAATGGTTGCATGTCTTTTCATAAATTTACCCCCTAGCCAGCTTTACGCGGATTTTTGTGGAGATATATTCCACCAAAAGAACTAAGATCACAAGTCCCACTAAGATGGATCCCGCCTCATTCCACCGATAAGCATTCATGGCAAAGATCAAAGGCGCACCAATACCACCCGCTCCTACCAATCCAAGTACCGTAGCATCTCGTAAATTAATGTCAAACCGGTAAATAACCGTGGAAGCAAAATTTGGAATAAGCTGAGGAAGAATGCCGTAGCGAATCTTCTGTAATGTATTGCATCCGCAAGCATCTAAGGACTCTAAGATCCTGGTATCTAAATCCTCAATGGCTTCTATGTACATCTTCGATACCATTCCGATGGAGCAAACAGACATGGTCAAAAGTCCTGTAAATGCGCCTGGTCCACTAACACGGATAAACATTAGACCATACACAAAAGCAGGTATGGTACGAATGGCCATAATGATCAATCTACCTATGAAAGCAATTGGCCCAGGCATCAGATTGGAAGCGGATAAAAAGGAAAGTGGAATGGCTAAAACCGAGCCAACCAACGTTCCTAAAAATGCAATGCAAACAGTTTCAAGAAGGAGATACGGAACTCCCTGTATGGTTAAATTAAATAATAGCTTAGGTTCTGGGTGAAGTATCCCATTTAAGATATTTCCTGCGATCTGAAGGCCGGAAAATCCTCCCTTTGATATCTCAACTGCAGAGCCAGACCATAAGATACACGCCAGAACAATGACAGACACGGTTATCTGATAGACCGTATTCTTTGGTCGGTCGGCGTATGCTTTTTCTATTTGTTTGTTCATTTTAACGCCCTCCTATACCAGTTTTTTGCGGCAATAACGACTTACCGTCTCAATGAGAAATACGGTTACAAATAGCATGATTAAGATCATGCCAACGCTGGGATACTCTCTCCAGCCAAGCTTTTCATTTAAAATTAAGCCAAGACCACCTGCTCCCACGTAACCTAAGATGGCAGCATAACGGACATTTCCTTCAAAGCAGAACAATCCATTTGAGATATAAGACGGAAGAACCTGAGGAATAATGGCACTAACAAAGGCTCTTACCTTTGTGGCTCCAATGGCCTCCATGGCTTCAAACGCTCCCATATCCACAGTTTCTATCTCTTCATAGAGGATTTTCCCCATATAGGCAAAGGTAAACACACCAATTGCAGTGGTTCCTGCCAGTGTTCCAAGACCAAATACATAGGTAGCAATCAGAGCCGTTACTAGAGTAGGAAGGGTTCTTACAATGCTCAAGAACAGTCTTACCACACCAACTAAGATTGGATTTCGAATCACATTAGTAGAAGCAGCCATGGCAAATGGTATGACAGTAACAGCTCCCACTACGGTACCCAGAAGGGACATCTTAAGGGTATCAAAGAGGGGCTCCCATACCTGAGAACTGTAGGAAAATGCTGGTGGAATCATCATTCCAAGGATGACAAAAAACTGGTGTCCTCTTTCTTTTAAAACTCCCAGGTCAAAACCAGTGATTTTCACAGAAAGTGCTGTAAAGAGCAGAACAATCAGCGCAACAAGAGGAAGTCTGGACGCAGGCTTAAAGACAGTTTTCCCATTGGACAATTCCATTTTCGTGGGAGGAAATATCTTGTCATATACACTCATCCTTCGACCTCCTTTTGCTTTCCTTCATAGATCTCATTTAAGATTTCCTCTGTTACCTCAGTAGTGGGACCATCGTATACGATTTCTCCTGATCTTATGCCTACCACACGACTAGCGTACTGGAGTGCTAAGTCAACGTGATGAATGTTCAGTAAAATGGTAATATTCATGTCCTTATTGATTCTATGGAAATCTCCCATGACCTGTTTTGCGGTTACAGGATCAAGAGAGGCCACTGGCTCATCAGCCAGAATGATCTGAGGGTTTTGAGCGAGGGTTCTTGCAAGAGCTACTCTTTGCTGCTGACCGCCAGAAAGCTGATCTGCACGGACGAATGCCTTATCAAGAATTCCAACCTTATCAAGTGCCTCCAGGGCTTCCAATTTGTCTTCTTTCGGATAAGCGCCAAACAAGGCCCTAGGGAAAGAAAGATCAGGCACCTTTGACATGAGGACGTTATTAATGACTCTGGTTCTAGTTACCAGGTTAAAGGACTGGAAGATCATACCGATCTTTCTTCGAAATTTGCGAAGCTGCCCACCCCTTAACTGCATGACATCCGTGCCGTCTACCGTAAGACTTCCTTCTGTAATGTCATGCATACGGTTAATGGTACGTAAAAGGGTAGACTTTCCCGCACCGGATAAACCGATGATCGCCACGAATTCTCCCTGCTCAATGGTTAAGTTTATATCTTTTAAAGCCTCAAACCCGTTGGGATATTTTTTGCTTACGTGATTAAATTCAATCATACTTTTCCTCATTTCCATGCACAAAGAGCGAGGGCGCCGCAATTGTTACCCCTTACGACGCCCCCGCAGCCTGTATGTTTTATTTATTTTGCGTTTAATTCCTTAATCATCTTCTGTGCTTTGCGCTCGTTATCATAATCAGCGCTCTTTGCTTCCTGATATCCCTTATGGCTGTAGATAGCGATAACCTTCTGGCCATCTTCTGTCTTGCCAATGTTAATGAATGCATTGGAAACTGCCTTCTTAAAATCATCATCCATGATCTTTGAAGTCTTGCTTACACTGACTGTATCATTAAAGATTGGAGGGGTCACACCAAGGACACTGGTCTCTTCCCAGATGGATCCGCTTCTGTTATACTCTGCTTTCCATTTCTCCTCGTAATCTCTACGTGCATCGGCGTAGGTACAAAGAACATCTATCTGTCCGGAAGCAAGTCTTGCAAATGCACTACCGTAAGAATCAGACTGAACTGCATGAGAGAGATTTAAAATATTCTTCTGGAAATTTTCCTGAAGCCATAAGGAAGGGTAAATGTATCCTGCTGGGGAGGAGGAAGACATAACGCTCCAGTTTGCTCCATCTAAATCTTCAAAAGTAAGAGCTTCGCCACTGTTGATCTTTTTCGCAAGTGCCTGTCCTTTTTCAGAAGGACCTGTAATGATGAGAGAACGGTAAGAAGTTGCCTGCTCTTTGGTAGCCTCAGTTGCTTTTCCATCATTCCAGTCTTTTGCCACGTCGGAGTTCTTGCTTAAACCATCTCTGGTTGCAGTCAGAATCACATCTGCGCCATCATCGTAAAGGACATAGGTTCCTCCAGGGATAAGACCAATATCTGCAGTTCCTGCGGAAAGAGCTTCTCCTACTGCTTCGTAGCTGGTACCAACCGTGATTACTACTTCACCAATATCATAACCTTCTTTTGAAAGCTCTGTCTTAAGCATGTCTTTTAACGGCTCTGTTGCGGTTACGATTTCCTGAGGCTCTCTGGAAGGTACAAAGTATACGTTTAACTTGTCTACTTTTTTGTTCTCAGCCTTAGTTGTCTCACCTGTATTTGCGGAACTTTCTGCTCCCTTAGAAGCTGCTGCAGTGGTTGCACCTGCCTGTTTGCTGCTACCGGAACATCCTCCGATCATTGTTGCACAGAGTGCTGCTGCCATTAATACAGAAACTGTTTTTTTCATACTGCTCTCCTTTTTCGTGTGGTTCATCGGTTCTCTTGTTTTACGCCTTACGCACTGTCTCCGACCTCCAGCTTGGTCGGAAGAAAAATCGTCATATTGTCCTTTCGCCCTTCCCGAATCTGCTCAAGCAAAAGCTTAATGGCTGTTTGCCAGACAATATCTGGGAACATACGAACCTTTGAAAAGGTGGGCCATTTGGATTCTAAGGTCTCAATATCCTTATAGATTACCACTGCAATATCCTTTGGGATGCGAAGCCCGGCATCGTAAAAAGCCTCTAGGGCTCCTTCTGCCACTTCCTCGCTTCCTAAAAGCACCGCTTCTGGTAAGTTTCCGGATTCCACCGCTTTCTTTGCAAGCTCATAACCGCTTTCCTTACTGATATCTCCCAGGAAGAAATACTGATCTTCATACAATCCCCTCTGGGTAAAAGCTGCTTTGATGCCCTCAAGTCTGCGGTAACCGATCTTTACCTGACCTTCGTCATAAAGACCTCCTATGTAGCCGACATTTAAGTATTTCTTCTGATCCACAAGATAAGATAACATTTCATGGATTCCTTTGTTAAAATCCATTACGATACTGTCATATTCATAATCCTTTGGATCGGAATTGATAAATACGATGGCATAGCTTTGCATCCGAAGAGACTCCATCTCTTGTTCAGAAAACACACCAAATGCCATGATCCCGTCGTACTGTCCAGGCGTTCCCTTATCCATGCGTTCAAACCTTACCTCACTGTTTCCTGTCATGGACTTTACGATTAAGTCCAGAGAGGAAAGCCTGATGTTTGTCCGATCCTTACGAATAATGTGCCAGTCAGCCACGCCTATGACAATCTCTCTTTTTTTCTGCGTATGACGCATCCTGGGTGGGACATATTTTAATTCGTGGGCAATTTTAAATATCCTTTTTTTCACTTCCGGGCTGACCACGATGGTTTCATCTTGATTCAGCACCCTAGATACGGTTGTAATGGAAACCTCCGCAAGTTGTGAAATTTCTTTAATTGTGGCCATAACCTATATCCTCACCTTTCAGTTTTCATTATAATTGGACTAACTTCTACCGTCAATAAGCAAAGTAAAATTTTACTAAAGTTTTACCTAGTCATTGATTAGGAAGGTAAAAAAAGGAAAAACCAGGAAGAATCCGTCTGTTCTTCCCGGTTTTTTAAGGATTCCTAATCCTCTTTCCCCAAATTAAGCTTTGCAAATGCATCAGCAAATGGATTATTAATAGCTTCCTTTGCTTCCTTGCTCTGCTTATTGATGTAGCTTGCCACATCCTTTTTGGATACTCCGGCCCCTTCTTTGGTCCGACGCTCCTTAAAGGCAGAAAGCTTCTCTTTATATCCGCATAAGCAGACAAAGATCTGTCCATCTCCATTTCCCCGAAGAGAAAGCTTCTTATGACAGACCGGGCATCTGGCGTTGCTGGTTCTTTGTGTCACTTCCCGGTGGCCACATTCTCTGTCCTGACAGACTAACATCTCACTATTTTTGCCCTTGACTGACAACATACGTTTTCCGCAGACCGGACACTTTGTATTGGTTAAGTTATCGTGGGCAAAACGGCCCTCTCCTGCCTTAATTTCATGGATCAGTTCCTCGGAATACTGTCTGATATCCTTCATGAAAGAAGCACGTTTTCTAGTTCCTTTTGCGATCTCAGACAGCTTCATCTCCCAGTCAGCGGTGAGTTCTGGCTTCTTTAAATCCTCAGGCACCAGAGTCAAAAGCTGCTTTGCTTTAGAGGTGATATGGATGTCTTTTCCCTTTTTCTCCAAGAGAAAGCTTGAAAATAACTTTTCTATCACATCAGCTCTAGTCGCAACCGTACCAAGTCCACCCGTTTCTCCAAGAGCCTTAGCCATATCTTTATCCTTTGTCTCCATATAAGACACGGGATTTTCCATCGCAGTAAGTAAGGTCGCCTCGTTAAATGGAGCTGGAGGTTTTGTCTTTCCTTCCGTCAAGAGAAGAGTAAGTGATAAAAGGTGGTCTCCTTTTTTCACCTGGGGAAGATCCTGTTCTTTTAATTCCGTTTCATCCTCTTCCTCGGCCTGATCTTCATAGACTTCTCTCCAACCAGAGGTTTTCACGGTTTTTCCACGGGCAACTAGATTTTCTCCACCTAAATCCACAAGAATCTCTGTTTGTTCGTACTCAAAGGGTGGATAAAGGACGGCAAGGAATCTTCGCACGACTAGATCGTAGATCTTTCTCTCATCTATGGTCATATGATCCATCTGTACAAACTGTTCTGTTGGAATGATGGCATGGTGGTCAGTTACCTTCTTATCATCTACAAATGACGGCTTTGCCTCAATTTTTTTATTGATCAGTCTTCCTGCAAGCTTCCGGTAAGGTCCGACGCTACAAGCTTCCAGCCTTTCTTTAATGGAAGGCACGATATCCGAGCTTAAATATCTGGAATCTGTTCTTGGATAAGTGAGGACCTTATGGTTTTCATAAAGTCTCTGCATGATATTTAATGTTTCCTTGGCAGAGTAGTTAAAGCGACGGTTGGCATCTCTTTGAAGCTCTGTCAGGTCATAAAGCTGGGGAGAATAAGTCTTCTTTGGCACACTTTTTACGTCTGTAACCAGACCTTCCTTTTCTTCCTTCATCTTTGCAAGAAGAGCTTCTACCCGGCTTTTATCAAAGGAACGGTAGCTTTTTGATCCTTCCTCTCTCCAGGTAAAGGTTAGGGATGGATTCTGGCACTTTGCAGTGATTCCGTAGTAAGGTTTTGGCAGGAAATTTTTGATTTCTTCTTCCCGCTTTGCGATGATGGCCACGGTGGGAGTCTGTACCCTGCCGCAGCTTAGCTGGGCGTTGTATTTGCAGGTAAGGGCACGGGTTGCATTAATTCCAACCAGCCAGTCGGCTTCCGCCCTACACATGGCGGCATCGTATAAATTATCGTATTGGCGCCCGTCCTTTAGGTTCGCAAACCCTTCTTTTATGGCTTTATCTGTAACAGAGGAAATCCAGAGCCGTTTGGTTGGCTTTTTGCTTCCCGCTTTTTCAAGGATAAGTCTGGCTACCAGCTCTCCCTCTCTACCAGCATCGGTAGCAATGATGATCTCATTTACATCGTTTCTGTGAATCTGAGTTTTTACCACACGGTACTGCTTTCCAGTCTGCTTAATGACCTCCAGCTTAAATTTGTCCGGCATCATTGGAAGGTTATCCATCTTCCATTCTTTATATTTGGGATCGTAGTCCTCTGGATCTGCAAGGGTAACCAGATGGCCAAGCCCCCAGGTCACAATATAGTTATCTCCCTCAATCGCCCCATCCTGACTCCTGGTACAACGAAGCACCCGGGCAATGTCTCTGGCTACGGAAGGTTTTTCTGCTATAATTAAAGATTTCATGTAATTCCTCCAAATTTGCATTTCTCCCTTAATTATAGACCATTGCTCCTTTTATTACAACCGGATCACTTTTCCCTCGGCTCTACAATCTAAACTTCTTTAAGTAAGAATGCCACCTCCAACACTATTTACTTGCGAATCATTTATGTTTCTAAATATCCTTCCGCTTGAATGTGAAATAATTTAAAATATTCACCTTGGATATTCACTAATTCATTATGCGTACCACTTTCAACAATTGTACCTAATTTGAGAACATATATTTTATCAGCTAGCCTGACTGTCGAAAATCTATGGGCTATCAAAAGACAGGTTTTATCTTTCATTAAAGCTTTTATATTCCCGCTTATTTCACGCTCTGCCATGGGGTCCAAAGAAGCCGTTGGTTCATCTAAAATCATGATTGGTGCATCTTTAAAAAAAGCTCTGCTTATGGCTAATTTTTGCCATTGACCGAGTGACATCTCTGTGGATCCCGTCCACTCCTTTTGCAATTTTGTATCTAACCCATCTGGTAAAGTTTTGATATATGGTAAAATACCGCTCTTTTTCGCTGCCTGCAAAATATCAGTTTCATTCTCCAGATTACTTATATTTCCTAATCCAATATTATGTTTTATAGTTAATGGATATTTAATGAAATCTTGAAAAACAGCAGCTACATATTTATAATAATCATTTATTTCTATGTCATTTATGTTATGATCATCGATATATATATTACCTTTTTGAGGAACATACAAACGCAGAATTAACTTTAAAATTGTTGTCTTCCCTGAACCGTTCAAGCCAACAATTGCATATGTTTTTCCTCTTTCAATTTCAATGTTCAGATTTTCCAGAATAAACCCTTCTGAATTTGGATAATGGAACCATACATTCTCAAACCGTATTGTTTGAAAGCAGCTATTAAATTTAACAGTAGATTTATCAGTATCTTCCGTCTGCATATTAATTAATTCAAAAAAGTTATTAACATATAATCCATCTTCAAAGATAGAAGTTATCACGTATAATATATTGCTTACGGCATTCCTGAAATTATCAATAGCACCAATATATAAGGTTAAATCTCCTATTGTCATTTTATTTATTATGACTATCATGCATATAAAAGCTTTCATCATATATATAATAATACTTTCTACAAATGATGCTCCTATTTTTTGTACTGAGAACCGCTTTCTAATTGCCTTATCTTCATCAATATAAGTTTTATAGGATGTATCAAGGAAACTCATAAAATATTCTGTCACTCCATATACCTTGACTTCTTTAATATTTTCATGTTTTGTCAATAAAGTTTTTGTATAATCCATAAATCTTATATTTTCAAATCTTTTATTATAAATTTCATATTGCCTGGAAGCAATTTTCATGCCAATAAATAATATAGGTATGTTAATTACAAGACATATAATCATAATAGACACGTTAAAATTCACTAAGATAAATGCCGTAGAGACCGCTACACTCAAACCTTTTATAAAAAGTCCTGTAGAATATAATAAATTCATACTTCTCCCAGTAGACTCCTCATTAGCCTTCTTTAATTTATTATGTATATCTGCATTATCATATTTCTCCATACTTATATTTTTAGTTTTTTCCAAGATCAATTTTGTTATATATTTGTTTGTGCTACTAGATAAAACTATTTTATAATATTGACACATTTCTTCCATGACATTTCGGAAGATCTCTAAGAACATGTATGCCACAAGCCAATATAGGGCTATCTTTAAACTCCCAGTCTCAAAAGCCGCCTGAACCGCATTAATAATATTTTTCCAAAATATCATTTCCGCAGATAATAATATACCTGCAAATATATTGGCAAAAAAAAGACCGCAAAAAGATAATTTTGAACTATTCCATAGCAGTTTTAAAACATACAGCAATGTGCTTTTCATGATTTTTACACTTTTTATCATACAATACCTCTCTAAAGATTCACTTATTTCTATTACAATCTATTACTTTATAAAGGTAAAAGTCCGCATCGTTATTTATCATTCTATTAAATCTTGAAGTTATTTCATTTATTTTAATAAGTTCCAATTCCAAATTTACCATTTTAATAATTTCTTTATTTCCTAACATAAATCCATCATATATTAAATTTCGGATACATCGTTTTGTTTCGTCTATTAAATTGATTTTATATCCAAACCTGCAAGAATCATTATATTCTTTTTTAAATTTTAAAAAAAAGGCTCGAATATGTGAAGCATCAACTCGCTCAACGATCTGATGAAGAACTCTTTTTAGCTCTATTTTATTGCTAATACAGCAATTTTTCAAATGAATACCAATAAATTCATCCGAACTTGAAAAAATGATTTTGTTCAAACTTGCTTTCGTTCCTTCGTACATCTCCGAAACAACGGTTTCAAATAAAGAAAAACAAATTTCGTCAAGAATATTTTCTTTTATGTATTGACTCTTATTAAGTTTTTTCCTCTTCCTATAAAAATAAACGCTCATTCCCACCTTGTCCGCTACATTTAACCACTTAAATTCATTTTGAGGAAAGGAATGAAATATATTTTTTCTTTTGGCTCCCGATACTAGCTGTGCATATTCAGTATGCCGTTTTAGTTTATTTTCTGCTATCCCGTTTCCCATAACAATAATATTTATATTTGCTTCCTTATAATTTTTTTTGTGAAAATCTTGTAATTTATAAAATCCACATGTTTGAATCACCTCCAAATCACCAATCGCCAGATGTTCCATATACTCAGTATCTTCCAATAAGCGTGCAAACTCTTTCGTTTGGATGCAATTAATGGTATCTTCATATTCCTTAATTACATCTTTTTTTATGTCATCAAATGTGTTTTTCTCAAAATATTTGCCTGATATAATTTTTTCAATTCTATCCAGACATTCCTCTAAAAGCTGCACTTCTATAACAAACATAAAATATGTATAATAAAAATCTGTAAATCCTGAGCATTTTATTCTTTGATCCGGATTAAACTTATCAAACCCTAATGATATATGTTCTAAAAAATGACTTAATCCTTTCTCATCATGGTTCTCTGACATGGAACCACGTTCAATTAACAGGACGGCAACTGCCTGTTCCTCAGCTTCTTCCATATTATAAAAAAAGTATCTTCTCTCGCCTTTTGTATAAAATGAATTTATCTCTTTCAACATTTCACTCCATTTTTAAACATTATTAAAATACCATAATTTGTGATAACAACAGGATGCCATCTTATTAAGATACACTAAGATGGCATCCTGTTTTCTGCAGAGACTACCTTTTTTACTAATTATATGCCTGTTCCATGTTGGCATTGCGATTATCAATACCGTGTTCACAATAGCCTACGCACATTGTTGGCCCCTGATAATGCGCATTTTTAGCTTCTATAGAGCCAGAGCATATACAGCCACTTTGTGGAGAAATTCCAGAATAATTCGCACCAGTATCAAACGTTTCAGCCTGTCTTCCCATAGGATTAACTAGTTTCATATTTTTCACCCCCATTCTTATACATCCATTAGATGTTAAAATATTTATTTAAACACAAATGCGTTTAAACCATTATTATACAATTGGAATGTCTTTTATTTTTTTAATCTCCTCTGGTCTATCTTCTAAAAGCTGATAATATGCAGACAGTTCACCCTTAGATTGCTTTTTCTGATATTCACAGGCATTATTTTTTATGTTGACATCTAAACCGTCTTTATTGAAACATGTTGCATAGCAGATTCCGCACATGTTTACCGCCCAGCAGTTACTGCATATTTCAATTGATTTTTTATCGTATTCTTCCAGATAGATTTTTTTAACACTGTTCCGATCTATGCCGGTATACACATTTCCAATACTTGGAGAATCTCCAATTTTTTCACATGCCAGGAATTCTCCATTTACCTGAACATAAATTCTACGATTACCAGGAACGCAGCACCCATTCCTTCCTAACCTTGAAATTGGTTTGTCCATTAAAACACGATTATGTACTTTAATAAGGTTACCCTTATTAATGCCTGCAGAATATTTTTTTCTATCACTATTATTTAGCATATTATCCAATGCCCATGATCTGATAGAGTCCAACTTGTTATTCTGATACTTTTCGTCCTTATTCTTACCTTTTAAAAAATGTACTGCTATATCTTCATCACGAAGCGTTCCACCTTCTACAAAATCACACTTTTTATCTAATTCTTTTGGGAGCCACTCCAAATTATCAAAGAAATCCTGTATCATATCCAATTTTTCTTTAGAATATGGCGGGCAAACCACAGTATTAATAATAATACGATTCTTTGCCGAATCTCCCATCGCCTCAACCAGATACCTCAACCCCCGCATGACTTGTTCAAAGGTTCCTGTGCCATCACCTTTGATTCTATATGAATCATGTATTACCTGCGGCCCATCCAAGCTGCATAATACGCTGCAATTTTTTACTGAAGCAATATATGCTGCAATATCCGGATTCATTAATGTTAAATTTGTTGAAAATGAAAAAGACAATTCTTTATCGCCCATGATATCCTGACTATATTCAATACATTTTTTCATTAATTCAAATTTAACCAATGGTTCCCCGCCATAAAATGTAACTGCAACTTTTTTTCCACTGTGGATACAAGTATATTCAATTGCTCTTTTGGCTGTATCCCAATCCATATCCCGGCTTTCAAAATTTCGATATTCTGGATTATATTCATTATAAATACAATATTTGCATCTAAGATTACACTGTTCCGTCAATTCCAGAATTACCTGTTGTAGTTCCTGATCTAGTAAAATTGTTAGACTTTCATCTGATAATTTAGTGAATTTCTTATATAGAGGTGCCTGAAGAATATGTTGGTTCTTTATAATATCGAATATCTGATCATATGTATCGCATACCTCAGATTCAGATTCCTCACTTTCATTTCCAAAATAAAGTGTATTATATTCAACCATGAATTTCAGAATTTTATATTCCACTTCACCACATTGAAATACTTTTCCTGTTCCTGTGTCAAAAAAATATTTATTATTGATGGTTTCAAATGTTGTTCCTAAACGAGCATAATTAGAATCCGGAACTAACCCCTGAACCCTTTTTACAATAAGATCTCTTCTGGTTTCCTGCATCATCTTATTCCCTTCCTCATTTGATAATACTAATTATATAATATAATTTTTCATTATTTTTATAATGTAATTTATACGATTTTACATGTCATTATCACCTTATTCTTTTTGCATATATTACCATAAAGGCGTAAGCTTAAGTGTCGCGTTTTTGATTCTGAAAAATTTTATAGGTTGAACCATAGAGATACCTGGTGATATCATATGATATGACAAAATTATATATTAAAAGGAGGTTCCTAAATGTGTACAAGTTTTGCAGTATTCGGTCAAGAAAAAACTATTTACGGTATGAATTTCGATACTGATGAAATTGATTTAAAACTAAAAGTAAATACTTATAATGATATGAACATATTTTATTTTTCAGCCTTACTCGATAATAAATACAGGGATATTGCTGGTTTTAATAGTGAGGGTCTTTTTATCTGTACTCAAGCAGTAAAATATAGTCCAGGTTTTAAATCAAGTTGTGACGAAAATGATTGGTTTGCTTTTGATGTTTTTGATGAAGCGCTAAAGGAAACAAAAAAAGCATCTGAATTTTTTGAAATTCTTAATAAAAGAGTACTCTCGTATCCTAGAAATCCATTATTCCCGGATTTAGGGCTACATACTATTATCGCTGATAAAACTGGTGATGCATTTATTCTGGAAGAAGGAAATGATACAAATATCGTAAGTCCTATTCATAATGATTTTATTGTTATGACTAATTTTCCAAATGGGGATTTTAAGGAAGCAAATTACAATGAAGTACATGGTATCGGCGCTGATAGATATATTTGTGCTCATGAATATATTGATAATAATATACATAGCTTTGGAATCAATGAAGCCTTTGAAGTTTTAAGTAAAACTAGTCAGAAGAATACTCTGTGTTCCATCGTATATGATCCATTAAAAAATGAAATTTATATTAGTTTTAAAACAGATTTGAGCAAAAAATGGAAAATTTCAATTATTGATAAAACAATCCAATCAATGGATGGATTCTTAAGCAATAATAAATTTCAATTTACAAATGAAGAAATACTTGTGAAGGATCTTATTCGCTTATATAAGTAAAAAATGGCGCAAAAAAAGCCGCTCTGTCATGCGGTAACAGTACGGCTCTCTCGCAGGAGTCATGATCCTTCATGGGTCAAATGAAGGATTCAATCAGAGGGTTAATCTGATTTAGAATATTCACACGCAGTTAGGCGAAACTAACTATCATTATAATATCATAATCCGTCCTAAAAATCAAGAACCATAGAAGTAAAGAATTATCATTTATACGGGTAACATCCACTGAAGAACCTTCTGGATATAAGCCTCCCAGAAATACCAGTCGTGCTGGCCAGGGCCCTCTACGTAGACTGCCTTTGAGCCTCTCTCTTCTAATTGAGTCCTGATGCTGGTATTCATATCATACACAAAATCTTCCGTCCCACAGGCAAAGTAAAGCTCTGGGAGATTCCCCACTTTTTCGCACCGGTCATAAAGAGTCATCAGGTCTGCATCGCTACCTTTGATGGCCGTTGGATCCTGAAAGATCCGATCCCAGTGAAACGGTGCGCCGTCATCGCTTCCCTTTGTCTGTTCATAAGCCATCTCCAGGTCAAGGGCACCAGATAAGCTGGCTGCCTTTGCATACTGTTCCGGTTTTGAAAGTCCAAGAAACCAGGCGCCGTATCCTCCCATAGAAAGACCTGCCACAAAGGTGTCCTCTCTCCTTTTAGAAACTGGGAAAATGCTTTGTACAAATGCAGGCAGTTCCTCGGTAAAGAAGGTATAATATTTATTTCCACAATACATGTCCTGATAAAAGCTGTTATCCGCTGAAGCCATTACCACTGCCACGCAATGCTTTTGTGCATACCGTTCAATATTAGAAAACCGCATCCAGGAGCTGTGATCCCCATAGGCACCGTGAAGTAGATATAGAACTGGAAGTCCGGCTTCATAAGGATATGCTTTTTGTGTTTCTTCGCTTGTAATCTGCTCGTTTCCTTCCGGAGTTGGAATGATTATATTAATATCCACGTTGTGTTTTAAAGAAAAGCTGTAATAATTACAATTCATGCTGGCCATGAGCTGGTCCTCCTCATCTTTTATATGTTACCATTATACCGTTTAAAAAAAGGGAATGCTAGACGGAAATTGCACTGATGGAGTCCATATAAAACCTATTCTGCCCTCTTTGTCACGGGATCTACTCATATTTCCCGAAGAAAAAGCGCAAGATATGTATAGTTTTACCCAGCAGACTGCAATTTCCGTCTAGCATTCATCCCGGGTTTTCTTTATGATTATATCAGAAACCTTATGTTACATTTAAAAAAGGAGCACATGCCATATGAAGCTTTGTACTAGTGTAAAAGAAGTAATACAGTCCGATTCCTATTTTCGGATTCTCACCAATTCCATTGAGATCCGTCTTATGTTTCTTACTGACTCCATCATCCGCATTCGGGCAGGCTTTGACGGGGACTTTGCAGAAGAATCCTATAGCCTTGTAACCACTGCATGGGAAGATCGTATGGACGGTTTCCTTGGCGATATGAGAAAGAAAATTGTACCTGCCAACGCAACCATAACAGACAAGGAAGGCGCTGTTACCTTACAAGGAGCGCTCTTAAAGGTTGTCATTGAAAAAGAGCCGTTCCGCATCTGTGTTTACGATAACGAAGGCACCTGCATCCATTCTGACATTGTAGACCTTGGCTATATGGAAGACAGCAACCACAGACGCATCCATACCAGCGAGATTTCACCAAGCGACTGCTTCTACGGCTTTGGCGAAAAGAGTGGGGAATTAAATAAAGCACAGAAGTTCCTTTCCATGAGTCCAAAAGATGCCATGGGCTATAACCCAAAGGAAACAGACTCCTTATATAAGCACATTCCATTTTACATTAAGCTAAATAAAGATACCAAAAAGGCAGTGGGCTACTTCTATCACAATACCTATGAATGTGATTTTGACATGGGAAGAGAAAAGAGCAATTACTGGAAGCCTCACAGCCGTTACCGTTCTGACGGCGGTGACATCGACTTATTCTTAATCGCAGGGCCAAAGGTACGAAGTGTGGTGGAACAGTATACGGATTTAACTGGGAAATCAGCGCTTCTTCCTCGTTATGCCCTAGGCTACCTTGGTTCCTCCATGTACTATCCAGAGCTTCCAAAAGATTGTGACGATGCTATCTTAGAATTTATCGATACCACAAAGGAAGAGGACATTCCAGCAGACGGCTTCCAGCTTTCCTCCGGCTACACCTCCATTGAAACAAGAGAAGGCATCAAACGTTGCGTCTTCACCTGGAACAAAGACCGGTTTAAAGATCCAAAGAAATTCTTCTCTGAGATGAAAAAACGTGGCATTACCGTATCACCTAACGTAAAGCCAGGCATTCTTCTTACTCATCCAGACCTTGAAAAGATGAAGGCAGAGGATATCTTTGTAAAGGACAGTGAAAAAGACGAGCCAGGAGTTGGTACCTGGTGGGGCGGCAAGGGCGTTTTTGCAGACTTTACAAAGCAAAAGACCAGAACAGTATGGAAAAAGCTATTAAAAGAAAATGTTCTTATGATGGGCACCAATTCTATCTGGAATGACAACTGCGAATACGACAGCATGGTGGACAAGGACTGTAGGTGTGACTTTGAAGGCAAAGGCGGAACCATCGGACAACTTAAATCCGTGATGAGCAACTTAATGTGCCACATCACTGAGGAAGCGGTACATGAGACCTTTGAAAATACAAGACCATTTATTGTCTGTCGTTCCGGTCACAGTGGAATTCAGCGCTACGCACAGACCTGGGCTGGGGACAACTTAACTTGCTGGGATTCCTTAAAATATAACATCGCAACCATCTTAGGAATGAGCCTTAGCGGAGTTGCCAACCAAGGCTGCGACATTGGCGGTTTTTATGGGACTTCTCCTGAGGCAGAATTAATGGTCCGCTGGGTGCAAAACGGCATCTTCCAGCCTCGTTTTTCCGTACACTCTGTCAATACCGACAACACCGTAACAGAGCCATGGATGTATGGGAACTGTACCGGTTATATCCGGGAGGCCATGAAGTTTCGCTACCGCATGATTCCTTACTTTTACTCTCTTATGGAACGGGCTCATGAAACAGGACTTCCCATTATGGAACCTATGTGCAGTGCCTTCCAACATGACCCAAACTGCTACGAAGAAGGCATTGATTTTATGACAGGAGATTCTCTTTTAGTTGCCAATGTAGTGGAAAAGGGAGCCACTCACCGAAGTGTTTATCTTCCAAAAGGAGAGGTTTTCTACGATTTCTACACAAGAGAACGATACGAAGGCGGTCAGACCATTACAATTCCTGTTACCATTGAAAGCATTCCTTTGTTTGTCCGTGGAGGTTCCATTATTCCAATGGCATTAAACCAGATTAACAACGTGACCACAGAAACCATCACAGGTCTTCATCTTCTCATCGCAGCGGACAAGGATCATACCTTTACTTTATATGAAGATGACGGTTGTTCCATGGATTATGAAAAGGGAGTATATTTAAAAACCTCCATCACCATGACGGCTGGCGAGCAGACCATATTAGACTTTAAACAAGAAGGCAGCTTTGAAACAACGGCAGAAACCATGTATCTGGATGTAATTCAAAGAGACAAGGCACCATTCTTCGTCACACTTGACGGCGAGCTTCTGCCTCACCACCTTCACAGGAAAAAATTCGAAAAAGCGGAATCTGGTTGGTATTACAGCCAAACCTTAAAATCCGTTCAAATTAAATACCCCAATCCGAAAAAAGATTCCAGGCTGTTAATCTCCTTTGAACAGTTTGATATGATCGGAATGTAAATATCAAAAAGGCCGTCCCTGTCATGCGGTAACAGGGAGGGCCTTTTTGTAGGAGTCATGATCCTTCACGGGTCAATGAAGGAGAATCTCAGAGGGTTAGTCTGATGTTTAGAATATTCACACATAGTTAGTGTCGGCTAACTAATCATATATTATCACAGTGATTTTAAAAAATCAAGAGGGTTTATTGATTTCATTTCTCATATAGCCATATTTTCCCCATAGATTGCCAAAAAAGAAGAAAAAAGCTATAATGTCCCTATCATAAAAACCGAAAGGAGGAGTGCACCTTTGATCGATTCTGCAGGCTTTTTAATGGCCGGGGGACAATCGGTTGCCAGCGAACGCATACAGGGCGTTGATGACAATATGGAACGATCCCATTATCATGAATATTATGAGCTTTACTATCTGGAATACGGAAACCGCTATCACATGATAAACGAGCATATCTATTCCATTCAATCTGGAGAATTTATCTTGTTTCCGCCTTATGTGATGCATCACTCCTACGGAGACAGCGGCGTAGCCTTCAAACGGCTTTTGGTTTATTTTACTCCAGATACCATTCTGGTTCCGGAGATTAAGTTGGCCTTAGAAAACGCTCCAGGCGTTTATAGGCCAGAGAAAAAGGACAGCTTAATCATTCATCAGCTCCTAAAGGAAATTCTTAAGGAACAAGAAAATGGGGATTGTTATTCAAAAGAAACCATGCAAATGCTTTTAAATCAGCTTTTAATTAAACTGGCAAGGCAGTCTGGAGAACCAATTAAACCAGAACAGTCCAGCCGCATCAGCCAGATCCTTCATTACCTTCACTTAAATTACAATGATAATATTACCTTAAATGACTTAGCCGCTAGATTTTATATCAGTCCCTACTATCTTTGCCGGGAATTCAAACGCTATACCAACAGCACCATCATTCATTATGTGAATAACCTTCGTATCATACAGGCACAAAGACTGTTTCAGGAAACAGACAAGACCATTACAGACATCAGCCGGGAAGTAGGGTTTTCAAATGTAACCCATTTTAACCGGATTTTTAAGTCTCTTCTTGGCATGTCTCCTTCCCAAAGCAGAAAGCAGGGCAGACCTAATCTTCTCCCAACACGATATTCTGAATCCACACGCCCTTCTTTACCAGAACAAAACCAATAAGGCATTTGATTAAATCAACCATCTGGCACATGAAGTAAAGTTGAACGATTGGTATGTTGGTGTGCCGGCTTAAGGTATAAGCCACAGGAATGCTCACCACCCACATGAACACACTGTCAAAAAGGAAGGTGACAATGGTCTTTCCACCAGAGCGAAGGGTAAAATAAGAAACATTCATAAAAGCATTGATTGGCATACACAATGCCAGGATGCGGATAAACTGTACCGCAAGACCCTTTACCTCATCAGAAGTGTTATAAATCATAGGAAAGAGCGGAGCCAGAATCATTAAGATTCCACCAATTACCACGCCAGAGCCAACGGAAAACGCGATTAGTTTGGTATCCGTATCTCTGGCTTCTTCATGCTTTCCTGCACCCAAAAGCTGCCCTACGATAATAGAAACCGCACTTCCCATCGCCAGATAAACCACGTTGAAGACATTACCAATGGTACCAGATATATTAAGTCCTGCAACGGCTACCAGCCCTCGTATGGAATAACACTGCATCAGGGCCGCCATTCCACCAGCCCACAAGGCCTCATTTACCATCAGTGGCGTTCCCTTAATGAGAATTTTCTTTACAAGGTTTGCTGGAATGTAAAAGTTTTTATAAGCTCCCACGATAAATGGATTCTTTTTCTTATGGCTATGGGTCCAGGAGACGATAATGGTTGCCTCAACAAATCGAGCCACAGCCGTCGCTGTACCTGCTCCCATAACTCCCATCTCCGGAGCGCCAAACCTTCCAAATATAAGAATAAAATTCAAGGTCACATTGACTAATACTGCAACAATACCAGCCTTCATGGGAAGAACCGTTTCCCCACACTCCCTAAGAGTACTGGTATAAGCTTGCTCAATTCCAAAGGGCAGCATACCGATTAACATAATTAACATATACTGTCTTCCATACCCAAGAACCAGCGCTCGCTCCGCTTCATTGCCTTCCCCTTGCAGATACATGGAAATAAGGTCTTTTCCACAAAAATAAAACAATGCGACGGCGAAAGCTGTAAGAATCAAGCAGCAGATGATCTTAAATCGAAAGGTATGCCTTACGCCATCGTGCCTTTGACTTCCATAAAACTGAGCGCCGAAAATCCCAGCTCCCGATATGATTCCAAAGATGGTGATATTAAATACAAACATCAACTGATTGACAATGGCAACTCCTGTCATCTGCTCGGTCCCCACCGTGCCCACCATAATGTTATTTAAAAGGCTGACGAAATTCGTTATGCCGTTTTGTATCATAATTGGTATGGCGATTGAAAGCACCATCTGATAAAACCTTTTATTTCCAATAAACTTATTCATTGTACTGTACAGAAAAAATCAAGCATTTTTTCTGTATTACCTCCCTTATTCCTCTTTTACTTACAGCCTAATTTAAAGTAATCTTATTGATTATAATCAATTACACAACAATGCGCAAGCATAACCTAGGGCACGTAAAAAGGCCATCACTCCTGTACCCGGGAATGATGGCCAACTTGTTTTTCTATGTTTCATTTTCTTCTAATTTAACTCTTGTTTCTTTTCCATCGTAAGAAAAGAAGACCTCCCTGCCGCCAGAAGTACGAAGCACGCAGTCTCTCCCCCAAATGGACTGGGGAAAGGAATACTTGCTCTCACCAATGCATAACTCTTTTTTCCTGTCATCCCATGAAATCAGGATGTAATTGTAGATACCGGCTTCATAATCGTATCCATCTCCAGAATCCTCATACAAATGAAAGCTTCCATCTTTCCCCTCATATACATGGAATTCAAACGGAGTATGAACCACCTCACCAGCATAGTCAAGTCCCGCTTCCATGGGAATAATGGCTCCTTCCCGAACAAATACAGGGATTTTCTCAATGGGTGCTTGGGCGGTAACCCACTGTCCTCCCTCATAATGATCTCCAGTAAAGTAATCATACCAGCTACTTCCGTCAGGAAGATAACATCTCCACGTTCTCTCTCGGTCCAAAAACTTGTTCTCCGCTTCATAATACATAGGCTCAATGACTGGACAGACCAACAAGGAATCTCCATACATAAACTGGGAGGAAATTTCACTGGCTATTTCATCCTCTGCGAAGTCAAAAAGAAGGCTCCGAAACATGGTGTAATCATGAAGCATGACCCTGCCTGCCAGGGAATAGGTGTAGGGCATCAATTGATATCTGAGGCGAATGCACTGCTCTATGCTGTCATAAAACGGGCTGCCAGGCTCTCCAAAGTTCCAGATCTCTCTCGGTGTATCGGTTCCATGGGAACGGAACATGGGGAGAAAAAGGGAGAATTGAAGCCATCTCACATAAAGTTCACGATAGGCCGCATCGTCCACACCAAGCTCATAACCTCCCTGCCAGAACCACTTAGGCTCTGGGTCATTGCTTGAGCTACATCCACGTTTTTTCCAATTGTCCTTTACGACAAAGAATCCACCCGCATCAAGGGTCCAGTAGGGGTGGCCGCTCATGCATAGATTAAGTCCCTCCCGAATCTGTACCTTAAGAGTTTCCCAGGTAGCCGTAATATCCCCGGACCACAAGACGGTCCCATAGGCCCCAGAGCCTGCATAACCAGATCTGGTCAGGTTGAGCACACGTTTATCCTGGCATACCTCTCTCTGGTTTTCATAGATTCCTTTTGCATGAACTTCCGCATACAGATTGGCTTTTGTGGGATCAAGATATTTCTTATGCTCTTCTCCTACCAGTAAAAATCGTTCCCAAGGCTCTTTTTTCAAGCTTCCCTTCCAGTCAGGACCGCTAAATGGCTCCGTAGAATCGCACCACCAAGCGTCCACACCTGCGGAGAACAATTCCTCTTCTAACTGTTTAAAATAGACCTTTCTTCCTTCTGGGTCAAAGGCATCATACGTGGATAAATCATTTAAAAGCAATCCCTTCTCCAGAAACTCCTTATAATTTTCCGTACTGGAATCCATGTTTGGCCAAACAGATACCATCACATGGACGTTGTCTTCATGAATCGATTTTATCGCTTTGGGAAAATTAGGATACCGGGACTTATCAAGAAGTTTATTTCCCCATTTCCCCTCTTCCCAGGTGTTCCAGTCCTGTACGATTCCATCTATGGGAACATTCCTCTTTCGATACTCTCTTACCACGTCTATAAGCTCTTGTTGAGTATGGTACGCCTCCTTTGACTGAATATAACCAAAAGACCATTTGGGAAGCATGGGCACTCTTCCAGTCAGCCCTCGAAAACCCTTAATAATCTCATCAAAATCAGGACCATAGATAACGTAATAGCTTAGCTGATCAACTGTATCAAAGTATAGATAAGAACCTCTTGCATCGTCATTAAAGGTCATGATTGACCCGCAGTCAAACAAGATTCCATACCCCCGGTCAGAGATGAGAAAGGGAATGGGTATCCTCATGTTGTGCTGATAGAGATACTGAGTGCTTCCCCTGTAATTATAGATTCCTTCCTCTCCCTGCCCCAACCCGTGAAGCTTCTCATCCTTTTGCCAGGCAAATGACAGCTTCCCCCGGTAGGCAGTCCGCACCGTTTCACATACCAGATTACTGATGAAATTCCGCTCTCCATCTACGGTTTTTACCCGCTTAATTTCAGGGGCTTCCCCTTTAGTTGTATGCTCATAAACAGGAATCTCAGTTAATTCCCTATCTGTTTCCTCAAAAAGCAGTTTTCCTGACTTTTCGTGACTCCAGTAAGTCTTTCCTGATTTTCTGTCAATCTCCACCTTAAGGGCGTCGCTTGTAACTACGTGACAGGAGTCCGTGATCACATGCTCCAAAGTACCAGAAACAAGTGGTTCTATCCCAAGGGGAGAAGGAGATGCTTTGCTCCCTGCCACAGCGCAGGTACAGTGAAGGATGCCAGAAGCAATTCTTTCATACGTAAGCGTTTTGTCTGCTGATTCTATCACGACCTTATTTTGTTGATTCAATGAGATTACCTATCCTTTCACGGCTCCGGCTGTCATACCAGATACGATATATTTTTGTCCCAGGAGATAAACCAGGATTACTGGCAGGCTGGTCAGGAAAATATCGGCGCAAACCAGATTCCAGTCCTTAAAATACATTCCAAAAAAGTTATAAACCGACAATGTCATGGGCCACTTTGTGGAGCTGCTTAAAAAGTAAAGGGGGGATACAAACTCATTCCAAGTATTTAAAAAGGTGAGTACCACCACCGTTGCAATAGCAGGCTTTAAAAGAGGCAGGATAACAGAAACAAATAATCGCATCGGGCTGCATCCGTCAATGACTGCAGCTTCATCAAGCTCCACGGGCAGCTTTGCCACAAAACCATGGATCAGGAAAATGGAAAATGGCAACTGCATGGCCGTATACAAAAGCACAATACCAAGTCTTGAATTGTTTAGATGAAAGAGCATCATGACCTTGGTCAGTGCCACATAATTGACCGGCATGGTGATTCCCAGCACCATATAAAGATATAAGATACGGTTTATCTTGGACCGGTTTCTTGAAAACACATAAGAAGCCATAGAGGCAAATACTGTACAAAGAAAAACACTTGCCACCGAATAGATACAGCTATTAAAGAAAGAAGTAAGGAGCTTCCCTTTTTCCACCACTACCAGGAAATTTGTTAATTGGAGTGGAAGTCCCGGAAGCTTAAGATTCATTTCAGAGGCCCCTAAACTGTCCTTAAAGGAGTTTAGTAAAATAAGCAGAAATGGAACAAGTGAAATTGCTGTAATCAGCCACGCCCCAGCATTGGCGGCAATGGATGCCGCCTGTTTTTTCGCCTTCATCACTCCTGCACCTCGTCTTTCGTCATCATGCGGATCATAAAGAATCCAATTACTACCATAAATACAAACATGACAGAAGATAAAGCTGTACCTATGGCATATTGACCTGTCCCGAACTTTTTAAATACAGCGGTATATAAAACCTCTGTGGTCGCCTTACCCGGACCTCCATTTGTCAGGGCATAGATCATATCAAAGACCTTAAGCCCATAGATTACATTCAAAACGGTTGTGGTAGCAAGGGTAGGAAGAAGCAGGGGCAGTGTAATAAACCGAAACTTCTGCCAGGATGAGGCTCCGTCAATACTGCAAGCCTCATAATAATCCTGAGAGATGGATAGGATACCGGCAATTAAGATTGTCATGATGTATCCGGTTCCTCTCCAGATGTCCACTGCCATTACGGACTTAAAGGCGTAGTGGGGGCTGGTAAGCCAGGGCTTTGCAAGCCCCCCCAGCCCAATTTCCCGTAAGAACGTATTCAATAATCCGGAAGATGGATTTAGTATGGAAGTAAAAATCATACCAAGGATCAAGGTGGACAGCACTGAGGGCAAAAACATGACTCCCCGGTGAAAATTAAGTAACCGGATGGATTTCGTCAGCAGCACTGCCAGTGCCAGTCCCAAGATATTTTTAATAATTGTTGTCCCAAGAGTGAATACCAGGGTATTCTTAATAATCTTTAGGTAGTTCTCATCTGCAGAAAAGACGGTTTTAAAGTTCTCAAGTCCAACGAAATGAAGCTGGTTTGAATAAGAGGACCAGTCCGTAAAGGAATATCCGATTCCAATGAGACCAGGAAGGACAAATAAAACCGAGTAGATCAGCAGTGCCAATACGGCAAACCACATAGGGTATATCTTATTTTTATTCATTGTATTCACTCACCTTAAAGAGAATTCCAGGTTGTCATTTCCACGCAGGGTCCCCTGCTGCCTTTGCTTGCTGTGCTCTTACTTCATCAATGGATTTTAATACTTCAGCTGGTTTCATCTCGCCTACGATCATGGCCGAAAGATTTGCTCCCATCTCACTCCACTGAGGATTCACGTATTTTACAGCGGTTTGAACTACAGTTCCTTTGTTGGGGTAACGGTCGTAAAACTCCTGAACGGTTTCTGTGTACCTGCTTTTTGCATTCTTAAAAGGAAGCTTATTGAATTTACCAACATTCTCAGTTAAGTATGTCAGGTTCTCTTCTTTTGCAAGGAATTCCAGGTACTGCTCAGCCTCTGCCTTATGCTTGGTACCACTGAATACAAATCTTGCCGGTCCTGCCGGGTTGACATTTAAGGTCTGGTTGTCAGCAAGTGGAATTACGAAATAACCAATATCATCTACAGCAATCTCAGCATTAATCTTATTGACTTCTACACCAAATCCCTGGTTTGCAATTGTCATGGCAAACGTTCCTGAGGCAATATTCTTTGCAGAATCTGCATAGGTATTTGACATGTAATCCTCTCCCCAGTAGCCTTTGGATACCATTTCATTGATCTGGTTTAAGATTGTGGTCAGGGTTGTATCCCCTTCAAACGTTGCCTTGTTCTCATTCCATTTCTCTACGATTCCAGGCTCTTTACTCTCTGCCTGAACACCTGCCTCTGGAAGCCACAGGGTGTGATGCCAGCCATCGGAAACACATTCGTATACTGGAGTGATTCCTGCTGCCGCAATGGCATCACAAACCTTTGTAAAGCTTTGATAATCCTTTGGGATTTCCAGATTTAATTTCTGAAAGATCTGCTTATTATAAGCAATAGCCCATACAGAGGAGACATCCTGAATTGGCTGACCATATAGTTTATGGTCTACCGAAAGCTCGTCGGCTACCAGTGGCTCCACCTGACCGCCCCAGGATGTTCCACTTAAATCCATGGCATTCTTCTCCACGTTGATCTGAGCTTTTATATCAAACTTTCCACTCTGAGCTCCAAAGATATCGGTACATTCCCCGGTATTAAGTTTCGTCATCAAAAGGTTGACGTACTGGTCAGAAGGAATGATCTGATAATCCACTTTAATTCCAGTCTCCTCAGTGAATTTCTTTGACAGTTCGATTTCTGCATCCTGAATCCAGTCCTGGCTGGCCATAAAAGATATGGTCACATTGTCTTTCCCCTGTGCAGATGAGGCTTTTGTCTCTTCTAACGAACTCCCACCTGCAGCATTGCTTCCTGCTGTCCCGCTCTCCACCTTAGAGCATCCGGAAAAGACAAGTGCGGCTGCCATTGTAAGGCTTAATACAGCTAACTTTCTAAGCTTCATAAAAATACCTCCCCAAAATTTTATATTGACTTTTTATTTGTTATCTGTATTATATAGTGTAATATAGACATTTTTGAATGAACATTTCGATCCTTTTTCATGTATATTTTTAACCAACAGAAAAAAACCGGGGAAGGAGAGCCCAAAAAGGCAGCAATTATAATGAAAAATCAAAAAAAACAAAGCATAATGCAGACGCTTTTCCTCCCTTATACTGCTTTATTTATCGTTGTAATCTTTTCATTTACCATTCACACCATTGCAACCGAAACGACGAAGCTAAAAACCAGTGCATTTTCCACGCTTCAAAACAATGCCGCCATCATTATGGACAACTTTGAATCGGTCATTCACGATTTGGATACTGTATCCCAGAATATCATATATTCCAACCTCATAAAAGAAAAGTTCGGAACCTATCTCAATTATCAGGACAGCACCTTAAGCTCCAATGAGATCTATGAAAACATCAATAATACGAAAATCCTTTACGATCTGATTATTGCAATGATCGGACCAAACTCTCCTGCGGATCAGACTTATCTCTATTCCCTAGACAGCGGGAAATTCGGCGTGGGCCTTGACAATACCACCTCTAAAGAAAGCGCCTCCAGCCGGGACTGGTATGACCAAGTTACACAATTACAAGGTAAAAAGTATATTTATTGTGAAAAAGATGACAAGTTGGGCCACTACTATTCCTATCCCGGAGACAACAACTTCATTTCCCTCTGTCGGGTATTTTACAGCCCTCTCAATATTCCTCAGGGCATTGTGGAGGTTAAGAAATCCTTTAAAAGCGTAGCCAATGCAATTACCGCCTTTGCAAGTCCCTATGACGAGGAGGTTTATCTCTACAGTCCCAATGGAAATACCGTCTATTCTACTGGGGGGATCAAAAATCAAGAACTATACTTCAACCTCATAACAGAACAATTAAACAACCCATCAAAGGATTTAAGCAAGACACCTATTTATTTAAAGTCAGAGAATAAATACATTATATATACCACCTCTGATTATACCGGTTTTATCACCGCACTGATCATTGATAACCAGATGCTGATGCATCCCATCTACCAATATGTTTCTGCCAGCTTAATGCTTTTGTTTTTCGTCATGGTAGTAACGGTTATGGTCTCCTATATGATATCCAAAAGAATCGCCACCCCGCTCTATAAGATATACAATCAGGTAAGGGCCTTTCAGCTTACAGGAGAAGAGAAAGGCACGGCGTTTGAAGAAATGGAGCTTGGCATCACGGAATTAAACATTTTATATCAGGCCCTTTTAAAAATGCAAAAGCAGGCCAGAACCTCCATGGAAAGGGAACTGCAGCTTCAAAACAGTGACATGCAGTCCAAGATGCTGGCACTCCAGGCCCAGATGAATCCCCATTTTCTATACAATTCCCTGGCGACCATACAGGCCATGGCCGATGAAAATATGAATCACGAAATCATCATGATGTGCCAGACCATTTCACGAATCCTAAGATACATTTCCTCTGACGAGGAACAGCTTGTTTCACTAAAGGATGAGCTGTCCCACACCCAAGATTATCTGGAATGTATGAAAATCAGATACCATGAAAACCTTCAATTTGAATTTGATATTCCAGAAGCAATGCTTCAGGTTCGTCTTCCTAAACTTTGTCTTCAATTGATCGTGGAGAATGCCATTAAGTATTCCACGAAATCAAGCCCCCCATGGAATGTGAAGATTTTAGGAATTCTTACAAACACTTATTGGGAGATTCAGATTAAGGATAATGGGCCAGGATTTACGAAAGAAGATCTTGATGATCTCCAGGAAAAGATTGCTCTTATTGAGAAAAATAGCGCACTTCCCAACCTGGAAATAGACGGAATGGGACTGATGAACATATACATCCGTTTCAAGATTTTATATCAGGGCAAGCACATCTTTAAATTAAGCAACAACGTGCCCCACGGAGCAATTGTAGTCATAGGAGGTATCATTCCATGAGATATTCAGTGCTAGTAGTCGAAGATGAATCCTTAATTGCCAAAAACATTGCCAAAAAAATCGAACAACTAAACCCCTCCTTTGAAGTGGTTGGGATTGCTTCCAACGGACTGGAGGGCCTTAAGTTTGCAGAAGAACATCTGCCCAATGTCATTGTTACGGATATCCGAATGCCGGAGATGGATGGGCTTGCACTGGCGAAACAAGTTCACGAAAAATATCCCTTTATTCTCTTTGTCATCATAAGCGGTTATAATGACTTTGGATATGCAAAAGAAGCCATGCGGTATGAAGTCAGCAACTATTTACTAAAACCTGTTAATTATGACGAGCTGGCCATCACCTTATCTGCCCTAGAGACCAAGCTTCTCGCAACCAGAGATCAGTTTGACGCCGCCACTCTGCTTCACTCTCCAAACAGGGCAAAGGAGATTGTAGAACTGGTAAAAGAATACATCCATAAGAATTATCAAAACCAGATTGATTTTAGCTCACTGGCCTCGGAATTTGGATTTTCAGTACCCTACTTAAGTAAGATCTTTTTAAAGTATTCTGGAATCACCCAATCCAAATATTTAAGAAACCACAGACTAAGCATCTCAAAACAGCTCCTTCGCAATCCAGAGCTATCCGTTGCAGATATCAGCCAGCTTACGGGTTACCTTGATCCGTTTCATTTTAGCAAGACTTTTAAGCATGTCTACGGTATCAGCCCCAGCGAATACAGGAATGAACCATAATACTACCATTCTCATAAAAAGTATTCACAGCATAAATCTGCTATGGCAGTTTATAAATGAGATCACATGGAAACGAAAAAATACGCCTTGATACTGACTTTTATAAGCCAACCAAGACGTATTTTTTATACTATTTTTTCCCGCAAGACTTTTTTGTGACAGTCTCTTATCGTTTTTCCTTTGCCTTTGCAAACAGACTTTGAAGAATAATAAAGAATGCCAATAACGCAGCAATGGTAATTTTAGTCCACCAGGAAGAAAGTGTTCCCTGGAAGGTGATGAAGGTCTCGATGGTACCTTTAATTAGTACTCCGAACAAACTTCCAAATACATTGCCTACACCTCCAGTCAGCAAGGTACCACCAATAACGGCTGATGCAATGGCTTCCATCTCAAAGCCCTTTGCCTGCTCTACGAATCCGGCACAGGTATTTAAGCAGAAGAGAAATCCTCCAAGGGCACATAAAAATCCATTGATCACGTATACGTAAAGCTTGGTACGTCTCACATTAATTCCCATCATAAGAGCCGACTGTTCACTGCCACCGATGGCATAGACGGTCCGACCAAATTTTGTATACTTTAAAACCACAAACACTAGAACCAAAATCACGAGGGCAATGATTACACTAGGATAAATAAAAGGATAATTTACCACACCCTTTTTATTGACTGCCCCACCAAGAAAGGGTAAGTTGATTTTACTTTTCGCCCATTGTAAGAACAGTTCATTCTTTATACTGATCATATCCTGACTGATGATGGCTGTCATACCTCTGGCAAAGAACATACCTGCCAAGGTGACAATAAAGGGTTGAAGCTTTAGATATGCAATCAGATATCCCTGAATCAAACCAAATACCAAACCCATAATTAATACGATAATCAGAGCTGGAACTGCACCCATGCCCTTAATCTCCATCATCCAAGCTAGCATCATGCAGGCAAGTGCTACCACAGATCCAACGGAGATATCAATACCTCCTGTTATCATGACCATGGTCATTCCAGCCGCAATTACGATAAGACCGGCATTGGATATGAACAGATTTAAAAATACCTGAGGTTTTGCAAAGCCCTTGCTATTGAAAATGATGATACCGGCCAGATACATGGCTACGAAAAGAACGATCGTAATGATGAGAAGGAATACTTTTCCGTCTAATTTACCCATTTTCTTCATCTAGGCCACCTTCTTTCCTGCTACACGTTCTGTTTGCAGCCGTTTCACCATTCTCTTAAGTTCTGTGGATTGTAGGGCAACGATTATAACTACCACGGCTGCCTTATAAACTGGAATCTGGTCAGGAGATACTCCCATGGCATAAAGAGTGGTGCTTAAGGCCTGAATGGTATAGGCACCAATTACGCTTCCAAGAAGAGAGAATTTACCGCCTCCTAAACTATTTCCACCTAAAGCTACCGCAAGGATTGCATCTAGTTCCAGGTTAAGTCCAATGTTATTGGCATCTGCCGAATAGATTCTTGAAGAAGCCACAAGACCAGAGATTCCGGCGCAAAGTCCACAAAATACATAGGATAAGAAGATGATCATGGTTGAATTAATTCCCATAAGTCTGGACGCCTTTGAATTGATTCCTACGGTCTGTATGTACACACCTAATGTAGTCTTCTTTAACAGCACATAAGTGAGAAGTACCACAATAAGAGCCACAAATACAGGAGTAGGAATTGGAATCCCCGGAATGCTGGAACCTAACTTCTTATAAGATTCCACACGTATGTAAGTAATCTGACCTTTTGTAATAAGCTGTGCAATTCCTCGGCCAGCCGTAAATAAGATTAAGGTGGCTACCATGGGCTGAATCTTCATCTTTGCCACTAAAAATCCATTAAAGCTGCCACATAAAATACCAGCAATAATCGCTGCCATCACCCCTAAAAGATAAGGATTTTGAAATTCATTCACAGTCTGTTGTCCACCTGATAAGATAAAGCAGCAAACGGCTCCTGCTACTGACATTACAGCTCCTACGGAGATATCCGTACCTCCAGAAGCAGCCACTACCAGTGTCATTCCAACCGCCAGAATTACCAAATCACTCGCTCGGTTGATAACGTCTATGATGTAGCCGTATAAAACCCCATTTTTAAGGCTGACTTCAAAAAATCCAGGTGTCTTTATCAGGTTTGACAACAATACGAGAAAGAGGCAGAATATAGGTAGAAAAAGCCGTGTTCCCGTCAGCTTCTTTACAAATGCCATACACTTATTCATCTCCTCCACCTCCTGCTATCGCCTTCATAATCTGGTTTTGGTCAAGCTCATGTTCTTCTAGCTCGCCAACCTTTTCCCCGTCCCGAAGCACTGCCATACGGTTACAGGTACGAAGCATTTCCTCTACTTCCGATGAAATAAACATTACGGATTTCCCCTCCTCCGCAAGTTTCACCACAAGCTTTTGTATCTCTGTTTTCGTGCCTACGTCTATTCCTCTTGTAGGTTCATCTAAAATCAGAAAATCTGGATTGGTCAGCAGCCAGCGCCCTAAGATGACCTTCTGCTGATTTCCTCCGCTCAGGCTTTTAATCGGAGTATCAAGACTGGCAGTTTTAACCTGGAGTAACTTTACATATTCCTGTGCAAGCTCCTCCTGTTCCTTTTTACCAATGAGGTGGAACATGCCCTTTTTCGCCTGAAGAGCCAGGATTAAGTTATCCCTAACGGACAGATCCGCAACGATTCCTTCTTCCTTTCGGTTCTCTGGTAGGTATGCCATTCCAGCCATCATGGCATCCAGCGGCTTATTGACGGTTACTGCTTTTCCGTTTACTTTAAGCTCCCCGCTGTCTGGCTTATCAGCCCCATAAAGACTTCTGGCAAGCTCAGAACGACCAGAACCCAAAAGACCAGTCAGACCCACAACTTCACCTTTATGTATCTTTAGATCGTAAGGCTTAATGGAACCTTGATGTCCGATTCCATGTGCGTCAATGACCACATCCTCACGGACTCTCCCTTCCTCTTTTTCCTTCTTAATGGAAGCCAGATCATCAAAATCCTTTCCCATCATCTTTGCTACAAGCTGAACCCTTGGAAGCTTTTCTATTTCATACTCTCCCACAAGGCCACCATTTCTTAACACCGTAATTCGGTCACAGACTTCATAGACCTGCTCTAAGAAATGTGTTACAAATATAATTCCAACCCCTTCGGATTTCAGGCGCTTCATAAGTGTGAACAGCTTCTCCACTTCGTTGTCATCTAAGGAAGAGGTTGGTTCATCAAGAATCAAAACCTTAGCAGACATATCCACGGCTCTTGCAATGGCAATCATCTGCTGAAGGGCTATGGAATAATTATCAATGGATTTGGTCACATCAATCTCAATTTTAAGGCTCTTTAAAAGCTCCTTCGCCTTTCGATTCATGGTCTTCCAGTCAATCATGCCAGCTCGTTTTGGCTCTCTGCCAATATAGAGATTTTCCGCCACGGAAAGATTGGGACAGAGATTGACCTCCTGGTATACGGTACTAATACCCCGCTCCTGTGCCTCCTGAGGAGAATGATTGATAATAGCGCTCTTTTCTCCTACTAAAGTAATCTCTCCCGTTTCAAACTCCTCGACTCCTGTAAGAACCTTTATGAGGGTGGATTTTCCTGCTCCATTTTCTCCCATCAGTGCATGAATCTCACCACTTCTAAGGGTAAAATTCACATGGGACAGAGCCTGAACCCCTGGAAACGTTTTTGTTATGTTGCGCATGGCCAATACGTGTTCACCTGGCATAATTGATCCTTCCTTTCCTTTGCTGTACTGCCGTATGGGCATTTTTAAGGATAAAAAAAGGTGTGGAGCGGAGGACTAAAATATCCAGTCCTCCGTGACCCAACACCTGTTTATCCAGCCTATGCCTGCATCCGGCATCGCCGGTCCTTATTCATTAATACTGTCTCTTTGGTTTTTCTGCGGCTGCTGTATCTGCAGGATATACGCCCTCTTTTACATAAGCGATCTTTTCTACAGTCTCGCCCTTTTCAAGTTTCCCAATGATTTCAGAAACTCTAGGTCCGTGAAGAGGATTACACTCTACGGATACGTTCATATCGCCAGCAATCATAGAATCAAAAGCGGCTGCAACAGCATCAAAGGAAATGACTGTGATATCACCCTTAGGTCCACAGGTTTTTCCTGCTGCCTTGATCGCATCAATTGCTCCAAAAGCCATGTTATCATTTTCTGCAATTACAACATCAATATTATTATAAGTCTTTAAGAAGGATTCCATAACCTCCTGACCCTTTGCCTGTGTGAATTCACCAGTCTGACGCTCTAACATTTTCCATTTTGCATGATCTTTCATCTTCTCTTCCACGCCATTGGTACGACCAATCTGTGCAGAAGAACCGATGGTTCCCTGAATGGTTACGATATTGATATCTTTGTCGGCGCGGTCAGTCTTCTTTAAGTACTCATCAAGCCAGCCCACTGCATCGTAACCTTCCTGAAGGAAGTTAGAACCAACCCATGCGGTATATAAGGAATCATCTGATACATTAATCATACGGTCAACGATGATAACCGGAATCCCTGCATCTTTTGCTTCCTGTAAAACAGTATCCCAGCCGGTCTCTGTAACCGGTGCGATTACGATATAATCTACATCCTGCTGAATAAAGTTACGAACTGCCTTTAACTGATTCTCCTGTTTCTGCTGAGCATCGTCAAAGATTAACTTATATCCGTTTTTCTCTGTAAATGTGGATTTCATGGATTCCGTATTGGCGGTTCTCCAGTCAGACTCTGCTCCTACCTGAGAAAATCCTACTACGATTTCTTTCTTATCCCCTGCTTTCGCCTCTGTTTTGGACTCTGCCTTGGCTGCCTCTGTAGTTGCTGCATCAGACTTACTTTCCGTTGCTGCAGGTGCTGCTGTGGTTGCCGCGGTCTGTGTTCCGCTACATCCTGTTAAAATCGTAGCTGCGGCCATAACTGCAACTGTTAATACACTTAAAAATCGTTTCTTCATAACTTTCCCTCCATTTAAACTATCATTTTCGCTACCGTTTGTATCTATCCGTATCATAATCTTCCCCCACGTTTTTCTCAATGCAAAATCTTTTGAAAACAGTTAAGATTCTTACGCATTTCATTTTATTCCAACCATAGGTTGGATTTTTTCGGAAAAAAGTTGATTATTTTACTAATGTTTTAAAACTGCTGGTATTCGCACCGTCACCGACGTTCCTTGTCCATATTCGCTTTCGATAGAAATCCCATAAGCTTCACCAAAATTCAACCGGATACGCTCCGCAACGTTGGCAATGCCAAATCCTTCTCGCTGGTCCAGATCTTCTCCTCTTCTGGCTGCAAGTTTTTGCATTTTTAAAAGCTCGTCTGGTTTCATTCCAATCCCATTGTCCTCTACCTTTAAAAAGATATCATCTCTTTTAATCCAGCCACTGATCTTTAAAGCTCCCTTTTTTCTGCAATTTTTAATACCATGGTACAATGCATTTTCCACGATGGGTTGTAAGGTAAGCTTTAAGATGGAATAATCCTTTATCTCCTCCTCAATCTCTATCTCATAATCCATGATGTCCTCGTAACGGAAATGTTGAATCTGGAGATAGCTTTTGATATGTTCTTCCTCTCCTCGTATGGTGATAAAATCCCGTCCATTGTTAAGACCTGTACGAAAGAAGAGGGAAAGGGCTGTAATCATGTCCACCACTTCCTCAGAACGTTTCCCCTCCGCCAACCAAACGATGGTATCTAAAGTGTTATAAAGAAAATGAGGGTTGATCTGTGCCTGCAACAACTTAAGCTCTGTCTTCCGCTTAAGCTCCTGCTCCTCCCTGACATGCTCAATCAATTCCCCAATCCTCACCACCATGTGATCGTATTGATCGCTCAAGGTCTGGATTTCACTAATCTTGCTTTTCGGTGCACTGACCTTTAAGTTTCCGTTAGCCAGCTTCATGGTATAGCTGCACAACTCCTCAATCGGCCCCGTAATCTTCTTCCCAAAGGCAGAAAAAGATGCAATGAGAAATACCATAATATAGGCACAAACCACAATACAAAGAGCAATAGTCTGTTTAATCTGGTCATCCAAATCTTGTCGCATGGTTTCTAGCGTCTTTGTCTCGTTATAAATGTAATTTGACATGGATTCCTTTATAAGATCCGTTACAACATAAATGTCCTTTTCCAGCCGTTCCATGTTCTCATCGTAATCACCAAAGATACTACTTCCCCTGATGTCATCAATTCTCTTTTCTAAAATCCCAATGAGTTGAAGAAGGCCGTCTAACCCCTTTTTGCTGGTCTCTTGGGGCGTAGAGGCCTTAAGCTGCTCAAAGATCTTTCTGGAATTTTCCAGATCTTCATAAGGATCTAATGTATCAAATGAGTCCGCCCCAATTACAATCCGGTACATCTTATAATCAATGTTTGATTTAAAGTCAAAGTTAAACTCCGTTGCCATGGTCAAATTCCGTATGCTTTGTCGGTACTGCCAGTTCTGCCAGGCCATCATATATAGAATGATTCCTATCATTATAATAACCGGAATAAACACCACAGCCTGCATTAGATGGATCTGGGACTTAATGGAATTATGCTTCCACTTCATGCTCCCCTCCTGACCGGAATGCCTTAGGTGTAATCCCATGGATTTTTTTAAACAGATAGCTAAAATAATGGGGATCCTTATACCCTACCTGATAACCGATTTCAGAAGTCCGATAATCCGTCTTTAAAAGAAGCTCTCTGGCCGCCTCCATCCTTACCTTTGTTAGATATTCCACAAACGTAATTCCTATTTCCTGACTAAATATAGTGCTGAAATGGTTGGGACTGACGTTCACACAGGAAGCCACCACGTTGAGGGATATATTCTCATCCTTATAATGACCTAAGATATATTCTTTGGCTTTATCAAGAACTTGTCGATACTTTTTCTGAGAACAAGCAGTTCTTAAGACAATGGCCTTTTTCAAGAGATCTCTGGCATAAGAAGCCGCGGCCTCCTCTGATCCTGTACAAGGTTGCATGGCCTTTGCATCCCCTAATTCTTTCACCACCTGCTCTTGGTCGATATCAAGCTGATTTAAAAATTCATTGACCGCCAGATACACGTCCATCAATATGTATTGCCGAAAAAGGAGGGATTCAAAATTGTTCCCACAAGCCTCTATATACTCCTCTACAAAATACCTTACCTCTGGAACAGAACCATTTCGAAGGAAATTGGGGACAATGTCTCTGCTTAATTTGGTCATATCTATACCAGCCAGACTGATATTACCGGAATCCTCATGAATGCCTATGACCTCATCTGCCCTTAAGATCTGATTGTACTCCAGCATATAACGGCCAGCATAAGCCTTGCTTGCGGCCTTAAAGCTGCTTCTGATCTCGCTGAGTCTGCACACAGGCGTTCCCACACCTCCAAAGTATTCCATATCTTTAAAACTTCCAACAAGAGATACTAGTTTACCTAAATGAGATTTGATTTTTTCTTCCAGCTCCAAAGGGTCATTTCCCATCATTAAAAAGGCATACCCTTCGCTAAGACGGTTAAATAATACCACATCTAAAACTCCCTCAAATTCCCTCTTAAGTTTTTCATCAAAGATAACTCCCATGTCTGAATACTGCTCCTGATTATCCGACACCCGAGTCTGAAACAGGATGAGATTATACATGGACGCACTTAATTGCAGACTGTGCTCCTGGCCCTTTGAAAGCATCTCTGAAAGACTTAACTTGCCAGATACGATGGTATCAAACAGCCTGTCCCTCTCCATTCGCTTTCTCTCTTCCTGCTGTTCACAAAAAGCAATCTTATACCCCTTATCACTTTTCTTTTGCATAATAGCCTTACTCATTCGATCTAAAGCCTCTAAAAGCTGACTGCTGCTCACTGGCTTTAAGAGATAATCCGCTGCGCCAATCTTTAAAGCTCTCTTAGCATACTCGAAATCATCATACCCGCTAAAAAACATGATATGAAGATCCGGAAGCTCCTTTTTCACCATCTCAGCAAGCTCCAGGCCATCCATAAATGGCATTCGAATATCCGTAAGAAGGATATCAGGTTTTGTCTTAAGAATCAGGGGATATGCCAGTTCTCCATCTGGCGCCTCACCTGAAAACTCAAACCCGTATTTCTCCCATGGTATCCCATTTTTAATTCCTTCCCGGACGATTTTCTCATCCTCGGCAAGAAAAATTTTAACCATACTGTACCCCCTCCATTCTACGTACTTTTATGATTTCATTTATCTAACACCTCTTTATACTACCACAAAAAAAGAGCGTCTGAAACTCCCAGATAAAAAGAGTTTCAGACGCGTGGTCTTGTGAATTATTCTACATCTGCCCAAAGGCTTTTATTTTGATATGTCTCATCTAAAACGGTGCTAAACCAACGGCCGTTTAATACGTTTTTCACCATCTTATCCTTTATTTCCTGGGAAACGGTGGTGTCTGCCTTCATTGCCTTTATGATGTCTTCGTAGGTAGTGCTCACATCTTTTTGTTTAATTATTTCTTTTGATTCATCCCCATCAAATACCATGGAAACCTTCTGATCTTTCGACCATTTGCTCCAAGAAGTCAGACCATCACCGTTTGGATCTCCAGAAGCTAAGAAATTAGCCAGATACCGGTTATATTCCTTCGCCATAGCTGCGTAGCCAGGCTTTTCAAATGCTCCCTTGAAAACTTCTGTATAATTATTCTTAGAGGAAAGCATAGGAACAAAGATTCCGTGAAACGCTCCGTACTCTCCCAAATCCTTTACAGACGAAACATCACTTCCATAATCCACCTGACAGAGATAGATGTCAGACTTATAATGATCGTACATGGTTTCTGCACTGGTCTGCGCATTGAAGATACGGTACATATCACTTCCATACTTGCTGGCAAATGTTTTGGCACGCTTTAACTCATCTTCTGAATATCCCTTCATATCATCACTTTTAAAATAAGGATCATTGAGGCAGAATAAGGAAAATTCTGAGCTTCCCGTAAGCATCATCAAAGGAACGCTGTTATAGGACTGAGATTCAAAACCTTCTTTTGGAATCACCTTTCCATCTTCATAAAGATGGGGGAATACGCTCATACGAATCATGGCATTCCCCATAAGAGGGACTAGGCGCTCCGGTGATATGGAATATAAGTATTCCTTCACATCCTCTCCATCGGTCATCAGCCATTTCGCTGCTTCCCCTTCTTCGGACGCTTTTTTATCTTCTACAACCAGAGGAGCCAGGGCTTTTGCAATCTTTTTCCCACTTAATTCTTCCTCTGCGGTAGTCATGCCGCCGCTAAATGCAACAGCCTTTTGAAATTTACCTTCAAACACCGGACTTATGAGCATCGCCATCACATCACGGCCTCCGGCAGAAAAACCAGATATAGTCACATTTTCAGGATCACCGCCAAATTCCTTAATGTTATCCTTCACCCAGTCAAGAGCGGATGCAATATCTAACATTCCAAAATTTCCGGTTCCTCCGTCCTTTGTAAGAGCCGGAAGGCAGTTAAAGCCTAAAAGTCCCAGACGATAATCCACAGAGACATACACACAATCAGCGTTTTTCACCAAATCCATCCCTGGAATCTCTCCTGCATTACCGGTCTGGTTATTTCCACCGTGAATGAATACCATAACAGGAAGCTTCTCACTTCCTTCTTTTGCATAAACAGTAAGGCGCAAACTGTCTTCACTGCCAGTTACCTCAGTTCCTGTAAGTTGAAGGGCTGGTTTGGAGGGCGAGATGCACTCCAAAGGCTCCTTCCAGGATTCTGGTTTCACTGGAGCTTTAAAGCGAAGCTCTCCTGATGGTTCCTTTCCATATGGAATTCCGTACCAGGTTAAGATCTCCCCTTCTTTCAACCCTTTTACCGGACCATATGCCGTAGAAACTATGGTCCCATCAGAATCTGTATCTTGTATGGTAGATTCAACCGCTTCATTCACAGTCTCCTCTGCCTTTGTGGTGGCAGGAGCCGTATCTTTTTTCCCGGCTCCTGCGCAACCTGCTGCCATCACTGTTGCAAGAAAAACAATTCCTACAATCAGACCTTGTTTTTTCATAGATGAAAACTCCCCGTAATGCTTAATCCAATACTTCTCCATTGGTTTCAATTACTTTTTTATACCAGTCAAATGACTTTTTCTTTCTTCTAGATAAATCACCACTTCCGTCATCGTATTTCTCCACGTAGATGAAGCCATACCGCTTTGCCATCTCTCCAGTGGATGCGCTGACCAAATCGATGCAGCCCCATGGAGTGTAACCCATTAGCTCAACACCATCTTCAATGGCTTCCCCCATCTGAACGATATGCTTTTTCAGGTAGTCGATGCGGTAATCATCCTTTATGGTTCCGTCATCCTGAGTGGTATCGTAAGCTCCCAGGCCATTTTCCACCACCATAAGAGGAATCTGATAACGTCCGTAAATCTCGTTTAAGGTATAGCGCAGTCACTTCGGATCAATCTGCCAGCCCCAGTCACTTGATTCCAGGTAAGGATTCTTTGCTCCTCCCATAATGTTTCCAGAGGACTCTGTTACATCTTTAGAAGCGGTCGCACAGTTTGACATATAGTAACTGAAGGTATAGAAATCCACACAGCCCTCTTTTAAAATATCACCATCTCCCGGTTCCATAGCTACCTCGATATTTTGCTCCTTAAAGTAGCGCTTCATAAAGTGAGGATACTCCCCTCGAACCTGAACATCACCGCATAATAAATTGGCAATCTGGTTCTGTTTCTGCGCCTCTAAAATATCATCAGGATTGCAGGTTAATGGATAGGTGGTCATGTGAGCAATCATACAGCCAATCTTTGTCTGGGGATCAATCTCATGACCTGCCTTCACTGCCAGGGCACTGGCAACAAACTGATGATGGAGTCCCTGGAAACGAAGGTTTGGAACATCAACCTGATTGGTAAAATCCGTTGTTCCTTCATTTAAGATTCCAAGGGAGAGGAAACTGCCCATTGACATGGTCCCTGCATTAATTTCATTAAAGGTCAGCCAGTATTTCACCTTTCCTTTATAACGGCTAAATAAAGTCTTTGCATACCTTACGTATAGATCAATACACTCTCTAGAAGACCAGCCGTTGTATTTTTCTGTAAGCGCAAATGGCATCTCATAGTGTGATATTGTGATAAGTGGTTCGATATTCTTGCTTAAACACTCATCAATCACACGGTCATAAAATTCAAGTCCTGCTTCATTTGGCTCCGCTTCCATTCCGGTTGGGAAAATTCTGGTCCATGCAATGGAAAAGCGGAATACCTTAAAGCCCATTTCGGCAAACATTGCAATATCTTCTTTGTAGTGATGATAAAAATCAATGGCTTCCTGACTTGGATAAAAGGTATCAGATTCTATGGTTCTGGTGATTCGTTTGGATTTCGCATGAGAACCTCCGGTACAAACATCAGAAGTAGAAATTCCCTTTCCATCTACATTCCAAGCGCCTTCGCACTGATTGGCAGCAACTGCGCCTCCCCATAAAAAGTTTTCAGTAAATACAGACATATCACACCTCTTTCAGAATTAGACAATGGTTATGAGTGTTTCTCCAGCCTTCACCTGCTTTTTCTCGATGGCTTTCAAGCTGACAAATTGATTCATATTAGAGACAAGTACAGGAGTTGTTAAAGGAAATCCAGCTTCTTTGATCTTTTGCATATCAAATTCTAAAAGAAGAGCACCTCTTTTTACCTTATCTCCGGTTTTGCAGTGAAGAACAAAACCTTCGCCACCTAACTGTACCGTATCAAGTCCTACGTGTATTAAAATTTCTACTCCATCATCGCTAGTCATTCCTACCGCATGCTTTGTATCGGTGATCGCGCTAATGGTTCCATCAACTGGGGCAAACACCTTTCCTTCTTCCGGAATTAATGCAACTCCCTCTCCAAGAATTCCACCAGAAAATACCGCATCCTCAACCTGTGACAGAGGAATGATAGTTCCTGTAAGAGGACTGGACAGCTCAATGGTTTCTACCAAAGGTTTTTTCTCTTCCACTGGCTCTAAAACTGCTGGGGAATCTTCTTCCACTACCTCAGGTTTATAAAGAATCATTGTCATTACAAAGGTAACTATAAGAGATATGAAAAGAGTAATAATACCATTGGTCATATTTTTAAAGCTGTCTCCGCCGATCATCTGAATTATGGATAAAGACGATGGAGAACCACCCATGGAATATGCTACCACATGAGTGATACCTGCATAAAGTCCAGCAACTCCCGCACCGATTACACTGGCGATCATTGGAGTTTTATACTTAAGTGTCACACCATACATAGCTGGCTCTGTTACTCCGGCTACGATAGCGGAGATACCAGCTGCCGATGCGGCTGATTTTACATCTTTATCTTTATTTTTTATTGCAACAGCGATGGAAGCTGCTCCCTGTGCTAAGTTGGAACAAAACATGGTGATAATTAAAATTGCATCAAATCCTAAACTAGCAATGCCGATAGTAGCAATCGGAAGAAGCGCATAGTGCATACCCGTCATAACGATAAAAGGCATTGCAGCAGAGAGGAGCATGATAGCGAGCCACCCTACGTTACTATATAACAGACTGATTCCCGAAGCCAGATAATTACCAAGAATACTGCCAAGTGGCCCTACTACTACAAGTGCAACTGGAATTGTAACAAATATAACAATTAACGGCTTTAAGAATACTTTTACAAGGCTAGGGCAAATCTTATCTGCAAATCGCTCAATGTATCCCATCAGCGGTACCATAAGAAGTACCGGCAATACAGAAGATGCATAGTTTGCTGAGGTTACAGGAAGCCCAAAATATGTGGTGCTGCCCTCTGCCAAAAGAGCTCCTAATTTTGGATGAAGCAGGAAAGCAGCCATAACCATAGCAAGATAAATATTGGAGCCAAGGCGTTTCGCAGTTGTCATAGCCAGTAAAATAGGCATGAAGTAGAAGAAGGCATCACCAGCCGCTTCTAAAGCAATATAGGTACTGCTAGCGGAATCCACCAAATTAAATGTGGTAAGAAGAGTTAACACCACCTTAATCATACCACAACCAAGCATGGCAGGAAGAAGAGGTGTCATACAACCGGCAATGAAACCAGAAAGGCGTGAGAATAAATTTTCCTTGGGCCCATCGCCATTAGAACCAGTGGTCTCTTCAAATTTCCCAAGCTTTAACAGCTCATTATAAACATTGGAAACTTCATTTCCAATAACAACCTGATACTGTCCACCCTGACGGATTACCCTTATAACACCAGGTATCTTTTCAATTTCTGCATCCTTTGGAATATTACCATCCTTTAAAACAAATCTTAAACGTGTCATACAGTGGGTAAGTCCTATTACATTTTTCTCGCCGCCTACTTTTTCTAGAACAGTTTCTGCGGTCTTTGCAAAATTAAATGCCATAATTTATTCCTCCTTCAAACAAGGTTGATTTATGATAGTCTATCTGAAAAGACATCTGCCCATTCATAGGCTGTCTTTGCATTCATTGAACAAAGAGTCTGGCTTGCTAGACTCTAGCGCTGACACGCTGACACGATAGTGGCAATCTTCCTTATGCGTGTCATGTGCAACCCGCCCGGTAGGGCTTTTTATGTAATAGGACGCCATTTCCTATTACATAAAAAGGACCCTGCATCAAGTAGCCTGCGATATTACTTGCAGCCTACTAATTATGCAGGGTCCTGCCCAGACAATATTTCGTCTGGTAACAATCCCAACTCTCAGTTTTAATTTACATCTCTTGTTACTTTCTCTATATGAATCATCAAATACATCATCTCTTCCCGGTCCACTTCATAGTAATACCGGTCATGAACGTAATTAGCTATTTTTACAATGCAGTTATAGGAATTGGGGTACTTTTCCTTTAACAGATGAAACCAATCCTCATCGGTAGTCTCATACTGCTTATTCTGCAGCAAACGCTGTGCGAAAAATCGAATGTGTGTTACGAACCGTCTGTAGTCCCAGGATTCTGCATTAAGCTTAATCTGAAAAGAAGTCTCCACAATCTCAATGATATCCCGTATGATCTTGGTGATTAATTCAAGGTTTTCCGGCTCTTTTTTATTTAACTGGCCATAGACGAAGTGAAACGCCAAAAACATGGCCTCATCCTCTTCCATTGAGATATCCAGCCTTTTTTTAATCAGATCAACCGTATATAGTCCAACCTTAAACTCATTGGGATAAAATCGCTTTCCTTCCCAAACCATGGCATTGCGAAGTATAATTCCATCCCGGTAACGGTCAACTGCACCTGCAATGTGATCGCATATGGTAAGAATGGTTCGCTCGTTAAGCTGTATGCCAAATTCACTTTTTGCATAATCAACGGTCTGCTCACTAATATCCCAGTATTCTTGGGGAAGCTTTGCAAAGTATTCTTCAAAGTGTCTGGCATCCTTTTTATCATTCTGAACAAAGATACGTTCTACCAGTTTACGATCCACTTCATCGCCTTTTTTTCTACCAAAGCCAATGGATTTTCCTTTTAGAATTGCTTCTTTTCCCTCAGTATTAAACGTTAATACCATGTTGTTATTCAGTACTTTTTCAATCTTCATAATCCCCTTCAAATAGAACAAAAAAAAGACAAGCACAGAGCACCACCGTATAATACTGATACGTGATTACAACCCTGTAGACCTTGCCTGCCTGACCAGTCACAAACTACACTTCTATTTTCTAAACGTAGTATAACACGAATAATTTTAGAAATCTATATGCAAACTCATTCAATTTCCTGTCACTTTTTTGTGCAATATGCACTAAATCAATTCTGTATTTCTATCCGCACTCTTATCAAAATCATATCATAATGAAAATTATAAGTCTAGTATTTTTCAAAATTTTCGGTATACTGATTATGCCGGCAATCAATGATGAAAGGAAATAATAATGATAGCAAAAAAATCAGATTGGTACAAACATAGTTGGAGTCTTGATATAAAACATCAATCCTGGGTGGAGGATACGGAGAGACAGGTGAATTTTATCATCGATCACCTGAAACTAAAGGGAAATGAACGGATTCTTGACCTGGCATGTGGCTTTGGACGGCACTCCCTTTCCTTTGCCAGTAAGGGCTTTGATGTAGTCGGGGTTGATCTAACAAAAGAATACATAGAAGATGCCAAAAAGACAGCAGAAGAAAAAGGATTACCTGTTACGTTCCTCTTAAGTGATCTTAGGGACGTGAGGTTTAAAAACGAATTTGACGTGGTGTTAAATCTGGCAGATGGAGCCATTGGATACCTGGAAAACGACATGGAAAACTTAAAGATCTTTGATGTGATTTCAAGTGCTCTAAAACCAGGGGGAAAGCATTTCATGGATATTTGCAATGCAGAACATGCAGAGCATTGCTTCCCCAAAAACGCCTGGGAAGCAGGAGAGACCTCCATTGCCCTATCTATGTTTGAATGGGATTCGAAAAAAAGAATCATGCTATATGGAGGTTGGGATATTCCATACGGAGAACCAGCATGCAAACCTGAAATCATCTATGGTGACCCAACCCGTCTTTTTTCATTAGAAGAAATCAAAACCATTCTTGCGGAAAGAAATATGGTAGTCCAGGATTCTTTTTCTGATTATTATGGAAGAGCTTCTTCCTATAAGAACATACAACTTATGGTATCTTCTGTAAAACGAGCTTGACAAACCTTATTAAGAGGATTAATCTAATTAAGTATAGTCTTAATCAGATTAATCCTCTTTATTCTAAATAAAGAACAGAAAGGAACCCTTATGGACCCAATAACCATCCTCCATCTCATCACAGATCCCACCAGATACCGCATATTAGAGCTTCTGATGGAACGACACTACTGCGTCAGAGCCGTATCGAAAAAACTGGGTATCAGCGAACCTGCGGTGTCCCAGCAGATGAACCTATTAAAAAAAGCTGGTGTCATAACAGGGACGAAAATGGGTTACCATATGCATTATCTGGTAAACATTGATCTGGTGAAAGAAACAATCAACCAATTCGCACAAGAATTTGCTGTAAAGAGCAACATAGAGGCAGAAGCAACAGAACGCATCTGCGAATACGAATGCGACAAAAAGCATTAAAAATATAACTTAGGAGTATGGAATGGACAAAGAATACTTAATTCATGATAAGCCTGCCAAAGCCCTGGCTGCTTTTACCGTGCCGATGATTATCGGCAACTTCTTCCAACAATTTTATACCATGGCCGATTCTGTGATTGTAGGCCGATTTGTCAGCGAAGATGCCCTGGCCGCCATAGGCGCTTCCTATTCCTTTACCAATGTATTTATCTGCGTTGCCATTGGAGGTGGCGTTGGAGCTGCGGTCATCACAGGTCACTATCTGGGTTCCAGAAATTATCAGAAGATGGTGCAGTCTGCCACCACGGCACTCTTATCCTTTCTTTGCCTCAGCGTTTTATTATCTGCCATTGGCCTGATCTTTGGCAGAAGCTTTATGACTTATTTAAACACCCCTGAGAATATTTTAGATATGGCCACGGACTACCTTAACATTTATTTCTGGGGCCTTCCCTTTTTATTTATGTATAATGTGATCTCTGCCATATTTAATGCCATAGGAAAATCAAGGATTCCTTTGTATCTCCTTATTTTTTCTTCCTTGCTTAACATCCTTTTGGCCATCTTTATGGTTTATCACTTGGGACTTGGTGTCCCCGGTGCTGCCTGGGCTACCTTTATTGCACAGGGTGTTTCGGTATTACTTTCTGCCTTACTCCTCTTTAGAGAGTTTAAAAAATACGCCTCTTATCTTCAGAAACCATTCGACCCTTTGGCTCTTTCGGAGATGTCCAAGGTTGCGCTTCCTTCCATTCTCCAACAGTCTACAGTAGCCATTGGCATGCTTCTGGTTCAGTCCGTGGTCAACAGTTTTGGAAGCGAAGTGTTAGCAGGCTTTTCCTCTGCCATGCGGGTTGAAAGCCTTTGCGTTGTTCCAATGGCTGCCATTGGAAATGCCATGTCTTCCTACACCGCCCAGAACCTGGGTGCTGGGAAAGCAGAACGGGTAAGGAAAGGTTATCACGCCGCCAATCTATTTGTTTTCCTGTTTGCTATATCTTCTTGTATTATTTTAGAACTATTTCACACTCCCATTGTTCGGTTGTTCTTGGGAGGTGGCGGAACTCAGCTTGCCTATGAAACTGGAACTGGGTATTTAAGATTTATGGGCTTCTTCTTTGTTCTCATCGGGCTTAAGATGAGCACGGACGGGCTGCTTCGAGGTGCGGCTGATATGAAGATGTTTACCATTGCTAATTTCACCAATCTGACCATACGAGTAGTTATGGCAGTGACTCTTGCGCCTCGATTTGGCATTGCCATGGTTTGGTTCGCAGTTCCTATTGGGTGGCTGGTAAACTATATTATCTCTTATTTTCAGTACCGGACTGGGAAATGGAAGACAATCTTACATTAAAAGAATGTGGGACAGCTACCCTATATATTTATAATAAAACAGCCATAGGACAATTTAGAATTGAACCTATGGCTGTTTTATTATTTAGGTATTTAATTGCTTCCAATGTGTTTAGTTCCTGGGCAATGCTTGATATGAGTAAGTGTATACAGACCATGCAATGGCTGCCGTTAATAATGCGGAAGAGATTAAAGCGGTAAGGATACTATACGTTTGCCAAATAAGTATGATTGACCGATTAGATACAATCAGCATTGAGAATAAGCATAAAATGATTGTAGCAATGATTAAGATAGTGGTTATGATTATTCTCTTTTTTGTCATTGGACGTCTCTCAAATGTCTTAGTTCTTCGTCTCCCTAAGAAAGCCAACAAGACCGCCAGTGGGCAAAATATAAATGTAAGAGATGACAAGATAATATCCAAAAGTTGAGAGCTGCTTATTGTATATGACTGGGTTAGATTGCCGTCTAATATATCATTAACGTTTTTCACCAGGCTGATATTGGTATTAGCGCCGTTGGTCAGCAAGCAGATGGCTGTCCTTTCCTTTGGCAGTATGGACACCTGTGTACTGAAATTGGGATTGCCCCCTGAGTGCTCTATTATGGTTTGATCGGCGTTTACCAACCAACCTGCCCCATAATACATGTCATTGACTGCCGAAACTGACTTATCACCCTGATGTGATTTCTCAATCACCGTCTGGTATATTTCAGGTATATCTTTTACAGTCCCCATCTGTATGCCCATCCAATGAGCCATATCTTTTGTACAGGAAATGATGTAGCCTGCAGGTTTATTCCCAGCGTAATCCGGTGCATGATATGGGGTTGTTGTAAAAAAGGAAGAACGATAGCCTTGCGCCAAATATCCGGTAACCCTAGCCTCCTCTTTATATACATACGTCTGATGAAGACCTAGCGGCTGAAATATCTGTTCCTTCATAAAGTCTTCATAGCTTTGTCCCGTGACCTTCTCTATCACCAGGCCCAATACGTCATAATTAACGGTTCCATAGTCATACTGTTCTCCGGGTGGAAATGAAAGTTCAGCATCTACCAGCTTTTTTACAGTCTTTTGAAGCATATCTGGTGTATTGCCTTGTGGAATATCTTTCGTATGCCACCTGTTTGTTAGTCCGCTGGTATGGTGAAGAAAGTTATTCAGTGTAACACTTTGCATATCAACAGGTTTTCCTTGGTACTTTAACGTAAAACAAGGTAAATATGTTTGGATTGTATCCGTGGTTGACAGCAGCCCTTTCTCTTCCAGCAAAAGAATGCCCAAGCCGGTAAATGCTTTACTAACAGAGGCCAACTCATACAATGTATCTTCACTTGCTGACTCTCCTTTTTCACGATTCGCATAGCCAGAAGAAAAGTAGAACACTTCATCGTTATCAAGTATGGAGACCGACATTCCCGGTACACCTGATTTACGGCAGGCCTCATCTAAGAACCCTTGTATTGCCTCACCTTGTGAATCTGACATCGCATACGTTTGCGTTGCAAATGTTGAGAATATTAGAAATATGGTTAATGCAAAAACAATGAACTTTTTCATAAACACTCCATTATATAAAGATTATTATGCTTCACTATACACATAAGTACCAGTATACTCCGTACTGATCCACTACCTCTGCACAGCAGGGGCTCCACGAAAGAGATCCCAGGGACAAGAGTATGGTTCCATTCTTACTCAACTTATCAAAGGCTTTTTTTACTTCCTCGTCGCTTTCAAAGCTTATCCCAAAACACATGGTAGGGCGGGCATCTTTTAAGTCTGAGGCCAGCATGAAATTTACCAAAGTATCATTCCTGGATTCACTGACAGCAAATACTTCTTTCCCGTCTTTATGCAGTTCCGCGTGCATAAAAGTTCCATCTGGATACACTTCATGATATCCCAAGGTAAGACCAAATGCCTCCTGATAAAATCCCACTGCTTCAACTGTATTCTTAATATATAGCGTAGCCCCCAATTTCATATTACACCTCATCTCTAAGAATTGCCTTTCAAGGTATCAAACCGTAATCTCTATCTGATTGTTTTCCAGCCCAATGATACAGCTTTCATAATATCCATCTCCTGTGGTTCTTGGTCCGCTAATTACCGGATAGCCATCTTCCTTTAGACGAGTCGTCAGCGCATCTACCCCTTCTTTGCTTCCTCCACTTAATGCAATATGAATCAATCCAGTCCTGGTCAGAGTCTTAGGCTCATCCTCCATGACAGGCTTATTCATAAGCTCCAATCTGGGTCCTTCTTCAAATGTCAGAAAGTAAGGCCGGAATCCGGTGAAGGTGTATCTTTATGTCATTAATCGATTATCTTATGTAGCATCAGGATTGTAACTCTATTTAACCCATCAATGGTCAACACTGAACATCAATCACGCCACTCCACAACCTGCTCCATCCCTTTTCTAGGCCTTGCATCAGGCGCCTGGTCTGCATACCCAAATGAAATGGCAGCAAAAAGTTCACCTTCTGTATTTAAATAATTCTGCAGTTCATCGTAGGCAAAATAAGTATCGCAAATCCACAAGCTACCCAAGCCAAGTTCGGTGGCTGTAAGTATCATATTTTCAATTGCTGCACCAACCGACTGAGCATTACAGATTTCACTGATATGCTCTTCCTTTGTCAATGAGGCATGGACGTCAATCCCCACTGGATTGATTACAAAAATGGTCACTGGTGCCTGTTCCATGATATGAAAGGTATTTACTGCCCCAGTAATATAATGAGTCACACTTGGTAAGAGAGGCTGCACCTTCTCCCGTTCCAATCCACTTTCCATGGCTGCCAACATGTCTTTCTTTGCATCTCCTGTAACTACTACAAATTTCCAGGGCTGACCGTTTTTTGATGACGGCGCAAGAATTCCTGATTGCAGTATTTCTTCTATCATGTGTTTTGACACTTCATCCGGTTTAAATTTCCGTATGCTGCGTCTGTTTTTAATTGCTTCTAACATTATATTTACGCCCTTTCTTTTGGTAGTGCTTTTAGTGGTACCTTTTACATAGTTCTGAGGAACTGCTTTCGTTTTTCGTCTTTTCCATTCTGCATGATATAATTATATACAGGATCATAGGTTAAAGCGGTTTTGACAAAAGTCTGATCCAATTCCGGTATGATTTCAATCAGGCTTTTCTTACTTAAGGCGTTGATTTTTTTTAGCAACAATGTATCTTCCATTTTCCGCTGTGCATCTTCAACCGGATAACCAATTCCAAGTGGCTCTTCAAACAAGGCCTTCATAGTATTTTGCAAATTAATCTCTCCTGCCCACCCAAAGTTCAGCCCCAAAGGGTAAGAAGCAACATTTCCATGATTAATTCTTCCAAATAAATACGCATCCGTTGGATTTTCAATATAGCCACATAGAATTCCCGGCAGACTGTTACAGGCAAGCATCATACCTTGTCCAGAAGAACAGCCAGTTACCACAAAATCGACTGCTTTACTCTCTATGAGCATACTGATACATAATGCAACTTGAACGTAAGAATAATTCATTTTTTCATTGCCAAATACACCAAAGTTGATCACCTCGTGATCTTGATTGGCTACTGCCACCTTGACACTCTTTTCTAATATCTTATTTTTGTCACTTTGGGAACTAGCCTGTATCACACCTATTGTCATTTAGAAACTCCTATCCTATGTAGTAAAACGGTATTTACAATTGCTTTGATAAATCTCACGATAGAGGTCAAAGAATCTTTTTTACTAAATCTATAATAACATTACTTAATAGCAACTAATGTGAATTCTCCTATGGTGTACCTTCTACAAAGACACCTTGGCATCTGCTTCCTTATTTCCTCATCATAAAATCTTGCATGAGCCATCTCGCCTTCAAACACATCCTCAGAAAAATAATTCATAACCGGTTGTTCCAGATTTAGTGTATCTGATATCTTTGTGAATGGGTGAAAATCACTACAAATCATTTTCCCACCACTCTTTAACAAGGAAAACATAACATTCATAAAGTAATAGCCTGCGTTTCGGTGGCGAGCCTATCTTTAATGGTTGATACGTTATTACATAGGCGATTTTTACATACTCATCTATCGAACAGCACCATTTTGGAAATTATCAAACCACGTCTCCATCTCTTCCTCTGTATCGACCTTTAAAATCTTAAAGATTTCATAGGCAAATTCAACGGCAGCCGTTTCATTAGCCGTGATAAAACCACCATCAGAAACGACTTGAGCTGGTATGTAAAATTCTTCACCTCTATACCCTTTTACGCCTTGAAACAGTTTCAAAGAATCGCCGGTATGTTTTATATTGTTTAAAAATCCTTGCTTACACAGAAAATACGTTGCTCCACATATAGCTGCAACCGGAATATTATAGTTCCTGGCTTTCCTAACAAACTGCGCTATTTCATCATAGTCATTTTCTTCCCAAGATAGCCCCCCGGGAATAATAAGCATTGCAACTTGGTCGTAATGGTCATAGCTGTTAATGCTATAATCCACTGCGGCTTTTATACCACCCATAGATACCAAATTAGTGGAGTTGATTCCAATCGTCTTTACCCTATAATCTGAAAATGAGTTAATAACAGCAACCGCATAACTTGCCTCCCAATCGCACCAGCGGTCTGTTAAAAGAAGAAGTACTTCATTTTTATTCATAACGGCGTCTCCTATTGGTATTTGCTTTTATTAATTGGTTGCGTAATATCGCCTTCTTCACTTATCAATTATAGTCTTCACAACCAAATCATTCAGTTTTACTTTTTCTGATTCCATTTCCGCCTTACTAGTACTAGATATGGTTTTCAAATGATACAAAACACTTATCATCTGATCTTTGGTATCTTTCACCTTAGCCTGAGATTGATTGATTTTATCTAACACAGCCCAATCTGCAAATAATCCATCAAAAAAGTAGTCTGCGAAATATAAAAATCCATCGATACTAACCTGTATATCGGCATCAATCGTCACATCAGTCAACTCCGTCTTAAAACGGCGCAGTTGCACCTGCAGATCTTCAACCAGCTTCTGAGCTTCATCAAGATGGCTATGTTTTGCCATTCCAGATATCAGCCCTCCGCCCATTAGATCCCAAGTTCCCCAACCCTCTGCACTATCAAGATTAGAAAGAACATGATCAATAATACTAAGTGCTTTCTCTCCAGCCGCAAGAGCCTCATTTATCTCTTTTAGTTGATTTTCAATATATGCAATACGTTCCTCTGCTTGAAATATCTCTTCTGCTTCATCAGATCCCCTAAATTTGATCTCTTCTACCTTATCCCTTAACATTCTCTCATATTGTTGTTCAGAGCCCTTTCGTCGATTCAATTCTGCCTCACTTCGCAAAATATCTTCCTCAACGGAAGAAAGCTCACGAGCCGAAACGTCATACTTTACCTTAGCGGCATATGCTTCCTCTCGCTCCTTATCCAAACGTTCTTCCTTCTTACCAATCACGGCATAAAAGAATGCCGCCAGGCTATGGCCCTCTAATTGATCAACATCTGCCTGTTGATCGAGCTTATTTTTTTGAAACTCAGATACTCGGGCGCTTAACACCTCACGCTGTTTATTTAATTCTTTAAGCTTAGACTCCTCACGCCTTTTTTGGGCGATCTGTTGTTGTAGAAGCTGTAATTGCTCGTCATAATATGCCATATTAAAACTCCTCTCATTCTTTTCTATTCGATTCACTTAATTTGTGAAATGATGTCTATCAAACGATTTTAAATATAACGTCTTACTTTATTCATATAACTGATGTACTCTTGCCCAAATTCCTTCCTACACCATCTTTCTTCCGAAAGAATAATCCAATGTGCGGATATCTGAAATACGATTAGGATTGCAAACAGTATCCATGACTGAGTAAGTACCGTACAACCTAAGAAATAGATAAAATATGCTACATACATAGGATTACGGGAAACCTGATAAAGCCCATTTAGATTAATACCATTTTCCGCAGGTTTTGCAAAATCTAATACAGAGACAAGACACAATAATATTCCCAATACATAGATCGCCAAACCTGCATAAAACCAGTATGATCCAGTCTTAATTTTAAGAAAGAAGGGATACAGAAAGATAAAAATATTTGATACCTGGTAAAACCAAAGTGCCACCTTCTCCTTGCCAATCATTGGAGTGAAAAAAGCCGCACGTTTTAACGCATTCTTATTAAGTATATTTAATACTCCAAATCTTATAAGTATAAGGGGTAATAAAGACAGAAATCCATTCATAATATCCTCACCTCATGCGCTTTATTTTTACTACCATTTTAACATTTTCCTATATATAATCAACCTTCTAGAAAAAATAATCTAATCCGAGAAAATGCTCTTACAAAGAAAACGGTGTATCGTTTTCTAAAATCATTGAAATCAAAGAAATATATTGATCAATAAAATCATTTCCTTCGAAGTACAAAACGAATAAGAAAAAAGCTTTACACTTATCTTTTTTTTCCATTTTGTCCCATTAGCTAAAGTATTTTATTATTGATAAACAATTTCATTTTTATATGAAATTGTGTTTTTAATTTTAACTATTAAAAATAATCTATCAATAAGGCTTGTTTTTCTTAAAATTGTATAAATTATACTTTACAAATTTAGATAAGTACTATACCATATAGGCGTGATATGTTTATCTTTGAAGCACTATGAAAAGACAGTGATTGATATGAGGTAAATCTTCGCCATATCATTAAAATATTACATACATTACAATAAGGGAGACATACTTGTGAACAAGCAATGGACTAAAAATACTTTTATTATTATGACAGCAGCTACACTAACCATAAATACTGTTATGGTATCAAAAGCAGATGGCTGGACAGAGACAGAAAACGGCTGGCATTACGAAGAGAATGGCAGGTATACAACATCAGCTTGGAAAAAAGGACAAAGCGGTCTTTATTACCTAGGTGATAATGGTAAGTTAATGACTGCCTCCTGGATTACCGATGGAGACAAAACATACTATGTCAATTCCGAAGGACTTCGAGTTAAAAATTCATGGGTTTATAACAAGCCCTGGAATGATTCCACGGAAAAAAATCAATATTGGTATTATTTTGATCAAAACGGTGAAATGATGACCGGAAAGCAGCAAATCGGGGATAAAAAATACTTTTTCTCCAGTACCGGCGAGATGATGACCGGTTGGATTACGTACTCAGATAATGAAGCCGAGTATTTAACAGACGAGGTCAGCAGTGATGATACCTATTACTGCCTTGAGGACGGAAGCAGAGCAAGCGGCTGGCTTAAGCTGGAATCTCCTGACAGTGAAGACAGTTCAGAAAAAGAGTACTGGTATAATTTTAAAAGTAGCGGAATGATTCGGAGAAACACAAAAACCTCCATTGGAGATCATGATTTCTGCTTTGATGAACAAGGCCGGATGATTGACGGTTGGGCTTATAAAACAGTGGATGATACATACATAAAGGTTGATGAGAATACCGATAAAGCGCTTTTAGATACCTATAGTAATGACGTAAGCAGGTATTACTATTGCGGCGAGGAAGATCTGGGAGTCCTACAAAAAGAGATCTGGCTATCCATCGTACCACCTGGATTAAATGGTGATCCTGATGAAGACACCTCCTGGTATTACTTTGATAAAAGGGGAAAGATAATGACCGCAGCAAAGGCTACCTCCTCTGAAGCTACACCATCGAATGCAAGTCGTATGACAGAAGTAAGAGGGGTCGATACTAAAGGCAAATATGATTTAGCTGGGGGTGACGATGATTTAATTCACGCTCGCCTTGAAAAAATCAATAATATTTATTATCTTTTTAACTCCAAGGGAGAAATTATTGATGGCTTGCTTTACATCTATAATAAAGATGGTTCCTTCCAATTAAAAGAAGGCTATTATTATTTCGGCTCCAAATCTTCAAGATCCACAGGAAAAGTAAAATTAGAAAATGACGCGACAGAATACGATTACTATTTCTCCAAAAAGAGAGAAAAGGGCTATTCCGAAGGTCAGGGAGTCACTGGAGTATATGACGGAAAGTTATATTATAAGGGACTTGCAGTAACAGCAGATGAAGATACAAAATATAAGTTAATTTATATTCCCGAGTTAGTCAAAACTAACAATACAGGTTTATATATCGTAGATGAAGCTGGAAAAGTAAAAACCGGCGGCCTGACTTCTGAAATGTATGACGGATCTAAATATAGAATCAAAAAACTTGGATCTGGCTATCAAATTTTCCATGTAGATGGGGATACAAAAGAAGAGACAGAACTCCATGAGGATGACGCTGATCTTACCCTGGATTTTATGGAGCCTGGTCTTATTTAATTCGTTTAAAGACATTGTCGTAAAGGAAAATCTTACATAATAATAATTGGGCTGGAAGCTCCTAACAGGAGTATTCAGCCCTTTATTATGGGGATTAAGGCAATCCTGTTTGAGTTGCATTGCCTCGCTCTACGTTAATGCGCCTGAATCAGCTTTTCAATTTCTTCCTTGAGCTCTCTTTTCATACATATTAATTCATCTTCACTAAGGCGATTGGAATCGCTATACATTTCCTCCATAGGCAACCGCCACACTGGTCCTATTGTTGGCGTATCTCCCGTAACTCTTGGAAAGATATGCCAATGCAAATGGGTATCCCCATTACCTAACAATTCGTAATTTAATTTTTCAGGTTTAAATACATGATAAACAGCCTCAGCCACGATAGACATCTCTTTTAAATATTTTAATTTGTACTCTTCCTGTAAATGATGCAGTTCTATGGCATGTTCTTTACACAAGAATAAGGCATAGCCCTTAAAATGTTGGTGATCACCCATGACAACATAACCAGTTTCTAGTTCCATAACGAAATAAGGATTGGTTCCATTCTTTATCGTTTCAATTCGTTCACACACTAGACACCCCATATTTATCCCCCAGCTTCTCTAACGTTTATTATTGATAATCAACTTCTAAATACTTCCATAACGCTGATATCTTGAGATATAAAATACGAAATTAAAATATTAACGACTTTTTATTTCCTAGCAATCCTTATAATTTCCTAGCTTTGATTACAAATGTGACTGGTAGCATTTGGGCTTTTTTAGAAAAATCATTATTTTCATATACTTGAAGAATTTCCTCGTCAGATTTCTCAACCATCTCCTCAATGGTAAACCCTGCTTTTGATAATGCATTGATATAAGTTGATAACTTACGATCCGATAAGGAGATTTCACCTCCCCCAAGAGATACGGTATACCACGATTCATCAAAATAAGGTTTTTTAATAATCAGAGAATCATTTTCAATTGTAACGCATTTATGCATTGGGTGAGACCAACTGAAAATAAAAACACCATCTTTCTTTGCATAGGAAGCAATCTTATGAAACGTACGATCAAGATCAGTCGCCCAGCCCACGCCATATATTGAATAAACATAATCAAAATAATCTTTTGGTATTCCGCACTCTTCTTCCATAGGTGAGCAGATTAATGTTGCTGAAAAACCGCAAGAGGATAAACACTCCTTCGTTTTTTCTATCTGCTTTTCAGAGATATCCAGTCCCCACAGCTCAGACGCCCCACGCTCTCCATGATATTTTAGGGAAATTCCAGTTCCGCACCCTATCTCTAATAACTTTTTCCCAGATACATCACCAAAAAGACGGATCTTTTCCTCTGTAATAAATGCACCATACTTAGGGAGTGCCGTTGTTCCTATAACCTCATTTCCTTTCGTATCCCAAAAAGAGCTGTTGACGTTATGAATATTTTTTTTATCCAAATCCACCAATGTGGCTAAACCAACTTCACCAGCCCCTATAATATTAACTCTCTGACCAGAATCCTTTTTCATAACGTTCCTCCATTGATATATGTTCTTACGTTAGGCGCGGGACAACAAAGGAAATATTACCTTATTGTCTCTGAAAATATTTTCCTTCCCAATTCGCACAAACAAGTGATTATCTTCTTCTTTGGATTCCTCAATTATGTATCCATCTTTTGATATTGGTGTGAAGCCAAGGCAGATAGTATCGGTATCCTCATATGCCATAATACTTAGTATATCATCCATTTGAATCTTACCATCTGCAAACACATCATAACAAATAAGCTGATTATTATCATACTTAGTCACGACAACAGCATCATACTGTTCCACGTAGTAAATATCCTGCGTAACAAATTGTATGCTATGAAATACGAACTGGCATAAATTATCTACTTTAAGTTCGGAGAATGGATTTCCTAGCTTATATTTTCTCATAATTAAATCCCAATCCCGAGGAACCTCTATATCAAGCTTTCTATAAGCACCATTTACTTTGGATATAGATTTACTATATTGAAACTCCTTAAATTCCTCAAAACCAAACTTAGGATAAAAATCTACGACAGAATCATTTGACAATAAATAAATCGCATCGCATTTATCCCTCCATTCACTTACAACGGTTTCCATTAAGTAACGATTAAGTCCTTTGTTTCTATATTCAGGCAAGGTCATAACGGTACTGATTTGTACATAGCGCTTTTGTTGCCCCTGCCAGTATATATCATTAATACAAACCGCCACACTTGAAACAGTGATATCATCATGCATTATGGTATAGGGGATAAAACGATCATCCCAATAACCAGATTGATACCACTGGTCAAATTTCAATTTATAGATCTTCTTTGCAAGTTGAAAATAACTCATTCTGGTGACATCATTATTTAATGCGTTAATAACGTAGTCATACTCTTGACTATGAATGAAACATTGCATTTCAATTCCTCCGTATGTAGATAAACCAATAAAATTATAAATCACATGCTGATTTCGCAATCTAACAATACGAGATTCCTAGTCTAGCAAAAGGTGTTTTTCCATTTCATAATTCATATTCTTATAAGAAAGGAAAGTAAAATAGTCAAGCGTGTTTAGTATCTTAGCACATTCGTATTCACACCTTTTTAATTCCATAGGACAAATCGTATCATTTGTATAAAATGAATCTGTACCATAGAGAAACCCACCATTCAAACGGAAATAACTCATATAGCTTGGTGTATATAACGCACTACCAAAGTCAAAAACTCCTTTTATCTGTTGGGCGTCTTTATCCATAAAAATATTATTCCAATGTAAATCCAGGTGCGAAAACACTGCAATAGGCTGCTTTTCCTGATCTAGTTGTTTACAATTTTCATTAACTTTATCTGTTATAATCTTACATTCATCTTCAGTTAGGCTTCCATAACGTAAGCAGTCATTTAATGCTATCTTTACAATGTTTTTGTATGAATCTGTCCACTTATTAAATTGCTCTAAATTACCGCCTTTATATAGTCCTCCAAAATACTCAGACTGAATGTTATTCATCTTTTCAAGAATACACAGCGCTTGGTCTTTTATCTGTTTTTGCTTCTTAAGATCAAGCAGTCCCCATAAATTCCCCAATACTTCATAGTCCATATATTCTGTTATAATAAATTTTGCATCCAAATCATAATCTAGAATTTGTGGACAAGGGATGCTCTGACTTGTACACAAATCTGTGCTTATGACTTCTCGTTCTATTTGGTTTTCATACAAGTCCGGAAGATGATCCTTATCTTGGATTTTAATAAAATATTTATTATCACCATAGCTTGCTATATAGGACGAATTAACATCCCCATTTTTACAACGACTTAAAATTATATTATCAGGACTTGTATTGAATAACTTTTCAAGAGATTCATTAAGACTTTTCATTTGTTAACACCTTGTCTGTATTTTTGTAGAAGTATGTAATTGATATACATTGCACACTGTTTAAATAATAGCAGCTTCACAAATAATTAGATACTGAAATAGTTTTTAATTATTCCGTTATGTAAAACTTGCAATAATTTTTTTCAAACTTCTTTTCACATCAGTGTCACAAACCCCACCGTGGTAGCAAATGATTTTTTCTATATCATAATTTTCCAGATTTCGAATGGAGTCTTTTGCCTCTTCCATATTCAATGCATACTCTGGCACCGCCATGCGCAGTTTTCCACCTTCATTAACAAGTGCATCTCCAGAAATCAGTGTTTTCTCCTTTTTAACATATAAGGAGATATGTCCTGGCATATGGCCTTTCGTGTCAACTACCTCAATACCACCGCAGTAAGGAAGAATCTCTCCACTGTCTATTATCGAAACCTCGTCCACCTTTTTGACAGAGGCTATGACTTTTTGAAACTGTATCCCGTATTCCTTTTTATCTTCTGGTAACGTATTCTGGATATCTTCGGCCTGCTGTAAACGTAGGGACTTGCTCTTTCCTGTAATATAAGGAGCTTGCTCTTTAGAACACAAAACTTCAATTTGGGGATATTCCTGAGTTATTTCTCGTAACGCCCCCATATGATCATGGTCATGGTGCGTAATAATGATTTTGGTTAATTGACTTAAGGATAAGCCATATTTTTGCATTGCATTTTCTAGCTTTGGCATGGAATCTGGATAGCCACAATCAATTAAAATTAATTCGTTCTCATCTTTTAAAAGTACAGGGTATATGATACGCTCTGACTTACCTGAATTAAACGTTACTGGCAATAAATATATATGGCTCATTATAAATACTCCTGTTCTTATTTCTATTAATTGTATTTCTCAATGTCTTTAAAATAGTTATTCTAAATATATCAGAAAACCATATTTGCTTCTCAAGTTACATATTTAGAGTGGAACTACCTTAACTGTTTCCTCATGACAAGTCCTTGCTGTGTCTCTTTTAAAACATAAAACCCCATTTTATTATACAATTCAAAATGGCCTCCAAAATCTGAAGATTGATAACTTGATTCTTTGTACGGGTATGCCTCTACAAAGTCAAATCCATCTTCCGCGGCATCTTTACACACTCGCTCCAAGAATTGTGTGGCAATGCCCTGTCTTTTCATCTCCGGCGCAATCATGAAGCAAAATATTGATTTCACCTTTATGTCTGTCCCTGGTTCCTCTAGTGGCACATAATCCATAAACCTTTGCCAACTAGCGCATTTCAAGCAATCTGCCTTCGTATTGGCGTTACACCAACCAACCACCACATCGTCCCTATAGGCAAGATAACCTTGAACGTTATTGCCTTTCACATATTCAAAGGCGCACTCTCTTCTTTTCTCTGCTGTGGAAAGATCTTTGTTCTTATAATCATCATTACACCAACACACACAATAACATTTATTTTCATCTACATTATCATCGTGCGGTGTTACATCGAAAAAATGAACGTAATCATCTGCATGTTCTGGCATCAGCTTGCGTATCTCAATCGCCATTTACTACCTCCCCAAATAGAAACAACTTATATTTTACTATGTCTATATAATAACGGTTTTTAATATAAGTCATGTTAAAAGTCACACATCAACTCCCATTGAACTCTGAAACGATCCTTTACAGTACCGATAATTACCATGTAAGGCGGTCTTTCCAGTGGCCTTATCACTTCTCCTCCGTCGCTAAGTACGGAGAAGGCCTTTTCAACCTCTTCTTCTGAATCAAACCCAATAATATGAGTCACCTTTTTCGTGAGTTTCACATTTTCTTCATCGGACAAATCATTCATTCTTACCTCTTGGTCACCAAACATAATCTCGGAATGGTAAACCATTGATTCCTTAGCCGCATCTGGTTGTTCCCAACCATGTTTCACAGCATCAGAATAATATAATAAACTCCTTACCGTGCAGCCAAAAGCTCGCTTGTATTCTTTCAATGCTTCCTCTGTCTCACCAGAAAAACATAATTGCTGTATCATTTTCATTTCATAACTCCTTATGAATCAAATATTTTACCTTATGTGTTTTTCTATAACAGGCCAAAATGGGGACTTTCCATAACAGATTTCATTTGACATAGGCAAAAAGGATGTCCTGCTGGGTCAAGCATAACTCTCCAATCTTCAGAAAATTGATCATCTGCAACGGTTGCTCCACATTGGATCGCATGTTGAACGGCTTTTTCTAAGTCATTAACAGCAAAGTCTAAATGTGCCATTTGCTGCTGAACTCCAGGCTCTCCCGGCCATACAGGTGGTTTATACTCAGGATTTTGCTGAAACAATACACAAGGATATGATCCCTGATTCGATCCCGGAGGGTATGCACATGCAAATTCCTCGCCGAGAGGCATGGTTTCCCACTTGAGCAACGCCGCATAAAAGTTTGCCAGATGATTTGGCTCTTTGCAATCCACCGTAAATGAGTACATTTTGATTTTCAATTCTTCATCCATAAGACTAATACCCCCTGATATTAATAATTTATATTATAACTTCATAGTTACCACTATTTTTAACTTCTCCGTTTGGTCATTTGTGGAAGTTGTAATCACAGTTTCTTTTCCATTTCTACATAAAGACCATCGCGAAATGTTTCAAAAAAACCAGAATGTCGGTACAACGTAATAGCTGGTTCAAGTGTAATGCGCGTGCTTAAATGTAGCTTATGATCACCACACTGTTTTGCATATTGCTCAACCATGTTGAGCATTAATTTAGATATTCCGCGTCCACGATATTCTTGTTTTATAAACATACGTTTAACTTCACCGACATCTGAAGATTTCTTGCGATAAGCGACACAGCCTATTGGCAATTCTCCAAAGTAGGCTAACCAAACTCTTTTTATTTTTTCATTTTTGCTATAACGGGTATAGTAAACTCCATCAGCACCGAGAAAGTCCATCATATAGTCATCTTGCTCGGAAAAGAGTTTAATAACCTCTTCGGAAATAACATCTAATAATGTTATCTTCATAATTACACCTCCGCCACAAAATATAGATAATATGTGTTTCTTATTTTCTTAATAATGACTGATTTATAAATATAATGGAATGATACATTAATTATACAGTTTGCTCATTTGGAGTGATTAGTCAATCCATTTAAAGCATTCAAAGCTACCACAATAGTTAATGCTATATGGTGTACAATATTGTACTTTGGCTTCCCCTGTAAATCTTCTTATTATTCCTCCATGAGCAACTACAATTATTTTTTCATACCTCTCTTTATAGTAAAAGTGAATCACGGGATTAATACGATCAATTATTTCATCAATTTCTTCCCAATTTCTTTTTTCGTCCTTGGGATAAATCCCTTTGCAATTACAGAAATCCTGATATAAAGTATCAGCTTCCTCAGAAGATTTAAATTGAAAGGTCTTATCTGGTTCCCATTCACGCAAATCCATTTCAACATTCAATTTGATTCCTGTTTCACGTGATATAATGGCTGCCGTTTGCAGGGCGCGAGGATATGGTGATGAAACAATTATTTCACTTTTGCTTAAAATACTATTTAATGCAACCTTCTCAGCCTGCACTATTCCTAGTTCAGATAATGGAGCTAAAGCTCTTCCATGTCCTATAAATCCTCTTTCGTCACATGGAGTATAATTAGGTTCACCATGCCTAATAAAAATAACTTTCATACTGCACCTAGAACAATATAAATAATTAGTTTATAAATAATCTAGCCTTTAACTTTTAGCTCTACACTGATACATTATAAATATAATGGGAAGTTTAACACTCTACAAAATTGGAATTTGACTCTCTTTGCTTAATTCAATAATAAATAATTATGAGATGATTTTTATTATCTCCATAATTCTCTCATAAATATTTAAAATTCTCGTTTTTGTTGAAGTTTCTGTACAATTGCTATTTATATAAGAACAATAGTCAATTTTATCGTAAATCATTTCTATTTTACTAAACTTGACCAAATCATACCGAAAGTTGATATCTGTTTCATTCTTTAGGAATTCTAAATGTTCCTCAAGTATTCTAAAGTATCTGTAGCAAAGTGGCGTTATTAAATCTATTTCATTTAGTTGAAACGCCGGGTAATCAGATTTGAAAATTTTACCTTCCCAATAATACTCTAATGCACAAGTCGAGATGTTTTTAAAATACTTTAACAATTCTTGTTTAACAGATTTAATCGTAGTTGCAGTTCCTGTATTATCATCTATCAATATAATATTTGTACACTCTGGGTATTGAGTACTTAATAAATGTACCTGGTCAAGCAAGGATAATTCACAATAATAATCTTTATCATACTTTGAAAACCTAACATATTCATACCCTGCCAAACCGGAACGGCAACTCCTGTCAGTGGTATATTTTTGCATAGAAATGAAAAATGGTGGTATTAGTGCAGCCCCTTGTAAAGGTGAAACGATAATATCGTGTTCTCCAATATAATCACACATTGCAAAATAAGAAATAAACATAATAAGGATATTGTCCATTTCTGAATATTCACGAACATGGGTAATATTAAGTTTTTTCATATCCAATATTATCCTGTCAATTAAGCCTAAAGGTAGCGGTGGAAATTGAACTAATTCTTCATTAAAAATAATTCGAGTAATATGGTCAGTTAAATCTATTAGGTATTCTTTAAGTGCTTTATAATAATTAATATCCAAAGAAGTATAAGAGAATATGATACCAACTAATTTTGCTATACATGACAACATATATTCCGTGAGTGAAAACATAATATATCTTTTATTATCAAACGATAATTCCAAATTTAATATGATCGGTGCGTCTAAGGCTATACTTTTTACCAAGTCTGTTGTAACAACTAAATCAGTTGAATAATAGGAACCGTTTCTGTTACAGTAAAACGGTTTCTTTAGACTAAAATATTTCTCTAATATTAGAAGATATCGGCTGTACTCTTCTTCAAACTTATCTGACTCAATATAAACCTCCCCTGCATAACCAAACTTATATTTAGATAATATAGTTTGATTTAAGTATGGTTTAATCATTTTATATAAATCATTCAAACTAACACCTCTCAAGTTAATGCTACTTGTAACCCCATGTATATAATTTCTATTCTTTAACCTAACTATTCCCTTGTGAATATAATGAAAAGCCATCTGTTATAGAAGACGAGGAACAAATTCAACTTTACGTTAGTTTGACATATTCTATCTCATCATCATTTCTTGAAATTTCTTTATAGCCGAACTTAGTGTATAAATGTTGATTTCCTACACTAAATACTGGTGTTGATAATTGCCACTCCTTAATGTCTGGGTGCATCATCTCAACTAACTGCATTACTTTATATCCGTACCCATTATTTTGATATACTGGATTAATTACAAAATCCTCAAATCTCATTTTGTTACCTTCTATCGGGATCAAGAATAATCCACCAATAATGTTATTATCTAAAACGATTTTGTATGCTATAAAATTAGTTATAATATCCTTCTCAGATTCTACTTTATCATACCCAGGGGGCCCTCCATTTCTACCCAAGTATGTATTTATTTCTTCATTAAAAGCCTTTATCTTTATTTCTGTTATTGCCTCTGCATATTTTAATAGTGCTCTTTTTACCTCCACCATAATTTACTCCCTGTACTAAAAGGACAATCTATTAGTTTAAAATTATATATTGTTATAAGAATATCCCCAGCGATTGTTTAGTTATAGTTATTTGTCAGCATCTGTCTTTCTAATAAATATAATGAGAAGTCCAGAATCCCTATATAACCAGGATTTTTATCTACAACATATTTTCCAATTCATTATTATTTCTGATTCTAGTTACTTTTACTCCATATCTGGACGTATATATCTATTCACTGTATGCATAACCTTTACCATGATTGTCCTCGTAAGAAACGGATTTTCCTACCTATCTTATACCCATTATTTATTGGCATCCTTATTTATTGTCCTTCTTACAGAGCGTATTATTGGTTTAAAATTTTTCGGCCAGAACCGTAATGCGTTAGAATTAGAAGTCTCAAAGCTTACATGAATAAATGGCTTCCCTTGCTCCCTGCATAAAATAAAAACTTTTTCCAATAAACAATTACCGATTCCCTTCCTTCTGTATTCTGGGTTTATATATGCTCCTATAGATTTTATATATGCGCTATCACGCGTTGTTAAATGCTCAATGTGAAAGCCTTGGTTTATAGTAAAACTCATTACACCAATAATATTTCCATTATCCCATGCAATTAAAACATGATCTTTACAAATCAAATCAATAAGTTCGTCTTTTGTATGTTCCTTTCTTACCAAAAATATTGGGGAGTTAGCATAATATTCGTTTATCGTTTTTGCAAATTCATATAATGCATCTACATCATTTTTGTTGGCATAAGTAATCTTATACTCGGATTTTATGTAAGATCTAATCTCACTGGTTGACTGACAGGCATCTATGACATATGAGCCAAAACCTAAATCATATAAGTTATTCTTAAGAGTATCATCATCAAAATATGTCATCCACAAGTGATTAAATCTATTATCGAACACCCATCTATTAGAAGCATAATCATACATTTCCTGATATATCTCCCACTTATCTCTTACTGATGCCGCATGACCAACAATGGGCAAAAATGCTGTTTTCTCATTATGGAATTCAAAGTACATCCACGCCATAAAACCAACAACATTATTATCTATTTTTGCTACTATTGCATTATTTTTATTTATTTGTTCTTTTATGTATGACTCAATTAACGTCTGACCTCCATCTATAAAATTAGGAAATGCACTAAAATGACAATAATATTTAAATTGAGTTTTCCAAAGATTGATTGCTCTGGGAATATCATCATATTGCATTAAAGAAATATTAATCAAAAATCATACCTCCTATAATGTAAATATTCTTCGTTACATACTTCAATATAAAAGATTTTTATATATAGTTCAATAATCTGTCGATAACTAAGACAAAGCGGATAGATTAGCAAATCCAGTACTTCAATTCTACATTTTTTCAATCCCAACAAATTTATCAAACATAATATCACCAGCCATCTTATAACCACTTATATACTGACTAAATCCTGTAATATCAAAAGACTCATATTTACACTCCATGGTTTAACTAATGATTTTTTCTTTCGTAACTTTAAGTTTTATTTATGATTTTCAAAACATCTTTCAATTTCCCATTATTGCTATAAGCCAGAAAAACAACCAATACTCTATCAATAACTAATTATATACCATATTAATTTTATTTTCCATATTTAACCATCCTATTTTCAAAACATTCCTTCCTAAAATCCCTCCCCCCAGTCTACTTAATCCCATTAAAAAAAGACCCCACACTCACATGTGAAGTCTTCCATATTACGAAACTCTCTTCCCGTCCAATTCCTCGTCCGAAAAAATCATCCCGCTTATATTAATTTTCAACCCATTACCACTAACAAACCCTTATAAAATAAGGATTAGTCCATAGTGTAAGGCATAAGAGCGATATGTCTAGCTCTTTTGATAGCAACAGTAAGTGCTCTCTGATGTTTCGCACAGTTGCCTGTGATACGTCTAGGAAGGATTTTTCCTCTCTCAGATACATATCTTTTTAATTTATTTGCGTCTTTAAAATCGATAACGCCGTTCTTTTCGCCACAGAATACGCAGACTTTCTTTCTTCTACGCATGCCGCCTCTTTTGAACTTAGCGCCATCAGCTTTATCATTTCTATTATATGCCATTGGTACTACCTCCTATCAGGTTTAGTTGAATGGAAGTCCTTCGTCTTCGACTCCATCCGGAATGTTCATGAATCCGTCACCGATTGCACTGGAAGGAGTTGGTCTGGAGGTTGGCTGAAAACCGCCATCTCCGGAAGCTCCGCCTTTGCTGTCTGCGAATTCCTGATCTTCTACAACGATATCTGTTGTATATACTTTAATGCCATCTTTATTCGTATAATTTCCAGTCTGGATCCTACCGGAAACCAATACTCTCATACCCTGACGGAAATACTTCTCTGCAAACTCACCAGCCTTGTCAAATGCGACACAGTTGATGAAATCTGCGGTCTGTTCATTGCCATCCTGATTTCTGCGGCCTCTGCGGTCAACAGCAAGGCTGTACCTTGCGATGGCCATAGAACGCTCACCTTGGGAATATCTTACTTCTGGATCACGGGTTAATCTACCCATAAGGATTACTTTGTTCATACGATCACACTTTCTTTATCTATTATGCCTCTTGTCTAACGCATAAGTATCTGATAACCGGTTCCATAATACGAATGTGTGCTTCTAATTCGTTTGGTGTTGTGGAATCGCCATCAAATTTGATGAAGTAGTAGAAACCCTCTTTCATCTTCTGAATTTCGTAAGCTAATCTCTTCTTACCCCATTCATCGATGTTAGTTACAGCTCCGCCGAAACGAGTAATATAACCCGTAACCTGCTCAAGAGCTGCTGTTCTCTCATCATCTTCGAGCTTTGCGCTAATAACAACGGCTAACTCATATTTGTTCATGCTTGTTACCTCCTTGTGGTCTCTGGCCCCTGCTTTCAGTTTCAGGAGCAAGGATTATATGTGTCACGAGTTAACATTATACCGGAAACGCTGAACAAAAGCAAGTCCTTTTCTCAACTTTAGGTGCCTTTTCCAGTATATTTACGCGATTTCATGGCTTTAGATTGCCATCACTGCTCTTTAAGCCCCTGGTATTTTTTTCCACCAGCTTTCTTGGTACCATAATCATGTGTCCGCAGCCCATACATTTCAAGCGAAAATCAGCTCCGACTCTTAATATTTCCCATTCCTGACTACCACAGGGATGCTGCTTTTTCAGCTTTACAATATCTCCAATTTCATAAATCATAGTAATACCCGCCTGTCCTTTCCGGGCCGCCCTTATATCTAATTATTTTAATATATTATCGATTAGCTTTAATTCTTCCTTAGAAAAATCTGTATTTTTCAAACAATCCACATTGTCTTTTAACTGTCCTACGCTGCTGGCTCCAATTAAAACAGTGGTAACTGCTTCTTCTCTTAGTACCCAGGCAAGTGCCATCTGAGCCAGACTCTGGCCCCTTTTCTTTGCCACTTCATTTAACTGCCTTACAACAGATAAATTTTCCTCTGTCAGGTAGCGGCCACCTATGGTGCTTCCCGCTCTTGCCGCTCTGGAATCTTCTGGAACGCCATTTAAATATCGATCCGTAAGCGCACCCTGTGCTAACGGACTATAGCAGATACAGCCAGTTCCGCTCTCAAGCAATGTGTCAAAAAGACCCTCTTCTGCTACTCGCTCAAACATGTTATATCTAGGCTGTGCGATGAGGCAGGAAATTCCCATTCCCTTTAATACCTTAATGGCTTCCTTTGCTTCTTTACTGCTGTAATTGGAAATTCCTACGTACAGTGCCTTTCCCTGTCTTACGATGTCAGCTAGAGCGCCCATGGTCTCTTCTATAGGTGTATTAGGGTCTGGTCTGTGATGATAGAAGATATCGACATAATCAAGTCCCATACGCTTTAAGCTCTGGTCAAGACTTGCCATTAGATACTTTCTAGAACCCCAGTTGCCATAAGGTCCTGGCCACATGTCAAATCCTGCTTTGGTAGAAACGATCAGTTCATCTCGGTATCTTATAAGATCGCTTTTTAATACAGCTCCAAAAGTCTCTTCCGCTTTTCCAAAGTAAGGAGCTCCGTAGTTATTTGCCAAATCAAAGTGAGTGATTCCCATATCAAATGCGCTTAATAAAATGTCTCTCTGAACCGTGGGAGCCTTCTCCATACCAAAGTTCTGCCATAGTCCCAGAGATACCCTGGGAAGCATGATTCCGCTTTTCCCGCAACGCTTGTAATGCATGGTTTCATATCTTTCTTTTGCCGCCTCATACATAGTGTTTTTCTCCTTTTTCAAGTGAATTTTCTTTAAACCGAATCATGAAGCACCTGTCCAATACTGCCGCTAATAACAAGATCTGCCCTGTCGTCCAGGGGAGTGACTGTCTTATTAATTAAGACCATTCGATCCCCTCTGTAATAATCAATTAGTCCTGCTGCCGGATAAACCGTCAGGGAGGTGCCTCCGATAATCAGCATGTCTGCGTTTGAGATGTAGGACACTGCCTTGCTCATCACGCTTTCATTTAGACTCTCTTCATATAAAACCACATCAGGCTTAATTAGCCCTTTACAGTCACAACGGGGAACCTCATTTTCGTCCATGGAAGCAAGCATTTCTTTCAGGTTATAAAACTTCATACACTTGGTACAATAATTTCTTTTTACAGAGCCATGAAGTTCCAATACCTCTACACTACCTGCTGCCTGATGGAGTCCATCGATGTTCTGGGTTATGACAGCCTTTAATTTCCCCATATCTTCAAGCTTTTTTAAGGCATGGTGGGCTTTATTGGGCTTTGCCTGGGGAAATATCATTTTATTACAGTAAAACCGGTAAAACTCCTTTGGATTCTTCCGATAAAAGCTGTGGCTGATTATGGTTTCCGGAGGATACTTATACTGTTCCTGATAAAGGCCATCCACTCCTCTAAAATCAGGAATATCGCTTTCCGTAGATACGCCTGCCCCACCAAAGAACACAATATTGTTGCTGGCTTTCATCCATTCTTTTAACTGACTTACCCCTTCCATACAAAACCCTTTCTTATATCAATAAATCCGCATACAAAAATGCAGGGCGGATTATAATTAATCCGCCCGCAAATACCAGTCGGATTGTAAAACCGACAAACAATGTTAAGTTACCTCATTAAAGAATACACCCTTTAATGGCCGAATGCGGTCCACCATGGCCTCTGCATCAGCAGAAACAGATGGAAGGCTATATCCAAACAGCCAAGAGGTCATCTCGCTGATGGTAAGAGAAATATGGGGTGTTAACCCGCTTTCTTCTACTGGAGAGATGCTAGACCCCTTCCGGTCAAGCTTCCATAGAAACAAGCCGTTATTTTGAGGGATGAACTTGTCCTTTATCTCAAGGAGCATCTCCATCTCACTTACCGGACTTTCTTCCTTTAAGCCAATGACAGAAGCAAATCGTTCCAGATGAATGATTCTTCCCATGGCATAAGGTTTTGTTTGGCCGCTTTCCTTCAAGTATTCCGGCAGACAAATCAGTTCTCTTAAAGCACCTGCCGTCTCTCCGTAATAAGCCCAAACGCCAGCCAAGGTTTCCTTCTCATCCTTAGTGGTGAGAAGAATTAAATCTCCACTGTCGCTTCTGACTTCTTTACTCAGATCCCGGTAGTATTCTTCATTACGAAGAGCATAGACCTCATATTGTTTTTCAAGCTGTCGCTCTACAAAATCAGAGACTTCTTTGCACTCATCAGAACGTTCCAGAAAAGCACGGCGGTTTAAGTGGGTTCTTCCTGCTTGATTCAGCTTCTTCGTAGAGAGATCACTAATATAGGTGAAATCAAAGGGTTGGTAAATAGCAGGATCAACTGGAACCAAAAAGCAAAAAGGCATTCGTTCCTCATACATATCCAAAAAGCACCGGTCTAAAAGCCGTCTCATATATCCCTGATGGCGAAAGTCAGAAGCCGTAGCCACTCCAGCCACGTAATCGATGGTCCAAACATGGTCCTTCACCACGACCTCATAAGGATTGCGATGAAGCATAGCAGCCATATTCTCATCCTTATAAGCGGCCAATACCTTATTCTTAAACACTCGATCCGAATAGTAGTAATGAACAAAGCTTTCCGAATCCTCAGAAAAAACTTTTTCCCAAAGCTTTCTGCTTTCCACTTTTTCTTCCTGCTTTAAATACCGTATCATTGCGAAAAACCTTTCTGAAGTACGCCGAATTTCCTTGCAAATCCCATAGGATAATAAGACATCTTAGCCCGGCGTAAGCCCTCCATACCAACATCGTCTTCTCGATTGACCAGATTTACTTCCTCTGTAAATCCGTGAAGTAAGAACTGCTGGTTGATAAACTGATAAAGTCCCTTAATTTCAGGGTCTGCTTTTTCAATATGGATGACAGCCATCTTTTCCAGAGGATTATAGGTACCGATGGTAAATGCCTTTAAGCTTCCGTCAATGAAAACTCCAGCCATTCTTACATTGAGCATGGAGCAATTTTTCAGAATATCATGAATACCCATTACCTCGTAATCAAGCTGACGAACAAATTCTGCTGCTTCAACCTTGTTCTCCCACCACTCATCAAGGAAAGATAGAACGGATTCCCGGTCTGAACAGATGAGTGACCTGTATTCGTGACGGCCTTCATATTCTTTTAGAAAGTTATTTAAATGATTTTTCTTCTTATGAAGTTTCTTACCTGCTAGAGTTCTCAATGCTTGAGCATCATAAAGGTAATCTTTTAAGTCTTCCTCTTCTTTAATAAGAAACTTTTCTGGATCCAGATCTAAATAATTAATTGCGTCTTCATCCGCAAGGAAAATCTGGAGAGGTTTTTTTAACACCTGATTAAAATATTCCACTAATTGCTGAAAATAATAGGAAAGATCTTCTTCCCTGCAGATGGGCATTGCGGTAAATGGTTCTCCGCCCTTTTCCATTAAAAATAAAACCGCTTTTTCATCAATGACAGTATACTTTACCTGATAATAATCTCTCCAGATAAAACTATCCAAATAGACACTGTCACATGTTTTATTGGGCCGTAAAGCATAGAACGGAGCAATCTTTTGCATGTCCTCTGCCTGAAGCGGCTTAAATTGTAAATTCATAATAGTTCCCTTCTAAAAAAATATATCTAGCTTTTTTTCACAAAATCCGTCTTGCAATTAGGGCAGTGAATGCTCACCTTCCCTTTTCCTCTTGGAATTCTGATCTTCTGACTGCAGCTTGGGCATTTATAAATATGGTATTGCCTTATCTGCTGGATCTTAAAACGCCATTTCTTAAAAACTTCTGTTACCCGAAAGGAAAGGCGTTCAAATTTCTGATTCTCTTCAAAGCGTTTTCTTATATTCTTTGAAAACATGCGAAAATAACATAGCGCCATGAAAAGAAAAGCCAGGATATCAACCCAGGAATTACGGATAAAAACACCTGCAATCAACAAGGCAACAGAAAATCCAATTAAAAATCGACTCAATTTATCCGCACCATACCGACCAATCATAAACCATGAAAAGCATTCCCGAATTTGGCTCATCTTATATTCCTCGCCCCTTTTTCGTTTTGTCTTAACTATAATAACCTATGATTGGAAAGTCAATGTTACTCCGTCATATTTCATAATCTTTTCAGAATTTGCCTTTGGAGCTGTCTCTAAATTGTTTTGGCGTTATTCCATATTTTTGTTTAAACAAACGGTGAAAATAGCTGCTGTTTTCGTATCCGATTTCCACGATAATCTCCTCAACTGGCATTGTCGTAGAAGACAGATAGCCCGCCGCACGGTTGAGCCTGATTAGCTGAAGGCATTCCGTAAAAGTCATCTTGTAATATCGCTTAAATAAGCGGCTAACGTAATAAGACGGCTGCATGGATAACGTAGAAAACTGATCTAGGGTGGCACAGGTGTAGTTATTTTCCAAATATTTGTATGCTGTGAGAACAATCTCTTCCTCATATTGCAACATATCATGAGTTTCCGCTTTACCTGCATCATGAAGAAGCTCCATGATAAGTATACCCATGGTAGCCTGATTAATCTCTTGTCTGCCTTCTTTTTCTTCTGCATGGGACCAGATCATGTTTTCAAGCAGATTTTTAGCCGGCAGTATCTCACTTAAATGAAAGTGAAGGTAATCTGCCTGCGGCTCTTTGCCTTTGGTTGATGTACCAATAAAACGATGCAAAACATCTCCGCATTCTCCCATAAATGCAGGATGACTGAAAAATTCCGGCATCAAAAAGAAATGGATTGCCAAATCCTCTTCTCCTGCCGGTTCGATGGCATGGCTGGTTCCTTCTCGAAGCAAAAGCAAATCGTTGGTCCCCAGTGCAAGCCTTCTTGTGCCGTTAATGACATGAACCGTAGATCCACTGTACATATAAATCAGCTCAACGTAATTATGAGTATGATTTGATATGGCGATGTGGCAGGGCTGACAATACATATCCATCAGCTTTCCCGGTCTTATTACTATATTCTTATCCACCACTTTATCTTTATAATCATTCTTATAATGCTGCAAAATTGAAGTTGCATGCGATGAATCTCTTAAACGTTTCAGAAGTTCTTTCTTCATATTCCCCTCCAAACAACAGTTTCACATGCCCTTCCCCCAAGTCATTATAACACCAATCTTCAAAACTTTGCAAGAAAAGACGGTTTTTATACAAATTTAGACATATCTTAATGTCACATTTTGTCATATAATCAGGGCAAAACAACAAATATGTAACCAGAATTATTTTTATGAGGTGAAGCGATATGAAAAAGTACTCAATCCGAATTAACAACATCGAAGATATTACCACATTTGTCAGAACGGTAACCAAGTTTGATTATGACGTGGATTTATGCAAAGGAAGCGTTTTAGTAGACGCAAAATCCATTCTTGGTATCATGACAATCTGTCCGAATCCGGCTCTGGAGTTGATCATCTATAGCAATGAGCATGAAGATATTCTGGATTCCCTGTCTGATTTTCTTTTGGAAGAAAAGACCGCGTAACGTACATAGTAAAAAAGATGCCAGGCAAGAAATTTCTTGCCTGGCATCTTTTTTATTTCTAATTCACCTTAAATTCATTGACCAGTCCTTTTAACCTACTGGCATGTTCATAAAGATCCTCACTTGCTGCAGCTCCCTCCTCTGCGTTGGCAGAGTTTGTCTGAACGACTCCGGATATCTGATCCACGCCAATGGTTACCTGACGAATGGCCTCAGACTGTTCCACCGAAGCTTCTGATATCCTGCTGACCCGATCTGTCACCTGACGGGTGGTATTTACTGCACTAGTAACGGATTTTGCCGCCTGATCTGCAAGGCTGGTTCCATTCTCCACCGCTCTTATGGCACCGTCAATGAGTTCTGCCGTATCCTTAGCTGCTGCTGCGCTTCTGGAAGCTAGATTCCTTACCTCATCGGCAACTACAGCGAATCCTTTCCCTGCCTCTCCTGCACGGGCCGCCTCTACGGCTGCATTAAGTGCTAGGATATTGGTCTGGAATGCAATTCCTTCGATGTCTTTAATAATCTTGCTGATCTCGTTAGAGCTTTCTGTGATGTCAGTCATAGCAAGAACCAGTTCTCCCATGTGATGATTACTGGTCTCAAGCTCTCCTGCTGCCTCCATGGCCTGCTCATTGGCTCTGGCTGAATCCTTGGCGTTTTGTTCAATTTTATGGGAGATCTCATTGATTGTGGAAGCCAGTTCTTCTACGGAAGCCGCCTGCTGGGACGCTCCGTCCGCCAGTGATTTTGAGCTTTCAGAAATATTCTGAGAGCCATAGGCTACCTGATCCGAAGTGATTGTAATCTGTTCCATGGTGGTTGTCAGCGTGCTTCTGATCTTTAACATGGAATTTTTAATCTTTGCAAAATCACCCTTGTAATCATACTGGAGCTGGAAAACAAGATTTCGTTCTGCGATTTGATCCAAGACAGCAGATATCTCATCAATATAATTTACATAATTCTTTAATTGACTGGAGGTATTGGAAAGAGATTCTGCCACTAGGCCAATCTCATCGTTGGTGCTTACATCTACAAAAACATCAAGATCACCTGCTGCGATCTGTTTTGCGGCTATAGACAGTTTAGCCAAAGGCTTTGAAATCCCTTTTGCCACCAGGAAAATAAGAAAAATTAAAACCAGTGCAGATAATGCAAAGACAATACCAACCGTAGCGATTACCTTATTTTGCTGGGAAAGAAACTCCGACCTTGGAAGGCTGGAAAGCACGAACCAACCAGTATTTCCTGCTTTTTTAATGGATCCGGCATAAGATACTTGATCCATGGTATAGTTGAAATCACCACTTTCCTTCTTCGCAAATGCTTCTTTGATGTTAGGAGAAATATCAATTTCAGAAATATTTTTCTGAATCAAATCTTTGTTGGGATGGGTAACAATCAATCCACTTTCAGTCGTCAGTATAACCGAACCAGAAGTGCCAATTCGGTAGGTTGCCATAATGTCGTTTAAATGAGCAAGCTGAATATCAAGTCCCATCACTCCAAGGGGTTCTCCAGAGCCTTTTTTCGTTACGCCACTGGCTGCAGTAATAATGGTAAGCCCAGAGCTGGCATCTACATAAGGTTCTGTAAGGACTGGCTTGTCCGTTTGTGTGGCCCGAAACCAGGGTCTTGATGTGATATCCCAGCCATCCTTAGACGTAAAATTATCAGATTGAGTCACCTGGCTTAAATCCACATCGGCAATCCAGGACGCTAAGATATTTTCCGTATCTGCCGCTTGAATCTTATCAAGGGTTGCTCTCACCTGGGGATATCCTTCGCTATCTGGCATCCGTATCTTCCCAGTTGCCTTTGACAGATACTCCTCCACCTGCTGGCTGGCAGATGCACTCTTTGTCTGTGCCATATAATAGCTTAAGAATGAGTCTACCTGATTGGCGGCGGCCAAAGATGCCGCATCCAGTGTCTGAAAGGACTGTGCTTCCATGCCTTTTTCTACCCGTTCTGAGATAATAATGCCAGATAGGATAAAAATAAGAATGACAGGAACCGATATTCCAAGAAGCATCTTGGTAAAAATATGTACTTTAATTTTTTTCTTCATAGGCAACCTACCTACCTCTCCCAGTTTTTATAAATATATCATGTTGAAAAAAAGACCGCAAGACACAGAAATTGCCTAATATTTTCCGCAATTTTGGATAATATTAGGCAATTTCCCGTTTAGATTCTTAAGTTGTCATTCAAAAGAATACATTACACGCATTATCATAAAAAATCTTCTTTTTTTCTTGCTCATTTAACAAATTGCTGTCCATGAGGAAGTTTACATAATTCTTGTAGGTGTCCCTCTTAAGCACAGAGGGTATGTCCGTACCAAACAGCAAACGCTCCGCTCCTACGATGTCTTTCCCAATCTGAATGGACCTTCTGGCATTTTCATAAGGATAGGTGTCCGGGCCACAGATATGAGGAAGGGAAGCAAGGTCAAACCATACATTCGGAAGGGTTAAGAGGTCAAGGCCCCATTTTAACTTGTCCTCATCCGTTGTTGACACTGCAAGGAGATGACAGACCACGAACTTCATGTTAGGGTGGTTTAAGATGGCTCTTCTAAGAGCCTCCACTTGCCAGCTTTCGCTCCCGCATTTTCCAATATCAATGACAAAGACAAGTCCTTTCTCATCTGCATAGGAATAGGCTTCTTCCATGATTTCACCATCTAAAGGCAAGGTGTGATGATTGCTCATAAGGCCAGAACCTGTACTCACTTCAAACTTTACAATCTTAAATGAAAGTTCCTCAAACAAGTGCTTTAAAATCTTATCCTTATTTCTGGAAAATGGATCATAGGAGGCTGCGCCTACAAATCGGTCAGGATAGCGCTTTACGGCTTCATGTGTGTATATATTTTGGAACCCATAGTAGTTTCCCTGTAAAAGAACTGCCTTTTCCACTTCATTCTCATCCATAATTTTAAGGATCTGCTCTGGGGTCACCTGTTCTCCGCCAAACATGGGTGGTATCATCTGAGGAACTACTTCACCACTTGCATAGATTGCATCGCCATTGCCTATGGAGCGAAGTTCTCCCCCAGAGCCTGTACCAGCGATGTATTGTACCAAATGAACGTGACTGTCGATAATTTTCATTCCTGTCCCCTTTTCTTTTATTTCATATTATCATACAGGAACAAGAAAAATGCAACTCTTTTGGCATCAGTGGGAGGGATCAGAATTTTCATGTTCCGATCCCCCCTGTGCCATTTCAACTGAACTTCTTACGTTTCAAACTGAACAAAATAAGATGCCATAATCTCTCTTAACTTCTTTTTCTTATCCGGGTCAAGCTTTGTCATTGGAAGTCTAAAATTCTCCCCACAAAGTCCCAGCATGGAAGCTGCGGTTTTTACCGGAATGGGATTTACCTCCATAAACATGGCATTCATAATCTTTAACAGCTCTAACTGCATATCTTTACTTTTCTCAATCTCACCGTCAAAGAAATGCTGACATAACAGGTGCATTTCAAACGGCATAATATTAGCCAGCACAGAGATGACACCCTTTCCACCAAGAGCCATAATAGGCAGTGTCAAATCGTCGTTTCCTGAGTAGATATCCAGCCTGCTGCCGCAAAGTGCAGCTACCTTAGAAACATGAGTAATGCTGGCATTTGCCTCCTTTGTTGCCTGGATATTAGGGTGCTCTGAAAGCGTTTTATAGGTTTCCGGTTCCACATTGATCCCGGTTCTAGTTGGTACGTTATAAATAATAATTGGTATATTCACACTATCTGCAATGGTATTATAATGCTCAATCAGCCCCTGCTGGGAGGCTTTGTTATAATAAGGGGTCACAACCAAAAGTCCTGAGGCGCCAAGGGCCTGGGCCTTTCTTGACATCCGGACCGCGTGTAAGGTGTTGTTACTTCCGGTCCCCATGATAACTGGCACCCTATGGTTTACATAATGTATCGTAAGCTCCAGCAGTTCCAATTTTTCCTTTTCCTCAAGTGTCGAGGATTCTCCTGTGGTTCCATTGACTATGATGGCATCCGTGCCATGTTCTAATTGAAACTTCAACAATTTTTCTGTTGCCTTTAAATCTAGGTTCCCATGCTCATCCATTGGAGTGACGATTGCTGCTCCAGAGCCTTTAAAAATTGCATTTTTCATAGACATCCATTCCCAAAATTAGAGGTTCATACTAACAAAAGTATGACAAACATCCCCTAATGGTACCATACACAAATCAAAATTTTCATCATATAAACCAGTATAAGGAGTGATGACCGTATGCATAATTTTCTTCTTTTAGGCGGCGATCTAAGGCAGCTTTATTTAAGCCGAATTCTTACCCAAAACGGCTTTTCAGTTACAGTTCACTATGATAAGGAGGATTCCTCCTTTTCCATTGATAAAGCCATTAAGAGCAGCAAGATCATACTCTGTCCGATTCCATTTACAAAGGATAAATTAAATCTGTTTTCCGTTCATAAGATGGACGATTTGGGCATTGGCAATCTATTAAGCCTGCTGACTCCAGATCATATCCTTTTTGGGGGAGCGATCCCAGATGATGTGAAACAATACGCAAAGGAAAATCAGATAAAGTGCTTTGACTACATGGACATGGAAGAAATTACTGTAAAAAATACCATAGCAACTGCAGAGGGCGCCATTGCAGAGGCCCTTATAGAAAGCCCCGGCTGCCTTCACAGGAACCGCTGTCTGGTTACGGGCTTTGGCAGATGCGCAAGAACTCTGGCATTAAAGCTTAAAGGGCTTGACGCCTCCGTTACCATTACAGACAGAAAAGACACCCAGCTTACGCTGGCTTCATCCATGGGTTTTGATACCGTGGCTCTTTCTGATTTATCCCAAACCATAGGGGAATATTCATTCATTTTCAATACCATACCGGCTTTGGTTTTGAATGAGGATTTAATCCGCCTTACGAAGCCGGAGGTTACCATTATTGATATCGCCTCCGCCCCTGGCGGCGTAGATTTTGATTTCTGTAAAACGCAAAATATCCGGGCCAAATTATGCTCCGGACTTCCTGGAATCTACGCACCGGAAACCTCCGGTGAAATCTTATTTGAAGCAATTGTTAAGTGTCTCGCTAAAAGGAGTGGCATATGAAACTGAAGGGATTAAAAGTGGGCCTGGCCGTAACCGGCTCCTTTTGTACGTTCGATAAGATAGAAACGTCCACCAAGCTTCTCACAGAACTGGGCGCAGAGGTATATCCTATTTTTTCTACTAATGTACAAATTACCGACTCAAGATTTGGTGATACTGGGGAATATATGGATCGGATTGCTGAAATGACAGGTCACAATCCAATTCTCCGTGTAGAGGACGCAGAGCCTATCGGGCCAAAAGCATACCTGGATATTCTGCTCATTGCCCCCTGCACCGGAAATACCCTTGCCAAACTGGCAAATGGGATTACAGATTCTCCAGTTCTTATGGCTGCCAAAGCCCATTTAAGAAATTCAAAACCCCTGGTTATCTCCATTTCCACAAACGATGCCATGGGGATTAATTTTAAAAACATTGGCGAATTATTTAACGCTAAAAATATTTATTTTGTCCCTTTTGGCCAAGATGACCCGGTCAAAAAGCCTACCTCTTTGATTGCTCATACCGAGTTAATTTCAGATACTCTGGAACTAGCTTTGGAAGGGAAACAGATTCAGCCAGTTATTTATTAATCACAGGTTAGGCGAAGCTTGATAGGCAAAAGGCTGCTGCAATTCCCTTTGCAGCAGCCTTAGTCTTGTTCAAATGCAATATCTGTCTCTGAGGACTTACTATAAATTCGATTCCTATAGTCATTCATTCCCTTTCCATGCTGTTTGTTATAGCTCATGAGATAGTGGGACCTAGATTTGTCATATACCTGGAATCCAGCGTCTACAAGCAGGCTCTTCCATGGATCGGATTGAAATACGGTTATATACACTGGTTTGTGGGTCTCCTGAGAACGGGATACGAGATGGCTTAAGAAAAATTCCTTTAGCCCCTTACCACGGAAAGAGGGAGAAACATGCAAGGCCACTTCACTGATCTGGTCCTCCTGCTCCTTGTAGGAAAAGAAGCCTATGGTATTTTCATCTTGCAAGATTTTGCAAAAATGAGGGACCTCCAAAAGCCGATGGAAACTATCCTTGCTGATTATGGTCTGGATTCTGTTATCCCAACCTCCATAATACTGATCTACATATCTTTTACAGCAAGCTTTTTTGAGTTTTATATATGTATTTAAATCATCTATTTCCACATCCTGTAACAAAAGTCCCTGACGTATCAAATCATCCGGTAATACCATATGCCCTCCTAACTGCGACTGCCGCAAAACCTGTCTATGTACTTCCATTATATTCCTGCGTTCATCAGATAAAACCAGAAGTATTTATTCCCCCTAGAATTAAAAGAGGAGCCATCCTACCTTCGTTAAGATGACCCCACATGCTACTTCGTCTATATTGTTATTAAAACCTACCTCTGCCAATACTTCTGCAGGTGGAAATCCGGTCAATTACGTAACGTTTCACCAGCTCTATCCCTCTTTTTCCATAGAGCTTTGGATCAATCACAAAATCATCCCCAGCAATGATCTGCCTTACCCCTTTGGTGTAAGCGATCCGTAAATCTGTTGCATAGTTGACTTTGCAGATCCCCTCTGATATGCACTCGCGTACAATCTCATCTGCTACCCCAGAGGTACCATGAAGAACTAAAGGTATGGAAACCTTTTTCTTTATATCTTTTAACAAATCAACACGGATATTAGGTTCCCCTTGATAAACACCATGTGCCGTCCCAATGGAAACCGCCAGTGAATTGATTTCCGTCTGTTTTACAAAATAAGCCGCTTCCTCTGGAGAAGTAAGACCGCCATCCTCCCCATCTAAGTCATCCTCTTTGCCGCCTACCCGTCCAAGCTCCGCTTCCACCGGAATCTTTTGAAGGCGGCATGCGTCCACCACCCGTTTTGTCAAAGCGATGTTTTTCTCCAGGGAATAATGGGAACCGTCAATCATAATAGACGTATATCCTTCCCTCAGCGCCTTAATAGCCAGTTCATAGCTGCTGCCATGGTCTAAATGAAGTGCAACCGGGACCGACGCCGCTTCCGCCAATGCCTTAGCATTGGCATAGTAGAGATTTAGACCTGCATAGCTGACTGTAGAGGGCGTTGTCTGTAAAATCACCGGAGATTGCATTTCCTCCGCCGCCTCAATAACAGCCATCATCATTTCCATATTTTCCACATTAAATGCCCCGACTGCATAATGATCCCTTTGGGCATTGAGAAGCATCTCCTCTGAAGTAGCTAACGGCATTTTTACTCTCCTATTCTTTCTCCAGCAGTGCAACGATCTCTTCCTTTGTGCTGCATTCATTCAAACGTTTCACAAAGGCCGGTTCCATTAGTTTCTGAGACAAATCTGACAGTAATTTTAAATGGGTGTCACCTTCTCCCTCCCCAACAGCAATCATAAAGACGGCTGAAACAGGAACCTTATCTGTGGCATCATAGGTAATTCCTTTTTTGGAAAGCCCCACTGCAACCCTTGGAGTATTAACAGCTGGAGATTTCCCATGAGGAATTGCAATTCCAGTTCCAAATGAGGTAGAGGAAAACTCCTCCCTTTTCATGATTTCTTTTTTGAATGCTTCTGCGTCATTTAACACCCCGTCCGCCTTAAGCATCTGAATCATTTCATCAATTACATCTTCTTTCTCTGTCTGTTCCAAGGAAAGGGACACGGTTTCCACCTTAAATAAGGGTGATAGAGAAATGGTTTCTTTTACTTCATCCAAGGTCTCATTGGTTTCCTTAACAGGTGGAGTTACTAGTATGTAAAGAAATGCGCCTACAATAGAACCAAGCAAGATACAAGCCACCCAAACCAAAGGCTTATTAACCAATCCCAGAATCAAGAACCCACCATGAGGAGCTGGAACCTGAACCTTCATGAGATAAGTTGCAACTGCTGAGATAGAGGAACTTATCATGAGAATGGGAATTACCTTTAAGGGATTCTTAGCTGCAAAGGGAATTGCCCCTTCTGTAATATGTGTGCTTCCTAAAATGTAGTTAACCAATGCTGCCGTACGATCTTCCTCTGTAAAACGATTTTTCTTCATAGTTGCTGCAATTGCAAGTACAAGAGGTGGTGTAATACAAGCGGCAGAGACTCCAGCCATAAAATAAAAATTTCCCTGTCCAAGAAGTACCGTTCCAGTCACGTAAGCTGCCTTATTTACCGGGCCACCCATATCAAATGCACTCATACATCCAATGACGATTCCCAAAAGTATGGGGCTGGTATCTTGAATTTTAGTCAGGCTTTCCATCATCCAATGATTTAAGGCCGCACAAGGCTGGCTAAAAAGCATCATAAGGATTCCAACACCGCCAATGGTAATAATGGGTACGATAAAAATAGATTTCAATCCTTCTAACTGTCTAGGAAGTCCTCTTAAAGCCTTAACGGCTGCCAAAGCAATATATCCAGCCAGAAAACCGGAGATAATTCCACCAAGGAAACCAGCATCAGTACTTCCTGCTATCATACCTCCAACAAAACCAGCAAGCAGTCCCGGTCGTCCACCGATCGACTCGGCTATGTACGCACTGAGCACCGTTACCATTAATCCCATGGAATAACCACCCACGGACTTTATGAGAGCCGCTACCTTGTTATACTGCTCCGAAGCCGGATCAAAGGAATAAATACCCCATAAGAATGAAATGGCCGTCAAAACGCCTCCTGCCACCACCAGAGGCAGCATATGAGAAACACCATTCATCAGATGCTTATAGATCTGATAGGCCGCACTGGCATTTTGCGTCTGGCTGTTGTCACTTTTTTTATTCCCCTTGCGAATGGGCACCGAACGGTTTAGACATGCCTGAACTAAATCCTCTGCCTTGTTCATCCCATCGGATACGGATACCTCCAAAACTGGCTTTCCGTTAAAACGATCCAAATCCACGTTTTTGTCGCAGGCCACAATAATTGCATCCGCAGATGCAATCTCCTCTGCTGTCAATAAATTTTCTACTCCAATGGCTCCATTGGTCTCAACCTTAATTTGGCATCCCAACTTTTTTGCTGCTTCCTTCAAAGCCTTTTCTGCCATAAACGTGTGGGCGATCCCTGTAGGACACCCTGTAACCCCCAACAATTTCATACTCACTCCACCTTTCTCACCTTAATTTCTCTTGTGTATTCTTCTACTTTATCCATTAAACCAAGGCCGCTGCTTTCTGCTACATTTGCGCCGACCGCGGCAGAACGTTTTAATGCCATTTCTATATCAGAAGAATCTTTAAGCCATATACTTAAAAATCCCGCTAGTGAAGCATCCCCTGCGCAAGCAGAGCTTACCAGCTTCACTTTCTTTGTCCCGGCATAATACATGGATGTTCCGTTGTAGAAATAAGATCCACCCTCTCCAAGTGTCAGTAAAATATTTTGTGCGCCTTTTTCATAAAGGTAATGGAGAACGTCTATAATGTCCTCTTCATCTCTCATAATAATTCCAAAAATATCCTTAATTTCTTCTTCGTTTGGTTTAATTAAGTAAGGCCGAAAGGAAATCAGCTCCCCTAATTGCCTGGAACTGATATCCAAAACAACTTGGGTGCGCCTTTCCCTGCACAACTCTAGAATATCATCATAAAATGTTGGTTCAATCCCTTTGGAAAGACTTCCGCTAATGACTAACGTATCCAGCTCTGGAAGTTCTTTTAACAGGCTGCACATGTCTATTTGATTCTTAACAGGTACAAACGCACCTTCATTGACAAGCTTATATTCCTGCGTTCCGTCGTTTAAGAATATATTGATCCTGGTTATGTCTTCTACCCAAATGGGGTGTGTTTTTATAAAACGTTTCTTCGTTTCTTCTATAATATACTCCCCGGAGAACCCTCCGAAAAAGCCCAGTACTTCTGACTCCGTCTGGAACCGCTTTAAACAGTAGCTTACATTCAATCCCTTCCCATTTGGTGTGTAAACTGCCCCCGATGTGCGGGTAACTGCATTCCCTTGAATCCCATTAGAAAATATATTCATATCAATTGCAGGATTCGTTGTCAAAGTATATATCATTTATTAGCACCTCACTTATTTACAGAACCGTTTTACACTTAATTATTATAAGTAAAAACAGAATGAAAATCTTTTCAGAAAATAAAACGAGGATTAGGAATCCTTTTTACTACAAAAAATTACGCCTTGAAATGAGCCGGTAAAAGCCCTATCAAGACGTATCAAATATTCCATTCAACTATAAAATGTTCTACGGCAGATATAAGAAATCGCAGTAGAATCTTCTTGTATTATGATAACTTATATAATTCTATCCCATTAAGAATAGAAAGAAATATAATCTATAATTATCCTGCAAATCATATAAAGAGGGATTCTGGAGGAGACTTCGAATTCCTTAATAGCCTGATGGGAGTGTTTAAAACCAATCAGGGAATGCTCGCTATATGTAATCAATTTTGAGTTGTCATTGCAGCAACAGGAAATCACACAGTTTCCTCTTTGATTTGCCGTAGCCGCTGCAGAGACTAGTTCCGGTGTCTCTCCATTTAAAGATAAAATAAATAAAATATCCTCTTTCTTTAATTTTTTGGCCTTTATCTGCATGATGTTCGGGTCATCGGTAAAGAAAACATGATAATTAAGAAGCTGTAGCTTTAGAGAAAACTCCTGGCCCACATACTTTGTTAGCCCCCTGGCAAAGACTGAGATCTCTCCAGCTTCATTTAAAGATTTGATCACTGCTAAAATATCCGTTAAGGATATTCGTTCATGTACCGCCTGTGCCTCAATTAGAGTCTTATTAAACAACTCATTCATCGATTGAATCTCTTCACTTTTTGCCTTATAGCCGGACCTGTACCGTAATTCGCTAAAACCATTAAGCCCACATTTACGAATGGCTCTCGATACGGTAGATGGCGAAGAGTAAGTCTCGAAAGCAATATCAACAATAGAAAGCTCCGGAAGTTCCTCCTCGTGGCCATTAATAAAATGTATAATCTCCAGTTCTGTTTTCGTTAACCGTTCTAAGGTGTTCTTATCCAATGAAATAATCATTTGTTTCCTCCAAACTGCATTTTTGTCACCAATCTGCTGCTGTTCCACGAAAAAAGCCTGACTTTCCTAATATTATAAGCTTTTGGTAATGGTCTTAACAAGCAAATTGTTCTTTTTCCCCTCTTTCATGTATTAATTTGTCATATTTTCACCTTGAGCTCTTCCTATCCATTTCATTTATTCTTGTATTCACCCTTCATCTATTCTTGTTTTCAACTTTATCTATTCGTATCACCAGGAAAACTATAACCTTATGCCACTCCTAATGTCGCATTTTCGCTACTCATGAAGTAAAAAAAATTAGAACTGCCTCTTCTCTGCTTAGTGGTATCACCTGAACAATCTTGTTCATCTCTTCGACCGTAAAAGTATTGCCCTTTCTCTTCATCTTACGGTAAAACGTGCAACGATTCATCCCTATGGCATCTGCAACCGCCTCCTGGGTAATACCCGATTCCACAATCTTTCCTTTTAACATTTGAGTATTCATATCACTCACCTCCCCTTTAGTTGCATTTTTGCTACACCATAAAATAAGAATAGCTCAATCAATCTGAAAAGTCAACATCGTAATAGCAAAAACGCATCTTTATTCGTTGCATTTTTGCAACATAAATGATATTATACATTCAGGAGGTGGAAAAATGTCAATCACCGGTCAAAGAATAAAATCAAGAAGAAAACAAAAACAAATGAGCGCAGACGAAGTCGCAAGTAAGCTGGGTGTTTCCAGATCCACCATATTCCGCTATGAAAATGGTCATATTGAAAAAGTCCCTGCCAATGTACTAGAACGTCTGGCTGAAATCTTAGATACTACTCCTACCTATTTAATGGGGTGGGATGACGATTCTATCACTTCTAATACTCTGAATTTGAATTCCGTTTCCTCCCTTGGAAAGAGTCCAGAAGATAGGAACGCTGCCATGGTGAAAGAATCATCCGAAGATTCCTATGAGATTGATGAACGCTTTCGATTCATAAGCATGAAAGCCACACCAATTGACAAAGATTCTATCATAAATATGGCAGAGATCTATCTAACACTGACAGAAGTTGGTAAAAAGAAAGCGTTTGATTATATCATTGATTTATCCGAACATACAAAATACCAAAAATAAGGAAATAGGGATTGCTATGCCAATTTCGATAAAACCTTGGATTAAGCACTTTAACTTGATTCCTATAAAATATGATATATAATTGAAAGTATGGGCATAATCATCTTAAGGAATATTTAATTTGACATTACGAGTTCTTTTTTGTAAAATACCCATATCAAAAGGGAGTAGTTGACGCTCAATCAGTGTTTGCGATTGCATCAATACGATTATAGACACCGCTATTACAGCCTAATATAATCTGCATCGCAACGAAGTAACAAGACTTTTGTTGTAATGTCTACGTTACAGCAGGGGTTTTTTTTTGTTTTTTTACAGAAAATACATTTAATGAAGAGGAAAATATGGAATCACTATCAAAGAAATCTAATATTTCAAAGCTATCACTTGGCGGAATACTGGTAACATTAGGTGTGGTGTATGGAGATATCGGTACTTCACCGCTCTATGTAATGAAATCTGTACTTTATGGAAATGGTGGAATTCAGCACGCCTCAGAAAATTTCATTCTGGGAACCTTATCCCTCGTATTCTGGACACTCACTATTTTAACAAGTATAAAATATGTATGCATTACATTAAGGGCAGATAACAATGGAGAAGGCGGTATCTTCTCCCTGTTCACACTTGTCAGAAGCCGTTCCAGGTGGTTGATCGTTCCTGCAATGATCGGAGGTTCTGCTCTCCTTGCCGATGGAATGTTAACACCTGCGGTAACCGTAACATCCGCTGTTGAAGGTCTTAAACTGCTGCCAGTTTTTCACGACCTATTCGGCGACAACCAAAGGAATATCGTTTTTCTCGTCATTTTTATAATCTGTATCCTGTTTTTCATTCAGCATATCGGAACAGAGTTTATCGGAAGACTGTTTGGTCCTATCATGTTTTTGTGGTTCGGCAGCATAGCGATTTTCGGCATCGTCAATCTTGTGAAAAATCCATTCCTGCTGCGCGCATTGTCACCTCATTATGCCATCAATATTCTTTTTAGCGATGACAACAAGCTTGGATTTTTTATTCTGGGAAGCATATTTTTGTGTTCTACCGGAGCCGAAGCTCTTTACTCCGATTTGGGACATGTTGGCAGAAAAAACATTTACTTTACATGGCCATTTGTGAAAATATGTTTATTGCTCAACTATTTCGGCCAAGGTGCCTGGATTTTATCTTCAAGAAATAATCCCGCGTTTGCCTTAACGGAAGATATCAATCCATTTTATCAAATGATTCCTCACGGCTTTTTGGTCTACGGCATCGGCATCTCTACCCTGGCTGCTATCATAGCATCTCAGGCTTTGATTTCAGGCTCCTTTACTCTTGTATCGGAAGCCATTAAACTCAATCTTTTCCCAAGACTTCATACCATATACCCCTCTCCATTAAAGGGACAGCTCTACATTCCAGCCATCAATCGGATCTTATGCATTGTCTGTATCGGCATTGTACTTTTCTTTCAAAGTTCCGAGAAAATGGAGTCAGCGTACGGTCTCGCCATAACAGTTACCATGCTTATGACCACTATCTTGTTATTTAACTACATGTTAAAGAAGAAAACACCCCTTGTACTTGCAGTCATCACCTTTGTTTTCTTTATGTGTTTTGAAATTTCCTTCTTCTTGGCAAATATCATTAAATTTTTCCATGGTGGATTTGTTGCCATTATAATTGCTGTTTCTATCTTATTTGTTATGTATCTCTGGGACAGAGCTCATATTATAAGGATGCGATATGAGGAGTTTGTCCCAATAAAAAATTATATCAAACAGCTAACTAAGTTGCATGACGATCCGGAAGTTCCCAAATATGCCAGCAATCTGGTGTGCTTAAGCAAGTGCCCGAACCCTGAGGAAATCGAGCGAAAGATCTTGTACTTCCTTTTCGATAAGCGCCCAAAAAAAGCCGATATTTACTGGTTTGTGGATGTCGTAGTAACAGATGAACCTTTTCAGGCCGAGTATTCCATCGAAAATTTTAATACGAACCACATTATAAAAATACAGTTAAAGCTAGGTTTTCGTATTGATCAAAACCTTAACGTGTTTTTACGTCAGATATCAACGGAGCTAGTGAAGAATAAGGAAATTGAGCCTCAAACCAATACTTACTCCATTGTTCCAAACCGTAAACTAGGAGATTTCCGCTTTGTATTTATCCAGGAAGTCCTATCCCATGAAACCTCATTATCCGCCTGGGACTCCTTCGTTTTTAATACGAAGCTATTTATACAGAAGTTCACAGCTTCCCCTACAAACTGGTTCGGACTTGACACAAGCGATGTATATATTGAAAAAGTACCTATGGTCATTGGACATTCAAACCGTGTCGTTCTAAAAAGAAAAGATAGGGAAATTCGGAATAAGTAAAAGTTAAGATCTCCTATGAAGGTAAATTCATAGGGGATCTTTTTATAATAGCTAAATGGAATGCATTTCTTTTTATTAATACAAATTAACCTTTTTCCTATTATTTAGTGCTGCTATCTTCTGCATATGGCCTTGCAAATCGCTTTTTATAGGCACCATTTTTCTTAAGATTGAGATTCCAGTAGTAATTAGTTAATCCAGTAAGTGAAATTATGGAAAATAAAAATTGCGCACCCTTTGAAAGATATTCCGTTTTTTCATATTCTTTTTTCAGGGATATATCCATAATTCCTTTATTGGCATACGTTTGACCTAATAATTCCATTTGATCAAAGAACTTCTTATTAACGCTCTCCGGTTTTATCTGTATGCCTTCTACGCCAGGTTTTATAATAGTCCCGTCGAAAGACACACCAAGTTTTTTTGTAATTAGTTCAAGATAAGGTCTTAAATAATAGGACTGACTCGTCTCCGGGAATCCCGATTGAACAAAAAACGCCATATGTACTTCTTTATTATTAATTGGTTTCAGTTGTTCAAAAAACTTCATCACAGAACCCGGCATTGCATGTACATAGAGCGGAAAAACAAATAAATGATTCTCATTGATACCAAAATTTTCAGCCCACATTTTGTGCGCTTTCAAATTTATCAAATTCCTCACTTCAATATTTTCTACCCCCTGAGTTTTCATCCCCTTAATTATTTTTTCAATAATTAACATACTATTAGAATGATTCCCTCTCGGAGAGCCATTATAGATCACCCATTTTCCCTTTGCTTTTCTTTCAACAACATCTTTAGAAAGTACTTCACCGATTGGTTCTGCATACTCTAAATCAGCAACTTGTAAACAGTCATTTTCATACAGAAATTCTTTGCAAGCACTTTGATAATGATATGCCGTTCGAGCAAGATAGTTCTTTATAACGTTAACTTCTTCATGACTCAAACCACTTTTTTCAAAATAAAAGTTTAGAACGGGATATCTATCATATCGTTTCACATGACCACTCTCGCCATTTCTAATTTCGATATATGGTAAGTAATGTTGAATTAATCTATCTAAAAAAGTCTTACCCTTACCATCAATAAAGCCATTTTCTGTATTAAAAAGTAGAACCACCTCATCACTATTTATATAATCCTTGAATAATTTACTTGCATCATCATTCAATGCACATCTTCCAGGAGTCTTCCACCAACAACTCCAGCAACCAATACAATCCTTTATCTGAGTATCAATAGAATCATAGATCGTTATCTCAGATTCTTTATTGGATTCCTTAAAATAACTCTTAATCTCTTGAGACAGTAGTTCATTACTTCTATCTTTTCCAAAATCAAAAATGGTTATCTTCATGTTTCCTCCTCAATTCTTTTTAAGTAATCGCTAAACCAACTTATCACGAAGTTGGCGTAAGCAAGTCCAAATTCAAGTGCGTCATTCTCATATTTTGCCGGCTTATAGTTTTTAAAAGATGCACCCATTTCATCAAGGCGCACCTTCCCCTCCTTTCTTATATTAGTGAGATTTTGTTCCATGTCTTGAAAATGCATAATATGGGTATTGATGGAATGCACTTGCTCTTCTTTTGATAACTCATTAAAGAAAAACATTTTTAGTAATTGAGTGGACTTATACTTATCAGAACCCATATCCTGCCTCATCAGCTCACTAAACCGCTCCCTACCAGCATCGGTTATGCTATATAGTTTTTTAGTCCTGTTATTTTTAATTTCTTCTTTTATCTTTACATATCCATTTTGATTCAGTTTCACTAAGGCTGGATGGAGTGCCCCCTGGCTAGTACTTGCAAAATATTCAGTGCTTTTTTTCATTGCCATCTTTATATCGTATAATGTAAGGGGATAATTATAGGATAAAAATCCTAGGATAATTAATTCTATCAAGTATTGACTCCTTTTTTATCTATATTTTTTATATGTCTTAAAGACATATTATATGATAAATACTACTGCTGCTTTTTTAATCTGTCAAGATGATATTTTTTCTTTATTTTGTGGTAATTAATGATTAGACGATTACATTATGCTTTTTTTATTAGGCTCTGACTGGTCGATATTTCTCCATCTTGTCAGTTCAGAAGGTAGCAGATGCAGATAGCTCTTGGTATAAAATTAACAGAAAGCTACCTTTACAGCAAAATATGTTGGCTGACTAATTTTAGAAAAATCCCTATAAAAATCTATATGCGTCAACCATAACCGCTTACTGTCAATCTTAGTTTGCAAAAACAACTTATGAAACATCTTTTAAATCAATCGTCTCTTACATAAAACCCACATAAAAACCTAAGTATCCGCATTTTAAATAAGTTTGCATGATATTGGAGCAAAAAACAGACTGCTAAAATTAATCAGTCTGTTACTTAAATATATTTTTTATAATTTGTAGAGTATATGATGGCAAGCTTATCCCTGTTTAATTATAAACTCGACATTCTGGATTTCCCTTGTTAATTCTTTCAAATCATTTACCGACTCCTCCATTGTCTCACTAGAAGTTGCCATCTCAATGATCTTAAGCAGCCTTCCATAACAATTAATCGGTTTATTTTCAAATCCATGGATATATTCTTCCATTCGCTTCCTGCTTGGAAAATATGTATGATTCAGAGCAAATAAAGCTTGAAGTAGATGATCGAAAGAACTCTCCAGCACTTGATGATAAAATAGCACCTCTTTTCTCAGAATCACTCTACCTAGATCCTCATCATTAAGTACTCGAATAATATGATGTTGATATAGCTTTTCAAACAACTCAGACGGACTTCTCTTCACTAACTCTTTCAAGTCTGTCCAAGTGGAACCTTCTTCATATAAAATATTTATAGTTTCAACACTAGACAATCTTCCTGTTGGATAAAATCCACCTATCATCCCTAAGTGCTTTCCCTGTAATGTTTCTTTTAAATATGATTCCATTTCATCTATGGTAAAATACATGGGCATAATTTCAATTCCACCTATTAAGAGTATATCTCCATACCCCCAGTTTCCACCATTACATACATTCAAGGTACATTCGGAATATTGGTCGGAGAACAATGAATATATACGCTTGCGTTCTTCTTGCACTGGGATATTTGTACAAAGAACAAACAAATCAATATCACTCTGCCCAGACACCAGCTTTGCACTGATATCGCCTGTTTGAGCTATGCCTTTCACGGCTTCACATTCTGATATTTCACGCACTAAATTATCTTTTGCTAGCAATATATCCATCTTTCATTCCTTTCCTTTCCATCTTCATCTGCACATTACTAGACTCAAATTTAGAGTAACTCCTGTTTTTAGTACCTTTCTATACAAAACATAAATGCGCAATAATTAAAATGTATTTTACTTACACAAAAATCAAAAAGCACAGCACACCTACGCAAATTACTTTATGGATATTACTTATTTGAGATTTCATTTGTTAATAATGATTTTGAAATATACATGGCCTTTAAACGATTCTTAAGAAGCGTATGTTGAGAATTTCCCTCCGGAAACTTTTCTTGTGCCTTTTCGCACTTACTTATAATGGAATTTACAGCCCTAAGAGCCTCCTCCAATTCCCCCTTGGTATAATCACTCATAGCATTTTCTCCTTATAAAAAACTTGTTATAAAACAACCGTTATTCATTGCATATCATTGCCTTTATGGAGCAAGTAATCTTCCACTATATGTTCTTAATTTTGATTAAATCACCACTACATAGAGCCTCAAGATTTTCAGTGATTTTCTCCACAGACCAATCCCACCACTTCAATTCCAGGAGATAATCAATCAGCCTATCATCAAATCTTTTTCTAATAATCTTACAAGGATTACCCCCCGCAATATGATAAGCCGGTATATCCTTTGTCACAACAGAATTAGCTGCAATAATTGCGCCATCGCCGATATGCACTCCTGGCATAATAGTAACATTTTGCCCAATCCAGACATCATTTCCCACAACAGTATCTCCCTTGAATGGAAGATCTTCCAAGGACGGCGTACATTTCTCCCATCCATGTCCCATAATATTAAATGGGTAGGTCGTAACGCTACACATTCTATGATTTGCGCCATTCATTATAAATTCAATTCCTTTGGCTATCGCGCAAAACTTTCCAATGATAAGCTTGTCACCTAAAAATTCATAATGATGAGTGACATGGTTTTCAAAGTTCTCAGCCCCATTTACATCATCATAATAGGTATAGTCTCCTACAAATATATTGGGTCGAGTAATCACATTTTTAATATAACAGATACTGTTTATCTTTTCATTTGGATGTATATCATTGACATTTGGTCCGTACTGCATTGTATTCCTCCAACTCGTTAAATAATTACTTATATTTTACTATAGCTCAATAGCCTTGTCCACTTTCTATTGTGTTATATGAGCGAGCAGAACTGGTCACTTAATAAATATTTACTTTGCTTACTATATTCCATGAACCATGACATAACACCTGGTTATGTAACTATTTGTAAGAACGGGAAAGATAGGGGTTGTTGGATTACATTAATAAGGGTCAAGAAATGCCCCCTGAGCCTTTAGAGTCTCTCTGAGCTGTCCCACATCAATTGCCGCCACACTGCTTTCCCATCTTGCTGCAAGAGCCGCTGCTGTGCCGGCGCCCTGGCTGATGGCCATTAGTATGGGAGTCACACGAACAGCCCCGCAGGCTTCATGGGTCGCGCTCATACACCTGCCGGTCACCAGCAGATTATCCAACTCATTCGTATAAAGACAGCGGTATGGAATGGAATACCAGCTTCCCTGCTTTAAATAATAATGCTTTGTCGCCTCCCCGTCAGGAGAATGGATGTCAATTGGATAACCGCCCATGGCAATGGCATCTTCAAACATTTTATTTTGAAGCAGATCCAAAGCGGTCAGCTTGTAAGTGCCATTGATCTTTCGGCTTTCCCGCACGCCGATATGCGGTCCTGTGGCTACAATAACCGCATGTCCAAATCCTGGTACATATTTTCTCATGAGCTTTACAATAATATAAGCCTGCTTTCTTCCTTCTATTTCTGCCTCCGTTAAATCAAAGGAATCCAACGGACTTTTTTTCGTGATCCGGGACATGTTAAGGATATATTCTCCCAGATTGTTGGTTTCAAAACACAGCACCATATCCCTGTCAATGGGGAATTCTCCTGATTCCCTGGCCTTTCTGATTACAGAATATGCTCCCTGTATCCCGCTTCTTGGAATTAGCTCGAGATGGTCAAACGGAACGGTTGAGAGCATGTCATCCGAATGCATCTTCACGTATTCAATCACTCTGCCCCTATCCACATTCTGCACCTTGACGTTCATTGTCATGGGCTGGGTAAGATGATCCTCTTCTCTGCCGTACACACTTTCAATCCCTGCATGTGTGGCAAGATCCGCATCTGCCGATGCGTCTATGAAAACCGTACCGGTCACATCAAAAAAGCCCTGTTTCCCATACAAATGCACCTTACTGATCCTGCGGTCCTCCCGCTCACACCCTGTGTAAACCGTATGATACAGCAGATCCGCTCCCGCTTCCTTGACCATGGTTTCTAATATCAACTTCATTCCTTCTGCGTCGAAAGGAGTTACAGAACTGGCGTAACCCACAAAATCCTCCAAATGGCCCGGAGAAAAGCCCCCTTTTACCATACGTTCCACGATCTCCTCCGCAATCCCCCGAACAACCTGTGTGCTTCCGGCATGAAAGGTCATCTGAGGACCTGTGCCCGCCATAGTCAGCATTCCACCCAGACAGCCGTATTGCTCCACCAAAAGCGTCTTGGCTCCGTTTCTGGCACTGGCAATAGCCGCCGCAGTACCAGCCGGACCGCCACCGATGATTACTACATCATAATTTAAATCCCTTTTTGTGTCCGATTTCATAAACTTCTTCAATCCCTTCCCCTTTTCTTACACCCCATATACTCTGTGCGGCCCTCTTGGGTTCCTTTGTACAGAACCACATCTTACCAAAGAGATACAACTCAAATCTTACTGTTAAGTTTACATTTTATGCTCTTTGCTCCATGTCCTTCCGCTCGCGTTCTCTTTCCCTTCCACCATAACCAACATTGTGCCTGAGTGCCAGGAGAAGTTCACACGGTCAATTCTGCCTGGACCATCGCTGCTGGTTATCACATGGGCAAACACAGCTTCCTGGCCATAAGCCCGCTCAATCTGGTAATTAATGTTCGAAACCGAAGGATTATCCGGCCCTTTCCCGTAATAAAGTTCCTTGCCCTGATTCCAGGCAAACACATCCGTTCGAATTTCCCCATCGATATAAGAAAACACAGAATTTCTTTCCCCATCATTTGAAATATCTGCATTTTTCATAGAATGCAGATGCCGGTATGGCTTTCGGTCAGAAAAGCACTCTACTATCTTTCCTTTCGGAACCGAAATAGTTTCTCCAGAAACATGCATCACCCAGTCGATCGGCAAGCCCTTCCTGGCACCTTTTACCACAAATAACTCCACAAAGTAATCCGCCGCCCAGGCGATCTTTCTCTCCATCTTTACTCCGCAGTAATTCTCTTCCTTCCACTGCTCAATGGTAAATGTGTCAGGCATCTCATAGGGAGCCGTCCAGTCTGCTTCCGCCTCCACATACACAACTCCATCCCGTTCTTCATACTTTGTGAGTCTGGCATTGACCGGAGACTGGTTTTCTTCCCCGATATTCACCGTATTATGGGAGCCTGTATTCTTATAATAATCATAATGCATGACAGCTCCATATCCTGTGGTTCCAAGATCCGGGGAAATCCGTTTTCCAAAGTCAAGGTAGCTGATTGCCAGGCGGTCATAATGATCATGCTCCCCGCCATACCGGTCATGTTTAAACAGCAAGTATCTGGCATTGTCTCCTCTTAATACCGTGCAGCCGGACTCCCCTGCCTTTCCATGATAATTTTCAAGAACTGTTTCCTGTGTGGGCAGCTGGTCAACGCCATAGATAAATGCCTCTAAATTATCCCTTTTCTCGTCTTTAAAAAGCTGATTCAGCACGTACAAAATCTTATCTCCACCAATTTCCCTGTAAGCAAATTCATAGAGGTACAAGCTTGCAGATGTATGTCCGTAATTCGTGTCATTTAACATGGGAATCCGAAATCCTGGCTCTAAGTAAGACACCAGAAGCTCCATCATAGCCTTATAGTTTGGATGACTGATATGGCTGTGCTCCGTATGAAGAGCGATCTTCTCATAAGCAAAGAAACTGGTCAGCGCATAAAAATGATATCCAAAAGCCCCTTCAAACCACATATGATCCGCAAGCATCCCCTTTTCCAGCTGATATAAAAGCCCATATGGCTCATAAACAGCAAATCTGATATAAGAATCAATATGCAAAATCAGTCCGATAATGGCAATGGCGGAATTTATGATCACCTCATGATTATGAAGCTGTTTATGACGGTGTTCTATGAGAAACTCCGCACCCGGAAGCAGCATCTCTTTCTTTATATTCTCTCTTTCCTCCTCCGTAATAAAATCCCATATCAGATCATAAACCATGGCAAAGCTGCGGAGAAAATTTGCTTCATCAAGGGTCTGAGCTCCTACCTTTCCAGGTCCGTTATACGGAATATTTCCATGAACCTCATAGCTGTTATAGTACTTGGCATACTCTGCCATGATATCAATTGCTTTTCTGGCATAATCCATCTCCCCGGTAACCCTGCTGATCAGCCCCATCTGAAAGGCTGCCGTATAATTTCTGCTGTTAGTTATCCCCCACCACGCACTGTCATAGGGCTCACCCGAAAATACCTGACCGCAGGACGGACATTTGTGATGAAAGCCGTCGTTTCGGTTATAGCTTAAAGATACGGAGCAAATGGGACAGTAATAATAAAGAGTCCAGTTGGCAATTCCCGTCTTGGGGACCCGTATGGTATCAGCCATAACCTCTTCTGTTTCTTTCTTTAAATTCAAGATGGCCTGGGGCTGCTTTTTCCCTTTTTCCTGCAAATGCAGGATTTCCTGTTCCGTAAATTGAATCATATCCCGTCCCCTCCTAATATAAATGTTCTTCTTCCACCGCCTTTTTAAATTCCGTAGGCGTGCACCCGTAATATTTTTTAAAACTACTGGCAAAATATCTCTGATTCTCATAACCACACTCTTCTGCAATTTCCTGGATCTTTAATCCGGTTTCCTGTAAGAACTTACCGGCCCGCTCCATCCGTTTCCGGATCAAATATTCTCCCAGACTTTCCCCCACATACTGCTTAAAAATCTGTCTTACATAGCTGGAACTGAAATGCACCTTTGCAGCCACCCATTCCAGATCCAGATCCAGATTTTGCAAATCATTCTCAATCATCAGTTTTATCAGCTTTACCACTGCATCCGCCTTTGTTTCCTCTGAATTATCCCTGACCACCAAACAACATTTTCTGATATAGGTATCCAGCATATCCTTCATGTCCATAAGGCTTCCGTATGTAATCCGGTCCTGCATGGAGGACAAAGGCTCTGTATCTGCTCGGTCATAGCCTTCCTGTTCCATGTCATTTTGAATGGCATAAACCAGCTCACCCACGGATACACTTACGTAATCATTTTTCTTATTGGAAAAGGAAGCATAGCACTTCATCAGCCCTGTTAAGCTCTTTAGGGCGCCCTCTTTCTGTCCTCGCCTTACGGACATTCGAATCTGATTTTTCCATTCCCGGATCTGACCGCTGGTGATTTCCTCTTTCTTTCCATTATCTTCTCCATAAAACAGGATTTGCCGGTTTCCATCCAAATTCCCCCGCCACACGGCCATGGCCTCACGATAGGAATGTTCCAGATCGAACTGGCTGGTGTAAGCCTTTCCAACCGCACAGTTTAACTGAAAATGATAATATTTTTCCAGACTGACATTGATTTTTTCCAGGCTAAGGCCAATGTTTTTCAGGAATTCCCCCTCATCTTCTCCGCCTCCGCACCAGATCACTGCCAGCTGTATGCCGTCAAAGCTGACCGCAAACATGAAAATATCCGGAAGAAGATAGCCGTTTCTGACCAGCATCAAAAATTCCTCCACCTGCTCCTGCCTGCTGAAATCCCACGCACTTCCTTCCAGCCGCACGACCCCTGCTACATAATATTTTCCTTCCAGAGAGATGTCTGTCTCCGTCTGACACTCCTTTCCCTTTAGCAGCGCTCTTAAGGCCTTTTCCCGCACAAGCCCTTCCCGGCTTATGGCCTGTTCCTTTAAAAGGCTCATATTCTGCTGTAATGCTTTCTGACTGTCCAGTTCTTTCAGCAGCTTCATCATCACATCCGTCAGCTCTTTTGGAAGAAAGGGCTTTAATAAGTAATCCTTTACCCCCAGGGATATGGCCTGTTTCGCATAATCAAATTCATCGTATCCGCTTATGACCACATTTTTGCTGTGAAGGCCGGCCTTCTGCATCTCTTTTATCAATTCCAGACCGTTCATAAAGGGCATGGCTATGTCTGTAATGACAATATCCGGTTTCTTTAAAAGAGCTTCTTTCAGTCCTTCCCTTCCGTTGCCCGCGACAGCCACCACCTCAACATCAAGGTCAGAGCTATGGATGTTTCTAACCAGTAAATCTCTTACATAGTCTTCGTCATCAATAATCAGCACACGGTACATCATTCCACCTCGCCTGTTTCTGTTGGAATTGTTAATATGGCTCTCGTCCAATGACCAAAACTGCTTTCATAGCGCAGTCCGTAGCCATCCCCGTAAAATAACCGGATTCTTTCGTTGACATTATAAATACCATAGCCTGCCTTGGTGTCCGCTCCGCCTATTTGCAGTGTTTCATTCATTTGAATCAGTTTTTCCTCCGGGATACCGGCTCCGTTATCCCAAACGGAAAGTTCCAAAACCTCCTGCTGAGATATGGTATGGGTTTCTCCGTAGATCCTGATGTTCCCTGCTCCCTTTGTTTCCTTTATACCATGATAAATGGAGTTTTCCGCAAGAGGCTGTAAAATCAGCTTAATCAGCCGAATCTCCAGCCATTTTTCATCCATATCTATCTCATAGGACAAATGGGAATGGTAGCGGATGCTCTGTATCTTAAGGTAGCTTGCCACATGCTCCAGCTCTTCTCCAAGGGTGATGACCTCGGCTCCCTTGCTTAAGCTGATGCGAAAAAATTTTCCCAAAGAGCTTGAAAGAATGCTGATCTCCTCTGCCCCCTGGTCCGCCGCCTGCCAGGTGATGGCGTTAAGGGTATTATAAAGAAAATGAGGATTGATCTGGGCCTGGAGTGCCTTTAACTCCGCTTTCCGCTTCTGCTTCTGCACCTCTGAAACATAATCCCGTTCCCGTTTCAGTTCTTCAATGGTCTCCTCCTGCTTCTGCACCAGACTCTGGATTTCTCCAATCATGTAGTTAAATGTTTTTGCCAGACTCCCGATCTCATCCTTGTAGGGATAGAAAAACCGGACGCCCAAATCTCCTTTTTCCACGTAGCTCATCCGTTTTTCCAGCCTCCGCAGGGAATCCGTTAACTGGTGGGACAAAAGAAGAACAGCGGCAACCGTGAATAAGAACGTGATGCCCATGATCTCGTAAATCATATTCCGCAGACTCTTCAAGCTGCCAAGCAGGGTCTGTCTGGATTTCAGACCATATATCTGCCAGCCATTTTCTTTCAGACTTTCGTAGGTGACCAGATAAGTTTCGCCATCATACCGGTAATCGCTTGTGATGACATTGCTGCCTGCTTTTCTTGTTTCAGAGAGCTTCTTCAGCTCCTTTGAATCGACTCCCATTGAGCCGATCAGTACATTTCCCGTTTTATCCAATATAAGAATCTTGTCAAAGAACTCATATTTTCCTTCCAGAAGTCGTTCAAGTTCCGTTTTTTTCAGCTGAATTACCAGATATTCCACTCCCACATAACCCTGAACGCTGAACTGCCATACGATGGGGATCACCTGGTCATTATCCTGAAATATTTCGTCTGTCCATATCGGGAACCAACGTATGGATTTACCGGGGCTTTCCTCATAACTTTTGTAAAAAGTAGACTCCTTAAAATCAAAATCCCAGTTTCTCATGCGAACAAAATTATCAAAGCTGCCTTTATCGGTGTAAATGAAGGTAGAATGGATGAGACTTTCTCCTGTCTCAAAATCCTTCATAAAGTCGGGAACCGTCCCCAGAGCCTTTACCAGATTGATATCATTGGGGTTGTTTAAATAATCGGAGAGAGTCACCATAAACGTATAATTTGCCAGCATTCCCTTGGCCCTTTGGTTGATGACTCCAAAGCGCATTACCAGAGTGTCTGCGGTCTGAACCAGAACATCTTCCGCACCTACCCGGAAATTTTCTTCTATATCATTGGAAGTATACCGGTAATAAGATAAACCGCTGATAACTGTGGTAAAGAAAAATATGACCCCAAACAGCCATATGATCTTACTGCGAAACCGAAGATTGTTCCAGACTCTTTTCATGATATCCCCGCCCCCTGTTCAACTCCATTTTTTTCAGTATATCACAGCATCGGGGGTTTTTCCTTATCCTTTTACTGCACCCGCCGTCAGCCCGGCTATGAACTGTTTATTGGCAAATAAATAGACAATCAGAATGGGAATGATGGCGATGGATGCCCCCGCCAGCATAATATGCCACTCGGCCGCTGCATTGACGGAATACTTTAACTGCACCACAGCCACCGTAAGGGTCTGAAGCTTTGGCATGGAAATTGTCATAATCAGGCTGGTGATATAATCGTTCCAGGCATTTCGGAAGGAAAATAGAGCAACAACAGCCAAAATCGGTTTGCTCAGGGGAAGAATGATGCGAGAGTATACTCCATACAGGCTACAGCCGTCAATAATGGCCGCTTCGTCAAGCTCCCTTGGAATTCCCTTTGTAAATCCCATGACCAGAAATACATTGGCCGCCTGACCTCCAGTAAGGGCAATGATAAGGGCAAATATGGTCTTATTCAGCTTCAACGCCCGCAGCAGCTCGTAAATTGGATATAAGGTAACTGAGCCCAGTGACACAAACATCATGGATAAATAAAGGGCCATCAGTACCTTTTTACCTGCAAAATTCTTTCTTGCCAGTATAAATCCGGCCATGGAGCAGGTAGCTGCCGCCAACAGGGTTACACTTGTGCTGACGATTACGCTGTTTATTGTATATTTGGTGAAATCCGCCTGAACAAAGGCCTGATAATAATTTTCAAAATGCCAGGCCGCCGGAAAAAAGCCTCCGCCCTGAGTCAGTTCTGCATTTGTTTTTAAAGAACCAAGCACCGTATAAACCACCGGATAGAGGGTGAATATTATGATGATCCCAAGAAATACCCATTTTCCAATGATTGAGGCCCACGCGGTTTTTGATAAGTGCTTTCTATTCATTTCTGCCATGCTGCTGCCTCCTTAATAAATACTGTCCATCTTCTTTGATATTTTTAAATAACCCAGGGTTACTGCACCTGCAATAACAGCCGAAATCACGCTGACTGCGGCACCGTATCCATATTGGGGTACCGTCGCCTCTGCAGCTGATATGGGAAAGAAATAGCGGTAACCATAAAGAGACATAACCATGGTTGAATTGTTGGGACCGCCTTCCGTTAAGACCATAACATTGGTGATGTCGTGAAAAGCCGAGGTAATTGCCAGCATGAGAATGATTTTTAAGATCGGCCCCAGCATGGGAATGATAATGTACCAGATGGTCTGCAGCCGCCCGGCTCCGTCTATCCTTGCACTTTCAATGGCGTCCTCCGAAACCTGCTGGATCCCAGCGATAAAATATACCATATAATTTCCCACGCCTCCCCAGACTGCGGTGAGGATCAGGGTCTTCATGGCCTGATCCTTTCCAAGCCAGTTGATCGGTCGGGTTACAATCCCGGCTTCCATCAAATATTTGTTGACTTCTCCATTATAGGCATTGAATAAGAGATAAAAGACAAGACCCATAACTGCCGAACTCATGATTGTAGGTAAAAATACAATGCTTTGTGCCACCCCGTTGCCGCGTATCTGCCCGTTTAAGAGAAAAGCCAGAAAAAATGCCAGTGGAATTATAATAAGCACCTTTCCGAAGCCGTATGTAAACGTGTGCATCACGCTTTCCCAGTAAACCTTATCCCTAAACACCCTTGCCAGATTATCAAGTCCCACAAAACGGGGCACCCCTGTTCCATATCCGCCGTACTGATAAAACACATATTTTAAGGTCCATACTACCGGATATAAGGAACAAACCGTAAATAAGATCAGGTTAGGCAGCATGAATGTATATGCCTGCAGATTCCGTTTCACAGCCCTTTTTCTTTGCAGAATACTTTTGTTTTTCTGATCTTTCATCTGCGTACTCCTTTCTTTTCAAAGAAAGAGAGGACCTCCAAAGCTGTCCCCTCTTTAAGATGTTGCCTAAGCCATTATTTCAAAGTGGGATTCATGGGATCATAATTTTCAATCCTGATCTCATGTCCGGTTCCATTTTTAATTGCTTCTTTATATGCCTTATTATAACGCTCCGTTAGATCCTTTAATGTGGATTCAATATCCGCATCCCCATAATAAATGGACTCACAGGTTTTATACATATCTTCCCCTTCCACCACCATGCCCGATGCAAAAGCGCTGTGGGGCGGCTTTGGAAGAAGTGTATCCAAATCACTGATCAGAAGCCACTCTTTTTTCTGAAAATCTTCCCCAGGTTTTGCCTTATCAATAACACTCTGAAGGATGCTCACACCAAATCCCCCTTCGTAGTAGCCTTTCAAATAGTCTTCATTTGCAAAAACATCCTTATATACCTTAAATGCCTTTTCCGCATTGGGGCTCTTGGCATTGATAACATAGCTTCCGGTACCCGTAAAATACTGTTTTCCTGCAACCTTTCCGCCAACAGTGGGGATGGGGACACAATCCCATTTGGAAGAGTCCATGGGGAACTGGTTTTTATATACTCCGGGCTCCGCATGGCTGTAGGACATGTACATACCGATTTTTCCAGCTGCAAACTGGGTTCTTAAGGGATCAATATCCAGAGATTCACAGCCTGGGAATGCACATTCATCGGACAGCAGTTCTTTCCACAGCTTTAATGTATCGGCCCACTGGGTAAAATCATATTCTCCTTTTACAAAATCATAGCCCCGCACCAAGCCGGTCTCCCGTTCCAGTCCAATGCACATGGATCGCTGTAGCCCGGAGCTTGCGCTCTTCATATTTTCTGCAAACCCATAGATACCTTCTTTGGATAATTCAGAATTAATAAGCCTTGCATCTTCCACTACCTCTTCTAATATCTTCGGCGGCTCCGCAATTCCTACCCGCTGAAATATCTCCTTATTATAGAAGAGACGACATGTGGACCCGGTAGTTGGAATGAAATACAGCTTTCCGTCTAACTCATTATATCCCGGAAAGATGACGGACTTAAAATACGACTTCATATCCTCATCCATGTAATCGTAAAGGTTTGCCCATTGTCCTTGGTTGACATATTTGTCAAACATCTGGTCCTGCTGCACCAGAATATCCGGAAGCTCCCCGCTCTGCACCGCCATGTCTATGGCCTGCACATAGTTGTCTGTATAAAGCTGGTAATTGATCTGAATGTTATCAGCGTTATTTGCATTGTATTCGTCCACCTTAGCCTGTGCATAAGTGGCATCATGGCGGTCCTTGGACCAGACGTTTATAACAGTTTTCTCCCCCGAAGTCGTCTCGGTCTGTTTTGTTTCTACCTGTGCCGTCGTCTCTCCCCCTTGAGATGCCGCAGTTGCGTTTGTTTCTCCCCCACCGGAGCAGCCTGCCAAAGATCCTGTCATCATCAATAATGCCAGAGTGATACCCATAATTTTCTTTAATCTCATTGCTCTACCTCCCAATTCGCTTCATAAACACATTTTATAGAAAAGCAGTACCTTTGTAAATGCAATATCTGATGGTGGAATGTTCAAAATAGGATGATATCCGGACAATAGAAAATCATTTGCCCCAATTTTACACAGCAAAAGGGGCTACTGCACCACAACTGATTACTCAGTCATTTTGCAACAGCCCCTAAAAACAAATTAATTATTTTTGCATAATATGAATAGCAAAACCACCATATTCTCCATCTAAATAAATATTTTTTAATTCTCCTTGCTCTGTATAAGCAGCTGTTTCCATCTTAAAAGAAAAACCCTTCTCTTTCAATTCCTCAACAGCAGCAGTTAAATCAGGTGTAAGCATGGCAATATGCCCATTGAAACCAAGGAATGGAGGAACGGAGTCTTCATACATTCCAAGTATTTGTCCGCACCCCCTAGCATACTCAGTATATTGGCTATATCTTGTTTTAACTGTCCATATGCTATCTTTCTTCAATATTTTGTTGTAAAAACAATGTGATACTTACAATTCCATTTGTATGTGATAAGCTGTTAATGTCCATTTAGGATACCTCCTTTGATTTAGTGTGGTTGTCGAACCTACACCTATTTTATCATTGGAGTTTTTTTTCTGTATAAGCTAAAGCAACTGTGGACGCACCCGCAAGCAGATGGTTTATTAAAAGACTGCCATACAATCATGACCACCCGTAAAACGGGTGGTTTGCTCTGAGGCTATAAGCCTCTGTTACCGGCCAGTGCCTAAAGACGCTGGCTTTCACTTTGTTCAAGCCTTAACGCCCTTGACTCGTCGCAGCCCTTGAAAGGGCATTTGTACTACCGGCTACCCTTAAAAGGGTCCTCATACTCTTTGACGCTTAATTTATCCATTGCAACATCGTGACTTTCTTGTTCTTGGATATACTTCTTTATAGTTGCCTCGTTAAGTCCGACTGTGCTCACATAATATCCCTCTGCCCAAAAATGTCGATTTCCAAACTTATACTTTAAGTTTGCGTGATGATCGAAAATCATAAGCGCACTTTTTCCTTTGAGGTATCCCATAAATTGTGATACACTCAGTTTAGGCGGAATGCTTACTAGCATATGAACATGGTCGGGCATTACATGCCCTTCCAATATCTCTACGCCTTTGTATCCACATAGCTGTTTCAAAATATCTCTGATACTCTCCTTGTACTGGTTATAAATTATTTTTCTCTTGTACTTTGGTGTGAACACTATGTGATACTTACACATCCATTTGGTGTGTGCTAAACTGTTTGCCTTATTGGCCATTAAAATCACCTTTCCTTTCGTTATAAATTGGCTTGAACAACCTTATTATAACGGAAAGGTGATTTTTTTGTATAACAAACACCGCGCACCCGCATAGCGGGTGGTTGATATTTCGCACGCTTCGTGAGCCCAACAGGGTCACGACCCATAATAAAATAAAACCCCAGTAAACACTGAGGTTTTAAAGAGGCGACAACCAGATTTGAACGGATTTCGCCGTTAAAAACGCTTGTAGAAAGGAGCTTTCTGCAATCCCTCTCTTTATTTGCATACATTTTGCATACATTTGAAAATTATCACCACTTAAAGAACACCCTAAAATAATGTGACAACCAGATTTGAACTAAAAATTCCGCATAGAAAGCAGATTCTGGAATCTCTGACGATTTCGCACCTATTTTACACCAATTACGTATAACTCGATTTTTTTCATAACAGGACTCAACCCCACCTTTACTCAAAAATTACCAGAAATACAAGAGGTTTGAGTGTGGCTCTTCTTCATTCTATCCCATACTCCACCCTATAATTTAGTCACTAAAAAAAGGTTCCACCGGAGCGATACTTGCCATTGGCTTGACCTGCTTAACTTTATTTGAAAAATAAAAATACATGGGCAATGGTCTTTCTCTTGCCCTTGTTGTTTAAACCATTTATTAGATTCGACTAATATGAAAATATAATATTAATTTTAAATGTAATAATCTTAATAAATCCCAGAAATCCATCACTTTTCTAGAATAAAATATAGCTCATTAAGTATTTAATTTTTAATTTTTTTTACCTCTCCAACAGAATTTAACTCTATAAACTTTGACTGATAGTATCTGTCATCCATTTTTATCTTAAGCAACTTATAAAATTGTTCATTATGTGTCGATATGATAATCTGTCTATTTAATTCTGATGTAATTGTACGAAGCAAATCAATAAAAGCCAATAAATTAATACCATCAAGATGTTGAATTGGGTCATCAATAAAAATTGTATTAAGAGTAGTATTATTTTCACTTAAAACTTTGGCTAGAAAAATACATAGTGACAGTATATTTACCTGCGCTGAGCTCAGATATAACATCGGAGATATCTTATTCTTCTTATTTTTATCACAGCTATTGATGAATGTCTGTAAACCCCTCTTCCCTATTTTTGTTTCAAAATCAATATAATTCATAGATGGATGTGGATCTATCTTTTGATATATTTCATTAATAAGATTAGACTTAAAATAAGCATTGGTTTGCTCCACAATATACATTTGTATGTCATTTTTACTTTCTATAAGCTTTTCAAGTTTTTCACTTACCTTTTCTACTTCCTGCTTTTTTTCATCAATTTCTATTTTCTTTTCTAGCCATATTTTTTGCTCACTTAAACGCTTGCTATTTTCATTTATAGCAGTTAATTTTTCATTTTGAACTTTCAAATCCGCTTGTTCTTTTTCTTCTTTTAATTTTAAACATAATAATTCTTCTTGAATGTTCTCATTGTTATTATATCCTATCATTTTTTGACATCTAAATGTATAACTATCAACTAAAACTTTTTGTTCTTGTAAATGAAGAAGTAGATTGTGGTTTTGAACGTTTAAATCTTCCATGTTTTCAACTGATAAGGCATCATAGGTAGCAATCTGCTTTTGATAATCTGAGATTGAATTCATAACCTCTTTTTGTTTCCCTATTAGCACTTGTTTTAGCTGATTACTCTGTGGAACTACTAATGTATACTTCTTATTCTCTAAATATGTACTTAGTTTTATGTATACTTTTTCTTTTTTATTAATGCTTTGTTGTGTATTAAGATCTATTAGCCTTACACTCATTTTAGCAGATATATCTTCATATTGCTGTATTTGCTCTAATAGACGATCTTTATCTTTATTTTTATTTATTAACTCTCCTATTATTTTTTCAATCAAGAAACTGATTTTTGATTTTTGTATCTGGATTTCTTCTTTTCCTATTTGATCAAAATGAAATTCTTTATATTTAGTATCAATTATCTGATTAGCACTTTGCTTTTTCTCATAAGAATCATTCCAATCTTCAAGCTTCCTATTTATTCTTCGAACACGCTGATCATTTTTTTCAACATCCTTTTCTAATGTATGTATAATTTCATTAAATCTAATATCACGAACATTTTTTAGCTGGACTAAAACGCTTTTTATTTCTTCATGATGATTCTTATTCTTCAAGATCTTCTCCGTCAGTTCCTTTACTTCATGATTGTTTTGAACTAATGAAGACGTTTGAGATAGTAACTTTTCAAATGATTCATACTGTTTATGACATACTGGACACGCTGTTAATTGCTTTTCTTCGATTAATGCTTTACCTAACACGTTTATTTGCTTTATCTTGTCAAATAACTCAACCTTCGATTGATATGCATTATTTAGTTGCTCAATTATTGTCTCCAATTTTTGTTTTTCATTTTCTACATTATCTATTTTACGTAGTATTTCCAAATCATCATTAGATAATAAGTTTTTAATCTCTTTTATATCTTTTGAATTTTTTAATAAATGAATTTTCATGGTAGCATCTTTACTTTTTTTATTACCACAAGAAATAACCGCTTTTGATTTATCTATTAGATAAACCTTATGCTTCATGAAATCGAGATTTTCAAAATACTTTATTGCATCAGTTTCTAATTGATTTCTTTCTTTTTCTAAAGCTATTTGTTTTTCTGATAACTCCTTAATTTCTTTATATACATGTAGCAAAGCATTCTTATCAGCTATTATAAATTTTTGCAACTCAGGTCTTTGTGTTTCTATCAACTTCTTTTCTTCTTCAGTTTTCGAAATCAATTCACTTTTTGCAATATAATCATCCCAATTGTCAAGAATTTCTATATAAATTTGCTTTTCCTCTAAAGCACTTGATAACTTTTCATTCCATTTTTTTAGTTCTAGCAAATCATTTAGCTTTTTTTGCATTATTTCTATATTTTTATTGGATTTTATATATTCATTAAAATTTAATTCATATACATTGTATTCTTCTAATAATAGTTCTATATCGGTAATTTTATTTTTTTTATTATTTTGCTGAAACTGATTTTCGTCTATTAAATATTGTACATGTTTTATCAAATCAGATAAGTTTTTTAATAAATTCTCAAATTGAATGAAACTATTTTTAGTCTCATTATAATTATAAATTGCTTCTTCAACTGCTTTTTCTAAATCTTTCTCGTATTGCAATTTTCCTAATTGCTTTTCTGTTATTGCAATATCTTTTTCTATTGTCTTTTTACGATTATCAATCTCAATATACATGGCATCAACCTGCTCGAGTATCTTAGAATACCCTTTCGTATCCCAGAAAATTTGTAGCATTTTTGTTTTATCACCTGCTGTGTAACTTTGTAAAAAATTAGTAATTTTATCATGAGCCAGCAAATTTGTTGTACAAAAATTTTGTTTTTCTAGCTCTAATCCGCTTAGATTTGGAGTCATTTCTTTTGTTATACTTTGTTTATTATAATCGTTTTTATATCTTCCTTTATGGGTCTGTCGGATTAGTTTAGCATCATCTTCTGTTAGAATCCCAACTGTTCCATGATCCTTTTTAGATTCTCTATTTTTAAGAATATATCCCTCTTCTTGACTTACCTCCTCTTTCATTGCACCTGAAGTATTTAATCTACCGATTTCACTAGTAATAAGCCATTCAATAGCATCAAAGAATGATGTTTTTCCATATCCATTAGGTGCATAAATAACCGCAAAGTTTGCAATATCTCCACTAACTTCATTGATTAAAGAAAATATCTGTTTCTCTTTATAAGCACGAAAAGCTTCTATCTCTATTTCTTTAATCTTTTTTCCCATTATCATTTCCTCCCATATAAAGAGCAACTTCAACATCTAAATCTTCTTTTCCTCGGGTTAATGCATTATATAAGTCTACATTTGTTCTCTTGATTTTATCATGAAGAGTCTCTGTTTCCAGTATTTCCTCAAAATTTAGATCTTCTGTTTTTATTTTTAAGTCAAATAATCTATTCTCAATGTATTTTTTTGAGTCTATCTCTTCCTGTGATAAGGAATCCCACACCATCTTTCTCGTAGAGTATTTATCCTGCTCTATCTCACTTCTTAGTGATATTGAAATGGGCTCCCTACATTCAAAAATTAAATATAGATTCCACTTTTCAATTTTTGTTATTAATTTTGATTGGACATCTACTGCTATTGCAGCTGAAATCTCATTATGCCACTTACTTAATTCTAATTCATTTTTTACTATTACTTGGAATATACGTATTCCATATTTATCGGTTTGGGCTATCCAACTAATTATGTTCTCTATCCACTGTGTATTATCCCTATTATCTCGTAATTGCTGCATTGCGTCTTGATTCAATTCAATATTCATATAACACCTCGTGAAGTCGATCTCTTACCATCTTTGTCACTTCTTCCTCTTCCATTTTCTCGCTACACCTTTTTTCTAGCATGCTTCTAATATCATTAATTAAATTTGAAATATGCATCATTGATATTCCCTTTGAAGTATCTTTTACACTATCAATTAACAGATGATTATTTTCAAGGTCGTCATCTGCAATATCTGATACTATCTCTTTAACTCTTTCCGGCTCCAAGTATATTGTATATGGAGGAAATGAACATGTTTCTACTAGAATCAACTCTCTATCCTCTAAGTTCTCCTCTTCCGAATGTATTATAAAATCTTTCAAAAATGTGTCTAGTTTAGTATTATTTGTTACATATATTAATTTTATTTTTCTTTTTCCCCTTATTCCATCAATACAATAGACTCTGCCCTCTTTTATATTGTTTTCATCTTCTATACATCGTAATATTAAATATAATAACCATATACTCCACAGCTTGCGATCACCAATATCTGGCATACCATATGGCCATATGAGTTTCTTACCACAATGCTCTACAATATTTTTAGGTTTAATATTGCTATAAATATGCTGTTTTTTCTTTCTAAATACTGTATCCATTGGTTTATCAAATAGCTTTACATCAGCATCGAAATTTTTAAAATCACTATAGTCATATGGATTTATAGATTTCCATTTATTGGCTATTAAAACTGTATTAATTCTTTTTATTGTTATACCCAATAGTGAACTGTATGCACCATTTTTTGCAGATAAATCTGTAATAATACCGCCTAAATATATAGTTCCTCTATCTACCCCAAAGATTCCTTCACCAGACATTCCAGGTATAAGTTCACTGGCTGAGTTATCATATGTAAAAAATGGAGTAAGACTTTCTACAATAATTTTATTATCTGTTGTCACTTTATTAACTTTACCTGACAAATCATAACGTCTTATTTGATTATCATTAATTTCTAAAAATTCTGGAAAGCCGACATTTTTAACATCAACTCCCAACTTTAATTCTTTTATCATCACCTTGGAAAGTGGTTCCGTACACTTTAATCTTAAAATTGCAATATCTAACTCTTCAATAATAAAATTATCTATATAACAATATGTAAATTGTTGTAAATTAGACGAAATTTCTCTTTTAATTATTAACTTTTCTTTATCCATCTGTTTCGCATATTTTATACAATGTGCAGCAGTTATACAATATACTTCGTTATTATCCATTGGTATCAAGACACCAGATCCGTTTTCTTCATCATAAGTTATCTTTACGCAATGTCGTTCGAACCATTCTTCTATTGTTTCTTGCATAACTCCTCCATAACAAAACCATCTTTTTCAATAGTTATAAATTGCATTCCATATTTATCAAACTCATCGTTTGTAAACATTTTGTTGAAATTTATCTCATAATTGGAATAAAACACTACTTTTCCTTCGGTATTTGTGATAATCCTGCTTAAACATTCTTTAGAAGGTCTTTTGTTTCCTGTCATACAAGTGCTAATAATATAATTATTACAGTCCAACATTTTAATTAATTCATTACTTGTATTATTGCTACTTGCATGATGTGATATTTTACAACAATCAACTTTTAACTTATTAGTTTCTGAATATCCTAATTTTTGTAATGCTTGTTCTAGTTTCCTTGCTGTTGCATCTCCCAATAAAAGTAATCTATAGTTTTCATAATCAAATATAAATGAAATACTAGATTGATTTGCCAAAGAATTTTTTCCTTCAAACTTTTTCTTACTCAATACTTCTATTGCTTCATATGCTTCTTGATTAGCAGAAACTTTAGTTGTATTTTCTTCTTCCCTTTCCCAATGAGTTTGGAATCGTTTTAGCGTATCTATATCTGGTGATAGGATAGTCATCTTGGCTCCTTCTATTTGATATGTATCTCCCTCTTTTATGCACCAATTGTGACGTATTTCACTTTCATTTAATAAGACTTCTAATTCCATTCCTTCTTTGTATCCAATTTTGGTATCTTGATTAGGAATACATATTATTTTTTTAGAAGAAACTTTAAGTTGATCATTAAGAAGTTTTCCATAATTGAAGAACATATTTTCAACTATTTTTTGCTTTTTAAAACTTTCATCCTTCATGATTTGCAATATACCATTAATATGGTCATTGTCAATATGTGTAAGTACCACTAATTTTATCTTTTGTTCTTTTTCATGTATTTTTTTCATGAAATCTTTTAGTGATTTGAAACATTCGTGTCCCGTTCCTCCATCGATCAATATATGAATATTATTTTCCTTACCATAAGAAATAATTATACTATCTCCGACATTTGCTTTTAATACCCTTATTCTCATATAGCCTCCCCTTGTAGGTTATCAATTTACCGTTGTTGCTATAATTAGTTCTAAAATTAAAACCTTATGAACATATTATCATACTAATAAGTAAATGACCATGTTGTTATAAGAGTTCATATAAATTTTGCAAAAAACAGGATGTTCAAAATGATATTACTGCTCTCCCCAATATTTAGATTTTATAAATGAAAGCTGTCAAGGGTTCCACGGGAACAACGATTGCCATTTATAGCTTGGAGCAGAAATGAAAACACCCCAAAATAGAAATGGCTAGGAAAGATTCTTCACCCTTCCTAGCTCGCTTAATAATCTTATTCTTTTATCTCACTAAACACTTATTGAATTACAGTTCCGCATATGGTTATCTTTCCTAAAGTTATTCTCCTTGTATAACCCCAACCTGAATTCCCTATTTGAACTAAAACAGCCACTATAAAACCACATAGAGAGGACGTTTATGGGAACTCTGATACCGGTTGCACCTGATCTCAACCAAATATAGATTAACACCAAACTATTTATAACGGAGTAGAATTTGAACTCTCCTACGTCCTGTTTAAATAAAAATGATGAAACAATCAATCTTTTAGCATAAAATTATAAACATTTGAAAGAAAAGTTGTCAAGGGGTCTGCAAATACACCATAGAGCACTTACTTTAATCACGCATTAATTATTTAAGATTGATTACCATTCTTTAAATATTCTTTATATGACTGTAAGTCATATCCTGCTCCAACATAATCTTCCCTATATTCCTCCTCTATTGAATCATTTATGTTTAGCAATTTTACTGGAGTATCATTACCATTTACCCATTTTAACTTGAGATATACAGAATTATTTTCAAAATATAAAGTAGCAGTTTCATTTAAAAATTTGTCCCCACCTATAGGCTCATAATAAAAAATTTCTGATGTGATGTTATTGTTGATTGGTACACCATCCCATTCTGCATAACCATGTTCAATATCACTATGCGACCAAGATATAGCGGCCCATAATTTATTGTCTTGAATCTTCTGTATAGTTAGAAACGGATTTTATTCAGGTTTTATTTGTTGATGAGCTATCCAGTTTGTTACTTTCTCTGCCTAAAAAGGAACAGGAGGAATTACGTGGACAGATTGCACGTTTATTAAATCTTTCACGAGCCTTGAAGATAATTTTTATATCTGCAATGCAAAGGCCATCGGCAGAACTGTTCGTAAACGGGGCACGTGATAATTATAATATTAAATTCATGTTTGGTGCCAATAGTAAGGAAACAATAAATATGGTAGCGGGAGAGTATAAAGAATTTATAAGTTCATGTCCTACTAGCGTTGGATACTGCACTATCAATGATATGAACTTAAAGAAAATCCGCTCTATTATGCCAACAAATACGGACAAGTTACATTATGTAATTAAAGAAGCAGTAAACAGGTAATGCCTCTGTCAGCGGTGCGGAGCAAAAGCAGGCAGGGGCAGGGCAGGCGGTGAAGCCGTCTGCCCCATACCGAAGTGGATTAGTATTACCACAACTTCGGTGTCAGTGTCACAAATACATAAAAACCTTTTAAAATCAATAGTTCCGACATACTCCTGAATGTGTCAGCCCTGTGCCGGAACATAGAAAGGAAATATTATGGCAACAAAAAAGAAAGATACTAATAATAATCGGCGTAGTCGAAAATATCAATTAACATTTAATAACCCGGAGAAACACAAAAACTGTTCCCATCAGGCAATTAAAGAAACGCTGTTAAACTGGGAGAGTATTATTTATTACTGCATGTGTAATGAACTTGCAAAAACACTACATACCCATCTATTTATACAATTCAAGAATCCCGTTTACTTTTCCAGTGTAAAAAAAGCCTTTCCTACCGCCCATATCGAGGAAGCTCAAGGGACAGCGGAGGAAAACCGGGCATATCTCCGTAAAAAGGGAAATGGGAGGATACAGAAAAAGAAACTACTAATTTGAAAGAAACTTTTGAAGAATGGGGGACCATGCCCCAAACCGGGCAAGGAAGAAGAAGCGATTTAGCCAACCTTTACCAGATGATTAAAGATGGTTATTCTAACGTGGAGATTCTGGAAATTAATCCTGATAATCTCCTAAACCTACAACACATTGATAAAGCCAGATTAGAGATACTTTCTAACCGTTATAAGGCAGAACGACGTACCAACCTAACAGTAACTTATGTAAGCGGTTCAACTGGATACGGAAAATCGAGAAATATCCTTGATAGTCACGGTGACTCAAATGTTTACCGAGTAACACACTATAAGCACCCCTTTGACACATATTCCGGGGAAGATGTGCTTGTATTTGAAGAGTTCAGAAGCGATTTACCTATCGGCAATGTGCTAAACTATCTTGATATATACCCTCTACAACTTCCTGCTCGGTATAACAACCGCCAAGCATGTTATAACTTCGTCTATATCGTATCCAATTGGAAACTTGAAGATCAGTATCATAATATCCGCTTAGAACAGCCTGAAACATACAATGCCTTAATGAGAAGAATTCATAAAGTAAGAGTATATGATACCCCCGGCAAATGGCAGGAATACAATACAAAAAATTATTTGCATGGCTTTCGATATACCAATAAAGAAGATACTCCCTTTAATCAGGGATAAGAACCTTAGAAAAATATAACATAAGATATGGTGTAATGGTTCATTACTTTATCAAATACAAAGAAATAAAATAAACCTATTCTAACCAAATATAAAAATATATGTGTCTTTACAAAATATAAATTAAATCTATTCTAAAAATCATAAAAAACCAATATAAAATTAGAACCCTTACACCACCTAAATGGTGGCTTAAATGAAAAATAAACTAAAAAACGAATTGATTAATTCCCCTACCCATGATACATTATCGCTAGAGGGAATTGCAAAATTATATAAATTTATGCAAAGAGAGAAACAATTGAAAGATATATGTAACTTGGAACTTATTAAAGTTCGCCCTAATGACGGCAGAAATTATATTTACGTCAACAGGAAACAATTCATTGGAAGTGACCGGGTAGACTTAATCAACAAACTATATGACCATTTCTACGGAACATCATTAGAGGGGCTATACGAGGACTGGCTAAGATGGAGGAGGGATTGTACTCACGTAAGCAATAAGACCATTAAAGAAAACATTTTCTTATGGAATGCTTATTTTAAAAACAAACCTGTTTTTAAAATACCCATTAAGGATCTGAAAGCTACGGATTTTATAAAATTTTTCCGAGCTATGCTGAAAGCAGAGTCTATGACTAGAAAACGTTTTAATGATGCAAAGAGTGTTTTAAATGGATTATTCTACTACGCTATTGAAATTGGAACAGTGAATTATAATCCCATTAAAGAAATAAACTTTCGTCAATTTCAGTTTAAGCCTGTTAATAAAAAGAAAGAGGTTTTCACCCTAGCTGAAAGACAGTTGCTATTGGATTATCTCGAACCAATAAACGATATCTTTAGTCTTTCTGCTCAATTTGATTTCTACTTAATATGTCGGAGTGCTGAACTTCGTGCCTTACGTTGGACTGATATAGAGGGCAATATCATTAAAATTCAAACACAACTTTTAGATGACCAAACAATGAATGATGATCTCACCTTTAACCCCCGTACATACGAAAATGTCACTCATATAAAAGGGAATACTGACTATGGCTATCGTTATATGCCATTAACAGATGGGGCAAAACAAGCGCTGAAGCGCATTAAGGATGTCAACCCAGACGGCGAATTTATTTTAATGAGAGATGGTGAACAGCTAACCACAATTACATTTAACAGGCATTTAAAGGCTTATTGTGAATCAGTAGGCATTGAACCACGAACCAGTCATAAAATACGCTTTACGGTGGCTTCCTTACTTTATAAAAATGGAGTTCCGGCAACTACCCTACAACGCTTGTTAGGACATTCCACCTTGGCTATGACACTTCACTATCTTAGAGATATCACGCCAGAAGAAGATACTTTTAATGCCATGAAAGCAGTTTTAGGATAGTAAAAATACCTTGCATACATCTGCATACTAAAAACATAAAACAAAAAATGCTTCAAACCCTTGTAAAATAAGGATTTGAAGCACTTCCTAAAAGAGGCGACAACCAGATTTGAACTGGTGATCAGGGTGTTGCAGACCCACGCCTTACCACTTGGCTATGTCGCCATATAATTTTAGTGACCCCAACGAGATTCGAACTCGTGTTACCGCCGTGAAAGGGCGATGTCTTAACCGCTTGACCATGGGGCCGTACATATGTTTCGTTGACCTCGCGGCTACTGTTTGTTGAGTATCACG
>NZ_MCIA01000002.1 GCF_003609635.1 Lacrimispora algidixylanolytica | reverse complement strand
GTTGTTTATAAGGTTAATTTTTGCGCTTTTTTACAAACCAGATTATAACACCAACTCCAATAACTGCCATGATTGCAACAGATACGTTGGAATATAGGTCCATGTAATGTGCAATAGTGCTCCACTTTGATCCAGCATAAGCACCTAGGAATACAAGAACGATGTTCCAGATAAAAGTACCTAGTGTGGTATATAAGAGAAATTTACCCATATGCATTTTGGCCATACCAGCGGGTATTGATATCAGACTTCGAATAAGAGGTATAAAGCGGCAGAAGAAGATAGTTGAAGTCCCTTTTTTTTCAAACCAGCCCTCTGCCCGTTTGATATCTGCTCTTTTTAATCCAAGAAAATGCCCCCATCTGTCAACTAGTAGTTCTAGTCTTTCTACGGGTAGCAAAAGCCCTATACTGTAAAGTACGCCTGCGCCGAGGACAGAACCAAAGGTGGCAAATAGTACAACAAGCCATCGATTCATAGCCGTGTACGTGGTCATAAAACCGCCAAATGTCAGGATCAACTCTGATGGGATTGGTGGAAATATATTTTCTATTGCTATGAGCAATGCAATCCCTAAGTAGCCGTATTGATCCATCGTATTAATAATCCAATCCTGCATTTCAAATTCCTTTCCTGGTGTATCTGTTATAATTTTTCTATTATCTGCAAATGAGCAGATATATAATAAGCATTAGCGTAGAAACTTTTGAGTTAGGACGCTAATGCTTATTTAGATTATCATTATTATATTGGATAGAACGGTATATTTCAATCCCTTTTCAATGAAATGTTAGCTTAATAATTTTGAAAGAAATTCTAAAGACTGAAAAAAACACAACTATGTAACCAGTTTGGTCGCTGATTTCGTTGGAGATATCTACAGAGTTGTTTTGCTGAAAATTTCAAAACTTACAGTTTAAGTGAGGTAAATTACACTTCCTATAGGTGTAATTATTGCGTAATTAAACTATAAAAAGAGCGAATGGAATTCATGATATTATTATATAGCATAGTATCATGAAGATAATTTTGCTATAATATATGTTAGCGTAGTAAATTATCAAAAGACATATTGTTTTGAACACAATCTTGTAAAATGAATGATATCTGGATAGTGGTAAGAACTGTCGTTGCCGAGATTCGGAAATATTGAATAACACTATGCAATTTTATATTAACTAATAGAAGATGAGGAGTTAAAATGAACGGACAAAATAGAAATAATGTAAAAATTGGTGCAACAGTAAAAATTGTATTGAAAGCGGATCAAAGAACAGGAAAATTAACAGAAGGCATTGTGGGAAAGATACTAACAAATAGCAGCACTCACCCTCATGGCATCAAAGTAATGTTGACAGATGGACAAGTGGGAAGGGTCCAGGAAATATTATAATTCTAATACAGGAGGGGATAGTAATGGCAAATGTTAAGGTATTTGTTCCATATGGAGCAGTTGGTTTAAATTGTACTGAAGAGGCATTTGAAGCAGGTCTGGCCATGAAGCCGGATATTATTTCTAGCGATGCGGGTTCCACTGATTCGGGACCTTACTATCTTGGGTCTGGTCACGGAAAATATTCTGAAAGTGATGTAAGACGAGATTTAAAACGTATGGTACTGGGCGCACATAAACTTGGAATTCCAATGACCATCGGTTCAGCGGGAACATGCGGCTCAGATGAGGGTGTTGATACAGCGTATGCACTCATTCGGGAAATTTGTAAGGAAGCTGGTATTAGCAAGAAAATTGCAAAGATATATTCTCAGCAGGATGCCAAGATCATCAAACAAAAATACTTAGATGGAAAGATCAATTCATTACAAGGAGCTCCTGATATTTCAGAAAAAACATTCGATGAGTGCAGTACCATTGTGGCATTGCTTGGTGCAGAGGCATATGTAGAAGCGTTTGAAAATGGCGCAGAAATCATAATCGGTGGTCGGTCCACGGATACGGCTGTCATAGCAGCATATCCGCTGATGAAGGGGTGTGATCCTGCTTCTTGCTGGCATGCAGCAAAGACTGTAGAGTGTGGCGGGGTATGCACCAGTGCCGGTTTGCAAGGCGGCGTATTTATGGAAGTAGATAAAAATGGCTTTACAATTAAAACGGTACAGCCAGGCAGTACTGTTTCTTCCTATTCTGTGTCCGCACACCTGATTTATGAAAATTCCAATCCCATTCAATTAACAGAGCCGGGCATTCGAATTGACACCACAAATTCAACTTATACAGAATTGTCTGACACAGCGGTACGAGTAGAGGGAACGACGATCGAATTTCTACCTTATACGTTGAAGTTAGAAGGTTCCGGCCCCGTTGGATATCAGACAGTCAGCATGGCAGGCATCCGTGATCGCAAGGTGATGCAAGATCCCATGAAGTGGATAGAAGCTGTGTCCAAGGCTGGCATAGAAAAGCTTGAAAAAGCGGGAATCACACGTGAGAGTTATCATTTTTGGCTCCGTCCATATGGCTATAACGGTGTTTCAGGAATGGAGGTTCCAGTAGGTTATGTACCAAATGAGATACTTATGATGCTAACGGTTACGGCTGATACGCAAGAGATGGCAACTCAGATCACAAAAGCATTTAATCCCTTACTTCTTCATTTCAACATGTTTGAAGGAAAGCAAATGCCATCTTATGCTTTTATTTTCTCCCCAGCAGAGATGGAACGAGGCGCCATCTATGAGTTTAAATTGTACCACACAGTATCAGTGGATAATCCCCTGGAGCTAGTTCGTATCACTTATGAAGATATTTAATAAAACACCTAGGTGACTTATCATCTGTTGGTAAAGGTTCTCGCTTATAAGAAGTATTTCTGTTAAATATAGAAAACATTATAAATCGGAGGTGCAAGATGATTACGATTGAAAAGACTGTAAGATACATTCGCAGCAAAAATGCAGGTCCATTCTGGCTTACCATTGATGCTTTTTGCAATAATGTGGATGATACAAGAAAAGTTACAGCAGCGTTCGAAAGGGAACGGGTATTTATTGCCCGGTCATTTCAGGTTAAGCCAGAGGAACTGCAGATCTTTTGTCTGGAACATATCCAGGTGGCTAAAATCAGCCTCCCACGAGTGCCAATCGAGGGAAGCCGTGACGAACGGGATATGCATGGTGGTCAGCAGTATGTAACCTTGCTGGATATTTGTTGTTGATAAAGGCTAGCAGTGATAGAAGAGTAGGATAGTGAAAAAACCCTTCTGTGCATTATCCAACTAGATTTTCCCCATCTTTAAAAGCTCTTAAAGATAACTCTTCTAACACGGTTAGATTAGGATTAGTAGTTCCGCAGTAATGAATGGAATCCTTCAATATCCAACCATATGTTTTGAAAAGATTAGTAATATACTTAATGCCTTCTGCACTTCTTTCAGGATTTGTATTAGCTTGAGAAAATATTGTTATTAATTTTTTACCAGGATGTCTTGGCACAAATTCATCTCCAACCATTGAAAATGTGCGGTCTAACCAAACTTTTGCTTGACCTGTAATTTGATAATAGTAGATTGGAGAGCTAAATACAATCGATTCGGCTTCGTTAATATCCTCATACATTGGTTGCAGATAATCATTAATAGCACAGCCATCATGTGTGCGGCAATATAAGCAGCCTTGACAACCACGAATTCCTGGATTATTTAAATCAAATTCAATCACTTCAGCGCCTTTAGACTTAGCACCCTTTACCACTTGCTGTAACAATTTCGTGGTATATCCATTTTTGTTAGGACTTCCTTTGAAAACAACAATTTTTGACATTTTAGAGATCTCCTTCTAGGGTTAAATATTCTTTAATTGAATTGGTTAGGTATCAAAACGACCGATATTACATCAAGCAGCTCCATATAATATTAGCAATATTTTTTTCAACCTTTAAGTTCATACGTAGCAATCGTTAGAAAATAGTTTTGCGTATTTAAATCTGACAAGTTGTCTTTCCATATTTATTCTCCTATATTTCATATTTACTCAAGTAAATGTACTTGGTATAATGATTATATCGAAATAAATTTGTACAAACAAGTACGCAGAATATTGTGACCAGGTACTATTTTTCGTACCTAGGAGGATTAGATATGGCTAACAATAATGAATTAGAGCAGTATTTAAAATTAATAAAAGAGTTAGATTCCGACAATAATTGTCCTGTAAGAAGTGCGTTGGAAATGATAGGTGGAAAATGGAAACTGCGTATATTAGCGCAGTTGCTGAGAAAAGAAGTGGTTCGTTTTAATGAATTAAAAAGAGACCTTTCAGGAATAACAAATACAATGTTATCAAATTCATTACGAGAATTGGAGAATGATTGTTTAATTACTAGAAAACAATATAATGAAATGCCAGTCAGAGTTGAATATAATATAACGGATAGAGGAAAAAATCTGTTGCCAACAATTTATGAATTAAATATTTGGTGGGATGATTTCATAACAAGCAGTTAATGAAATTTTGTGCAACTGCATAGAAACTCATAAAAAAATGGAGTTTTCTATACTTCTGAACTTCTGAGTGTGATACTGACAGATGTTATTATTTGAAATTGGAAGACCTAGCGGCTATAATTTTAAACCACTTTTCCGTTCGAGAATGTTAATAAAATCATTACATATTTTGTAATAGTGGTAAGTTGGTGAAATAGCTGATGATATCCTTTTCTATAAAAAAACGTACAGACTGGGCAAACCAGAGCTGTACGTTACTGGGTATCAACCTATACCATCTGTTTCCAGTATTTTGATAGGAAGATAAATGTAATGACAGGGTTCAATAAACCGGCTAGGCTAGGTAAAATGCCAACATTGTATTTTACCACATTCAGAATCAGTATAATAACTGCAAAAACTACAATGGAATAAAAAGCAATCTTTTTTTTCAGAACCAGCAATAGGACATAAGCTATGCAGGCGGCGGCGCCTATAACAGCCATATCAAATAAACCTAATGCGCAATTAGCAAATAATGCAAATGCGCTTATAATGATGCAAATAATGCACCAAATTTTAATACCCTTACCGAAAACCAATGTTTCTTCATTCATCTCATTTCCTCACATATATTTTTATAGTGTTACATATAAATAATCGGCAATGTAGGTGATTTCATAAGCTTTTAAGTATTTCACAGTATTTTTCTCACATACCATAACAATATTTTCTAAAAGACGTTTTGAAATTGTTAGATCATGCAAGTATACTATATTACATTTCAAAGGAACGAATATATTATCAAAAGCATTATATTGAGACTTGCACATAATGTAAAGGTTATTGTCGTAAGAACATTATTTTACATAATAAAAGAAGAGTGGTCTAATACAAGACAACTCCTCTAACTTTTTAGTTATTAATTAATTTTCCCGTAATTTCACCTTATTCCTGGCGCTTCTTCGTCGATCATCCTCCAGAGCTGCATAATGCTTTTTTGTAGTATTTACGTCTGAATGGCCAAGTACATCTGCCACTAGATAAATATCCCCAGTTTCCTTATAAAGACTAGTTCCATATGTACTACGGAGTTTATGAGGGGTGATTTTTTTTAAGGGAGCCACTAACCTAGAATACTTTTTCACTAGATTTTCCACACTACGAACAGCGATCCGTTTTTTTTGAAGAGAGAGGAAGAGGGCCTTATCATGACCTTCCTCAGCTATGGTCATTTTGCGTTCTTCCAGATAGTCCAGGAGAGCGTCTTCAACCTCTGTGCCAAAATAAACCATGACTTCCTTACCACCTTTTCTAACAATTCGAATGCCACCGTTCTTAAAATCAATATCATCTACGTCAAGCCCAACGCATTCAGAAACTCGAATTCCTGTTCCAAGGAGCAGCGTCAGAAGTGCAAGGTCCCTTATTTTTGTTTTAGCATGATAGAATTTTTGTTTATCAGTTAGAGTTTCGCCATTTTCCACTTCATCGAGCAGGAGAGCAACCTCATCTACATCCAGGCGAATAATATCCTTCTCATGAAGCTTAGGTAACAGCACTAAGGCGGCAGGATTGTTTTGAAGTCGTTCATTTCGGTAATAATAATTATAGAAGCTTTTCAGACATGAGATTTTTCTCATGATGCCACGTTCTTTATTGGTAACCTGTTGGTTTCTATCATTGAAACGATATTTAAGATATTCCATATATTCTTCAATATCAACAACTTTTAAATTGTCAAGATGATCTAGGGTTATGGTTTGAATGTCATCTTTACAAAGTGCGGGATTTTCTTTTTTTAGGAAATCAAAAAAGACTTTTAAATCATAGGCATACGCGATTCTTGTTCGAGAGGAGGTTCGTGGTTCAATGCCTCGGAAAAAGTCTCCACAGAACCTGGGAAGCTCTTTGATTAACTCACGAAGGTGTTTCACATTATCAATGTCTTTTTGCTGGTGATAGGATAGTGGAGTACTCACTTTTTTGCCTCATTTCTTTTAGCGTTAATATTTAGAGTTTTAGGAAAGTATTTATTTAAATGGTTAAATAGCTGGTAAAAGGCTTAAGTAAAAGGCCTTACTGTAAACATGTAATTTATGTAGTAATAATATTGTATATTAGTCTGGATAAAAGGTAAAGAGTAAAGAGATAAGATGATATACCGAAAGTTGAATATTTGAGAATAGAAGATTCAATCATACAAGATAATGCAATACGTTGTAGTATATAGTTTATTGTTAAAATATGAAATACTAAATATATTATATCCAACTATTCGTTAAACTAGACTTTCGCGAATAGTTGGATATCGCTTTCCATTAAGATCATTTTACTAATAATCAAACATTTTAATCTTTTTTTATTATCTCATGTCTTAATTATACTTAATGCGTTCCTTCCACTGTCTCTCGTCTTTCAGATACTATCACTGGAAAAAACCAAACAGTTTATTATCTGGTTTTTCCCAACAATGCAGTAAATCAGGATTTTCTCATAAACCGTTCATGAATCATTTATCCATAAAACCAATTTAAATCATGATTAATTATGTATTCGGTTCTCTTTATGTCCAGTTTCTAAAAAATGCTCATAATATTTTTTTAAGCTATCCCCATACGCTGTTTCTAAATCTTTGTTATTCTCTTTATAAATCTTTACATCAAAATTATCAGACCCTTTGCGTCCTTCAGCCATACCATTATTAACAAAATGCTCAAGTAGCTTTTGTCCACCGTTTCCTACTGTAGACTGTAAATCAGAATTATTGTTATAATAATAGGTTACCTCGAATACCAGGCTATAATCATCTAATTTTAAGGTTGATTCTGCTTTCGTTTCTGGTGTTGAGCTTGAATTAGAGGTCTGTGTTGAAGTTTTAGTTGAAGATGTTACATTACTATTATCATATGGACATACTCCATTTGGATGTAAATGAGCGGAATAACCATGATGATAATGATAGCTACCTAGACCGCTTGCATTTTTATTATCACGATGACCACCTTGTGAATCCGTCCGACCAGAATGTGCCTGAGCAGTTATAATACCTCCAGAATAGTTTGTCTCTACAGATCCAATTGTCAATACTGTAGCTAATACTAAAACAACTCTACCCATTTTCTTAGCCACAAACCCTAGTTTTCTGCATATACCCCTTACCTTCATATAATACTTCCCCCATTTCAATATTATTTGATTATATCATAACATAAGGTGTTTTATAATACAAATAACGAATCAATTATTTGACATCATTTAACTATTTAACATCATTTTGTATTCCTAATGCAGAATTTTTCATCAAATCTATAAATATTAAATATATGATTGAATAAATCATCTCCCACGCCAATATACATAATTTGTAATATATACAGAATTTATAATATAACTTGCTTAATACACATTGATTGAAAAAGATAGAATACAGAAAGAAAACGCACAGACATATTAATCCGCGCGCTTCTCTTCTATCTAACCAATATTCTATCGAGTTATTCTTTTGAATTTGTTAAATACCAGGACCAAATTCCCCCTCATTTTGTGGCTCATTTTGTTCCCCTGGATTTTCTATAGCTTCAGTTTCTTCTTTTATTTCTTTTTTATCTTTATCTTTCTTCTTATCGTTCTTTTTTTCCTCAGTGTCCTTCGTATTTGCTCCTGGACCAAACAAGCTTCCATCCTGGTTTGTTGGAGATTCAGTACGCTCCTGCTTTGTTTCAACCGGTGTTGTCTCAACAATATCAGTCTTTGTCTCTGGTGTCGTCTCAGCAGTTGTTTCAACAGAAGGTTCGGTTTGCTGTGATGCTGTTTCCTTAGTAGAAGATTTTTTCTTCTTGGTGCCAGATCCTCCACCAGTAGGTGCATTTTGTCCAGGCTGAGTAAGGCCGCTTTCTTTGGCTATTTTCCCGCTTATAGTCTTAACTGTCAATGATGGTTTATAATCAGTTATACCATATAAAACTTGCTGAAGCTGTATTACGTTGCTTTCTAACGTGGTTGCAATGACAGAGTCCATTCTTCCTATTTTCATAGCAGTACGGGAAAATGGGAATCCGGTGGTCTCTCCAATATGATAGTTCTTGATTCCTTTGGCAATAGAAAGAACATCATTAGCACCAATGCTGGTAGATACCTGAGGAAATACTGCAGCTACTAAAGAACTGCGTGTTGCCAGGTCTGCGTTCTTTGCCTTTTCCATGGCAAGGTTTACCACTTTCCGTTGACGCTCGGTTCGGTTAAAGTCCGTATCCATAAGTCGAAGTCTTGCATAGGCCACTGCTTGTACCCCATCAAGGTGATTCATGCCGGCACGTTTTAACTGATATGAACCGACTCCAGTGGAGTTTACCGTCTCTGTAATAAAACCATTTATGTAAGCAAATTCGGAGTCTGTTATTTCAAGGTCAATACCGCCTAAAATATTAATAGCATCTGCGACAGATTTCCAGTTAAATGTGGCATAATCATCGATGTTCAAATCCAGGTTTTCGTTTAGAGCCTCGATTGCCTGTTTGTGGCCGCCTTTAAAGTAAGCCTCGTTGATCTTATGATAAGTCCCCTTACTGTTAATCTTTAAATAAGTATCGCGGTAAACAGATACCAGTTTTATCTCTCCGGTGGCTTTGTTGATGTTGCATAACATAATAACATCCGATAAAGCTCCTTTATCCAGCTTACCATCTCTGGAATCCACACCAAAAACTGCGATAGTCCAAAAGCCCGTTTGGTGGGTTCGCTGTTTAAGTAAAAAGAATCCAGCAAAAAGAATTAGGATCAGTGCTACTATTTCTATTAGTATGATACGCCGTTTGTTTTTGCGCTTTTTCTTCTTTTTCGTATTGTGTTTGGAAGGATTTGGCGAACCGGTATATCGGGCTCTGGGATTTCTTCCATCTCCATCGCTGTAATAGACTCTATTCCCCTTTGCATCTTGTTGCGGGTGGGGGTGTTTATTCTGTGCTGACCGTCCTGCCTCGCTCCTGGTGCTAGAACCATTCTTATGGTTTTTGCGGGCGCGCATTCGATCTAATTCATCCTCATTATTCATGACTGAATTATCAATCCTTTCCCAATTTGTCTTAGGCAGACTTCTTTTTATTTTAACAGAAAAATATATAAAAGTTCTTGCTTTTCTCTTAATTTTATCAATCGATCAACTTTCTGACATAAGGCCAGTTTGCACTCATTTTGGTTACAGTCACATTATCAACCAAGGCGCTTGATTCGTGTATTACAGTCATATCTCCGTCACTTTCCCAACAAAGAAACATTACGACATGACCTTCATCTCCTGTTTTTAGAATAATATCTCCAGGTTGAAGTTCCTCTCTTTTAATGGGGGTTCCTAGAGAAGCCAGCCCTCCTGTGCTTTCTAAAGAAAGGCGCCTCTGTATGGCAGACCAATAGATCCAGCTAATCCAGCCAGAGCAATCAAGACCTTTCAAGGTTCTTCCTTTCTCATCAGCAGAGGCTAATGCACCGAAATCATTATTTTCATAGCCAGAACAAGCCGGCTTTCCACCCCAATAGTATGGCACTCTTCCAACAGACGATAATGCATAATAAATCAACTTTGTCCTATTTTGCGAAAGTGTTTCTGGAAGACGATTCATATAATCTTTTATCTCTTCATAAGAAAGAGGATTTGTGATAAAAGCAGGATTAAGAGTTAGTCCATAAGCCTCTGCCCAGTCTTGATCCGCAAGGTTTGTTGCATATTCTTTTGTCTCTGACGACCATCCTGGCCACTTTATAGAATCATTGCTCTCGTGCCCTACTGTGTCTAAGGAAAACAGTCCTTTTTTCGAGTCAGAAAGTCCTGAGATAACAGCTTTAACATGAAGGTCCACATGCCCTTGACATGCACTTTGCTGGGGAACGTCTATCTCTTCTGGGGATTCCGCTTCTATGGAGGTAGTTTCACTTTCCTTTTTAGCAATCCCTGGCCCGATCACTTTTTCTTCTTCTGTCTCATCTTCCACCGTGGACTGAGATGGTAGTGCCTCAGATGGTGTTGCTGGAACTGATGGCAAGGTGTTTGTAAGATTTCCTTCAAGTGTACCATCACAGTAATAAATATCACTGATAGAATATTGAATGTCGTGAGAATATTCCCATAGTTGGCTGCTGTAGTCTAAAAAGGCATTGTAATCATTTGGTGCAGCATAGTAAAAATATGTATTGGCCAGGGACATGATTTCCTGGATGTTTGATTTTGGAGAGATCTTCTGTCCGATTTCATTATAAAAAGAGATATCCACTTTCTGAAACGTTAATCCATTTAATGGATCATGTGGTATATTAAGCTTCTTAGCCACCTTTTCAGGGCTTTCATCAGCAATCTGATAAATAGAAGCTAGCCAGGCAGAATCCTTCTTAGATAGCTCTTGTGCTGCCTCTGCCCCAAGACTCTCTTCCGTTGCATCACCTTCTCCATAAATAAAGGCAAGATTAAATGAAGTAAGGGATGGAGTATAAGGAGCCGGAGCTTCTGGCTGATTGTCTTCTTCTATTACTGTAGATTTAAAAGCAATGGTGCTTCCCATTGGCAATACACTTGCTTGAAATTCTTTGTCTTCTTTATTTGGTTTATCATAATTGGAAATATAAGATTGGGAGAATTTGCATAAGGTACCTCCCAAAAGAGCCATAATAATGGCGGCTGATATCTGTATTTTAACGGTTTTATTTAACTTCATCTGCTATCATTCCTGTAATTTTCTTTTAAAATAGAACTATAGCATAATAACACCGTAAAATACAGAAAAAAAGATTTAAGAGTTTATTAAGATAGGATTGGCTTAGCTGACCGCTGCTTCTTTTGATAAAATAAGGGATTCTATGGCAAGTGCAACGCCGTCTTCATCGTTGGTTCTTGTTATGATTCTTGCATTGCGTTTAACGGCATCAGAAGCATTTCCCATTGCTATGGTGTATCCGATAGGAAGACCCAGCATGGATAGATCATTTTCGCTGTCACCAAGTGCAAGTATCTCTCGTGGGTGAATCTTTGATTTTATAGCATACTCCATGAGGGCAGAACCCTTTTGCGCCATTGCATGTGTTAATTCCAGGTTGGTAGAAGCAGATGAGGCAATGGAAATACCCTCTTCCATCTTTAGATGATGGCGGATCTGTTCCAGAACTACAGGATTTTCGTGTACAACAGAAATCTTGAAAATATCAGTTCCCGTATTAAGAAGGGATTCCTCCGTTAGAAATTGAAAACGGCTTTCAATGATTTCATAAGACAGCTCGTCTGCACACATGGAAAGAAATACCTTGTTTTCAAAGCTCTTCTTTAGTTCCTCTCGGCTGGTTATGGTACAGCTACCTGCTTCTGTCATAAAATCAAAAAGTACAGAAAAAGGGCGACAGATATCAAGAATACGTGTGACCTGGCTCTGAAATAGAGGTTGATTTCTAAGCCTCTCTCCCTTTTTATTAAAAGCGGCAGCGCCATTCATGCATATGATATCACAGTGAATTCCGGCTTCTGCCAAAGGAGTGTAGGCATCTTCATAATTTCTCCCGGTGCAGACAACGAAGCCTACGTTTTTTTGTTCCAGTGCTTTTATTGCATTTGTATTCCATAAAGATACTTTGCCATAACGGTTTAACAGTGTTCCATCCATATCAGAAGCGACTAATCGTATCATATTGTGTTCCTTTCTAATCTACTATTTTTTGAAATATCAGAACAAATGTTTATAACGGCAAATTCTCTGCCACCAGATGTTCTATTATTTTTTAGTTATATATCATTTGGATATGAAGGGGATATATGTCCTATTTTGCACATCCTATTATCTATTTTAAGGGAAAGATGTAAAATAAAATAGATTGATTTCGTAAAATGAATGTAAACCATGGTATTGACTCACAAACCAACAAAGGATATAATAAACTATATTTATAAAGGAGGATAAATTTCTGATAGCAAAGCTAAGCGCCATGCACCTGCTGGTACGAACGTGAACGTTTTTTTAAAAAACGGTGCCAAAGGTTAACGAGGTGAAAGGTTATCGAATTTTCGGCGGATGCCTTTCCATGCCCTCCGGGCGTGTGATTCAACATGAAATATGCAGGTAACTGCAAAACAAACATGCTGGAACCGGAGTCTTACAAATTGATAAATGATAATAGCTGCCTATAAAATGAAACAGACAGCCTGTTTTTTTGTTTGCTATTTTTTATGAGCGCAAGTGCTAAATGAAAATATAAGGAGATCATAAATTATGTGTGGAATTATTGGATATACTGGACCTTTGGACTCAAAAAATATATTACTGGAGGGACTCTCCCAGCTAGAATACCGTGGTTATGACAGCGCTGGAATTGCACTTTGTATGGAGAACTCTCAAATACGTGTCATTCGTCATACTGGAAAAGTAGCGAATCTAAAAGAAGGATGTAAAGATTTTGCTGAGAAATCCCACTGTGGCCTTGGACATACAAGGTGGGCGACCCATGGAGGCGTAACCACGGAGAATGCTCATCCTCACAGAGCCGGACGCGTTGTTCTGGTTCATAATGGAATTATAGAAAATTATCATCAGTTAACTACAGAATATCATTTGGAGGATAAACTTTCTTCTGAGACAGATACGGAAGTGGCAGCCTGGGTGCTGGATAGCATTTATCAAGGTGAACCCATGGAAGCTATCGCAAAGCTTGTTAGCAAATTAAAGGGTTCTTACAGCTTCTGTATGATGTTTGAGGATCATCCAGGGGAAATATACGCAATCCGTAACGTAAGCCCTCTAGTGGCCGCTTACACTCGCTCAGGCTCTTTCCTGGCATCTGACCTGACTGCTCTCATTCCTTATACCAGACAGTATTTTGTAATACCAGAAAATCATATCGTGAAACTCACCTCTTATCAAACGCAGTTATTTGATCTTGAGAAGAATGAGCAGCAACCAGAGATCCTGGAAGTAAACTGGAATATAGAATCAGCTATGAAAAATGGCTTCCCTCATTTTATGTTAAAAGAAATCCACGAGCAGCCAGATGCTTTAAAGAACACCATTCTCCCACGTTTGGTTAAAGGGCTTCCTGATTTTACTGACGATCAGATTCCAGATCATATTTTCAAGGATTGTTCTCAGATTCACATTGTTGCCTGTGGAACTGCTATGCACGCAGGAATGGCAGCTAGAGCGCTTATAGAACCACTGCTTAGAATTCCTGTCACTGTTTCTATTGCATCGGAATTCCGATATGAAGAGCCCCTTGTTGACAATAAGACTCTGGTGGTGATTATCTCCCAGTCCGGAGAGACCATTGATACATTAGCTGCCCTTCGTCTTGCAAAACAATACGGTGCAAATACGTTATCTGTTGTTAATGTAAAGGGTTCTACAATTGCAAGAGAAAGTGACTATGTTCTTTATACCCATGCAGGTCCAGAAATTGCGGTAGCAAGTACAAAAGCTTACTCCGTACAGTTAGCCGCTCTTTATATGATTGGCTGTCGTATGGCCTATGTTAGAGAATGCTATAGCAAGGAAGAAGCAACGGAGTTTATGAAGGAGCTGCTTGATGCAATTCCAGCCATGGAAGCTATGCTGGAGAAAAAAGAAGTGGTTAAGGATTTGGTCAGTCATTTGATTCAAAAACCGGATGCATTTTTTATCGGACGTGGACTGGATTATGCATTCTCTCTTGAGGGAGCATTGAAATTAAAGGAAATCTCTTATATTCATGCAGAAGCATATGCGGCTGGAGAATTAAAACATGGTACCATTGCTCTCATTACGGATCAGGTCCCAGTTATTGCAATCGCTACACAGGAAAAAGTATTTTCAAAGACTATTTCAAACATCAGGGAAGTGAAAGCCAGAGGAGCTTTTGTAATCCTCTTGACTAAGGAGAATGCTCAGGTAGAACGTGGCGTATCCGATATTCAGATTAATATTCCTGATATTAACGATAGATTTACTGTATTCCCAATCGCTGTAATTTTGCAGTTAATTGCTTATTATGCGTCTGTAGGTAAAAACTTGGATGTGGATCAGCCAAGAAACTTAGCTAAATCAGTAACTGTGGAATAAATATTATAAATAGTATTGTAATATTGCAAATAGTTTTCTAAAAAAGGGACATTTTCAGCGATAACTGGAAATGTCCCTTTGCTATTTATGATGAATGGATTTGTTTACTTTAACTGACTCATCTTCTCTTCTACAAAGCGCTTGATAACTCTCACAGCGCCGTCTACGCCCACAGAACTACTGTTGACACAAAGATCATAACTCCTTACGTCGCCCCACTTTTTACTAGAATAATAATTATAATAGCTAGAACGTCTTTTATCAGTCTTAACCATGAGATCCTTTGCTTTTGTGTCATCGATTTGATTTCGCTCTTTTAGCAATTGAATTTTGTCTTCATCCTTTGCAGAAATAAATACAGAGATAAGATTTGGATATTCTGAAAGTGCATAATCCGCACATCTTCCCACGATGACACAAGGCTCTTCCATAGCAAGCTTTTTGATGGTCTCAAACTGTGCCAGAAATAGCTTATGGTTAATTGGCATATCCATGTATCCAGAAGTTGTAAAACCTAAAGAATGAGTATCCATAACGAGAGAATATAAAAAGCTGTTGGTTGGTTTTTCGTCGTGAGACTGAAATAGCTCTTCGCTGAAACCGCTGTTTTTCGAAGCAAGTGCAAGTAACTCCTTATCGTAGCATTTGATTCCTAATTCTTCTGCAAGCTTCTGTCCAATAATCTTTCCCGAACTTCCGCATTGTCTCCCAATTGTAATTACCGGATGATTATTCATTTGAATCACTCCTTCCAGTTATCTTATGGTAATATTATACATCAAAGAGTCTGAAAAATCTACAATTTAAATGGAATTTAACAGTTTCTGGAAAAGAAAAAACCACTTAGACAATTATCTAAGTGGTTCGTAATTTTCGTAATAAATCTTCGAAATAATCTGGCAGAGGGGCAGTAAATTCCATATACTCTCCCGTTCTGGGATGAATGATACCGAGTATCCCTGCATGAAGAGTCTGCCCGTTTAAGCGATAAGGTGATTTCGCAGGGCCATATACAGAATCTCCTAACAAAGGATGACCAATGCTAGCCAGATGAACTCGAATTTGATGGGTCCGTCCTGTCTCTAGCTGGCATTCCACATAGGTAAATTGGCGGTATCGCTCGAGAACCCGGTAATGGGTAACCGCTTCCCTGCCATTTTTTTCATTTATGCTCATCTTTTTACGATCGACAGGATGGCGACCGATGGGAGCACTTATAGTACCCTCATCTTGCTTTAAAACACCATGTACGACTGCAAAATACTTTCTTGTAATAGAATGTTCCTTTAACTGCTCTGCTATGGAATTATGAGCTACATCATTTTTACAGACAATAAGAGCACCAGTCGTATCCATATCAATTCTGTGAACGATTCCAGGACGCATAACACCGTTGATACCGGATAAGTCCTCCTTACAATGAGACATTAAGCCATTGACCAATGTCCCGCTGTAATGACCAGCAGCCGGGTGAACCACCATGCCTTTTGGCTTATTAATCAGTATAATGTCCTTGTCCTCGTAAATAATGTCCAGAGGCATATCTTCTGCCTCTATTTCCAGTTCTACGGCCTCTGGAATAGCTAGTTGTATCTTATCCAGGGTTCCAACTTTGTAGTTGCTCTTAACTGGTTTTTCGTTTACCAACACGGCTTCTTCCTTCAACAACTTCTGCAAATAGGACCGAGAGACCTGGCTGCACTGATCAGACAAGTACCGGTCGATTCGGATGCCTGCATCTTCTGCTGTTACGATAAATTCCAGATCCACTATCGTGCCTCCTTCTTTCCAATGCTCAGACATGATAAATCTTCTTCTTTATAATAAAAGAAAAACAATAGGATAAAAAAGAACATAGAAATGGTGACATAACAGTCAGCAACATTGAAAATCGGAAAATTAATCAGTTTAAAATAAAGAAAGTCCACAACGTAACCTCTTGTAAAGCGATCAATCATGTTTCCCACTGCTCCTGCTGATAAGAACATGGCAATTAAATGCAGGGGCATATATTTTTTATTTGCAGGCATACGAACGACTGCAAATAAAGCGGCAGATAACACCACCAACGCTACCAAAAGGAAAAAAAACTGTTTCCCCTGAAGCATACCAAAGGCGGCCCCCCGATTCTCCGAATATAACAATTCAAAGACTCCTGTCCAAATATTATGGGCACTTTGATTCATAAGATGCTTAACTGCGAGGAGTTTGGTCCACTGGTCTAACCCAATTGCTCCAAAAAATCCGATAATTAGTCCAATGATTAGTTTTGTCTTCTGATTCATAAAATCTCCTTATGCTAAGATTGGCAAAAGTCCATCTGACATGTCTGTATCTGTAAGAGACGTATCAACGTATGCTTTCCCAATCTGTTCTAACAGGATGAACCGGATAGTTCCGGAATCCATCTTTTTATCATTCTTTGTAAGTCCAACAATGTCATGAGCAGTAATGCTCTTGACGGACACTGGCATACCAAATGCGTTCATAACTTCATACAGCCTAGCTAACTCCTGATCTGATATCAAACCCTTGTTTATTGAAATAGCCATGGCTGCAATGCAGCCAAGTCCTACACAATGGCCATGAAGAAATTTAAAATCAGAGAGCTTTTCAATGGCATGTCCCAAGGTATGCCCCAAATTTAAAAGAGCCCTGTCGCCTTGTTCCGTAGGATCTTTTTCTACCACCTCTCGCTTAATGTGGTTGCTGATACGCACCATCTCTTCTAAATACCCCAATTCTCTTTTTTGGATGACTGGAGCATGTTCCTTCAACCATTCGTAGTAGGAAGCATCCCGAATGAGTCCGTGCTTAACAACTTCTCCCATTCCAGATGAAAACTGTTCATCTGAGAGAGTTTTTAATGCGGATATATTTGTATAGACAAGCTTAGGCATATGAAAAGCACCTACCATATTTTTGTAAGCATCAAAATCTACACCAGTTTTACCACCGATGCTTGAGTCCACCTGCGACAACAAGGTAGTAGGAACCTGGATAAAGGAAATCCCCCTTAAATAGGTAGCAGCCGCAAAGCCACACAAATCTCCCACTACGCCGCCGCCTAGAGCAAGCAGAAAATCATGGCGGTCATATTGCTTTTCAATTAGAGTTTCATATAAGCTGCGGACGGTATCAAGGTTCTTATTTTCTTCACCAGCTGGGAAGATAAAGTGAGAGGTTACCTGGCAGCAACGAGAGACAATTGCTTCTACTTCCTCTAAGTAAAGAGACGCAACATTAGAATCTGTGACAATACAGATTCTGCGCCCCTGCAGGTTAAATTGATTCAATTCCCTCTCCAGTCCGTCAAATGTCATTTCCATGACAATGTCATACTGAAAGGCTCCATTCATGTGCACCGGAATTCTATTACTCATGATGCAATCCTCCGTCGTAAATTTTGTTTTCCTATACTATGGAAGAAAGCAAACAATTTTCCTTTTCACTTTCGCTAGGCTTTGGGGCTTTGCAATCAACAAGTGAATATAACGGAAAATCATCTGCTTGTACCATGATATATTCTATTGCTTTTTAATAACCTATCTAAAGACGTAGATTCATACCACCCATATCTAAGCTTCCGCTGTTAAGTAAATCTTGGAAATCTCCGGACAACTCAACGGATTCTGGAGTTGCTATAAATATGTAGTTTGATATCTTTTGCAGATTGCCGTTCATGGAATAGGTGGCGCCAGATGTAAAATCAATGATTCTCTGAGCTACCTCTGTATGAATTCCTTCCATGTTAAGAACAACCGCTTTTCCAGCCAGCATATGGTCACATATTTCTTTTGCATCTTCGATGGAAGTCGGCTTTATCATAGAGACTTCCATAGTTCTTGATTGCTTCATAGGCACTACCTTGGGAGAACGAGACAGAAAACGAGGCTTCTGTTCATATTCCTCTTCTTCATCGTAGTAATTATCATCTGTCTTTTTTGAAAAGAGTGTTTTCTTTGCGGGCTTTTCTTTGTCATCCTCGTAATCATCATCTAAATAGTAATCATCGTCATCGTCTGTATCATTTAAGCGCATGCTATCCATCAGTTTGCCTAAAATGCTCATACTTCATTCTCTCCAATCTTATATCTTGTACCAAAAATGCCGGTACCGACTCTAACAAGAGTAGCACCTTCTTCTATTGCAATTTCATAGTCTCCAGTCATACCCATTGAGAGCACATTCATAGTAACATTATCAATGTTTTTGCTTTGCATGTCAACATAAAATTGTCTTAATTTTTTAAAAATGAAGCGATTTTCCTCAGATTTTTCTACAAAAGGCGCAATAGTCATGAGACCTTTTATCCTTACATGGGGGAATGTGGCGATTTTTAAAATAGCCTCTTCAGTCTCCTCAAGTTTAAATCCAAATTTACTCTCTTCTTCTGCCACATTTACTTCTAACAGAATATCCACAGTCAGGTCTAGTTTGGCGGCATCTTCCTCAATCTGTTCGGCAAGGCGTAAAGAATCAACACTATGAATCAATTCCGCTTTGCCAAGAATCTGTTTTACCTTATTACGTTGCAAATGACCAATCATATGCCAACTGATGTCTTGTGGAAGTTCCTTATACTTTTCGCATAGTTCTTGAACTTTATTCTCTCCAAACGCACGAATACCGGCCCCATACACCTCTTCTATCATAGAGGATGGTTTCGTTTTACTCACTGCGATCAATGTCACTTCTTTTGGATCTCGTCCAGCTTTTTTGCATGCGGATATAATTCTTTTATTTACTTCTTCCAGATTTTCAAGTATCAAAATAATCACCTCTTATTGATATATTAATTCCCCTTCACTGACAGTCTTAGCATTGAGCACAATATGATCAAAAACGGCCAGTCCATAGGTCATATTCTTTTTAATTGTATAGTACTCATCATTGGATGACAAGACATCAATTTGTTTAAAAACAGCGTACCCCTTGTTGATATTATAAACTCCCTGTAAGGAGGCACTTGGCCCAATCTGATAGCGATCAGTAGAATTGGCTTTGACGATATAATCACCAGCTTTATATCCGTCTTTTTCATTCATTTCAACATAATAATTATTGCCTTCAGAGTAATAAATCTCCGTAGGGACAAAAACCACAGAGGTACCAGACTGGGAATAAACCTCTTTATTAAAGCCTGTTACGGTACTGTCTCCACCTTGTGTCATATAATCCACGGGAATTAAATAGAAATCCTTTTTGGTTACGGAAGTAACAGGTATCTTAAGACCGTCCGCCCGTTCTGAGACAATTTCAAAGTCCACAAAGCGGTCAGAAGCAAATTGAACCATATACTTATCAAAATCAAGTTTACCAAAGGTTTTTCCATCTGTACCGGTAATAACCGAAAATTTTCCGGGGATTTTAAGATCATGTCCAGCAAATTGCACGGTTAAGCTTGTCTTATCTCCATATGTCTTTGCATCCTCTTCTGCTAGGGGGAATACCACTGACCAAAGATCTGAGGTAATGAGTTTAAAAACAGGAACTCCCGTTTCAATCAAACCTCCGGATTTGGTTATGTTTTTTGTATACTTACTGCGGTCGAATGCCTCCTCTGATATGGAGGAAGAATTCATTGCCTCGTAGGAATCAATGCCATAGGAAACAATTCCTGCTTGATCTGTTTTCACCTGCTGGAAATTAACACCAGCTTTGTCCATCTGATCACCAAGGTTGTCCAGACTATTAAAATTCATATACTCCAGGATCTCTGCATCCATTGACAATTTCGTATCATAGACCGTTTGGAAACGATCGCTGTTGTATGCAAGACTAAAGGAAGTCAACTGCTTTTTCAGTCCGGATAAGTTTTCCGGCTTCAATGTCACTTTATCCTGAGCGTTTTCCGCAAGAAAAGAGGCAATGCTACCAGTTTCATCGATGGAATATATTCTGGTTCCAGTAGAAGCTCTTTTGCCTTCTCTCACATAATAATTCACATATCCAGCACGGTCTGTATTCTTTACTTCCTCCTGACGGAGAATAATACCCGCATAATTCTTATTATTAACAATGCTTCCTTCCTGCACCTCATAAAACATAACTTTATCTCTTTGGAAGTAAGCGGTTACACTGAACACCATATAAACAAAAATCAGCGCAAAGATGATCATGCCAACATTGATATTCAGAGGCCGTCGGTACCGGATGATTTTTTTACTCTTCTTTGGTTTAGCAGCCTGCTTTACTGGCCGCGATGCCTTCTGTTTTGTCAACCTGACGCCTCCTCTCCTTTTATACAATATACATTATAAAAGGAAACTCTTAAAAATTCAAGAAAAATAAAGGGGACCGTTATCCAGCCCCCCGTTTATTATCTATGATTATAATGAAACAATCACATCGGCCTTAGCGTTTTCAGGTAGATGTTCCGCATCAATTGAAACGCTTAGAACGAAAGTTACGTGATACTTTTCACCGATTTTTTCCAAAGTTGCGATTGTCTCAGATATGTCTTCTCCTTCCAAACAGGCCAGCCTCAAAAAACTGTCAAAAAACATCATTTCCAAATCATGATCCTGAGATATGATACCACAGATAAAACCAATAAATCCTTCGCTGGATGTTATCGGATACTCATTCACATTAATGAGACGGATTTTGTTGCTTAACTCATACATGTGTTTAGAGCTTTTGTCCAAATACACAATAGAGCCTTTTGAGTCTTTTACAGCGAAATTCGCTCTGTCTAACAGATGCTTCGTCTTTCCCTTACCCTTTTTCCCCGCTATTATCTGCACCATAGCAATCTCCTCCTTGCGTTATTTAATTTGTATAAAAAGTTTATTCGGATTAATATAATTATAGTACAAATTCATAAGAAAGGCAATGATTATTCTGCTATTTTATTTAATAAATTAGTCATATTATCGTAAAGGGTTGCATGAGTGGAAGCCTTCAATACTACTGAAATATATTCATGCTTAGAGGAATCTGAGCTACCCATAATAAGACAGCTTCCGGCCGCTTGGGTTGTCCCTGTCTTGCCGCCAAGAGCGGTAAGTCCTTCTGGCATTTTGCGTTCTCCAGTCAGATACCGGTTGGTGTCTTTCCAGGTAACATTTACGGGGCTTCCAGCTTTATCCTGATAGGTAGTAGTATATCGGTCCGTACCGATAATCTTACGGAATTCAGGGTATTTTAGGGCTTCATGAAAAATTAAGTATAAATCATAAGCCGTGGTATAATGGTCTTCATTATTTAGTCCATGAGGATTCATAAAATGAGTTCCAGTGGCACCGATTCTTAAAGCTTCTTCGTTCATCATTTTGGAAAAGGATTGTGTTCCGCCCGCAATATGCTCTGCGATGGCTTCTCCTGCATCATTACCAGAAGGAAGCATAAGCCCATATAAGAGCTGTTCTAATGTCAGCTTATCGCCTGGTTTTATTCCACATAAACTTGCGCCTGGCTCAGTAATTACGGCATTCTTTGTCACAGTGATTTCATCAGACAAATTGCCGTATTTTAAGGCCACTAGAGCGGTCATAGTTTTTGTTATGCTTGCTGGATACATACGTTCAAAAGGATTTTTGGCAAAGAGAACTGTCCCATTGGAAACGTCAAAAATTGCGACAGCCTCCGCTGTCACTTTACTATCCTGGCTGACCACGTCATCTGGAACTACACAGAGATCCTGGGCAAACGTGCTTGATTTATCCTCTTCGCTGCCAGTTTCATATAAAGCCGTTCTTTCTGAATATACATAAGGGTTGTCAAGCTTACGCAGACCGGAACACCCACTTAACAGTACAGTGACTGAGAGGATGCCTGAAATTACTAAAGCTTTTTTTTTCACAAGTAATACCTCTTTATTTGTACATCTCCCGCCATTCCAAATCGCCACGTTCCAGAGATTTGATTAAAAGCTCTGCGGTAGCTAAATTGGTAGCAAGGGGAATATTATGCATATCACAGGTTCTCATAATATTAACAATATCCGGCTCATGAGATTTTTGAGTGAGTGGGTCTCTTAAAAAGATCACCAGGTCAATCTCATTGTGTTCAATCTGAGATCCAAGCTGCTGTTCTCCGCCTAAATGTCCAGCAAGATATTTATGAACGTTTAAATTGGTCACCTCTTCGATTAAACGTCCGGTTGTGCCGGTTGCATATAACATATGCTTACTTAAAATGCCTCTGTAGGCAATGCAAAAATTTTGCATCAGTTTTTTCTTAGAATCATGTGCAACTAATCCTATATTCATAACGATATACCTCCTATTAATTACCAATTTTGCGTTGCAATCCAACATTAAGCACAAGCCCCATACCTATAAAAATACTAATGAGCGAGCTGACTCCCGAGCTGATAAAAGGAAGCGGGAGGCCTGTATTTGGGAAAATCTGTGTAGCCACTGCTATATTGGCGAATGCCTGGAAACCAATCAAAGCTGCCATGCCTGTACAAATCAGTCTGCCTGACAAGTCCTTGGCACGGGATGCCATATAAAGGCATTCAAATACAACAAAAGCAAGTATGAGAATGATGATAACACTGCCTCGAAAACCCATTTCTTCGCCAATAATGGCAAAAATGAAGTCAGTTTCCCCGGCCGATAAGAAATTCCCATCTTTTACAGATGCGATAGTCGTATTAAAAAGTCCCTTTCCCTGAAGCTGTCCGGAACTGATTGCCATGATTGAATTTTTCTGCTGATACAGATTTTCTGCATATTGCTCCGCATGCGGGTAAATCCATGCTAGAATACGCCGCGCCTGGTAGTCATGAATAAAAGGAATTAGTCCTTTTGTCAGCAGGAATATAAAAAGCGCGCCTGCAGGTATGATTACTGCAAGCACTCCAAAGATCCAGCGGTAGCTGATTCCTGCGGAAAATACCATACAAAGAATGATGATGGTGACCACAAGACTGGTTGACAGGTTTGGTTCTGCAAAAATAAGCCCGATAGGAATTACAGCAAGTCCGGCAGCAATTCCTATCATGACCGGCATATTCATCTTCTCCTGATATTTATTCCAATACCAGGAGAAGAATATGATTAATCCGATTTTTACGAATTCGGAAGGCTGGATGCGACCAATACCCGGAAGGTTGATCCATCTGGTTGCGCCTCCTGCCGTATGCCCCATAACTAGAACCGCTCCCAGTAATATGATGCAGCCTGCGTAAACCAAAACATACAGCTTTGTTATGTTATGATAATCAATGATGGAGAGGCCAATAGCCAAAGCAAATCCCACCATGACACCTATGATCTGTTTCGTAACAGTAGAAGAATCATGGTTGGAAGCACTTGCCACCACCAAAATCCCTATCACTGACAAAATCATCATATATAAAACTAAACGGTAATTATATTGCTTAAAATTAATCTCTGAAAACATAATTAGTATATCCCCTTATCAGGTACATCGCGGATAGGGATGTTAGCATAAAGCACCGGTGAATAACCTTCACAGTCGGGTTGCTTTAACTTCTTCATCTGTATCTCTATTCTGTCGGAATCTATATCCATATATCTTGAAACTACACGGATCATATCGTCTTTTATCATCTGCATGACTTCAGGAGAACAATCAGCCTTGTCGGCAACCAGCAAAAGTTTCAGACGATTTCTTGCAATTTCTCCTGAATTCTTCTTGCGGAATACAGGAAACACGCTCATACCAAACCCTCCTATGCTCTCTTTAAGAGATTTGAGAGTTTGAAGAACAGGCCTTCGCGCACAGCAGGATTCTGAATCGGAATGTTTTCACCGGCAATCCTTCTGCAGATATCCATGTAAGCCTGTCCTGCCGGAGTTCCCATACCTACCAGAGGTTCGCCCTGATTGGTGGAAATGACGATATCCTCATCATCTGGCACTGCTCCAATAATATCTACCGCAAGTATGTCCATTACGTCATCTAACGACATCATATCTCCGCGCTTTACCATGTCAGCCCGTATCCGGTTAACAATCAGTTCAATGCCTCCCATATCAGCAGCTTCTAAAAGCCCAATGATTCGGTCCGCGTCCCGGATGGCAGAAACCTCCGGTGTTGTTACAACGATGGCTCTGTCAGCGCCTGCAATGGCGTTTTGAAAGCCCTGTTCAATTCCAGCGGGACAATCTAGAATAATAAAATCAAATTCATCTCTTAGATCGTCAACCAGTTTTACCATCTGGCCTGGAGTAACAGCTGTCTTGTCCCTTGTCTGTGCAGAGGGAAGTAAAAAGAGATTTGGGTATCTTTTGTCTTTAATCAGGGCCTGCTTCATACGGCAGTTCCCTTCTACCACGTCTACAAGATTGTAAACGATGCGGTTTTCCAGACCCATAACTACATCCAGGTTGCGTAGCCCGATATCAGTATCAATCAGAACTACTTTTTTCCCTAGAATTGCCAGTCCGGTACCGACGTTAGCAGAAGTTGTCGTCTTGCCTACCCCGCCTTTTCCAGAAGTGATTACGATGATTTCACACATACCATATCCTCCTGCTTTTTATACCTTATACTATTTTACCTTAATTTTTGGAATATTTCCATACTTTTTTTCATTGGTTTAATAATGACCTTGTTATTTTCAAGATAAGCCTTCATAGGTCCCCGCCCCAAACGCTTGCCTCGTCCATCAAGACCGGAA
>NZ_MCIA01000001.1 GCF_003609635.1 Lacrimispora algidixylanolytica | reverse complement strand
GTTGCTTCCAGCTTGTCAACTGTTTTTTTATTTTCTTTTTTCGCTGTTTTTCGACAGCTCATATATATTACCACATCTTCACGATTGTGTCAATATCTTTTTTACTGTCAAAACGAAGAAAGATTTCATTTGGAATTAAGCGGAGAAAGAGGGATTTGAACCCTCGCGCCGGTTACCCGACCTACACCCTTAGCAGGGGCGCCTCTTCGGCCTCTTGAGTATTTCTCCGTAGTTCATAGCTTCCATATGATGCGCCCTACAACGATTAGGTTTTCCAGACGCATTGACAATTATACATAATATAATTCGACTTGTCAACCTATATTTTGATTTATTTCTTCCTGAATTCTATCATGTACTAATTCTGCAATCTGTGTCGTTCTTAGCGCCTGATAATCCTCTGAATAAAGGGGCTTTAAGAAGCATATCTGTACGCTCAGCCTTTTGGATGACTTCTCATCAAAAGGTTTGAAACAGTCTATTAGTGCAACCGGTACAATGGGACACTTTGCATTAACCGCACTTTTAAAGGTCCCCCCCTTAAAGGATAACAGCTTATTTCCTTCCCTGCTTCTTGTTCCTTCTGGGAAGATCACATAATTGAAGCCCTTTTTTACATTCTCTGTCATCTGCATAATAATATTCATAGAAGCTTTCATATCTTTTCGGTCTATGAAAAATCCATTGAGTGCATTGACGACTTGTTTCACAAGTATAAGATTAGAAGCTTCTTTTTTAACGATTACGCTAAGTGGCTTAGGACTTGCTTCTATGAGTGCCAGCATATCATAGAGTCCCTGGTGGTTTGGAAAGAGTATGAATCCGTTTTCTGATGGAAGATTTTCAACTCCATGAACCTCTACTTCTACCTTACCAGACTTATTAACCTTCTTTACTACATTGCGTATATAGTCGTAACGTTCTGTAAGGGTATGTTGATCTCCTGGAAGGCTTAATTTCCAGATCCGGTGAAACCAGACAGGTACACGCAATAAGTTTTTAATTACCATATAAACAATTCGGTTCATGTTAATTCCTCTCCATAGGCTTTTATGGCAGTTTCGTATAGATTGTTTCCTTTGCTGTCTATCACGACAATGACTGGAAAGTCTTTTACCGTCAGGCGCCTTATGGCCTCGGTTCCAAGATCTTCGTAGGCTATAACTTCTGATGAAAGGATGCATTTTGATAAAAGGGCACCTGCTCCGCCTACTGCGGCAAAATATACAGATTCATTTCTTATGATGGCTTCCATTACTTCTTTACTTCGTTTGCCTTTTCCTATCATACACCCCATTCCAAGGTCAAGTAATGTGGGAGTGTATTTGTCCATTCGACTGGAAGTGGTTGGTCCTGCGGAACCGATGGGCCGTCCCTCTCTTGCAGGAGATGGTCCCATATAGTAAATTGTGTTTCCTTCTATATCAAAGGGAAGAGGTTCTCTCCGGTCCAATGTTTCTATCATTCTTTTATGGGCTGCATCTCTGGCGGTGTAAATGGTTCCTGTCAGATATACGTAATCTCCTGATTGCAGTTTTCTTGCATCCTCTTTCTTTATTGGAGCATTAATATGAAAATCCATGAATTCCTCCCATTCAATTCTGTATTATATAACGCGGTGGGCGTGTCTGTTTACATGGCAACAGATATTAACAGCGACAGGCAGACCAGCGATATGGGTTGGATACGTTTCTATATTTACGGAGAGAGCAGTTACACTTCCTCCAAGACCACCGGGACCGATTCCCGTACGATTGATTTTTAAAAGCATCTCTTCTTCTAGTTCTCTGACATATGCAATCTCTGGTTTCTCGCTAAGATCTCTTGTGAGAGCATGTTTTGCCATCTGAGCACATTTTTCAAAGCTACCCCCGATTCCGACTCCAACAACCATTGGGGGACACGCATTGGGACCTGCTTCTTTTACGGTTGTCATAATGGCTTCTTTTACTCCATCTAAACCATCTGACGGCTTTAGCATAAAAATGCGGCTCATATTCTCACTTCCAAATCCTTTTGGAGCGACTGTGATATCAATCTTATCTCCACTGACAATCTCATAATGGATTACTGCGGGAGTATTATCATTGGTATTGATTCGCTCAATGGGCTCTACTATGGATTTTCTTAAAAAACCCTCTACATATCCCTGGGAAACTCCCCGGTTAATTGCATCAGTCAGATTTTCTCCTTCTATATGTACATCTTGGCCAACTTTTATAAATACCACGGCCATTCCTGTGTCCTGGCAGATGGGAATCATCTCTTCCCCAGCGATCTTTAAATTTTCCTGAAGCTGACAGAGCACCTGACGTCCTAGCTGGGATTTTTCAGTGCTGACTGCATTTAGAAAAACGTCTTCCATGTCTTTTGACAACACATGGTTGGCTTCTATACACATTTCCTTAATGCTTTTTGTTATTTCCTCACTTTTAACTGTCCTTAACATGGCTTCCTCCAAAGATAGGGCTACATCGTATTTTTTTATCATATATGATTCAATCAATGAAATCAAGTCAAAAAATAATGGCAGGGTATGATATTATTTATCATCCCCTGCCATCGTCTCTAAATTTAGGCGATTGCTTATTAATTTTCCTTGAACATCTTTTATGGTAATTTGTTCCATCTTATTTCTGCAAAGCTCATTTAACTCTCCATATACCTCATCCATAACAGCTGACATGCCGGACGCCACCATGCAGGGAAGGTTTTCATCTCCTGATTTCCATGATGAAGATACAAAGCTTACCTCCAGTGCGTCACAGATCTGCTTTAAATTAATGCTGGATGGTTCCTGGATTAAATGATATCCGCCTTCCAGGCCTTCTTTGGTTTCAATGATCCCTGCTTTTTTAAGCTTTGACATCACTTTACGGATCCTTGCTGGATTGGTGCATACGTTGGTGGCCAGCTCTTCACTGGAAGTTGTAATCTGTCTCTGATTTAAATATACTACGCTGTGGACAGCTACTGCAAATTCACTTGTCATACGAATCCCCCATTTTCAGAACATCATATGATTCTTCTTATCTGTAATCATATTGGTTTCAGTTTGTATCTTATCAAATTCTTTGGTCTCTTGTCAAGGGACCAGCAAAAAAAAGAGATCCAGCTTCTGAAAAAAGAAGCTGGACCTCATAATTTGACCTTCCGTAACTTCCGGCTGATCTAATATTATATTAATCTGATTTTTCCTTTATCTGAACTATAATATCTTTTATGACCTTATCCTTCATCTCTAGAATGGTGTATTTATTCTTTTCGTCCTCTAATTCTAAAGGCATCTGAGAATCTTTTGGGATAAAGCCTAGCAGTTCAATTAAGTATCCGGACAAGGTATCACAAGAACTTTCAATCTCTTCATGAAGAACCTCATCAATATCATACAGAGAGATACTTCCTGAAGCTTTGTATACAAATGGCTCTACTTCAATCAATTCAGGTTCTTCATCCTCGTATTCATCATGGATATCACCCATAATCTCTTCAATCAGATCCTGCATGGTGATGAGTCCTGATACTCCTCCGTACTCATCAATCAGTATTGCCATATTCTTTTTGTGCTTTTGCATGTCCAAAAACAGATCATCTGTTTTTTTATTTTCCGGGATGAAGTAGGGCTTTTGCAAAATAGGTTTAATATCTATATCTGCAAGCTCATTCTTATGCATCTCGATGGTAACGTCCTTCATGGACAAAATACCGACTATATTATCAATCTCTCCGTCATAAATCGGGATTCTGGAATGTCGACTATCTAAAATTTCTTTCAATACCAGTTCAAGAGGCTGTTTGATATCCACGGCCACCATGTCCTGTCTTGGAATCATGATTTCTCTGGCCCTTTTATCATCAAAAAGGAATATCGATGTGATCATATCCTCTTCAATCTTGTTGAATACTCCGTTTTCACGTCCAGTCTGGAGCATGGAACGGATTTCCTCTTCTGATACTTCTTCTTCTAGATTGTCTGTCTTCATGCCAAGCAGCTTTAAGATTCCGTTGGTTGAAAAGGATAGAAGCTTTATAAACGGTCCTAGAATTCTGGAAATGATATAGATGGGTCGGATAGCAAATAAGCTAAATAATTCTGCCTTCTGCAGCGCCACTCTCTTTGGTACCAATTCTCCAAATACCAGGTTAAAATAAGACAGGATAATCGTTACCCCAACCATTGCTACACTACGGCTGTAGGGAACGCCTAATGATTCAAGCTTTAAACCAAGAATCTGGGATATACCGGTTGCCGCCGATGCACTGGAGAAAAATCCTGCAAATGTAATGGCTACCTGAATGGTTGATAAAAACCCCGTTGAATCTTCCGATAGTTTTTGAATCAATAATGCCTTTTTATTACCGCTCTCGGCTAACATCCGAATCCGGTTCTTATTGACCGATACAACGGCCATCTCTGCCCCTGAGAAAAATGCGTTCATTATGGTGAGGCCAATTAATAATAAAATCTGTGCGACTATCTGAGCCGCGCCTGGGTCACTCTCCAAGCTGGTATTCCTCCTTTTTTTTGGACTATGTCCAAGCAGGCTTAACCTGCTTAATTTCAATATGCAAAAGACTTTGATTGCAGTAAATTATATTGCTGCTTTCAAAGTCCTTTACCACTTTTATTGATGCATTATATTATAATATATATTTAAAAATATTACAATAGTTATCTTGTTAAGATTTAATTTTCAGAATCACTTGTATCTTTCTTAGAGTCTTCCATGATCTCTTCTGACTCTACATCAAGTTCTTCTGATTCTTCCTCATCCGTTTTGGATCCGTCATCTCGTACCTTTGCTATGCTCGCTACTCTGATGTCAGTTTCCTGTCCAACATTCATAAGTTTTACACCGGATGTATTCCTTCCGATGACAGAAATTTCATTGGCAGCGATTCGAATTACAATGCCTTCTGTGGTAATCAGAAGAAGGTCATGTTCATCCTCAACCAACTTTGCTCCAACAATTTCTCCGGTCTTTTCGGTAATCTTATAACAAAGAACACCTTTACCGCCTCTTCTCTGAGGGGAGAATTCTTCGATAGGGGTACGTTTTCCCATACCGTTTTCAGAAACGATTAAGAGCTTTGGCCCCTGGGTCTCCATCTGCATTCCAACAACCTGGTCGTCATGGTTTAATCTCATACCAATAACACCCATGGATACACGACCAGTCACGCGGACATCCTTTTCATGGAACCGGATGCACTGACCTTTCTTGGTAACTAAGAAGATATCCAACGTATTATCCGTTGCTTTCACTTCAATGAGCTCGTCGTTTTCCCTAAGGACAATTGCCTGAAGACCATTCTTTCTTACATTGGCGTATTCCATCATCGGAGTTTTCTTTACCATTCCGGATCTGGTTGCCATGAATAAGAATTTCTCATCATCGTATTCCTTCATCGGTATGATAGCTGTAATACTCTCGCCTGGAAGCATCTGGAGAAGATTTATAATGGCTGTTCCTCTGCTGGTTCTGCTTCCCTCTGGAATCATATAGGTCTTTAACCGGTACACACGACCTGTGTTGGTAAAGAACATCAGATAATGATGAGTGGTTGTCATCATCAGATCTTCGATGTAATCCTGGTCAATGGTCTGCATTCCCTTGATCCCCTTGCCGCCTCGGTTCTGGTTTTTGAAGTTGTCTATGGACATTCTCTTAATATACCCTAACTTTGTCATGGCAACGATAGTATTCTCTTCAGAAATCAGATCTTCCATGGACATATCAAATTCATCAAATCCAATGGAGGTTCTTCTGTCATCTCCGAATTTAGCAGAAATGATGGAAATTTCCTCTCTGATTACTCCTAACAGTTTTTTCTCATCAGCAAGAATGGCATTTAATTCTGCAATCCGCGCCTGTAACTCCCTGTATTCATTCTCAAGTTTTTCCCTCTCCAGACCGGTCAGTGCACGAAGACGCATGTCTACGATCGCCTGGGACTGAACATCGCTTAATCCGAAGCGTTCCATCAATTCAGCTTTTGCAATCTGAATATTTTGGGATCCACGGATGATACGAATTACTTCGTCAATGTTATCTAGGGCAATGATAAGGCCATTTAAGATATGTGCCCTTTCCTCTGCTTTATTTAAATCGTAACGGGTTCTTCTGGTCACGACTTCCTTTTGGTGCTCCAGATAGTAGTTCAACATCTGAAGGACGTTAAGTGTCCTTGGCTCCAGAGCTCCTGATTTATTCTTTACCAAGGCAATCATGATAACACCAAAGGTATCTTGAAGCTGAGTGTGTTTAATTAGCTGGTTGAGAATTACATTTGCATTTGCATCCCGGCGCAACTCGACACAGATTCTCATACCGGCACGGTCGGATTCATCTCTTAAATCCGTAATACCATCTATTTTTTTATCTTTTACAAGCTCAGCTATCTTTTCGATTAGACGGGCCTTATTAACCATGTATGGAAGCTCTGTGATAATAATCCGACTCTTACCATTCGGCATTGCTTCGATGTCACTGACGCCTCTTACCCGGATTTTTCCTCTTCCTGTGCGGTATGCTTCTTCAATTCCCAGCTTTCCGAGGATGGTCGCTCCGGTTGGGAAATCCGGCCCTTTGATGATATCAAGGACTTCTTCCATCGTGGTTTCACGGTTCTCTTCCACCTGGTTGTCAATGATCTTTACAACCGCTCCAATCACTTCTCTTAGGTTATGAGGCGGAATATTGGTGGCCATACCAACGGCAATTCCGGAGGTACCGTTTACCAAAAGGTTTGGATAACGGGAAGGCATTACATCTGGTTCACTTTCCGTCTCATCAAAGTTCGGAATGAAATCTACCGTATCTCTGTTGATATCCGCAAGCATCTCCATAGATATCTTACTTAAACGGGCTTCCGTATACCTCATGGCAGCGGCACCGTCTCCATCCACAGAACCGAAGTTTCCGTGTCCATCCACCAATGGATATCTGGTTGACCATTCCTGTGCCATATTTACCAAGGCACCGTAAATGGAGCTGTCACCATGAGGATGGTACTTACCCATGGTATCACCAACGATACGGGCACATTTACGATGGGGCTTATCGGGACCGTTATTAAGCTCGATCATAGAATACAGGACTCTTCTCTGAACCGGCTTTAAACCGTCTCTTACATCAGGCAGAGCTCTGGAAGCAATGACACTCATGGCATAATCAATGTATGACTTTTCCATGGTCTTTTTTAAGTCCACTTCATGAACTTTATCAAAGATATTTGGTTCCATTTTATTTCCTCCAATTAAACATCAAGATTCTGTACGTATTTGGCATTTGCTTCGATAAATTCACGTCTTGGCTCAACCTGATCTCCCATAAGGGTTGTAAAGGTTAAATCCACCTCGGACTTAGATTCCTCATCAATATTGATTCTTAAAAGAATTCTTCGCTCCGGATCCATGGTGGTTTCCCAAAGTTGTTCCGCATCCATCTCACCTAGCCCTTTATACCGCTGGATCTTATTGTTATTATCCCTTCCAATCTCTGTTAAGATGGAATTCAACTCTTCATCGCTGTACGCATACCATATCCTCTTATTCTTTTCGACCTTATAAAGAGGCGGCTGTGCCATATAAACGTGTCCTTTACTGATAAGATCCGGCATAAACCGATACAAGAAGGTTAAAAGCAAGGTACCGATATGGGCTCCATCTACATCCGCATCGGCCATGATAATGATTTTATGATATCTTAGCTTGCTTATATCAAAATCATCATGGATTCCCGTACCAAAGGCGGTAATCATTGCTCTGATTTCTGCATTGGCGTATATCTTATCCAGCCTTGCCTTTTCCACGTTTAAAATCTTTCCACGAAGGGGGAGGATTGCCTGTGTGTTTCTAGAACGGGCAGTCTTTGCGGAACCGCCGGCACTGTTTCCCTCGACGATGTAGATCTCGCAGTTTTCAGGATTTTTGTCAGAACAATCTGCAAGCTTACCAGGAAGCGCCATGCCTTCCAGTGCTGTCTTTCTTCTTGTTAAGTCCCTGGCTTTTCTGGCTGCGTCTCTGGCCCTTTGAGCCAGTATGGATTTGTCGCAGATGGTTCTAGAAAGACTTGGGTTCTGCTCTAAATAATAAGTGAACTGTTCGCGGAGCATGCTATCTACGGCTCCTCTGGCTTCGCTGTTACCTAATTTCTGCTTTGTCTGACCCTCGAACTGAGGTTCTTCAAGCTTAATGCTTATAATAGCAGTTAGGCCTTCTCTTATATCTTCTCCGGAAAGGTTCGTCTCGCTGTCTCTCAGAAGCTTATTCTTTCTTGCATAATCATTTAACGTGGTGGTCAGAGCATTTTTAAATCCTGCAAGGTGGGTTCCACCCTCTGGTGTATTAATGTTATTTACAAAACTATAAATATTTTCTGTATAGGAATCGTTGTGCTGCATGGCAATCTCTACATAAACTCCATCTTTTATACCTTCGCAGTAAAACACCTGATCATAAAGACAGGACTTTCCCTTGTTTAGGTATGAGACAAACTCCTTAATTCCTCCTTCATAGTGGAACGTATGTTCACGGCCTTCTTCTCTCTCATCCTTAAGTATTATCTTTAAGTTTTTGGTTAAGAAGGCGGTTTCCCTAAGACGGATTTTTAAAGTATCGTAATCGTAAATTGTGTCTTCAAAAATACTTTTATCGGGAAGAAACGTTACCTTGGTTCCGCTTTCTTCAATGCCACAATCACCGATTATCTTTAACGGATACATGGTCTTGCCTTTTTCGTATCGCTGCTTATATATCTTTCCTTCTTGACGGATTTCTACTTCAAGCCACTGAGAAAGAGCGTTTACTACAGAAGCACCAACCCCATGAAGTCCACCAGAAACTTTATATCCACCACCGCCGAATTTACCGCCGGCATGAAGGATGGTAAATGCGACTTCAACGGCTGGTATCCCTGCTTTTTTCTGAATTCCAACCGGGATTCCACGTCCGTCATCTATAACGGTTATGGAGTTGTCTGATTGGATTATTACTTCTATGCTGTTACAGTACCCGGCTAGAGCCTCGTCTACCGCGTTGTCCACGATTTCATATACCAGATGATGAAGTCCCCGGACGGACGTACTGCCTATATACATACCGGGCCTTTTTCTTACTGCTTCAAGCCCTTCTAATATCTGGATTTGATCTGCACCATATTCTTGACTCATTTTACCACACTACCTCCTGAATGGTTAATTTTCATTACCTACGGTACCGTTAATTACCCGGAATATCTTATCGATATGAAACCGGTTTTTTATAAAGTCTTCCAGTCCCGTACAGGTAATGATGGTTTGTATGTGATTAATCCCTGCAAGTAATTGATTCTGTCTGCTGCTATCAAGCTCAGACAGAACATCATCAAGCAAAAGAATGGGATAATCATGTACAATGTTTTCTACCAGTTCTATTTCTGCAAGCTTTAGGGATAACGCAGCGGTCCTCTGCTGTCCCTGAGAACCGAACCGACGAATGTCAATTCCGTTCACGATAAAACTAAGATCATCCCTGTGTGGACCTGATAAGGTTGTCTTCTGCCTTAGATCCTGCTGCCTGCTCCGCCTTAATGTATCTTCAAACGCATCCGCCTCTACATTTGGTTCGTAGAGAATGCGTAGAGATTCCTTGTTTCCGGAAAGGTTCTGGTGGATGGGTCCTATGATTCCATCCATACGCTCGATAAACTCTTTCCTGTAATAAATTATTTCTTTGCCATATTGGATTAGCTGCATATCCCATATATCCAGAGTTTCTTCATAATCAGGCCGAAAGGCCAGATCCTTTAATAACTTATTTCTCTGGGTAACGATCCGGTTATACTGAACCAGGGAATGGACATAGAGTTTGTTTAGTTGACATAACTCAAGATCGATGAACCGACGTCTTTCAGCCGGCCCATTTTTTATGAGATTTAAGTCTTCCGGAGAGAAAAATACTACGTTGACAATTCCAAACAACTCACTGGCTTTTCTTATGGGGACTCCATTCACCGCTACGCCTTTGGCTTTATTTTTCTTTAAATGCATATCAATCCGGTATGGAATATCATTTTTTCTGATGTTTAGCTTGATATGCGATTCATCCCTGTCAAATTGTATAATATCTTTATCCTTGCTGCCTCTGTGAGATTTTGTTGTGGCACAGACATAGATGGCTTCTAAGACATTTGTCTTCCCCTGGGCATTGTCCCCAAATAGTATGTTGGTCCCCTGGCTAAAATCCATATGTAATTCATCATAGTTGCGATAACTCTTAAGCTCTATCGACTCAATCCTCATGGATGGTTCTTCGTTCCTCTCTATTGTCCATGCTTTCGGACATAAAGGTATGCCTGTAGAATGCTACTCGATGGTTATGGTATTACCATCAAAGGTAACGACATCCCCGACCCTTAGCTTTTTTCCTCTTTGCATTTCAATCTGTCCGTTAACAGATACCAGACCATCCTCAATGATGTATTTGGCATCAACACCAGATCCCACTGTTCCTGCGGCTTTTAAGGCCTGTCCCAGCTTGATGTATTCGCCTTTCAGCTTGATTGTTTCCATGATCTCTCCATTCTGTGCCACCTAAGGGGCACTTAAACAATTCTTATACAGATGCTGCATTAAAGTTAACTGGCAGAATCAGATAAATATATTTCCCTTCGTTATCCCTCATAAAACAAGGTGACTTTGGATTTAACATAAAGAGTGTAACTTCTTCATCATCAATAATTCTTAAGGCATCCATTAAAAATTTAGGATTAAAGCCAATCATGATGTCGCTTCCAGTCTTATGCGTTGGCACCTGAGCATTCATGGAACCAAAGCTGGAATTCATCTTAAGCTGCATTTCCTGCTCTTCAATGTTGATGATAAGAGGTTTCTTATCGTTTTCACGTACGAGGATGGTTGATCGGTCAATCGAATCAAGAAGCTCTCTTCTGTTTACGGTGGCCTTTGTCTCGTAGTCGCTGGAAAGCATCTGGTCAATTCGGAAGTATTCACCTTCAATCAGGCGTGATACAACCATGGTATGATCAAACTCGAATAAGATATGGTTGGCTCCAAAGAAAATAAGAACTTCTTTTTCGTTGTCTCCACCAAGAATTTTGCTGACTTCGCTTAGAGTCTTGCCAGGAACAATGACTTTTATATCATGATAGCTGTCTTTTAATTCAATATTTCTTATGGAGATGCGGTGACCATCCAGAGAAACCACTTTTAATTGATTCCCTGTTACCTGGAAAAGCTCTCCAGTCATCATCTTATTGCTGTCATTTGGTGCAATGGAGAAAATGGTCTGACGGATTACTTCTTTTAGGGAAAATTGGGATAAACAAATGTAATGATCCCTTTCTATATATGGGAGATAGGCAAATTCTTCGCCATCCCGTCCCTGAATATGGAAAACTGAATTTTCACAGGAGATGGTAGTTGTAAATTTATCATCGCTTTCAATGGTTACCATCGAATCTCCTGCAGATGAAAGCTTTCTTACGATTTCAGAAAGAAGTTTTGCCTCAAGGGCGATTTTTCCTCGTTCCAGGATGGTTCCTTCCACCTTTGTTTCGATACCAAGTTCCATATCATTGGCTGTTAGCTTAATCTCAGATCCACTGGCATCGATAAAGATACATTCGAGGATAGACATGGTTGTCTTGCTGGGAACTGCTTTTAGTACAATATTAATACCGTTTAAAATTACATCTTGATGAAATGTCAGCTTCATATTTGTTGATAACTCCTTTGCTCTCGAAATTGCAATAAATAGATAAATAATATAGTTAAAATTCGTCGTAATAGTAGTAGGGGCTGTGGGTTTGTGTAAAAGCCCTTATAACCTTTATAAAGGCTCAGATTTCTGTGTATATAAAGATGTGAATAACGTCCACAGAATCTAAGGAAAACTATCAAGTTATCCACAAGATGATTAGAAACGTTTTGAGGGACTTAATTATCCACAGGATATTAACACCTAATACACACATTATTGTGGAGTAATCTTCTTCTTTAAAATATCAATGGTATTACCTAAAGTTTCATTCCTGCTTAACTCAGTGGTAATCTTATCAATACCGTGTATGATAGTGGTGTGATCCCTTCCTCCAAGGTATTTTCCAATCAACTGAAGGGGGGTTCCAACCATCTCTCGGCATAGATACATGACGATTTGACGTGGATAGACGATTTCCTTGTTACGCTTTTGGGAACAAATATCAAGGGGGGTTAAACCGTAATGGTCTGCGACTACTTGGATTACAAGTTCCGGCGTAACTTCTCTTTTATCATTAGGTGAAATAATGTCCTTTAATGCTTCCTCAGCCAGTTCCACAGTGATTTCTTTGTTATCGAGACGGGAGAGGGCGACGATTTTTGTTAACGCACCTTCCAGCTCTCTGATGTTGGATTTTACGTTGGTGGCTATATACTTGATTACTTCATTGTCAATGTTATAGCCTTCCATCTCTTCCTTTTTCCTTAAGATGGCCATTCGAGTCTCATAATTAGGAGACTGTATGTCCACTGTAAGACCCCATTCAAAACGGGAGCGAAGACGCTCTTCTAAGGTCTCAATTTCTTTCGGAGGTTTATCGGAGGAAATAATGATTTGCTTTTTTAATTCATAAAGGGCATTAAAGGTATGGAAAAATTCTTCCTGTGTACTTTCCTTGCCAATGATAAACTGGATGTCATCGATTAAAAGAACGTCGTTGTTGCGGTATTTTTCCCGAAATTCTGTAGGAGAGAAGTTGTTTTTATTACGAATCGCATCAATCAGCTCGTTGGTAAACTTTTCACTGGTTACATAAAGTACCTTTGCGTGGGGATTGTTCTTTAAAATAAAGTGCCCAATGGAATGCATCAGATGAGTTTTCCCAAGTCCAACACCTCCGTAAATGAAAAGAGGGTTGTAAATCTCTCCGGGCGATTCTGCCACTGCTAGAGATGCAGCATGGGCTAAGTTATTGTTGGCACCCACTACGAATGTATCAAATATGTATTTTGAATTTAAGTTCGCAGTGACGATTGCAGACTGGCTGACCGAGTTCACCGAATTTGTTATAAGTGTATTTCCAGAGGAAGAATCTTTTTGAATCTGATTTTCTACAACAAAATCAACGTCACATTCAAAGCCAGTCACTTCTTCTATTGTAATCTTCAAAAGAAACCCGTATTTTTTGCGGATGTATCCTAAAAATTCCACATCCGGTACTGTAACGATGACTTTTTCGCCATTTACAGCATTCATTTTTAGCGGGAGAAGCCAGGTTTTGAAAGACACGTCTGTGATTTCGTGCTCTTCTTTTAAATTCAATAAGATTTCGTCCCATTTTTCCTTTAACTTTTCTAACATTGTAAGTCTCCTACATCTAAAAAATGCAAATATGCGCATTTGCCCAATCTAAACTTCATTTTATACCATTTTGAATTAATTTTCAATGAGAATAGTAAAAAATTGTGGATAAGTGTGTGTAGAGGGTGTGTATTGCTTGTGAATGATGTGTTGATAATCATCCAGAGAGACGATTTTCCACAAAAACAAAGGTTTTTACAACTTGAGTTATTCACATCCTGGAAAACTTGTATTTTTCTGGAATGTTTGGACAGGCTTGTGAACAAACAGGGGGTTATCAAGATAATATCATAGGATTATCCACAAGTTATCCCCACTTTGTTGATAACTTTATGTAAATTAACAAATTTCGTGATTTTAATAACATGGATTGACGAATGTAATGGAAAGTAGGTATAATGCTGGAGTAACTAGTTGCATTGTATCTTTATTTAAGAACAGTAGCACAGGAGGTCGAAAGATGAACATTGAGAACAAAACACGTAACTTGGTATTGGCAGCCGTTTTTGCTGCTATTATCGTAATTCTGGCATTTACACCTTTAGGGTATATTCCCCTTGGATTTATGAATGCCACCATTATTCAAGTTCCAGTCATAATTGGAGCCATTATTCTTGGACCAAAATATGGAGGATTTCTTGGAATGATGTTTGGACTTACCAGTTTATGGAAAAACACTTACATGCCTAATCCAACGTCGTTTGTATTTTCACCATTTATAAAGGTGGGAGAGTACGGAGGCAATTTTGGAAGCCTCATTATTTGTATGGTTCCTAGAATTTTAGTGGGAATCGTATCGTATTATGTGTTTCGGGCAGTGTTAAAGGCACTGGGGAATAAGAGTGGGAAGCGTACCATTGCACTTGCAACCGCAGGAGTAGTAGGATCATTAACCAATACACTTTTGGTAATGAATCTAATCTATTTTCTTTTCGGTAAAGAGTATGGACAGGTTGCTAAGGGTCTTAGCGATGGGATTTATTCTGTGATTATAGGTATTATATGCATCAATGGAATTCCTGAGGCAATCGTTGCTGGAATTTTAACCGTGGCGGTTACTCAGGCATTGCTTAAAGTGATGAATAGATAGGAATGATGAAAGTGGGCACCTCTTTTAGAAATTTAAGAGGTGCCCATTTTTTTTATAAGGTATCGTTTGGTCTGACACTAGATATGGCATCCGTGATTTCTTCTCTGACACGATTCCAATCGCTTGGTCTTATGGTAAATGTGGTTAGAACATAATACTTGTCAAACTTTTCGCAGGTAAAGTAGAAATATAAAACATTTGTACCAATAGTGGCTGTATATAACGTTTGAGGGGCTTGGTGGTCTAGCGTTAACATTTCTTTGTTGTTGACTGGACTCAGGGAATACTTTGAATTAAAATACTCTTTAATTAGGTCCATAAAATACTGTTCATTAACGGTATCCTGATAATCATCTTTATAATATACGTTAAATATTAATTCGGAATTTTTAATATCATCATATAAATATAAATCATTTGTATCGTCTTTTTCCTGTTCATAACTATTTGGTGCTGTGACTATAATTTCCTTATTTACTGATGTTGCGTCATAGGTATTTTGGTTTGATACTGAGGATGTATCTGAATCATATGCAAATAATATTATTCCTAAAAAGACCATGCCTGTAACTACTAATATGGAGACTATGGTGAGGATAACTCCCAGGAGGTTTGATCCACCCTTCTTTTTTATGTATGCAATGGCGTTTTCGTTGCTATACTGTGAGGCTGTTCTTATGGTATTGTTGCAGGTTTTAAAATATAAATAATTCCCATAAACTCCTACCAAGCAGTGGAAGATTAATCCTATTGGTAAGATAGATCCAACTATACTTGCAATAAAAAATAAGAAAGAATATAAATACATTTTACGATAGATCATCCAGTAAAAGGGAAAGAAAAAGGCGGCCCAGTTCCAGCTTGTAAAGGATCTGTCTGGAATTTGATATTCCCATTTTTTTTTGTAATAGTAATAATTGCTTCCTACAAAGGTTTCGGTTGCCCAGTCCTCCCAGGATCTTTGTTGATTTTCCATTAATAATCTCCTTGCTCTTATGTATATATAATATATTATATCAGCAAAAATCGACAAAATATTTTATTGAGTAAAAAATAGCGGATTACATGTATTTATTAGTTGATAAATAAGCGTTTTTGATATTTTTTTGATATTTGTTATAATGCGATGTTATAAATTATATCTGGAGTTGTTATGTTTTATCTGGTATTTTTCTATTATAAATTAACTGGTTAACATAGTCTAACTATTGAAATGGCAGTGTCTAATCAGGGATGAGCCATTTCTTGTTGGGGATCTCAATACTAGATCTAGTATTGAGAAAGTATAATTGGAACTTGTAGATCTAAGTTTTACGAATGAGAATCTTTTCTTATTATATATGGTTTCAGATAAAAGGGAAATTGTTTCTTTTATAATACAAAAAAGATATTGGTTAATTATTATGTAGATATATAATATTCAGATATATATTAGAATTTATTTCAGATGTTATAATTATAATGTTTTTTATATTTTGATTTCTGAGGATGGTTAGGAATTGAGAGACCGGATGGATTTATAAAAGAAAGGATAGTAATTTAAAACAGGAGACTACTTGAGGATTGTAAAAAAATCTAGTTTCTTCTATATATAGTGTTTTATATTATTTGATAAATTTAAAAGGAAGGAATGAATTTTTAGATCGGCTTTCATTTAAGTTAGGAATTTCTAAAAAGTCCGTAGCCGTCTCTCAGTTGGCAAAACGGTATTTTGCTTTTTTTAAATTCCAGGCCTATATTTATTAAGTGTATACGATAGATCACTTTATATTGATGCGGACAAGATCTGTTTTTAAGAAATGATTGATGAAGATCATAAATGGAGTCCTAGTATTGTTGTCTTAGAAAGTCTGTTATTAGATAAGATCAAGGGGAGCGACCGAAGTCTTTGGTATATGAATTAGTTGGAGCAATTATTTATGAAGCATCTAACTCCCTTATGGAGGATGGGGAGAGGAAAGATGAGGATTTTTATGAAGATAAATTTCTGATAGATGTATTTCTTGTTTTTATAACAGTAATTTGATTATTATTTCTGATATAATTAGTAAATAGGGTATTGGGAGTTTTTATTATAATTATAAAATATGGGAAGAGTGGTGACTGTGTGGCTACCATTCTTCCCAATTCCTTTTTATGTTATTTAATATTGGATAGTTATATGATTTATATTAGAGAAGCAGTGATAATTGACATTTTATATACTTCATCGGCATTGCATCCTCTTGATAGGTCATTGATGGGAGCATTAAGTCCCTGTAAGATTGGACCAAAGGCTTCAAAGTTACCTAAACGCTGGGCAATTTTATATCCAATGTTTCCTGAGTTGATATCTGGGAAAATAAAGACATTGGCTTTTCCTGCTACGGCTGATTGCGGAGCTTTCGTTTTGGCTACGGTTGGTGAGAATGCAGCATCAAATTGAAGTTCTCCATCGATTGGGAAATCTAGATTCATGGATTTTAATTTGTTGGCAGCATTTTGAACTTTATCTACGGATTCTCCTTTTCCGGAACCAAGGGTACTATAGGAAAGTAAGGCAACCTTTGGGTCAATGGAGAAGGTTTTTGCAGTTCTAGCTGTCTCGTATGCAATCTCAACTAGTTCATCTTCATTGGGATTAAGATTGATAGCACAATCTGCCATAGCGTACATCTCTGTTTCTTTTTCAGTCTGGCGGTAAAGGATAAAGCAACTGGATACGATTTTGCTACCTGGTTTTGTTTTGATAAGTTGTAAGGCAGGTCTTACGGTATCAGCAGTGGAATAGGTGGCTCCGCCTAACAGACAGTCGGCGATACCCATTTTAACTAACATGGTACCGAAGTAATTGGATTTTTGGAGGGCTGTACGGCAAGTGGCCTCATCCATTTTCCCTTTTCTTAATTCTACCATCTTGGATATCATTTCATCTATTTTTTCATAATGATTGGGGTCTATTATTTCAATGCCATCGATGGACCATCCAGAATTTTTGGCGGCTTCGTTGATTTCATTTGGGGCGCCTAAGAGGATTGGGGTTAGAATTCCTTCGGTTTGTAGACGGCTGGCAGCTTCTAGAATTCTTGGATCCGTGCCTTCGGTGAATACGATTTTTCTGTTTTGTGTTTTTAGGGTGGTGATCATTTGATCAAACATGATGGGGTCCTCCTTGGGATGATGTTTTGGGGCTATATTGGTTTGTTGGTTTATATGAATTATTAAACTTCCTAAAGGATCATGTTTGAGGAAGTCTTAATTTAGTTGTTCAAATTGAAAAGGATAGATTTGATTTTTTGTAAAATCTTTATTTATCATGAGTGATCGTGGCAGATACTCCTCTTATAATGTTACACCTTTAATCTAATTACTCAACTTTCCCAGCTTAATTATCTAGCTGAACAATTGAATATTCTACATTTGCGGCCTATAAAAATAACATATTGATGTAAAAATGCACCTAACATCTGATATAATGAATGTGCGAATTACCATAATCAGACAAGAAAGGTGGATACCACTATGATAAACCATAATGACTCATCTGAAAAGACCCAAATTGCTTTTTTACAGGCTTTTAAATCCTTAAAACTTGCGGAGCTCCTTCATAAATCTGGAAACTGAATTTCAGGGTTGTAGTTATGATATGATGCTTAGAAGGAACGAAAACTGCCAGAAAACCTTTGGCGAATTATTCTTTATGTTCTGTGAAGACATTCAGATATGGAACTAACATCAGCATTGCAAAGCCTTATGGGCTTATTTGTAAAACAATTTAAGGAAACCGATGGGTTACAGGGGCGGGGAGGATCCTTTTTGGTACATTGGCCAAAGGGCATAATAGTAACGTTTCCTACGTGGTCTGCAATCGTTGCCTTGTTTTTTCCTTGTAGGATGGGTCCATGACTAACAGGTACTTTTAGTTCACTTTCAGAGGTTCCAAACGAGCATGATAAAACAGCACCTTCCATGACGTGATACGTTTGCGACATGATGCAGTTCTCCTTTTCTTTCTTCTTATTTATAAGAACAATACATAAAGCAACAAAATTTTATTGATGTACAAAATAACCCCCTGTAAGTAAGAATTTGCAACCCATCCAGAGGAAAAAATGGATGACAGTGGAAACCCAAAGGCAGGGACAGAGGTGTTTGTCGAAAAAATCCGCATGAATACAAGGAAAATTGCATATTTCCCTTGACGAACCTTGCAATGTTCTATATAATTGAAACGATGTTTAACTAAAATAGTCTCAATATGTTTCATCATATTGCCTATGATAAGCTATTGTAACAAGAGGAGGTGTCCGTACATTATGAAAATGACGTTTCAGCCAAAAAAGAGACAGAGATCCAAGGTTCATGGCTTCAGAGCCAGAATGAGCACTCCGGGCGGAAGAAAAGTTTTAGCTGCCAGAAGAGCAAAAGGAAGAGCAAAATTATCAGCTTAATGGACCAGGCCGCAAGTAATTGTGGCCTTTTCTTTTCTCAAATTCCAGACAGACGGAAAAGGAAAGATTTTTATGAAGCATTTTAATTCGATCAAGAAAAACAAGGATTTTCAAGCTGTTTATCAGAATGGGAAATCCTATGCCAACAGACTTCTTGTTATGTATGTGAAGAAATCGGACATGCCCAGATCAAGGATTGGGATATCCGTAAGCAAGAAGGTTGGAAACAGCGTTGTAAGGCATCATTTAACCAGATTAATCAGAGAAAGCTTCAGGCTTCATGAAGACGTGGTAGAGGCCGGGTTAGACATCGTGGTAGTTGCCAGAGTATCGGCAAAGGAAGAAAATTACAAAACAATCGAAAGTGCATATTTGCACCTGTGCGGACTTCATAACATTTTAAAAAAAGAATCGAAGTGATCTTATGGTGAAAAAAGTCATGATTTTATTGATCAGAGGATATCAGAAATTTCTCTCTCCCTTAAAAATAAGAACTCACTGCATATACACACCAACGTGCTCTCAATACGCCATTGAAGCATTGAATAAACATGGTGTGTTTAAAGGTACGTTTTTGGCTTGCTATCGGATTATTCGCTGTAATCCGTTTGCAAAAGGCGGTTATGATCCAGTTCCGTAACAGATGAGGAGGTAGTTCATTGGAATTCTTAGTACTGACTAAGGTAGGGGGTATTTTGGGCCCGTTTGCAACCGTTCTGGGTGTTATCATGGATTGGCTGTTTCAGCTGACCAGTACATTTGGAATTCAGAATATCGGTTTATGTATTATCTTATTTACTCTTGTAACAAAGCTTCTTATGTTTCCTTTGACATTAAAACAGCAAAAATCTTCCAAGCTGATGAGTGTTATGCAGCCGGAAATTCAAGCCGTTCAGGCAAAGTATAAAGGAAAGACTGACCAGGAATCCATGCGGAAACAAAACGTAGAGGTTCAGGCTGTCTATGAAAAATATGGAACTTCCATGACAGGCGGATGCCTTCAGTTAGTAATCCAGATGCCAATCCTGTTTGCTCTTTATCAGGTAATTTATCAAATCCCTGCATACGTACCAAGCGTAAAGCGGTTATTTGAAAATGTAGTTAATGCCATTGGTTCTTTAAATGTAAATCATGTAGAACAGTTAAAGCAGTTTGCTACTGACAATAAAGTAAACATTACTAGAGTTCATGACATGTCTACGAACAATGGTATGGTAGACTTTTTGTATCAGTTAAATCCAATGCAATGGGGACAACTACAGAATTTATTCCCTTCTGTGAAAGATGTTATCGCATCCAATGCAGATAAAATTGCTCAAATGAATTCCTTTTTAGGAATTAATCTTGCTTCTACTCCATCTAGCGTTATTTTCCCAGCTGGAGGCGGTTTTCATTTCAGCTTAGCTCTCTTAATTCCTGTTATGGCCGGTGCCAGCCAGTGGTTCAGTGCTAGACTTATGACCGTAAATCAGACTCAGACCCAGAAACCAGGGGATGAAGGAAACGCTATGGCTCAGTCCATGAAGATGATGAATACGGTTATGCCACTAATGTCTGTATTTTTCTGTTTTACCTTTCCTGCCGGTATTGGTATCTACTGGATTGCATCCAGTGTATTCCAGATCTTACAGCAGCTTGCAGTAAACCGTTATCTAAATCGCATCGATATGGATGAGATGATCAAGAAGAATGTAGATAAGGCAAATAAAAAACGTGCGAAAAAAGGCCTACCGCCTCAGCGTGTTTCCCAAAATGCGACCGCTAACTTAAAAAATCTCCAGGCCGCGAATGAAGTTGAAGAAGCTGATATGGATGCAAAGAAGGAAAAAATTAAGGAACAGGTTAAGGCTTCCAATGATTTTTACAATAAAGATTCTTCTAATCCAAGCAGTATTTCATCAAAAGCAAGGATGGTTTCGAAGTATAACGATAAGCAAAAATAGCGGGAGGGTGACCTATGGATATGATTACAGTTTCAGCAAAAAACGTTGATGAAGCGATTACAAAGGCATTAATCGAATTAGAGACAACCAGTGATAAGCTGGAGTATGAAATTGTTGAGAAAGGCAGTAATGGTATTCTGGGATTTATCGGCCAAAAACCTGCTGTCATCCGTGCAAAGAAAAAGGAGACTTTAGAGGACAAAGCAGAAGCATTTCTTTCTGATGTGTTTGGAGCTATGAACCTTTTAGTCAAACTTGAGATTTCCTTCCATGCAGATGATAGAGAACTTTCCATCGTTATGTCAGGTGATGATATGGGCATATTGATCGGTAAGAGAGGACAGACCTTAGATTCCTTACAGTATCTGGTTAGCCTTGTAGTAAATAAAGAAAGCGATGATTACATTCGGGTAAAACTGGATACAGAAAATTACAGGGAGCGCAGAAAAGAAACCTTGGAAACGCTTTCAAAGAACATTGCTTATAAGGTAAAACGCACCAAACGTTCCGTTTCTTTGGAGCCGATGAACCCTTATGAGAGAAGAATCATTCACTCCGCACTTCAAAACGACAAGTTCGTTGTTACTAGAAGTGAAGGAGAGGAACCATTTAGACATGTGGTAATATCTCTGAAAAGAGAATTCCCCAAAAAAGATAGGTATCAGGAAAAAGATAAATAGTCAATTAACAATGAGGGGTTGGGGCTGTCGGAAGGCACCTCGCCCCTTTTCCTTATTAATAGGTGAGAAAATATGAAGATGAATACAATTGCGGCCATCGCTACTGCTATGTCAAATTCCGGAATCGGAATTGTGAGAATTAGCGGCGAGGAGTCATTTCAAATTATAGATAGAATTTTTAAGGCGAAGGGAAGCGGGGATAAGAAGCTTTCTGGGGAGCCTTCCCACACCATTCATTACGGTCACATCTTTGATGGAGAAGAGATGGTTGATGAGGTCCTGGTCATGATCATGAGAGGGCCAAAGAGCTTTACAGCAGAGGATACCATTGAGATTGACTGTCATGGTGGGGTTCTGGTAACGAAACGAATTTTAGAGACAGTATTAAAGTATGGTGCGAGACCTGCGGAACCAGGTGAATTTACAAAGAGGGCATTTTTAAATGGTCGAGTGGATTTATCCCAGGCAGAGGCTGTTATTGATGTGATCAATGCGAAAAATCAATACGCATTAAAATCTTCTGTGAGCCAGTTAGAAGGTTCTGTATCCAGGAGAATTAAGGATATGAGAGATAAGATCTTGTACCACATTGCATTTATTGAATCCGCTCTTGATGATCCGGAACATATCTCTTTGGATGGTTACAGAGATACTCTTATGGAAACTTTACTGCCGTTAAAGGAAGAACTTCAAAGCCTGATCAGTTCATCGGATAACGGAAGAGTTCTTTCTGAAGGCATTGAAACGGTTATTTTAGGAAAGCCAAATGCAGGGAAATCTTCTCTTTTAAATGTTCTCTTAGGAGAAGATAGAGCCATTGTAACAGACATTGCTGGGACCACCAGAGATACTCTAAGAGAGCAGATCCGTTTGGATGAGCTAAGTCTTAACATCATTGATACGGCTGGAATCCGGGATACGGAAGATGTGGTGGAGAAGATCGGAGTGGAAAAGGCCAGGTCTGCGGCAGAAGGTGCGGATCTTATTATCTATGTGGTGGATGGTTCCTGTTCTCTCGATGAAAATGATGAGGAGATATTAAACTTCATCAAAGATAGGAAGGCCCTTACCATCTTAAATAAAACAGACCTTAAACCAGTGGTGACTAAGGATCAGTTATGTGTTTTAACAAACCATCCAGTGATCTCAATCTCTACCAAAGAAAGAACTGGTATCCGGGAGCTGGAAGAAGAAATAACAGCGATGTTCTATGAAGGAAAACTGGATTTTAATGATGAGGTTTACATTACCAATGTAAGACATAAAAATGCTCTTTTGGAAGCCTTAAAAAGCCTTAGTATGGTAGAGCAAAGCGTCCAAAATGAGATGCCAGAGGACTTTTATTCCATAGACTTAATGGATGCTTATGAACTGCTTGGAACCATTCTGGGAGAGTCTGTAGAGGATGACCTAGTCAATGAAATATTTAAAAAGTTCTGTACGGGGAAATAGTGTCAGAATACCTTTAGCCCCAGTCAGGGCATGAAGAAAGAGGGAAAATCAAATGCAGCATTTAGAAGAATCATATGACGTTGTGGTTGTTGGTGCCGGCCATGCCGGTTGTGAAGCAGCGCTAGCCTGTGCCCGTCTAGGACTTGAGACCATCGTCTTTACCGTCAGTGTCGATAGCATTGCCTTAATGCCTTGCAATCCAAATATTGGAGGAAGCTCTAAGGGACATCTGGTCCGCGAGCTTGACGCCCTAGGCGGACAGATGGGAAAGAATACAGATAAGACCTTTATTCAGTCAAAGATGTTAAATCAGTCTAAGGGACCTGCGGTCCATTCTCTTAGAGCTCAGGCGGATAAGCAGAATTATTCAAGAGAGATGAGAATGACATTAGAACGTACCGATCATCTAACCATACGGCAGGCAGAGGTGACGGAAATCATCACAGAAGATGGAGCCATTACAGGGGTGAAGACTTTTTCTGGAGCCACTTACCGGTGTAAGGCGGTTGTCCTGGCTACTGGAACCTACTTAAAGGCCAGATGCATCTACGGCGACGTAAGCGAGTATACAGGCCCTAATGGACTTAAGTCTGCCAATTACTTAACGGATTCATTAAAAGCCCATGGAATTGAAATGCTGCGCTTTAAAACAGGGACACCAGCTAGAGTGGATAGTAGGAGCGTGGATTTTTCTAAGATGGAAGAGCAGTTTGGAGATAAGAGGGTTGTACCATTTTCTTTCTCCACGGATCCAGAAACCATCCAGAAGGAGCAGATTTCCTGCTGGCTTACTTATACCAATGAGAAAACACATAACATTATCAGAGAGAATTTAGATCGTTCCCCTCTTTATTCCGGAGCTATTGAAGGAACCGGACCAAGATACTGCCCATCTGTGGAGGATAAGGTGGTGAAGTTTCCTGATAAGGAGCGTCATCAGGTTTTTGTAGAGCCGGAGGGGATTCATACCAATGAAATGTACTTGGGAGGTATGTCAAGTTCTCTGCCAGAAGATGTCCAGTACGCCATGTATCGCTCCGTACCTGGTCTTGAGAATGTTAAAATCGTGCGAAACGCCTATGCAATCGAATACGACTGTATCAATTCCAGACAGTTAAAGCCGACGCTGGAGTTTAAGGGAGTGGACGGACTGTTTAGTGGTGGTCAGTTTAACGGAAGCTCAGGTTATGAGGAAGCGGCTGTTCAGGGCTTTATGGCAGGAGTAAACGCAGCTATGAAGGTTCTTGGAAGGGAGCCAAAGATTCTTGACCGTTCCCAGGCATATATTGGGGTACTCATTGATGACCTTGTTACAAAGGAAAATAATGAGCCATACCGTATGATGACTTCAAGAGCAGAATACCGCTTGCTTCTCCGTCAAGATAATGCAGATTTGCGCTTGATGAAGATTGGTCATGAGATTGGCCTCATTTCAGAAGAACAGTATGAAGCCCTTCTTCAAAAAGAACAGTCCATAGAAGCAGAGATAAAACGTTTGGAATCCACTAATGTGGGGGCATCTAAGGAGGTTCAGGAGTTTTTAGAGGCGAATGCGAGCACACCTTTGAAAACAGGAACAACCTTGGCAGAGTTGGTAAGAAGACCAGAACTCAATTATGTTATGTTAACCACAATTGATAAAAACAGAATTGAGCTTCCATGGGATGTGGCCCAGCAGGTGGATATTAACATTAAGTACGATGGTTATATTCGCAGGCAAAAGCAGCAAGTTTCCCAGTATAAAAAGCTAGAGAATAAAAAGCTGGATGTAACTTTTGAGTATGAAACCGTTAAGGGACTTAGACGCGAGGCGATACAGAAATTAAATCTATATAAACCAATGTCAATTGGACAAGCATCCAGAATCTCGGGTGTGTCACCGGCAGATATATCGGTACTGCTAGTGCATTTAGAACAGCTTCGGGTTCAGAGGAGTTTGGAGAAGAAAGGGCAGGAAGACAGCCATGAGAGAGATATTTAAGAAGCAGTTTCAGGAAGAATTAGATTTATTGGAAATAAAATTAGAAGATAATCAAATAGACCAATTTTACGATTATTTTGAAATATTGGTTGAATGGAATAAAGTCATGAACCTCACGACTATTATTGAAATGGAAGAAGTGATTACAAAGCATTTTGCAGATAGTCTTTCTCTTGTAAAAGCAGTAAAGGATTTAAGTGAGAAAGAGTATAAAATTATAGACGTTGGCACAGGAGCAGGATTCCCAGGAATTCCTCTTAAAATAGTATTCCCACAGTTAAATATTACACTTATGGATTCTCTCAATAAGAAAGTCAAATTTTTGAATGAAGTGATTGATAAGCTTGGGTTAGACGGAATTCAAGCGATACATGGAAGAGCTGAGGACATGGGAAGAGATGTGAAGTATAGAGGACAATACGATCTCTGTTTATCAAGAGCAGTGGCAAATCTCAGCACCTTATCTGAATACTGTGTACCGTTTGTAAAAGTAGGGGGATCCTTTATCCCATATAAGTCTGGGAAGATAGAAGAGGAGCTTGGAGCAGCCAAGCATGCAGTTTTCTTACTTGGAGGAAAAGTGGAAGGGTTAGAGACTTTTTTACTCCCAGGTACAGATGCGGAGCGATCATTGGTATTGATTCGTAAGAATAGTGAGACTTCTGGGAAGTATCCTAGAAAAGCGGGCTTGCCTTCCAAAGAACCATTAAAATAAAATGTTTCACGTGAAACATCCGGGAGCATGTGCTCCGCTGCTAAGCAGGGATGTTTCACGTGAAACATTTTTATATCCATTTCTTTCTTTATTAATTGCTTAGACAAAATACATCTGGATGGTTCGAAGTAGTTCGGTAGGATTTTCCAATTGTGGTAAGAACTTGGAATTTCCAATCAATGAAGTTTCTATAGCCGGATTGTATCTCTGATATTCTCGAATCATATCATCAATGTTTTCCATATCTTCTCCACCTACAATATAGATACTATTATCTATTTTCTTTAATGAATTCACTATATTACATCTCGCGTAATTGCAAGTAACACTGGCATATAATGACTTAGGAGATTCACCTAAATGAGCAGACTCATAATAGATATCGATCAAAGAGTTTTTAACGGAATAAGGATTGGAAAAATAATGAGTGGAGAACTCTTCCTTAATAGCCTGTTTGCTAGTAGCAATATGATAAAGTAATGTCCCTATGATAGGTAAATCCAAAATAAATTTATAGACCTTACTATGTTTGTTTGGTATCTGGCTACACAGCAGAAGGCTATCCGGATTGATCAACATAATTTGGTCAAACAATTCAGGAGCATTGTTACATGCCATAACAGCAAGAGAGGAGGAGGAACCAGAAGCGATTACGTTGGTTCGATGTCCAATCTCAGATTTAATAAAATCAGAAATCATCTGTACATACAGATAATTGGTATAAGTGAGATCAGGTTTTTCTGAACGTCCACAGCCTAATAGATCAACGGTATATACCGTGTACTGATCTTTGAGATTGTTGATCATCTGATTCCATTCGTATCCACTTCCATGTTCAGATAGATGATGAATTAATAAAAGTGGTTTTCCAGATCCGGTTTTCGTATAATGTATATTGCCGAAGCGCCATTTATAGCAGTGTGCTTTTGTGTCAGATAATAAATTCTTGGAGGTTGCTGATAGTTTGATACATTTATTAATGACAGCAGTAGCAGCGGCAGCGCTAGCAGACAAAACGAGAAGAGTCAGTAATTTATTCTTTGTTTTCATTATTTCCCTCCTAAAGTAGAATGATCTCTTCCTATTATAATATAATCAATATGGACTTACAACGTCAAACATATTAATTTATTCTTAAGCTTGGAAAAATGTTTCACGTGAAACATTTTTTATTAAATCTGTATTTATTTTACAGGAAACCATAGGAAAAAAAAATAAAATATGCTATACTCTAATTTGAACTGCAATTTCCGGATGTAATACAGGAGAATACAAATAATGGGAAGAATCATCGCAATAGCAAACCAAAAAGGCGGAGTCGGTAAAACGACTACTGCAATTAATTTGTCCGCATGTCTCGCAGAGGCAGGGCAACGGGTATTAGCTGTGGATTTTGATCCACAGGGTAATGAAACCAGCGGACTTGGGATAGAAAAAAGTACCGTAGAAAAAACCATCTATGATTTACTGGTAGGAGAGTGTGAAATTGATGAATGTCTAATTTCTAATGTTCAGGATAATCTAGATTTGCTTCCCTCTAATGTAGAATTGGCAGGAGCTGAAATCGAGTTATTGGAAATAGAAAACAAAGAAAATCTCCTTAAAACATATCTTGAAAAAGTCAAGAATAACTATGATTTTATTATCATAGATTGCCCCCCCTCACTGAATTTATTGACAATCAATGCCTTAACCGCTGCAAATACTGTATTAGTGCCCATTCAATGTGAATACTATGCACTGGAAGGACTAAGCCAGGTTCTAAAAACCGTAGGATTAGTGAAAAAGAAATTGAATCCATCCTTGGAAATGGAAGGCGTTGTTTTCACCATGTACGATGCAAGAACAAACCTTTCACTGGAAGTTGTAGAAAGTGTAAAGAACAATTTAAATCAGAATATCTATAAGACTATTATACCCAGAAATGTCAGACTGGCAGAAGCACCAAGTCATGGAATTCCCATCAATTTATATGATTCCAGATCAGCAGGAGCAGAAAGCTACCGGTTACTGGCGGCCGAAGTAATAAGCAGAGGAGAAGATATCTAGATATGGCAAAGAGAACAGGTTTAGGAAAAGGGCTTGGAGCAATTTTTGGAGATGAAGTAATGGAATCTGCAGCCGAGGAACAAGAGATAAAGAATCATCAAAAACAAGAAGCGGCCGAAGCCAAGGCAAAAAAGGAAGAGAAAAATTCTGAATTAGGAAAAGAGATGTTTCTAAAAATCACCTCCATTGAGCCAAACCGTAGTCAGCCAAGAGTTGATTTTAGAGAAGAATCCCTTTTAGAGTTGGCAGAATCCATGAAGGAATACGGTGTTTTACAGCCACTTTTGGTACAGAAAAAAGGAGATTTCTACGAAATCATCGCTGGCGAGCGTAGATGGAGAGCCGCGAAACTAGCTGGCCTTAAAGAAGTTCCGGTGGTTATTCGAGAATATACCAAGCAGCAATCCATGGAGATAGCCCTAATTGAGAATGTTCAGAGAGAGGATTTAAATCCAATTGAAGAGGCTAAGGCTTACCAAAGACTGATGCAGGAATTTAGCTTAAAACAGGAAGAGATTGCAGCGCGTGTTGCTAAAAACAGAGTTACTATCACCAATAGCATGCGCCTGTTAAAGCTGGATGAGAGAGTTCAGGAGATGCTCATTCACAACCAAATCACAGGTGGTCACGCCAGAGCACTTCTTTCTGTGGAGGATCAGGAGCTTCAATTTCAATTGGCTGGAAAGATTGTGGCGGAAAGCTTAAGTGTCCGTGAGGTTGAAAAGCTAGTAAAATCCTTATCAAAGAAGAAAGATCCAAAGGAAAAAGCGGAAGAGGATGTAGGAATTTCCCTCATTTTTCGTGAATTAGAAGATCGGATGAAATCTGCTATGGGTACGAAAGTCAGTATCAACCGGAAGGATAAGAATAAAGGAAGAGTTGAAATCGAGTATTATTCCGAGGTTGAATTGGAAAGAATCGTAGAATTAATAGAATCCATAAGGTAAGATCTTAAAAGTGAGGACGAAAGAATGGATAACAGTGTGTTAAATCAGCTGCCAGTTGATCCAGCTTATTTAATTATCGGTCTAGCAGTAATTACCATATTATTGATGATTATTGTAATTATATGTATGATTCAAATGAGAAAGCTGTACCGCAGATATGATTATTTCATGAGGGGAAAAGATGCGGAGACACTAGAAGATATCATCATGGAACAGATGGAAGTGATATCAGAATTAAAGGCAGAAGACCGTGCCAATAAAGATTCCCTACGTAATACAAATAAAAACTATAGAAGCGCCTTTCAGAAATTTGGGCTTGTGAAATACAATGCATTTAAAGGCATGGGAGGTAATTTAAGCTTTGTTATGGCAATGCTTGATTACACCAACACTGGCTTTGTTTTAAACTCCGTTCATAGTCGGGAAGGGTGTTATGTATACATTAAAGAAGTCGACAGAGGAGAGACAGACGTACTCCTTGGAAGCGAAGAAAAAGATGCTTTAGAGCAGGCGTTGGGATACCATTCATAAATGCAATGAGAAAGCAGGTGCAAAAATGGCAGCACCTGCTTTTTCTATTATTATGGAAAGGATTCTCAACTGTTTATACTTGCAAATTCTGAAGACAGGGATATAATAAGTATATTCAAAAAATATGGTTTTACGAAAGGAATCACTTATATGGAAGAGGTATTAAAATATTTAAAGGAATGCGGCACATTCTATCTTGCAACCATGGATGGGGATCAGCCTAGAGTCCGTCCCTTTGGAGCTGTTTGTGCCTACGAAGGAAAAATCTACACGATGACCGGTAATAGAAAACCAGTGTATCAGCAGATGTTAAAGAATCCAAAGATTGAAATCAGTGGTATGAATAAGGGAACATTTATCCGATTGGAATGTGAAGTTGTACCAGATGATAGAAGAGAAGTAAGAGTCGCCATGATGGAAGAGTATCCTGGTTCTTTAAGTAAAATGTATTCGGTTGACGATAAAATAATGGAAGTACTATACTTAAAGAATGTAAAAGCCACCATAAATACTCTTACCGGCGAAAGTAAAGTGATTGAATTTTAATTAAATTTTATAAAATCTGTTTCATATCCATACCCCGTTCTTCTGTCAGAGCCGCTCCGATGGCAGTGCTATATTCTGCCTGTTCCGGGATGATGAAATGAACGTCAAACATGGTCTCCAGGGATTGGAAAATCTCCTTACACTGAGGGAATTTAACCAAATTTCCTGTCATCACAAAGTCATGAATGTTGCTGTTTAAAGATGATAAGATGGCAGATTTCCCAATGACCTGGAGTACCATATGAATGATTCCAATTGCAATGTCTTCCTCAGAAACCAGATTTCTCACTTTGCCAAAATTAGAGGCAGTGGCGGTTAATGGTAGCCCTGGTAGAGCGTCTTTGGAGATATCTTGTATCTGCAGATCAATATTTCTTAAGTTCCCTTTGCTGGCTAAATCCATAATTTGAGAGATATCCTGAGTCTTTAATAAAAGGCTGGAAAGTCCTAATATGGTTCCGCCTCCGATACCAATGCCACCGGTATGTGAAATTTTATCTCCATTTACCTGGACGAGAGACGTCCCGGTACCCATACTTACTACAATCAAATCTTTTAATCCAGTAAAATACTGCCCACCTAATCCATTCGAGATGAATTCATTTACCTTATAAGTAGGAATACCGTAAAGAGGCTGTTCCACATAAGCGCTTCCTACCCCTGTGAGCATAATTTTCTCTATATCAGTCAATTGAATGTTATTATCATAAATGAATTTTCCCAAGGCACCAAAAAGGGAGGCAATGGGGTTATCTGCCTTAACAACGGTAGGTATTTTTAATTTATGGTCTTGAAATCCTACGATTTTCGTAGTACTTCCTCCAATATCAATTCCGATAGTTATTTTCATAGTTCTAAAATCCCCTTATATCTATTCTGTAACCAGAGCCAGACAAGCTTTAAAAAAGTGAGAAAAAGACCTTCTGACTTATAGTATGGTTCCAGGGCTAACTATAACATACATGACATGCCTTGCCAAGTTTTTAAATCCGTCCACTTGCATTGTACTTCAATAAAGGCAAGAAAAGGTAATTGAGAGAAACTGGAAAAGAATGATAGGTTCCAAGGCATTTTAGTGTGCTAAAATATCTATAAGCAACATTTTCCCTTATAATTAAGGGAAGATCTTATTAATAAGCTTTCTTAATAAGTACAAAAGTATTGATATACAGTTAGTAACAAAAAAGTGCAAGCTTGAATAAAATGATAAAAAACATATTGACAAAAAAATAACAATGATTTATAATGAACACATGAAACATCGTTAAAAAAATATCTAACTTAAACAACCCGTTATGCTCATATAAAATTGGAGGAAATTCAAGATGGCAAAGAAAGAAGAACAGGTAAGAATTCCTGAGATTATTGATAGTGTGGAATCCCTCATTGCAAAGATGGAAGCCATGAGAGAGGCTCAGAAAGTATTTGCTACCTTTACACAGGAACAAGTAGATAAGATCTTTTATGAGGCAGCTAGTGCAGCTAACAAATTAAGGATCCCACTTGCTAAGATGGCAGTGGAAGAGACTGGTATGGGTATTGTTGAAGATAAAGTCATTAAGAATAACTATGCAGCTGAATACATCTACAATGCTTATAAAGATACAAAGACCTGTGGCGTGATTGAAGAGGATAAAGCTTATGGTATTAAAAAGATTGCAGAGCCAATTGGTTTAATTGCTGCTGTTATTCCTACCACAAACCCAACTTCAACTGCTATCTTCAAAACACTTATTTGCTTAAAGACAAGAAATGCCATCATCATTTCCCCACACCCAAGAGCAAAGAACTCTACCATTGCGGCAGCAAAAGTAGTTCTTGATGCGGCAGTTAAGGCTGGAGCACCAGAAGGCATTATTAGCTGGATCGACGTTCCTTCTTTAGAGCTGACCAATGAAGTAATGAAGGGTGCAGATACCATATTAGCTACTGGTGGCCCTGGAATGGTTAAGGCAGCTTATTCTTCCGGTAAACCAGCATTAGGCGTAGGTGCAGGCAATACACCTGTTGTCATTGATGATACCGCTGATATTAAAATGGCAGTAAACTCCATCATTCTTTCTAAGACCTTTGACAATGGTATGATCTGTGCTTCCGAACAGTCTGTAACCGTTCTTGAAAAAGTTTATGAAGAGACGAAAAAAGAATTTACAAAACGGGGCTGTTACTTCCTTAAAGGCGATGAGATTGAAAAGGTTCGTAAAACCATTGTTATCAACGGCGCATTAAATGCAAAGATTGTAGGCCAGACAGCCCACACCATCGCTAAGCTTGCAGGAGTTGATGTTCCTGTATCCACAAAGATCCTGATTGGTGAAGTTGAAAGCGTTCATATTGAAGAAGAATTTGCTCATGAGAAGCTTTCTCCAGTTCTTGCAATGTACAAAGCAAAAACCTTTGACGAGGCCATTGAGAAGGCAGAGCAGTTGGTTGCTGACGGCGGCTATGGCCATACAGCTTCCCTGTATATTAACGTAAATGAAAAAGAGAAAATGGATAAACATGCGGCTGCTATGAAGACCTGTCGTATCTTAGTAAATACACCTTCTTCCCACGGCGGTATCGGTGATCTTTATAACTTTAAGCTGATGCCATCTTTAACCTTAGGCTGCGGTTCCTGGGGCGGAAACTCTGTTTCTGAGAATGTTGGAGTGAAACATCTGCTCAATATTAAGACCGTTGCTGAGAGGAGAGAAAACATGCTGTGGTTTAGAAGTCCGGAAAAGGTTTACTTTAAAAAAGGCTGTATGCCAGTAGCGCTTAGCGAATTAAAGGATGTTTACAACAAAAAGAGAGCTTTCGTTGTTACCGATTCCTTCCTATATAGCAATGGATACACCAAGGCAATCACAGATAAATTAGATGAAATGGGAATTGTCTATACGGTATTCTCAGATGTTCAACCAGACCCAACATTAGCAAATGCTCAGTCAGGCGCTGCAGCGATGAGAGCATTCCAGCCTGACACCATCATCGCACTGGGTGGCGGATCCGCTATGGATGCTGCCAAGATCATGTGGGTAATGTATGAGCACCCAGAAGTTGATTTCCAGGATATGGCAATGCGCTTTATGGATATCAGAAAGAGAGTCTACACCTTCCCGAAAATGGGAGAGAAAGCTTATTTTATCGCCATTCCAACCTCTTCTGGTACTGGTTCTGAGGTTACCTCCTTCGCTGTTATTACAGATCAGGAGACCGGCGTGAAATATCCTCTTGCAGACTATGAGTTAATGCCTAACATGGCTATTGTTGATGCAGATAACATGATGAGTCAGCCAAAAGGCTTAACAAGCGCCTCTGGTGTCGACGTTCTGACTCATGCATTAGAAGCGTATGCTTCCGTAATGGCTTCAGACTACACCGATGGTCTGGCATTAAAATCAATGAAGAATGTATTTAATTATCTTCCTACCGCTTACAATGATGGTGCGAATGTAGAAGCAAGATGCAAGATGGCTGATGCTTCCTGTATGGCTGGTTTAGCCTTTAACAACGCATTCCTCGGAGTTTGTCATTCCATGGCTCATAAATTAGGCGCTTATCACCACATTCCTCACGGTGTGGCAAATGCCCTTCTCATTACACTTGTAATGGAATTTAACTCATCAGAGGCACCTGCAAAGATGGGAACCTTCTCTCAGTATCAGTATCCTCATACACTGGAACGGTATGCGGAATGTGCTCGTTTCTGTGGGGTTGAAGGAAAAGATGATGCAGACGTATTCAAAAAATTCCTTGTTAAGGTAGAGGAACTTAAGAAAACCGTTGGTATTAAGGCAACCATTAAGGATTACGGCGTAGATGAGAAATTCTTCTTAGAGACTCTTGATGAAATGGTTGAGAACGCTTTTGATGACCAGTGTACAGGAGCAAACCCAAGATATCCTCTCTTTGCTGAGATTAAGGAAATGTATTTAAAAGCTTACTACGGTAAATAATTTAAGTTAGACAATATAGAAGTCTGATTGTAAACGGCATAGTCATATTTGGCTATGCCGTTTTGTTGTTTTAATGCGTTAGGGTGGATAGAAGACTTGTTTCGTGTTACTATATAGATAGGAATTATGATTAAAATGAAATTGAGGTTTGTTAGATGAAATATGTAAATAAAATACCTTCTGAGGATGGTCAGAGAACGGATGAACTGGTGCAACTGGGGTATAAAAGGCTAAAGGAGCCAAAGTCTGTTGGTGCTGCCATAGGTTTTTCCCTGCCACTGTCTATTTTGCTCATGTTGATAGCTGTTTTCTGGTGTTATTTATTAGACCCGTCTCTTTTTGACTTTATGAACAAAGATGGAATATCGGTGGAAATGACCATTGATTTAACCTTTATCTTCTATGTTGCAGGAACGATTTTGTGCCTTCTCATCCATGAGCTTTTTCATGCGACATTTATTCCAGGGGCCTTTCGTTCAAAGAAGACCTACTGGGGGTTCAATGGAGTGTTTGGCTTTGTATATACGGAGGAGGAGATCACTAGAGGTCGATTTCTATTGATATCGATTATGCCTCTTCTCTTGATATCATTTGTTATTCCAGTAATTCTCTCGTCTGTGGGAATTTGGAGCCACTACTTGATTTTTTTAAGTGTGTTCAATGCAGGTGGTGCTTGTGTGGATCTTTTAAATATGGTACTTGTAATTGTTCAGGTACCCCCCCGAGGGATTGTGGTTTCTAACGGGTATTCAACATTTTATAAAAGTGCATCTGAATAGAAACTATAAAAGAGGTGTCTGGAACGGTCAGTAATGACGTACTAGACACCTCTTATTTTTGTTCTATTTTTACTATTGGATCTTACCCTCTTTAAATAAGAGTATCATCTCGTGGGTAAGACTTAAATTGGTGAAATCATTGGGGATATCTTCCGGAGCCATCCAGACAGCTGTGGACAACTCTGTTTCATCCAGATGAATATCTGGAGAACCATCCAATTCGGCCCAGTAACCAACTAAGATGGAATCGCTAAATCCCCATGGCTGATTTTTATAGTATCGAATATTTTTTACTCGGATTCCTACTTCTTCCATAGTTTCGCGTTTTACTGTTTCTTCCAGCGTTTCGCCAAACTCCGTAAATCCTGCAATCAGTGCATACCGGGTGTATTCTCTGCCTGCATATTTGGTTAAAAGCAGTTTTCCATTATGAGTCACGCCTACGATGACTGCAGGTGATATCTTGGGGTAAATGGTATTGCCACAGGAGGTACAGACGGCAGCTCTTTCTTTTTTACTTTTCATGGTAGAAGAACCGCAGCATCCACAGAAACGATTCGAGGTATAAAATCGGTGAAGATGTTGGGCAGAGACTGCCGCGAATGAGACCCAAAGGGGTGTCAGTTCTCTTATAATGTCTGCCTTATAAAGTTTTAAATGGTCAGTCTCTTTAATGGAAACTTCTGATTCATCTACCACATAGAAATCCATTTGATCGATGGAAAAAAGATAGTCACAGTGGTCCATGGCATCTTCCATACTCCCTAAAAGAGATTCAAACTTGGGGATTTCTTTGGAACCATCATCGGAAAGCATGATTCGTCCATCCAGAAAATATAAGAAGTAACTGTTAGGGTCAGCCGTTTTTATTAAAAAATCATTACAAAATATATGAGGAAAAATATCCTGTATCATGGTGAATACCTTCTTTGTCATTTGATTTTTAATGCATTAAAAACTATTTTAAGATCTATCCCCATTCCTGTCAAGCGACCACGGTAAAAAAGAAAGAATAAAAGAGGGTGTGGCATAATAAATTTAATATGCTATTTTAATAAAAATCTTATGGATCACTTAAAAAACAGCTTGATACGGCTTATATAAGCCGACCAAGCCGTTTTTCTATGCATTAATTTCTATCGGACCTATTTACAATAGCCTCTCTTGCTATATTAATTTATGAATCGCTTTTCTGACCGGAATTCCAATGATAACAGCCAGGATGGTTAGGAATATGTCTTTTGGAACAAATGCCACTATGGAATAAGTAAATACGCCGTATATGGACATATCTCCAGATAATGCGGCCCATTGGAGTCCACCAATGATTTCGTCAACGATGGTACCTAAAACCGGAAGCAGAAACATAAAAAGTGTGTTAAGTGGCTTACTTCCTGTCTTCGGCCTTAAACCACATAAGAAAACCATGATAGCCCATCCCCAGATATATCCTCCTGTTAGGCTAAGTAATATATTGATCCCGCCTCTGAAGTTAGAAAAGATGGGAAGGCCAACTGCTCCGAGAAGAATGTACACCACAGTGGCTAAAACTCCAAGCCTCCAACCAAGAATGATTCCTACTAGGGCAACTCCAAAGATTTGAATGGTAATTGGTACCCCTGTTGGCATTGGAATGGCTATCTGAGAAATAACAGCAAGGACTGCAGCAAACATACCGGCAATGGCAAGTTCCTTTGTGGTAAAAGGTTGTCTGGCCCGGCTTTTTATATTGTTTTTTAAAGATTGATCTGCTTTCATGAATGGCTTATCCTCCGATTAAGTATAAATTTCTATTGGAATGTTAACATAGGCATAATAAATTGTCAACTTAAAATGACTTTATGGTTTACAATGCGAAAAATGGGTTAAGAAAGTTTTAAGAAAATTTAAGTTCAAAATGGAAAATTCGGAAAAAATAACCATCATGTAACCAGGATTATATATAATTTAAAAATAAATGTGAAATTAGCTATTTGATTGATAAATAAGACCGTTTTTTTTGAGAAAGGCGGAGAAGTGGAGGTATGAAATGAAAAGTATTAGAAGAAGAGCGAGCCGCTTAAAACGAGCGGTTGCCTGGCTGCTTACGGCCGCAATTATTACGGGTAATGTATCTCAGCTTGGGGCAATGACTTCATTTGGGGCAGAAAACACAGTACATAAGGCGGCTTCGCCATCCAGTGCAGATTTGGCGACCCCGTCAGAAGCAACACCCTCCGAGGCCAGAAGGGTAATTGATGTGAAAGTCACCCAGTCAGCCATTTTAAAAGTACTTAAGAAAGATTCCGATCGCAGGCCGGAATTTAATGAGGATCAGGTTCCCTTTGAAGGAGAACAAAAAGATCTGGTCATACAAAAGATATATGAAGAACTAGAAGGAAAAACTTTGGTTTTACAGAAAAAAGTGGGGAAGGCCATGTATCTGGTTGTCGTGTCTGACACGCTGGGGGGAGATCCATTTTCTGACTTTGATCCTTCTGACAGGATCAGCCAGGAAGCCGCTTTAAAAAGCGTCCAGATCATTGGTATTAACGGCTATAAGGACAGAGAATGTCAGTTCAGGCTTAACATTACTGGAGATGATATAGCTATTACAGACGCTTCTATCAGTGAGTTCGCAGTGGTGGGTGAGAATGAGCCGGTTGAAGCCGGCTTAGAACCAACAATCTCTGGAGGCGGTGCTAATTCCTCTGGATCTGGTGGAGCAAATGGTACTCAGACGGTTACAGTAGAAAATGATCAGGTACAAAATGGTGAAACTAAAAGTAATGAGACAACAGGAAATGAGACAACAGGAAATGAGACAACAGGAAATGAGACAACAGGTAACGAAGCAATAGGTAATGAAACAACAGGCAATGAAACAATAGATAACGAGACTATAAGCAATGAGTCATCAAACAATGGAACATCAAACAATAATACATCAAGCAACGAGACATCAAACAATGGAACATCAACCAATGGAACATCAAACAATGGAACATCAAACAATGGAACATCAAACAATAATACATCAAGCAACGAGACATCAAACAATGATACATCAAGCAATGATACAAAAAGTAACGAGACGAAAAGTAATGAAATAAAAGGTGTCAATACAAAAGGTGCAGAAACAGATAGCAATAAAACCTCAAATGGGGGAGCCGGAATCAAGGAAGAGTCCGGTAATAAAGATACACCGAATTCAGATGACAAAAGCAACGTTAATCATGATAGTAAGAGCGAGCAGGGGGCGGATTCTGAAAAAGCTCTTTCTATTTCAATATCAAAGCATAAGGTTCCTATTCTTTTTGAGGCAGAACCTAAAATCGCTACAGCGTCTCAGGCTGAGGCAGATCCGTTGGTTTTTGATGCAGCGGATATTATCTCACTGGGTGAGCGGTCCTTATCAGATGAGGAGCGGGAATCGCTTATGGGGGTTAAGGAAGATACTTCCCTTTTTTCATTTTTAAATCAAACCTCTTTTGACTTAGTGGTCAGGAGCTTTGGTATTAGTACCTTAAGTTCAGCCATTAACAGTGAGGTTAAGTTATCACCATATGAAACGGCACTTACCTACTATGGTCCAGATGCGAAAGATAAAAAGGACGTGGTAGAACTTCATCTCACTCAGAGTCAGACAGGGCCAATTAAGGCAGGGATTCTTTATAGTTATACCTTGACCTATGCCATGCAGACTTCACCTCTTTATGAGTACGCGGCAGGGGGGAAGCTTTCCTTATTTGATCTTTATGAAGATGCCAGAATAGAATTTACAGTTCCAGAAGGCATCCATTTAGAAGAAAAAGCGGGTAAGGTGAAGTTCATTTCCACGGGAAATGGTCAAAACGTTTATGAGATTCACGTTGGAAATGAGAACAATGAAATTCTGCCTGGTAAGCTTGACAGCATTACGGTTAACGCCTGGATTGATGGAAACGGAGAGCGGGCAGTAGGCGAGCAATTTACATTGCCAGATGATAGTGTGGCATTTTACGCCAAGGTAAAGGTGGCAGACAAGACAAATAAGGACGATGTGACCTATCCAGGTAGCATTGAAACTATGACCTATGGAGAACAGCCAAGTGACACCGCCCTTAAGCTGGTTTCTGATGATAGCTGGCATATTAAAAAAAGGGTTACTCCTAACGATAATTCCTATGTTGTCTCTAGAGATGATAAAGGGGTTCCACAGTATGTGGACATTACCTATCTCATTGAAGTGGGGATGAAGGGTAGCTCTGGAGATATCTCAAGGCAGCCAGCAGGAACTATTTATCAGACCTACGGTCGTACGGGATTTGAAAAGGATTCTTTTAAGATAACAGACTCTTTAACTGTAAAGACAGCGGGAGCATCTGGAGAAATGAAGCCCATTTCCGTAACAGCAGTTTGGGCGGATGGTTCCAATCTTGAGACAAAGAAGAATGAAGATGGATCAGTTTCATTTCGTGAATATAAGACCCAGGGGCAAAACAGCGGAGATCATATTTATGTATCGGATCAGGCACCTACTTACAGTTCTTACTTGGTGACAGCTCGCTATCCCTATGAGCCATTTCTCTTAAAGTACAACGATTCACGTGTTTCGGACGCTTCCGTGTTTACCATAAGCAACAATGCCCATCTGGAGTATGCAAAGCTTGGGACTGAAACGCTGGTAAGCGAGGATTCTTTTGCAGACGTTAAGATTCACGAAGTAAACCGCCCGGCAGTGATTCGGATTAAAAAGCAGATTGATGAGGGTGTGGGAACCATAAAGGACTACGGTCTTTCTATGGAAAAGGAGTACCCTGGAATGGCAGGTTTTCAGATCTTTTCTCTGGATGGGTCTGGGAAGGAAACGCCTTATGAAAACTACACGGTCATTGATCAGAATGGGAAAAAGATAGATTCCAAAATCATTGCAGTAAACCCATCGAAAGAATCAGGAGAAGATGGCAGCTACGCAACCGCAGACCGAGGATATATTGAAATTCAGGTTGATCCTGGTACTTATGTCATCCGAGAGGAAAAAACACCGGCAGGCACTGCATTTGCTTCGGCAAAAGTAGGATCAAAATCAGCAACAACGGAAAACAACATAAAAGTACTTCTTACAGAAGGGGAATCGGAAACGGTTACCGTGATCAATGGAGTGATTGGAAAAGGCACTGTTGAATTTTATAAGAAGGCTCAACTTTGGAATAATGGTTATATGGGTCAGCCCCTATTAGCCGTACTGGAAGGGGCGGAATTCTCTCTTTTAGAAAATAAGTCAGACGGTTCCCTATCCGAGGTTAAAACAGTTAAGTCAGGTAGTGACGGATTAGTACAGTTTAAGCCGGTATCCCCTGGAGATTATGTTGTCCGGGAAAAAAGCGCCAATGGATATATTCTGGATACTAAGGATTATCCGGTGACCGTAAAGGCAGGAGAGATCTCACATCTTGCACAGGGAGACAATACGGTAATCAATACCTTAAACGAAGGTCGATTAAACGTTACAAAGTTAGTTCAGGGGAATAGCGGTGAATACATCCCGGTTCCATCCAGTCTTAAAGGGGATTTTAATGATAGATTCTGGATCGAACAATCGTCAAATGGCAGTAGCTGGACAAAAGTATCAGTAGGAACGAAAACATCTTATTCACTGGATGGAAACAGTCAGTTTAATGTCCTTCTCCCTGTTATGGGTAAGGATGGGATTAAGATTAATTACCGATTGGTGGAATACGTTCCGGATGGTTATTCGGACGGAAACCGTCCAGAGGATGGGTTCAAGCAAGAGATTATATCCAACAAGACGTATCTCTATAAGGAATTTACACTTTCTCCCCTTAAGACCAATGAGCTGGAAGTTAAGAACAATAAGGGTGGAACCTTAAAGCTGAATAAAACCGTATGGGCAATCAATTCCAACGGAACCTTAAATAAGAGTGCCTCCAAGCAAAATTACAATTTTAAGCTTTACTCCTCGGATAAAAATGGAGGAGCCCTGACTGAGGTAAACAATGGTCTCGTTTATAAGACAGACTCAAATGGAGCCATTACCGTTAAGGGTCTTGATGTTACAAAGAGATATTACTGGTATGAAGTAAACACAGATGCTCGTCTGGAATCGGAAGATCCAGAGAAAATGATGGAAGCTAATATGAATGGCGTAAGTCAGCCTGTGATAGGACCATATGAAGTGAAACGGGAGCAGGAGAATAGCGTCAATGCTTATAATGTTCCTCAAAAGGTTCCTTACTGGTTTTATAAGTATGACATCACAAATACTAAGACCAGCATCAGTGCAAAATTTAAAATAACAAGACAGGATAATGGTCAGCAAGTATATGCAGGTGCAATCACTCAAAGTGGGAAATTCATTTCACTTGATCCTGGAACCACTTATGTGGTGGAGGAGACAGAAGCACCTAAAAACTTCGTAAAGGAAGAAACCAGCACCATAACAACACCAAACGGACCGGTGACGAGAAAAATGCTGGAAGAGTGGTTTTCTAGCTCAAAACCCTTAAAAAAGATAGTTTCTAATAAACCGTTTAAGGAAGTTACCTTAAAGAAGATTCTTCATCAGGCAGATGGAACTGACACAAGCAATATTTCTGTTCCCTTTGAGGTGTATACAAGGGATGGTAGTGGCTTCCACCAGGTAGCGCTCCCAAGCGGAAGCAATACATTGGTGTCAAATCAGAGTCAACCCATTGCGCCTGGAACGTATTACTTTAAGGAAAACGTACCGAGTAACATTATTAATCCTAAATTTCTGCTTACAGAACAAAGGGATGGTGTTTATCCAGGATATGAGATTAGGGGATCCCAGGTCTACTACGGACCATTTACAATTACAGCGGCAATTACTAGTGGCGAAAAGAAAATGGATCTTAATTTCAATCAAGGAAGCAAGCCTTTTGAAAACTACCAGAACTTTGGAAGGGTAAAGGTAACCAAAAAGAATGCCCTTAAGGATACTTCGGTCCAGGGTGCAGTTCTTGGTATTTTCAACAAGAAGGATTTCAATGAAAATGACTGGGAAAACAGCATGAAAAAAGCCATTCAGCAAAAGACCAGTGATTCGAACGGTCAGGTGGTTTTTGATAACAGTTCGTTAAAGATATTTGATGATAATGGCAACCGGATTTCTTATGTCATTGCAGAAATCACACCGCCATCCGGCTATCTGCAGTCATATGAGGTACTTACAACGTTTCTAAAGGAAGGCACAATCATAACCACAGAAAACGGTGCCGCCGGAGGAAAAAATCTTATCATCAAAAACGAACCAAAGCTTACCATTAGAACCCAGAAATACTGGCAGGATGGCTGGAATGATCAGTTTTATCAAATCAACCGGGTGCTGGGAAATGTTAAGTTGGCTCTATATAAGGTGAATGCAGCAAACCCAGAACAAGCGGATTATGTGAAGACAGAAACTACCAATTCCTATGATGGAGTGGCGACGTTCCAGGACATCAACCGAAATGATACGTATTTTGTTGCAGAGGTAAGAGTTCCGGACAGACAGGAAACAGGTCTTTCCTTTGATCTAAATATGGGGAAGAAAAATCCTCTTCCACTAGAAAATGGAGAACCTTTAAAGACGCTACCTGTTAAGGATTTAGAATCAATATACAATGCTATAAAGTATACGGGAAAAAACCTGAATCAGACAGCAGATTCCCTGGTTCAGAACACAAATCCTCTCTATAATTACAGGTCATGGGTTCAGTTTAATGTGTTAAAGATATGTGCAGGAGTTCTGCCAAATGGAACGCCCCATGGACCAGAAAAGGTAAATGGAGCAAAATTCACCCTATTTAAAATGCTTGATGACAACAAGTCTCTCTCTTCCATTCAATTAAAGGATCTGGAAGATAAAAACAGGTTTGAAGCTGTTGATCATTATGAGAGTGGAACTCGCATAGATCCAAAAACGGGAGCTAGAGCAGACGGAGAATTTGATACCTCCATCCTGGAAGCTGGAAAGGTATACTGGCTGGTAGAAAATGAACCTGCAGTAGGATATGTTTTACCAAACGGCCCTCAGATCGTTGCGGTATTTGTACCAAAGGTTGGGGATTATAAAGGTTGGGAAAGCATCCGTCACCCATATGAGAACGGAAGAAATAACCGGATTGCGGAGATCAAAAACACTCACGGAGAAGGTCCGGAAGGGCTAGCCCGGTATCATTTCCAGATTGCCCTTAATAAATGGTTAAAGGATGAAACTTCAGGAGCAGCACCCACCTTACTCGGCGGGGTGAAGTTCCAGATTTGGCTTCTTGATCCGGTTACGAAAGAAAAGTTGATTGCTGTTGATGTCATTGAGACTGGTCTGGAATCTGACGGAACGTATAAAACCGGTTACGGACTTTCGAAGATTATAAACTTTGATGATTTGAAGCAGAAGCTGGAAGAAAAGAATCTATACCGTGAAGATTTATTTAAGCTCAATGAAGAAAAACATCAACTTCAGGCAGAATTTGCCCTGGAAGAAATCTATGCTCCTTCCAAGGTTCGTCTGGATCCTACCCTGCATCAGCTCTCTGTTACGGTAGAAAAGGATAAGGATACTATTGATACCCAGTATTTCTGGGATAAGACAAAGGATGCAGCGCATCGCCTTATGAACATTTTATCCTCAGAATATCCTGTAACACTGGTGAAATACGGGTATGTGCCAGATTTAAATACCTTTGGAAAAACCGATGATGCCCTTGACGGGTTGAACATAACAAGAACCCCTCTAAGCGGGGTAACAATGGAATTATGGAAGTATCAGTGGAAGGATACGGGATATGAGTACGTTAAGGTCCAAACTTATGATACGAAAAGTGATGGGCGTGTTGTCATACCAGGAGGGCTTTCCTCAGGACATTACCGCATAAGAGAAATTCTGCCTTATAATTTGGCAAAAACTTATCTTACCATGTACAATGGCCAGGTTGGCCTTTACCGCTATTTCACCGTGGGAAGTTCACCCCTTACGGTTAATGTATATAACCCGGAACGGCCTAACCTTGAAATTGAGAAGACGACTTGGAATGGTGAAAAACCGGATGGACTTAATGGAATAGGATTCACCATAAAAAGAGATAACGGTTCCACAGTAAATGCCACGGTTGTAAAGACGGAAGATGGCAGATACGTTGCTAGGTTCGCAGGGCTTGAGAGTGGACCATACACCTTGTTAAAGGAAGATTTAAGTACTGATGCCACAAAGCTGGTTACGGATCGTTATTTTGAGTCTCAGAGATTTACTGTGGGCTATTCTCCAAAGGCAGATGGGGAGCAGGTAGCTCTATGGCCCGAGGTTGCAAGTGTGACTGGAAATCTCTCCACACTGACCGTTAAAAACCCAAGGCTTTCTGAACTCTTAATCTATAAAAAAGACGGGGAGACGAATCAAAGTGATTCAAGCTTAAAGGGAGCATCGTTTCAGGTTGAGTATATGAAGTTCCGTGCAGGCGTTGATTATTCTCAGGGTCAACTTGCGAACGTAGAAGATCCTGGGTATCCAAAGCCGGAGCAGGGATTTGCACTGACAAATGGAAAACTTCTAGACCAGGGGGATGGATCCTACGCGTTAAAAGATTCCCCTCCAGGTTGGTATCGAATCACAGAGGAAAAGGCACCGGAAGGTTATACCAAGGATATAAGACCTATGATTGTTGCAGTAACTGGAGATATGGGGCCTGTTTATAAAGACACAACGATCTCCATTGATAACAGGAAAAAGGTAGAGCTTACCATAACAAAGAATCTGGAGTTCGGGGAAGGTTTTCAAAAAGATGATAAGTTAGAAGAGAAGCTGCCGGCTCAGATTGTATTTGATGTTTATACTTATGTAAATAACGCTTACCATCCAGTTCTTGATGAAAACGGAACGCAAGTTCAGATTACTATTAATCAGTTCATAGCAAAAGACGGTCATTATACTGGAAGCAAAAGCGTATTACTGCCTCAAAATCCAGAAGGCGGAGCCTACTACTTAAAGGAACAGGAGCAGGCAGATTGGGTACTTTCATCAGATAACGGAGTGGAGAATGGAACTCTTTTTGCAGATGGATATTTCCAGGCAGGAGGAGCATCAGATTTTACTTCCAAAGTTCCCGTATCAGTAACGGTTAAGAACCGATTTGCAAAAGCAAAGGTAGTGTTAACAAAGGTGAAGGCAGAAGATTCGACTAAGAAGTTATCTGGCGGAGTTTTCCAGCTTTATGGGGATCCCGAGTTTAACAATAAGGTAGGAGATTTCAACGAAATAGGTCAGAGCGGCAGTTATGAAATTGTCTTCTCTACAAAGCAACACCACGACGGCCAGTATTACATTAAGGAAGTAAGTGCTCCAGCCGGTTATATTAGTATTAAGACTGCATTCCCAGAAGGAGGGCTCCTAGCTGAAACTGGAAAGACCACAGAAGTCACCATGCCAAACAAGAGCGGAGTGGACTTATGGGTTACCAAGTACAGCGGAAATGGAAACGGCGAAGCACTAAAACCAGGCATGACCTTTGAGCTTTATAAAAAATCCTCTTCTGGAACATGGACCTATGTATCACAGGGCCTTACAGATAGCAATGGAAAAGTATCCTTCCTAGGACTTTCCATAGAACCTTTAGAAGCTTACGCAGTGAAAGAGGTAGAGGAGAAGGATCAAGGATTCTTAAAGTACCAAATGGATTCCTTTGGTGGAGAAAAAGGGACTATAAAACCAGTGATCACAGATGTGAGTAAGGACGGGGAGATCATTAGCAATCAGGAACTTTATGTGCTGGCTGATGAGAATACAGTCTTACCAGGGGTATATAAATTCAAAGCTCATAATCAGGAGGCGCTGCCACTTAAGATATTTAAAAATGATATCAACAGGCAGGATAACCCAGATGCATCCATCAAAGCAACCATAAAGGTAACGGATAAAAAGACCGGAAACCAGGTGGGAGATGTGATTCCTGTGGCATACGGCGAAACCGGAACGACCATACTGCTTCTTCCTGGAACGTATGAGATGGAAGAAACACAGGTTCTGGAGAATCAAAATGGCTATATTATTAACCGGGATGATGAGAGAACGGTCTATAAAAAAGAGGTGACAATCGAGAAAGGAATAATTCCTGGATCCCTTGAATTTACCAATGTGAAACAGAAAACATATGTTACCTTGGAAAAGACATCTCTTACCACCTCCTTAAAGGATCTATGGTGGAATGACGGCCAGACAGCAACCTATACTCTGACTCCCCATGTGACCAACACAATTCCTTTGGATGGATTTGTGATAAGGGACCTGGGACTTACCATGCTTGATAGTGGTAAGAGCGTTCTTCCGGAAGCTGAGTACACCAATGAAAAGTACACCATAACCTCTATAAAACCCGGAAAATCAACGGAACAAAACAGAATACGTGGAGGGAAGACCGGAACCATTATGGCAGATGTGACCTTCTATGACTTTAAGGGAACTCAAGTGGGAGGTGTACAGAGTCTTAAGGTATCCGGTGACGGAGAGATCGGTCTGATCCGCCCAATTAGCGGAAAGAATGTTAAGTCGTTCCAGATCAGCTACCGGGATGATACCTTGAAAAACTCAGCGGAGCACAAATACATTCTGGGTCAGGACTTCACGCCAGGAAGTGTAGAGGTTGGCGTAAAGCTGTTCCGCCAGGATGCAAAGCTCTTCAACGGAAGCTATAAAGAAGAGATTAAATACATCAATAACCAGGCAGATGCCACCATTAGCTACCGGGAATGGGACAGCAAAGGAACATTAAGCCAGGAAATAAAGACAAAAATGCAGGCTTCTTTTGTTAACATTCCTATCGTCCAGAGCAAGGCGCCTGTGATTACAGCAGAGAAAAATGTGACTCCAATGAAAGAAGTTCAGGCAAATGATATTTTAAATTATACCTTAACGGTGAAAAATGTGACTAAAAGCAATGATCCAGACATCGTCCCAATGAGAAAACCTGTACTCATTGACCACATACCAGAAGGGGTGACAGTCTCTGGAGAGGTGGATGGAGAAGATCGGATCTTGAAAGCCGTTTCCATTGTCAAAGGGCCTCAGGGAGTAGGGATTGAAAAAACCGTGAAAAAGGTGGATGCTCTTACGGGTCAGGAAACCTTGTTCATCGTATTAAGTGGAGAGTTAAAACAAAATGAACAGGTCACCGTAGGGGTTCAGGCAAAGGTAGCAGGTAACATTGTAAGCTATGGCAAAAACATTTTAAATAAGCTTTATGTCACCAGTGACGTTCTTCAGCCAGCTTTCTCACTCAATAAAACGGGTGCCTCCTTTATGGTAGAAACCAATTCAGGAGACCAGTGGCCAAGTGCTGACCTGCCAAGTGGAGTGCTCCTTCCAGAGGAGAAATACCGCTCTTACGGATACGTTTCTGATTCCGCGGAAAATTTCATGAGCACGGGAACAGGTCTTAGACTTTTTAAAGAAGTGAAAGGTAATTTAGACACCAGATTCGTATCTGGTACAACGGCAGGAAGAACAGCTAAGACCATTGACGGAGACGGAGATACGTCCTACGATGGATCTGTCTTATACCGACTAACCATTAACAACGATTCTAAAACCAATTATGTTTCCAATCTTCAGCTTATGGATATTCTTCCTACAAAAGGAGATTTCAATGCTGACAGCAACGAACGATTAAGTGATTACCGGCTGCGGTTTGAAACCATTGAGTCCATTTCCGTTGAAAATAAGAAAGATGACAGCGATCCAGGGCGAAAGGTTGAAGACTTTAATTACCAGATGTCTTATTCCAATCAGGCATTTGACAATAAAAATACAGTAAAAGCTGCAAAAAGCGGAGTATTAAGCGACAATGGCAATGGCTTCTGGTCCGGCGGCGGCAACGACCCTAGCGCCTTCCGGTTAAAAATCACTGACAAGGACTTCTACCTGGCACCAGGAGAGAATCTGGTAATCGTTTACAAAACCACAGTGCCATATACGATGGCAAAGGAGCTTGAAGAAGTTGCCTATGGATATGCGGTCAATGACTTCGCACTTACCTACAGCTATAGAGAAGGTGGAAAGAACGGAAACGAAAAAGCCACTGGACAGATGCAAAACAGCAATTCAACTCAGGTCCTTTTAGTGCCAGGTGATGTAAAAGTGTCCGGACGCATCTTTATTGATGAAATCAACCGAGGGATGCAACATACAGAACCATCCAGAGACCACCTTCTTACCGATCTTTTACCAGTACTTACATCCGACTATTTTAATGTCAGCCTGATTAAGTATGGAAAGAGCGGAGACGATGAGATGGTGGGGGCAGCAGGTCCAGATGCCAGATTCACCTTTGGTGGATTGACTCCTGCCAAACCTTTTGGAATCACTGGAACACAATTTACCCAGGATGAGGAGAATAGCTGGTATATGAACCAGGCATTAAATGTATCAAAGCTTAAGGGAGATGACCCAGCTCACTACCGAATTCGTGTGACCACTGGACAGATGCCTATTGGCTATGAAGATCTGATCTTAAAACTTACAAAGCCATTTATGACGGCTGATGGAGAGAATAAAGAGGCAGGACGATCCAGAACGCCAGCAACCTTAAGGGAGGGCGGAAGGAACCAAACGGAGAGTGTTGACAGTAACTTTAAGGGAGGAAAAACGGGATACGTATCCGAAGACTTCTTCTTATGGTCCACCTCCGGCGAGTATGATACCACAAAGGATATTGGATTTGTACCTTACCGTAACGTGAAGGTGAAGAAGACCGATTCTCTTGGTAATCCGGTAAAAGGAGTCCATTTTAGTATTTATGGACCTTATACCAATGAAGAGATGGAGACACTTCAAAAAGCTACTATCACAGATACCAAGGTGTTAGGTGCTCCCGCAGCAGAAGGAAGCACGACTTTGGAGGACCAAGAGGCAGTCTTTCATGCAGGAGATTTATTCTATTACCGGAATTACATCGTTGTAGAAGATCAGTCGCCTGAAGGATATGAGATGGATAATGCCCAGTCCACTGAGATGGATCAAATGAAATCCTTTAAGGTGAAGGCGCAAAAAGCCTGGGTACTTAAGAGCAAGGAGTTTAAGACAGAAGAAGATCCAATTCCAAGTATTGTTACGGTTAAGAATGCTTACAAAATGGGATCCCTTACATTTGAAAAGGTGGATGAAGCAACTGAAAAAGGTTTACCAGGGGCAGCCTTTTTACTAAAGGCCCAGTCTGACGTGCCGGAATTTGCATGGAAGGCATTTACCGCAGAAGTCATAGGGAATCAAAAATCAATGGGAGTTGCAAAAGCAGAAGAAACGGATCAGGGACTTGAATTTGAAACTTTGACCGGAGACGTTACGCTTACAGGAATTCCTTATGGTTCCTATACTTTAGCAGAAATTCGGGTACCAGAAGGGTATGACATCACAAAGAAACAAGGAGATCTGGACTTTAAGGTTTCCGATGATGGGCAACAGGTGACATTGCCAGGAACTCCAGGTAATAGAATCACCAATACAAGAGCTGGTTACCTTCTCTCATTACGGAAAACAGATAGCTCAGGCAACAAACAGGTAAAAGGCATTTCCTTTGCAATTGAAGGGCCAGGAACCTATGAAGGCAAATCCTGGGTACCATTTTCTAAGGAACGTCTTGTATTAAGAGATGCAGACAATACAGGATATGAAGTGAAAGAAACCGATGCTGAGGGTCTGATCACCTGGAACCTGCCTTATGGCGACTACCAGATCAAAGAACTTTCTTCAGACGGCTACCAATCCATAGAACCCTTCTTTGTAAGAGTGGCAGCAGGCGGAAACGTATCGTTACTTGGCTCGGATAAGAGAAAAGAACTTACCTTAGTAAGCCCGCAGCAGAAGGAAATTAACATCTCAGTAGAAAATACAGTTAAGACAGCACCAATTTCCATTGAGAAACGGGATGGGGAAAGCCACACGCCGATCACAGTCGCAGAATTTGAGCTTAGTGGAACTTCCTTAATTGAAGGAGCGTTTAAGGCCTACCAGAAGCATATTGAAGGTCTGGGAGTGTCTGGCGTGACGTCAGGAGAGGAAGATGGAAAACTCTTTATCCGGTTTAAAGTAACAGGAACTGAGACGAATAAAATCGGAACCCTGACTCAGATTCCATATGGCAGTTATACGTTAAAAGAAATAAAAGCACCGGATGGTTATATCTTAGAACCTGGGAAGGAGTGGAGAAAAGAATTTAAGGTTGAAAGCCCAGAAGGCCTTATCCTCACCGGGGATCAGGGAGTAGATAATGAACCTCATGTATTAAACATTGAAAAGCAGGATGAGGTTACGAAAAAGCTTCTTGCTGGGGCTGAATTTACCCTGGTTACTCAGGACGGAAGCTATGTAAGTCTGAATGAAACGCTCTCTTATCTTGGAGTGAAGAATCAGGAGGACGAAACCACCCGGTTTGCAATTGGACCAGATGGAAAAGCATCCATAAAACGTCTGCCTGCCGGAGAGTACATCTTAAAAGAAATCAAGGCGCCTCAGAATTATTCTCTCACCGGGGATACGAAGATCACCGTACTTTCTTCCGGAAACAGAGACGTTGTGGTGGTATACGATGTAAGGAGTGAGGCGAAGATCAGGCTTATCAAAACTTCAGCTCATGACCATGAAAGGAAGCTAGCTGGAGCTGAGTTCGAAATCTATTCTGACCAGGAATTAACAACAAAAAAAGGAACCATAATCACCGGTACAGACGGAGTGGGCGAATCAGAAATGCTGCTACTTGGCACCTATTATATAAAAGAGACAAAAGCCCCCGCCGGATTTGAACGAAGTGATAACGTCTATCCAGTAACCTTAAAGAACGATAGTGACGTTGAGACGGTTCTGGCAGAAGGAAATGATTTCATAACCAACCGTTACGGGACCGGAGCTCTGATCTTTGATAAGACAGACAAAGAAACGGGAGAAAAGCTAAAGGAAGCCAGATTCTCTGTCACAGAAAAGAAATCCCAAGTAGAGGGAGCATGGAATGACTTTAGTTCTAATCTAAAGAACATGAGCCAGGATGATCTACAAAATATGGGAATTGCTAACCTGGCAATAGAGGAAGGTAAAATCTTGTTTACGGCAATAAATGGCCACATTTCCTTAAAGGGAATTCCTTATGGAACTTATACCCTGAAAGAAGAGATGGCACCAACCGGATATTTAAGCCTGAGCGGAAAAACCGTAATTGATTTTACCCTGACAGAAGAACAAAAAGAAGCGGATCTTTTAAATAACAACGTCATTGTAAATGAACGTGCTCAATTTGAGATTCAGCTTCGTAAAACAGACAATTTAGGCCGAAGCATAAGCGGAATGCAATTTCGTATTCTGGGACCGGGCAAGTATGAAGACGGGGGACTATTATCCCTATTTGGATCGGAACGGTTCCACGCAGAGGAGGATTCCAGTACCGGATTATTTACCACCGGAGAAGATGGAATCATAAAGCTAGGCCTAAAGCACGGGGATTATCAGTTAAAAGAGATTGCGACGGACCGGTACGATTCCTTGGAGCCTTTCTACATCAGGGTGAATAAGGATGGAACCATTACAGTATTAAAAAATCCCGATGGAAAGGTCTCTGTACCAGGTGACCAGCCAACGGAGCTGCTTGTAACCAATCAAATCAGTACAGGAAGAATCGAGCTTGAAAAGGTAGATAGCGAGGAAAAAGGCATCAGGCTGAATGGGGCAGAATTTACCCTTACAAACCTGGAAACCTTAGTACCTGGCGCTTGGGATAACTACCGCAGTTTAGCGGCGGCTCAGGGAGCCTCCTGGAATTTGAATCAGGTAAAGGGAACTACCATAACCTTTGCACTCCAGGGAAAGGGGGCAATAGAAAACCTTCCTTATGGAACGTACCGGCTGACAGAAACAAAAGCCCCAGACGGCTATATCTTGGGCACTCAGCCATGGACCAGAGAATTTACCATTGAAAGTACAAAGAAAGAAGTTCTCTATACCACCTCCGGCCTGTTTACAAAGACAGAGGGGCCAGTGGAAAATATGCCATCAGCCATTACGGTCCTGAAGACTAATCAAATATTTGCAGACTTAAGACTGAAAGGGGCAGAGTTTTTATTGAAAGCCTCTGATGGCAGGTATGTAATGTTGTATCAGGGATCCTTTGCCGGGTATACGCCGGATAAATCCGTTGCGGGAACCAGTTTAACTGGAGATGATGGGCAGTTTATCATCAAGCGGTTGCCAAAGGATACTTATACCTTTATCGAAACAAAAGCTCCTGCTGGTTACTACATTAACAACAACATACCGCCAGTCACCTTGGACGGTGTCAACCGATTCACCATCTCCATTCAGGATGCCAAAATTAGTACAGGAGGAGATCGAGGTGACAGTGGCGGTGGAAGACCAACCAGTCCAACGGTCACCATAGTGCCTGATCCAGTACCCCTAGCAAGTCTTCCCTCAGACCAGTCGGTTGAGCTTTTGCAGGTGGATGATGGAAATGTACCTCTTGCAAGGCTTCCAAAGACAGGGGAGCGTAAGAATAACGCAGGAAAAGTGATGGTTACGTTATCTGGATTTATGCTGGCTCTTTATGCAGCACTTACAAAAAAGAACAAAGAGAAGGAGAATAATTAGACCAAACCTGTTCTTGACTTTATTAAATTAACTTGTTATAATTTCTTTCAAGAAGTGAACAGGCAAAGGGGCCGGAACTATGAGAGTTCTGGCCTCTTTTTGCCATTTTTTGGAAACTTAATTTTATAAAGTAGTTGAAGTGATTAATAATCCAAGGAGGAAATAAAATGTTGTCGTACGTGGATGAAGTCTATGAAAGAGTCGTGAATCAGAACCCAGGGGAGGTAGAATTCCATCAGGCGGTAAAAGAGGTATTGGACTCTCTAAAGCTGGTGATTAGTGCCAATGAAGAGAATTACCGCAAGATGGGATTACTGGAGCGTATCGTTGAACCGGAGAGAATCATTTCCTTCCGTGTGCCATGGGTTGATGATAATGGCAATGTACAGGTAAACAAAGGTTTCCGTGTACAGTTTAACAGCGCCATTGGTCCTTATAAGGGAGGTCTGCGCCTTCATCCATCTGTAAATCAGGGCATCTTAAAATTCTTGGGATTTGAACAGACATTTAAAAATTCTCTGACTGGTCTTCCAATCGGTGGCGGTAAAGGTGGATCTAACTTTGATCCCAAGGGAAAATCCGACCGTGAAGTTATGGCATTTTGCCAGAGCTTTATGACCGAATTATCCAAATACATCGGAGCAGATCAAGATGTTCCAGCAGGAGATATTGGCGTAGGAGCAAGAGAGATCGGATTCCTCTATGGACAGTATAAGAGAATGACTGGATTGTATGAGGGCGTTCTAACTGGTAAGGGACTTAACTACGGCGGCTCTCTAGTACGTACTCAGGCAACTGGATACGGCCTAGTCTATATTCTTGATGAGATGCTAAAACATAACGGTAAGGATCTAAATGGCAAGAAGGTAGTGATCTCTGGTTCTGGAAACGTAGCGATCTACGCAGCAGAGAAAGCGCAGCAGCTTGGAGCAATCGTTATTTCATTAAGCGATTCTGCTGGTTATATCTATGATGAGTCAGGGATCCAGCTTGATCTAGTTAAGGAAATAAAGGAAGTTCGCAGAGGACGTATTAAGGAATATGCAGATGTTGTTAAAACGGCTGTATTTACAGAAGGCAAAGGAATCTGGTCTATCCCATGTGACATTGCTCTTCCTTGTGCGACTCAGAATGAGTTAGATATAGACGATGCGAAAGAATTAAAGAAAAATGGATGCTTCGCAGTAGCGGAGGGTGCTAATATGCCTTCTACCAGAGGGGCTACGGATTACTTCCTGGAGAATGGTATTTACTTTATGCCTGGAAAGGCAGCCAATGCAGGCGGCGTTGCAACTTCAGCTCTTGAGATGTCTCAGAACAGTCAGAGACTTTCCTGGACCTTTGAAGAGGTGGATGAAAAGCTTCATGATATTATGGTCAACATCTACGCAAAAGCAGCGGATGCAGCAGATCGTTACGGCGTGAGCGGTAATTATGTGGCTGGAGCTAACATCGCAGGCTTTGAAAAAGTAGTGGATGCCATGATGGCTCAGGGAATCGTATAATCCTGATATCATCCAGAAAATTTTACTGGCATTGTGAATGGTTTTGGTATATAATAATCGATAAGACTTGAGGCGGAGTGTTCTTCGCCTTATTGTTTTTTTGAAAAATATGCGATTAAACAGAAAGCAGGTGATGATTCTATGCACAAATTCCTAAGAACCATTGGTTTTAGCCTTTATGAGAAAGACCGGGACATAGAGAAACTATTGGACCAGCTCTGTGAAGATCTTTCCGGTTTAAAGCGGATCCAGATTGATGAAGATTCCAATCTTTGTGAGCTTCGTAAGGAAGTGGCTCCAGGAATGGGGATTGTAATGTATGGAGAGGTGGACCAGGAAGGGAATTTCCAAAGAAGCTACTACTATCCTTATTTGAAAACCAGTGATATGACATCAAATGTGCCCTGTTCCGTTCAGCGACATACGGAGCGGGAGACATATGCCGGTCTTTTAGATGAATATAAAGTGGGTATATCCCTCATATTTTATATAGACAATTCCCTTGAATGCCGTGAGCGTTTGGTTGAAAATAAAACCATGGACACAAAAGATGTTTGCCTTTCCGGTCTGTCTGTCAGTGGTAAGGTACTTCTTCCTATTCAGAAAACAGAAACTCAGAGAGCAAAAGCCAGAGTTGAAGCCAAAGACCGCAACACTCTTTTAGAGGCTGCGAAAAATGGAGATGAGGATGCCATGGAAACCCTCACCATTGAAGATATTGATTTATATTCTCAGGCTTCCAGAAGAGCGATGAAGGAAGATCTTTATTCTATCATTGATTCTTGCTTTATGCCTTGTGGCATAGAATGCGACCAGTATTCGATTATTGGTGAGATCATTAAGATTGATGAGAAGAAAAACAAGATCACGGAAGAAGAGGTCTATGATTTTACCTTAGAGTGTAGCGATTTGATCTTCCATGTTGGTATCGCCAAAAAAGATTTGGTGGGAACCCCTGAGGTAGGACGCAGGTTCAAAGGACAGATTTGGATGCAGGGAGACTTAAATTTTAAAGTGAAATTATAATAATGGAAGTTATGTCTTGACGAAAAGGACAATTATGAATATAATAATTAGTGCACTGTGAAGTAGCATTTGCTGCTAGCAGAAATGTTTCCGTAGCTCAGCTGGATAGAGCGACCGCCTCCTAAGCGGTAGGCCGGGTGTTCAAATCACCTCGGGAACGTAATTAGAAAGCCGAAAACCTGAAATTTACTGGTTTTCGGCTTTTCTTTTCATCGATCATTTGTAGTGGTGAAAGGAAGATAAAAGAGAGGTTATGAAACCATGTTTTAATTTTCCCCATTCTCAGGGTTCACACTTTCTATCATATCGTTAATCACTTCTTCTTTAAAACCTCCATTACCATTGTTAACCGTGATCGAAAAAGTAAATTTCCCGTCTTGCCATGTGGCTTTCTTCACATTACTTGCATCACCTTCTAGAATAATTTGTATGTGGTTTAATTCTTCTATATTTTTTTCTGTATACTCATTGAAATCACCGCTTATATCTGCGTTTCCCTTTCCCTGGCGGTAGATGATTTCATCTTCCCCATTCGTGTAGATAATTTGTACAATGCCATTTTCGATTGCCTGGATGCTAGTTTGAGTATATCCCTCTGGAAGAATATGGGGTGTGGAGATTTCAAAACCTACGATTTTCTCAGCCTCGTCAATGGTAGCGCAATCAATAAAGGGGTTAGGCAAACTTATATTATTGCTGAGTGCTGGTTTTCCCTCATCGGAGAGAGTGGATGCTTCATTCTTTGTAGAAAAGTTCTTGCAGGCGGCTAAAGATAGAATAAGAGTAGTGCTTAATAAGATTACAATTAATTTTTTCATATTATAGAGTCCTTTCCGTATGTTTGATTAAACTTCACATATGATCCCCTCTGCATCTAAGTTGTATACAAATAAGAGACGGCAAGTGCTATTGATTAAAATGTTAGTTATAAGATTTTCACAATTATCTTACGACCATTATGATTGAAAATAATTATAGTATGCACTTATTTCATAAAATATAGAGATGTGAAAAAGAAAAAACTCTCTGTTTGATCTAAATGATTATAGCATGCTTTTAAGCTTTCATAATTCACATATAAGAACGTTTAATATAAGAGATCCTTTGATCTTAGAACACTGTTCTATAATACAAATTAATGCAAAAGTTACATAAAATCAATTTGAATAAAGTAGTTGTGATGTTATAATTGATAAAGTGAATACACTTCATATCTTTGTGTCAATAGTATGGAAACAGGCAGGTGAAATTTGATGAATAGTTCTCAAAGTGCAATCATTAAAAGTGAGGTTTTGGAAGTCATCCAATTAACAATTGGTATATTTAATCTATTTATATTTGGTTTAGGAACATTGGCATATATTATAAATCCCAATCTCAAAGATGAAAGAACTGAACTTTTAGTTTTCATTGGTTTAGATATACTCTGGATTATAATTATCATGTTTGGAATGAAACGAAACAGAATCGCTCGCCGTTTTAAACAGTACGCATCTATTATACTGAATAGTGATTCCTTTTCTATCAGCCATCTTTCCATTCTATCAGGTGAACCAGAGGGGGTGGTTTTAAAGAACTTAAATCAAATGATAAAATGGAAATTCATCAAAAATGCTTTTATAAACTATGAAACAAATAGTATTATTCTAAATTCAGTAAATAAAAAACCCAAACCAGTGAGTACCGTCTCTCCTGCTAGAAAAGAAAAAAATAACATTGTGATTACTTGTAAAAATTGTGGTGGAAATAATAAAATGGAAAAAGGATCTATTAAGGAATGTGATTATTGTAAATCTTTCATAGAAGGAGCAAGCAATGGAAGATAAGAGGAAAAAATGTCGTCTTAAAAGGCACCACGGCAGAATGCGATTATTGCGGATCCCCAATATCATATACATAATGAATACATGAAAAAAGACCGTCAAAAAAATGCCGGTCTTTTTTTTATACATCCGTTAACAACAAGTTGTCTGTAGAAAATAATTAAAAATCCTTAGAAATAATCGAACCATGGCATGGAAAAGAGAATAATATAAACCAAAAGCAGTAGAGAAAAGAAAATATGGGATATTATGTAACGGTACAAGACAATGTGAACATTTACGTAGAAGATCTAAACCCGGACTGCAAGGATACCATTCTTTTCCTTCACGGTTGGCCAGGAAGCCATAAGCTGTTTGAATATCAGTTTAATGTTCTTCCCAGTTTGGGATTTCGATGCATAGGAATCGATACCAGGGGATTTGGTGATTCTGACAAACCGTTTTGCGGGTACGACTATGCCCGTCTTGCAGACGATGTGAGAGGGGTTATTGATGCCCTGGGACTTAAGGATATTACATTGGTCGGACACTCCACAGGAGGTTCCATTGCTGTCAAGTACATGGGAAGACATCATCAATATGGTGTATCCAAATTGGTATTGGTTGCAGCAGCAGCTCCCAGCCTAATCAAGCGCCCTGACTTTCCATATGGGGCCGATAAGGATGCGATCTTAAATATGATTAAGGCAACCTATGAAGACCGACCCAATATGCTTACTAATTTTGGGAATTCATTCTTTTTTAAACTAATTACCTATCCCTTCTCCCAGTGGTTTCTCCAAATTGGTCTTCAGGCGGCTGGCTGGGCAACAGCAGCGGTCGAAAAAACCTGGATTGAAGAAGTCTTATTTCAGGAGCTGTCTGAGATTACAGTTCCAACCTTAATTATCCACGGGATTCATGATAAGGTAGTGCCTTTTGAATTAGGTGAGATTCAACATCAGTATATTAAAAGTTCCACACTAATGCCTTTTGAGTTCAGCGGTCATGCGTCTTTTTATGATCAAATGGAGGAATTTAATAAGGTGCTTTCAGATTTTGCAAAAGGAAACTGCTAGTAAAAAATGGATGAAAGAAAGCAAAGAAGCTGTGAGTGCTTCTTTGCTTTCTTTGTATATTATGAATGGCTTTTTAAAATCTCATAATCTTCAGAATTTATGGTCAACCAGCGTCGAATCAGCGTTATGCCATTTTCTTCATTGGCATCGGCTGAAATAATGTGAAAGCAGTTTTCTTCAATATAGAATCGAAATGTCTGATCAGGAATCTCTGCGATTAAGGCTTCTTGTTCTGCTTCTCTCCAGATTCGGCTGAATGGTTTTTCCATAGTGAGTCTGTATATCATGTCTTCGTGTTCTAGGATTCTTATCTGACAGCCGTATTCTGACTGTTTGTCTTTTAAGAGGGTGAGAATATCCTGGTTCATATATATATATTCGTCTCGGCGTGAATGACGCCCTTTTTTATTTGAAGAAATATGAGAACCACCGGCAAAAACTCCACCGGAAATCAATGGGAATAGCAGACGGAACGTTCTGGAGGCTTCCTTATGAGGCAATGAGGTAATTAAAAACAGGGGAGTTGACTCCTTTAGATCCTTTAGCTTTATAAGTAAATCAGATTCGTCTTGTTCCAGTTCTAAACGTGGGATCTCATCCCCACATATGAAATAGGCTCTTATTCTTTGTGGAATATGAAACAAGGGGTATCGTCCAAATACTGCAGTATTTGCATCATCAACTGGAATACATTCTTCGTAAAAAAGCTGTTCATAGCTTTTGGAATGATCCACAGAGAAATACGGGTCAATAGAACGAAATGCATTCTCGTCCTCCTGAGAATAAGAGAAACACGTATTCGCAATGGATTCAATCCAGATATGGATGTCTGGAGATAAACGGTTTCTTAGCTGGCGGATGACTTCCATGCGGTGTGGAAATCCAGGTGTGCCTATAGAGAAAGAAATGTTTTCTTTTATCAACCTCTGGCATTGCTGTATAAATTTTGTCAGGGTTATTCTCTCTGGATGGAACATGACACAGAGTCTTAGTTTTTCTCTGCGCCCTCCAGAGGCATCGAATATTTTTAAGCCTTTGTTAATAGAACAGGTCAGATCGGTACACGTGCCAATGGCCTCAATGGTTTCTTGGCGGCTGATGTGCCCCATGCCAGTCCAATAATATGGCTTTAAAAGAGCAGTGTAGTCTGGTAGAATCAAAAGAGCTTTAGAATGATCCTCCTCTGCCTTATGGATGAAGCGGACAACAAATTCAAGGAATTGTTTCTCATCCTCCTCCAAACCAACGTTAGAGACAGTGGCTCCTTTGTAAAAAATCGTATCAGTTTTCATTTATGCTTGCACCTCCTTCCGTATCCTTCCCTAAACAGGAATCATTCCCTTGAACGGAGATAGGCTTAGAATCTGCTTTTAATGTGGATTGATTCATGATGCTTTGTGGATAAACGTTTATTATCTTAGTATAACAGTGCATAACTTAAAAAACTCCTTGTCTTACATAATGTGTTAATAAAACTAGCATAAAGAGCTGGGAGAGTTCCAGTAACCTTAGGTGAAAAATTGGTAAATACAAAAATCTAATTCTTAATATTTTATAAAATTATGATAGCATATTAAGAAATGGATTCCTATAGAAAAACACAAACATGATAAGCTTTTGTATAAATTATCCCATTTCGTTTCCAAATAATAGATAATACGCTATAATAAGGGCAGGATCATTACGTTATAAGAAAGAAGAGGGTATTTATGAACGGTAAAAAGTTGTTATCAGCAGTGCTTGCTGCTGTTTTGGCGTCAGGCCTATGTTCCATGCCTGCTATGGCAGCTTCCAGAAAAAAGATCATGGAAGTAAAAATGACGGTAACAGCCCAGATCATGCCAGGGGATTCTATTTCCCAGCAACAGGTGGAGGTCACCGTAAACAACAGCCGGGTAGGCGTAGGTGACAGTGAATTTATCAACGACGGGTTTCAGTGGTATGAAGGTGATGTTCCAAAGATGGAAGTAAAACTTTATGCAGATGAAGATTATTACTTTGCCACCGATGAAAAAGGAATTATCATTACTGGAGGCACTTATGTAAAGCAAAAACGAGAAGATTTAAGCCGCACCCTAACCGTTACCATCGACCTTCCTAAGGTGGGAGAATACACCCAGTCCATTACCCGTGCAGGATGGGGAAATGGAAATCTTGCCTCTTGGGAAAAGGCGGAAGGAACCGGAAGTTATGAAGTGATTCTCTACCGGGATGGAAAAAGCATTAGTGATACAGTAACCACCCAAGGGACGACCATTGATTTTACCAATCAAATGAGAAGTCCTGGAAGCTATTCTTATCAGGTGCGTCCGGTCAATGACAGAAATCCAGAGCAAAAGGGACAATGGCTAGAGTCTTCCTCTAAATATATCGACACAGCAGCCGCAGAAAAAAACCGTTCTACAGGAGAAACATTGGGAGAATGGAAAAAGAATGAAAACGGCTGGTGGTTTTCCTATCAAGATGGTGGTTATCCGGTCAATCGGTGGGAAAGTATCGGAGGGAAGTGGTATTTTTTCAATGACAAGGGATATATGGCAACGGGCTGGATTTCTTCCAGTGGAAAGTTATATTACTGTAATCCATCCGACGGAGCCATGATGGTCGATACGAAGACGCCAGACGGCTTTCTAGTGGGAGCAGACGGAGCGAGAATCTCATAAGATATCATAGGAAAAGATAAGGACTGCATTTTATGCAGTCCGTCTTTTTGGTTAGACGGAACTGGTGTTCCTATGAAAAATACTTGTAGGATGAATGATTCTATCATATAATAGCACGAAGGAGCAGATGGGAATGACAGAAAAGATGACAGGAAATTTTTATAAGCGTGTGCTTCTGGCTGCGGTAATTATTTTCACCTTAATGATAGCAGGATGTGCTGGCATGGAGGTTTCAACCGGACCAGATAAAAGTGTTTCCTCTAGGCAGCAAAGTGACTCTGATTTAAAGGTACATTTTATTGATGTGGGTCAAGGAGACAGTACTCTGATTGAAAAAGATGGACATTTTATGCTCATCGATGCAGGAGAACGGGATCAGGGACCTACTGTGGTATCCTACCTAAAGGAGCAAGGGGTTAAAAAACTGGATTATGTAATTGGAACTCATCCCCATTCGGACCATATTGGAGGACTAGAGGCAGTCATTAAGGCATTTGACGTAGATAAGATCATAATGCCGCAAAAAGCCCATACCACTAAATTATACGAACGACTTCTCAATACCATTGATGAAAAGAAATTAAAGATCACTCCACCAAAGATAGGTGAGGTTTATGAATTAGGAGATTCCACCTTTCAAATTCTTGGGCCCAACCGGGATTATGGAGATAATTTAAATAACTGGTCTGTGGGAATTCGTCTTGATTATGGAAAAACCAGTTTTGCATTTTTTGGTGACGCAGAAAAAGGCGCCGAAGATGATATGTTAGCAAATGGATTTTCCTTAAAAGCTGACGTATTAAAGGTATCCCATCATGGTAGTTCCACCTCATCATCAGGACCGTTTCTCGACCAAGTGAGCCCGGAATATGCGGTAATTTCCTGTGGAAAGGATAATGATTACGGACATCCTCATAAAGAGACCATGGATGCCTTACAGAAACGAAACATCACAGTTTTTCGAACCGACCAGTTAGGCAGTATTTTAGCAGTTAGCGATGGGTCAAAGGTTACATTTCCTGGGCAGAATAAAGGTAGTACCAATGATTCTAAGACAAAAACTGAAGAAAGCAAATCTCTCACCAGAGAGTATGTATTAAATACCAATACCAAGAAGTTTCATCTTCCAGACTGTAAGTTAGCAACTTCCATAAAGAAGGAGAACAAAGAAACGCTTAAAGGAACCAGGGATGAAGTGATAAAAATGGGGTATGAGCCTTGCAAAAGCTGCAAGCCTTAGCTTATTTTAAGTAGAAGGGGGAATGGGTATGAGATATACCATAGACCGCATCACGGGCAATATAGCCGTTTGTGAGGACGAAAAGGGGAATATGGTGAAGCTTGCGGCATCAGAACTTCCTAAGGGGGCAGACGAAGGAGACATTTTGTTTGATCAGGACGGAACCTGGTATAAGGATGAAAAAGAAAGCAGTGAACGAAGACGGGTCATGGAAGAGAAGCTAAACAGACTGATAGAATAAAGGATTAAAATATGAAGAATTATATTGTGCTGGATCTGGAATGGAACCAGAGTGCCGGGGGAAAGGAAGATACGGTAGAGCATTTCCCCTTTGAAATTATAGAAATCGGAGCGGTAAAGTTAAGTGAATCCCGTGAGGAAATTGGAGAATTTAGAAGATTAATAAAGCCCGAGGTCTATACCGAGCTTCATGAGAAGATACTAGAAGTGACCCATATGGATGAAAAGCTTTTGATGGAAGAGGGAATGGACTTTAAGAAGGTATTTGAGGAATTCTCTAGTTGGTGCGGCGAGGATGCTGTATTTTGTACCTGGGGCTCTATGGATCTTACTGAGCTGCAAAGGAACCTTTCCTATCATGGACTTATCAATCCATATCAGAAGCCATTTCTCTATTATGATGTACAAAAGCTCTACAGCTTACTTTATGGGGATGGAAAAGACCGTCAATCACTTGATATCGCAGTCACAGAGATGGGAATTATGGAGTCGAGACCATTTCACCGTGCACTTGACGATGCCCATTACACAGGGCGTATCATGCAGCACATGGACTTTGAAAAGGTAAAGGCGTATTTGTCTATCGACTATTACCGCCTTCCAGAAAACCAGGAAGAAGAGGTTTATCTTGTATTCCCAGAGTATTCCAAATACATCTCAAGACCCTTTGATACAAAGCAGGATGCCATAGCAGATAAAATCGTAACTGACTTGATTTGCTGTAAATGCAACCGGATGCTTCGGAAGAAGATTCGTTGGTTTTCCGTGAATCAAAAATATTATTCGGCTCTGGGATGCTGCCCCGCACATGGAAATGTAAAAGGGAAAATCCGTATGAGACGCAGCGATGACGGTAAAGTGTATGTGGTAAAAACCATGAAGTTAGTAAGAGAAGAAGATATTCTTGATATATATGGAAAAAAAGAAGAAGCCAGAAAAAAACGGGTGGAGAAAACAAAAGTCAGGAAACTAAATAAAAAGAAGGGGGCATTGCCCCTCTCTTAAATTTCACTTTCTTTCATCCGGTAGCCAACCCCGATTTCAGTAAATATGTATTTGGGTTCTGCCGGATTGGTCTCAATTTTTCGTCTTATATGGGCCATATTCACCCGAAGAATCTGATTATTATTATCCGCATAAGGTCCCCAGATATGACTTATGATATAGTCGTAGGTCAATACCTTTCCAGAGTTTTCTGCTAGTAAAGATACTAACTTATATTCAATCTGGGTCAAATGGATCTTGTGATCGCAAAGTGTCACAAGACGCTTTGCAAAGTCAATATACAAGCCCTCGCACCGGTATGGTGTCTGAATGATACAGCCGTCGACTGCCTTTACGGTAGGCTTTCCATGGCGCAAAGCGGTACGGATTCTGGCTAATAGCTCACTGGTGCCAAAAGGCTTTGTTATGTAATCGTCAGCACCGAAGTCAAGAGCTGCCACTTTTTCCTGTTCTTGTGTCCTTGCTGATATTACGATGATAGGAATTGTGGTCCAGCTTCGTACACTTTTTATAATGTCAATGCCATCAAGATCTGGAAGTCCAAGATCTAGAAGTATCACATCCGGACAAAGGGAATTAATAAGAGCCAGTCCATCTCGTCCGTTAAAAGCAGTATTAACCTTGTAATCCTGCCTCTCCAGCGCACTCTCTATAAAGTTGCAAATATTCTTTTCATCTTCGATCATGACGATTGTAAACTTACTCATAAAAATCCTCCCCTAGTGGTAATGTAAACGTAAAAACTGCCCCATGTTCTTTATTGGAAACGAAAATGGTTCCATTATGAGCGACTACAATGGTTTTGCATATAGATAAACCAATTCCCATCCCCTTGTGGGAGTCATAGCTGCTGTTAGGCAAAGAGGTATAGCCGTCAAATAAAGTGGAAATCCGATCTGCAGGAAGTCCGACTCCCTGGTCGCTTACCTCAAAGGACGCATACCCATCCTCCACGGAAACGATGAGGTTTATGGATTCCGTTGAATTGGAGTGATAAACCGCATTTTCCAAAAGGTTGATGATAACCTGCTCAATTAAGGTGGCATCCATGGGCACCATGATAAGCTCATCTGGAACACTTACATGGACCGTAGCATTGGGAAGCCTTTTACGAAAACGCTGTAACGCCTCTGAAACCACTTCTTCCAAAGGTTCTAGATGCTTGGTCACATGAGCACCGGTATCCCGAATTCTGGTAACGCTAAGCAGATTCTCCACCATGTTTAATAGCCAGTTGGCATCCTCCCTTATGTTAGAGACAAGGTGAGACCTTTCTTCTTCTGCCATGGTGTTCTCATTATCCAGATAAGCGCCGCTTGCACCGATGATTCCAGTAAGCGGAGTTCTTAGATCGTGGGATATGGCTCTTAAAAGATTGGCACGCATGGTTTCCTTTTCCGCCTCCATTAAAAGCTTATCCCTTTCACTTAGGATTTGGCTCTGTTGCTTTAAATGGGTGGTGGTTGCGCTTGTAATGGTGGAAATCACCAGTAACGTGATAAAGGTAATGGAATACCCAATTCCGGAAAGTTTAAATTCCATATAAGGGTACGTAAACAAATAATTCACACAGATGATACTGATAAATGATCCCGCTAAACCAGGAATGTATCCATTGGAAAAGCGAGAAATTAAAACCACTGCCATGATGTAAACCATGCCAATATTATTGGTGAACCCACCGAAAAACATAATCAGATAGGAGATAACAGTGGCTGTTAATAAGAAACCCACCGTTATCAGCATATTGCGAATCAAATCTATTTTTGCAGGTCTCTTTAGCTGTCCCATGTCCCCCTCCGATCAAGCTAGCGGAATTTAAAACGGCCGCCCCGCCGGCCCTTACGTTTCGATGTATAAGAACTGCGTCTCTGCTCTAAGATACTGTTAAATTCATCGGCAGAGATGCCCGATTCCTTAAGGCGTTTCAAGCGTTCTGCCTTTCGAAGAAGAGAATACTCATCGTTTTGGCGCCTTTTGTATACGATAAAAAAGATTAGAACTCCAGTCAAAGCAAGGACTCCTACGCCTCCTAAGATCAACCATACAACAAGAGGAATCTGGAACGGCTTTAATGCCTTTTGACGGTATTCTTCTGACACTCCTGCACTGGTCTTACTGGACTCAGAAAGCTTATCCGGTGTCTTATCCTTTGGTGCTTTTGCAGTATTTTCAGGTGTAACCGCCTTTGTTTCCGGAGTTTTAAAAAGCTCTTTGTTAATCTCTAAAAATGTACTTCCAACCACTCGGTCACTATATCGGTATAAGATCTTTGCGATGGCACCATCAGGATCTCCCTGTGAGATATCGTAGCTGAGTTCCGCTTTTGCATCGGAAAAGTTAGCTGTCTTAGGAAGTATGATTCGACTGTCAGGATCTAGGATCAGCGCCTCCGGCCGTTTGATGGACAAACCACTAAAGCTTAAGTCGCTGGTAATGGAGCTATAAGTCTTTTCATAATCAGCGGCCTTTAGAGATACGAAGTTTCCAAAGCCAAAATCCAAAAGGTTTTTGGTGTCGGTCCAATAAAGCGGGGTAGAACCTTTTAAAATTACAGTAATCAACCTCATGCCATTTTTCTCTGCGCAAGTAACCAAAGTATTGCCAGCAATGGTGGTATAACCTGTTTTGCCTCCTACGACTCCTGGATAATAATAAGGACTGGATTTTCTCAACATTCGATGCCCAGGTGAGATTCCAAGTCCCTCCTTGTTGATGGAGTTAGGCGGAAGCTTATAAAAGGTGGTGGAATCAATCTCTTCAAAGACTGGATTATTAAATGCAGCTTTTACAATGAGGGCCATGTCATAAGGGGAGGTATAATGCTCCTGGTTATTTAACCCGCTTGGATTGGCAAAGTGGGTATTGGTGCAGCCAAGTTCCTTTGCTCTGGCGGTCATCATTTCTGCAAATGCTTCTGTGCTTCCTGCCACATGCTCTGCAAGGGCGTTGGCAGATTCATTGGCGGACTTTAACAAAAGAGCATAAAGGCAATCCTTTACAGATAGCTTGTCTCCTTCATTGATTCCGGCATTGCTGCTTCCTGATTCCACATTAAACACTGCGTTATGGGAAAAGGTAACAATTTCGTCCATTTCACAGTTTTCAATGACAAGAAGAGCGGTCATGACTTTCGTAATACTGGCCGGGTAATATTGGTTGTGTATGTTCTGTCCCCATAGAACGGTTCCAGTGTCTGCATCCATAAGAATAGCGCCCTGTGCATTCACAGATACGTTAGTCGGCCACTCAGCCGCAGCCATAGCTGTCCCATGAAACGAGAATACAAACAAAAGCAGACAGAGGAAACATACAGATAACCTTTTTATAATTTGAGTCATATAGGGTAATCTCTCCATAAATTCAGATTCAGTTTCAAACAATTCTCCACCATACAGTATAGGTTATTTAGGGTGACAAGTAAAGATTAATCGGCATTTTTCCCGTATTTGTGTACCAAAAACAGACAAAAAGTGACAACGAAGAGGACAAAAATGAAGAAGATAGTACCAATCAAAAAGACAGTATCGCTAAAAAATCCTTCTGGGACGATATTGATCAGCATATCTGTGGAAGGGTCCAGCATCCATAAATCATTCTTAAAAAACATTTCATGGAACTGGATAAAATACCGGTTAAAATCCGTTGATATGAGAAGGGCGGTGGCTGCAGATGCCAAAAAGAAGAATCCGCTTCCAGCGCAAACTGCCTTTGGAAATGTACTTTTAAATTTGGTTTTTAACAGAGCCATTAATATAAGACTAAGAGCCATGATCATAAGACAGCCTCTGCGCATGGAGATGCCTCCCAAAAACAGACCTCTCACATCCTCCATATGGGCAATTTCTCTGGCATTAAAAAACTCTCGTTCTACGCCTCCCATGGTGGTAGGTACGTGAAGGTTGTCCCTTTTTCCTTTTAAGTAAGCCATCATCTGATCCGTAACATCTAAAAGATCATCCATGTTCATGGAAACCGCTTCTGTCACGTTATATTTGGCGTATTCCTTTTGAAAGTATCCGGGAATCCAGTAAACAGCAGCCTCCACAGAGGTAAATAAAAGAACGATCATAAGGCAGATGGAAAAAATAACTCCAAGGGTATATTGTAAAATCCGATTCATGAGTTTCTCCTTTCCTTTCATTTTTTTGTTGCAGTTGGCAAGTTCCAGCAGTAGCGAGTAGCTAAAAGACGAATTAGTATAACAGTGCAGGCTCCTATGAGCATGGCGATATTGCCGTTTATCTGCTCCAGCAGCCCGGCATAAAGAATGGCACCGGCAATGGATGCGCTGGCATAGATATGTTTTCGAAGCACATAAGGGGTTTGTCCTGCCATGATATCTCTCAAAATACCGCCCCCAACGCCTGTGATCACTCCTAAAAAGATAATAAGGAAATGATATTCTCCATAGCCGGAGAGGATCGCAGTATCAATACCTACCACAGTAAACGCTCCCAGTCCCACCGCGTCAAAAATGTTCATCACTTTCTCGTAGGTTACCAAGGAACGACCGTCTAAAATCCTTTGATTTGAACGTACAATAATAAATAAAATCATTACCGTAAAAAAGGCAAGTAATACATAAACCGGGTCTTTAAAAAGGGCTGGAGGCACATTTCCAATGATAATATCCCGTATCATACCCCCGCCTACGGCAGTTGTGACCCCCAAAACAATGACCCCTAAAAGGTCCAGTTGTTTTTTGATAGCAACCATTGCGCCGGAAGAAGCAAAGGCAATGGTGCCCACCGCTTCTACAAAGAAAAAAAGGGAAAGTTCAACTTTCATCAATAACCTCCGTATTGCTTCCATTTAGGAAATTAAGGAAAGTATATGTTTTTGGAGGATGTTTGTCAATATACCTATTTATGAAATAATAAATCAGGGGTCAGCTATAGGTGCTGTTTTTATAAAAAACCAGAGACACGATTGCTGATAGAGCAATGGTATCTCTGGCTTTCATATTTATTTTCGTCGAACCAACAACTTTACAAATTCAGATATTAATATGACACTAAAGGTAAGCATAAATATCTTAATCCACATAACAAGTCCCAAAGGAACGGTTCCGAAAAAGGCACCTGCAAACTGAATGATCAGGATTTGTAAAAAGAAGGTGATGGATATCACCAAAAGCATAATTCGGTTCTTTAATAAGTGTTTGAAGATACTGGTAGCATACAGTTCCCTGCAGTTAAATGCGTTAAAAAGCTGGAACAGAGCAAACAGAGTAAATAAAACCGTAGTCACTTCCTCATCCCCAGCGCCTAAAAAGTTATACACATACTGGCATAAGAAGATGATGGAGATATAAAGCCCCGTCAGTCCGATTCTGATAAACATAGTACGAGATATGATATTATCGCTTCTTCCTGTAGGAGGACGGCTCATAAGATCGTCGTAGATAGGCTCTAATCCAAGAGTAAGCGCTGGTGGTCCATCCATGATAATGTTAATCCATAAAAGCTGCAGAGCCGTAAATGGCGCCTTTAAGCCCAAGAGGATAGAGGCTAGTACAACAATAACAGAAGAAACATTAACCGTAAGCTGAAACTGGATAAAACGTTTGAAGTTCTCATAGATTCCACGTCCCCAAGCGATGGCCTTTACGATGGTAGAGAAGGAGTCGTCAAGGAGAACGATATCACTTGCTTCTTTTGATACCTCGGTGCCGGAGATTCCCATAGCGATTCCCACATCTGCATTTTTAAGGGCAGGGGCATCGTTAATTCCATCCCCTGTAACGGCGACTACGTTGTTCTGGGATTTTAACAGCTTTACCACCCTCATCTTAGTGGTAGGAGTGCTTCTGGCAATCACGCTGATCTTAGGAAGCATATGAAGAAGCTCTTCATCACTTAAATCTGCAATTTCACTTGCTTCAATAGCAATTCTACCATCTTCCAGAATGTGAAGTTCATTGGCAATGGCAATGGCGGTAATAATATTGTCGCCGGTTAGAATCTTTAAATCAACTCCTGCCATACGGCAATGCTTCACGGATTCATATACATCGGAGCGGAGAGGATCGGAGATAGCCACAAACCCGTCAAAGACCATGTCCCTTTCCATGTCATTGTGATGGATATCATCCTCATAGTCTTTCATTTCAAGAAGCTCTTTATGAGCAAATGCGATTACACGCATGGCTTTTTCCTGAGCCTTAACAATGAAGTGTTCAATCTCGGCTTGCTTGGACGGAGAGAGAGAACACATAGAGAACACGCATTCCGGGCTTCCTTTTACGTATGAAATTATCTTTCCGTCCACCTTACTGATGGTGGTCATATGTTTTAATTCAGAAGAAAATGGAAATGCGTGAAGCACTTCGTGGTCGGAACGCTCATCTTTATAGGATTTGCCAGTATTCTTAAACGCTTTGGAATTTTGATAAAAGCTTATCATGGCGCATTCCGTCGGATTGCCAATAAAGGACCCATCTGGAGAAATGTCTGCTGTGGTGTTTAAACAGATGTTGTGAACCAGCCAGTCAGAGGCGAAATCACCAGTTTTTTCTTTCCATTCTCCATCGTAAAAAGCCGATACAGTCATCTTGTTTTCAGTCAGGGTTCCAGTCTTATCCGAACAAATTACGTTGATGCATCCAACGGTTTCAGAAGCGATCATCTTTTTAACCAGAGCGTTTTGCTTTGATAACTTTATGATGTTAATGGATAAGGACACGGCTACAATGGTAGGAAGTCCTTCTGGTACAGCGGCAACAATTAAGACGATACTGGTAACAAACGCATCAAGGACAACCTCTAAAGAAAGGCCGCCAGAAAGAGAGAAGGAAATAAGCTCTGAAATAAAAACAATGGCAGCAGCAATGATACCAAGAATTGTAATGGTTTTTCCCAGTCTTGCAAGCTTCTCCTGAAGTGGAGTGGAGGTGCGCTCTACGTTTGTCAGTTCCCTTGCAATATTACCAAATTCTGTGTGATCTCCAACAGCAGTTACAACCATTTTTCCGTAACCGCTTGTAATGTAGTTTCCGGAGTATACCATGTTGGCTCGTTCTGCCAAAGGTGTTTTCTCATCCAGTATTAAAAGCTCGGCGTCTTTTTTCGCAGGCAGACTCTCTCCGGTCAAGGCAGATTCATCTGCCGCCATTCCAGAGCTGTTAAGAAGTCTTCCGTCAGCAGGAACTCTGTCACCAGTGGCTAAAAGAACAATGTCGCCTACAACAATGTCTTTCTGGCCAAGCAGCAGGGTATTGCCGTCTCGTATGACCTTAATCATAGTGTCATCGCTGATTTTTGATAAGGCTTCAAAGGCTTTGGCGCTCTTGCCCTCCATAATGACCGTAATTAACACGGAAAGGAAGATGGCAGCAAAGATACCCAGGCATTCCATAAAGTCCGCTTCTGAGCCTGTGGTGGCACGTATGATGTTGACCAAAAGGGCAATGACACCTGCCATAATGAGCATAAGGATCATAGGCTCTTTGGCAGCCTCTGCGATACGCTTTAGCAGTGACTCCGGTTTTTCCTTTGTCAGCGTATTGCTTCCGTACTGTTCTTTCTGTACCTCCACTTGTTGTTCGCTTAAACCGACTGACCCGTCGGTATTTAACCGCTTTAATAAATCACGTGTGTTCTCCTGAAATTCCTTCAACGCAGTTCTCTCCTTAAATTTGTTTTCTATAAAAACAAAAACTCATGCATAGACTAGCTATGCATGAGTCAAAAAAAATAGCCCATGTATAGCGTAAAGCTATACATGAGTCTCGTTTATTAAGACAAGCCAGACCGCAAAACGGTCAGTATGTTGACTTGGCACGCAGATAAACTGCGCAAACTACTCCCTCAAGTGTGAAACCATCATAACATAAACAGATAATTTTTGTCAACGGTGTGGAGACAGGTTCTCCTTTTTCTTTTCTTTGGGTCTTTTTTGTGATAAATTAATAGAATCACCAAATAGAGCAATATACCATATAGGAGGGAAACTTTGATATGAATTCTCCCAAAGATAATTTAGATCTTGCTGCGGCAATGAAGGCACTTCGTAAAAATCGGATAGGTGCATATTTCGTTGCTGATAAAAAGGAACTGATCTCCCTTATCAATACCTTTATACCAAATGATACCCTGGTTGGCTGCGGAGATTCCGTAACCTTAGAGGAACTTGGTGTATTTGATGAGTTGAGAAGTAGAAACATTCAGTTTTTAGATAAATACGTGTCAACTCTTACAAAAGAAGAGAAGAGGGAAATTTACCGGAAAAACTTTTATGCAGATACCTTTATAACTGGGACCAATGCAGTCACTATGGATGGGAAGTTATTTAATATCGATGGCAATGGAAGCCGGGTGGCGCCTATGCTTTATGGACCAAAGCAGGTTCTAGTGGTGGTGGGTATCAATAAGCTTGTTAAAGATACTCAGGAAGCCATAGAACGAACCAGGCAGATAGCAGCAACATTAGATGCCAAACGGCTGAAAAAGGGGACACCCTGTACGGTTTTGGGCCGGTGCATTGATTGCAGTCATAAGGACAGGATCTGCAACGATTTTGTTTTAATTGCAGGGCAGTTTGAAGAGGAGAGAATCAAGGTGATTTTTGTGGAAGGTGTATTTGGATTTTAAATACAATTCCATTTCTTCTATGTAAATATAGAACAACAGGGAGTCCGAAGGTCGATATATGGCCTTAAGACTCCCTGTTTTTATTATAGTATCTAATATTTAACTTTTCTTATTTCTTTTTATTACCTTAAGCCTTGTAAATTCCTCCCTGTCTTTTTCCTCCAGTGAATTGGAGATGTTTTTCGTCAGGGATTCATATCGAGGTATGGTAATATTCTTTAATGCATTTGCCCGTTTCTGGGTTCGCTTGATGCTGTTTGCCAGACGGTAAGCGGAGTTTTCCACGGAAGAAAGCTTTAAAGTCAGCTCTTTTACCTTCTCAAACTTAGAGCGTGCTTCATCAAGGGATTCTCTGGTGGTGTAATATGCATACGTCAGGTTTAAGGGCCTGCCTTCATGTTCCACCAAAGGAATCTCTGTTCCCATAATACTTCTGGTCTTGATGCGCACCGAATCGTCTACAGGGACTGCCATGGCAATGTCCTTTACGTAGTCGATTCCCAGTTCGATGTTGGCTTTTTGCAGCGCTTTATAGGCAGAGGTAAAGGTCTCATCAATTTCTGACTGAATGCCCTTTGCCTCATCAATTAACTCCATTAGCTCTTTGATCAGGATATTCCGCTTTTTATCCATCAGCTCATAGCCCTGTCTGGCCAGACCGAGAGAGTTTTTAGCTAGAATTAGATTTCCCTTGGTGGGAAACGAATTGGGATTCATAGAGTTCCCTCCTATTCATTGGAAGCGTCTGGGGTGGTTTCCTTATAATACTGATTCAGCACCTTAGTATCCACACGGTCTAATTCCCCTCTTGGAAGAAGTCCTAAGAGCTCCCAGCCAATGGTAAGGGTTTCTAGAATGTTCCGGTTGGTGTGGTTTCCCTGGCCAATAAAACGGTTTTCAAATTCCTTTCCAAATATGAGGAATTTTTTATCAATAGGAGATAGCTCATCTTCACCGATAACCGATGCCAGGGCTCTTGCGTCTCCCACCTTTGCATAGCAGGAGAAGAGCTGGTTTGCCACACCTTGATGATCCGCTCTGGTAAAGCCTTCTCCAATTCCATCCTTCATCAGACGGCTTAAAGAGGGCAGTACATTAATGGGTGGATATACGGACTGACCATAAAGGCTTCGGTCTAAAACAATCTGTCCCTCCGTAATGTATCCGGTTAAATCAGGGATAGGATGGGTAATATCATCATTTGGCATGGTAAGAATTGGGATCTGGGTAACAGAACCGTGTCTTCCCTTAACAATGCCTGCGCGCTCATAAATGGATGCCAGATCACTGTAGAGGTAACCTGGATATCCTTTTCTGGAAGGAATCTCTCCTTTGGAGGAAGAGACCTCACGGAGCGCTTCCGAATAAGCAGTCATATCTGTTAAGATTACCAGAATGTGCATTCCTCTTTCAAAAGCCAGATACTCTGCAAGTGTCAGAGCTACCTTTGGTGTAATCAGTCGCTCCACGACCGGGTCATTTGCTAGGTTGATGAACATGGCAACGTGGTCGGAAACGCCGCTTTCTTCAAATGTTCTGCGGAAGAAATCTGCCACATCGTATTTAACGCCCATGGCAGCAAATACCACGGCGAATTTTTCACTGGAGTCGGCGTCATCCCCTAAGGAAGCCTGTTGGACGATCTGAGCTGCCAGCTCATCGTGAGGAAGTCCGTTGCCAGAGAAGATAGGAAGCTTTTGTCCTCGTATCAAAGTTGTCAGCCCGTCAATGGCTGAAATGCCAGTACGGATATAATCTCTAGGATATTCTCTTGTTACTGGATTTAAAGGTTTCCCATTAATATCAAGACGATTGTCAGAAGCAATGTCGCCAAGTCCGTCAATGGGAACTCCGATTCCGTTAAAGGTACGTCCTAACATGTCTTCTGATACGGAAAGCTCCATGGGATGTCCGGTCAGCCTTGTGTGTACGTTTCGAAGGGCCAATCCGTCGGTGCCTTCAAAGACCTGGATAATTGCTTTATCCTCATATACTTCAATGATTCTTCCAAGTTTCTTTGTTTTCCCAGCCACGGTCATTTCCACAATTTCATCAAAAGCAGCATTCTGAACGCCTTCTAATACGACCAAGGGGCCGTTGATGGCACTTAAGCCTAAATATTCGATTGCCATAATCTGCCTCCTTTCTATGCGTTTCGTTCAATGACGGAATCATAAAAGGCATCAACCTGCTTTTTATAATCATCAAAAAGATCCAGCCTGTCATTGGGAACGTCGTATTTTAAAGAAATGATCTTATCAAAAATCGGGTCTTCCTTTAATACGGACATGGGCATTCCCATGGATATAAGAGAACGTGATTTTTTGTACAGGTATAAGATGAGATCCATCATTAAAAACTGCTTCTCCATAGGAACACAAGTATCCTCTTTATGGAAAGCGTTTTGCTGTAGGAATCCGATTCGAATTACCTTTGCAATTTCAAGAATCAGCTTCTGATCATCAGGCAGCATATCTCCGCCAATCAGTTTTACGATTTCCATTAAGCTGCTTTCCTGTGTCAGAATAAATACCATACGATTTCTATAGTCTACAAATCGTTTATCCACGAAATCCACATACCAAGGAGCCAGATCGGTTAGATATTCCGAATAACTGCTAAGCCAGTGGATGGCTGGGAAATGACGTTCGTTTGCAAGGTTTCTGTCAAGACCCCAGAAGCAGCGTACGAAACGCTTGGTGTTCTGAGTTACAGGCTCTGAGAAGTCACCACCCTGAGGTGAAACCGCTCCGATAATGGTAACAGAACCTTCGGTACCATTAAGATTCTGAATGATTCCAGCTCTTTCATAAAAGGCGGATAGACGGGACGCCAGGTAAGCCGGAAAGCCTTCCTCTGCAGGCATTTCCTCAAGTCGCCCTGATAACTCTCTTAACGCCTCTGCCCACCGTGAGGTGGAGTCGGCCATAATGGCTACGTGATAGCCCATATCCCTGTAATACTCCGCCAAGGTAAGACCGGAGTAAAGGCTTGCTTCTCTTGCCGCTACCGGCATGTTGGAGGTATTGGCAATCAGTGTGGTCCGGTCCATTAGTGGATTACCAGAACGGGGATCTACAAGCTCTGAAAATTCCTCTAAAACCTGAGTCATCTCGTTGCCTCGCTCGCCACAGCCAATATAGATGATAATATCAGCATCGGACCATTTGGCAATCTGGTGCTGGGTCATAGTTTTTCCAGTTCCGAAACCGCCAGGAATGCAAGCGGTGCCGCCTTTTGCCAGAGGGAATAAGGTATCTATGATTCTCTGTCCGGTAATCAAAGGTTTTGCCGCAGGATACCGCTTTAGAATTGGCCTTGGAATTCGGATAGGCCATTTCTGGGTCATGGTGATTTCCTTTGTAGTTCCGTCAGAAAGCTTAAGGGTTAAAAGAGGCTGACTGATGGTGTAAGAACCATCGGTTACCACACTCTCTACAAATCCCTCCATGTCAGGAGGAATCATGACCTTATGAGTGATCGCAGGTGTTTCTGGTACTTCTGCAATAATGGAGCCAGGGAAGAGGTGATCCCCTTTCTTAATTGTAATATGAGTCTCCCAAAGTTTATTCACGTCAAGGGAATCTACCTGGATTCCACGGTCAATATAGGGGCCGCCTGTCTTGGCAATTTCCTTTAATGGCCGTTCGATACCATCAAAAATGTTATTTAAAATTCCAGGTGCCAGAGTAACGGACACAGGAAGTCCGGTGGAGATTACGACTTCTCCTGGTTTTAGACCACTGGTTTCCTCATAGACCTGAACGATGGTTCGTCGGTCCGTAAGACCGATGATTTCTCCTACCAGATGATCTTTTCCCACATATACCATTTCATTCATTTGAAACCCTGTATCACCTTTTAGATAGATGACAGGGCCGTTGATCCCTGAGATTTTACCGGTACTAGTCATTGGCCTCACCTCCCACAATATCTTTTATATCAAAGCGGAAGTCACGTTTCGCTTCGGAAAGCTTAGTCTGGAACGAATTATCGATTAAAATATGTCTCGATGGGATGACCGCCCTGATTCCTCCCAGGAATGAATATTCGCTTACCAGAATCTCTGCACTTTGTGGGAAGGTAAGCTCTAATAGCTTTTCCTTGTCTTCTGGATCAATGTAAATGGTAATGAACTCTTTGTCAGCCAGTGCTAAGGCTTTTTTCACCTGATTGTTTAAAAGTGTTGTGTATTCCGGGGTTTTCATGTATTGAGTCAGTCGGTCTAAAAGTTCTTCAAACAATGTTTCTTTTAGTTCATCCTGCTTTTTTCCAAATTCCCGTCGAATGTTAATCTGTTCCAGAGATAGCTTTTTATTTGTTTCCCGTTCGATCTGCTTTTTCTCCAATATCACCTGCTGTTCGGCCCGTCGGATTGCATTTTCTTGATGCTCTGTAAAGGCCTCTTCTAAAGCGGCAGTATATTCATCAAGCATCTTCGCACTTCGGGATCTGGCATCTTCCATACAAAACTCTAGAAAATGCTGTAGTTTTTCCTCAGTTGTCAAGATGACCACCTCTTTCTTATAGTTTTAAACCGATAGCTTGGTTGACATAATCTGTGATAAAGTTTGGCTTGCGGCCGGTACCGTGGCGGTCAGGAATCTCAACGATCAGAGGCAGTTTCCGGTTTAACTTTACATCGTCGATGATGTCCGGAAACTCTCTGCCAAATTTTTCTGTCAGGAGGATAATCCCGATCTCCTTATCGGCCAGTACTTTATCCAGTTCACTCTTAAGCTCAGCTTTTTCATGTACGACAGCTCCCTCGACCCCTGCCAGCCTCATGCCGGCCCAGGTATCTAAGTTGTCGCTGATTAGATACATTTTCATGATTACAGCTTTCCAAGGATCATGAAGGAAATGATCAGACCGTAAAGACATACACCTTCGGCAAGACCTACGAAGATGAGTGATTTACCTAAGATAGTACTGTCTTCGCTGATAGCGCCAAGAGCTGCACTTGCAGCAGCAGAAACGGCGATACCACCGCCCACACAGGCAAGACCAGTGGATAAAGCAGCCGCTAAATATCCCATTCCGGCTACACCAGAAGTTGCAGTTGCAGCAGCCTCAGCAGCTTCTGCCTGGCCCTGGAACATAAGAACACTGGAAACGATGAGAGTACCAAAGAATAAAAGCACATTGACTGACAACGCTGTCTTGTAACGGCCCTTCGTCTTTTCACCCATGGCGAAAGCGAAGAGTGGAAGAGCTATGCTTAAGGTTAATGCAACTGCTAACGTAATTTTTACTAACATGGTCATTATAAATACCTCCTGATATGTTTTTTATAATTTTTTTCCGTATGGCTTGAATGCGCGTCCGGTTCCCCGGTAAAAGCGGCTGAATAATTCATAATATTCCAGACGAAGTACCTGGATACCAACGATCAGTCCTTCCATGCCGCAGACGAATATATTGCCCAAAATCACAACGAGCCAGTTTATATTTCCGGCCTCATAGCCGGAGAGCATTAGTACGACTTCCATCATTGCCGCATGGCTGATTGCAAAGGCTCCCACACGGACAAAGGAAAGAGTATTGGAAAAATAGCTTAAAAGCACTTCAAAGAGTTCAAAGAAACCTTGAACCACAAACATGCCCTTTTCTTTTGGCATGATCCTTGCTTTCCGCTCCAACAGGTTGGTAAGGGGTTCTTTAAAGAACATAATGGCAAGGGGTAGAGCAAACATGATAACCAGCAAAACAGAAGCTGGAATTGGATTTTGAGTCATATAAAGGACAATGGTTAAAACCAGTCCTGCGTAAAAAACGAATCCAGCCAGACCATTGGTATCAAAAAAGGTCCGTTCCGGGTCATGAGAACGATAGCTGTTTATGATGTTTAAGATCATGGTAAGCAAGATGATTCCCATACCGATTGACACGGAAACGATAAATACGGTATTAAGCCGCCCGATAAATGGAAGGCTGGTCATATGCTGCATTGGCCTTAGCCAGACGGCATGGATTATTTCTTCGAACCCAAACACACTTCCAAATAGGAACCCAAATATGGTTGAAAAGATTCCGCAGCAGGAGATAATAGCGGCAAGGCTTGATTTCTTAAATCGGTGAAGTAAAAAACCTCCAACCAGCAAGCAGAGTCCCTGGCCTACATCCCCAAACATGAATCCAAAGAGGAAGGAATAGGTGAGACCTATTAATATAGTAGGATCAATCTCATTATAGGCTGGAAGACCGTACATCTTGATAAAAAGTTCAAAGGGCTTAAACAGTCCTGGATTTAATAGCTTTGTAGGAGGACGGCTTAAGATATTCTCATGATTTTCCTCAACGATACAAAAGGTTTTCTCGTCATCGGAGATATCACGTTGGAAGGAATCTGCATCATGGTGACTCATCCATCCACATAAGATATAGAAGGTATTCCGGCTCTGCCTGGTACAGGCAGCCAACTTTCTTACGTTAAAGTTAGTAGAAAAGCTTTCCAACCGGTCTTTGGCTGATAAAAGGTCATCCCGTTTTAATTCCAGGAAGGTGGCAAGCTGTTTTCTGACGTCATTAAGCTCGATCTGAACCGCCTTCATGCTGTCCTCTAAAGTTTTGGTCGCCTCAAAAGGCGTACCTTTATATTCATCTGGAACTGTAATCAGTTCAAAGTGCATGGAGGCATAAATGGCATCAATTCGGTTTGAGATGGTATCTGGTACAAAATAAACCAGCCAAACGTATTCGTCATCCTCTCTGCATTTGTATAAAACCGTATCAATGGTATCATACACATAGTCCTCAAACTTGTGATAATACTCATGAGAAATGCGTCCAAAGCGGAACTTAATGTACTTAAAATGAAGGATTGCGCTTAGGTCGTAATTAAGTGCGGTAAATGGAAGAATTCGTTCCAAAGATTCTTTTAAGGTGTTCCGTTTGGATATCAAGGACTCTTCCTTGGCTTTTAGCTCTTCTGCTTCATTTCCAATGGCCTCAATCAAGTCCGAAGCTTGAGAAACGGTCATGGATTTATGACCGGACTGTTCTCCATCTGGAGAGAGAAGCTGGGAAAGTTCTAAGGCGCGTTGGCTGATATCCTTAAATGGATTGTTTTCAACAAAAGGCCTTAAGTCTTGCACCGTTTTTAATTCGGACAGGGCATTTTCCAGATGGATCTCATATTTGGATAAGTAGGTGTCAACCACCCGGTCGATATCCTCCTTGGGCCCGGTGATACTTAAGAATTTCATCTTTTCTATCACAGAAAAAGTAACCCCCTTTACTGTTTTTCCACATAGGAGATGATTTCATCCGGAGTTAAACGATACCGGATGCTCTCTATGAGGGTAATAACTTTTTGAATCTCAGCCTCTTTAAAATAGAGGTAGGAATTCAGTGTTGCAATGGAATACGGATTTTGCTGGCTGGTTGAACGGTAGATCTTATCAAGTACCTCCTTTGTAAGCTTTTCCAGGTCAGGCAAATCAAAAACTTCTATATCCGCTTTCCGGCCATAGTAGGTGGTTTTAAGCACCCCGTAGAATTCTTCTATGGTACCGGCCTCTGCCATTTTCGTAATCTGCTCCTTGGTTAGATGATAATTGGTGGGAATGAGAAGGGAATAGATATCAGTAGATTGTATCTGATAATACTTTTTGGATCGATAGATCCACTGGATATTAAGTAAGTCCAGTTTGCTGCCAAAGCAGTTGGAGAGCAGTTCCTTTTCTTCCTTCTTTAAATGTTTTCCCATAACCTTCCATATAGTTCTAAAATATAAAAGATCCAGATGGACCTCATAATCAAACAACGTAGGTTCCTTTGCATCTGACACTTCTGAGAGAACGTCATAATAAATGGAACCTTCCAGGTTCGTCCAAAATTCCGTAAGACTCCTGGAGGATGAAAGCTTTATTAAGTCTAATTTAGAGTGAAGCTTAAAAAAATCCTCAAAAACTAAAAGATCGATATCCAAATAATTGTTCCCCATAGCATTACGGAGACATTTTTTAAGGATATCGATTTCAAAGTGCATAAAATAAAGATCTAGAAATTTACGCTGGTTTAAGTTAGCGAATCGGTATAACTTGGCAAAATCCTTGTAAAGGGAAAGAATGAGCCTCTCTTCAATGGCAACCCGGTGCAAACTGCTACCTTCCAGGTCATCGAAAAGACCGTTATAGGGTTTTAGGTGGCTTAAGTAATCCACTGCTTCCGTTACGGTTGACAGCCCGGCCATCTCATGGAATTGGTTTTCCGAGATCAAATGACTTTCCATAGCCCTTACTTTGGTGGTAATGCCGCTGTAGGACAGCAGGTCCCCCATGAGATCACTCCTTTATCATAGTTTGAAATAAATCCTCAACGTACTGGCTGTGTTGCTCTTCATAACGCTTTTCCAGTGTGGTTAGGATACGTTTGGAATCACTTAACTGCTTTTCTAACTGACGGTTCATTTCAACTTCCATTTGGGTCCGCAGTGCTTCGATTTTTTTATTGGTTTTAGCTTCTAAATCAGAATCAAATGCAGCTGTGTTTTCCTCCATCTTTTTGGCAAATGCTTTTTTACGCTCATTCGCGTTATCCATAATGGAAGTTGCCGCTGATTCGATATCAGAAATCTTTTCAATAACCTTATCCATACCGTAGCCTCCTTAGTTATGTTTTGTTGAATAACGTATTGTATATATAATGATACTATAAATTGAAAAAAATACCAGACCAAAATAGAAAAATCAACCAATTTTATGAAAATTTAATCAAATACGTGATTTAAAACACACAAAAGGACTGTACAAAATTCCTAAAAAAAACGAAGATAGGGAGAAAATTTCCTCTATCTTCGTTTTGCTATGGTTTATTGTCCTGCTTTTTTCGTGGGTTCTGAAGACGCAGTTGTTTCTTTGGTGGTGGAATCGGAAGCTCCTTCTGATTTCGTTAAAAATTCAGTGGCAATATAAGCTTCTTTTCCTTCAAACATAATGACGCTCCATTTGTCATCGTAGGTTTTTACGAATTCCACCTTAGTATCGGCTGCAAGGCTTCCCAGTCTGGTACCGTCAGTAGAAGGTTTAGAGCGAACGTTTAGCTTACTCTTTGTGGTGTATGTGATTGGAGCTTCTGTTTCAGCTTCGGTTGTTTCCTCCGGTGTTTCAGATGTAGTTGGAACTTCGGTTGAAATCTGAGTAGAGGTTTCAGTTGGAGCGGGATTTTGTTTCCCTCCCTTTCCAGGAACAAGTTTTATAAAGATCAAAACAAGCACAAGGATGCCAAGGAAAATCAGTGCTGGCTTTAATAAGCCGTTTGTTTCCGGTGCGCTTTGTCTGGATCTGCGTCTACTGCGACCCTTAGAAGCGCTTCTTGGAGCCTGCCCTGAACTTGCTGCTTTGTTCCCCGATTGTGGTCTATGAGCTTGTCCCTGAGGCGCATTGCCTCTATGAGAGCCACTTCTTTGAGCGTTGCCTCTTTGAGCGTTGTCTCTTTGAGCATTGTTTCTTTGAGAACTGTCTCTTTGAGAACTACTTTTTTGAGAATTGCTTTTTTGAGAATTGCTTTTTTGAGAACTGCTCCTTTGGGAACGGTCATTGGGAGCAATGGCAACTGGTCTAAGGGGAGCCTGGCGCTGTTTGTAGGTGGCATCTTCCGGGCTTTCTCTATGAAATGTATTTGCAAAGGCATTCACTTCCCCTGCCAGAAGCTTTAGAGCCTCTCCTGCATCATAGGGGCTGTCACTGCCTTCGTGAACTGCCTTGTTACCAATCATACGTATCCTATGATAATGATCCTTGGAAGTTTGGGAGATGAGACGTCCTTCAAATAGCTGATCAATGCTGTCAGCTAAATCTCCTTCCACAATCAGGGCCTTTTCTCCTAAGTAGTTTACCATATATTCCACGGTCTGGCGGGCTTTGATCATGGACAGATTATACTGCTGTTGATTCATGAGTATCTCTGTCTCCCTTAGACCTTGCTGGATTTTGATCCAGAAGTTGTTGTCGGTCGTTCCCATATATTTCCTCCTTTGCAAAAACGGATTTATTCTATTATATAGGTATTATACCTGATTCTCAGAGATTGCGCACCTCTTATTTATTTACGATTTGTTTTCTTTTTGTGAATTTATTCCCGTATCTTGCGTCTGTCCCTAATGATATGATACAATCTACCTGCTATAATAGAAGGAACAGAAAGAATACGATGAAATTATTTGGAGGAATTATAATATGAGGTTACGTCACATACCAGGCTCGGAACAAGAAATCGAAGCCAGTCCATATGTGGTTCAGAACCCGGAGGAAAAAAAGGGCCGGTGGAACGAAGTCTTTGGAAATGAGAGGCCCATTGAAATAGAAGTAGGTATGGGGAAAGGCAGGTTTATTATGGAGCTTGCATCCCTTCATCCGGATATTAATTATGTAGGGATTGAACGGTACCCAAGCGTTCTCTTAAGAGGACTTCAAAAAAGAGCCGAAATGGAACTTAATAATATTGTTTTCATGTGTGTGGATGCCAAAAACCTTTCTGAGATATTTAATCAGGGAGAAGTGCAGAAGATCTACTTGAATTTTTCCGATCCATGGCCAAAGGACAGACATACAAAACGCAGACTTACATCAGAGGAGTTTATGGAAGTCTATGACAAAATATTAAAACCTGATGGAGTCGTTGAATTTAAAACAGACAATAAAGGATTATTTGAATATTCGTTAGAAGCCATTCCGGGAGATGTGTGGGAGATTAAAGAATCTACCTTTGACCTTCATCACAGCGAGATGGGTGAAGGAAATGTAATGACAGAATATGAAGAAAAATTCTCTTTAAAAGGAAATCCTATATTCAAACTCATTGCAGGAAGAAAATAAAATCTTTTGATACCGGTGCCTAATGTTATGACTTTGGCACCGGTTTTGCATATAATATAGAAAAAAGAAGATCATGGTGCATGATTATGGGAATGAAAGACAAGGTTACAAATAAGCTACTTCAGGCAACCAGTGATAAAACTGACTTAAATAAGAAGCTCCTTACATTTAACAAATCTTTTGTCGATGTGAACAAAACACTAGGTGGAAATTCAGGTAAAAATAAGAAAAATAAATAAATTATAAATAATAGTAAAATAATTGTAAAAAAGGTGTTGACTTTTGTTGAAGACGGTTATATAATTACACACGTGCTTGAGACAAGCGCACAACAAAAAACAAAAGATACGCGCCTTTAGCTCAGTTGGTAGAGCAGTAGACTCTTAATCTATTTGTCCGGGGTTCGAGCCCCCGAAGGCGCACTAAAAAAGTACTGGTTTTGCAGACAGAGAGCTGCGGGGTCGGTGCTTTTCCTTTGTGTAGAAATATCAGCGGGAATCTATTTGTCCTTTGGGAAGTCTTTAAGGGTAAAAATAAGTACTGTCTTTGACGGCTGTTAAGAGCGTCGGGGACAGTACTTATTTTTGCTTTATATTATCACCTTATTATAAACATAATGGTAAATTCGATACTCTTAGCATTTATTAGCCAATCGTGTTCCTAAATAGATTCCTTTGTATCGTACTTTATATGTTAGAAAAAGGTCGACTATTAGCAATAATAGCCTTTCTTGTTATAAACTCCAGTAGCTGCACGTCATTTGCAAGATATTCATTATCTTTAGTCAGTGGCAAAATCTTACGGCTACTTTCTGATGCTTTATTATGGACAATACTGCACCGAATGTCGTATATTCGCATTGCTATATCATTTAATATTCCAGCATTATCAGTTAACCTTATTTTTTTCTCAGATATTTTATCTGACTCCTTAGCTGAGTAATAAGTTTCCAAGTGACTATTTTCTTTGATGTAATTAATGACATCCTCTGCCCTTAAAATACTTCGTAAGGTTGTGTTAAGCTGCTCTCTTTCATCTCCCAAGCTTCCAGTACTATATTTCTTAATTATATTCAGTAACTTTACAACATCGGAATCCTTATTTATATTAAAACATGGATCTTTTATCAGGTTCTGAATTATTGTTTTCTCAAGTAATGTTGAATAGATTGGAAAATAGAATTCAAGTACTTGATACAATGCAAAATACATAAAAAACGGAGAATTTTTATTGCTCTGGGCAAACCAATACAAGGACATTGGTATTTCGTCGTACTCGTATTCCAGCTTTAAATCTTTACGTTCTGCGGGTATACCAGTTCGCTCTCGTACTATTCTGTTTCTCTCACGTCTTGGTTTTTTCCTTGGTCTCAAAACAATGTCAATATTATATAGAAGACTCAACTGGAAAAATAATGTGTATGAAACTTTCTCTAGCAGAGATTTGGCTTCGTCTTGGGTTTTAATTGGTGTATTTATATTTTCTATTAGTAAGGTTATTTCAAATCGCGTTTTATTTTCATTAATATCTATCCGTCGTCCTTCTTTATACGCACTTAATAATGCAAATTCTTTGCTAGAGTATCCCAGAGATACCTTCCTTTTTTCATCTGAATATAGCATCACACTTTGAGGTTCGGGATCATCAAAGTCGCCATCGCTATTCTGAGGTTGGTCAATACTAAACGCCTTGTAAAGCCGTGAAAAAAGATAACGACTTGGTAATATAATACCCGGAGAAATAATTCCACATTCAATACAGTTGGACTCAGCTGACCAAATTGATTCATAATTAATTATTCCTCTGTAGTTAAACAAACTACTGTTTAAAAGGCTATCAATATTGGGATCATTTTCTCTAATGCGAATTTCCTCGTATTCCCTTGCAACTGGAAATTGGAAATATAGATATGTTAGTGTTTCGTCTTCAAATGAAACTTCTTCAAATTGATTGTTAATATTATTCTCATCAAGTAGCTGTTTTAGCGCTTTCATCTTTTCCATACTGTTTCCCCATCAATTAGATTTTTATTATAATAGTTACATTTTAGAAGGCATACTAAATGCCAATTATTGCTATTATATAAAGCTCATAATGTAACGTTTAATATTTTGTTCTAATTATATTATAAATGGAAAATTTTACAAGTAAAAAAGTGTATCTCAATCAAGTTCCTGGCCAGAGAAGCTCCGGCCGTTCGGGAAGATTGATTGAGATACTTTTATTTTATCTGACGGAAGAAAATATCATCCAGCTTATACACATCTGCATCCATCATACGGTACTGGTTTGCCATTTTTACATAATCCCTAGTAGTAGTGTAATCACTATGACCCAGCATATCACGAAGAAATTCCAGGTTACCGCCGCCGACCAGATAGGAGACTGCAAACGTATGTCTTAATAAATGCGGATGCAGCCTTTCTACACCTGTCCATTTTCTTATTCTGAAAAAGAGCTGTTTCAATACATTATAGTTAATAGCATCCGATCCGTTTGTTTTAAGAATCAATGCATTCATAGGTCTAGCATCACGATAATCAAGATAACTGCGTATATATATTCGTAGATTCCAGGCTAGGGGTACAATACGGGACTTGTGATTCTTTGAATCCTCTATTAATATGTAATCTTTGTCAAAGCAAATATCCTTTACCTTTAAACCAATGACTTCCTCACTTCTTAAACCACCATCAAGCATAAGATGAATAATGCATAAATTTCTAAGTCCCATTTCAGTTGAGTTTAAGAATACCTGATCAAGAGCCTGAACCTCATGAATGTACAAAGGGAGTTGTATCCTAGTATCGTTGGTTGGGAGCCGGGGCCTTTTAAATTTAATTTCACAGTCCAAGTCATCACGAATATAGTTGACGAACACTTTAACAGCCCTGGCATAGATTCTTATGGTAGAATTTTTTAAATTTCCTTTCTTTGCTTCTCCGATCTTAAATGGGTGATTCTCAAATTTTGGCTTAAATCTAAGATACTTGATATAATCTTAAAATGGTGTCACCGTAAACATAAAGACCCCAAGAGTAAGAGCGAAAAGCCTTTTTAAAGGTTTCATGATAAACTCCTTTCTAGTATCTCAAATTTACCTACAGGAGATTCGGAGCTGTGCCGATCTGTAATTTCACTCAGATACAATAAAAAATTGTACAAAAAAGGAAGGATAATGTTATTGTTGTCCACCCTATACCGTGCAACGGAAAGGGGGTGTAACATGCATTATATATTAAGTTTTTTAGTTTCGATTATGGCGGCTGTAGTTAGCTACTACATACGTAAATGGTTAGATCGAAACAAGAAGGACAACTAACCTAAAAGAAACCCTAGGAATTCGCACTTCCTAGGGTTTCGCTTTGTGTAACACGCAATATTAAGTTTTTTAGCTATCTTTATATTACACCATATATTGTGTATATGTCAACTGCTGGATAACTGGTTTTGCAGACAGAGAGCTGCGAGGTCGGTGCTTTTCCTTTGTGCAAAAATATAATTCACAAGGAAACACGGGCTAAATGATTTCAAAGTAATTTCCAGATTGGCGTTTGCACTTTTTTTTAAGGTAGGCGATCTCTTTGGAAAATGAATCAATCGTTTCATAATGTATGTTCTTATTTGAAATACCTGCGATGGAGAGGCTGGCAATGGGGAAGTTTTCTGTAACTCCATGCCGGTTTTTTGATGTTATATACCCTTTTGTGATATCTTCCTCATGATATAACAATGTGACTTTGCTTGAAAACTGATCTATGACATTTTGGCAGTAATCTTTTGCATCATGAGTATCGAAAATTACAATAAAGTCATCTCCTCCAATGTGCCCGATAAATTCCTGGTTAATGGCGCAGTTTTTTAAGGTATCGGCAACCAGCGCCAACATCATGTCTCCATTCTTAAATCCATAAACATCGTTGTATGCCTTAAAGTTATCAATGTCATAGTATGTAATGCAGTAAGGTTCTTCTTCAAAGACCCGGCTTAATATCTCCTGTTCTATGATTAAATTCCCAGGTAACCTGGTTAAAGGATTGGAATGCATGGCAGTATCCACCTCTGCTTTGGTGCATGCCTCAAGTAGATCTTTAATAGTCACGATTCCCCAATAGTTTCCTTCTTTCTCAACCACAATAGGACTGTATAACTGCTCAAAGGTCCTTCGCATGGCAAGGCTTGATACATGATCAGCAGGCATATAGTAATCCACTCTTAAGAAATCCGCCATGGCCAACTGGCTGATGCGTTTTTTTGAATTAAGACTGAATCCATATCTGCCACCAAATGCTTCGCTTAATGCATTTTTTGTCATAAAGCCAATTGCTGTTTCATTTTCTACGATTGTAAACTCTGTAATGGAGGGGCTAAAGTGTATCGTTTCATATATAACTTCTGCCCGTTCATTTGGAGAAAAGGTGTATCCTGGTTTTGATAGGAGTCCAATCACCGGATAGATAGAATTTTGGTTAAATAAGTTATGATTTCTTCCATGATGTTTTTTAATCAGTTCTATTTTATCTTGAGGTAACTCCTTAAATGTTTTCTCAGGAAAGCCTAGGAAAAAGCCTTGTCCTAAATCGACTCTTAATCGAATCAGTGTTTTCAATTCTTCTTCTGTTTCAATTCCTTCTGCAATTAATAAGGTTCCCGCTCTTTTAGAGAAATCCACCATTGCCTGGCATAATAGCTGCTTTGTTTCACTTTTATCAATATCTCGAACCAACTCTGTGGAAAGCTTAATGAGATTTGGCTTAACCGAAGCGATGATATTAAGTCCGGAATAACAAGAGCCAACATCATCAATAGCAATCCCGTATTTTTGATTTTTATAATGGTTGATGGAACCTAGAAAAGCTTCACCATCAGTAACAGCAACACGTTCTGTTATCTCAAAGATGATATTGTCTGAGTCAATGCCGTCTTCCTTAAGTTTTTGTTTTGTGAAGCCTTCTTGAAATTTTTTATCATAGATGATATTGGCGTTTACATTAAGAAACAATTTCTTGTCCATTCCCAAACATTCCAAATGTTCCAGGGCTTTTGTCCGGCATAATGTTTCAAGCGCCCAGGATTTATTACACTCGTCTGCAATCTGGAACATCTCCTCAATATTCATAGATAAAGAAGGATTTGAGATCCTGCTTAACGCTTCATAGCCGTAAGTTCTGCCATCTTTTAAGGAAGCGATAGGTTGAAAGACTGGAGTAATAAAATGACCTTCTATAATTTGATCTAACAAACGGTATTTATCTTTCATAAGAACGCTCCTTGTGGCAAGTCAGTCAGTAAGATTATGTTATCGAATAAAACGGGAAATAACAAGCATAATAGCGTAAAGAATATGTAATTCTCCTGTGTCTATTTGTGTTCGTTTTAAATCTAGGGAGCATTCATAATTTACGGGAAAGATAAAACGTGAAAGTTGGTTTATAAAATACGTATTATTATGATGTGCTCCCATAGTTTTTTGCTCTAATGCAAATATTTATAAACCGTAAGGCCAGTTTAAGATTACATTAATTTTCCAGTATTATTAAAATGTTACATTTAATATGAAGAAAAACTGAAAAAACTGACTTATTTTCACAGGGAGCATTTGTGGGATTTGTTATTGAAATGGACAATATCCCCAGGAAACGTATCTTATTTTTCTAGCATTTACGGCTGCATTATAGGTTCGTTCGTGCTTAATGACGGTTAAAATTTGAGATGATAAAAAAAAATGGTCATTATTCATAAAAATTAAAAGAAAAAATCGTCATAAATCCTAGAAAATTGAATCGTAAAAATGCAACTTTACTTTTTTATTACATTTAACTTAAAAATAGTGATAATAAAACACGATTTTTAATCGACTAAGTTGTTTTAAATGTGCAAACAATAACCTGCATTAACAAGGTGTTATGAATTAGCTAAAAAGTTGACAATTTTTGCGGTTGAAAGTATGATACACCATATACCTCACGCAGATTGTATGTTCAAAAATACAATTTCTCGATGAGATAGATAATAATAAAAAAGAGAAAAGCTGTCTCTAAGAAAGGAAGTGAGCATTACGGAGGATTTAGCAGAGAAGTTATTGGAAGAACTGACCTGCGAAACGGTATTTACCATCCCGATATTCGGAGGAATTCCCATTGCGGAATCTGTTGTGATAACGTGGTTTATCATGGCGGCACTGACGTTACTTTCCATCTGCCTTGTCAGGAACTTAAAAGTCGAGAATCCTGGAAAGAAGCAGCAGGTGCTGGAGATGGCTGTTGGTGGGCTTTATAGTTTTTTTGATGATCTGATTGGGGAAGAAGGAAGACGTTACGTTCCTTACCTGATTTCTGTGGCAATTTACATCGGTGTAGCGAATCTCATTGGTCTGTTGGGACTTAAACCACCTACTAAGGATTTAAATACCACCGCAGCGCTTGCTATTATAAGCATTTTGCTGATTGAATATGCAGGCTTTCACAGAAAAGGTCTTAAAGGCTTTATTAAAAGCTTTGCAGAGCCGGTTGCGATTATCGCACCGATTAATATCCTGGAACTGTTTATCAAACCGCTTTCATTATGTATGCGATTGTTTGGTAATGTTTTAGGAGCGTTCGTTGTCATGGAGCTTATTAAGCTACTCGTACCAGCGTTCTTACCAATTCCGTTTTCCATGTATTTTGACATTTTTGACGGATTGATTCAGGCGTATGTATTTGTATTTCTGACTGCACTTTTTATTAAAGAGGCAGTGGAGTAAAACTAGTTTAAATTAAAAGGAGAGATTATTATGTTTACAGCTATTGGAGCAGGAATCGCAGTATTAACAGGTTTAGGTGCAGGTGTAGGTATCGGTTTAGCAACCGCTAAGTCCGTAGATGCTATTGCTAGACAGCCAGAAGCAGACGGCAAGATCAGCAAGGCACTCTTATTAGGTTGTGCTCTTGCAGAGGCAACTGCTATTTATGGTTTCGTTATTGCCCTTCTTATCATCTTATTCCTTAAATAATGCCTATTACCAGGGATCGTTTGGAAAATATTAAAAAGAAAGGCAGGCGGTAGAGATGCTTAGACTAGATATGAACCTAGTGTTTAACATGTTGAATCTTATTGTCCTGTATCTTTTGCTTAGACATTTCCTGATTCAGCCGGTTATGGGAATTATGAATAAGCGGCAGGCAATGATTGAGAACAGCATTTCAAATGCCAGGAATTCTGAGGGGCAGGCAGCAGAGATTAAAAAGCAGTACGAAGAGAAACTGGCTGCATCCTCACAAGAAGGATCAAAGATTATTGAAGAAGCAAAAAATCAGGCTAAGGTTCAGTATGACCGTATCTTATCAGATGCGGGAGAAGAAGCTGGCCGAGTGATCACAGAAGCACAGAGAAAAGTGGAAGCGGATCAGGAAAAAGCGCTTAACGAAGCTAAGGCTCAGATAGCTGGCTTAGTAATCGCAGCAGCAGCAAAAGTAGTCAATCAGGAAGTGAGTGCCCTGTCAAACAAGGCGCTTTATGATTCATTTATAGCAGAAGCAGGTGATTCTCATGACGCAGGCAGCAATTAATTACGGAAGAGTGCTTTTTGAACTTTCCATCTCCCAGACGGCCATCGAGGAGACCGCTCTGGCGCTAAAGACAGTGCCAGAGCTTAATCGCGCCTTAAGCAGCCCTATTATTTCTATTGGCAGCAAGCATAAGGTCATTGAGCGAGTGTTTCCTCAGGAAATGATAACCTTTTTAAAGGTGTTAGTGGACCGTAGGGATATGGACCTTGTTGATGATATCTTCAAGGCATATCGTACACGGATAGCGGAAAAAGAAGGTATATTAGAAGCCTCCTTATACTACGTGACTGATCCGGAAGAAGAGCAGCTTCAGGAAATAAAAGCGATGCTTTGTAAAAAGTACGAGAAGAAGGATATAAGACTTCGCATGATCAAAGACCCCGGTTTAATCGGTGGCTTCATTATCCGTGTAGGAGATGTAGAGACTGATTGGAGCTTAAAGGGACGTCTTAGACAATTAGAACAAAAAATAATACGGAGGTGAAAAACGTGGCTTCCATCAATTCAGATGAAATTATTTCAATATTGAGAAGTGAAATAGCAGATTATGACGCCCATTCCAGGGACCAAGAAGTGGGAACTGTTATAAGCGTTGGAGACGGCATTGCGACGGTCTATGGTATTGATCATGCAATGTACGGAGAGATTGTTGTATTTGAAAGCGGAATCAAGGGTATGGTTCAGGATATCAGAAGAGAAGATATCGGATGCATCCTGTTTGGTTCTGACCGTGAAGTAAAAGAAGGTTCCAAAGTAACAAGAACAAAAAAACGTGCAGGCATTCCGGTAGGTGAAAAGTTTGTAGGAAGAGTTGTAAACTCTCTTGGAGCTCCTATCGATGGAAAAGGCGAGATCATTTCTGATGATTACCGCCCAATTGAAAATGAAGCACCTGGTATCGTTGACCGTAAGAGTGTATCTGTTCCTATGGAAACAGGTATTCTTGCCATTGACTCCATGTTCCCAATCGGACGTGGACAGCGTGAGCTGATCATCGGTGACCGCCAGACTGGTAAGACATCTCTTGCAATCGATGCCATTTTAAATCAGAAGGGCAAAGATGTGATCTGTGTTTACGTTGCAATCGGTCAGAAAGCTTCTACCGTTGCAAAGCTTGTAAATACATTAACCCATTATGGCGCTATGGAATATACCATTGTGGTAGCTTCCTCCGCCAGCGAGCCAGCACCTCTTCAATATATCGCACCTTATTCTGGTACTTCTCTTGCAGAGTATTTCATGCATAAGGGAAAAGATGTATTGATCGTATATGATGATTTATCAAAACATGCGGTGGCTTACCGTTCCTTGTCACTGCTTTTAGAGCGTTCTCCTGGACGTGAGGCATATCCTGGTGACGTTTTCTATCTTCATTCTAGACTACTGGAGCGTTCTAGCCGGTTAAAGGATGAACTTGGAGGAGGTTCAATTACCGCTCTTCCAATTATTGAAACACAGGCAGGAGATGTATCCGCCTACATTCCAACCAATGTTATCTCTATTACTGACGGACAGATATTCTTAGAGAGTGATCTTTTCTTCTCTGGTATGAGACCGGCTGTTAACGTTGGACTTTCTGTATCTCGAGTTGGTGGTGCGGCTCAGACCAAAGCCATGAAAAAATCAGCAGGAAGTATTCGTATTGATCTGGCTCAGTGCCGTGAGATGGAAGTATTTACCCAGTTCAGCTCTGATCTTGATGCATCAACCAAGGAGCAGATCCAGTACGGCAGAGGACTTACTGAGCTGTTAAAGCAGCCATTATGCCATCCGTTAAGCCTGCATGATCAGGTTATCAGTCTGCTTGTTGCAAACAATCGTCTGCTTTTGGATGTAGAGGTATCAAAGATTAAGGCGTTCCAGAGAGATATGCTTGAATTTTTTGATAGCGTTCACCCAGAGATCGGCAAGGAGATTGAAGAGACAAAAGCCATTTCTGATGAGCTTAAGCAGAAGATTCTTGACACAGTGGCTGAATTCAAACAGAAACGGGTGTAAGATATGGCAAATGCGAGAGAGATACAAAGCAGGATGAACAGCATTAAAAGTACCATGAAGATTACCAATGCGATGTATACCATTTCCTCGTCAAAGCTTAAAAGGGCAAGGAAAGCCTTGACCGATACGGAGCCTTATTTTTATGCACTGCAAAGCACCATCGCAAGAATTATCAGACATACACCGGATATTAATGATTCGTATCTGGATACCCGGCCGGAGATCAAGAAAAAAGACCGTAAGATCGGATATCTCGTGGTTACGGCTGATAAGGGACTTGCGGGTGCTTATAATCATAATGTATTTAAACTGGCCCAGGAGCAGATTGACAAGGGCGGTAATCCAATGCTGTTTGTAGTAGGTGAATTAGGGCATCAGTATTTTAATAAAAAGGGCATACCGGTGGAGCAAGATTTCCGGTATACCGTACAAAAGCCTAATATGAGCCGTGCCAGAATCATACAAGAAAAGATCGTGGAATATTTCCTGTCTGGACAACTTGATGAGGTGTATATGATCTACACCAGAATGGCAAATGTAATGAAGATGGAAGCAGAGGTTCAGCAGCTTCTTCCTATTCCTAAAAAGCACATTACCAGGAACATACCTCTTAACGTACATTTGGAGGAGGTCACCATGTATCCGTCCCCTCAGGCAGTCATTGATGCCATTGTGCCCAATTATATCGCTGGATTTATCTACGGCGGTTTGGTGGAATCTTATTCCAGTGAACAAAATTCCAGAATGATGGCAATGCAGGCTGCGACTAACAGCGCTCAGGATATGTTGACTGAGCTGGCAATCACATATAACCGTGTTCGCCAGGCTGCGATCACTCAGGAGATCACTGAGGTAATCAGCGGGGCTAAAGCCCAGAAAAAGAAGAAGAAAGCGTAGCTTCATCGTGTTTTCAATAAATTGAGAGAGGAGGAGTCCTCACAACTGTGAGTAACACAATATGAATAAAGGTAAGATCGTTCAGGTTCTTGGACCTGTAGTAGACGTTGAATTTTTAGAAGGCAGTGAGCTTCCTGCCATTAAGGATGCCCTTGAGGTAACCAATGAAGGCAAGCGCTGCGTAATGGAGGTTGCTCAGCATATGGGTAACGGTACAGTCCGCTGCATCATGCTGGCATCCAGCGAGGGACTGAGCAGAGATATGGAAGTAACTGCAACTGGAGATGGGATCAAGGTTCCAGTTGGAGAGCAAACTCTTGGACGTTTATTTAACGTACTTGGAGAAACCATTGATAATGGAGAGGAACTCTCCGGTGGCCCAGAATGGGTCATTCATAGAGATCCCCCAGCATTTGAAGAACAGAGCCCGGTAGCTGAAATTCTGGAAACAGGAATTAAGGTAATCGATCTTTTGGCTCCTTATGCAAAGGGTGGAAAAGTTGGTCTGTTTGGTGGTGCTGGTGTTGGTAAGACCGTTCTGATTCAGGAGTTGATTCACAACATCGCGACTGAGCACGGCGGATATTCCATCTTTACCGGTGTTGGAGAGCGTTCCCGTGAGGGAAATGACCTTTGGACTGAAATGGCTGAGTCTGGCGTTATTGCAAAGACTGCTTTGGTATTTGGTCAGATGAACGAGCCACCAGGAGCAAGAATGAGAGTTGCGGAATCTGGTCTTACCATGGCGGAGTATTTCCGTGATGAAGAACACAAGGATGTATTGTTGTTTATCGATAACATCTTCCGTTTTACTCAGGCAGGTTCTGAGGTATCCGCTCTTTTAGGACGTATGCCATCAGCCGTTGGATATCAGCCAACACTTGCTACGGAGATGGGTGAGCTTCAGGAGCGTATCACTTCTACAAGAAATGGTTCTGTTACATCCGTTCAGGCTGTTTATGTGCCTGCCGATGACTTAACGGATCCAGCACCAGCAACTACCTTCGCACATCTGGATGCAACCACAGTTTTATCTAGAAAGATTGTAGAACAGGGTATTTATCCGGCAGTTGATCCTTTGGAATCCAACTCCCGTATCTTAGAGCCTGATGTGGTAGGAGAAGAACATTATGAAGTTGCACGTAAGGTACAGGAGCTTCTTCAGAAGTATAAAGAGCTTCAGGATATCATCGCAATTCTAGGTATGGAAGAGTTAGGTGATGATGATAAGACTACTGTATACCGTGCAAGAAAAATCCAGAAGTTTTTATCCCAGCCATTTTCTGTTGCGGAAAACTTTACTGGTGTATCAGGTAAGTATGTACCACTGAAGGAGACCGTCCGTGGATTTAAGTCTATTGTAGATGGAGAGATGGATCAGTATCCTGAGGCTGCATTCTTTAATGTTGGAACCATTGACGAAGTCATTGAAAAGGCCGGAAAATTAGAGGCTTAACTTGGAGGTGCTGTCTGTGGGTAAGAATACATTTTTCCTTCAGGTTCTTGCAAGTGATAAGGTGTTTTATAGAGGCTTATGCCAGGAACTTGTGATTCCTTTGGCGGATGGCGAAAAAGCGGTTCTCCCTCATCATGAAAATATGGTTATTGCCATATCAATTGGTGAGATGAAATTGCTTGACGGAAATGGTCAGTGGATCAACGGTGTGGTTGGAAATGGGTTTGCCCAGATCATCAATAACCGTGTAACGATTCTCGTAGACACAGCCGAGCTTCCCCAGGATATTGATGAGCGCCGTGCCGAAGAGGCAAGGGAACGAGCGGAAGAACAGCTTAGACAAGGTAAGAGCCTTCAGGAGCATTCCCATTTTGAGGCGTCTTTAGCCAGATCATTGGCAAGACTGCGTACAAAACAAAAAGTGGGATCTGACAGGAAATAAATGATTATAAAAAAAAGAGGCGTCTTAAACCGGCTTAGAAAAGTCGGCTTAAGACGCCTTTTTAAAAGAATTATTTAGCCAAGGGCTACGTCTAAGATCATCATGATCAAAAATCCTACCATAACGCTCAAAGTACCTATGTTTGAGTGTTCTCCTAAATGGGCTTCGGGAATTAATTCCTCAACCACCACATACATCATAGCTCCGGCAGCAAAGGATAAAAGCCAAGGCATGAGAGGGGTTATGCTTCCTGCAATTAGAACCGTTAAGATACCAAAGATTGGCTCTACGATACCAGATAAGCTGCCTTTTATAAATGCCTTTGTAGGGGAAAGACCTTCTTGGCGAAGGGGTAGGGATATGGCGGCACCCTCGGGAAAGTTCTGAATACCGATACCAATAGCAAGAGCCAGTGCCGATGTATAAAGTGCCGGATTATCGCCTTGCTGGGCAGCCAGTGCAAAGGCCAGGCCCACGGCCATTCCCTCGGGAATATTATGAAGCGTAACAGCCATTACTAAAAGGGTAGTACGTTTCCAGGTAGAGGAGATTCCTTCTGCTTCATTGGCACCAGGATTGCTCATATCGGGGTGAAGATGAGGAAGCAGGGAATCCAGGACGATAAGAAAAAGAACGCCCAATACAAAGCCACCTGCAGCCGGTATCCAACCGATACCTCCAGCTTTTTCTGCTTCTTCAATTGCAGGAATTAAAAGCGACCAAACGGAAGCAGCAATCATTACGCCAGCAGCAAATCCAAGAAATGTTCGCTGTACGGACTGATTTACGTCCTTTCGAAAGAAAAACACCACAGATGCTCCCAGAGTTGTCATTAAAAATGTAAAGCCAGTACCTCCGGCAGCCCACAAAATCGGGGTCATAAAAATCCCTCCTTTTTTAAATATATAATTCCAGATGTTTAAAATATCTGATGTTTTTAATATATCATAAGCAGTCATTGGGCGCAATGAGATAATTTCCCTTTCCCTTTCTGACAATATTATGTTAAAATAGACCTGATTTTACATATGAAAGGAATCTTTTAAATGAACATAAAAATTAAATGGAGAAAACCAACGGTCAATTCCTTTTTTCTGGCAGCGACAGCAGCGGCGTTTCTTACTGCCTGCACCAGTACGGAAACGTCTATTAATAAGAATTCTGCAACCCCATCTACCGCAACTGGTTCTGAAGCAAAAGAGGAATTTCAGCCCATTGCAAAGCTTTTTCCAGGGGAAGGTTTATTCCCAATGCTTAACAATGTGCCGGAACAAAAGGATAATCCCATTCCTCAATATTTAAGAAATGGTGTTGAGCATCCAGTGGTCGCAAGTCTTCAGGAACGCCTGATGAATTTGGGCTTTATGGATAACGATGAACCGACTCATTATTTTGGTAATGTTACAGAAGCGGCTATTAAGGTTTATCAGCGCCAGAATGGACTTGCTCAGGATGGAATTGTAGGTTCTGAGACGTTTACCTCCATTATGTCACCGGCAGCGAAGTATTACGCAGTATCAAATGGAGTTTCTGGTGATGACATTTCAAGAATCCAAACCCGTCTTTATGAGCTTGGCTATCTGGCCAATGCCGCCCAGGTGAGCGGAACCTTTGGGGATGAAACTGAGGCCGCAGTAAGAAAACTTCAGGAAGTCAATGGCTTAAACATAGACGGTAAAGTTGGACGTCAGACCATCAACCTTTTGTATAGTGAGGAGATTAAGCCAAATCTGATCTCTTACGGGGAAAAGAGTGATGTAGTCTTAGCCAGCCAGAAGCGCTTAAAAGAGCTTGGATATTTAATTACGGAAGCAGACGGTGCATATGGCAACGATACGGTGACGGCAATCAAGCAGTTCCAGGGCCGTAATGACCTTGTGGTGGACGGATACTTAGGGCCATCCACCAGAGTGGCTTTAAACAGCAAAGAAGCTCAGCCAAACGGAATGACGCTTGGTGAACAGGGAGATTCTGTTGTTAATGTTCAAAAGCTCCTTAATAAGTATGGATATTTAGCAACTGCTAATGTGACCGGCTATTATGGAGAAGTGACTGAAAATGCGGTAAAGGCATTCCAGAACAACAACGGTCTGCCGGCAGACGGCTCTGTTGGTATGAATACTCTAAATAAGCTTACGGGAAGCGGTGTTAAGAGTGCTGGATCCAAAGGAAACCCCAGTAAGGGTGGAAGCAGTAACAACAACGGTGGCGGCCCTGTAAAGGGTGGCAGTGGTGTCAATGGACTTTTATCCATCGCAAGGTCTAAGCTTGGCAAGCCTTACGTTTGGGGATCAAAAGGGCCTGGTTCCTTTGACTGTTCCGGCTTTATCTATTGGTCTTTAAATCAGGTGGGAGTAAGACAGAGTTACTTAACCTCTTCTGGTTGGAGAAGCGTAGGGAAATACACAAAGATCAGCAGTTTTGGAGATTTAAAGGCAGGGGATATTGTAGTTGTTAGCGGCCACGTTGGCATTGTTGCAGGCGGCGGTAATGTAATTGATGCTTCCTCCAGTAATGGAAAAGTAGTAGAGCGTTCTTTAAGCAACTGGTGGAGAAATAACTTTATCTGTGGCTGGAGAATCTTCGGTTAAAAATATATGATTCCTATGTAAAAGGAGGGGGAGCCAGCTTTTGGCTCTCCCTCCTTTATCGTTATCTTTTAATGGGAAATGCAACTCTTGCTTTGAATAGATCCCCATCAATATGCAGTTGAAACTCACCACCTTGGAGCTCAGTAAGACTTTTGGCAATGGAAATTCCAAGTCCACTTCCTTCTGTGGTTCTGGCCACGTCACCTCGGACAAATCGCTCCGTTAACTCTTCCGCCTTTATGTTAAGGGCGGTTTCTGAAATATTCTTCATGGTGAAGACCACCATATCATCTTCTGTAGTGATGTCTACGTATACCCGGCTGTGCTCCATGGCATACTTAAATGCATTGTTGTAAAGATTTTCAAGGACTCTCCATAAATACCTGCCATCTGCCTCGATAAAGATGAATTCATCAGGTAGGTTAGATACCAATTCCAGATGGCGGAAGGAGAATTTTTCTTCAAATTCGCCGTTGGTTTGCTGAATCAGCTCTACAAAGTCTATGTTTAAGATCTCTAGCTTTAGATTGCCGGAGCTAGCCTTTGAAGCTTCCACCAGATCCTCGGTGAGCGTCTTAAGGCGATGGGATTTTTGCTCCAGGACCTCTAGATACCCTAATATCTTTTCGTCCTTGATTCCCTCTCGTTTGATGAGATCCACATAGTTGATGATGGAGGTAAGAGGCGTTTTGATATCATGGGACACATTGGTGATTAGGTCTGTCTTTAACCGTTCGCTTTTGACCTTTTCCTGAAGGGCCGTTTCCAGTCCAGTGCTGATGTGGTTAATATGCTCCGCTAGCTCTCTCTCTTTCCCGTTAAAAGAATTGATATCAATTTTGTAAGTGGTGTTTCCTAGGGATATATGAAGGAGCGCCTGGTTAATCTGGTCTGTCTCCCAGGCATGACGGTACATCTTATGAAAGACACAATAGTCAATGGCAAGTAATAAAAACCCTATGGCTCCCATTAAGATACGGGAAGCAAGATCTTTGTATGTGAAAAAAAGAATGCAAAAGGCCAGTATCATAAGGACGTTAAAGACCAGATAAAAAATATAGGCGAACATAATTCTGGTGGTAAAGCGGTGATTCTTAAAGTACAAGAACATATTGTTCCGGCATCGAAATAATAGACTGCCGGTCCATAAGGTGCCTGCTTTATATCGTTTTAACATGCTTAATGAAAACATCAGGCCAGCGGCGTAATAGATTAAAACCCGAAGAACCAATTCGCCATAATACCACTGTTCGTAGGAAAGAAACAAGTGGATGATCTTATCAAAGAGTATATCTGCCAGGAATAGGGAACATAAGGTGGCAGCGGCATAAAGAACAAAGCTTCCTTCGGCAGGAAGCTGTTTTAGCTTCTCTATTTGAGGTTGATAGGGTCCTTTTTCTTCCAAACCGGTTAAGCCTATCAATACATAGAGCGTAGCAGCGCTTCCAAGAATGCCAAAGACCAGGCTTACAATTCCTAAAATATATAACAAACGTACTTGATTGTAAGCGTTTGAGGCTTGAGCATAAGCGTCGCTATAGGGATAGGACGTGTCCACTCCTATAATCATATGATAATTGCCGTTGTTGTAGGGATTCATCTTTTCCAACTGGGCAGAAACGTCCTTTGGAGTGGTTGTTAAGTTAGAATCCACATAAAGAGATTCCCCGGTTACATAGAGATATTTGCCCATGGATTTAAAGTTTTCCAATGACTTCCCGGCAACATTGCGGTATTGCTTGTACTCATTTTGTGATTTCTCGTAACGGACCTCGAATTTTAAGTTGCTTGGGTTTTGAATAAAGCGGTAATAAAAGGAGTAGTAATTTCCAAGATGAGTAAGAACCTCATAGGAGAGCTGGTCCATAGTGACAAAGGCTTGTCCTGGTTCGGTAGCCACAAAATCAGGTTCATAAGCTCTATAGTCCACCCGTACGTTAAGGTTCTTATTATCAGAATCTGGAAGTTGTCCTCCGCTTACTTTAAACTGTTCATTGAGATAATATCCCTGTGATTTGGCCCGGCGTATCATCTCATCTACGGTATATTCCTTCATGGATCCGGGTCCATCCGTAACTTTAACGATAGGTTTTGAATAATCGATTCTACCATCTGTTTCAAAGACCTCTTTGTACCTTACATAATTAAAGATCTCATCAATGTCTGTCTTTAACTGGCGGGTGAACTCAGGGGTATCTTCATAGGTTTCATGGGTGATCCAGTTAATACCTTCTCCGTAGTGGATGTTGTTGTACATGATGGTAACGCCAACCACGACCAGAAAGGAAAAGATGATATGCAAAAGGGCAGCGGCTTCTTTTCTCTTTTTCATAATCGCTCCTATTGTTTTTCGATCTTATACCCGACGCCCCAAACCACTTTTAAGTAGCGTGGTTCCCTGGGATTGATTTCGATTTTCTCCCGGATGTGGCGGATGTGCACGGCTACAGTGTTATCTGCACCGATGGCTTCTTCGTTCCAGATCTGTTCGTAAATTTCGTCAATGGAGAATACTTTTCCTGCATTCCGAACCAGAAGTAAAAGAATGTTATATTCTATGGGGGTCAGTTTGATGAGCTCATCATCAACAGATACTTCCTTATTATCATCGTTAATAGAAAGCCCCCCACATTTGAAAACAGTGCCTGTAGGCTGCTGATTCATATTTCCAAGCTGGGTATAACGGCGTAACTGGGATTTGACCCTGGCAACAAGCTCTAAGGGGTTAAATGGTTTTGTTATATAATCATCGGCTCCGATGTTAAGTCCTAAGATTTTATCCGTGTCCTCTGATTTGGCGGATAGGATTATGATAGGAATGCTGCTTGACTCTCGTACCTTTAATGTGGTTCGGATCCCGTCAAGTCCTGGCATCATCACGTCTAGGATCATAAGATCCACTTCATTTTTTTCTAATAGCTCCAGGGCTTCAAAGCCGTCATAGGCTTTTATAACCTGAAAGCCTTCTCCTGTTAAATATATATCAATGGCTTCCACGATTTCTTTGTCATCATCACATACTAAGATATTCGGCATAATAAAACCTCCTTTTCAATTATTATACAACGTAGGCAGTAAAAAAGCACTTTACATTTTTCTAAAGAAATTTGAAACCAAGAGCTTTTCTGTCATGTTTCGGCATTTTTTCACATATGCTTTACCAATTCTGTTTAAAGGATGCTGTTATGAAAATATATGTGGTGCAGCAAGGGGACAGCGTAGATTCCATTGCCAGTTCACAGGGCGTTTCGGTAGAGGCATTGACCTATGACAATCAGATCGAAGCTCCCTATCGCCTGGCTATAGGTCAGGCGCTTTATATCCGGGGAGATGATCCATCGGAGGACAGAACTCCTCTTTATGTATTTGGATATGCCTATCCTTTTATTAATCCGGAAAACTTAGATAATACCCTACCGTTTTTGACGGATCTTTACGTCTTTTCTTACGGATTTACGGAGAACGGGGACTTAGTGCCGCCTATGGCTGACGATGACTGGATGATTGACCGGGCATTAGAGGCAGGGGTGCGCCCGATTCTAACCTTGACGCCCCTTGGAGCTGACGGGCGTTTTAACAACAATCTGGTGACAACCATGGTACATAACACCCAGGTGCAGCAACGGCTTATCTGGAATCTGGGACTTAAGATGCAGGAAAAAAGATTCGGTGGCCTGGATATTGATTTTGAGTATATTATGGCAGATGATCGTCTGGCTTATGCAGATTTTGTGGCAAGGACCACTGAGATCCTGAACCAGTTTGGATATCAGGTATCGGTGGCACTGGCGCCCAAGACTTCGGCGGATCAGGCCGGTCTTTTGTATGAGGGCGTGGATTATGGACTTTTGGGAGCGGCAGCGAATCGGGTGCTTTTAATGACATATGAGTGGGGGTATACATTCGGCCCTCCCATGGCAGTTGCTCCTATCAACCTGGTAAGAAGAGTGGTGGAGTATGCGCTAACAGAGATTCCCGTGTATAAGATGAGCCTTGGAATTCCCAACTACGGATATGACTGGCCTCTGCCTTATGAGCGGGGCGTGACAAGAGCAGAAACCATAAGCAATCTGGAGGCCATTCAGATTGCAATTGAAAATGGGGCGGAGATTCAGTTTGATGAGGAGGCTATGACTCCCTATTTCAGATACTGGAAATTTGGGGTTCAGCACGAGGTCTGGTTTGAGGATGTGAGAAGCTATCAGGCGAAGTTTGATTTAATTAAAGAATATGGTTTGACCGGTGCTGGATACTGGCAGCTAATGCAGTTCTTCCGGGCAAACTGGCTTTTACTGAGTCAGATGTTTGAAGCAAGGAAAGTTGGGGATTAAAGATAGGATGCAGGGTAAGGGATTTGTAGTTTCCCTTATCCTGCACTTTATTTTGATAAAAGATAGCACATTTTTTTGTAAAATTTCAACTTAAAAACATAGCTGCTAAACGTAATTTTTTTCATTTATAAACAGTTTCATTGAGGTTTCCTAGGTCGAAATAACTCTGATTATAAAGTGCCTAAAAAAGAACATGTCGAAATAGAAAAAACTTTGACAAAATATGGAATAACTGGTATCTTTAAGGCTAAGAAATAAATGAAACTAATTATTCAAGCAGGAGGGTTTATACTTTTATGGAGGGTACAAAAGTAGTTATAGTGGATGATTCCCCATTTTCAATTGCGTACATCAGGGGAATTCTTGAAAGACACGGACTTAATGTGGTCGGAGAAGCCGGCACATTGGAAGCAGTTAAGGAAGTGATAAAAGATAAGATGCCCCAGCTTGTAACCATGGATATGACATTGCCTGGAACAGATGGGCTGGAGTGTACAAGGGCGGTCCATGAGATTAATAAGGATATTAAGGTAATTGTCGTAAGCTCCATGATGGACGATGAAATCGTCAAGGCAGCAAAGGACAACAAGGTATCGGCTTATGTTCAGAAGCCGATTGACGAGGACAACCTTATGGCAGCGATAAGCCGGGTTATGGATTCAGATGAGCTGTATCAGGAATTATCGGATAAAAATATTGCTATCTTTAAGGAATCCCTTTTAGATGGAATTAATAAGATGGCTAAGTCCCTGATTACATATCAGGACGAATATACATGTCAAAGAGAATTTGAATCCAAAGGACTTACCATAATTATCGGCATCATTGGGAAGTTTTCAGGAAGAATGCTTATAGATCTAAGTATGAAAACGGCTCATGAGATAACTGCCGCAATTATGAGAAAAGAAACCAATACAAATGATGAAGTGATTGCAGTCATTGGCGAGCTGGCTAATATTATCTCCGGAAACGCATGCTCCGTAATCAACCGGATGAATAAAGCATTTGGATTACGAGTGGCTCCACCGACTATTATGCATGGAGAAAGTGTTTGCATTACATCACCTGGTTTCTATACAACTTCTGTGATTGGTGAATCAGAGTTTGGAGAGATTCTCCTTAATGTCGGATTTCAAAGGGGTGATGATCATTGGATGTAAAATACATAAATCCTTTTATACAGGCATTTTTTTCCGTAATGCCACAACTTGGTTTTGAAGACATTCAAAAAGAAGGCATTAGTCTGAAAGACGATAACCTGGTCAGTACAGGCGTGATTATGACGGTTGGTATTGTTGGAGAAGTAAAGGGAAATGTGGTGTACTGTCTTTCTTTAGAAGATGCAAAAGCCATCGCGTCCACCATGATGATGGGGATGCCAGTTGAGGAATTTGATGAGATGGCACAAAGTGCCGTTTCAGAACTTGCCAACATGCTGACAGCTAATGCCGCCACCTTCTTTTCTGAGATGGGAATTACGGTAGATATTTCCACACCAACTCTTATTTACGGAAGCAATGTGTCCATAAAGATGAGTGCCAATCAGGTGCTTTGCGTAAAGGTTTCCGCAAATGGTATTCCGTTTGAGACTAATATTGCCATTAATGGCTAATGTTCTGACTGTCAGGTCTAAGCACTTAGAAAACTATGCTTTTTTGTAGAGTTTAATAAAGAAAGAGTCTGATAAAAATAAGAGATAAGTTCAACGAGCAGTATATGGGATCTCCCGTATGTTGCTCGTTTTTGCTTGTGAAAAAACAGTATAAAAAATGTATAATTATAAAAACTTTATTGACAAGAAAGGGTCATGGTGTTATTATACCAACAAAACCAGTATGTTAATAAGTATAGATGGGAGATCCAATGAATAAAATGATGAATGCAGCGTGTTGTTCTTATGAAAAAGCGATGGACATGACAATGGCCATGCTTTTCATGTGCTGCAATCATGTTTATTTTATATACTCCCATCCAGGCAAGTAAGGAATGCATAAAAATTGCACTGCTTTACCACTTACCAAAAACGGGAGCCTTCGGGAGTCCGTTTTTTTATTTAGTAGGAAACTGCGTCCCATTACATAAAAAGCCCTACCGGGCGGGATGCACATAACACGCATAAAGAAGATTGCCACTATTGTGGCAGCGTGACAGCGCTAGAGTTTGGCAAGCCAGACACTTTGTTTTATGAGGGAGGAACTAGAGTGATTGAACTTCAAAATATTTCTAAGGTTTTTGGTACCGGAGAAGGGCAGGTTCATGCCATTGATGATGTGACGTTATCCATTGACAAAGGCGAGATATTTGGGATCATCGGATTCTCCGGAGCGGGTAAATCCACACTGGTTCGATGCATCAATTTATTAGAGGTGCCGACGGGGGGAAGGGTAATGGTTGATTCCAAGGAACTTACCACTCTTTCGGCCGGGGAGCTTCGTAGTGCAAGAAAAGGGATTGGCATGATCTTTCAACATTTTAACTTAATGCCTTCCAGAACGGTATTTGGAAATGTAGCATTTCCTTTAAAGGGGAGCAGTCTTGGCCGGGAAGAAAAAGAAAATAAGGTTCGAGAGCTTTTGCGGCTCGTGGATATCGAAGACAAAGAAAATGCCTATCCAAACCAACTCTCTGGCGGGCAAAAACAGAGAGTTGCCATAGCAAGGGCACTAGCCAATGATCCTAAGGTTCTTTTGTGTGACGAAGCCACCAGTGCATTAGATCCCCAGACTACCAAATCCATTTTGCAGCTTCTCAAAAAGGTCAACAAGCAACTTGGTATCACAGTAGTAGTGATAACCCATGAGATGGCTGTCATTAAAGAAATATGCGGACGGGTGGCCGTTATGGAAAAAGGAAAGGTTGTAGAGGAGGGAGAAGTATTTTCCATCTTTGCAAATCCAAGAGAGCCGGTTACCAGGGATTTTATTCGGACCACTTCCAGTTTACATAAGATTGAGGGGCTTTTGGCAGAGGATTCTCCAGTGACTCGAATAAAGCCAGGGGAGATGATTGTTCGCCTGTCTTATGTGGAGAAAAATGTCTCTGAGCCCTTGATTTCCACGGTTTCTAGAAACTTTGACATTGACCTTAACATTATATTTTCTGATATTGAGATTATTCAAGATGCTCCCATCGGTGGAACGGTGGCCATTATGAGTGGAGATCGGGATCAGATTGCATTGGCAATGAAGTATCTTGCCGAGAAAAACGTAGGAGTGGAGGTGATTCAGGATGCAGGAACTAATTTATAATGTTATTCCCAATGTGATGGGTAAGCTTCCCACCTTTTATCAGGCTATTGGGGATACGCTTATTATGGCCCTCTGGTCTGGCACCATTTCCTTTGTCTTAGGTATGATACTTGGGGTCATCATTACCGTAACTAGATCTGGTGGGATTTTAGCTCATAAGGGGCTTTATCAGGTCCTTGATAAAGTGATTAATTTCTTTCGTTCCATTCCCTTTATCATTCTCTTAACAGGTGTAATGCCGGTTTCCAGATTTATTATGGGAACGGCCATTGGAGTGGAGGGAGCCATCGTTCCCTTGGTGTTTGGAACCGTTCCGTTTTTTGCCAGACAAATCGAAAGTGCCTTGGCGGAAATTGACCACGGTCTTATCGAAGCGGCCCTTTCCATGGGAAAGAGTCCCTTAGAGATTATATTCCAGGTGTATCTAAGAGAAAGTATAAGCGGAATTGCCAGAGGCACCACCATTACGGCCATCAGCCTTCTTGGGTTGACTGCCATGGCTGGAGTTGTAGGAGCAGGAGGTCTGGGAGATTATGCCATACGGTATGGACACGACAGAAATCAGACAGATGTGACCTATGTGACTGTTTTGGTTCTGGTTTTTATGGTAAGCATCATTCAGATTATTGGAAACCGAATTGTAAAAAAGAACACCCACTAGCGGGGTCTTATGAAAGGCGGTAGTGAAATGGAGCTTCAAAGAAGAAAAATTATCATTGTCGGTGCTGGTCATGTTGGGTCTCATGCAGGATATTCTCTCATTTCTCAGGGGCTTTGTGAGGAAATCGTATACATAGACATTGATAAGGAAAAGGCAAAAGCTCAGGCTATGGATCTATTTGATGCCACAGTCTATTTACCCAGGCGATGTTTGGTAAGAGCAGGTAATTATGAGGATGCAAAGGATGGGGATCTGTTGATCGTGGCAGCAGGACCTTTGCCTGATATGAGCAAGGGGCAGACGAGAATGGATACTCTGCGGGAGACTATAGCTATTATAAAGGAAGTGGCGGAAGGCATACGAATCTCTGGGTTTCAGGGGATCATTTTAAATATCTCAAACCCAGCTGATGTGGTGACTCACTATATTCAGCATACGCTTTTCTATCCGGCAGAGAAGATTCTTTCTACCAGTACCACTTTAGATAGTGCAAGACTTAGGAGAGCCATATCAGAGGCAGTAGGCGTGGATCAGAAATCCATACTTGCGTATGCCCTTGGGGAGCATGGAGAAAGCCAGATGGTAGCATGGTCTGCGGTTACCATAGGAGGAAAGCCACTTTCCCAGTTGATTCAGGAGCAGCCGGATACCTATGGGGCTCTTGACTTAAAAGCCATAGCGGAGGAAGGAAAGGCTGGTGGCTGGCATATTTTAGCTGGAAAGGGTTCTACGGAATTTGGAATCGGAGCCTCCATTGCAGAAGTGGTCAGAGCTATATTTGGAGATGAAAACCGGATTCTTCCAGTATCCACCCTGCTGACCGGACAATATGGGGAAACAGGAGTCTATGCAAGCGCTCCCTCTCTTTTAAACCGCCATGGAGTGGTTGATGTGATCGAACTTAATTTAACAAAAGAGGAACTAGATGAATTTCACAAGTCCTGTCAGACCATGAAAGATAACTTTGATCTGGCACTTACATTATAACCACAACAAAACATGGAGGAAACAATTATGAAACTGAAAAAACTAATTACCCTTACCTTATCTACAGCAACCTTAGCCCTTTTCTTAACAGCTTGTGGTTCAAAGCCAAGTGAAACAACAGCTTTAAAGGATTCCAAACCGGCGGAAACAAAGGAAGCAGAAGCGACCACGGAAACAAGCTCCCAGGCAGTGGCTGAGACAAAGGCAGCTACAGTGACAGTAAAACTTGGAGTTGTGGGAAGTATTTATGAAGAGCTTTGGGCTCCTACAAAAGAGGCATTAAAAAACGAAGGAATCAACCTGGATATTGTACAGTTTTCCGATTATGTAACTCCTAATAATGCGTTGGCAAATGGGGAAATCGACTTAAATGCATTCCAGCACCGCATTTATTTAAAGAAAGAAATCGAAAGCTACAGCTATAAGATTGAGCCCATCGGCAACACGTTCATCATTCCTTTAAACCTCTATTCCAGCAAGGTTAAGTCTGTGTCTGAATTAAAGGACGGAGATACCGTAGCAATTCCAAACGATGTAACAAACGGAGGTCGTGCCTTAAAGGTATTAGAGTCCGCTGGACTGATTAAAATAAAAAAGGATGCAGGTTTTAGCCCTACCATTGATGACATTGAAACATATACCGTTAAAATTAAAATCCAGGAGCTTGCAGCAAATACCATTCCATCTGCACTGGCTGATGTGGCAGCAGGAATCGTCAACGGCAATTTCGCCCTTGATTTTGGGTTAAAGACGGAAGAAGCAATCTTTAAAGATACTAGCCTGAAGGAAGAAAATTACTGGAATTTAATTGCAGCCCGGTCTGAGGATCTATCTGATCCAGAGAAGAAAGCGGCTTACGAAAAGGTGGTTAAGGCCTTCCAGTCTTCTGAGACAGAAAAAGTCTTTGATGATAACTTTGGTGGATTTTTTATAAAAGCAGGCTGGGATCAGAATCTGCTAAGTAAATAAAAGATAAATCAATCATCTTTGATATCATATCATACAAATAGGAGGCAATGAATATGCAGAAATTGTCTGAACGGACGGCTAGCTTTACGGATTCTGTGATTCGCAGGATGACTAGAATTTCCAATTTGCACGGCGCTGTTAATCTATCTCAGGGATTTCCGGATTTTGATCCGCCAAAGGAGATATTGAACCGATTAAAGGAGGTGGCTGATGAGGATTACCATCAGTATTCCATCACCTGGGGAGCACAAAATTTCAGGGAAGCCCTGGCGGAGAAACAATCCGGCCCTATGGGACGAAACATTAATCCTGATCGGGAGATTGTAGTCACCTGCGGAAGTACGGAAGCTATGATGGCTGCCATGATGACCGTAGCAAACCCTGGAGATAAAGTCATTGTCTTTTCCCCGTTTTATGAAAATTACGGAGCAGATGCTATATTGTCGGGAGCGGAGGCGATTTACGTACCACTCTACCCGCCCTTATTCCAGTTTGATAAGGAAGAACTGGAAGCTGCATTTTTAAAGCATCCAAAGGCTTTGATTCTCTGCAATCCTTCTAACCCCTGCGGTAAGGTGTTTACGAAAGAGGAGCTTACCTTTATTGCAGAGTTGGCAATGAAATATGATGTGTATGTGATTGCAGATGAAGTGTATGAACATATTATTTACGAACCTCACCACCATACTTACATTGCGTCTCTTCCAGGCATGTGGGAGCGGACCATTTCCTGCAGCTCCCTTTCTAAAACCTATTCCATCACAGGCTGGCGCCTTGGTTATATCATTGCTTCCGCAGAAATCATTGATGTGGCAAGAAAGGTTCATGATTTTCTTACGGTGGGAGCAGCAGCGCCGTTGCAGGAGGCTGTCATTCCAGGTCTTAAATTTGGACCGGATTATTATGAGATCCTGCGACTTAAGTACAGCAGGAAGCGGGAACTGTTTTTAAAGGGATTAGATGAGATTGGACTGGTTCACACCATACCAGAAGGTGCGTATTACGTACTCATGGATATTAAGGAATTTCACTATGAAAGTGATCTGGAATTTTGTGAGGTATTGGCAAAAGAAGTGGGAGTGGGAGCAGTTCCTGGGTCTAGCTTTTTTAAAGAACCGGTAAACCATCTTATCCGGTTTCATTTTGCAAAAAGGGACGGGACATTAAGTGAGGCCTTAGAACGGCTTTCTCAGATCAGAAAAAAGATTCCTGCTAAGAGCAGGTTTTTATAAAACGATGCAAAGGGCTGGAATCCACAAAAAGGGGATTTCAGCCCTTTTTTCTCTTTTGATATATGTTGATTGCCATTGACAAATTAGAAATCAGTCATATAATAGTTGTATATGCAATAGTTGCAAGTGCAACATAAAATACACGTGGAGAGACTAACATGAAAAAATTGCTGCTTTATGTGAAGAAGTACAAAAAGGAATTTATCCTTGCAGTTATCTGCATTCAGGTGGAAACCATTTTCGAATTGGTAATTCCCCTGATTATGGCAGATATTATTGATGTAGGTGTTGCAACTGGTGATAAGCACTATATTCTGGTCAAAGGATTCCAGATGGTGGCATTTGCACTTGTTTCCCTGATTCTTGGGCATGCCTGTGCCAAGTACACGGCCAGGGCAGGAAGTGGAATAGGAGCTGAGATTCGTAAGGCGGAATTTCAGAAAATGCAGTCTTATTCCTTTGCCAACACAGACCGGTTTAGCACGCCTTCCCTGGTTACCAGGCTGACAAGTGATATTACAGCCATACAAAATTCCATTACCAATGGATTGCGACCAGGATTTCGTTCCCCAGTGATGATGATCACCGCTATGGTGGTTTCTTTTCGTATCAATCCAAAGCTGGCTCTTGTGTTTTTCCTGGCGGCACCAACTTTGGCAGTCATTCTTTTTTTCATTATAAAAAATGTCAGACCGCTGTACGGGAAGATGCAAGGGGCCATGGACATGGTAAACCGTATCATACAAGAAAATCTTACGGCCATCCGAGTGGTCAAGGCTTATGTGCGTGGGGATCACGAAATCGAGAAGTTTCAGGAGGTGAATGATAGTCTTCAAAGCTCTTCCGAACGTTCCTTTTCCTTGGCCTCTCTTAATATGCCTGCCATGCAGTACGTAATGTATGGAACCATCTTAAGCATCTTATGGTTTGGTGGAAATATGGTCATATTGGGCAACATGAAGGTGGGAGCGCTCACTAGCTTTTTAAGTTATGTGCTGCAGGTTTTAAATTCCCTTATGATGTTTTCTAATGTATTTCTTTTATTTACTCGTTCCTTAACCTCCTGGAAACGAATTTCTGAGGTACTTGATGAAATGCCAGCCATCAATGATGACCGGGCAACGGATCGTGTCATAGAAAAAGGTACCATACGGTTTGACCATGTATATTTTAAGTACAAGGACACAGCCAAAGAGTATGTGTTATCCGATATTTCCTTTCAGATAGAGCCAGGTCAAACCATAGGTATCATTGGTCAGACAGGAGCCGCTAAAAGTACATTGGTCCAGTTGATTCCAAGGCTTTATGAAGCAACCGAAGGAAATATCTATATTGATGACCATCCAATTTATGAATATACCCAGGATCATCTAAGAGATTCCATTGCAATGGTGCTTCAAAAAAACACTCTGTTTTCCGGTACTGTAAGAGAAAATCTTTACTGGGGAAAGGAAGATGCAACGGATGAAGAACTGGAACGGGCGGTAAACATATCCTGCGTAAGCGAGTTTTTGGATCGGCTTGAACATGGCTATGATACCGAACTTGGACAAGGCGGAGTTAATGTATCTGGAGGACAAAAGCAGAGAATCTGCATTGCCAGAGCTATCTTAAGGGAGCCAAAGATCATGATCCTTGATGATTCCACAAGCGCCCTAGATACCGCCACTGAGGCAAAGATTAAGGAAGGGCTTGAAAAAGAACTTCCCGGTATGACAAAGATTATGATCAGTCAGAGAATATCGTCCATCATGCATGCGGAGCAGATTATCATCCTAGATGATGGCAGAATCAATGGAATCGGGACTCACGACCAACTGCTTGAGGAAAACGAAATATATCAAGACATTTATTATTCCCAGCAGAAAGGAGGGATCCAGGCTGTATGAAGCAAACAGGAAGAGCAAAACCAAAGGATGCAAAAAAAGCAATGAGTCATCTGTTGACTTACCTTGGGCATCATAAACGTTCTATGGCAGCCATTGCCGTGCTGGTGTGCATCAGCGCAGTATCAAGTATTGCAGGAACTTACTTACTAAAACCAGTGATCAACGATTTTATCGTGCCTGGTGATATTAAAGGACTTATCCAGATGATTGCAATTATGGGAATTATCTATCTCCTGGGGGCGACCTCCTGCCTCCTCTACAACCAGATGATGGTACGGGTATCCCAAAAGGTGGTGGGAGAAATCCGAATGGATTTGTTTCGTAAGACCCAGAAACTTCCTCTTAAGTATTTCGATACCCACACTCATGGACAGTTGATGAGCCACTTCACAAACGATGTGGATACCATTTCAGAGGCATTGAACAACAGCTTCACCCTGCTGATACAAAGTTTTATTACATCGGTAGGAACGGTTATTATGCTGATTGTATTGGATGTCAGACTATCTCTCATCGTAGTTGTCTTTCTCCTCATTATGTTACTCTATATCAGGCATAATGGAATACTCAGCAAACGATATTTTGTAGAACAGCAAAAGAATCTGGGGAACATCAATGGCTTTGTAGAGGAAATGGTAGAAGGACAGAAGGTGGAAAAGGTCTTTCGTCATGAGAGACAGGATTTTGATAATTTCTGTGAACTTAATGAAAAGCTGCGGATATCCTCTACCATGGCAACCAGCTATACTGGAATCACAGTTCCAACCATTGTATCTCTTTCCTATATTAACTACGCAGTGTCAGCTTGCATCGGGGGTCTCTTTGCCTTATCCGGGTTGATTAATCTTGGTACTTTGGCCTCTTATCTGGTATACGTAAGACAGAGTGCTATGCCAATGAATCAATTTACCAATCAGATTAACTTCCTCATGGTAGCGCTTGCCAGTGCTGAGAAGATATTTGATATGATGGAAATAGAACCAGAAATTGATGAAGGTGTTGTTACACTAAAGCGGGTTATGGAGTGGGAAAATGGAACTCTTTCAGAAACTGAGCATTATACCGGCCATTTTGCATGGAAGGTGCCGGGAGAAAGAGGTGATTTCCAGTTAATCCCCTTAAAGGGAGATGTCCGTTTTCACGATGTGGTGTTTGGGTATAACAAAGAGCATACCATACTAAATGGAATCAGCCTTTATGCAAAACCGGGTCAGAAGATAGCTTTTGTAGGCTCCACTGGGGCAGGCAAGACTACAATCATCAATCTTGTGAATCGGTTCTATGAAATAGACAACGGAACCATCACCTACGATGGCATTGATATCAGAGACATAAAAAAGGATGATTTAAGGCGCTCCATATCCCTGGTTATTCAGGACACCCATTTATTTACTGGAACCATAGCAGACAACATTCGATATGGTAGACTAAATGCATCGGATGAGGACATTATGGATTCCGCCAAAATTGCCAACGCAGATTCCTTTATTCGCCGTCTGCCAAATGGCTACGATACGCTGTTAGAAAGTGATGGCAGGAACTTATCCCAGGGACAGAGACAGCTCATTGCCATTGCAAGAGCGGCAATCTCTCAGCCACCGGTACTTGTTCTAGATGAAGCCACCAGCTCCATTGACACAAGAACGGAAAAGCTCATAGAAAAAGGAATGGACGCGCTTATGAAGGATCGAACCGTGTTTGTAATCGCTCACCGTTTATCCACCGTAAGAAATTCAAAAGCCATCCTGGTCTTAGAACAAGGTGAAGTAATTGAACGTGGAAGTCATGAAGAGTTGCTGGAACAACAAGGAAAGTATTATAATCTTCATATGGGACTTTTTGAACTGGAATAACAAAAAATAGAAGCAAGACGAAAAAGGAGGAAATGAATGAGCAATGAATCCATTCGAGAATTAATGGTAAGAGGAGAAAGAGCAAGAAAGCAGATATTTTCACCACTTTTATCTGAACTCGGTCTTACCCCTGGACAAGGGCAGGCCAGGATTTTATATTATTTATTTTTAAAAGACAATATCACTCAAAAAGAACTGGCAGATAGCTGCCACTTTGAAGCGACTACCATGTCAAGGAACTTAGATAAGCTTGAAAATTTAGGTCTGCTCACTAGACAGAATAATCCCGATTGCAGACGCTCCTTTTTGATCTGCCTGACTGATAAGGGAACGGCAGAGGCAAAAGAAATCAAAAAAGTATTTGAGCTGTTTGAAGGAATCGTATCAGACGGTATCTCCCAGGAAGAATTTGATGTATATTTAAAGGTTATGACACGGATGTGCGTGAATCTGGAATCTTATAATAAGAAAGAAAAATAGATCAGTCTGTCCCCATGATCGATTGACATGAGACACCCCAGACTGCTATAATTTTAGTAAGAATATCGTCGGTGAATGAATAAGGAGTGCTTATGAAATTACAGGAAAAAAGGGAAGTATTAAGAAATTATATCAAAGAGATGGGAAGTCTTGCGGTGGCATTTTCTTCTGGAGTGGATTCCACCTTTCTTTTAAAAACAGCTCATGAGGTGCTGGGGGATCAGGTGATTGCAGTAACCGCCCGTTCCTGTTCCTTTCCGGAACGGGAACTTAAGGAAGCAATCGCATTTTGTGAACAAGAAGGAATCAGACATTTTATCGTAGATAGTGAAGAGCTGGACATCGAAGGCTTTGAAAGCAATCCAAAGAACCGTTGTTATTTATGCAAACATGAGCTGTTTGAAAAGATTGCTTTGATTGCAAAGGAGCAGGGGATCAAGGAGATCGCAGAAGGTTCGAACCTTGATGATAACGGTGATTACCGCCCAGGCCTGATTGCGGTAGCGGAGTTGAACATAAAAAGCCCTCTGCGTCATGCTGAGCTTACAAAAGAAGATATCAGGGAGTTGTCAAAGGAGATGGATTTAAAAACCTGGGATAAGCAGTCCTTTGCCTGCCTTTCCAGCCGTTTCGTCTATGGAGAGACGATCTCCAGGGAAAAACTTTCTATGGTAGACAAAGCAGAACAACGTCTTCTTGATATGGGCTTTTATCAGGTCAGAGTGAGGATTCACGGAACCATTGCAAGAATTGAAGTTCTTCCTTCCCAGTTGGAACGCCTTGTGGCAAGAAGAGAAGAATTTACCGAATACTTCCACGAATTGGGATTCTCCTATATCGCCATGGACTTAGATGGGTATCGAATGGGAAGCATGAATGCTACATTGGAAGAAACCACGGTATCATAAATAAGGCATTAGAAAGTCACTAAGTGTCCGATTTATTTATTTTTAAGGGCATAGATAGAGTACTGTTATTTTAAAAGTGGTTCAGCTTAAAAGGGATCATGAAAAAGGATTGAATTATGGGCTGACTTACATTAAAAACTTATAACCCATATGATTTCTTCTTGTAAAAAGGTGCTTTGAACGTGGCTTTTAAAAACCAGTCAAGGCACTTTTTTATGTGAAGATGTAGACGCAGATGTTTCTGGCACATGTGTATGCATTTGCAATGTTTGGTAGTACTTTGCAGCAGCTTCCGGTCTATTGTCATTCTGGTCCATAGCACTCCTGGTCTTGGGACGAATACCCATTGCTTTTTCCTCGTTTTTCTGTTATATTGATTTGTTAAACCATTACTGGAAAGGATTTCGATATGTTTTTATATCAGAATATAAATGACCAGGTGCGAATCTTAGGATACAGAGGTTTTAATGGATCCATAAGAGTACCAGAAACGATCGGAGGACTCTCCGTAACCGAGCTTTCGTCCTATGCATTTTCGGGAGGTTGGGGTAGGGAAGAGATGCTCTCCTCGTTAAAAGAGGAAGTGCTCTTGTGTGATGAAGAGGGAAATCCCATATCGACAAAAAAAGAGGATCTGCCGCCAGCCATAAGTCTGGAAGGGCTTAAGGAAATATATTTGCCGGAGACCATTGAAAAAATAGGAAATTACGCATTTTATAATTGCTTTGAACTGACTCGATTAGAATGCAGTGCAGCTATTGCAGATTTAGGATCTGGCCTGTTTACCGGGTGTTCGGGCATGCGATATTTAGATATCCATCTAGTGGAGGGAAAACGGTCCTGCTTAAAGGAAATTCTATCTGAATTAAGACAGAAGCTTTTTGTAAACTATAACAGTAGTCAGGGCAATGCCAGACTTGTTTTTCCGGAACTGTATGAGGAATCCATAGAACACACCCCAGCCCGGATTATCATCCGGGAAATGCATGGCTGCGGACACTTATACCGGTATTGCTTTGATCAGGCAGATTTTCAGTTTCATAAATACGATGGCCTGTTTCCTCATCTACTCGTACAGGAATCAGAGTCCGTCATCGGAGATCTGGTCATAAATCGCCTCTACACTCCCATGAATCTTTTGTATCACGATAAAATGGTGTACGAAGCATACTTGCTGGAACATCTAGAAGGAGTATCAAAGCTTGCGATAAATGAAGATGAAACTATGTTTTTGTGGATGATGAAGGAGTATGGCAGGGATCAGGTGAAATTTGATTCCATTGTAGAAATGGCCTCAAAAATGGATCGTCCGGAGCTTCTAAGCCACTTAATGAACTTAAGGCGCCGCAGGTTCCCAGCAAAAAAACGGGAATTTTCCCTTTGATTAAAAAGAAGAAAGGCAGGTGATGTGCATGATCGATCCAGTAAGACAAAGACAGTTAGCAGAGCTTGAAGAGGTGGAAATAGGGCATGGCATATTAATCAATGCCAGAAATGAGCTTTACCTTAATTTTCGCTATCTTGATGTGGCTTTAAGCAGCTTTGTTTTTGAAGCAGATAGAACAGGAAATGTGCTTTCCACAGATGGTTTCATCATTTACTATCAGCCTGATCTTTTGTTTTCTATGTACAAAAGCAGTCGGATTCGTGTGAACCGGGCTTATCTTCACATGCTGTTCCACTGCTTGTTTTGTCATCTAAGAGGAAAGGGAAATAGGGATAAGATACTCTGGGATGTGGCATGTGACATAACCATTGAATCCATCTTGGACAGCTTTTATGTAAAATCAGTATACCAACATCAGTCGGCCTACCGCAGAGAGATCTACGGCAGAATCACAGCCAAACGAAAGGTGTTTACCGCAGAAGGAATTTATAAGGACCTGACGGAAATGAATCTGACCCAGGAACAATTAATCCGAATGGCTGGAGAATTCTTTGTGGATAGCCACGAACGATGGGATGAGGAGGAAGATCCTAAGGTTACTACCCAGCGTCAGAACCAGTGGCAGGAGATGCGGGAAAAGATGGAGACGGAGATGGAGTCCTTTGGAGAAGAGAACGCCTCATCTGGCAAAGACCTTCTGGAACAGATCAAGGCAGAAAACAGGGAGCGATATGACTACAAACGATTTTTGAAGAAGTTCTCAGTGCTTCGAGAAGAGGCAGAGGTCGATCCTGATTCCTTTGATCCCATTTTTTACACCTATGGAATGACGCTTTATAAAAATATGCCATTAATTGAACCATTGGAAACAAGAGAAGTTTTTAAAATAGAAGATTTTGTAATCGCTATCGACACATCCATGTCTGTATCCGGGGATCTGGTGAAACGTTTTTTAGAAGAGACGTATGGAGTGCTTTCGGAGTCTGAGAGCTATTTTAGAAAGGTCAACATCCACATCATACAGTGTGATGAAGAGATTCGCTCCGACGTGACCATAACAAGCCAGGAGGAAATGAAGGATTATATGGAACATTTCACCCTAAGTGGGTTTGGAGGAACGGATTTTAGACCGGCCTTTGAATATGTAAGTGGACTCTTAAACAAGGGGGCTTTTAAAAAGCTTCGGGGCCTGCTTTATTTTACAGATGGAAAAGGAATTTATCCGATTAGCATGCCTCCCTATGACACGGCATTCGTGTTTATGGAAGGACAATATGAGGATATTTCAGTTCCAGGCTGGGCAATGAAAGTGATATTGACGGAGGAAGATTTAAATCTTTCATAACAGGAGAAACTGCCATGAATATAAAACGAGCAAAAGAAGAAATTAAAACTACCATAGCAGCCTATTTGTTAAAGGATGCTTATGGAAATTATGAAATACCCTCTTTGCGGCAGAGGCCTATATTTTTGATAGGACCTCCTGGCGTGGGAAAAACCCAGATCATGGAACAGGTCGCCAGGGAATCTCAGGTTGGTCTGGTGGCTTATACCATTACTCACCATACCAGACAGAGTGCCGTAGGGCTTCCTTTTATCAGGGATAAGGTATTTGGAAATGAAACTTACCGGGTGACCGAGTACACCATGAGCGAAATTGTAGCTTCGGTTTATGAAAAAATGGAAAGCACTGGACTGAAGGAAGGGATTTTATTCATTGACGAAATCAACTGCGTATCTGAAACCCTTGCTCCGACCATGCTTCAATTTTTACAATATAAGACTTTTGGAAATCATAAGATTCCGGAAGGCTGGGTCATCGTTACCGCTGGAAATCCCCCGGAATACAATAAATCGGTCCGGGATTTTGATGTAGTGACTCTGGACCGAATTAAGCTCATTCAGGTTGAACCGGATTTTGAAGTCTGGAAAGCTTATGCTTATGAACATGACCTTCACTCTGCGGTGATATCGTATTTGAATGCCAGACCGGAGAATTTCTGCCGGATTGAGACCACGGTTGATGGCAAATTCTTTGCCACTCCAAGAGGTTGGGAAGATTTATCTCGCTTTATCCAGATTTGTGAGCGCATTGAGAAGACGGTAGACCGGGATGTGGTGGGAGAATACATTCAATTTCCTAAAATTGCTAAGGATTTTACAAACTATCTCCACCTATACTATAAGTACCAGGATGATTACCAGATTGATGAGATTTTATCTGGAGTGATTCGGGAGAGTCTTTGCAATAAGCTAAATAAGGCGCCATTTGATGAAAAGTTAAATGTCATTGGACTTTTGCTATCAAAGCTTGGACAGCAGTTTCGGGCTGTGGCAGATCAAGCGGATCGAACCAGCCTTTTGATGGACGAGCTTAAAAAGATAAATCCGGAAACAGACAGCTCTTTGGAAGAATCTATGCATAAGCGGATTTCCGTTTTACGAAACGATTGGAAGGAAGTTTGGGATAAAAAGCGGGAAGCTGGGCTTGTTAATCGGAGAGAGGATTATTTGTCCAGGGATGTGGAAGTTATACTTGCAAGGTATGAAGAGACTTTGGAACAGGAAGAGATTATAGATATCAATGCATCTTGGGAGCGGATACGGGAGCTTTTTAAGGAAGAGAACGAGCGGTATGAGAAGCTACTTTCTGATGGTGGGAAATCTCTGGAGCATGCGTTTGATTTTATGGAAGCAGCTTTTATGGATGGCCAGGAGATGGTGGTGTTTGTCACTGAATTAAATACAGGCTATTATAGTGTTAAATTTTTAAAAGAATATGACTGCGAAAGATATTATCAGTATAATGAAAAGCTTTTATTTAAAGACCGGGAAGATGAATTGAAGTCACGGATTGATAGTTTGGGGAAATAATGTATAAAATCTTTAGCTCTGCCCAATAATATTAAAGAAAAGGAGGTAGAGCCATGGGAAATAAAGCATTAAATTACACAGCTCTGACCATTGCCATTATCGGCGCAGTAAACTGGGGACTGATAGGCTTCTTTAATTTTGACTTGGTTTCATTTATCTTCGGTAACATGACATGGATTACGAGGATTGTGTACGGCCTGGTAGGGATCTGCGGGTTGTACCTGCTTACCTTTTATGGTCATAATGAGGCTAGAGCAGACTGATAGTGTTTGGGTTAAGAAAAAGGCGTTGCTACATGATTCTGTTTTGTATCATGAGCAATGCCTTTTATCTTGTCTGAAGATAAGAAATGGATTTAAGAAAACAAGGCATAATGCCTTATCCTAAATTATAAGTTTGACGATAAGATATTATAGTATAAGGCAATCTAGCTAGGAGGACTCTTTTTATGAAAACCAAGATTAGGCTTTCACAATGCATGATAGTAAAAAATGAAGAAGAAAATATACAGAGAGCATTAACTTGGGGGAAATCCATTGTTTGTGAACAAATCGTTGTGGATACAGGTTCTACCGATAGAACGGTAGAGATTGCAGAAGAGATGGGAGCAAAGGTTTTTCGCTTTGAGTGGATTGATGATTTTGCTGCTGCTAAAAATTTTGCAATTGAGCAAGCGACGGGAAACTGGATTGCATTTTTAGATGCGGATGAATATTTTCAGGAAGATGATGTAACAAAAATTATACCATTGCTTGTACAAATAGAAGAACAAAGAAAAAAACTTAAGATTCCACTGATTGTAAGAGCATCTCTAGCCAATCTAGATGACGAAGGAAAGATAGCGTCTATGGCAAGTCATGCTAGGCTGTTCAGTAATGATCCCAGGTTGCGTTATCACAAGCGAATTCATGAACATCTTCTTGTATCTGGGAATCAAGCTCCGAGTTCTATTGACGCTAGTAATCAATTTATTATTTATCATACAGGATACTCATGGAAAGCATATGAGAAGACACATAAACTAGAACGTAATATTACTCTCCTGGAAAAGGAGGTAGAACAAGATCCTGAAAACTATGAATTGTGGGCATATCTTGGTGATTCTCTGATGGCAGATAAGCAAGTAAAACGGGCAGAGGAAGTATATAATGTGGTTGTTGACCACATTGAGACTATTAGTTTACAAGAACGTGTGGATATGGTTTTTAGCAATTTAATTAAGTTAAAATATTATAGTCGAGTTATGAATGAAGAAGAAGTGATGGATGTCTATCGTAAAGCAGTTAAAAGTAATTGTATGTCGCCAGATATTGAATATTGGTTAGGGCGTTGGATGCTTGACCAGGAAAAAGTGCAGCAGGGAATTAGTTATCTTGAATTAGCATTAAATCGTATTGATCAGTACAAAAAAGATGGAGTTTTAGATATGGCAGGAGATCTTTCGTACATATACGGAAAGCTTTTCTATGCACATAAGTCATTAGGTCATATACAGGATGCTGTGAGGTACGGTACACTTTATTTGCGGATAGAACCATATGGAGAAGAAATTATAATTGAACTTATTCAGTTGTTTAAGGGTGGAGAAGAGACGAAAGAAGCTACTGACGCTATTTTGGGTTTCCTCTCTAAGTTATATGATCTTTTGCAAGCGAAAAATAAATTGTACTTAATTAGGGTATGCCATAAGATGCGTTATAAAAACCTTGAGAATAAGATATCTGAACTTCTTACTGTAAAAGAACAAGAATTTATTAATGAAAATAAAATAAAGTTTTTTGGAGATTCTTTCTAACAACTATGGGAGCAGGTAAAACAAGGTATCACCTAGAAAATAAAAAAATAAATTTAAGTATTAAGAAAAAAAAAAAAGCGCCGATATAATGATTAGTACACAGATTCAATGAAAGATGTGTGTACTGAAAATTTATATGCTAAATAGGTTTTTAACTTTCATTCAGGGCCCGAATGAAAAGTTTGAAATAATTAAATGGGGGGAAAGGATGTCCCCGACATAATCCAAGGAGGTAACAACAATGAGAATTCAACACAATATCGCAGCTTTAAACTCTTACAAAAATTTATCAAGCAATAACAACACTGTTTCCAAAAGCTTAGAGAAATTATCTTCAGGCTACCGTATCAACCGTGCAGGTGATGATGCAGCTGGTCTTGCTATTTCTGAAAAGATGAGAGCTCAGATCACAGGTCTTGAGACTGCATCTAAGAATGCTAATGATGGTATTTCTTTAATTCAGACTGCAGAAGGTTCTTTAACAGAAGTTCATTCCATGTTAAATCGTATGGTAGAGTTAGCACAGCAGTCAGCAAACGGAACTTATGAAGATTCAGTAGACCGTGGTAACCTTCAGCAGGAGTTTGATGCGTTAAGTACTGAAATTGATAGAATTTCAACTACTACTTCATTTAACGGAAAGAAGCTGTTAAATGGCGATTTGGATGGTAAAAACGTTTCAGGAACCAAGGTTGCTGCACTTACTCTTCAGATAGGTGCTACATCTACAGCTGATGATCAGATTGCTCTTAACATTGATGCAATGAATACAACGAGTTTAGGAATCAATAAGACTGCTGATTCAGTTGATATTACGACAGCATCTAAGGCTAGTGCAGCCGCTGAGAAAGTTAAAGCAGCAATTGATAAGGTATCTACTGCTCGTGGTAAGCTTGGTGCGGTTCAGAACCGTCTTGAGCATACTATTAACAACTTAAGCGTTGCTTCTGAGAATATGACAGCAGCAGAGAGCCGTATCCGTGACGTTGATATGGCTAAAGAGATGATGTCCTATACAAAGAATAATATTCTTGTACAGGCTTCTCAGGCTATGCTTGCTCAGGCAAACCAGGTTCCACAGGGTGTTCTTCAGTTATTAAAATAATTGAAAATGTTATATATTTAACAAAAGGGATTGTTGCAAATTGCAACAATCCCTTTTTGAGATTTATCGTCAATATTTGGGCTGAGATTCCTGGAAGCTCACTCCTTTATTTTATTTCGAGCTGTTTTAATTGTTGGTCCTATTAAATGTTGTTTTTGAGCAAGTAAATAGTCTCCATTTCCTAACCATTTTTTCTATGATGCACAATGAAGTATCTGAGTTCAGAATTGTTTGAATTATTGGATTTCATATGAACTCTGCTTTAATACTTTAATCTCATTATAAACCTTTCGTGATACTATAATCCTTGTCGTTGGTAATATAGTCATAGAATTTTGTTGATGCTTTTGGTAAGCTTCAGACAGATGGATATCGAAAATCATTATTTCCTAATAAAGGCTAATAAAAAATCGCCAACCACACCAAGGACAGGCTGTTTAGCAGAGTGTGTTTCAAAGAAAAGTTTAAAGAAGAATTTGTGTGAAAAACTATTTTGCTAAAATATCTCCCAAGTTTAGTAATGACTCACTATAATTAGGATGGATCTTTAATCGATTATCTTCGTTGACATAAAATACTGATCCTGATAATGCATTTGGGAGGTTTCTTGTAGTTTTATTTTTATAACAAAAATAATGTTGGAAGTGTGTTATTTAGGAACACCTAACATTCAGTATAGACCTGAATTATTATGGTGCTGAAAAAGGAAAAAAATGTATATAGAGAAATAGTGGATATATATGTAATTATATGTTGTAATTTGTCGATATAATAATTGTATATTATGATTTTTATGCCATGTAAACTAAGAAGGCTATTTGGAATCTTTTTTTGAATTATTTACAAGGCTTGAAGTAATAAATAGTCTTTATTAAGAGGAGAGCTTCTTTATGACGAGAGTAATTACATATGGTTCTTTTGATTTGTTTCATGAAGGACACTATAAATTGCTTGAAAGAGCAAAAAAGTTAGGAGATTATTTAATCGTAGGAGTCACTACCGAACAATATGACGAATCCCGTGGAAAACTAAATGTAGTAGACTCTATTATAGATCGAATTGAAAATGTAAAAAAAACTGGGTTTGCAGATAAGATAATTGTTGAAGACCATGTGGGACAAAAAGTAGAGGATATTCATAAATATAGTGTAGATATTTTTACCATTGGCTCTGATTGGACGGGAGAATTTGATTATTTAAAAGATTTTTGTAAGGTGATATATCTTGAAAGAACAAAAGAAATATCCAGTACCTTAATAAGAAAACAAAAGTACCCTATTATAAAGCTGGGTATAGTAGGAACAGGACGTATCGCTTCACGCTTTATACCTGAGGCCAAATTTGTCAGTGGGATTGAAACGGTAAGTGCTTATAATCCTCATAGAGAAAGTGTAGAACGTTTTGGAAAGCGTTTTGGTATTCGAGCAGAATCGGAAAACTTTGAAAATTTTTTAGAACCTTTGGATGCGGTATATATTGCATCATTACATCAAACTCATTTTGAATATGCTAAGGCGGCTTTGAATAGAGGAAAGCATGTGTTGTGTGAGAAACCAATGGCTTTGTCTAGAGTACAGGCATTGGAACTATATACGATTGCTAAAGCTAATGATTGTTTACTTATGGAAGCAATAAAGACGGCATATTGCCCTGGGTTTAATCAGCTTTTAGGAGTAGCAAGAAGCGGTATAATTGGCAATATTGTGGACGTGGAGGCTTGTTTTACCAGAATTGCAGATACGGAAACCAGAGAGAGTAAAGACCCTAATTACGGAGGCGGTTTTTTAGAATTTGGAAATCACACAATGCTTCCGATCTTTAAATTATTGGGGACACAATATAAAAGCGTGAGTTTTGATAGTATTAAGGATGTACGAGGCATTGATTTATATACAAAAGCTTCTTTTACATTTGATAGAGGCATGGCGTTATCGAAAACGGGGATTGCTGTAAAATCAGAGGGACAGTTGATTATTGCAGGAACCAAGGGTTATATTCTTGCGGAGTCACCCTGGTGGTTGACAAAATCTTTTGAAGTCCGTTTTGAGAATGCTTATAAGAAAGAACAGTATACGGCAAAATTTTTAGGTGACGGTCTTCGGTATGAATTAAGTGAGTTTGTGTCACTTATTCACAATGGAGAAAGAAAGTCTTACAAATTTACGGAAGAGGAATCGATTGCTATGGCTGGAGTTATGGAGAAATTTATGGAGATGAGAAAATGAGGTATCAGACTAAAATATACGGCCATCGTGGGGCCAGTCAGTATTCTCCTGAAAATTCTATGGAAGCCTTTCAGATGGCTTATGATATGGGGGCAGATGGAATCGAATTTGATGTGCAGATGACTAAGGATGGGCACCTTGTAGTTGTACATGATGAGGAGATAAGCCGGGTTTCTGATGGAATTGGATATGTGAAGGATTATACATTCGAGGAATTGAGATGTTTTCAGTTCAATAGAACGCATCCGGAATATGAGGATATTAAAATTCCGTTGTTAGATGATGTTTTAGAACAATTTAAGCAAAAAAAAGATTTTCTCTTTAATATAGAATTGAAAAATAATATCTTTGCCTATGAAGGAATGGAAGTGAAAGTATTAAATGTGGTAAAAGAGAAGGGGGTATTAGAGAGAACTCTGTTTTCTTCATTCTACCATAAATCTGTGCTTAGTCTTCGGAAAATGGATTCTAACACTAAAATAGCATTTCTTTATTGCGATGGGCTCTTAAATGTTCCTGATTATGCAAGAAAATATGCTGTAGATGCAGTTCATCCAGCGTGGTATCTTCTGGATCGGGATGATATGTTTTTCTCTCTAAAAAAAGCAGAAATTGAAGTAAATGTTTGGACGGTAGATAATGGAAAAGAGATCAGGCGGTTATGTGACATGGGTGTAAATGGAATTATTACAAATAAACCTGATTTAGGAAGTGAGATAAGAGATGACAGAGGAGCGGTATATCAATAAACGGAAGAGAAAAGCTTTTTTTACAAGTTTAGCTTATTGGTTGTTATGGGCGCTTCCAGTGAAAAAGAAAAAAATTGTTTTTACTACCTTTGAAGGAGATGGAGGATATTGCTGTAATCCGCGCTATGTGGCTGAAGAACTATTAAAGAAGGAGGATGATCTTGAATTAGTATGGCTTGTAAATAATTTTAAAAAACAGTTTCCTCAAGGAATCAGAAAAGTAAAAAATACATTTTGGAGAAGAGCGTATCACCTGGCCACTGCTAAAGTGTGGATAGACAATAGTAGAAAAGCTTATGGTACAAGGAAAAGAAAAGGTCAGTTATACATACAGGTTTGGCATGCTGCAATTGGATTCAAACCACTGGGATTATTCAGGGGGAGGCTGTTTCCAAAGATGGCTTATCTTGTCAGCGAGCATGACTCTAAGCTTGCAGATTATGTAATATCCAATTCGAAGTGGTGTACAAAATTCATTCCAGATCAACTTATTTATACGGGTAACATTATAAAAACAGGTTCTCCGCGTTGTGATGTTTTCTTTAATGAGCGAAAAGAGGTATATAGAAAACTCCGTAAACGATATGGAATACCGCAAGATACAAAAATTGCGTTGTTTGCACCTACCTTTAGAGGTGGAAGTCAAAATGGAGATCGTCAGGTATTTGTAGAAGAACCCATTCTTGATTTTGCACGTATGACAGAGGTTCTAGAACGAAAATTTGGAGGGACCTGGTTTGTATTCCTACGTCTGCATCCACAGTTAGCGGCACAACTTGACCAATTTCCTTTGAAAAATGGGATTTCAAACATGATTGATGTGAGCCAAGCTGACGACATGAATGAGTTAGCAGCGGCCTCAGATGCGCTAATAACCGATTACTCCAGTTCAGTATTTGATGTTATTAATATGTATATACCTGTTTTTATATATGCAGATGATTTGGAAGAGTATATAAAGGAACGTGGGGGGCTAATGTGGGATATATATTCTTTGCCGTTTTCTGTGGCTAGGGATAATAATGAATTGATCGAAAATGTTGAAAATTTTGATGCTAAACAGTATAAAGAGAAAATTGATGAATTTTTAAGTGAAAATGAGGTGTTAGAAGATGGTTGTGCAAGTGGTAGAGTTGTAAATTTAATTGAACATGTTATAAGGGAATTATAGTATATTAATAGTTTGATTAATGAGTAACCATTTATCTTTGTGTATTAGTGAGCAGTAGCGATACAAGATTAAGAATAAAATGATTTTACTATTTTGTATGAGACAAGCTATGAAAAGTCAATCATAAATTAGCTATAATTTTTTTCGATCAATAATAAAGAGGGGTAACATAAATAAAGCTCCCTAAGGTGCATTTTCAAAATTTTATTGATATTGGTAAACAGACCTCTTAATTGAGGTTAATTTCTAATTCGTTAGTGAGCATATTCCAGATGAATCTGACAAGTTTACCAGCATAGTGCCCTAGGGCATTAGGGTGTATCCGGCTCTCTGCCATTTTAGCATCATAATAGGCATTGAAGGTGGCACTGTTTTTTACAACATTGTGAGCTGCATTCATAAGTGCATATTGAAGGACTCTTAATCCCCGTTTAGATATTCGGGTGCGCTTGGTACAAAAGTTACCTAGTTGGTAAACATGAGAATCTAAGCCTGCAAATACAAGAGATTTACAAGGTCTAGAGAAACGGTGAATATCACCGGTTTCACCGAGGATCATTCCACTGTTTATGTATCCGATACCTGGAATGGTCATGATATCTGCCATCTCAAATTCCTCCCTATTCAATTGGCTAATAATTCAATCTGCGCAATGGAGTGGGTTATCTGAATGGATAGAGTACTGTCGTTAGCACCGACAGACTTCTGTTTAAGAGCTTTTATTTCTTTTGCTTCTTTGTTGCTGAAGTGACCATGGGGGAAAGTAAAAGCAGGTAAGAAAGATGATCGTATGCATGAAAGCAATGTCTTTTGGTGTTAGAGCCTCACCTAAAAGGGCATAGTCAGATTTTTTATGTAGTCCGGATTAAAAAAGTATTGCAGTTCTAGAATCACTTGATCCGCATAAGAAGTTAGATGGATTTTTAATAATGTCCGCTGCTTAATGGTCTTTTGATGGAAACAACCAAGTGCCTTTAAATCCATCAGATTCAAATCATAATAGGAAACAAATCTGACGGAGTCCTGCATCATTAAAGTTTTAGCGATATGTAAGTGTCGGCCTTGTCGATCTTGGTTTTGCAAATGTTGTTCTTACGCTTAGTAGACGTCTTAATGGGATTCAACACATACATTGAGGAATTGGCAACAAGGTATCAAGCAAGGTTGTCGCCATAATGTGCTGTGGGTTCAAGACCGATGATGTTATCAGACTGGAAATTATAGAATCTGGATATCAACAATTGGAATCTTTCAGCGTTATTAGTAAATTTAAACGGCTCGATGAGTATTTCACCATCAGAAGATATGGCTGAGGCAAAGTGATTGAGTTTAGCAATATCAATGCAAACGTAAATTATGAGGTCGTCCCTCCTTTTATAAAGATATGATACGGTGGTATCCACCAACGATTATCATCGTAGACTTGATTGAAATAGGTACTTGGGAGATCGCCCCTGGCACATCCAGCTAATAAAGCATTCATATAAAGGTAGTGCCAATACACTTCTGTTGAGTAGTCAAAGATACAGGTGAAAATTAAAAGTCCACAGTATCTGAATGTATTATAACTACAATACAAAAAAGAAAGGAAGTTATGGTGTTTTGCTTATGTAATCATCATACAAGGGAAAAATGGAAAGTAAGAAAATTAAAGTATTACATTTCTCTATCGCTAATAGCGGTGGAGGAATTACAAAGTATGCTTTGAGAATATGGAATGCAATAGATAAGGATCGCTTTCAATTTGATTTTGCAACAATGAGTAAGAGTCTTGATTTTGCACAAGAATTAGAAGAGCAGGGGTGTAAAATTCATTATATTTCCATTTATAGTGAACAAGATATATTGAAATTTGAGGAAGAAATTAATAAGGTTTTTGATGATGGTTATGATATAGTACATTTACATACTAGTTGGTGGAGAGGATTTGCAGTTGAAAAAATTGCAAAAAAAAGGGGAGTTTCTAAAGTGATTGTACATGCGCATAATACAGATGTCCATATTCCCATTGGAATGACGCGGGAGGAAGCCAGAATCTTGCATAATAGTTGGCAAAAAAAAGTAACGCCTTATATTGCGACGGATTTTTGGGCTTGTGCTGGAAATGCTGCAGAATGGTTATATGGAGAAAACATCCCTGAGGAACAAATTAAAATCATTCCGAATGCCATTGAATTAGAAAAATTCTACTTTAATCAAAGCGTTCGTATAAGATATCGAAATAAAATGAATTTACAAAAACAGTTTGTTGTAGGAATGATAGCCAGATTTCAGTACCAAAAAAACCATGAATTTGCGATAGAATTTTTTGAAAAGTATCATAGTAAGGTTCCTAATAGTATTCTGTTATTAATTGGAATTGGAGAACTAAAAAATGAGATTGAAATTTTAGTCCGAAAATATCATTTGGAATCAAAAGTTAGATTTTTAGGCTTAAGAGATGATGTTCAAAACTTGTTACAAGCCATGGACTTGTTTATATTACCATCAAGATTTGAAGCATTGGCTCAGACGTTTGTAGAAGCACAAGCATCAGGGTTAAAATGCATTACTAGCGAGTTTGCTCCGGAAGAATCAAAAATAACAAATAATTTAGTAAGACTTCCATTGGAGATAGATTTATGGCTAGAGGAAGCATTAAAATGGGAAGCAGGATATGTAAGAGAAAATACAAAAAAAATCATGAGAGACAAAGGTTATGATATAAAGTATCAAATCAAAGAAATTGAAAAATTGTATGCTGATAATTTGGAAGTTATAAATTGAAAATTGGAGCGGATTGACATATGACTGAAATAGAAACATGTAGCTTGTTTGAATTTGTAAATTTTATAAAAAAAAATTCAGAGAGCAAGAAAACATATATTTATGGAGCAGGAACCTATGGAAAAATTATTGGGTCTTTTTTAAAAAAACACCAAATTAATTATGAGGGATTTATAGATTCAAATAAAAAGTTAATGGGTAGTTTTTTATTAGAAAAACAGATTTTTGGATTAAGTGATATTTCTGAGTACAGTAATTGTGTTGTAATTCTATCTCTATCAAGGCAAGTGTATGGGCAAGAATTTGATGATTTATATTTAATGTTAAGTAGTAAGGGAGTCAATAAGGAAAATATTGTCTATTTTGCAGATGATTTTGATTTAATGGATAGTATAATTAGTTCAGTGAAAGATACGAGTCATATATTACAGCGAAACTTAAAGTTGAAAAATATTTTTAGTGGAAGACGCTGTTTTATAATCGGGAATGGTCCAAGCCTGCTAATAGAAGATATTAATAGATTAAAAACGGAAATATCTATGGGGTGTAATGGAATTTACCAGTTATTTGAAAAGAGTGTTTGGAGACCAACATGTTTTTTTGCAGAGGATAATGTTTTCCTGAATGAACATATACAAACTGATAAAGATTTAAATTATTTACTTTGTAACTGTGAATATCTATTTACCACATTATGGAGTGAACTATATGATCGGTATTTTGATGATTATGATAAACTGTTTTATTTGCATACTTGCAAGACAAAAATTGAAGATATTATGTTTTCTCCAGATTTAACACAAAAGATTTATTCTGCTCTAACAACACTATATACAATGCTTCAGGTTGCAGTATATATGGGAATAAATGAAATCTATTTACTAGGAATCGATTTTTCGTTCAGGAGAGAGATCGATAAAAATGGATATATGCTAGTCAGTGAAGATATAAAGAATCATGCAGAAATAATGGAAGAGACTGATGGAATATATCATACAGATATAATTTTAAAAGGTTATATGGTGGCAAAAGAATACGCAGATTTACATGGGATAAAAATTTATAATGCCACCCGTGGCGGAAAACTGGAAGTGTTTGAAAGAATAAATTTTGATAATTTGTTTTAGGAAAGAATGAAATATTATGAAAATTTTAGCTGTAATCCCGGCAAGAGCCGGATCAAAGGGGATACCAAATAAGAACATAAGAATAGTAAATGGAAAACCATTGATTTCATACTGTATAGAAAATGCGCTTAATTCTAAATATATAACGGATGTAATAATTACAACAGATTCTCCGGAAATTGAACTGCTGGCAGGATATTATGGTGTTAGATATATACATAGAAAAAAAGAACTGTGTGTAGATTCGGTGGCATTAGATGCGGTCGTATATGATGCCTGTAAAGAATTTGATGCAGATTATATAATCACGTTGCAACCGACATCTCCAACTTTGCAGTGTAGTACTCTAGATGGGGCAATTGAGTATGTAATAGCTAAGAATTTGGACACAGTCATTTCGGTAGTTAACAAACCTCATTTGGCATGGGTAGAACTAGATGGTCAAGTTATTCCTGATTACGAGAAGAGATTAAATCGCCAGTATCTGCCAAAAAGGTTTTTGGAAGCAGGTGCTTTTGTTATCTCAAAAGCGGGTGTGGTATTTGAAAACTCAAGAATTGGAAAAACTGTTGATGTTTATGAAATTTCTGAAACAGAAGCAATAGATATTGATAACTTTCAAGATCTAATTAGTGCAGAGAATATTCTTAGAGAACGAAAGACAGCTATTATTGTTAATGGCAATAATCTGATAGGTATGGGTCACATTTGCAGGATGCTTGAACTTTCAGATTTATTTTATCATAAGCCAGATATATATTACGACAGTACTATTACTGACAAAAGCTCATTCGGTAACACCATGTATAAACTTACGGGATATGATAGTCTCAATGATTTGCTCGATTATTTAAGAAAAGAAAATTATCAGACAATTATAAACGATATATTGGATACTGAGTCGGCATACATTAAAACATTAAAGCAGATTCCAACAAAACCTTACATTGTTAATTTTGAAGATTTGGGTGATGGAAGATTGTATGCAGACCTGGTTATTAATGCCTTGTATAAAGAAGAACAGTCGATACAGAATATTTATTTTGGAGAGCGATATTATCTCATTCCAAAGTTGTTTCTATTATACAAGCCGATAGAGATTAAAGAAAAAGTGTCAAATATATTTATATGCTTTGGTGGAGCAGATCCAGCCAAATATACCGAAAAAATATTATCGATTATTTGCCAGAGTGAATATTCAGGTTTGAACTTTACGGTCGTATTGGGAAGAGCAAAAACTAATCATGTAGAATTGCAGAAAAATATAAGTTATACCAATATTAGAATTTTATATGATGTAAAAAATATGCCGGAGTTGATGTCGCAAAATGATATTGGAATTACCTCAAGGGGAAGGACGTGTTATGAACTGGCGTCATTGGGAATTCCTACTATTGCAATGTCTCAAAACGAACGAGAAGAAAGACATCAATTTGCAAGTAATGAAAATGGATTCATGTACTTAGGTAGAGAAGTAACTGAGAATATTATAAAAAAAGAGTTAGACAAATTGATTTTAGCAAATGTAATTAAAAGAAAAAGCATGCAACAGCTTATGTTAAAGCACGATTTAAAAAAGGGCAGGGAAAGGATTAAGAATCTTATTGATTCGCTGTAAATATGAAGAAGATAATTGAAAATAGAATTAAGGATAATAAATTTGTTTTAATTGCAGAGATTGGTGTTAATTACTATGATATTGCAATGAAAGAGCATATCTCTCCCATAGAGGCAGCTAAATTAATGATAAGAGAGGCTGCTCTTTCAGGGGTTCATGCCGTTAAATTTCAATCTTATAAAGCTGAGACTTTGGCGGCTAAGGATTCGCCTTATTATTGGGACATTAAGGAAGAACCTACAGAATCTCAGTATAAACTTTTTAAAAAGTTTGATTCTTTTGGAAATAAGGAATATGCAGAATTAGCTGAGTATTCAAATGAAATGGGAGTTGAATTTCTTTCAACTGCATTTGATATTGAATCAGCAGATTACCTAGAACCAATGATGAATATCTATAAAGTTTCTTCGTCAGATTTGAACAACCTTCCTTTTGTTGAATATCAGGCGAAGAAGAATAAACCGATTATTTTATCTGTAGGTGCATCTTCTGAAGATGAGATCGTGCGTACAGTGGAGCTAATCAAAAAATATAATGACAAATTTTTGGTCTTGATGCACTGTGTATTAGAGTATCCCACACCATACGAACATGCAAGTTTAAATAAGATTGTCAGTTTATCAAAGAAGTTTCCTGGTTTGGTTATAGGGTATTCTGATCATACAAAACCTGATGAAGGGTTTGAGGTTATAAAAACAGCATATAATCTTGGAGCAGTGGTTATCGAGAAACATTTCACATTAGATAAAACCTTAAAGGGTAACGATCATTACCATGCTATGGATCCTAATGATGTGAGAGGTATTATTAAAGCAATCGACTATGCGGACTATATCAGGGGGGATGGAACCTTATGTTGCTTGGTATCAGAAAAAACAGCTAGAGAAAATGCGAGAAGATCACTTGTAGCATCAAAAGACATTCCTGCTGGAACAGTTATTTTAGAAGATATGCTGACATGGAAGAGGCCGGGAACGGGGATACCGGTGAATTGTTTTAACAAAACATTAGGAAAAAAAGCTTCCGTATTTATAGCGCAAGGTATGATTATTACTTATGAAATGCTTCAATGATGTATTAAAATGAGGATGAAAAAATGGAAAAACAAAATATTTTAGTGTCGATAATAATTCCAATATACAATGTTAAAGATTACCTTGAAAAATGTATTTCTTCCTGTCTAAATCAATCATTGAAAGATATAGAAATTATTTTAGTAGATGATGGATCGACGGATGGCAGTGAAAGAATTTGCGACTGTTATAAAAAATCTAATCCAACAAAGATAGAGGTAATACATCAAGCAAATCAGGGATTAACAGTATCCAGAAAAGCAGGGATACACGCTTCAAAAGGTAAATTTGTTGGTTTTGTAGATGGTGATGATTGGATTGATTCAAAAATGTATGAAACATTGTATGAATTAGCACTAAAAAATGAGGCTCAAATTGTTACGTCAGGTGGGAGTAGAGAATATCCAGATGGCAGAGGAAGAATAAACCTGATTGATGGTGTTCCGGAAGGACTATATGAAATGAAAGATAAGAGTAATTTAGTTATTAATAATATTTTTTCATCTTCCATTTCAAACCAGTATTATGTTAATGGTTCTGCCTGTTTTAAAATATTTGATAGAGAATTAATTACTGAAATTATAGACCAATTGGATGAATCAATCCACGGATATGCAGATGATAATGCAATTGTGGTACCTTGTATATTAAATGCCTCAAAAGTATATATATCGAAGGAAGTGTTATATCATCATGTTGAAAGGAGTGATTCTGCGACATATTCCAGACTTCCAAATGTATATGAGCAATTTAGCAAGGTGTATAGTAACATAAAGAAATTTGTTGATGTTCATAGATGCAGTGATATACTGAAAAGACAATTAGATGAGTATGCCGTTTGCAGAATAATTGATGGATTGCCGTATTTACTTGGAAATAATTATAAGCAACCTACTTTTTTCTTTGATTTCTCAATGTTTCCAAGTAATAGTAGAATTGTTATTTATGGTGCAGGCAATGTAGGAAAGTCATATTGTGCATGGCTTAAAAGGTTGAGAAATATTGAGTTAGTTGGTTGGGTAGATAGTGATCCAATAAAGTGTGATGGTAAACTAGTGCAATCAATAGATAACTTAACGAAAATGAAATATGACTATATTCTTATAGCAATCAATAATGACATAGCTGCAAAAAAAATAGTTGAAAATCTCGCTTGTACTTTAGATAGAGAAAAGATTGTTTGGGAAAAACCACAACGAGTTTTGTTTATGGAAGAAGAAAAGTTTTACTAAAAAAAGAGTGATAGAGACATGTAATATAAAGGTCTAGGTTTTCTGTTTACTTTACTTTTTCTGCATCCACTCCATGAAATATAACCAGTGAATGTTTATATCAATTATTAACATGGTTATTTATCTCAAAAGTTATAATACGTTGCTAAAAATGATCAGAAAGGATTTTTGCAAAAATGAAGATAAAATACAATTTGGATGCGTTTATAAATAATCTAGACAAAAATCGTAGAATTATCTGTATCGGCATAGGAAAATATTTTGATAATTTTCTATTTGAAATGAAAGAACTTGGTATAGAAAATAGAATTAAGATGATTGTTGATAATGACAGTGCTAAATGGGGGATGGTAAAAAAGTGTAACTTACTGAATTTAGAGATCATGGCTCCCCAAAAGATGCTGCAAGAAATAAGTTCAGAGGATGTAATATTGATTACCACCGCCTATTATAGTGATATTATAAATCAGTTAGATACCTTACCTGAGTTAATGAAACAAGAATGCTATGTTTCATATTTTTTAATCGCGGAAAAGAAAGATCGTTATAGATCTGGAATCTCTGTTCCAGAGAAATTTAAAATTACAAAATCGAAGCTAATTTCTTCAAAAATTCATTACTGCTGGTTCGGTGGCAAAGAAATACCTGATAGAAACAAAGCGTGGATGGAAAGCTGGAAAAGGCATTGTCCGGAGTTTGATATTATACAGTGGAATGAAAATAATTATGATATAGCAAAGTCAATCTATATGAAGCAGGCATATATAAAAAAAGAATGGGCGTTTGTGTCGGATTATGCGAGATTGGATATTATTTATAATGAAGGTGGAATATATCTGGATACGGATGTGGAATTATTAAAACCTTTGGACTCTTTTCTATACCAAGATGCCTTTTGTGGATTTGAAAATCAAAACTTTGTTAATTTTGGACTTGGTTATGGCGCTATCAGAAAGAATAAAATTATTGGAGAGATTCTTGCTCTATATGACCAAATAGAATTTGTGCAATCTGATGGAACTTACAACAAGACAACATGTCCGGTTTATCAAACGAAAATTTTGCAAAAATTTGGGTTGCAATGTAATGGAGAATATCAGATAGCAGGAGGTATGGTAGTCTATCCAGAAAAGGTCTTTTGCGGATTAAGCCCACATAGTTTTAGACTTATTAAAGATATTAGCCAGACATACTCCATTCACCATTTTGCAGCTTCTTGGCTGGAAGAAGATGCACTAAAAAGAAAAGAGAATGTCATTGATTTCTTACAAAAAGGTATTAATTAGAGATTAAGGAATCAAGATGATGAATGGGGAGAAAGCTGGATGCAGAAGTTCAAAGTCAGCATTATTATTCCGGTATATAACACAGAGATATACTTAAGAAGATGTTTGAATTCTTGTATTAATCAAACGCTGGATGAGATTGAAATTATAGTAATTAATGATGCTTCGCCTGATAAAAGCTATATAATAATGCAGGAATATGAAATAAAATATCCTGAAAAAGTAAAGTGTATATATTTACAAGATAGTGTATGCCCGGGTGGGGCTAGAAATTTTGGATTACAGACTATGCAAGGAGAATATTTTTACTTTTTGGATAGTGATGATTACATGGAAGCTAATTTATGTGAATGTATGTATAAAAAAGCTGTTGAATTGAATTCAGATATGGTATTTTGTGATCATTATGCAGAAATGGCGGACAAGACTGTAAGCAAAATTATAAACTTTTCTCAAGAGAAAATGAGAAAGGAGTATTTGCAACTACTAATCTTAGATGCTTCGCCGTGTGGAAAGCTATTCCACCATGAATTATTAAAACGTCATAATATATATTATCCAGAAAATATGTTTTATGAAGATACGGCAACAACTCCAGTCTGGACAATTATGGCTCAATCATATGCAAAAGTAAACAATGCCTTGTGGACATATTCCTGGTGTGGCAGTTCGATTACCAGATCAAAAGCTTCCCAATCAAATGATTTACAAAGAATAAAGGCAGTAGAGATTTTTTATAATAACTGTAGTAAAGTTAAGATAAATGATAAATTTAAATGTGAAATAGAAATATATGCACTAAGTAGAATAATTGATTCTATTATCTCAATCGCACGCAAATTTGATTACTTAGAATGTGCTTCTATTTTTAAAATAAAGAATGCTATAATAAAACTTGCTCCTGAATATAAAACAAATCCTTTATTAACATACGTGTTTTTTCCTTACGAACGGAGAATCCTTAATGATATTATGGAAGAAAAGCTGAAAGAAACAATATTGTCCGACGAATTCAACCATAAATATGTTCATAACAAAACTGATGAAATAGAATTATATTTTGAAGAACATAAAGATTATATCAAAAATATGATGGTTGCATTTAAGGAAAAGGGGTATGATGAAATTACATTATGGGGCATGGGAGTTATTGGAAAAGCTCTTTATTATTCAATAACTAGTCTTGGGTTTAAACTTGTTGCAGTAGATAATTCCAGTAAAGTATACAATATTAAGTTAATGGATGGTAATATAATACAATATGCTCAGAATCAAAAAGGAAAAAATAAAGTGATTTTAATTACAAATCAAAGGTACTATGACCATGTGAATACGCATTCAGCAGGAGCGAAGATTATCGACGTGATGTCTTGCTTAAAGTTAAAACAGAATATTAAGAGTATATTGGAGGAATAAGATGAAAAAAGTCACCGTTATTTTACCATTGCATAACTCTGAGAAATACATAAGAGAATGTATAGACAGTATTATTAATCAAACTTTGCAGGAAATCGAAATCATATGTATTGATAGTGGATCAGATGGAACTTCAAACATTATTAACTCGTATGCTGAAAGTGATAAACGAATTCAATATCTCTATGACAGTAATTCAAGTTATGGTTATAAAATTAATAAAGGAATTGCATTATCACAAGGGACTTATGTTGCAATTGTGGAATCTGACGATTATATCAGAAGTGATATGTTACAAATCTTATTTGACGTAGCAGAAAAAAGTCAGGTGGATTTTATAAAAGCTGATTATAAAAAGTTTATTGATATCAATGGAAGAAGAATAGAGACTGAGGTTAAACATCTAGTGAACCAATCACTGTATAATCGTGTTATAAACATACAGGAAGTACCAGAAATTAATAACCATACTGGATACAGTATATGGGCAGGACTTTATCGAAAGGAATTTTTGATTTCCAACAATTTGTATTTGAACGAGACTCCAGGAGCGTCTTATCAAGACACCGGATTTTCCTTATTTGTAAATTTGTTAGCTAATAAAGTATATTATATAGATTGTCAACTATATCGTTATCGGATTGATAATAGCGATTCTTCGGTAAAGTCACAGAATAAATATAGATGTATAATAGATGAATTTTCCTGGATAAAAGAACAAATGCAGCTAAGAAATATCAATAAAGAGAAGCATATCTATTTATATAATAATAAAAAACTCATGTCCTACTTTTGGAATTACCAAAGACTTTTACCGGAATATCAAAAGAAATTCTTAGAGGAAATCCATAAAGAGGTAGAAGGATTTTTTAATAATGCTATTTTTATGAAAAGTTTATCCCCGCAGCAAATAGATGAGGTGAAAATTTTACATGGTGATGAGAGGGCAATTAATAAATTTAAACGAAATAGTCTCGACATACAAAATAATATTCAACAGACAGCAGCAATTTTTAAAACGAAAGAAGAAATAGTTATATTTGGGGCAGGTAAATATGGAGAAGTATTAATAGAGTTAAATCATATATTGAACCAAAACAACATAGTTTCTATATGTGATAATGATACAAGTAAACATAATTTTAGATTAAGTAATCTAGCGGTAAAAAACCCGTTTGAAACTGTTTTAGAGCATAAAAATGCTTTTTACGTAATTGCAAATAAAAGGAACGGTAAAGAAATTTTATCGCAGCTAGTGGAATACGGCATATCTCATAATTCTATTTATATTTCTGAAAAACTATCAGGAAAGACAGCATTATTAGAAGCGGTGTTAGAACTACCTGAATAAAATGTTAATCAACAGTTAGATAACTATGATCTATATAGAGACTTTCCAAATGTAAATATGTATAATTACATTGGACATGATAAGGCATAGTAATAAGTACATTAAGTTGTCATATGATGGAAACGAATTCTATGAAAAAGTACATAGGAGTGACCAAACGAATAATATAGTGGTCAGGTTTGGGTGCTGCTAGGTACACTGGCAATCCTTTATAACATAAACGAGAGTATATAAGTGATTTTTATTATGAATTCTAGATTTAAGCTTTACTTGCGTCGTTATTCTACTTTGATAGCTTAAACAGTACAGTATACAAAAGAACAAATTAAATCTTGTTATTTATAATATATTTAACTTTTATAACTCATTGTATATTAAATTACACTGCGTTATAAAATGATAGATGAAAAATAAAAGAACAAGAAGATACATATTGAAACATTAAAGGGGAATAAAAAGTATGCGTACATTTATCAGGAAACAGCTTATAGAATTGTTGGATTCCATGAAACAATTACAAAATGAATTACCTACAATTACTGGAAAAGGAAAGATAATTCAGCTGCTTGCCGATTGTCAGGAGGCAGCAATTGCTATAGGAGAAACACTGGAGCGTGAGACGTCGGATTATGAACAAATAGTCTCTATTCTTGAAAGTTACAGTGAAGAAGCATTCCACCTCTCAGAAACGCAGGAAGAAATGATTAGTAAACAAATGCTTTTCGTATTAGATGAACTTACTGATAAGGTAAACCTCCTCCTCACTGAGATTATTCCTGTCTATCATGTTGTGTTCCTACCATATAAGGCTTCTATGTGGGACAGTCTGGAAAGCATTTGGCTTGCTGCCAAAGAAGATAAGAGATGTGAATGTTATGTAGTTCCTATCCCATATTATGAGTTTGATTCTATGAGCAATCGATGGATAGAACATTATGACGGAGATGAATTTCCTGAATATGTTCCGGTGGTTCATTACCGGGATTATTCCTTAGAGCAGAATCTTCCTAATATAGCTTATGTTCACAATCCCTATGATGCATGCAATATGATTACCAGAGTGGATATGAGGTTTTTTTCTGAAGAGTTGAAACGATACGTAAGCAAATTAGTTTATGTACCATATTATGTCACTGGAGGATTCATTGCTAAGGAACATTTAGGATTACCCGTTTATCAGCACATGGATTATATGATAGTACAGTCAGAATACGCAAAAAGCTTTTGTATGGGCATGCCTTACTATGATAAAATCCTTCCGTTAGGTTCCCCTAAATTGGATAGGGTTATCAACCTTTGCCGAAATGGAAGTAAAATGCCTGGTGAGTGGCAACCAATGTTAAATGGAAAAAAGGTATTAATGCTTAATACCAGTATTGGATGCTTTTTACAGGAAGGAGACAAATATTTTCAGAAAATTAAAAAAATTTGTCAAGTAATAAAAAATCAAGATCAAGTGGCTATTATATGGAGGCCCCATCCTCTTTTGGAAGCAACCATTAAATCCATGCGCCCTAATCTACTGGAAGATTACAATAAATTAAAAGCCTATTTTACAGAGAATAAAATCGGTATATTAGATGAAACATCAGATATCTCAAGGGCAGTTGCAATATCTGATGGCTATATTGGTGAAGAAAGTACCTCTGTAGTCAACTTGTTTGGAGCTACTGGGAAACCGATTTTCATACTTAATAATTATATAGCAGATAGTTTTACAAAAGAGGAAAGAAGCAGAGTACGTATTACGGATGCCTTAAAACAAGAGGATAAGTTATGGTTGGGAACCAATCACATTAATGCTCTCTTTTATATGGACGTTGATACAAAACAGGTTCATTATGCAGGTCGTGTAGAAAATCAGCCAAAATGGTATGGTACATATCCCTTTTTTACAGAAGTGGAAGATAAGCTGTATCTTTCTCCCTCCTTTGCCGGCTGCCCTGCTATATTTGACTTGAATTCCTTTGAGCAGAAACTAATCAGATGGAAGGATACTGAAAAATTAGCAGGTTTTAGCCAAATAGTATCATGGAAAGACCGGATATTTTATTTTCCGTCTATAGGTGATTCAATTGCAGAATATCATATAAAAACAGGAGAGTGGAAGTACCATACAGAATGTTTGGAAATGCTTTGGAAAGAAGTGGGGAAGGAAGATGCTGAGAAGCAAGGTCTCACATTTCGCTGTTCAGTTTGTGGCAATGATATATGGGTCAGTGCTGCTTATACCAATTACGTATTACGACTAAACATGGAAGATGGTACCTATGCCCTTTGTCCGGTAGGAGAAAAAGAAAATGGTTATTCAGGAATTATCGCAGAGGAACGCTACATCTGGTTGGCTGAAGTAAATAGCGGAAATATTATTAGATGGGATAGGCGTTCAGGTAAAACCAAAATATATTCTGTTCCGGAAGGGTTTCGAACCTGGCCTGGTACGATATTAGGTAGACGATTACCTCATGTATCTTTAATTGACATGGGAAAATGGATCGTTACGATACCGGGATTTTCTAATTGTATGATAAAATTAGATAAGATTACTGGAAAGACCTCCCTTCTTCTTAAAAGCTTCTGGAATAAGGCGGAAAAAGAAGTGAATGGTTACAGCCCAAATCAGTTTCTGACCAGCGAATTTGGAGCCAGATGGGATGAGAATAAATTAATTGTCCAGAGGAATTGTGATGAAGCTGTTGCAATTATAAATGTGGATGATGGAACCTGGGATATGTTTTATCCGACTCTTAATAAAGCAGACTATAGTAAAATGATAGATGGAGAAGACGGTTTTGAGAAGAGGGAAAAAAAGTCCGGCTTCTTCCGAAGAGAAAGTAAAATATTTTCGTTGGAAGGTTTTATAGACGATTTAGTACATGATAGATTAACGGGTGTACGTGAACGACAGCTTAAAGAACTATCTACATTAGCTGCCAATTTAGATGGAACCTGCGGAATCAAGGTGCATGAACATATGATGAATGTATTGGATAATTGTGAATAACCAATAATCAGTAATTTACATGGAGGCAGCTATGGAAGCGGATAAGATAATTTGGGATATGCCCAAAGGACTTTTGAATTGGTATAATTTTTCTTCGGAAGGAAAGGTTCTTTACATTGATGATAAAGAAAGCAGTATCAAGGAACTTTTACAGGAAAAATGCAAAACAGTTATCTGTATCAAAGGAGCCGCTTCTTTAGACGAGGCATTTATCAATCAAAACAAAAGAACCTTTGATTATATCATTGCAATAGGTACGGTAGAGCGCCTTCCCGACCCGGTGAAGGCTTTTTCTCTATGGAGGGACTTACTGAAAGGCAGCGGAAGACTGATTCTTGGCATGGATAACCGGTTGGGGTTACGGTACTTTTGTGGAGACAGAGACCCTTTCACCAATAGAAGTTTTGATGGAATCGAGAATTATCGAAGAGTTCCCAAAGAAGATAGAAAAAAACTTCAGGGACGTAATTATTCCAAAGATGAAATAGTTGATTTTCTAGATTCCTCCGGCTGGAGTAAGAGGAAGCTTTATTCGGTTTTACCAAATCTTGCGTTTCCACAGTTAATTTATTCCGAAGATTACCTTCCAGTGGAATCAATGGATATCAGGTATTTTCCTATGTACAACCACCCAGATACCGTATTTATGGAGGAAGAGTTTTTATATAATGATATCATTAACAATGGAATGTTTCATACAATGGCAAATTCTTTTTTAATAGAACTATCTAATGATAATTCGTATGAAAATGTTAAGCATGTGACTGTTTCTATGGATAGGGGCAGAGAAAAGGCAATGGCAACAATTATCAGAGATGATAAAATTGTTGAAAAATGTGCGTTGTATGAAGAAGGTAGGCATAGACTAACAGAATTGAAGAATAATGAGGAAGATTTAAGAACTCATAGAATTATGGTGCTGGAAGGGAAGTACGAAAATAATTCTTACAATATGCCATATGTTGATAGTGAAGTTTCAATTTCTTATTTTAGAAGATTAGCTAAAGAAAATTTAGATAAGTTTATAAAGGAAGTGGATAGATTCCGTGATATTATTTTACAATCATCAGAGCATATAGGAACAGGAGAGGAACAGAGTAATTTTGGGGTGGTTTTAAAAAAAGGATATATTGATTTGGTTCCTCTCAATTGTTTTTATGTTAATGGATCGTTCGTATTTTATGACCAGGAATTTTATGAAGAGAATTACCCTGCGAATGTAATAATTCTTAGGTCAATTGAACTTATTTATTCTGGAAATCCTGAAATGGAGGCTATACTTCCAAGACAATACTTTTATGCAAAGTATGGCATGATGGATAATATGGACATGTGGCATCGCATGGCCTGGGAGTTTATAGATAAGCTGAGAAATCAGAGAAAATTAAGAAGCTTTCATGAAAAGTATCAGAGTAATTTAGCTAATATTCATACCAACAGGCAAAGAATTAATTACTCAGCTTCGGAGTATCAGAGAATTTTTGTGGACTTATTCCAAAATGCAGAAACAAAGAAAATCATTCTCTTTGGATCAGGTAATTTTACCAAGCGCTTCCTTGCACAGTTTAAAAGTCAGTATGAAATTTACGCTATTATTGACAACAATGAATCAAAGTGGGGAGGCATGCTGGAAGGAATTAAGATCATGCCACCTCAGATTATTGATGAATTACCAAAGGAAGAGATTAGAGTTATCATATGTATAAAAAATTACATTGTAATTGTTCAACAGCTAAAGCAAATGGGAGTAGTAGATTATTGCGTTTATGATATTAATGCGAACTATCCAAGAAAGCAGCATGCAATACCACAATCAGCCAAAGATGGTAACTTAACACCTAAAAAATATCGTACTGGCTATATTGCGGGTGTATTTGATTTGTATCATATGGGACATCTAAATATGTTTAAAAGAGCAAAAGAACAATGTGAATACTTAATTGTTGGTGTAGTTACGGATGAGGGCGTAAGAAAATATAAAAAAACTGTTCCATTTATTCCGTTTGAAGAGAGAATAGAGTTAGTACGTTCTTGCAAATATGTGGATGAGGCCGTTGAAATACCTCTAAACTACGGTGGAACCAGAGATGCTTACAGAATGTACCATTTTGACTGCCAGTTTTCAGGAAGCGATTACACGGATAATCCAGATTGGCTTGCAGAAAAAGAATTTTTAGAAAAGCATGGTGCAGAAATGGTATTCTTTCCCTATACAGAAGGTACAAGCTCTACAAAAATAAAGTCACTAATCGAACATAAGTTAGTTTAAAGCTTCTTAGAAAAGGAGTGAGAAATAAAATGAATATAATATGCGCTCCAAATGGAATAGTTGATATAGAACGGTCGGGACAAGGGATCACTGATATTGTAAAATCCGGATTTCGTGACGTTTTACTTGATGTGTCATTGGTCTGTTCTCCAAATGAATTAAAAAACTTGGGTAAGACTGATATAAAAAAAAATATTAGAAAAGTACGCGTATCTAATAATCCATCAGAACTTCATAATAGTTTGATTCCTATGTTGGATCGTTGCAGCCAGGCGCAACTAAATACAACCATAGCTTACGCACCCTATCTGGAAAGAAGCTCAAAAGATGAATGCTACAATCAACTTCTGATGCAACTGGCAGAGGAGAGTATAAAAGCTTGCAAGAGCGCTGAGAGCCAGGCTATTATTATAAGACCATTATTTTCCGGTGTGAAGCAAGAAGATGTATGGTTAGAGAACAAGAACTATTATCTCCATCTTGCTAGGATTGCCAGTGATCATAATGTAATGATTCTTTTAGAGAATCAGTGCCGGGATCTAAATGGTCATTTAGTCAGGGGGATCTGTTCAGATGGAAAAACAGCAGCCCAGTGGATTGATAGATTAAATGAAGAAGTTGAAGAAGAACGATTTGGATTTTGTATGGATGTAGGCGTTTGCAACTTATGTGGGCAGAATATGTATGATTTTGTTTTAAGCCTAGGAAACCGTTTAAAAGCTGTTATCCTAAGGGACTGTGATGGTCATTCTGAAAATGCATTACTACCATTTACCTGCGTAAATAAAGCACAGCCTATAACTGATTGGCTTAGCTTGATCCGTGGACTTAGGGATACAGGGTTTGACGGTAGTCTTATTTTGAATTTTTCTGATACAGCTAGTTCGTTTTCTCCGATCCTACGTCCAGAGCTAATGAAGCTTGCCATGTCCGTGGCAAATTATTTTAAGTGGCAGATTGAAATTGAAAATCTATTAAAGAAGTATCAATCTATTGTGCTTTTTGGAGCAGGAAATATGTGCCGGAATTTCATGAAATGCTATGGGGAGGAATATCCCCCATTATTTACTTGTGATAATAATAGGGGTATATGGGGAACAGAATTCTGTGGTTTAGAAGTTAAATCCCCAGACAGCCTGCTGGAGCTTCCAGATAATTGCGGAGTATTCATTTGTAATATATATTACCGGGAGATAGAAAAACAGCTTCTTGATATGGGCATTCAGAATATTGAATTTTTTAATGACGAATATATGCCTTCCTATTTTTTTGACAGACTGGGGGACAAATAATGATGCAGATTGGAGTACAGACCAAAAATGTGGTATATGACATCCACCCAGAAGAAGGATTTTCCGTATTACAGCGTGCAGGATTCACATGTGCGGATTTCAGTTTAAATTCTTATCTGTTGAACACCTCTTTGTATCAGTTGGAGAGAAACGGTTTTTTTGATAAGTCTATTCATGAGCTAGAGAAATATTTCAAGCCGCATAAAAATGGAGCAGATGCAGCAGGAATCAAAATAAATCAGATGCATATGCCATACCCAGTATATGTGCCGATGGCCAATAAAGAGCTAAATGATTACCTATGGAAGGAAGTAGCTCCAAAAAGTATGATGATATGCGCTTTCTTTGGCTGTTCTTATATTGTCATTCATGGTTGTAAGCTAGCCCATTTTTTAGGTTCTGAGGAAGAAGAATGGAAACGTACAGAGCAGTTTATAGAATCTATAGCTCCCCTGGCAAAGGATCTTGGAATCACTATATGTATTGAAAATTTATATGATAGCATAGCTGGACACTTGGTAGAAGGTCCATGCTGTGATGTTATAAAGGCAGTGGAACGGATTGACCGAATAAATGAAAAATATCAGGCGGAGGTCTTGGGCTTTTGTTTTGATACAGGTCATGCGAATCTTGTTGGTATTGATTTTGAGAGTTTTATTACAGGACTTGGAGATAGACTGAAAGTATTGCATATTCACGATAATGATGGAGCTGCTGATTTGCATCAAATTCCATTTACTTTTACAAAAAACAGAGAGAATCTTGCCTCCACTGATTGGGCTGGTTTTATCAGGGGTTTAAGAAACATAAAGTTTAATAAGGTTTTAAGCTTTGAGACTGCACCTGTAATTTCTACGTTTCCGGATTTAATGAAGTTGGATACCTTAAGTTTTATTGCTAAAATTGGTCAATATTTTTCTGGAGAAATAAAATTGTAAATAATTGTATAAGCATAGAATAACATAATTTAGTAATTTATTAAAACCCCTTTTGTTTTTTATATATAATATTGATATTAACCGGCAATACTCTCAACTGTATTAAAGCTCTTCTAATAAAACTAGTTCTTTTTTAATTAAGGTCAGGAGGCAAAAACATGTTTTTCATCTGTGGCATAAGCCAAGGCAGGAAACTATTCGATTATTCAAAGTCTGTAATCTGCAGCTTGTGCGGAGGTTATGGCAAATATCAAGTCTTTATGACTTATAGCTATTTCAGCATATTCTTCATTCCCATCATTAAATGGGACCGACGATATTACGTTCAAATGTCTTGTTGTAATACTATCTACGAACTAAATGCAGACAAGGGTAAGCAACTAAGCCGGAGAGAGTCGATAGAGATTACAGAGCAAGATTTAACAATCATAGAGACAGGAAGAAGGACTTCACAATGGAACCAAAAATCTTGTGTTAATTGTGGCTATGAAACATCAGAAGATTTCGAATACTGCCCTAAATGTGGACAGAAGTTTTAACTCCAAAAGATAAACTAATTGAATATAATCTAAAAATCAGCCAGTCAAGATTTCTTTTGACTGGCTGATTCTGCATGTCTCTTCATTATTAAAAATATATACATATTCAAATTAATCATAATAAGTTATAGAATTATCATGCAAATATCCTAAACAATCAATTCATCAACCCCCCTCTTAGGAACGTAATGAACCTGATTTTCATCCCGATAATACCGAATATCCCCATCCTCTTTCACTGATACAATAACCACTTCTTCTTTTGGTTTTCCAAGAGCCAGAACCAGATCAATAGAATATAGAGTAGGATCGATACCAAGTGCCTCTGCTAGGCGGCTTCGCTGTACGTTGCCAAGGATACAACCACCATAACCATTTTCAACGGCTCCTAACATCATCGTCTGGGCAACTATGCCGTCGTCATAAAGCTTGTTTTTTCCAAGAGACAAGTCGCATAATATAACAATATAGGCCGAGGGACGTTCCCCTTTTTCTGGTCCATCCCATTCTGGTAGAGCTCCTGCCCAGCCAAGCGTTTCATATACTTTATCCGTTTCTTCTGGTGTATTGCAAAGCCTAAATTTAAGAGCTTGGGAATTGGACGTAGAAGGTGTGAGTCTGGCAAGGTTCACCAACTCTTTTAAATCCGCTGTAGGTATCTTGATTTCCTCATAAAATCTACGGTATGTGCGACATTTTGTAACTAGATCTTTAAACATAAAATTACCCCCTGTTTCTTTATTATTGTAATCGTTCTTTCTATATTAATTATCAAAAGTGTATCAGAAATTTATTGGCCCGTTATGCGGAGGATAAAAGGCATATAAGGTTAAATAAGATTATATAGGATTAAGTGAAATATTTACATTAATTTTATGTTAAAGTTGGATGGTAATGCAAGGGATAATTAGTAAATTTCCTTAAAGTTCTGCAAGCAGGAGAATTTGAAGCATCCTAAAAATTTAAACCTTATAGATTCTAATGTAGCAGAGATAAAATGTATTAAGCATATTATTAGGACCAAGAGGAACACCAACAAAACCTAAAATTAATTGTTTAAATCAACCTTGAGATCGTACAAGTCCCTGCTGCTCAAAAAAATAGAACACTTCAGAATTAAAACTGAATATTCACACCGATATAATAAACATCTATGAAATTCTCTCAAACTCGATTAAAACCCATTAAAACTAACTAAAGTCCATTAAAACCTCCTTAAGAACCCAATAGAATCACGTATAAAACCCCATTACCATTATTTGAAGGATTCAAAACCATATACAAATTTTACAAAAATATTACGAAACCAATCCATTAATTACTGCAAAATTCTAATGGACAGATGAAATACACTTAATTAAATTAGCTTAAAGTGTACATTTTAATAATTTTCTAAAGTCTTCAACCGCATTCCTTTGTAATAATTTTCAAGAATTACCCCGATTTTAATTAAGGGAATAATCATAAAAAGGTCATTGACTTTGTAATCCTTAGGTGTTAAACTTGGATTTGGCTTCAGGGTCGTAAGACAACATGAGGCCGCGACCGCATATTACATAAAAAAATAAAACCTATGTAGTCGCAAGGAGGAGAATTATTATGAAATTAACAACAAAGAAACTCGTACTTACAGGATTAGCAGTATTAGCAATGGCAACAATCTCTGCTTGTGGAAGCAAGACAACTGAGACAACTGCAGCAGCTACAACAGAAGCAGTAACAACAGAAGCAGCAACAACAGAAGCAACAACAGTTGAAGAGTCTACAACAGAAGAAGCAACTACTTTAGAGTCTTCTAAAGAAGCTACAACAGAAGAGACAACAACAGAAGCAGCTGAGTCTACTTCCGTAGAAGCTGAAACAACTAAGGCAGCTAACTAATCTAGTATTTATACCAGATCTAGTAAGAATATGTATTTTATAAGGCGAGGACATTTGTCCCCGCCTTTTTTACATACATATGCTTTGCAGAGGGGCATGTCCTGTGATATAATTTTTCCAATCAGCTATAAAAGGAGGTCCATTCTCATGAAGATCACATATATCCATCATAGCTCATTTTTCGTGGAGCTGGAGACCATGGCTTTGTTGTTTGATTATACCGAAGGCATTTTGCCTGAGATTAATAAGGACAAGCCGCTTTTTGTATTTGCAAGCCACCGGCATGGGGATCATTACTCCCCAAAGATCCTAGATCTGCCTCTGAAATACGATACAATACACCTTGTATTATCCGATGATATCTCAATCAAACATTTGCCTGAACGAATAGCAAATCATATAACATATATGAAACCTGGAGCGGAATGTAGGTTCTGGTTAAGAGAGGGAATTATATCAGAGCTTGCAGATGAAGGTAAAGGGGCTAATATAGAAGTCTCAACCTTTCGATCAACCGATGAAGGTGTTGCATTTATTATAAGGGCAGAAGGAAAGGTCCTCTACCATGCCGGAGATTTAAATAACTGGCGATGGGAGGGAGAACCGGACGATTGGAACCAGAACATGGCAAAGCAGTATTCAGAAGAAGTAGATAAGATGGAAGGCATAAAGTTTGACGTTGCATTCCTGCCTCTGGATCCTAGACAAGAAAATGCATTTTATCTAGGCTTTCATGAGTTTATGAATAAGAACCAGGTGAACTGGGTTTTCCCGATGCACTGTTGGGGAGATTTTTCTGTGATACAAAAATTAAAAAACATGGAAGTATCAAATCCTTATGAGGATCGGATTATCGATATAAAAGAGGACGGCGAAAGTTTTATTCTTGGGTAGGAGACCGGTATAGATGGAACACGATAAAGATTGTAAAACAGATCATCAATCAGAGAACGAATCAAGACTCGGTTCAGATGATGATGACAATGAGGAAGATCACAACCCCCACCAAAGAGAAATCCTCAATGCAGCCATGCAAGCAGGGCACATTCTCTTGGAAAATGGAGCAGAAATCTTTCGAGTAGAAGAAACCATGGACAGAATCTGTCGTTACTACGGAATCGAGTCCGGGAATTCCTTTGTCTTAAGCAACGGAATCTTCACCACCTCAGGAAATGAAAGAGAGGAAATATTTGCAAAGGTTCAGCATATTCCAGTAAGCGGAACCCATTTAGACCGGGTTGCGGCTGTAAACCAGTTATCCAGAGAAATAGAGGCTGGACTAGTAAGCCTGAAAGAAGTCAGGCTGCGCTTAGATGAGATTAAGATCATGCCAGGAAAATCCAAGTCCATGCAAATATTTGCCTCCGGAGTCGGAAGCGCCTGCTTTTGTTATCTATTCGGCGGCAATATAAGAGACAGTGTATGTGCCTTTGTAGTGGGTGTTCTACTATATCTGTACGTATTATTTATAAGCGCCCCCAAACTTTCCAAAATCGTAGGAAATATAGGCGGTGGTGCTCTGGTCACATTTATCTGTACGTCCCTGTATCTGCTTCGGATGGGGGAACATCTCAACTATATGATCATCGGATCCATTATGCCCCTCATTCCCGGGGTGCCATTTACCAATGCCATCCGGGATATTGCAGACGAAGATTATATTTCGGGATCTGTCCGTATGATGGACGCTCTGTTGGTGTTTTTTAGCATTGCCATGGGAGTTGGTCTGGTGTTTGGTGTGTTCCACCGCCTGACAGGAGGTGCACTTTTATGAGCCTTTTGTTTGAAACGCTGGCTGCCATAGTAGGAACCATAGCATTTTCCCTCCTATTTGGAGTCCCCAGAAAGTTTTACCCTTACTGCGGATTTATCGGTGGGGCAGGTTGGATTGTTTACGCTGGTCTGCTGACCTATGTATCCACTCCTGCGTCTGCGATGATTGCCACCATTGTTGTCATTCTGTTTTCCAGGACATTTGCAGTCAGAGAACGTTGCCCAGTTACCATATTTTTAATATCCGGTATCTTTCCACTAGTTCCAGGGGCAGGTGTGTACTGGACGGCTTACTATATCGTGACCGACGAGCTGACGTTAGCAGCCCGTACGGGATTTTTAGCGTTAAAGGTAGCGGTCGCTATCGTACTTGGAATCGTATTTGTTTTTGAACTGCCTCAAGGTCTTTTTAAGTTTGCGGCAAAAAAGCCGATAAAAACAGAGGAGAGAAAAGAAAGGGAGAATAAAGATGATTTGGATTAGAAATGCTCATGTCATAGATCCGTCAGACAAGACAGAAAAAAACGTGGATATCTGTATCCATGACGGGAAAATAACTGCCATGGAGGAACACCTTGATTTTACCTTTTCCAAGGAGGATATTGTGATCGATGCTTCTGGTTATGTGGTAGCGCCAGGTCTTATCGATGTCCATGTCCATTTTCGTGATCCCGGACTTACCTATAAAGAAGATATACAGACAGGGGCTAGAGCCGCCGCAAAAGGAGGCTTTACCACCGTTGTCTGCATGGCGAACACAAAACCTCCTATCGATAATGTAGAGACCTTACGATACGTACTGAAAGAGGGAGAAAAAACTGGAATCAGAGTTCTCTCTGCAGCAGCAGTGTCAAAAGGACTATTGGGAGCAGAACTTACGGATATGGAGGAATTAAAGGCAAATGGAGCGGCCGGATTCACGGATGACGGAATTCCTCTTCTAGATGCCTCCCTGGTTAAAAATGCCATGGATATGGCGGCAAAACTAAATCTGCCTTTAAGCTTTCATGAAGAGGACCCTGCATTTATTGTAAATAACGGAATCAACCATGGAATGGTATCGGAGCAGCTTGGCATCTATGGCTCCCCGGCTCTTGCCGAGGACAGTTTGGTAGCAAGGGATTTAATGATCGCCCTTCATACGAAAGCCCCTGTTAACATTCAGCATATCAGCTCAAAGAATTCTGTTAAAATGGTAAAGCTGGCTAAGGAACTGGGAGCAGAGGTGTATGCGGAAGTAACGCCTCATCATTTTGCTTTAACAGAGGAAGCAGTGTTAAAACACGGAACGCTGGCAAAGATGAATCCTCCTCTTCGAACAGAGGAAGACAGACAGGCGCTCATTATGGGGTTAAAGGACGGAAGTATTGATATCATTGCCACCGATCATGCCCCTCACAGCACAGAGGAGAAGGCTAAGGGCCTGAAAGAAGCGCCAAGCGGTATCATAGGCCTTGAGACAGCTCTTTCCCTTGCAGTGACAAACCTGGTGCGTACTGGACACTTAACCATGACGGAGCTGATGGAAAAGATGAGTCTGAATCCAGCAAAGCTTTACCGGCTCCCTTTTCAGGGAATTCAAAAAGATAGCCCTGCAGATCTGGTGATTTTTAATCCCGATGAGGAATGGATTGCAGGAGAATACGTTTCAAAGTCTTCCAACTCCCCATTTACCGGAGAATCCTTATATGGAAGAGTAAAATATACCATCTGTAAGGGAAAGATCGTATACCAAGATGAAAAGGACTGATCCATAAGCAGTAGGAATTAATTGGAGGAATCCAGTGAGAATAAATGAGTTGGAAATCAAGGGACAGGATCAACCTTTGACTGCAAAGGCAAATGAGGACACCGCCAGTGAAGTTCGTCAGGCAGTTAAACAGGCAATGATAAAAGAGACCATTGCAGCCGGGGCGAGTTTTATTGAGGAGGTCGGAGAGAGCATAAGGACTTTAGAGGAAGCGAAAAAAAATTCCTCTTCGGAAGGAACCAGAGAACCAGAAAATACAAAAGATCAGGCCGCCATTTCAGAGGCAGGGGATCATTATAGGGATCGGAAGTATGGCAATGAAGACCTGGATCGTATTAAAAAAGAAGAGGATATGAAATCAGCCTTTGAAGCCATGGAGGACTGGGAACCTTCTTTTGACAAGACAGTCGAAAAGGAACTGGATGATTTGGCTTCTATTTACAAGGAACTTCTTCGTTCTATCCTGGGACAAGGTTTAGGAGAAGGCATGGAAGGTCAGATCTCATTCTTAGATGAAAGGCTATCTGGTCTATTGTTAAAACTCTTAAATGGTCGTTTGGGTGAGTTGGAGGCCCTACTTGATACGTTTGGCTCCCCAGAAGCAAGAGAGGCCATGAGAAAGGCGCTATATTATAATGTCACTGGTAAATCCATTGACAAAAAAGAACTCCATATGATATTTAAGGACCTTTTAAGCCCGGATACGGTTACTAGGGAAGGTCAGGAGGATATAAGCGCTTCTTCTGATAAACTCCATGGACAGAGAAAACAAGGGATGATTTATCAGCCTGACGGGACTGGAAGAATTAAAAATGAACCAGGGTATGCCGGGCGGCTGGCTAAGGAGTCGTATCTCCCTCTGTCTCAACAGAAATTAAAAATGGGACAGGAATATAATAATGCCTCCGGCGCCCAGGTATCCATATCACCTATGGCAGAAAAAAACATCTATTCCTCACAAGATCTTATGCTCGCAGAGCTGTATGCGAAATATATCAACCACTCAGGAAATTTATTTACCAGTCCAGTCCTATCAGGGCGCAACGAAGAACTTTATGGCTTTCTCTCCGCACTGATGACAATAAAAACCAATGCATTTTGTATAAATTCAGGAATTGATAAGGGGCTTGCCACAGAGCTGAGAGAGGCCGTTGACCGGCTGATCGACTTCTATATACAAGAAGAGTATAACCGGTCAACAGAAGGCGGAAGACGCAGGGAAGGACAAAAGGCCTTCTTTCAACCAAAGAATGTATATAAAATCTTTTATTACGTCATGGGGCTTTATCATACCAACGGAGACCTTTTAGAGAGTGCCAATAAGGGAATTCGTCAAGCTTACCGCCAGTTTCTAAAAAAACAAGAAGGAATAAAAGTCTCTGAGGAAGCAACCTCATTTTTTTCAAAGGAGAAAAAGGATGCCAAAGAAGATTTTAAGGCTGGAAAGCGGTATTTGGAACAGGATTTTAAAGAGTTCACAGATCTTCTTGGTAGTTTGAATGAAAACGGGGTTCCTCTTGGAGTATTGGAATTAAGTCCATGGGGAATGTTTATAGAGCCAGAGTCATCTTTCGACAGGCAGAAAACACCCAGCTCATCCATGTTTCTTGTTGGTGGAGGCGTAATCCTTCTTATATTTATATTCGTATTAGTTTTCCTGTAAGATAGTCTGATCCAGTCATTTTCCTCTTTACAGAAACACTTTACTGTGCTACCATGGTAACACATGAAATCAAAGAGGAGGAAATAAGTATGAAAAAATTAATGATAAAGGCAGTGCTGGTATTAGGAACACTAGCGATGCTTAGCGGATGCTCAACTAAAAAAGAGGCAGCCCCTTCTGATACAACAAAGGATGCCAAAACAACAGAGGCAGGTAAAACAGCAGAGACAGATAAAACAACAGAGGTTGCGAAAGCAACAAAGGGAGAAGATACATTTACCGTAGGATTTGATCAGGACTTTCCTCCCATGGGCTTTAAAGCAGATAATGGAGAATACACTGGCTTTGACTTAGATCTGGCAAAGGAAGTTGCTAGTCGTTTAGGGAAAAAGTTTGTAGCTCAGCCAATTGCCTGGGATGCCAAAGACATGGAGTTGTCCTCTGGTAACATTGATTGCATCTGGAATGGATTTACCATGACCGGACGGGAAGACAGCTATACCTGGACCAAGCCTTATATGAAGAACAGTCAAGTCTTTGTAGTAGGAAAGGATTCAGGCATAAAATCTCTTACTGATCTTACAGGAAAGGTCGTTGAGGTTCAGGCAGATTCCTCCGCGGAAAAGGCTCTAAAAGAGGATGACGCACTGTTAAAAACCTTAAAGACCCTACAGACCACACCAGATTATAATACAGCATTTATGGATCTTGAAATGGGAGCCGTGGATGCAGTTGCCATGGATGTTATCGTGGCAGCATACCAGATTGAACAGAGAAAATCAGATTTTGTTATTTTAGAAGAGTCCTTATCCGCCGAAGAGTACGGCGTTGGTTTTAAGAAAGGCAATGATGCCTTAAGAGATCAGGTACAGGAACAGTTAGAAGCCATGGCAGCCGATGGCACATGTAAGAAGATTTCAGAGCAGTGGTTTGGCAAGGATGTAACCACTGTCGGAAAATAAGAGATTGTAATTGGAGGAGTGATCATGACTTTTATACAGATACTTTCACAGCTGGCAGGCGGGATGTGGGTCAGCATCCAGATCTTTGTGGTGACGCTGATCTTTTCCCTGCCCCTGGGGCTTTTGATTTCCTTTGGGAGGATGTCTAAAAACCGGATCATACAGGCAATTGTAAAATTCTATATCTCAGTCATGAGAGGGACTCCTTTAATGCTTCAGTTGATGGTTGTCTACTTCGGGCCTTATTATCTCCTTGGAATAAAGGTGGGTAATGATTATCGTCTCATAGCCGCTTTCATCGGTTTCACCATCAATTATGCAGCATACTTTGCAGAAATCTATAGAAGCGGAATACAGTCTATGCCGGCGGGCCAATATGAGGCCTCCCGGCTTCTTGGCTATTCAAAGAGCCAGACTTTTGTTCGAATTGTTTTCCCACAGGTGATAAAACGGATTTTACCTTCTATCACCAATGAGGTAATTACTCTGGTTAAGGATACGTCCCTTGCATTTACCATCAGTGTACTTGAGATGTTTGCAGTGGCAAAAGCCATGGCTTCTTCCCAGACAAGCTTAATCCCCTTTGTGGCAGCAGGACTTTTTTACTATGTGTTCAACCTGGTGGTAGCTGTTGGGATGGAATACATAGAAAAAAGAATGAATTACTACGAATAGGAGGAATAAGATGTATTTACTGGAAATGAACCACGTGAGAAAATCATTTAACAGCCAGGAGGTTTTAAAGGATATCTCCCTTTCTGTTAAGGAAGGCGAAATCGTCTCCATCATCGGCCCCTCCGGTTCGGGAAAATCAACCCTTTTGCGGTGTGCCACCATGCTGGAACAGATGGATGGGGGAGAACTGATTTATCTGAAAGAAAAGGCAGCCTGGAATGAAGCTGATGGAGTGTCTACTTATGCAGATAAAGAAACTCTAAAGAAGATTCAAAAACACTATGGACTGGTGTTTCAAAACTTTCATCTATTCCCTCATATGTCAGTTCTTCAAAATATCATGGACGCGCCTCTTCATGTTCAGAAAAGGAACAAGGAAGAAGTTCATGAGGAAGCTATGAAGCTATTGAAGAAAATGGGACTAGAGGATAAGGCAAAGGCGTACCCCTGTCAGCTTTCCGGCGGACAGAGCCAGAGAGTTGCCATTGCAAGGGCTTTGGCCTTAAATCCTAAGATTCTCTTTTTTGATGAGCCAACCTCAGCTCTTGATCCAGAGCTTACGGGAGAGGTGTTAAAGGTCATTCGTTCCCTGGCAGATTTGCAGATTACCATGGTCATTGTTACCCATGAAATGGCATTTGCCAGAGATATCTCTGACCGTGTGATCTTTATGGCTGACGGAATCATCGTAGAAGAGGGCACTCCTGAGGAAGTGTTCTCCTCTTCCAATGTTCGGACTCAGAGTTTTCTAGGGAGATATGGTGATAATTTTTAGGAACTGGAAATAAAAAAATATTTATGCCCACATAGACTTCGTTTATCATAACGAATTCATGTGGGCTTTTATATGTTGTTTATTGGTATTCGCCATCTACTGCAATAATTGCTTCTAATGGTGGTTGATCTCCAACAAGACCAACAGCGTAAATACTATAAATCACGCCCGGCATTAAATTTACATTTGGAATGGTTAATACTACTTGATCACTCCCGGTAGGTCTTACTTGAAGCGTATAGTTTCCTGAATTTACTGCAATATAGTCACTAAATTGCTGATACGACACATTTTCAAAAAGTTTTGTCCCGTTTGGCAGCGTGATATCCACAGCCGGTGCATTAGGGGACAAATGTACAAATCGCACATAAGAATTATCTGACATCCCAATTAGCATATGAGGCATATAAGCTTCCGGAATGGGTAATAGGCTAATATCTGACAATCTTCCTACAGCAGCAATCGTAAATGCACTGTTCTGGGGTATCATCACTGTTGTATCAATGACTGGGTCTGTGTTTGTACCTGTGGGATATACCTGTATCTGATAATTGCCAGGTATGATTGGCAGGTAATTTGTCAGTTGTTTATAGGTAAGTCCTTCTGCAATTATATTACCGTTTGCATATACGTCTACAGCGGGAGCATCAGGAGAGGCGTGGAGAATTCGTATGAAAGACATCTGATTCATAGGCCGTACAGCATAATAAGAGTTACCTTGATGAGTATACATATACATATTTTTAGACCTTCTGTTTTTACTTTATCATATGAAAGTCAGTTTGTATTGCTACCGTCAAATAGCGATAACTTTGATAAAACTTTTAAAAATACTTCATGTGATATGGTTGTGTAATGAAGGAATGTTGAAGCTGAAGGTCTTTATAACCTGATTATTAAGGAAGAAAATACCTTTTTTAGTAATTAAAAAATTAATTAAGAAAAAAGAAAAGGTTTTTTCACAAACGGATGGTATACTGAAGGTGACATCATAGGTTATTTTATAAAAGAAAGAAGAGGAAGCTTATGAAGAAAACTTTGGTTGCAGCATTGGTATTATGTGCCGCCCTGGTATTTACAGCTTGTGGAAAATCAGCAAGCAATACAGAAACGACCGCAACGACTGCTGAGACAAAAAACTCAGAAAGTACGGCCCAGGCAAGCACGGAAGCTCCGGGGAATGCCGGAGAATTTAAGATATTGAACGGCAAGGTGGAAAGTGTCACCGATAACATGAAGGGGATTACCGTATCTAACGGCAAGGATCAGATCCCACTTGATTTAAACGAAGCAGCGGTTGAAACCTCCTATGCGTTAGAAAAAGGAGTAGAGGTTTCTGTGGTTTATAAAGGAGAGATCTCAGGGGCAGATGCAAAGAATGCCAAAATTCTGCTTGTATTAGATGCCCAGGAGGATATGAAGCCTTTGGAGGCAACAGGAACCGTAACTGATCAGGCGATGAGTACCTTTACCATTAAAACGGAGGACGGCAAGGATTTAAGCTTTATGAAAGATAATGCAGAAGGCCTTGATTCCGATGTTCTTGGAAAGGCTGATGATGACAGCAATGGAAGTAAGGCGAAAGTGAAGGTTATCTATGTAACAGTCACTTATGATGCAGGAAGCGCATCTAATTTTCCATTAAAGGTAGAAGCTGCCAAGTAAAAAAGAAGAATACCGTAAAATCCCGGATGAACAAGGCTTTTTTGATAAAAGGCTTGCAAATTCGGGATTTTCATGTAAAATAAGAGAGATGACAGAGCAAGGGGTCCAAGGGACCTTTTTTTATGGTTATTTTCATAAGCAGATCACAGAAAGGAAATTAAAGATGATTAGTGCACATAACGTAACATTAAGAATCGGGAAGAAGGCTTTGTTTGAGGATGTAAACATTAAGTTTACAGAAGGAAACTGCTACGGCTTAATCGGTGCTAACGGGGCCGGTAAATCCACATTCCTTAAGATTCTTTCCGGTGAACTGGAGACTTCATCTGGAGATATCGTAATAACACCAGGAGAGAGACTTTCCTTCTTAAGGCAGGATCATTATAGATATGATGAGTTCCAGGTACTTGATACCGTTATTATGGGTAACACAAGACTTTACGAGATCATGAAGGAAAAAGACGCTATCTACATGAAGGAAGATTTTACCGATGCAGATGGTATTAAAGCAGCAGATTTAGAAGGTGAATTCGCTGCCATGAATGGATGGGAGGCAGAGTCAGATGCTGCTAACCTTTTAAATGGACTTGGAATTGATACTGATTTACACTATAAATATGTAAAAGACCTAAATGGTGCGGAAAAGGTTAAAGTACTTCTTTCTCAGGCACTGTTTGGTAATCCTGATATTCTTCTTTTGGATGAGCCTACCAACCATTTGGATTTAGATGCGATTGCATGGCTGGAGGAGTTCCTTATTAACTTTGATAATACGGTTATCGTTGTATCCCATGACCGTTATTTCTTAAATAAAGTCTGTACCCATATCGCAGATATTGATTACAGCAAAATTCAGCTTTACGCTGGAAACTATGATTTCTGGTATGAGTCCAGTCAGCTTATGGTTAAGCAGATGAAGGAATCAAACCGCAAAAAGGAAGAGAAAATCAAAGAACTTCAGGAATTCGTTCAGCGATTCTCCGCCAATGCTTCTAAATCAAAGCAGGCTACTTCCAGAAAGCGCGCCCTTGAAAAGATCGAGTTAGATGACATTAAGCCATCTAGCCGTAAATATCCATACATTGATTTCCGTCCAGCACGTGAGATTGGAAATGAGGTATTATCTGTAACCAATCTTTCTAAAACCATTAATGGAGTTAAGATACTTGATAATATTTCCTTTACTATAAACCGTGAGGATAAAGTAGCTCTTGTAGGACCCAATGAACTTGCAAAATCTGTTTTATTTAAGATTCTTGCAGGAGAGATGGAGCCTGACGAGGGAGAGTATAAGTGGGGTATTACCACAAGCCATAGCTACTTCCCTAAAGACAACTCAGCAGAATTTGATAACGATGATACCATTGCTGACTGGTTGACCCAGTATTCTCCAGAAAAGGATGCTACCTATGTTCGTGGCTTCCTTGGACGTATGCTTTTTGCAGGAGAAGATGGCGTTAAGAAGGTTAAGATATTATCAGGAGGTGAGAAAGTTCGTTGTATGCTTTCAAAGCTTATGATCTCTGCTTCCAACGTACTTCTATTGGACGAGCCTACAGATCACTTGGACATGGAATCCATTACAGCATTAAACAATAGCATTGTAAAATTCCAGGGAGTTATTCTTTTCTCCTCCCGTGACCACCAGATCGTACAGACAACAGCAAACCGTATTATGGAAATTGTAAACGGTCAGTTGATTGATAAAATCACAACCTATGACGAATATCTTGAAAGTGATGAGATGGCTCGTAAGAGACAGGTATTTACTTTGACAGAAGAGCAGTCAGAAGAGAATCAATAATATAGAGACAAACGGAAAAAGGTCGTTTAGGTTTTGGTTGGTAAAACAGCCAGAACTTAATCGGTCTTTTCCTTTGTCTCTATTTTTTTACCAGAAAGAGAAAAATCAAAGTAGTTTCTTGCAGTATGGACAATCCTAGCTTATAATCAGCTTGGAAAGGAGGTGAAATGATGGAGACAATTGATTCTTATGCCTATGAATCCTGTATGAGGGGGATCAGTCCTGGTTTTAAGGCGGCAGTGGCAGCAGGAGCTTTACTTTTTTGTATTGGGGCAAACCATTTGTGGATTTCCATAACGGTGCTTTTGACCATGTCGGCTGTTACGGTATGGTTTGGCGGCTTACCCCTTATTAAATACTTAAAGCTTCTTAAAATACCACTTGGTTTTCTGATTCTTGGAACGGTTGCCATTGTAATTGAATTCTCTGCAAGGCCATTTGGTTACGTGCTGTTTCATTGGTTAGGGTATTATGTTTGCGTGTCAAAAATAGGAGGAGTGATCGCCCTTAAACTGGTTTTAAAGGCAATTGCGGCATTAAGCGCTATGTATATGCTGGTTCTTTCCACTCCGGCGAGTGAAGTGATCGGTGTTTTAAAACACCTTCGTGTGCCAAAACTGTTTATAGAGCTGATGCATATGATTTACCGGTTTATCTTTGTTATGACAGGTACCCAGCGTCTTATGAAGCAGGCAGCCGTATCAAGACTTGGATACAATGATTTTAGGACCTCCTGCCGCTCCTTTGGAAGCAGTGCAGGAAATCTGTTTGTGGTATCCTTAAAAAAGGCAAGTACTTATTACGATGCGATGGTAGCCAGGTGTTATGATGGAGAGCTTTTGTTTCTAACAGAGGAAAAAAAGGTAGCCAGGTGGCAGATCATTGCCGCCCTCTGTTATTTTACAGTTCTCTTACTGATTTTCTTACTGGTTCCATAAGAGAAAGAAGGTGTGGCTGTGGAAGAAGTTCTTTTAAAGGCAGAGGGATTGCGATATTCCTACGGTCAGGAAAAAGAGGCGTTAAAGGGGATTGATCTAACGGTTAAAAAGGGAGAAAAGATTGTGGTACTTGGTTCCAATGGAGCTGGGAAATCCACCTTATTTTTGACTCTTAACGGGGTTCTTACTCCAGATTTGGGAAGGATTTTCTACCGGGAAAAAGAAATCGGAAAAAAGGAGATCAATGAACTGAGAAGGAATGTTGGAATCGTATTCCAGGATGCGGATAACCAGATCATTGCCTCTACGGTTTTTTCAGAGGTTTCCTTTGGGCCTATGAATCTAAGGCTTCCCAAGGAGGAAGTGATAGGACGGGTCAATTCTGCATTGGCTTCCATGAATTTAACCGAAATGAAGGACAGGCCTCCCCACTATTTAAGCGGTGGAGAGAAAAAGAGGGTCAGCATAGCGGATATCATTGCTATGGAACCGGAAGTGATTCTGTTTGATGAACCGACTGCGTCTCTTGATCCAGTCAATGTTAAGATGTTAAAGGATGTTCTGGATGAGATGACAAATTTGGGGAAAACTCTTCTGATATCTACCCATGATGTGGATTTTGCTTTCCAATGGGCGGAGCGTGCTCTTGTTTTTTCCGGGGGCTGTATGATTGCAGATGGTCCGGTCAGAGAGGTGTTTGATTCTCCTGATGTGTTGGAGGAAGCAAATTTAAGAAAACCTGTTATTATGGATGTATTTGAAAGTCTGGTAAGGCATGGAGTCTTACAAGAGGAAGTTGTCTGCCCCAAAGATGCAAGGGAGCTTGAGAGCCTCTTACAGGCAAATTCGTGCAGAGCGAAAGAAATTGACAGATAATGGTATTAGGATTAAAATAAGAGAGTATTTTGTGAAAGGTGCCTGTGAAAATTCTCCGCAGGATAATAGGGAAAAGGGTGAAAGTCCCTTACGGTCCCGCCGCTGTAAGTGTGAAGCGCAGTTTAATAAATCACTGGGAAACTGGGAAGAGAAACTGTTGCGTTGATGCATGAGTCAGAAGACCTGCCTTTCATTTCGCTGCGCATTGGTTACGAGTGATGACCCATGTGGGGAGATCTTTTTGTGATACAGAGATTTCCCTTAAAAAGCGCCTGTCTGATGAGTGGGAATCGTCGGATGTAAGGTGCTTATTTTATTGGAAGGAGAATAACAAATGAGTAAGAAAGAGAAAAGTATCATGAAGCTTGCAACCGCATTTGCAATGGCTTTTGGAATTATTCCAAGCGCCTATGCCATGCATATTATGGAGGGATATTTACCATCAGGGTACTGCATTGCCTGGGGAGCAATCTGCGTACCGTTTTTGGCGGCCGGGTTTTTCTCCATTAAAAAGTCCCTTCGGGAGAACAGGAAATCAATCACAATTTTGGCCATGTCAGGTGCCTTTATCTTTGTGATTTCCTCCTTAAAGATTCCTTCTGTGACAGGAAGCTGTTCCCATATGACGGGAACCGGTCTTGGTGCTATCTTGTTCGGGCCGTCAGCCGTCAGCATTCTGGGAATTATCGTACTGATTTTTCAGGCGATTTTGCTGGCACACGGAGGACTTACTACCCTTGGGGCCAATACCTTTTCCATGGCGATTGCAGGACCATTCGTGTCTTTTGGAATTTATAAATTATGCAGAAGCTTAAAGGTCAATAAACTGGTCAGTGTATTTTTAGCCGCCATGCTTGGAGATTTATTTACATATTGTGTGACTAGCATACAGCTTGCCTTTGCCTATCCTTCTGAGGTTGGTGGCGTAGGTGCTTCTGCGATCAAGTTCTTAAGCGTATTTGCCCCGACTCAGCTTCCATTAGCGATCATCGAGGGAATCCTAACTGCGGTTATTATTATGGCCCTTGAAACTTATGCTCTTCCGGAGCTGAAATCCATGGGATTTTCCAAGGAGGTGGGATAAGATGACAAAGAAAAATAAAAAAATTATGGCGGTGCTCTTGTTATTGGTTTGCCTCATTGCAGTCATTCCCCTCTTTGCTATAAAGGGAGCGGAATTTGGTGGTTCTGATGATGCAGGGAGCCAGATGATTTCTGAAATTCGTGGGGCTGAATATGAACCATGGTTTACTCCGGTGTTTGAAACCATGATCGGTGGAGAGCTTCCAGGGGAAGTGGAAAGCCTTCTTTTCTGCCTCCAGACAGGAATCGGAGTGGGAGTTCTAGCCTTTTTCATGGGACGGTTTGTGGAACGGAAAAAATGGCAGGATAAATAATCAAATGGGAATACCGTTTATGGTAACTGAGGGTCATTAAGTAAAAGAGCGCTTGTTTTTGTGGGAAAGAACACAAATACAAGCGCTCTTTTTCGTTGGGGATGTGAGATGTTCTTACGCTCTTATAAAGCTGAAAGGGAGAATAAAGGAAAAAAAGCGGGATATCTGTTGTTAATTTGTATCAAACAGAGAAGCTGAAAAATTTAGTTATATTCAAATATTCATGCATAAACAAACTCCTTTTAGCCGGATCCAAGGTTTTTGCGCATATTATATGGTTTTATCATAATAGGCATTTGGACGGGCAAAAAAACTAAGTGCCAAATTACAAGAAAACAGTCCGTTGGAGTCAGACATCTTTTTCCAAATTTCTATACGATGAAAGAATCAATACGTAGGAGGTTTTTATGGAAAAGGATACGAAAAAATTGGGACTGATTGCTTTGACTGCACTGGTGATCAGCTCTTCCATTGGTAGTGGGATATTTGGCATTGCATCGGATATGGCAAAAGGGACAAGCCCGGGAGCGGCCATCGTTGCTTGGATTATTAGTGGAACAGGAGTTTTAATGCTGTGTCTGGCACTTACCAACATTATTCATAAACGTCCGGAATTAAGCGGAATCTTTAGCTACGCAACGGAAACCTTTGGGCCTTTTGGCGGCTTTATCAGTGGTTGGGGATACTGGTTATCGGCGTGGCTTGGAAACATTGCCTTTGCAACTATTATGATGAGTGCATTGAGCTATTTTTTTCCCGCATTGGGAAATGGAAGCAATCTGCTTTCTATCATTGTGGCAAGTGTGGTTTTGTGGCTGATGTGTTTTGTGGTAAATAAGGGAATTGAAAGTGCGGCTGTTTTAAATACAATCATTACCGTCTGCAAGTTGGTTCCGCTTCTTCTCTTCATGATAGCGGCAATCATTGCTTTTAAGGCAGATGTGTTCACGGCGGATTTCTGGGGAACTGTTTCAGGAAACTTTTCATTAAAAGATGTCCTGTCCCAGGTAAACTCCAGTATCATGGTGCTCATGTGGGTGTTTGTAGGAATTGAAGGAGCAGCCATGATGTCGGACCGGGCAAAGACCAAATCAACGGCGGGAAAAGCTACCGTATTGGGGTTAATAGGACTTTTGGGTATCTATTTACTCCTTTCTCTGCTTCCCTACGGTCTGATGGGCCGCGCTGAGATCTGTCAATTAAAACAGCCAACTATGGCATATCTTCTTTCCTCGATTGTAGGACCCTGGGGGGCAGCTTTTATCAATATCGCAATGATTATCTCTGTTGCAGGCTGCTGGTTATCCTGGACCATGCTTCCAGTTGAAACAACACTGCTGATGGCAAATCAGAATCTACTTCCTAAAAAATTTGGGGAAGTAAATGATAAGAATGTGCCCACATTCTCCCTGGTGTTTATGTCTGCTCTCTCTCAGGTTTTTATTTTCACTCTGTTGTTTACGGATAAAGCATACAATTTTGCTTATTCCTTATGTACGGCTGCCATATTTATTACCTGGATTCTGGTTTGTGTGTACCAGATCAAACTTTCCTATGAGCATCGCCAGGAAAAGGGAGAACTCTTGCAGCTGGCTGTGGGGGTTTTGGGTACGGCTTTTTATGCATGGGCCATCTGGGCATCCGGCATTGGATATTTTCTGATGTGCATGCTTGTTTATATCATTGGAATCTTTCTCTACATAAAGGCAAGAAAAGAACATAGAGAAGAAACTGTATTTACAAAAAAAGAGGTCATTGTGATCTTGTTTATCATAGCAGGTGCCCTATCATCTATTGTTATGCTGGTGACCGGCAGGATCGCTATTTAATCATTTGTTTGGAAGTAAATTGACAGGTATTATTTTGAAATGGTATGATCAGTTTTTGGGCAATAAAAAATACCGGTTACCGTAACATGGGATCTTAGGGGTGATAAGCTGTTCGGATAATGTGAGGTTTCAATGAGAACGATTATATTTATTTTTGATATCGTACTGATTATGGTATTTGTCTGTGCATGTACGATAAATGTAACGGTATACTGTAAAACAAAGCATGTTCGCCAGTTGGGGCTGGGCATACTGATGTATTTTTACTGCGTGAACGCCATAATTATTTTCATGTCGGAATTTCTGGTTAGAATCCCTTTTTTCCAGGGGACTTATAATGTTCTAACCTATCTGGGAGTTAAGATGATTTGCGGAGTCATAATAAGTACGTTGTATTTATTCTTAACTGTGGATGTACTGGAGAAGAAGTTAGGAGTGTTTCACGCAGTGGTGCTTTTACCGCTCATCTGTGTTACGGTTTATGTGGGAGATTTGAATGCGTCGGTAAGACAGCATTGGATATTTTATACCATCCGGCAGATTTACCTGGCAGGTTTTTCGGCATACTTCTTTTTCACCTGCGCTATCAACAGGGAACCGGAATATCGGATGCGTATGAAGCGATACCTGCCGACTTTTATCCTTGCCGGTGTTTTTGCAGGAATGATTCTGATTGAGGATAGCCTGGTAATTTTTCATTTTCAGTATGTGGTCAATATCCTTCATCTGAAGGTGTTTATGGAGCACAACGTAAGCGAAGATCTTTTCTTTGTGATATTGGCAGTGAAAGTAATTAAGGGTGGATTTGTCCAGCTGATTCGTATGAAAGAAGAGCAGCCTTTGAATGAAACGGTACAGGAGGCAACAGCGGTTGAAGTTTTGGAGGATTTGTTTGTCACCAAATATGCGTTGAGCAATCGCCAGCGGGATGTGCTTTATTTACTATTAAAAGACAAGACTTATCAGGAAATGGGAAATGAATTAGGATTGTCTGTGGGAACGGTGAAATTCCATGCTCACGGTATTTATGATAAGACGGATTCAAAGAACCGGTCCCAGCTGATTTTAAAATATCGCAAATTTTATGAAGACGGAAGGGAATGAATGTCATCATCCGGAAGGGAATTTTTGTAGCGTTCATAAAACTCGCATATGTTTTGTTTGGATATCACTCCTGTTTTTTTGCAGATATGATGTACATGTGACTTTACGGTAAAGGAAGAAATGAGCAGCTTATCACTAATCTGCTGATAAGTTGCGTGATGCAGTAGCTCTGCAAGGATAGTCTGTTCTCTCAGAGTAAGAGAATAGGCGTTGCAAAAGGTATGAAAGATACCGATCTCTGTGCCCCGGGAAATGCTGGGCACAGATTCTGTTATGATAGATGATAAGGATGGAATTTGAGCCTCGCATGTTTGCGGGGCTGTTTCTTTTTGTGCATAAGCACGGATACAAAATACAGAACTCAGGCCGAACAGGAAATCAAATGAAAAAATCCGGTAGGAGTAAATGCCTCCATGGGAACATAGATCAAATATGTTAACATAGTTTTCCGCCAGTCCCAGCAGAAGAAGCAAAGGGGCAATAAAGGAAAGTATATGGATCATGCCAGCATTATGAGCATGGAGAGATTTGGGAATCTTTTGATGAATCAGGAAACAGAACCAGATTCCTCTGTAAAGCAGGTAGAAAAGAAGGGCAGAGCTGTATAAAAACAGGTGGAAGGGAGTGTTCGTTAAGGTGGGTACTAAGAGTAAGAGCAGGCCGAATCCAACCAGGATGAAGTATTCGTATAATGGGATGGGTCTATCCGGTACGCACTCATAGGAGAGGCTCAGCAGGCAGACGGCGATAGAGATGGCATTGATGGTATTGAATATGGGCATGGTCTCATAAAGAGCATCATAAATACGGGCGAATTCAGGCAGGAATTCGACCATGGATGTAGCCAGCTGGTTGAGTAACAGGCAGAAAAACAGCCCTGCGATATAGGCAGAGGTTCTACTCCGTTTGCGTAAGCAGCTGCAGAATGCCAGAAGGCAGACGCCGGAAAATAAAATTACAAGTATATTATCATAGAAGTAGAGCAATTTTTTATGCCACCTTTTCATCATTGGAATTAATTTTTAGCATAACAAATTATAAATTTACTGTCAAGAAGTTTTGGGCAAATTGTATAAAGTTTGGGAAAGGTTTTGTCTAAATTGTAAACTATGCATAAAAATAGTTCGTAAAGTTTATTCCAAACTCTCTTTTTTGGTGGTAATCTTTGTGAGTCGTGAGCGCTTAGATGTGTAACCTCAGACATATGCCAATGAAAAACACACAAGGAGGATTTTGATTATGCAGGGTATTAATGTAAAAAGTGAAATTGGCCAATTAAAAAGAGTCTTGCTTCACAGACCCGGAAAGGAATTGTTAAATCTGACTCCAGACACGTTAGAGAGGCTTCTCTTTGATGACATTCCTTATTTAGAGGCAGCCCAGCAGGAACATGATGCATTTGCTGAAATATTAAGAAATCATGGCGTTGAAGTATTGTATCTGGAAGATGTTATGGCAGAGGTGCTGGACTTAAGCCATGAGATTAAGGAGGAATTCGTAAAGCAGTGGATCAATGAGGCTGGGATCAGTACTGGATTATATAGAAAGAAAATTTATGATTATATGATGCAGTATCAAGATGACAGCAAAGCACTTGTACTGAAATCCATGGAAGGAATTGTATTAAAAGAACTGAATTATAATAAGAACGATTCCCTGGTTGATATTATGAGTGATCCTTCCAAACTGGTTATTGATCCTATGCCGAACCTTTATTTTACCCGTGATCCTTTTGCTTGTATCGGAGAAGGAGTCAGCTTAAACCGCATGTATTCTGTAACAAGAAACAGGGAAACCATTTACGGGGAGTATATCTTTAAATATCATCCGGATTTTAAGGATAGGGTTGAGAAGTATTACGATCGTTACAATGCGTTCCACATTGAGGGCGGAGATATCTTAAATATCAATGATAAGGTGCTGGCAGTGGGAATTTCCCAGAGAACGGAAGCGGATGCTCTTGAGATGCTGGCAAAGAATATTTTTGATAATGAAAACAGTACCATTGAGACCATTCTTGGATTTGATATCCCAAACAGACGTGCATTTATGCATCTGGATACGGTATTTACCCAGATTGATTATGATAAATTCACCGTTCATCCCGGAATTCTTGGACCGCTTCGTGTATATCGGATCGTAAAAGGAATCAAGAAAGGTGAAATTAATGTGGAGGTATTAAGTTCGGATCTTGAGACCATTCTAGAACACAGTCTTGGAATTGAAAAGGTAGAGCTTATTAAGTGCGGCGGTGAAGATATGATTGCGGCCGAAAGAGAGCAGTGGAACGACGGTTCCAATACACTGTGCATTTCACCGGGAACCATTGTTACATATGAGCGTAATAGAAAGACCAATGAGCTATTAAAACAACGGGGTTTAAACGTACTTGAAATTCCAAGTGCGGAACTTTCCAGAGGCAGAGGGGGTCCTCGCTGTATGAGCATGCCTTTGGACCGGGAACCTGTAAATTACTAAAAAGAAGGAGATAAATAAGATGCCAGTTAATTTGAGAGGTCGCAGTTTTTTAAAATTATTAGATTTTACATCGGAGGAGATTCGTTACTTCATTGATCTTTCCAAAAACTTCAAGAACCTAAAGAGAACCAATACACCTCATAAATATCTTGAGGGAAAAAATATCGTTTTATTATTTGAAAAGACTTCTACTAGAACCAGATGTTCTTTTGAAGCAGCGGGCAATGATTTGGGGATGGGAGTCACCTACCTTGATCCAGGAAGCTCTCAGATGGGAAAAAAGGAAAGCATTGAGGATACAGCAAGAGTTCTTGGAAGAATGTATGATGGAATTGAATACAGGGGTTTTAGTCAGGAGCTGGTCACGAAACTATCTGATTATGCAGGAGTGCCGGTGTGGAACGGGTTAACAGATCAGTTCCATCCCACGCAAATGCTTGCAGATCTTCTGACCATAGAAGAACATTTTGGTTACCTAAAGACAATCAACTTCACCTTTATGGGAGATGCCAGAAACAATATGGGAAATTCTTTAATGGTGGCGTGTGCCAAGATGGGGCTTAACTTTACGGCCTGTGCCCCAAAGGATTTATGGCCGGCAGAAGATTTAGTTGCTGTATGCAGGGAAATCGCAGCAGAAAACCAGTGTACCATTACATTAACCGAAGATGTGGAAGAAGGAACCAAAGGGGCAGATGTGGTTTATACGGATATCTGGGTATCCATGGGAGAGCCGGATGAGGTATGGGAGACTCGTATTAAATTACTAAGCCCTTATCAGGTCAATGAAAAAGTAATGGCGAATGCAGGAGATCAGGCAATCTTCATGCATTGTCTTCCTTCCTTTCATGACAGAAGCACAGCCATCGGGGAAGATATCTACCAGAAATTTGGACTCTCAGAGTTGGAAGTGACGGATGAAGTCTTTGAAGCCAAATATTCCAAGGTTTTTGATGAAGCAGAAAACCGTATGCATACGATTAAAGCAGTGATGTATGCAACACTTTGTTAGAAAGGTGGGTCAGGGTGAAACGAATCGTAATTGCACTTGGCGGAAATGCGCTGGGAAATACATCAGATGAGCAGCTTGAACGTGTGAGGATCACAGCGGAAGCAGTTGTTGATATTGTAAAAGAAGGATATGAAGTGATTGTCTGTCATGGGAACGGTCCTCAGGTGGGGATGATCAATCTGGCCTTTGAGAAAGGGCATGAAGCAGGGCTGGTGCCTGAGATGCACCTTCCGGAATGTACCGCTATGAGTCAGGGATACATAGGATACCATTTGCAGCAGGCGATTGATCAGGCACTGGTAAAGAACAGCATTAACGATACGGTGGTCATTACCATGTTGACACAGGTAATCGTTGATCCCCAGGACCCGGCATTCCAAAATCCAACCAAGCCTATTGGCGGATATTATAGTGAAGAGGAAGCAAATCGTCTCATGGCAGAGACGGGCCAGAAATATGTGGAGGATTCCGGTCGGGGCTACCGAAGGGTAGTTCCGTCACCCCAGCCGGTGAGTATTTATGAACGAATTTCTTTAAACACTTTAATTAATGCCAATCATGTGGTCATCGCCGGAGGAGGCGGTGGGATTCCTGTGGTGAAGGAAGCAGACGGGTCTTACCATGGAGTAGCAGCGGTGGTTGATAAAGATCTGGCAGCAGAAAAAATAGCAGAACTGGTAGATGCAGATGCATTTGTGATTCTGACCGCCGTGGACCGGGTATCTCTTCATTTTGGAAAGCCTGATCAGAAAGATCTAGACCAGATCACGTTAAAGGAAGCAGAGCAATATGTAAAGGAAGGTCATTTTGCCGCCGGCAGCATGCTTCCAAAGGTAAAAGCAGCCATGAAGTTTATTGAAAATAAAGAAGAGGGAATCTCTGTCATCTGCTCGCTGGAAAAGGTTTCAGAAGCGCTCAGTGGAAACACAGGAACTAGAATCATTCGTAAATAATAAAAAAATCCCATTTTATTTGCTCTAAAGTAAAATGGGATAGCTTTTAACAAAGCGTGAATAAAATGATTTATATAACAGCATAACCGATGAATATACGAAAAATTATAAGGCTGTGCTGCGAAAAATCTGGAAGGATTTGATAAGATGAAGGAGTATATTGAACTGCAAACCCAGTTCTGCTCAAAGATTGATATTAAAAAAATATGCACCTTTGATTACGAAACAATCATAGAAGGAACATTTCCCATATATCACAAAAGTCCCAGATTTATTTTTGTAAAGGAAGGAAAGGGCAGCATTGTGGTAGATATGGTTCCCTATGAATTAAAGGCTGGGGTACTGCTCTCTGTATTACCCTGGAAATGCACCCAGATTACTGATGTTAAGGAACCTTTAAGCTTTGAGATTGTGAAATATAATTATGATGTGGTGGCGGATACGTTGAAATCTTCTTCCAGTATTCGTGATAATCTTTCGGTATTAAAGAAACTCGAAGAAACGCCTTATGCTTTTCCTCAGGGAGACATGGAAAAAGAGGTAGAATATCTGTTCCTCAGAATCAGGGAGGAGGTGGGCATCGAATCTGTCATGGATTTTCGAGAACGTAAATCCTATGAGGAAATGAATGTGATTATGCAGATTTCTTCCCTGATCATAGCATTCTGCCGAGCCATTGATTCCAGGAAGGAGGCGTCCTGTAAAAAGGTGGAAGCCTGTGATAACAGAATCCTGATTCTGCGCTATATCTATATGCATTTAAGTGAAAAAATGACATTGGAAAAAATTTCAAAGCAGTTCTATTTAAGCAGGTCTTCGATTCGGATGTATATCTACGAAAAGACTGGGCTGACGTTTCATGAACTGGTGAATGAAATGCGAATTATGAAAACGCTCAATTATCTTTTGTATACAGATTTAACTCTGGAGGATATGGCGCCTATTCTAGGATATGTTGATGCGGCTCATATTTCAAAAGTATTTTCCTACCGAATGGAAAATAAGATCACCAATTACCGGAAGACCTATCAAAAAGTCTTAAACATTATGAACATAGAAGAAAGAAAACTGGCTTACCAGCTAGTGGAATATATTTCCCGAAATTTTCAGGAGGAAATCCAGGCTTCTTTCGTAGCTGACCGATTTGGTATATCCATTGAGGATATGAACCGGCATTTAATGATCCAGGTTGAAACTAATTTTTATGACTTTTTAAACAGACTTCGAATCAACAAAGCCTGTGAGCTGATGCTTTGTTCGGATATGCCCATTACAGACATTGCAATTGAGGTAGGGTACAGCACGGTAAAGACATTCCGCAGGAATTTTATTGAGCTTCGGCATGTATTACCAAATCAATTCCGAATGGTCCAGGCAGAGCTTGTCAATTAACGTAAGAAAAGGAGGCAGTATCATGGAATATCAAGAAAATGAATATGTTACCTACGATAATTTAATCAGAATGAAATTCAAGGTGGGGAAAATCGTTGCGTGTACGGAAGTGAATCATTCTCACCGGCTTTTGTGCTTTCAGGTAGAAGTGGGAGATAAAAGGCGTCAGATTCTTTCCGGCATCAAGGAGTATTATAAGGCGGACGAGGTGATTGGAAAAAAAGTATTAATCCTTGATAATCTAAAGACCATGAAAATGGCTGGCCTTAAGTCTGAAGGAATCTTTATGTTAGCAGAGGACTTAAATGGGGACTTGTCTCTTATGATACCGGATCGTGATGTAGAACCTGGGGTTGAAGTCGTTTAGGAAGGTACATGCCAAAAGGTGGATATCATGAATGAATTTGAATATGAAACTATGAAAAAAAGGCGGCAGAAGCTGATTCTTCGAATAATAGAGAGCGATTCCATCACAACGCAGGCCATGCTGAAAGAGCGTTTGGAATTGGAAGGAATTGAAGTAACCCAGGCGACTTTATCCAGAGACATCCGTGAAATGAATTTAATAAAGGGAGCAAACGGAGATGGCTACCTTAAGAGCCGGAGGGTTCCAAAGCATCAGATCTCCCACAGGCTGTTCGTCCTTTTTTCTATGGCAGTAAAAAGGGTAGAGTATTCCGGGAATATTATCGTGATAACCTGCGAGCCTGGGATGGCGGCTTCGGTCTGTGCCATCATTGATGAGCTGCATTGGAGTGAGATTGTTGGAACCATTGCCGGAAATGATACTATTTTTGTAATTACAAGGGAAGGGACGACCCAACAACTGGCAGTACAGTTTCGTGAAAATAATTGTTAAGAAAGGGGGCTGTGGCAATTCGTGCACAGCCCCCTTTTCGAATCCAACGGAAAATGGTATACTAGTCCTATCTTTGATTTGAGGTGAAAAATGATGAAAAAAATGATTTCCTGGAATGTAAACGGCCTTCGAGCTTGTGTGGAGAAGGGATTTTTGGATTATTTTAATGAAATGGATGCAGATGTATTTTGTATCCAGGAAAGTAAGCTACAGGAAGGACAAATTGATCTTCCAACACCTGGCTATCATCAGTACTGGAATTATGCCGAGAAAAAGGGATACTCAGGCACTGCTATCTTTACAAAAGAAGAGCCCATTTCTGTGGCTTATGGAATCGGGGAAGAGGAACACGACAAAGAAGGCAGAGTGATTGCGGTAGAATTTGAAGAGTATTATGTGGTCACCTGCTATACGCCCAATTCCCAGAATGAGCTTGCCCGTCTTCCATACCGGATGACTTGGGAGGAAGCGTTTCTATCTTATTTAAAGAAGCTGGAAGAAAATAAGCCCGTGATTTTCTGTGGTGATTTAAATGTGGCACACAAAGAAATTGATTTAAAGAACCCAAAGGCCAACCGTAAAAATGCAGGATTTTCTGATGAAGAGAGGGAGAAGTTCTCAAGTCTCATAGGCGCAGGTTTTATTGATACGTACCGCTATTTTAACCCTGATTTAGAGGGCGTATATTCCTGGTGGTCCTATCGTTTCAGCGCGAGACAAAAGAATGCAGGCTGGCGTATTGATTATTTCTGCGTTTCAGAAAGTTTAAAGGACAGGCTTGAACGTGCAGCCATCCATACAGAGGTTTTAGGTTCGGACCACTGCCCAGTGGAGTTAGTGATCCGCTAAAGGACAGACAGGAGAAAAGGATAAGCAATGAATTTACTGACTATAGAACATTTAACAAAATCGTATACAGAACGGCTGTTGTTTGATGATACCAGCTTCAGCATTAATGAAGGAGATAAAATAGGTTTAATCGGCATTAATGGCACGGGTAAATCTACGCTGCTTCGAATTGTTGCCGGGCTTGAGGAGCCAGATGAAGGGAATGTGGTAAAGGGAAGGAACTTAGATATCAGGTTCCTTTCTCAGAACCCCAAGTTTCAGGATGGAGATACCATCATTGAGAGCATTGTCCGGGATAATGAAGGGCATGAACACGTTTGGGATCTGGAAAGCCAGGCAAAGATCATGCTTACTAAGTTAGGATTTACTGACTTTGATTCTAAGGTTGAGACCCTCTCCGGAGGACAGAGAAAGCGAGTTGCTTTAGTAAGTGTCTTGTTATCTACCACGAATATTTTAGTTCTTGACGAGCCTACCAACCACTTAGACAGCAGTATGGCAGACTGGTTGGAAGATTATCTTCGCCGTTTTAAGGGCGCACTTTTAATGGTAACGCATGATCGGTATTTCCTAGACAGTGTGACCAACCGGATTGTGGAGCTTGATAAGGGAACACTTTATAACTATCAGGCTAATTACGGGGGGTATATCAATCTAAAGGCGGAACGTATGGACATGGCAATTGCTTCTGAGAGAAAGCGCCAGTCCATCTTAAAAGTGGAACTTGAATGGATGCAGCGGGGAGCCAGAGCCCGTTCCACCAAGCAAAAGGCTCATATCGAACGGTTTGAGACCCTTCGGGATCAGAAAGGTCTGGACTTTGATCAGACCGTTGAACTAGATTCTATATCCAGCCGCCTTGGTCGAACCACCGTGGAGCTGGAACATATCTGTAAAGCCTATGGGGATAAGGTGTTAATGAAGGACTTTACCTATATCTTCTTAAAGAATGACCGAATCGGTATCATCGGACCAAACGGAAGTGGAAAATCTACCTTAATGAAAATCATCGTTGGTTGGCAGGAGGCGGATGCGGGTACCGTTACAGTTGGACAGACGGTAAAGATGGGGTATTTCTCTCAGGAGAGTGAAGACATGGATGGCAGCTTAAAAGTCATCGATTATATCAGAAATGTGGCAGAGTACGTACAAACAAAGGACGGAAGTGTCAGTGCATCTCAGATGTTAGAGCGGTTCTTATTCCCTTCCAGCGTTCAGTACACCACCGTTGAAAAGCTCTCTGGTGGAGAAAAACGAAGACTTTATCTGTTGAGGATTCTTATGGAGGCTCCCAATGTGTTACTTTTGGACGAGCCGACCAATGACCTGGATATTCAGACCCTTACTATCTTAGAAGATTATTTGGACAGCTTTTCAGGAATTGTCATAGCGGTTTCCCATGACCGTTATTTCCTGGACCGTGTGATGAGACGCATCTTAGCCTTTGAAGGGGATGGGAAAGTGGTTCAGTATGAGGGAGGATATACAGACTATCAGATTGCCTATGAGAAGAAAAGTCCTCAGGGAACGGAGCAAAAGGATACCACTTCGAAAAAGGATGATAGCGGCGAGAAAAAGAAACAGGAAAAGCCTAAATCAGAACGAAAGCTTAAGTTCTCCTTTAAGGAACAAAAGGAATGGGATACCATTGAAGACGAAATTGGAGCACTGGAAGAATCTTTGGAAGGGCTGGAAGTTCAAATGGCGGATGCAGCCAGAGATTTTACCCGATTAAATACTTTAATGAATGAAAAGTCAGAGAAAGAACAGCTTCTGGAAGAAAAGATGGAACGCTGGATGTACTTAAATGAACTGGCAGATCAGATTAAAAACCAGTAAAAGGGACGAAGTGGCAGAGGAGAAAATGGTATGGAACAGTACAGGATTAAGGCCGGAGATAGAACTTATCCTATGGGACTTCATATAGTTCCTGAGGGGATTCATGTTTGCACAGCCGCAGAAGGAGAGCACTGCCGCCTTTTGCTATTTAAAGATGAGGAGATGGAACCGTCACAAATTATTACCTTTCCCCCGGAGTTTCGAAGAGGAAATGTCTTCTCCATGACGGTTCTTTTAAACGATCTTACCGGTCTTTCCTACTGTTTTGATATTGATGGAACGCGTTTTTCCGATCCTTATGGAAACGGATTTCTGGGCCGGGAGGCCTGGGGCGACTTAGAACGTGCACAAGATATCTTCCTCTCTCCCGTAAAAGGAACCGATTTTGACTGGGAGGGAGATTCGCTGTCATATATTCCTTATGAAGATTCGATCATTTACCGCGTTCATTGTCGAGGGTTTACAAAGCATAGTTCCTCTGGCGTGAAGTGGAAGGGAACATTTCAGGGAATCCTTGAAAAGATTCCATACTTAAAGGATCTGGGAATCACCACGGTGGAGCTTTTGCCGGTCAATGAATTTCAGGAAGTGATTCTTCCAGAACTTGTGCAAGGAAATCCCTTTGGTGTGGATAAACCTACCGGAAAAATAAATTATTGGGGATATGGTCCCGGGTTTTACTTTTCTCCCAAGGCCGCCTATGCATCTTTAGAGACTGATCCAGGCCGGGAATTAAAGAATCTTGTAAAGGTTCTTCATAAGGAAGGGCTGGAACTCATGACGGAACTTTATTTTACCGGAAAGGAACCGGCTTCTTTTGTTCTTGATGTGGTACGTTTCTGGGCAGAGGAATTTCATTTGGATGGAATTCACCTGACCGGTTATTTTCCTCTGGAATTACTAAGAAATGACCCTTATTTAAGTAAAATCAAGCTTTTGGCTCATTCCTGGGAGGAAAAGATTGGGGAGAAAGATAAGCATCTGGCAGATTGCAATGACGATTTTCTTGTGGATATGCGACGGGTGCTTAAAGGGGATGAGGACCAGATGAAACATCTGGCTTTTCGTATGAGGAATAATCCTTCTGACCGGGCAGTTATCAACTATATGGCTTCCACCAATGGGTTCACTATGATGGATATGGTTTCTTATGATACCAAGCATAATGAAGGGAACGGGGAAAAGAATCTGGACGGAAATCCCTATAATCATTCCTGGAACTGTGGTATTGAGGGACCTACCAGAAAAAAGGCAATTTTGGAGCGAAGGAAGAAACAGCTTCGCAATGCATTTTTGCTTCTGTTTCTAAGTCAGGGAACTCCTTCGATTATGGCGGGGGATGAGTTTGGCCATTCCCAATCAGGCAATAATAATGCCTATTGCCAAGACAATGAAGTGACATGGCTCAATTGGAATCTGGTGAAGAAAAACCAGGACCTTCTAGACTTTGTAAAAGCGCTTATTGCCTTTCGAAAGTCTCACCCTGTCTTTCATATGAGTAAGGAACCAAGGCTTATGGACTATTTGGCTTGTGGTCTGCCTGATATGTCTTATCATGGAGTTAGGACCTGGTGCCCGGAATTTGAGAATTTCAGACGACAGCTTGGCGTTTTCTATTGTGGAGCATATGGGATAAAAGCAGATGGGACAATGGATGAGAACTTCTATGTGATCTTTAACATGCATTGGGAACCTCATAAGTTCGATCTTCCTAGTCTAAAGGAAGGGAAGTCCTGGCATATTGTGTTTCATACCGATGAGATAGAGCGAAACGGTATGTATGGTTCTGGTGAGGAATTCAAAGTTGAGGGAAGAAATTTCTTGGTTCCACCAAGGACGATTGTAGTATATATGGGGAAATAATGGTTTGGTAAAAGCGTTTTGTTGATCTAAGTGTTGTTTTTCTTATTCAGGAGGGGAATTGAATGGACATTAAGAATATAAATAAGTTGTCTGATCCATACATCTGGAAGGATGCGGTGGGATTAATGACGAAATCATTAGGGGAAGCTTCTGGAAATCAAAAGATCTATGTGAACATAGATTATGTACCGCCAGGTGCTTACAGTACCAGATATCACAGCCATTCCCAACAGGAGGAGTTTTTTCTTATACTTTCCGGGACGGGAACTCTTAAGCTAAATGGAGAGGAGAAGGAGGTTAGTAAGGGAGATTTTATCGGCAAGCCAGCCGGGAAGAATATCGCCCATACTTTCTATAATTCTGGGAATGACACACTGGAGATCTTGGATGTTGGAACCAATGAGCCGGAAGATACCTGTTATTATCCAGAGGAAGATATGTATATGCATAAGTCCAATGGGGAAAAACAGATCTTTCGTGGGGCGGATTTAAGTAACACCTGGTATCCAGATCCCAATCCTGAGAAGTAAGCGTATGAAACAAGTATTATAGGTGATAAATTTTTGATTGCATATGTGTGGGGGTAAGGGGAAGTTGGAAAATCCAGTGGTGGAGTATTATAACAGTTATGATGAAGATGGAAGGCTTAAACGTCACAAATTAGAATATCTGACAACAGTGGAATACTTTAACCGATTGTTTAAACCGGGCAGTGAGATTCTAGATGCCTGTGCTGGTACCGGGGTATACTCCTTTTATTTGGCGGAACAGGGCCATAGTGTAATTTCCGGTGATCTGGTACCTAATAATGTTGATCTTATGAAACAGCATGAAAGAGCGGACCTACTTCAAGATATTCAAGTTATGAATGTACTTGATTTGTCTGCTCTGGCAGAGGAAAGCTTTGATGTAGTTCTTTGTATGGGTGCTTTGTATCATCTATCTGAAGAAATAGATCAAAGGAGAGCCATACAGGAGTGCTTGCGTATCTTAAAACCAGGTGGAATATTGGTACTTACCTATATCAATCGATTCGCTCAGTTTATGGTTAATGTTGAAGATGGATTGAAAAATATTGAGGATGCGGTTTGTATCTTTCACAATAGGACGGACTCTATCTTTACATATACAACTCCAGAGGAAATAGAGCGTTTGGCCAATCAATCAGGTATCAGGAAAATTAAAAATATTGGGACCGATGGTATGATATATGCTCTAAGTGAAAAGATGAAAGGGGCCTCTGAGGACAGTTTGGAGCAATTGTATGGGTATCATATTGCGACCTGCGAAGAACCAGCAATCTTAGGGGCTAGTATCCACGGTCTTTATTTTGGTCAGAAATAATAGGCTAGACAGTTTAACATATTGGGGAGAGGAAATAGTGACATTATGGAAGATATCATTCGACTTGAAGAAGAAAAGGATTATTTAGAGGTAGAACATGTGGTACGGGATGCTTTTTGGAATGTTTACAGGCCCGGCTGCAATGAACATCTGGTAGCACATAATCTTAGAAAGAGTCCAGGATTTATAAAGGAACTTGATTTCGTCATAGAAAGAAATGGAGAAATCGTTGCTTCCATCATGTATTCTAATGTAGAATTACAAATGGACAACGGGGAAAGAATTGATTTGGTCGGCTTTGGACCTTTGGCAGTTAGACCAGATTGTCAGAGCGAAGGGCTTGGTAGGACCTTAATTTTTCATAGTATGAAGAAAGCGGAACAGCTTGGATTTGAGACTGTCTTTATAACAGGAAACTCTCGTTATTATCATAGATTTGGCTTTGAATCAGCCAGTAGATATGGGATATATCTAGATGAAAACAGAGAGGGAGAATTCACCTCTTTTATGGTGAAACCTCTCGTTCAAGGTGCACTGACAGGGATAGGAGGAATTCTTAAGTTTGATCAATCCTTTGATCCAACAAAAGAAGAAACCGAGGAATTTGATAAGAAATTCCCAGAGAAGGTGAAAGAAAAATTACCAAGGCAGATATGGGATTAGCTTTCTAAATAAAAAAAGTTAGGGGAAAAGTATACATCTTGGATCTATTTACCTCGTTGTCAACGATTATGATTGTTCCATTATAGATTCTTTTTCACATCCATTAATTACATAGGAACTAAAACTAATAACATTAGATTCAACGTGAAACGACTGACTATCTGCAATCTAATGTCAGTCGTTTTTTATTAACTATATAGGTGTGATTGATAATAAGAAAATAAGTTCTAAAAATCTCCGGGACGTTGTTCTCATAAATAGTCTCTTTAATACACATACCCCCTATACCTCATCAGATGTATCTCCAAACCCATCATTTAAAAGCAGTTGTGCGATATAAAATTGATATTCCTCATCAATATCAATGGAATGCAGAGGATCCATAAAATAAGGATAGGTCACTCCAGCATAAAAATTCCTATATTTCAAGAAAAAGGGTACAGAAGTGAGATAAATAGCACCGTTAAGCCGATAGCCAGAAGAAACATCTTGCCTTCTAATTTGTTTTTCATGTTGAGAAGGAATCAGGATTTCACCGGAATCCATAAGCTGTACAGACAAATAGCAGTTGCAGTCAAAGGGGCAGACACTAACAACGGAATCGGCCTGGGATTCAAACAGGAGGTCTGCACTTTCCTTTAAGTGTTTTGCATTTCTAAGTGGAGAGGTAGGCTGGAGCAGCATAATATAATCATATGCTTTACCATGCTTGGTCATTTCCTCCAGTGTGTGGCTAATGACATCCATTGTAGCTGTGTTATCTTTAGAAAGCTCTGCTGGTCTTAAAAATGGCACCGAAGCGCCCCAATGAAGAGCTATTTCCTGATACAGTTCAGAATCCGTAGTAACAATGATATCATCAAAGAAACCAGCCATTTTGCAGGCTTCTATGGTATATGCCAGTAATGGCTTATGGTTAATCTCTTTAATATTCTTATGAGGCAGCCCTTTGGATCCACTTCTGGCTGGTATAAGTGCAAGAAATCGTTTGTCCTGATACATTATAAACTCCAATCAAGATCATAAAAATCTTTTTCCAAACAAATCCCATTCTGAACCGACTGTTTTATGAAACCTAAAATTTTTTTACTAGTGTCAGGACTATCATAGGGATTTTGGATAGAGCAGTCCTTACAGTTAAAATCCCTTGCCTTAAGAATGGCTGAGAGAATGCTATCATAAGAAGTATCACAGTTTATAACAGAATCAGCCATGACTCGGCCCTTTTGTCTGGTTCCGATATTTACCGTTGGTACCTTTAGGCTGGGAGCTTCTATTATGCCACTGGAGGAATTCCCAATGACCATACAGCACTGGCTCATCAGACTTAGATAGCGAAGGGAACCAAGAGAATTGAAAAATGCCGCTCGATTCGGGTGTCTACCTGCATAATCAGACGCCATTTCATTGACCTTGCTCCCTCCAGTATCTGAATTGCTTCCTGTAAATACAGCAAACAATTCAGGAAGAGAATCCAGAGCTTTAAAAAGCGGTTCCATCTGTTCCTCAATATCTGTTGATTCCAATGTGGCAGGATGATACGTGATCAAGACCGTTGTAGAGCCAAGAGATAAGTTTAAGGATTCTTCCAGCTCTTTTTGAGACAGCAAAGATAATTCTTTTAACCTCTCCACACCCAGGGCGCCTACGTGAAACACTCGGTCAGGTGCTTCCCCAAGTTGTATCACTCTTTTTTTATATTCCATGGTGCTGGTAAAGTGAAGATAGCTCATCTTTGTAATTCCATGCCTCATGCAGTCATCATAGGCACCCCTAGTCAGCTCCCCACCGTGGATATGAGCAATGGGGATGTTACAAATGACAGCAGCACTAGCCGCTATAAAAATCTCATAACGGTCTCCTAAAAGGAGCATCATATCTGGTTTTAACCGTTCATAAGCTTTGGATATGCCAATCAGCTCTAGTCCCATGGATTTACAAATTCCGTAGGAAGAGTCGCTTGCCAGATTCATCTCCACGGTTTCATCAATAATCACTCCATCTTGTTCCATTTCCCGGTAATCCGCTCCGAATCTGGAATCCATATGAGCACCAGTCACCACCATTAAAAGCTTGAAATCAGGATCAGCCATAACCCTGCGAATCACTGGAAGCAGCAGGCCATATTCCGCCCGGCTACCTGTTACCACACATAAACGTATCATATTTCAATCCTCTCATCGGTCTTATAATCCCTGTCAGATGGTGTTCCAACAATGACTGCAAGACTCATAGGAGAGATTCCAGGAGAACAGCGTTTGGCACATAAGTTATCCATGGTAAATAAATCCCCTTTTTTAATATCCTTAGCGGCTACCAAAAACTTTCTTACATAGTCCCGGTTTTTTAATTCTTGAGGGGACGGTGCCTTTTTTCCGTCTCCCATGGCTGTTTCAATGTTTCGAATGCTGTCTGTCATAAGCTTAAATTCCTTTGGTTCCAGACTCAACTTGTGGTCAGGGCCAGTCATGGTCTTATCAAGGGTGATGTGTTTTTCAATGACACATGCGCCCAGGGCAGTTGCGGCCACAGCAACTTCAACACCCATGGTATGGTCAGAGTAGCCTACTTTTCTATGAAAGGCTTTTTTTAAGTGGAACATAGCATTTAAATTGACGTCTTCCATGGGAGTAGGGTAGGCGCTGGAACAGTGGAGAAGTGTGATTTCCTGTCCTCCTTCGTCAAGGAGGTCAAGTGCTTCCTGGATTTCTTCGATGGTGGACATACCGGTAGAGAGAATGATTGGCTTTTTTATGGAGGCGGCTGTTTTAAGATATCTATAGTTTGTGATCTCACCAGAGGGAATCTTTATGATCTCCACGCCGAGATGGTCTAAATATTCCATGCTTATTTCATCAAAGGGGGAAGATAAAAACTTAATGTTTTGGTCATTGCAATACGTAAAAAGCTCCTTGAAGTTGTCATAAGATAATTCCAGCTCTTTTAACATCTCATATTGAGAACGATTCTTTCCGGTATTCTCATATTGGTAGTCTGCCTTCTTAGCGCTGGGGGCAGCCAGTAGTTCAGCACGATAAGTCTGAAATTTTACCGCATCGGCTCCGGCCTCTTTTGCCGCATGAATCAGCCTTTTGGCTGTATTCAAATCTCCGTTATGATTTACCCCTGCTTCGGCTATAATCATGACTTTGCTCATAAATTCCAACCTCCCTTGCCGGGCTTCCATAAGCCAGCTTGTTTGAAGAAATATCCCTTAATACCAGACTGCCTGCTCCAATTAAGGAGTTACTTTTGATGGTGACATTTTGAATGACTGTGCTTCCTGGTCCGATGTGGACATGTTCCCCCACCCGGACGTTCCCACAAAGGACGCTGCCCGGGGCAACGTGAGTGAAATCCCCAATGATTGTGCCATGCTCTATAATAGAACCGGTGTTAAGGATGCATCCAGTTCCAAGAATTACACCGGCACCTAAAATAACACCTTTTCCAATAAAGTTACCTTCACCCATCTGCACATCGTGGGATAAAACTGCGCTTTTATCAATTATGTTAGGAATCACGAACCCGACGCCTTTTAGTGTTTCATAAATTTGAATCCTTGGCTGTGGGTTTCCCATACTTCCTACGGCAATGACACCGTAGTGAATGCCTTGTTTAAAAAGCTCTGGCAAAAGCACATCTCCTCCAAGAACCCGAATTCCTGAGACGATGGTACCAACACTTTTTCCCGCATCCAGGATTCCAATGATATCAAATTCCTTTGCTGAACGGATGGAATCAATGACGCTTTCCCCATGCCCCCCACCTCCGATCACAACCAGCTTCTTCATACCCTCATTCTCTCCGCCATCTTTTTCATCTCACTAAATTCACCCATATCAAGCCAAGTGCTGTCCATGACCGGGTAGGCTCCTACCTGATTCCCATTCTTAAGACAAAGGCGTATCAAATCCGGCATATTAAACGGGATACCCTCCGGAATATGGTCTAACACATTTCGTTCCAAAACGTATAAACCGGTACTTACCAGTAATTCATAATTAGGCTTCTCACTCAAAGTTTGAATGCGCCCTCTATCATCGAGTGTAACCACTCCATAAGGAATTTCATAATTCTTCATAGCGGTGATAACAGTAATCTGATTCTGATTCTTTATATGGTGGTAAAGCAACTTTTCATAATTAACATCAACTAAAATATCGCAGTTGCTCACAAAGAAACTGCCAGTTATTTTATCCTTTAAAAGAGTCAAAGCCCCTGCCGTACCAAGTGGTTCCTTTTCTTCCACAAAGTTTAGATGATACCGATTATCATCATTGAAATATGCTTTGATCAGTTCCTTTCGATAATTTACCGTTAGATAAAAATCCGTAAAACCATAGGAGATCATCTGATTCATGATCCGTTCCACTATGGGGGTATCGCCAATGGGGATGAGAGGTTTTGGTATGATTTTCGTATATGGATAGAGCCTGGAACCTTTTCCCCCGGCCATAATCACCACAGGAATTTCCTTCTTCGGTGACTTCTCCCCATCACCAGAATCTAACTCATTCCAGAAAAGAATATCCAACACCTGCTTGTTTTCATCCACAAGAGGAAGACCTTCGATTCCCTTCTCCTTCATGATGGTTAATGCCTGACCAACTTCCGCTTTTGTGATGGAAATGGGAGAGGAGTTCATAATACAGTTTATGGCCACGGATAAATCCTGGTTTTTTAAGATCCATCTGCGGATATCACCGTCGGTAATCACACCTGCAAGTTTGTCACCCTCAACCACCAGTAGAAGTTTCTTCGCCGTCTCATCCAACTGTCTTATGGCTTCCCTGATGGAAACGTCTGGTGAAATAAAGAATTTCTGCACATCCATGTAAGCCATCCTCCTTCCGACGTCATACCGGTTTCAGGGCATTCGCAACAAAATCCATGTCAGCTTCACAAAGATTTACGCTGCATGGAAGATTTATAATATGACTCTGGTAAAAAGGAGCTTTCTCTATTCTGTAGGTCTGACAGTTTTGATACATAACCTGAGTATGATTCAGCTTCCAGACGGGCCTTACTTCAATTCCTGATTCCCTTAAATGGGACATAAGAGTATCTCTGTCTAAACTCTTACTATTTAACAACAAGGAATAAAACCAGTGGTTATTTCTCGCCCTCTCACAAAATGGAAGGAGGGAAACGTCAGTCCAGTCTTTCAATATACTCTTATAGTAATTGTAGTTATAAGTCTTTCGATCAATGTAATCCTCCAGACATTCCAACTGACCAACGCCAAGAGCCGCCTGAATATTCGTCATCCGGTAGTTATAGCCGATTTCATTGTGAACATAAGAAAAGGGATCATCCTTTGCCTGAGCAGAGAGATAGACAGCTTTTATAAGATCCTCATCCCGCCTTGCGGTTATCATTCCGCCACCGCCAGTGGTGATGATCTTATTGCCATTAAAGGAATACGCTCCAAAATCTCCTATGGTACCTGCAAATTTCCCTTTTAAGCTACCTTTGGTATATCTGGTGCCAAGTGCCTCCGTGGCATCTTCAATGAGTTTTAAATCATACTGGCTGCATAGGCGTAGAAGGGTTTCCATATCAGCCATATTTCCAAAGACGTGTACCACTAAGACTGCTTTTATGATCCGACCGGAAGAACGGTTTAAGAGTCCTTCTTTCGTTTTTTCACATTCTGATTTTAAAAACTCTGAAAGCTTTACGCAATCCAGATTCAGGGTGTCGTCACAGTCCATGAAAACTGGATGGGCACCTAAATACGCAATGGGATTAATGGCAGCTATAAAAGTGAGAGTAGGAACAATGACCTCCTGATTTCGTTCAATACCAGAAAGGAGCATGGAAAGGTGGAGGGCGGCAGTTCCGCTTTGTAGGGCAGCAGTGGCCGGTACCTTTAAGTAGTCAGCCATTTCTTTTTCAAATCTGGTCACATAGCTTCCTGCGGTTGAGACCCAGCCATTACAAATGGCATCGTCCATATAGTTTTTTTCATTTCCTTTTAAAACAGGAACAGATAAAGGTATCATTTGACTCCCTTCCTATTTCCTTAGATATTGTATCGGTCTGTCCGAAAGTGGTTTTGGTTCTTTTCAATCCACGCGATGGTGTTTTTAAGGCCAAGTGAAAGGGGATACTCCTGTTTCCAATGGGTTAACCTGGTAAGTTTTGCATTGGAGCCAAGAAGTCTGGTGACTTCGCTCATCTTTGGGCGGAGCCTCTGATCCTCGCAGACGATCTTTGCTTCCGGATTGATCTGCTTGATAAGCTCTTTTGCCAGATCGCCAATGGAGATCTCTATGCCGCTTGCTATATTAATTTCTTCCCCTATGGTGTTTTTAGATGTTTCGATTTCCATAAAGCCATTAGCAATGTCCTTTACATAATTAAAATCCCTGGTAGGTGTCAGACTCCCCAGATGGATCTCCTTGTTTCCAGCCAGAAGCTGACTAATAATGGTCGGTATGACCGCTCTGTCAGACTGCCTGGGTCCGTAGGCATTAAAAGGACGGACAATGGTGACTGGCAGGGAGAAGCTGCGGTAAAAGGATAGGGCTAGCTGGTCCGCACCAATTTTTGTGGCGGCATAAGGAGACTGGGCCTTCTTTGGATGCTCCTCGTCTATGGGAACGTACTCCGCACTTCCATACACCTCAGAAGTAGAGGTGATTAATACCTTTTTTGTTCCCAAGTCTCTGGCTGCCTGTAGAACGTTTAAAGTGCCTTTTATATTGGTATCCACATAAGAATCCGGTGACTCATAACTGTATGGAATGGCAATTAAGGCAGCTAAGTGAAATACAGATTCCACATGGGAAAGAGCAGATCTTACTCCGCTAGGATCTCTGATGTCTCCGCTGATGATTTCTATTTCATCTTTGATGTGAGCCGGTAACGTATCCAGCCAGCCAAATTGATGAAATGAATTATAGCAGGCAAATGCCTTGACCTGATATCCCTTAAGAACTAGTTCTTCCGTTAGATGGCTTCCAATAAAACCATCGGCCCCTGTGACAAGCACTTTTTTCATTGCAACCTCCCTTCGCCATGACCATTGTCGAATACCTTGATTCGATACGTGCTAGTTCTGTCAGAAACCGGAAAGCAGAATTCCCCATATCGGTTGGTGAGGGTATGACCCAGATAAACACCAGAAAAATCTTCTTCCTGAAGATCCTCATTATAGACCGGAACCAGACGTTCCAGTATAACTACGGCTTCTCGAACCGGTGCCCGGCTGGTATCTCGTACCAGACCTTTAATTACTGCGTATGCCATGGCTTGGTCCTTTCCTCATCTCTTAGGATTGGCTCATAAATGTCAAGTTGATAATCAATGTTAGAATTTTTCTCCACTGTCACAGCAAATTCGCCAAACTGATTGGTCACGACATAACCCAAAATCTTTCTCTGCCAAAGAGAATTAACCGCCGTGATTCTTACCACAGCCCCTTCAATGGCCTCACCGCGTGTATTAAAGACCGTGCCAGTTAACAATACTTCACAGAAGGCTTCCATGGAAATTACAACCTGAGCTACGTTACAGTTATTAAATTTGCCAGGCGGGATAATCAGTTCTGTATAGCCGCTCAAGAGAAGACCTCCTTTTATTTAGAAATTATGGGAGCAAAAACCGTCAGTTCATACTTCATCTTTGGATTTGCTTCAAGGGAGAAAAGATAACATCCTGCCTCATCGGTCACTGCAAAGCCAAGTAAGATCCGTTCTTGTTTTTCATCATCAATCTGAGTGACTAAAACCGTTGCGCCAGTGCAAGGAGTCTGGTTTTGGGTGTAAATAGTTCCCTTAATAATCTGGTGATGTTTTCTTGAAAGCTGAAAGTTATAGTGGTTTTCTTTCCATGGCAGAAGCTTAGAACCACTGATTATAAAAGAATTATTCCTGGAAACGCCCATATCAGATGCCCCCCATTACCCAATTATTCGTTTTGCGTATAGACGGTTACGTTTAGTTCCTGAATGTTCTTAGTGTCATCTCCGTCTATGATATTGCCTTCTTGCTCTTTGCCGTTTACAATCATTTTATTAATCTTAATTTCTTTATATCTACTGTCAATGATATCGCTCTTATTCTCACTTTCCATATAAAACCTCTTTCTTCTTGGCAGATTTACTAAACTATATGCGATTCATAGAATTCTGATACCGTGATACTGGCTGTCTCCTTTACTTCGGACAGGATCTGATGCAACTTTAAAAAGTATTCATTAAAAAAGCTGGCCTGGTATTGCAGGTCAGAAGTCAGCTTGTCGTAATCCTTAGCCTGCATGGAAATGTTCTTTTCCTTTATTTCATAGAGAAATTCACTGAAGTAGCCGCCCAAATAGCTGCTGTAAGAGTTGTTCTCAAAGGAGTTTACAAGTTGCAGGATGTAGAGGATGCGTTGAAGGTCAATATCATCTTCTTCCACCTCTACCAGGGATTTTGTCTTGTTTTCCAAACGAATGAGTTGACATAACTCCAACCCTTGGTCCGTTTTTGTTAAGGAGTCTTCTAAAAAATCCATAAGAGAATCAATGGTCTCCTTTGCATCCAAAGTTAGCTCATGGCTTGGAAGGCATGGAATCTTTTTCTTAGAAAAGTCAGTTTGAAAAAGAATCTCGCTCAGCTCCTTGTGGGGCGCTCCCTCTATCCGGGCTCCATAAGAGCAGTTATAAAAACGGACTCTTTCTAGGTCTTTATATTGGCTGATATAAAGTTCCAGGTTCTTTCTAAAGTAATCAAGGGTCACGGTTGTTCCAATCAGATTGCCGTAGATATCTTTTACAAAGGTCTGAGGGCGATAATCCAAAGTACTGTCATAAGAAAAGGTAGCGCTGTCTGCATGATGCTTTTGATGGGTATAAGCTAGATCCTGCCCGGTTAAAAGTATAGGAGAGCAGCCAAGCATATTTGCGATATCAATACAGGCATGGGAGACAGAGCCGCCGCAGTAGACTGCTTTTAAATGTTCCATACCCTTTATGGTGCGGGAAAGTAACATGGAAATAAATATCTTTTCCCCTTGATAATTTTTTAAAAGGTAGCGGTTGCTGTATTCATAAAAGGCCAGAGGCACCTTAAGGCCTAGATGATCCTTCATCATATCAAAATTGGCATTCACAGGGTCCACTGAAACGATCATATCAGGGAGGATGCCATTTTTAATCAGGGCGTCCACCGTTCTGCTTCCAGTGATGACAAAACAATTCTTTACCAGATCTTTGTACCGCTTCATATCTTCCATGTTCTTATCAAGAGAAGCCCCCCCAGATACTACGATGGCGGGAACCCCTGTGTTTGAAAATAGATAGCGATGAATAGGGGTGGACTCAGGGATTATCTTCATATTTGCAATCATATTTTTGACGAATATCTTTTTGAAACGTTTCGCCAAAGACACCTGGGAAGCCGATTTTATAATGGTCCAATCCAGATGTTCAATGAGCCGCTCATATTCTTTTTTATAAAGCGTGCTATAGTTTCCAAAAGAATAGAAAAAAATATTGTTAAAGTTCTTAAAATTAATAGTTTCTTCAAAGATTTGTTTTACGATATCTTCCTGATAATACACCAGCTTGATATTGTCCTCAAGATCCAGGGTAAAGCGACGGTGTATTGTTTTGTTCGGCTCAAAGATGAAAACTTGGTTCTTTTGGCACAGCCTCTTTTTTAATTCTGGCAAATAAGAGCCTGTATCCACACCAAACAAAAAGATCAAGGAATCAAATTTTAGGTCCTCCAATGTCTCAAGAAGATTTGTAATTTCATTCCTATAATTTGTCTGATCTGCCAGGAAATGATATTCCCGTTCCTTTTTTATGCGGGTAACAAAGAATCCATCAGAAGTTTTTATTTTTTTCATTGTATCCTCCCAAAAGGATGCCTTATCGGCTTTTTTCATATGGCTGAAAATGCCAGAAGCTTATATTGTCTGCCAGGAATGTTGGGAAGAGTGATTCCATAGGAGCCGTCTAAAAGAGTGAAGGTTATTCCCAGACGGATGGTCTTATTAGGATCAGCGGTGTCAAGAATACGGATTTCAACAGCCACATTTGGCAAAGGCTCTCCTTTTGGACTATATACGATTCCGGTAAGAAACAAAAAAGAATTACAATGTAGAGTTACATCCGCAGTAATAATTCCAGAACAAATCACCTGACAGCCCGTGAAGCATAAGTTTGACATTATTCATCGCCTCCTTTGTAAGGGGTGTCCTGGCACTGTGCTTTGGACACCCCTAAGTGTTTATTTGCTGTAAAATCTCAATCTAAGTGCAACGCCAGCTCTGGTCGTAATGCCATAAGTTGCATTCGCATCAGTAAAGGTCACTAGATCAGGTTCAGCCGTTGTCGGGTTTGTGCTTTCCCAAATAGCAACAGCACCACTTCTTAAGATCGTATTACTGAAAACCGCAGTACCTCTAAGCAGTAGAAGTCCCCAGCTCGTTGTAGATAGCTTTGCAATAATCACTTGTCCGGAATCAGCAGCGGAAGCCAAAATTGATTTTGTAATTGGTTTATAATTAGCCATAAAAACGCCCCCTTATATTCTCATTAGAAATACGTATTTCTATTTTATAGTATGTTTCTATTTAGATAGAGTGACAGGGCAGTCCAAATATGGACTCTCTGTAATTATTTAAAGATTAGAACACAAAAAATGGCAGGCATGGATAAGTCCATACCTGCCAAAAGTAAAGTGTTGATGTCAAACATATAAGATTACCGTTTCTTAAAGAACCCCTTGTCATAAAGCAAACCAAGGACCAGTCCAAATACCAATCCAATTCCAAGATTATTAATAATTGACCCGAAAACTAAGCCCATGCAGAGGCCCATGGCTAAGCCATTTTGATAAGAATCATCTTTATTATTAGAGAAATTTGACATATTATGTACCCCTTATTTATTTTAGTTTATTGTACCTCAGGGGTAGGGGGAAGTACACTGGTATATTCTGAGAAAGTAAGCAAATAGTCGTGTCCATATATAAGTATAGACATAGAAAGTACAACAGATTATAATGGTAAAGAGTATTTAATATGGTAACGTTAAAAAAAATCAGATTCTGCAAACATAACTTAAAGGGCTTTTCTTAGCCTCGTAATGATAAAAATATTAGAAGACTGAGGTAGGAAAAATGACACGATTATTCGAAAAAATAGAAGTTACCGATCTAAGACCAATCAGGCAAATCGTACTAGAAAAACTTAGAAAGGCGATTATGGATGGAAGTTTTGAACCAGGCGATCGATTGGTGGAAACTGCCATAGCAGAGGGGATGGGAGTAAGCAGAACCCCTGTAAGAGAAGCATTCCGGCAATTAGAAATTGAAGGACTCGCGGAAAATGTCCCAAGAAGAGGAACCGTTGTAAAAGGAATCTCCAAATCAGATATTTTAGAAATCTACCAAATCAGGGAAGTTCTTGAGGGGCTTGCCTTCCGGTTGGCATGTTCGAATATATCGGAAGCTAAAATCATAGAACTAAAGAATAAACTGATTAAGATGGATGAGTGTATTGATCATGACGAGATCTATGAATACTGGAAATACCATGGAGAATTTCATGATAGTATTTTGTATCTAAGTAACAATCAAAGACTCATTGACCAAATGAAGCAAATCTATGAATATCTATCTAAGCTGAGAAATTTCACCCTGGTTATGAATAAAAGACGAAGAGTGGCAATGACAGAACACAAAGCATTGATAGAGGCCTTCGAGAAAAAAGATAAGGATTTAGCAGAACAAATAGGCCGGGATCATACCTTAAGTGCCAAGCAATTTCTAACAAATGAAATCCATTTGTTTTAATCCGTTTGAGTGAAACCTATGTTACAAAGCAATTCTAATAGATAGAATTGCTGTTAAATGGATAAAATTGCATCATATTTCAAAGGATTTTTACAGGCATCATATAACGTGTATACAAAGTGCATAATAAAACACTAAAAAATCACTTTTTTTTGTAAAAGTGATTGCAAATATGAAAAACATATACTATAATACGCTTAGCTAGCAAACATTTTTCGACACAATACGTGTCATTTTTTAAATTGTATACAGGGATACAAGTACACAATAAAAATTGTATACAGGGATACAAAAGAGAATATACAGATACGCTATGGTATTACGTTCCATTTAAATTTGAAGAGGTGTTCTACTATAGTACGAGTGTTCCTGTAGATTCAGAAGAACAATAACAATTGATACTCTTTTAAAGGTACTCAATATATTTGTTTGGATTAACACCATAGTAATTTGTTAAGGAGTGAGGATTGATGAGAAATTTAAACTGTAGTATTTACCGAGGTGGAACTAGCAAAGGGGTCTTTTTACTAGAAGAAGATTTAAAAGCGTTGTCATCTGATCTGGACCAGGTACTTCTTAAAGTCATGGGTAGTCCTGATATTCGTCAGATTGATGGTTTGGGAGGTGCTGTATCTACAACCAGCAAAGTTGCAATTATTTCAAAGGAGATTGAGAACCATTGGGATGTAAACTACACGTTTGCGCAAGTGTTGGTAGATAAGCCAATCGTGTCATACGCAGGGAACTGTGGGAATATCTCTTCTGCGGTTGGAATCTTTGCAATTGAAAATAAGCTGGTGGATATAAAAGATCCAGTAACAACCGTCAAAATCTACAATACTAATACAAAAAAAGTAATTGAAGAAAGCATTCCGACCCCCAATGGTGAGCTTCTGTATACGGAAGATTTTCAAATTGCTGGTGTTCCAGGAAAAGGATTGAAAATAGACTTAACGTTTGTAAAGCCTGCAGGTTCCCTCACTGGAAAATTGCTTCCTACTGGAAATCCAACCGACGTTTACCAGGTAGATGGAGTTGGTGAGGTAGAGGTGACCATCGTTGATGCAAGCAACCCTTTGGTATATGTTGATGCCAGACAAATCGGCTTAACAGGATATGAAAAGGTAAGTGACATTGATGGTGATAAAGCATTATTGGAGAAGTTAGAACGAATCAGAGGAATGGCAGCAAAACAACTGGGGTTGGTAAGTCGTGTGGAGAATAGTTCCACAGAATCACCAGGAGTTCCAAAGTTAACATTAGTAGCTCCTTCCAAGGACTATCAAGATGTGGAAGGAACCCTGATCAGTGAATCAGACTATGATTTGTCTATTAGGATGATGAGCATGCAAAAGGCACATAAGAGCATTGCATTAACAGGGGCATTGTGCACGTTTGCGGCAAGCGTTATACCAGATACGATTCCAAATCGTTTGGTAAAAAAGCATACATCTGACCATGAAAAAAGCACCTTTACATTAGGTCATAGTAGTGGGACGATTAGCGGCAGTATAGATTATGAGATTTTAAATGATGGTGGTGTGGAGGTACATTCTGTTACTTCTTACCGCACAGCCCGTAAAATTTTTACTGGCACTGTGTTTTTTAACTAAAATACTTATTTAAGGAGAGTGGAGTCGTATGTTAGCATTGTTGGGTTACTTAATGATTATCGTTTTTATGGTTTTACTTTTGAAGAAAAAGATTTCTCCGTTTGCAGGCTTGATTTTGGTTCCATTGGGGTTTGGATTTATCGTAGCGGCATACATGAAAGTTCCTATGCTTGATGTGTTTGATTGGATTTATCAAGGTCTCTATTACCAGTTTAATGGCACTAAAGTAAAAACTGGTGTAGCACCTACAATTACTCTATTATTATTTGCAATCTTATACTTCTCTATCATGCTTGATGTTGGTCTTTTTGATCCACTAAGCAAGGTATTGATCAAATGGGCTAAAGGTGATCCTCTTAGACTCTGCTTAGCAACTGCAGCAATTTCAATGGTAGTATCCCTAGATGGTGATGGAACAACTACAGTTCTTATTGTAACCGCAGCTGTTTTATCCCTGTTTAAGAAGATGAAGATGAAGCAATTATATCTCGCTGTATTAATCGCGATTCCTAACTCCATCATGAACCTGGTTCCTTGGAGTGGACCAATGGCACGAGCGATGCCGGTTTTAAACATCGGACCTAAGGAATTTTTTGTACCACTGATTCCTGGAATGATTGGAGCCATTGTATTAACCGTTTATATGGCTTACTCCTACGGTAAGAAGGAGCGTGCACGTTTAGGATACTCATCTGGTTCCAGCATTATTAATGATAAAGACTTAGAAAATATTATCACCTCCATTAACGAAGATCCAGAAGGATTAAAAGCACCTAAATTATTACCATTCAACTTTGCATTAACCGTACTTATTATGGTATTACTGATTCTTGATGTTATAAATGGCGGAATCTTATTCTTAATCGGTACCGCAATTGCTGTTATTGTGAACTTTAAAGATCCTAATCTTCAGCAAAAAAGACTTACTGCAAATGGCGCAGAAGCATTAGGACCAGTTAGTTTGGTATTTGGTGCAGGCGTAATCATGGGAATCTTAAACGGCAGTGGCATTAGTTCCGCAATGGCACAGCAGATCGTTTCTCTTTTACCAGCAAACATGGGTGGATATATTCCATTGTTACTTGCCTTAATCTCATTACCTGGATTATTCTTCCTTCCTAATGACGCGTTCTACTTTGGTATTTTACCTGTAATTGCACCAATTGCATATAGTTTCGGCGCTACTCCAGTGGATATTGGTGTTGCATCTTTAATGGGACAAGCCGTTCGTTTTGCCAGCCCATTGGTTGCTTTCTTATATGTATTGGTAGATCGTACAGAAGTAAGCTTTGTTGATTATCAAAAAGAGTATTTAAAATGGGGAATCCCAAGTTTCTTTATCCAGTTGGTAATAGCAGTTTTAATTGGTGCGATTCCAGTACCATTCTTATATTAATTTTATACGAAGTAGAAGGTGGCTGTCACAGTAGCTGGATAACACAGCATCTGTGACAGCCAAATTATAAATACTGCAACAGTATGTTACAAAGAAATGCCGTAGATTGCAGCCGATATATTTCAGGCGTTATCTATATTCCTTTTAAGAATTTGGTACAAACGTGTTATTCATTTAAAATGATAGTAACATGCGGTTTTTAATTGTAAACACAAGGAGGACAAAATGATAAATTTATTTAATAAAGGAGCTTTTCTTGTTGATAATAAGGAACTTATCTCTGAGGAGAACATTGCAGAGTTAGAAAATTACAGCAAGGAGCCAATTGATAAGGAACAAGCAAAAAAGGGAACGATCACTTATGATATTTTAAAAAAGCATAACCAGTCCGATTCCATGAAGAGCTTAAGACTTAAATTTGATTCTATGACCTCTCATGATCTGACCTATGTAGGAATTATCCAGACTGCAAAGGCTTCTGGAATGACTGAATTTCCAATTCCGTATGTGTTAACCAATTGCCACAACTCACTTTGCGCAGTTGGTGGCACCATAAATGGAGATGATCATACCTTTGGTATGTCCGCCGCAAAACGATATGGTGGAATCTTTGTACCTCCTCATGTTGCCGTCATTCATCAGTTCATGCGAGAGACCATGGCTGGTTGTGAGAAGATGATTATTGGCTCTGACAGCCATACCAGATACGGTGCACTAGGTACCATGGCAGTTGGCGAAGGCGGAGGCGAGCTGGTGAAACAGATTTTAGGTGATACCTATGATATCGAATATCCAGACGTTGTAGCTATTTATTTAGATGGAAAACCACAGCCAGGAATTGGACCTCAAGATATTGCATTAGCAATTATCGGTCAAGTATTTAAAAATGGCTATGTAAAAAATAAAGTTATGGAATTTGTAGGCCCTGGTATCGCAAATCTTTCAACTGATTTCCGTAATGGCATTGATGTAATGACAACAGAGACCGCTTGTTTAACCTCCATCTGGCAGACAGATGAAGATACGAAACAGTATTTAACCATTCATGGCAGAGCAGATGATTACAAAGAGCTGCAACCAAAGTCAGTGGCATATTATGACGGCGCAGTTTATGTGGATCTAAGCAAAGTGGAATCAATGATTGCTTTACCATTCCATCCAAGCAATGTATTTTCAATCAAGGCTTTGAATGAAAACTTATCTGATATTTTACACGGCGTAGAGGTTGAAGCCAAAAAGCTGATTAACAATCCTAAGATTGACTTTAAGCTGACCGATAAGATTCAAAATAATCAATTAAAGGTACAGCAGGGAATCATCGCTGGATGTGCCGGTGGAAATTATAATAACATTATTGAGGCAGCGGAGATATTATCCAGTGCAGGTTCCATAGATAAAGATTACAGTTTGTCTATTTATCCATCTTCCATACCAGTTTATATGGAATTAGCCCAAAAAGGAATTGTATCTGAATTAATGGCAACTGGTGCGATTGTTAAGACCGCATTTTGTGGTCCTTGCTTTGGTGCAGGAGACACACCTTCTAACAATGGGTTAAGTATTCGTCATACAACAAGGAACTTCATTAACCGAGACGGTTCTAAGCCAGGAAATGGACAGATGACTTCAGTGGCGTTAATGGATGCACGTTCCATTGCAGCAACTACAATTAATAATGGCATACTGACTCCAGCAACTGAGGTCGTAAAGGATTATCCAGTCTACGACTACACCTTTGATGGTTCCGCTTACGAAAAAAGAGTATATCAGGGATTCTTGGAACCTCATGAAGAAGATGAATTAGTCTATGGCCCTAATATAAAGGACTGGCCAAATATGAGTTCCTTGGGTGATCATGTGCTCCTGCGTGTCTGCTCTAAGATTCTTGACGATGTTACGACCACAGATGAACTGATTCCTTCTGGAGAAACTTCTTCTTACCGCTCTAACCCACTTGGGTTAGCAGAGTATACCTTATCAAGAAGAGATCCGGAATATGTTGAAAGAGCTAAAGCCGTAGCTGCCTTAGAAATAGACAGAGCTGAAAACAACGTGGTACCTTCTGAGTTAAGCGCTGTTTACAATCAAATCAAATCCATCTATCCAAATGTTGAACATGAACTTCAATCCATAGAGATTGGTGGTGTCATCTACTGCACAAAACCAGGTGATGGGTCTGCACGTGAACAAGCTGCCAGTTGCCAAAGAGTGTTAGGCGGATTAGCAAACATCTGTAAAGAATATGCCACAAAACGATATCGTTCCAATGTGATCAACTGGGGAATGCTGCCATTCCAGATGGTAGAAAGTCCAGAGTTTGAAGTAGATGATTATATCTTTATCCCTGACATTAAAAAAGCCATTGCTACAGGTGAGAAGAAAATAACTGGTTATATCATCGGAGACACAATCAAGGAGATTCATTTATATTGGGAAGCGTTAACCGATAATGAAAAAGCGATTGTTTTATCTGGTTCCTTAATTAATTATAACCGTGATAAGATTTCATTAGAGAATCAATAATTCTACCCCCAGACCAAATGTTACCCTATTCCAAGCTTATTAATTACTGCCCCGAATGCCAAACCCGACAGAGGTCCATGGCTAATCCATATCATTTTAGTTCATTGTACCTCAGGGCGGGGGCAAGTACACTGACATTATGAGTGTACCAGTAAAATAGCAGGCGCTATTGCGTGACCAAATGAAAAATGGTATACTTTCTAACATATTATTTTATAAGAATTAAGGAAGAGTGGTTTATGAATAGATTAGAAAAGGTTAGAGAATACGTAGATAACGTGCTGTTAAAGGTCTTGGATGAAGAGTACAGAAGATGTGGTTACATGCACCTATATGGGGTCTCCCAGGCGTGTGTTATGATAGCTATGAAACGGAAGGAAAATGCAGAACTGGCAGCAATTGCAGGTATGCTTCATGATATATATTCCTATATAACCATGGATACAAAAGATCATGCTCATAAAGGTTCAGCAATGGCCAGAGAGATCTTAAACTCTCTTTCTGTTTTTGAATCCCAGGAGATCGAGCAGATCTGCAGTGCGATTTACAATCACAGCAGCAAAGAGAATACACACGACTCCTTTGATGAAGTATTAATTGATGGGGATGTGATGCAGCATTGCTTGTACAATCCTTCCTTCCCGGTTCACGAGAAAGAAAAGGCCAGGTATGAGCAGTTAAAGGCAGAGTTTGGACTGTAAGCAGTAACATTAGAAGGAAGGTCATACCTGGTCTTTTTTAACTTTTATATTTGCCAATATACAATAAAGTACCTTGAAATCGTATTAAAAAGTATTTTATAGTTAATTTTCTCCAAATACTGCTTTATAATCAGCCTGAAATTTTGCAATGCCCTGAGTAGTAAGCGGATGGTTCACCATTTGTTCCAAAATCTTATAAGGAACTGTTGAAATATCGGCACCTGCTTTTGCGCAATCAGTTACATGAATGGGGTTGCGGATACTGGCAGCAATTATTTCGGTTTTTATTTGACCTATTTTAAAAATCTCGGCTATTTCCTTGATCAGAACAATGCCTTTCATGGAAATATCCTCAAGACGTCCTAGAAACGGCGAGACATAAGTAGCTCCTGCACGTGCAGCCAAAAGAGCCTGTGCAGCGGAAAATACCAGAGTTACATTGGTCTTGATGCCTTCTTCATTCAATACCTTAACCGCTTTGAGTCCATCTATTGTCATTGGAATTTTAACCACCATATTTGGATGAATGGCGGCGATCTTTCTTCCTTCCTGGATCATGCCTTCCGCATCAACAGTTGTCGCCTTAACTTCCCCGCTGATGGGTCCATCAACTATAGATGTGATTTCCTTAATAACTTCGCCGAAGACTCTCCCTTCTTTAGCAATCAGGGAAGGGTTTGTGGTAACGCCACAGATGATTCCCATATCATTGGCTTTTATGATATCTTCTACGTTGGCTGTGTCAACAAAAAATTTCATATTCTCCTCATCTTCCTTTATGCAAGACTTCTAATAGCTACAATTTGATCATTATCAAGCATTAATATATCGCTGTTTTCCATAGAAGTATTGGAATCCTCTATTAAAATCATTTTTGTATCTTTTTGTGTAATGGTATTGTGCCACAAGGTAGCCGGTATGTTAAATACCTTCCCAGGCTCCATTTTAACAGAACCAAATTCCAGACCCTTCTCTGTTTCATTGGCATAAATAAGGGTGCAAGCACCTTCCGTTAAAACAAAGAGTTCATCCGTTTTATTATGCCTTTCCAGACAATCCATACCTGTAACGTCATTGGCAGGTTTCCAGTTTTTTATGCCAACGGTCCATTTCTCATTCTCAAATACTCTCTGCATGCCTTCTCCGGCAAATTCATAATCTGCTATAATCATTTTTACTATAACCCTCCAATTTTTTAAAAGTTTAAAAGTTCTCTGCAAGCCTTTACCACGTGCCCGGCGGTTAGTCCATAAGCTTCAAAAAGCTGGTCTGGCTTTCCTGATTTTCCGAATTTATCCTGGATCCCCAGACTTTTGAATCTGGCTCCATTATGACCTGCCAGAACCTCTGCAACTGCTGATCCAAGGCCACCGATCACGGAGTGCTCCTCCAGTGTGACAATTGCTTTGCAGGTTTCATTCATTTTTAAGATGATGTCTTTGTCAATGGGTTTGATGGTATGCATGTTCACAACGCAAGTATGTATGCCTTCTTTCTCAAGTCCTTTGGCAGCCTTTAAAGCTTCGGGAATCATCAGACCGCAGGATATAATACAGAAGTCATTTCCTTCTTTCATTACATTGGCTTTTCCTGGAATAAAGGGTGTATCAGATGTAGTAATATCATCACAGACCGGCCTTGCTACACGGATGTAAACTGGTCCGTTGATTTCGGCTGCCGCCATGACCGCTTTCTCTGTTTCCGCAGGATCGCAGGGTACAAAAATGGTCATATGAGGCATCTCTCTCATAAGTGCAATATCTTCAATGGACTGGTGGCTTCCTCCGTCCTCTCCTACAGAAAGTCCGGAATGTGAAAATCCAAACTTTACATTTGCATTGGTGTAGCAAATGGAATTTCTTATCTGCTCATAGGCGCGGCCTGCACCGAATAGGGCAAATGTACTTGCAAAAGGGATATATCCTTTATTTGCAAAGCCTGCCGCCGTACACATTAAGTTCGCCTCTGCGATTCCCATATTAAAGAAACGGTCTGGAAATTCCTCTTTAAACATACAGGTCTGGGTGGCATGTGCAAGATCTGCATCAAGTACCACTACTTTTTCGTTTTCTGCCCCTAATTTTACCAGGGATTCTCCATAAGCAACTCTCAAAGACTTTCCCATTATACTACCTCCTGCTCTTTCATTGCCTGGTCAAATTCTTCTGCATTTATTGCTCTTCCATGCCAGCCATACTGGTTCTCCATAAATGAAACACCTTTTCCCTTGATGGTTTTGCAACAGATAAATTTCGGTTTTCCTGATACCGGAGTCTTTAAAGCCTTTGTTATAGCAACGACATCATGTCCTTCAACTTCCATGCACTCGAACCCGAAAGCATCAAATTTCTTAATGATATCTCCAAGGCCCATTACTTCTTCGTTGCTTCCGTCAATCTGAAGCCTGTTGTAATCCAGCATAAAAGTCAAATTATCCAACTTGTAATGCGCGGCTGCCATTGCAGCTTCCCATACAAGACCTTCCTGGCATTCTCCATCCCCAAGAACTGCGTACACATTATAAGACTCCCCTCCGTGCTTTGCCGCAAGTGCCATGCCCATTGCAAGAGATGCTCCCTGCCCCAAAGAACCGGTATTCATATCGATTCCCGGTGTCTTTGTACAGTCTGGATGCCCCTGAAGGTGACTGTCAATTTGTCTGAGTCCTGCCAAATCCTCCATTGGGAAATAACCGATGTCTGCAAGGATTGCATATAATGCTGGGCAAGCATGTCCTTTGCTTAATACAAGGCGGTCCCTGTCTTGTTTATCCGGATTCTCAGGGTCTACGTCCATCACTTCATAATAGAGCGCCATAAGCATCTCTACACAGGATAAGGAACCTCCTGGATGCCCTGACTGACAGGCAAATAACATTTTGAGTATTTCTGCCCTCAATTCCTTTGCTTTCAAATCGTACTGCATAAATATTTCCTCCTTATTATCGGCTTAACCTTTTACAGCTCCCGCTGTCAGGCCTTCCACTAATCGTTTCTGCGCAAAAAAGAACATAATACATACTGGAATGATGGTTATAATTCCTCCTGCTGTAAGCAAATCCCACTGAACTCCAAGCTGTCCGATCAGGCTTTTTAACGCGACCGGAATGGTACGTGTTTCTGCATTGGTAAACATCACGGCAAATGTATATTCATTCCAGGATGTCATAAAGATATAAACTCCGGTAGCAACCAAGCATGGTCCCAGAATCGGAAGGATGATTCTTACAAATGCGACACCTCTGTTGCAGCCATCTACCAGGGCTGCTTCCTCAAGGGACATGGGAAGGTCATTTAAAAATCCTAATAATAACCATACGGAAAAAGGAATGGTAAATGTAGTATAAGATAAAACCAGTGAGGTCGGTGTGTACAAAAGCCCCATCTTACGCATAATGGAATACAGCGGAATGAGCAGCAATACGGTTGGAAACATATTATTGCAGAGGAACGTACACATCAGAATCTTTCTTCCGGCAAACTGGTATCTGGAAAATGCATATGCCGCAAGGGTCGATGCTGTTAATGATACCAGGGTCGTCATAGTAGCCACAAGAAAGCTGTTTTTGATCGCCCCAAAGAAATTCACCGTTGTCGTAAAAAGCTTCCGGTAAGACTCAAGCGTAAAAGCTCTGGGCCAATAGGTAACTACCGTGCCGTATAATTCATCCTCAGGCTTTACCGATGTAATGAGAGTCCAATAAAATGGAAACAGAATAAAAAGCAGAATCACAATCAGAGGAAGGTAAACGCAAAATATCTTTTTCATATCCACTTGCTTCATCTTCTTATACCTCCTCTTTAAAATTCATTTTCAGATACGGTACTGCCACAAATAACAGTAGTACTGCCATTAATAATGCCATTGCGGATGCATAACCCAGATTCAACGCATTTCCCTTATTGAAAATATAAACACTGAGCGTCTGAGTAGAATAGGCTGGTCCGCCTTCTGTCATATTAAAAATCACATCTACAGAATTGGCAACCCAGATGATACGAAGCAGCGCCGTTACAAAAATAGTATTTTTAATGGAAGGAATGGTTATTAAAATAAGTTTCTGCCAGGCTGACGCCCCATCAATGTCTGATGCCTCGTAAATATCTGTCGATACTCCCTGTAAAGCTGCCAGAAGCATGAGTGCAAAAAACGGAATTCCCTGCCAGATAATCGTCACAATGACACTTGGAAACGCGGTTGTCACCTGAGAAAGAAAGGGTATTTTATCGGTAATGAAATGGACTTTTAACAGCAGGTCGTTTAATACGCCAAAGTTACCGTCATAGATCCATCTCCACATTAACCCGATTAAAACGCCTGGTGTAACCCAGGGGATCATGCTGACTGCCCGTACTACTCCCCTCCCCTTAAACTCCTTATTTAAAAGAAGGGCCAGAATAAAGCCGAACAGAAATTGAAAGCCCACACCACATACCACCCAGATTATGGTCCGGGTGAGAGAACCCCAGAAGAGCGGATCCCTGCATGCTGCCGCATAATTGGAAAATCCGTTAAATGCAATCTCCTTGGGTCTTCTAAGATCATAGTTCTGAAAGCTCATAATAATTGCATTGATAACCGGTATAAACACGACGCACAGGATAATAAACACAGCCGGAGCAACTAATACATACGGCCATATTGTTCGTTTCTTAACCATTCGTATTTTCCTCCTAAATGGATGGGGCTGCATAGGAAGCAGCCCTGACATATAAGTTATCTATTGATAAAGTCCATCCTGAAGGGTCCTCATGCACTGTTCGGGGGTAATGCTTCCGGTCAGCGCCTGAGAAACGGTATTCGGCCAAAGACTGGAAATCCATTCTGTTGTGGTATCAAGAATCGGAACAATACCTGCATAACCCTGTCCATCAATTGAGGCTTTCATAAAACGGTTATTCTGGAAGAAATCAGATGCCTGAATACTCTTGCTTACAGGAACATTTCCAGTTCCCTCACACCACATTTTCTGACCTTCTCCTGCCGCTAGATAGGATACCCACTCAAAAGCAGCCGCTTTGTTCTCACAGGAGTTAAATATAACGGTTTCCGTATCTCCCATTGAGGTCCACTGTCCCTTGCCTGTCGGGAATGGGAAAGCAGATACATCGTCTCCAAATACCTTTTCCATATCCTTGCTGGATCCAGTATGGTGAATGGTCATTGCAGTAAGCCCGGACTTGAAATTAGCAATGATTTCACTAAATCCGTCACTGATTGCTGTAGGAGGTACATAGCCTTTTTTATAAACATCAACAAAATCCTGCATCCCCTGTACTGCTTCCGGAGTGGTTAAATCCTTAAAACTTCCTCCCCGTCCATTGACAAAACTGCCCCATGGTTCCTGGCCTCCCTTTGCACCTCTCATACCAAAGCCGTATACGTCGGTCTTTCCGTCTCCGTTTGTATCCATGGTGCATTTTTCGATTGCCTCTAAAAATTCTTCGTAGGTCTTAGGTACCTCAATTCCTGCCTTTTTGAAGATAGATGGCCTGTAATATACATACAGAACCTGGATATTCCATGGCATTACATAGACTCGTTCCATGTCTCCAGCCTCTACCATAATGTTATAAATATTTTCATCAATATCAGATTTTTTGTCCCAGGCATCAATGAAAGGTGTTAAATCAGCTAAGAGATCATTGTTAACAAATAATGGCGTGGAAGTTAACTTCCAGGTTGCGCAGTCGATATCTCCCCCGCCCATCTTGGCATTAAACAGATTTTCGGAATAAGCACCTCCATCCCACGGGGTTTCTTCCCCAACTACCGTAATACCTTTTCCGTTTTCTGCGTTGAATTTCTTGATGATATCCTGCATGAGCTGGGAATAATCCGTATTATCTGCCCAGTAGCGGAATTTAATGGTACACGGTTTTATTTCGCCCGTAGATGCCTGTCCGTCCTTTGCTGTGGAGGTGGCTGTAACTGCCCCTGTCGTCTCTTTCTTCGTTGTCTCTGCTGTCTCTGTGTTCTCCTTGCCCCCCGCAGAACAGCCTGTCATTGTTCCAGCCGCCATAAGAGCCGCCATGGCAATTGCCATTGTTTTCTTACCAAGTAATCTTTGTTTCATGTTGGTTCCTCCCTCTCCCTTACATCATTTAAAGTTTCCCATACATGCCTTTCTGCCAGAAATTTAGCTTCCATATAGTTGCCGCTGGCTATTGCTTTATAGATACCCCTGTGGCTTCGTTTTGCCCGCTTAAAGCTCTCCAGGTCATTATGGGTTTCCACATGACTGCGCCGGATGGATTCATTAATAATAGGAACCACCCGAATCAATACTTCATTATGAGTACATTCAGCAACAGCCGTATGGAATTGAATATCCATCTCCGCCGTAGAAGTGCTGTTAATTTGAATCTGATCCATTTCCGCGACCAGTCTCTCAAGATTCTTTATATCCGAAGGCGTAGCTCTCTGCACGGCCAGACCAGCAATCTGTGGTTCAATGAGCATACGTGTTTCAAAAAGGTTCTTTAATAAATATCTCTGATCCGTAAAATGCAGTCCCAGAGGATCTTCTCCAATTCCCGTTCCCGCACTGACAAAAGTTCCACTTCCCTGACGTATGACTACAACATTTTCTGCTCTTAAAAACTTCATAGCTTCTCTTAAGGTAGACCGGCTCACCCCAAACAGTACGGTCAGCTCCTTTTCCGTAGGAAGTCGGTCGCCGGGTTTCATTTCCCGTTGTATAATCATTGTTTTTACCTTTTGTGCAGTCGCCATAGGAAGTACATCAATATTTTGCAACTCATTTGAATTTCTACGCATGCCCTACTCCTTTTTTATTATTCAATAGATAAAATGCATATAAATATTAAGTTTTTTGTAATTAATTTAGTAGTTTTGTCCTTGCATCTATCCATAGACTAGCATAACATATGATGTATGTAAATATCATTTTCACGTTTATTCTGATTTTTATTATTATATTACAATGTTTTCAGTTTATATTGTGCAAAATGTACATTTTTTAAGTAAAATTCATCATACCTTTGATAATAGATCATACCAATTGGTATGTTTTTAATCTTTTACCAATTGGGGAAGGATTTAGTTTATGAGTAAACTTGATATCTATATCAATAAAATCTTTAAATAAGTTTAAAAAAATCAGGATAAAATGTGGAATTCTATCCCTAATTTTATATATTTTATAATCTGTTTGAAGGACTAACTTACATAAGACCAGAGCAAATTAGGAAAAATAGTATTAATTATAGAATGTGACACAAACTGGTTAGCAATAACTAACTAAAAAACATAATTAACTCTTTCTTTTTTGAAAAAATAGATTTATTCTGTAAGGGTATGAAAAATTATAGAATATATGAGATCGGGTTTGCTGTAATAGAAAAAACATAGAAGGAGGATTTAATAATGGAGAATACAAATAGAAAAGAGAATAGAAAAGGTCATAATCCACAGCTTGGATTAAAAGAATTGCTTCATTATGTCGGTCCGGGGCTGTTAGTAACAGTAGGGTTTATTGATCCTGGTAACTGGGCTTCTAATATTGCTGCAGGTTCTGAATATGGATACAAGCTTCTCTGGATGGTAACGTTATCAACAATTATGTTAATTATCCTTCAGCATAATGTGGCTCACCTTGGGATTGTGACCGGTGATTGCTTAGCGGAATCTGCAAATAAGAATCTAAAGCCCTGGCTGTCAAAAATCGTTTTATCAACAGCAGTTTTGGCTGCAATTTCAACGGCGCTTGCAGAAATACTTGGTGGTGCCATTGCTCTTAATCTTTTATTTAAGATACCTGTTAAATTGGCCTCGGTCATGATATTGGTTCTAATATTATGGATGCTTTTTACAAATTCCTATCAGAAGCTGGAAAAGTGGATCATAGGTTTTGTTTCCATCATAGGTTTGTCATTTATATATGAATTGAGTCTGGTTCATGTGGATTTTAATCATGCGGTTGCCGGTTGGACGACGATTGACATCCCTCAGGGCTCCATGCTCATAATCATGTCTGTTTTAGGGGCTGTAGTTATGCCCCACAATTTATTTCTGCACTCGGAAATCATTCAGAGCAGACAGTGGAACCTTGAAGATGAATCAGTAAAAAAATTACAGCTGAAATATGAGTTTGCGGATACCCTGTTTTCCATGCTGATTGGCTGGGCAATCAACAGTGCTATGATCATATTGGCTGCCACCACCTTTTTTAATAAAGGAATACACATAACGGAACTAGGCCAGGCGGCAACCATGCTGGAGCCGTTGGCAGGAAAGGGAGCAGCTCTGATTTTTGCCGGGGCCTTATTATTTTCCGGAATTGCATCGACGACTACGGCAGGCATGGCCGGAGGCTCAATAATTGCAGGAATGTTTGATGAGCCTTATGATCCAAAGGATCCCCATACAAAGTTTGGAGTGATTGGGATTTTAGTATCTGCAACTCTTTTGATCTTTTTAATAACAGATCCATTGAAAGGATTAATCTATAGCCAGATGTTTTTAAGTATTCAGCTTCCAATCACTGTATTCTTGCAGATTTATTTAACCTCTTCGGAACGGGTTATGGGAAAATATAAAAATTCACTCAAACATAAAATGGCCTTGATTCTCATTGGTATCATACTGACGATTCTGAATATAATGCTGCTCGTCAGTATGATAAAAGGATAAAGGGTTGGAACTAAAATACATCTGATAGATGGTATAAGAAATGATAAACGGTACCCTAATAGTGAAACGCAGCCTTTTTTTCTGTGACTGTGGCTTCCTATTGGGGTACCGTTTCTCATTTAAATTCCTGCCATCTGGTAGGTAAACTGTCCGGCCTGATCGATTCCATAAAAGTCTGCAAAAGAGAGATGGAACACTTCGGTCTTTACCCCATCCAGGCAAATATCATTTTTAATCAGGTACTGATAGATGCCGGTATAGTCAATGTCACCCTGAATTAAAATGCTCTTTAAACAGCCGTTACGAAGAATGGCCTTTTTATAGCTTTTGGAATCTTCACGAATGATGACCTTATCCCCTTCTAAGGCAATCCCATCGCCCAGGGACAGGGTAGTAAGGCCATAGAAGTTCATGGTGTTTTTCATGCCGTATTTATCTTCGTAAAGCATTCGATTGCCGCACATGTTATACCCGGCAGTCTTTCCTTGCTTCATGGCATTTGGCCAGATTCCGGCAATTCCATTCACATCTCCAGCGGCATATACATGGTCGCATGAGGTCTTTAAGCAATCGTCTACTTGAATAAAACGATCCACTGCAATGTCGCTGTCACCAATACATGCCACAGAAGGGCTGACACCCGCAGCCACCACCACCATATCACACTCAATGAGAGAACCGTCATCAAGCATGACAGAAGTGATCTCATCGGTTTCAGGCATGGTGCTTAACACTGTTTTTCTCCCAAGAATGAACTTACAGCCGTGTTGTTCAAACAAGTTCTGATATGTATTTCCAGCCGTTTCATCGAGCTGTTTTGGAAGAATCCTGTCTGCCATTTCCAGCACGGTTACGTCCTTTCCTTGCTCCAGAAACGCATAAGCGGCATCCATACCAACAAGACCGGAACCCACAACTAAAATCCGCTGTGATTTCTCTGCAAACGATCTGATCTTTTTGGCATCGGATAGATGACGAAGTCCGAATACATTTTTCGCCTCTCTGAAATTCATAATAGGAGGAATGATGCTGTCCGCACCAGTGGCAATAAGGAGGAGGTCGTAAGGGATCTTAGACGCATCCTCAAGGCCTACTTCCTGATTCTTGGTATCAATGGCAACTGCCTTTTTCTTGATCCAGGTGATACGGGAACGATCAAAAAAGTCTTCTGGAACAAAGGAAAGAGTTTTTTCATCCCGTTCATGGCTTAAATACTTATGAAGCATACAACGGGAATGCACCGTTTCATCTGGCGATATCATAATGATTCTAGCATCCGCCTCCAGCTCCCTGATGGTTTTCGCTGCACTGATTCCAGCAGCGCCTACACCAATGATTACATGTGTCATACTTACACCTCCTCCACATAGATTGCTCCGGTTGGACATGATTTTACGCAGCTTGGTGAAAATCCATGGTCCGCGCAGAAATCACACTTAATCACCTTGGTTTTTGTGTTGGTATCTGCCTTTAACACTCCGTATGGGCAGTTCATGACACACATAAAGCAGGACCCGCATGCGGACTCATCATAGAGAACAAGCCCGGTATCCTTATCTTTTTTAAGCGCTCCGCTCATACAGGATATCACGCATTCCGGCTGATCACAGTGACGGCAAAAAATAGGAGTGTAGCCTCCGGGGCCGCCTTTTTCAATGTGATTGCGGGATTCGTGCTGAGGATCTGAAAGATTTAAGTTGTAAATAGAGCCTCCATCTGTCCGGTGTGCCTGCATACATGCTATAAAACAATTCTTGCAGCCATCGCATTTGGCTGCGTCTATGAATATCCGTTTCATATGCCACCCTCCTATATATTAAGACCCTCACGTTTCTCCATGATGATTTGCTCCAGGATATCAGCACTTTCTTTTGCATCCGGATTAATGATCACCTGTCCGCCTGTCAGACTCTTCATGCCTTCTGTTAATACCTTAACTGCGACATCACTTCCGGTCACAAATGGTGGTAAGCCTAAGTGAAGGGGAAGGCCAAGGGCAAGACCAAAGCAACCGTCTGCAATCGCCTGTTCCTCCAGCCACTGTGCAGCAGAAAGAACTAGAGGAAGCTTAGGAAGATCTACGCCAAGTTCAGCCGCAATTTCAGTTGCTACGATTTCCAGACGTCCGATGGCAAGACATGGGCCAAAGTTAAGCACAGGAGGAATTCCAAGTGTCTTACATACCTCTCTTAAGTTAGGACCAGCAAGCTCAGCCGCTTCTGGCGTCATAAGACCGCAGTTTTCAATGCCACCTGAGGAACAGCCTGCCGTTAAGACGATGATGTCTCTGGCAATCAGCTCTTTGGTAAGGGCTACGGTAAGAACATCATGGCCACCAGCCGTTAAGTTAGAACAGCCAACAATGCCTGCGATTCCTTTAATCTTACCAGCAACAATAAGGTCTATCAGAGGCTTCCAGTTTCCACCTAGGAAGTTTCTTAAGGAGCCTTCACTAACACCCGTAAGGGTATTGTCATTTCCGTGTTCTGGAAGCAGATTAAGAGGAATTATGCCACGGCGTTCGGTATAAGACTCAATTACCTTATCAATGATCTTTTCACTCTGTTCTCCCCTGTGCTCGAAGTCAAATTTCATTAACTCTGCGTTGGACTTCTTAGCCACATCATCAAGGCAGATCTGCTTAATCTTTAATTCGTCACAGATAGGCTCGATTCCAGGTAAGGTACAGTTAAACTCAGAGAGAACCGCATCAATGGCACCCGTAGCAAGAACCGCTTCGCTGGTGTAGTTGTTGCCGGCATGACCGTCAAATACTTCAGGGTAAAGAGCTCCTCTTAACTGCAGATCCTGTCCGACACAGGTACAGCCTACCAGCTTAAAGCCCTTGGCACCAACTGCTTTTGCTTTTGCAATCGCTTCCGGAGAAATTAATTTATCCTGTAGGTCCACAAAGATGGTATGCTGATGCCCGGTGATCATAATGTTTATGTAGTCTGGATTGATAACGCGAAGACCGACTGGAGCCAGACGAAGCTGAGGTTGACCCAGAAGTACATCGTTTAACAGGTTAGTCAGGGTAAGGCCGTAAATACCCGTGGAAATACCTAGTCTTAAACAGTCTACCAACATATCAAGGGGATCGGAGTTTAAGTTAGTAGAGCACTTTACTACGCCCTTAAATACCTCACTCTTTGCGCCGCCAGGCATAATGCCAAGCTCTCTCCAGCGTGCAACACGAGGAGCATAAGCAACCTTCTCAGTGAGAGCCATCTCCACGTATTCTGGCTTGTATAGATCAGCCAGTACCGCATCTGCAATCTTTTCTGCCTTCTGATAGATATCTGCCTCTTCAATGCCAAAAATCTCAGCCAAATGCTCCAGGGATTCCATTCCCTTTAATGCGCCTTTTGCCTGAGCTGTCTTTTTGAGATTGAGGGCTGTATTTTCCACTACATGTATGTAACAGCCGCTTCCGGAAGCCACTGCTCTTAAAAAGTTTCTTGCCACGATGGTGTCCGCATCCGCACCGCAGATTCCTCTTTTAGCATTTGGAGTGATCCGGCATGGCCCGTTGGCACAAAGGCGACAGCATACGCCCTGGAGTCCGAAACCGCATTTCGTACTCTGTTTTTCCACACGGTGATGGGAAGTTTCCATCGGCAGTGCAGAAATAAACGCTTCCAGTGGCTTGTCAGCACTTTCACACGTATTACATCCATAACATTGATTCATTTTCTTCCTCCTTATGAAACTGTACTGTTTTAGTATAGATTAAGACAAAAAATTTATTCTAAAAAAATCTTAGCCAAAGAATATTTTTTTAAGTCCTGGTTTAGATTTTTTTGAATTCTTGCAAATTCACAATGGACGTGACATGGGCTTTTATGAGAATGGACGGGACAATCAAACCCAGTCTGCATGCATTCAATCAGCAGCATCTTAGGATCAATGACGGTAATGATATCGTATAAGGTTATTTGTTTCAAGTCGCAATTGAGAGAATATCCCCCAGTACTTCCCCGATAGCTTTTAATATAACCCGATTTTTCAAGCTTTCTGGCAATCTTGTAGGCATTGGCAAGGGTGATCTGTTCCTTCTCACTAATAGAAGGAATGCTGTCAGTTTCCCCATTTGATAGTGCCCGGATAATGCGTATTGCGTAGTCACATTCTTTCGTTATGAGCATGAAACACCTCCGTGTTATAAGATTAACATACTGTACCTAAATGGTCAAGATTTATCAGTTAGTAATTTCCCCGCCGAAGCGGGGAGAATTGATTAAGATTCAGGATAAAGAAGACGTTCATCCTCAATTCCATAAAGTACGGTATCAAGGAATTTTCTGGCTAGATATCTTGCCATGTTAAGGTTCATATCCTGGTAATTGCCACAGTCTCTGGCACTGGCCCCTGGAATCTCCTCTTCAAAATCTCGGATAAATTCATACAGTTCTGTAATAAGCGGCACAATATCTCTTGATTTGTAGTCTCCGCTTAAAAGTAGGTAAAAGCCAGTACGGCATCCCATTGGTCCAAAGTAAATAATCTTGGAGCCGTAGGTTTCATGATTTCTTAAAAAGGTAGCAGCTAAATGTTCGATGGCATGCATCTCTGCTGTATTCATCACCGGTTCAAAATTAGGGCGAGTCATGCGGATATCGAATGTTGTGATAAGCGCTTCCCCGACCTGGTCTTTTCTAGAGACATAGATGCCCGGAAGAAGCTTTAAGTGATTAATGGTAAAGCTTGTGATCTTTTCCATATTATCATATCCTTTCTTATATGGTGATGGGTCATTGGTTTCATTTATGGTTTCTTATGGTGAAATTATAATAAAAATTCCGTTTTTCTGCAACCATTTCTACAAATAAGTGGAAAAGAAAGTGTTTTTAACATAAAAGCAACAAAATGTGGCGAAAAAGCAATGGTCAGGTGATTTATGTGAGTCACGGTTCTATGTTAATATATTAAAAAAACAAGGAGGTAGGTTCCTATGATTTTCTCGGATAAATTATTGATTTTAAGAAAAAGTAAAGGTCTGACCCAAGAGGAGTTAGCAGAACAGTTTCATGTATCAAGGCAGGCCATAGCAAAATGGGAGAGATGCTTCTTTCATGGAGGTAAGATTAAATAAAAAAAAGGTAAGTGGCTCTCTGGAAGTAAAGTTCAGAAAATCGCTTACCTTTTCACTTGGTTTTATAAAGGGTTTACACCGTTATCTCAATGCTACTGTAAGATCCCATCGAGTCACCAGGAAAAGACAGAGAAAATCATTCATGAAATTTAGGTTAGGGCTCATACCATAGTATGAGTAGTGGGAAGGAGCGTCATGAATGGAAGAATGGTTTCGATTATCAGAGGATGAAGCCCTGTCTCAGCTTCAAGCGAAGTGGTCTGGGCTCGATCCCGCAGAAATTATAAAGCGTAGAGAAAAATATGGAGAAAATGCACTGTTAAAAGCAAAGCGCAAAAGTGCATTCCAGGTCTTTTTGGATCAGTTTAAGGATCTGCTGGTAATCATTCTGATTATAGCAGCGGTCATTTCCATGATATCTGGTGACGTTGAAAGTACCGGTGTCATTTTTGCAGTGTTATTACTAAATGCGGTCTTAGGAACCGTGGAAAATCAAAAGGCAGAAAAAACGTTAGACAGCTTAATGGCATTGTCCGCACCAGTTGCCGTGGTTATGAGAGAAGGCACAATTCAGCAGATTTTATCTGCGGAGCTGGTGCCGGGAGACATCCTTCTTTTGGAAGCAGGAGATATGGTTGCGGCAGATGGAAGAATCCTTGAAAATTACTCCATGCTGGTCAATGAAAGCTCCCTTACAGGAGAATCCCTAAATGTAGAAAAAAGAACAGGGAAAATCCGGGATGAGAAGGTACCTCTTGCTGAGCAAAACAACATGGTTTTTTCCGGCTCTCTCGTGGCAGCAGGCAGGGCGAAGGTGCTGGTGACTGGAACAGGCATGGATACGGAAATTGGAAGAATCGCCTCCTTAATGAATGATACCGGAGAAAAGAAAACACCCCTTCAAATTAGCTTAGATCAGTTTGGTAGCAGGCTTGCAGCAGGAATTTTATTGATTTGCGCTCTTGTCTTTGGCTTAAGCATATACCGGCGTATGCCGGTTTTGGATTCCTTGATGTTTGCCGTGGCCCTTGCTGTGGCGGCCATTCCTGAGGCATTAAGCTCCATTGTCACCATCGTTCAGGCCATGGGAACCCAAAAGATGGCCCGGGAAAATGCCATTATAAAAGATTTAAAGGCAGTGGAAAGTCTTGGCTGTGTTTCGGTCATCTGTTCTGATAAAACAGGAACCCTGACTCAGAACCGTATGACGGTCCAACAGATTTATGTAAACAACCGACTTTACCCTCCCGAGCTTTTAAATCCGGAAATTCCAGTACATAAATATCTGCTCTACGATGCAGTTCTAAATAATGATTCCGCATACCATGATGGAAAACCACTTGGAGATCCTACAGAGGCGGCTCTGCTTCAAATGGCAGAGCGGGCTGGTGCAGAAGAAGAGGTCATTAAGTCCCATTATCCAAGAATTGGAGAGATTCCGTTTGATTCCCAGAGAAAGCTAATGAGCACACTTCACCCCATAGAAGGCAAAAAGATGCTTTTCACCAAGGGGGCACAAGATGTGCTTCTTCCAAGACTTACCGGCATCTGGACCAGTGAGGGCATTCGCCCCATAAGGGATGGAGACCTTCATACCTTGGTGGAACAAAATGAGGAGTTCTCCATTCAAGGTTTAAGGGTCCTCACCTTTGTATGCAGGGAAATGGGGGAGAATGAGACGCTATCTGAGAAATCAGAACAAGGTTATATCTTTTTAGGCATGGTAGCCATGATGGATCCGCCTCGGCCTGAGACAAAGAACGCCGTATTAAATGCCAGGAAGGCTGGTATCCGTCCTGTTATGATAACAGGTGACCATAAAATAACAGCCTCTTCCATTGCAGAAAAAATCGGAATCATGGGAGATGGAGATTTAGCCATTAGCGGCCCCGAGCTTGATGATATGACCGATGAGGATCTTGACAAAAGACTAGAAAAGATCAGTGTCTATGCCAGAGTATCCCCAGAGCATAAGATAAGAATTGTTCGAGCCTGGCAGAAAAAAGGCCATATCGTTGCTATGACCGGAGATGGGGTCAACGATGCACCTGCCCTAAAGCAGGCGGACATCGGGGTTGCCATGGGCAAAATGGGAACCGAGGTGTCAAAGGATGCCTCCGCCATGATACTAACAGACGATAACTTTGCAACCATTATAAAGGCAGTGGCAAATGGAAGAAATGTGTACCGGAACATAAGAAACGCCATTAAGTTTCTCCTATCTGGAAACATGGCAGGAATCTTATGCGTCCTATATACCTCCATACGGGGGTTACCAGTGCCCTTTGCCCCAGTTCATCTTTTATTTATCAACTTATTAACCGACTCCCTTCCAGCCATTGCCATTGGCATGGAACGGGCGGAGGCGGATTTGCTGGCTCAAAAACCAAGAAATCCAAAAGAAGGAATCTTAACCAAGCGGTTTGTCCTCCAGCTTCTCCTTCAAGGGGCATTGATTGCGGTCTTTACCATGAGTGCATACGGCACTGGACTGGTCACAGGAAGCGAAGCAGCGGCAAGCACCATGGCATTTTCCACCTTAACTCTGGCGAGGTTATTCCATGGCTTTAACTGCCGAAGCAGCCATTCCATATTAAAGATTGGATTAAGGAGCAACTTATGGAGCATCATGGCCTTTGAAGCAGGGGCTGTGCTTCTGGCAGCGGTGCTGTTTATTCCCGGACTCCATACTCTTTTTTACGTGGCAGATCTCACTGGGAAACAGTTTCTTACGATCCTCATATTTGCTTTTATTCCCACTCTTGTAATCCAGGCTTTTAAGACCATAAGGGAAAGCCTTTATTGATAAAATAGTGCTCTTAAAACTTGACATGATATATGAAATCATGTTAATATTAACTATATTTAATAAATAGCCTAAGAGATGAAAGAGCCAGGTGATGAGTGCGGGGAACCGTTCATTTCCGAGGCTCTTTCTTTGCAGTTTGGGAAAAATTTAACAGACCGCAGAGAAGGTATGATTGGAAGGGGAAATTATTATGGGAAGTTACGTTATTGCTCTGGATCAGGGTACCACAAGCTCTAGGTGCATCCTGTTTGATGAACAGGGAAACATCTGCAGCGTTGCACAAAAGGAGTTTACACAGATTTTTCCACAGCCAGGCTGGGTAGAGCATGACCCAATGGAGATCTGGTCCTCACAGCTTTCTGTGACTATGGAGGCCATGGGTAAGATTGGTGCTCATAACAGTGACATTGCTGCTATTGGCATTACCAATCAGAGGGAGACCACCATTGTGTGGGATAAGGAAACCGGAGAACCGATTTATCATGCCATCGTGTGGCAGTGCAGAAGAACCGCAGATAGAATTGAGCGGTTAAAGTCCGATGGTCTGGAAAGTCTGATTGTAGAACGTACTGGACTGATACCAGATGCCTATTTCTCTGGAAGCAAGATCGAATGGATTTTGGATCATGTTGAGGGGGCCAGAGAACGGGCAGAACGAGGAGAACTTCTCTTTGGAACGGTTGATACATGGTTAATCTGGAACTTAACCAAGGGCTGCATTCATGTAACGGATTATACCAATGCGTCCAGAACCATGCTTTTTGATATTCATAAGAAGTGCTGGGACGAAGACATTTTAGATTATTTCCGCATTCCAAAGTCCATGCTTCCAGATGTGAAGCCGTCAAGCTGCGTTTACGGATACACCTCTTCTGACGTTATGGGAGGAAAGATTCCAATTGCAGGGGCAGCAGGAGATCAGCAGGCAGCCTTGTTTGGCCAGTGCTGTTTTGAAGCGGGAGAAGTGAAGAATACCTATGGAACTGGTTGCTTCCTTTTAATGAATACAGGGAATAAAGCAGTTCGTTCCGAGCACGGCCTTTTGACCACCATTGCAGCCAGTGACCAGGAACAGATTCAGTATGCCTTAGAGGGCAGTGTCTTTGTGGCAGGAGCCGCCGTTCAGTGGCTTCGAGATGAGATGCGTATGGTTCGTTCCGCTTCTCAGACAGAGGAATACTGTGGAGCAGTAGAGGATACGGGGGGCGTATATATGGTTCCTGCCTTTGCCGGACTTGGAGCCCCTTACTGGGATCAGTACGCCAGAGGAACCATCGTTGGAGTGACTAGAGGAACCAGCAAGGAACAGTTCATTCGTGCCACCGTAGAGTCAATGGCTTATCAGGTGTCGGATTTAATAGAAGCAATGGAGCAGGATTCTGAGATTCATTTAAAGCAGTTAAGAGTCGATGGCGGCGCTTGTGCCAACAGTTTTCTCATGCAGTTTCAGTCCGACTTATTAAACACCCAGATTTTAAGGCCCAAATGCATCGAGACCACGGCTCTTGGAGCGGCATACTTAGCAGGCCTAGCCGTAGGGTATTGGAAGGACAAAGAGGAAATTAAGAAAAACTGGAAGGTAGCTAATACCTTTGAAAGCCACATGGAAGAGGAACGCAGGAAAAAGCTGATCAAAGGCTGGAAAAAAGCCATTAAATGCGCCCGCTTCTGGTCGGAAGACGAGGACTAGAAACATCTTGACACTAAGTCTTACCTGTGATAGCATGAAATTAATTAAATAACAACCCTTTGAGACGAGAGAGTAAGGAGATAACACGGAGAAATCCGTTTATTTTCCTTGCTCTCTTTTGATTTTAACTTGAATATTCACTGCATATATGGAGGAGAAAACATGAAGGAAATGTATTACGATGCGGCAATCATTGGAGGCGGAGTCATCGGGTGTGCAATCGCAAGAGAGCTGGCTCGTTACGATATGAAGATTTGTGTGGCAGAACGGGAGGAGGACGTCTGTTCTGGTACAACAAAGGCTAACAGCGCCATCGTCCATGCGGGATATGACGCATCCCCTGGTTCCTTAAAAGCAAGGTTTAATCTGGAAGGCAATCGCATGATGGAGGAACTTTCTAAGGAGCTTGACTTTCCTTTTATTAGGAATGGTTCCCTGGTGCTTTGCCTTGATGAAGAAGATCTGCCAAATCTCCAGGCTCTGTTAGAAAAAGGGGTTAACAACGGAGTGGAAGGTCTTACGATTCTATCTGGAGATGAAGTTCGTGCCATAGAGCCCAACGTGACCGATCAGGTAGTAGGAGCTCTTTATGCGCCTACCGGAGGGATTGTCTGCCCCTTTGGCCTTAATATTGCCCTTGCAGAAAATGCCTGTGATAACGGAGTGGAGTTTTTCTTAAACACAGAAATCCTCGGGATTGAAAAAACCACAGAAGGATTTGATTTAAAGACTCCAGATTCCATCATTCACGCTAAGTTTGTCATCAACGCAGCAGGCGTATATGCAGATCAGTTCCACAACATGGTCAGTGAGAAAACCTTAACCATTATTCCAAGAAAAGGAGATTATCTTCTTCTAGATAAACAGGCAGGAGCTCACGTGAATCATACTATTTTCCAGCTCCCTGGAAAGATGGGAAAAGGAGTTTTAGTCACCAAAACCGTTCATGGAAACCTTTTAATAGGGCCGTCTGCGACTGATGTGGAAAGCAAAGAAGATGTAAGGACCACAGCCGACGAGCTTACAGAAATCACCAAAAAGGCCGCCTATGTGGTAAAAGATATTCCATTTCGTAAGGTAATCACCTCTTTTTCTGGCTTACGGGCTCATGAGGTAGGTGGAGACTTTGTCATTGGAGAGGTATTAGACGCTCCTGGATTTTTCGATGCTGCGGGCATTGAATCCCCTGGTCTAACCAGTGCACCTGCCATTGGAGTTTATGTGGCTGAGCTAGTGGCAAAGAAAGCAGATGCGAAGAAGAGAGCAGACTTTAATGGGGTTCGAAAAGGAATTGTACACCCAGAAAAGCTGACCATAGAAGAGCGTGGAAATCTAATTAAAGAAGATCCAAGGTATGGCACCATCATTTGCCGTTGTGAAGGCGTCAGTGAAGGAGAAATCGTAGATTCCATTACAAGGACTCTGGGTGCTGTTTCCTTAGATGGTGTCAAACGCCGGGTTCGTGCTGGCATGGGACGGTGTCAGGCTGGATTTTGCGGACCTAAGACCATAGAGATTCTAGCTAGAGAGACGAACCGAGCGCCAGAAGACATCTGTAAGAACCGGCCAGGATCTAACATGCTGAAAAAGGAAGAGAAAGGGGCAGCAAATGACAGAGCATGACATTATAATCATAGGGGGTGGCCCGGCAGGTCTAGCAGCAGCCGTAGCCGCAAGAAAAGCAGGGATAACTGACATTTTGATTCTGGAACGAGATGAGTTCTTAGGGGGAATTCTAAATCAGTGCATCCACAACGGCTTTGGCCTTCATACCTTTAAAGAAGAACTGACTGGACCGGAATATGCTGCCCGTTTTATTCAGATGGTGGAAGAAGAGCATATCCCTTACCTATTAAATACCATGGTACTGGATATCAATTCCAATAAAGAAGTTACCATTATAAATAAGGAATCTGGCCTGACAATCATTAAGGCACGTGCCATCATACTCGCCATGGGATGCAGAGAACGCCCAAGAGGAGCCTTAAACATACCAGGATATCGTCCCGCAGGAATCTATTCCGCAGGTACCGCCCAGCGTTTTGTTAACATGGAAGGCAAGACCGTAGGAAAAGAAGTGGCTATCTTAGGTTCCGGAGATATCGGACTTATTATGGCAAGACGTATGACCTTAGAGGGAGCCAAGGTAAAGGTTGTGGCAGAATTGATGCCTTATTCCGGCGGTCTAAAGAGAAATATCGTCCAGTGTCTTGACGACTACGGCATTCCTCTGAAGTTAAGCCATACCGTCATAGCAATCGAAGGAAAAGATCGGTTGACTGGAATCACGCTTGCTCAGGTAGATGAAAATAGAAAACCAATTTCTGGAACAGAAGAATATATCAGTTGCGATACCCTTTTACTTTCCGTAGGTCTTTTACCAGAAAATGAGCTTTCCGAAGGAGCTGGAGTAGACTTAAATCCTGTGACCTCAGGTCCATTTGTGGATGATCGTCTGGAAACCAGCACAAAGGGCATCTTTGCCTGTGGCAATGTGCTCCATGTCCACGATCTGGTGGATTATGTATCCGAGGAGGCTTCCCTCGCTGGTGTCAGCGCAGCAGCTTTTCTAAAGGAAGGGCAGAAAAAGTATGCCGACATGGTAGAAATTGCAGCGGAACATGGAGTTCGTTATACCGTTCCTCAAAGGCTAGATAAAGAACACATGGAAGATCAGATCACAGTTCGTTTTCGGGTAGCAGACGTATATCAGGACCGTTATATCAGTGTATATTACGATGGAGAGCGTGTCTCCCATAAAAAGAAACGGGTTCTGGCTCCAGGTGAGATGGAACAGGTAATCCTTAAGAAGGAAAACCTAAAGGATTACCCAGACCTTAAAAAAATTGTTATCTGTACGGAGGTGGAGTAACATGGAGATAAGAGAACTGACCTGTATCCGCTGTCCTTTGGGTTGTCAGCTGAAAGTCACCATAGAGGAAGATGAGATTAACGTAACAGGCAATTCCTGTGGCAGAGGAATTGAATACGGGAAAAAGGAAGTCTTAAGTCCCACCAGAATGGTGACCTCCTCGGTCCGTGTCTTAGGAGGAAAACATGATATGGTTTCCGTTAAGACCAGTCAGGACATTCCAAAGGATAAGATATTTGACTGCATGGAAGAAATCCGTAAGGTTACAGTCAATGCGCCAGTTTCCATTGGTGATGTAATTATAAAGGATTGTGCTAAAACTGGTGTATCTATTGTTGCAACCAGAGATGTAGAAGTGGTATTATAAAGATACAATGAAGATAAATGGGCCCGGCTAGGTCAGAAAGTGAGGGGAATTCCCTCTCTTTTTCCACTCTGCCGGGATTTTTATTTTCAAATAAAATGGATAAAGGTTTAAAATAGCCTTGACGGTGGGGAAAAGGATTGATAAAGTAGAACAAGATCCATATTTTGTGGGTGTGGAGGAATTTTGATGAAAGCAATGGAACTGTTGGAGACATCTCCAGTGATTGCAGCGGTTAAGGATGAAAACGGACTTCATAAATGCTTTGAATCAGAATGCCAGATGGTATTTGTCCTGTATGGTAATATTTTAAATATTGGCGAAATCGTACGGCAGATTAAAGAACACGGAAAGTATGCGATTGTACATGCGGATCTGGCTCAGGGATTAAGCTCCAGGGATATTGCTGTGGATTTTTTAAAGCAGAATACATTAGCGGATGGGATTATCAGTACGAAACCTCTTCTGGTAAAGCGGGCTGTTGAGCTTGGCCTAATCGGGGTGCAGAGAACCTTTATCATCGATTCTCTTGCCATGAGTACCATGAAGAAACAGATTGATACCTTTCATCCGGATGTGGTGGAGGTTATGCCTGGTGTTATGCCCAAGGTGTTGAAAGAGATACGTGCCTATACAAATATTCCCATTATTGCAGGCGGACTGATATCTGATAAAAAGGATATCATAGCGGCCTTTTCCGCAGGCGCGGATGCAATCTCCACTACCAAGGAAGAGTTATGGTTCATGTAAAAGGAGGATGCAATGAAATTAGTTACATACGAGGTTGACCGAAGAAGAGATATCGGGGTCATGAGCAAGGATGAGACATGGGTCTTTCCTCTTAGGGCTTTTGGTATGGAGTACAAAGAGATGCTGGAGGTAGTAAAGGGACTGAGCCAGTCAGAGCTTGATTTATTAGATCATGCTTCAGGGCTTGACCCTTACAGCAATAACATCGTCGGAGCCGCTATGAGAAAAGAGGTAAAGCTTCTTGCTCCAATTTCCAGACCAGAACAAGATATTATCTGCCTGGGGATCAATTACATGGATCATGCTGAAGAATCCGCCCGCTTTAAAAAAGAACAATTCGACGGAACTCGTGCCAACGCTGTTTATTTCTCCAAGCGAGTGAATGAAGCAGTTGGTCCTTACGGAGACATAGAAAGTCATAGCGACATGGTAGACAGCCTGGATTATGAGGTGGAGTTAGCCGTTATCATCGGAAAAGATGCAAAGAATGTACCGGCAGAAAAGGTTCGGGATTATATCTTTGGCTACACCATCATAAATGATGTCAGTGCCCGTAATGTGCAAAACACCCATAAGCAGTGGTACTTCGGAAAAAGTCTTGATGGCTTTACTCCTATGGGACCTTGTATTTTAACTGCCGGCTCCATCTCTTACCCACCAGAACTTAACATTGAGTCCAGGGTAAATGGAGAATTAAGGCAGAGCAGCAATACAAGTCTCATGATCTTTCACATCGACCATATCGTCAGCGAGCTGTCTAAGGGCATGACCCTTCGGGCAGGAACCATCATTTCCACCGGTACACCAAAGGGTGTGGGAATGGGCTTTGATCCGCCTCGGTTTTTAAAGGCTGGTGACGAAGTGGAATGTAGTATTGATGGAATTGGAGTCATTGTCAATAAGGTAAATTAGAATTACAAAAGATGCGTTTCTGCAAAATTGGAAGCGCATTTTTTTTATCAGGACATGGGTTTTGGGGATTTATATTAAGAGTAAGGAGAATGGTATAATATGGATATCTTTGCTTTGATTGGGTCTTTTGGGGGAGGAATCATTGGAGCTTACATAGGGGCTGTTCCCATATTTATATTTGCGGCAATCCTTGCCATCGCAGGTGCAGTGTCAGCCATGTCAGGGGGAGGAAGCTTTATTCTGGAATACGTTGCCTTTGGCTCCTACTTAGGGCCTCACATCGCTTTTGCAGGAGGTGTGGCTGCTACAGCCTATGCCGGTAAGAAGAAGAAAATCAAAAGTGGTTTGGAGCTGTCCACTCCACTCTTTGGAATCGGGGATCCAATGACTCTCTTGGTAGGAGGTTTTTTTGGCGTTCTGGGATTTCTGATCCACTATGTGGCAGGCACTCTTCTTCACTTTAACACAGATTTGCCAGCCATTACGGTGTTCCTGTCAGCAATCATTGCACGATATGCCTTTGGAACCGGCGGGTTGATGGGAAAGATAAAACCGAAGGAGAAGAGGACGTATTTTACCGGGGGGAAAAGTTTTTGGTGTAATGTGTTACTTGGAGCAGGAGTGGGTACGGCAACAGGCTTTGTGTATCAGTCCATGGTAAATGGAGGGGTATCCACAGAGGCTATGGCCAGCTTCCCGGCACTTTGCTTTGGAATTGCAGGAACTTCTCTTATTTTTGCCCATTCTGGTGCTGATGTTCCGTCGACTCATCACATTGCCATACTTTCTGCCTTGGCAGCCGTCTCTTCTGGGAATCCGTTTATGGGCGTCGTATTTGGCATTGCGGCATCCTTGTTTGGTGATTTCATAGCCAGTACCATTAACAGCCATTGTGATACCCATGTGGATCCGCCGGCTTGTACTATCTTTCTTTTTACATTTTTAATCAATCTCTTGTTTGGAAGTGGACTTTTAAATATTTAATTTTACATAGAAAGGCGTCCCGTCAGCCGATAAGGCATTGACGGGGCGCCTATTTTTATTTTATAGGAAAGTTCTACGAACTCCCCTATAAAATAAAAAGCACTCCGTGCAGGATGCACATGACGCTTAAGAGGATGATGTCACTAAAGTGACAGCGCGTCAGCGCCAGAGTCTGACAAGTCAGACTCTATCTTGTAATTCTCGGACAAGCAACATGCAGGTTGTGCCTGAAATCATACCAGTTATGGGAAAGAAGGCCTCATAGCCTTTCTTATGTGTTAAAGTCTAACTACCACTCAAATTAGTGGTAATTAGTATGGAGGAGGATGAAAAAATGTTACAGATCAATATTGATGACGTTATGAAAATTGTCAATCTCTGCGTGCCTTATCTCATCGGCCTTGGCATAGCAGCCATTGCCGTAATCGCCGTATTTATCGCATGCAGAAAGAAAAAGGGTGCCGTAAAATATCTAATCAGAAGCCAGGGGATTATGGCTCTTGTTTTGGCACTTGTGATTACGGTGAATTTAATCTGCTGGGGGCCAATGGCAAGCCTTATATCCCTAGCCACTGGAAGTGGAACGATTTCAGAAGAGACTTCCAATAAGGCAACAAAGCTTTGTACTGAAATTGCAGAAGAAGGAATTGTACTGTTAAAAAATGATTCCGACCTTCTTCCCTTAAAAACAGATTCAAACCTGAATGTATTTGGCTGGGCTTCTACCAATCCATGTTACGGTGGAACCGGCTCTGGTTCTCTCTCAGATGCATATGAGACTGTGTCTCTGCTTCAGGGTTTGGAGCACGCAGGTTTTAAGTTAAATACGGCATTGTCTGACTTTTATAAGGCTTACCGGGCAGACCGTCCAAGTGTAGGAATGTGGGAGCAGGACTGGACTCTTCCTGAGCCAGTGAAGACATCTTACAGCCAGGAGCTTTTATCTGGTGCTAAGACTTTTTCTGACACAGCCATGATTGTCATTACTCGTGTGGGCGGGGAAGGCGCAGATCTTCCAGATGATGTGAGCAAAGTAACGTATACAGATAATTCCAAAGACTATAAGGACTTTGAAGATGGAGACCATTACCTGAAACTTAGTAAGACAGAAAAAGATATGGTAGATCAGGTATGCTCAAACTTTGATAATGTTGTTTTCGTATACAATGGTGCAAATGCCATGGAGTTAGGGTTTTTAGAGGATTACAAACAAATTAAAAGTGCCATCTGGTGTCCTGGAACCGGTCAATCCGGCTTCGAGGCATTGGGAGAGATTGTAAGTGGAACTGTAAATCCATCTGGAAAAACCAGTGACACTTTTGTAAGGGACTTAACAGATACCCCTCAATATAACAACTTTGGCAGTTTCGTTTACGACAACATGGAGGATTTCGCAGGAAAGGCATTTAAAGGGGAAGCTACCTATCCAAGCTTTATCAATTATGTGGACGGCATTTATGTAGGATACCGTTTCTTTGAAACTGCGGCAGAGGAAGGTTTGATCGACTATGATAAGTCCGTTATGTATCCGTTTGGCTATGGACTTTCCTATACTACATTCACCCAAAAGATGGGAGAGATGACCCAGTCAGACGGTAAGATTTCCTTTGATGTGACAGTCACAAATACTGGAAATACGGCTGGTAAGGATGTAGTTGAGGTTTATTATAATCCTCCTTATACAAACGGTGGGATTGAGAAAGCGTCTGCAAATCTAGCGGCATATGATAAAACCGGACTCCTAAAACCAGGAGACTCAGAGACGGTATCCATCTCATTCCTTGCAGAAGACATGGCATCCTATGATTCCAAGGGAAGCGGGGGTTACGTTTTGGATGCGGGAGACTACGGCATTTCCATTCGAAATGATTCTCATCGCGTCATAGAGGAACAGAACGTTACCGTTTCCTCCCAGATTGTATACAATGAATCCAATCCACGTTCCACCGATACTATAGCTACGGTAAATCAGTTTGAAGAGGCAAAAGGAGACTTAAAGGTTCTTTCCAGAGCAGATGGGTTTGCAAACTATAAAGAAGCAACAGCACCTCCTAAGACCATGACCATGCCGGAGAACTATAAAGAGACCTTTCTAAACAATAAAAACTACAACCCAGAGGATTATAATAATGCATCCGATGAGATGCCAGTAACCGGAGCAAAAAATGGATTGGCACTTGCCTCCATGCGAGGTCTGCCTTATGATGATCCTCAGTGGGAGAAACTTCTTGACCAGCTAACAGCAACAGAGATGGACACCATGGTCGCCATAGGCGGATATCAGACCTCTGCGGCTAAGAGTGTAAAGAAGGTAGGAACCGTAGATTGTGATGGACCTGCGTCTATTAATAATAACTTTACAGGGGTTGGCTCCATCGGCTTCCCGTCAGCCGTTATGATTGCATGTACATGGAACGATGATATTGCCGAAGCCTTTGGAGAGAGCATTGGAACCATGGCAGATGAGATGGGTGTATCCGGCTGGTACGCACCGGCTATGAATACCCACCGTTCCGCCTTTGGTGGACGTAACTTTGAGTATTACTCAGAAGATGGCTTACTAGGCGGCAAAATGGCTGCCAGTGCCTTAAGAGGAGCGGAGAAGCTTGGTGTATACGGTTATATCAAACATTTCGCATTTAATGATCAGGAAACAAACCGAAACAATATGCTTTGTACCTGGTCTGAGGAACAGGCCCTTCGTGAGATATATCTAAAGCCTTTTGAAATCGCAGTTAAGGAAGGTAAAGCAAAAGCTGTCATGTCATCCTTTAACTATATTGGAACGGAATATGCAGGAGCATCCAATACCCTTCTTAATACCGTATTAAGAGAGGAATGGGGCTTTAAGGGATTTGTACTCACGGATTATTTTGGTGGATACGGATACCAGAATGCAGATCAAGAAATTAGAAATGGAAACGATTCCATGTTGGTTGCTTATGATACGGAAACCAATCATCTAAAAGATACCACCAGCGCCACCAGTTTAAAAGCCATGAGGCAGTCTGCTAAGAATATTATGTATACGGTTGTCAACAGCCGAGCTTACGAAGGAGACAACGCAAAGGGAGGCTTAATGAACTGGCAGATTACAGCCATTGCAATCAATGTAGTTCTGGCGGCAGGCTTCCTATTCCTGGAGATGCGGATGATAAAACGCTATAAAAGCAAACTGGAGCTAGGACAGACAAAGGAAACAACCTCAACAGAAGGAAAAACAGATGAAGTATAAACACATTCTTGAAGCAATGACACTGGAAGAAAAGGCGGCCATTCTTAGTGGTAAAAACGTGTGGCAGACTCGCAACATCGACCGCCTGAATATTCCCTCCATCTTCTGCGCCGATGGACCCCACGGGGTCCGGAGGCAGGCTAGTTCGGGAGACCACCTAGGGCTGAACCCTTCTCTTCCTGCCACCTGTTTTCCAACCGCAGCCTCCGTTGCCAATAGCTGGGACGAAGCGCTGTGTGAAGAAATCGGCAATGCACTGGGTGAGGAGGCAAAATCCCAAGGAGTAAACGTTCTCTTAGGGCCTGGACTTAATATCAAAAGAAGTCCTCTCTGTGGAAGAAACTTTGAGTATTTCTCAGAAGATCCATACCATGCTGGGAAACTGGCTGCCTCTTATGTCAGGGGAATCCAGGAACAGGGTGTGTACGCCTGTCCCAAGCACTTTGCAGTCAACAGCCAAGAGCTTAGACGAATGGCAATGAATGCCGTACTAGATGAGCGTACCTTAAGGGAAATCTATTTAGAAGGCTTTGAAATTGCTGTCAAAGAAGGCAAGGCCAAGTCCATCATGACCAGTTATAATGAGGTGAACGGGACCTATACAAATGAAAATAAACATCTGCTAAAAGATATCCTAAGGGATGAGTGGGGCTTTGATGGCCTTGTCATCACGGACTGGGGCGGCTCCAACGATCATGCAAAAGGCGTTGCTGCAGGTTCCCACTTAGAGATGCCATCTCCTGGTCTGGATTCCGCCAGAGGCCTTTTAAAGGCCCTAGAAGACGGCAGCTTGACCATGGAGGAGCTGGATACTTGCGTAGAAGGTCTTCTAGAAGCTGTGTTTGACTTAAACCAGAAAGAAAATCAAAAGAAGACTTCATTTGATCAAAAAACACACCACAGGCTGGCGGAAAAAGCGGCAGAGGAAAGCGTTGTTCTGCTTAAAAATGAGGGGCAATTGCTCCCCTTACCATCAGGCTGTAAGGTAGCTCTGATTGGAGACTTTGCAGTTGAACCAAGGTATCAGGGCGCAGGTTCCTCCCTGGTCATGCCTTTGAACCTGGAAACAATGGAAGGAACTATAAAGCAATATCCCTTAAACGTAGTAGGAGTGGCAAAAGGATATCTGCGAAATGGAAAAGAAGATGCAAGCTTGCAATCTCAGGCAGTTGAGCTGGCAAAGAAAGCCGATGTGGTTTTATACTGCTTTGGACTAGATGAACTAAGTGAAACCGAAGGAATGGATCGCACCCACATGAGGCTTCCCAAAAACCAGATAAAGCTTCTTAAGTCCCTGGCTGATGCGAACCCTTCCATCGTTGGAATCCTTAGTGCTGGATCTGCCATTGAGATGCCTTGGCAGGAACATTGCAACTCGATTCTTCACGGTTACTTAAGCGGCGAGGCAGGACCAGGGGCCATCCTTCGTATCATCACAGGGGCAGTCAATCCGTCTGGACACTTAAATGAGACATATCCTCTAACGTATGAGGATACGCCCTCCTGTGAGTACTTCCCAGGCAAGGAACGAAACAGTGAATACCGAGAGAGTTTATACGTAGGATATCGCTATTACCAGACTGCAGAAATCCCGGTTCAATATCCTTTTGGATACGGTCTCTCCTATACCACCTTTGAGTATTCAGAACTTGAAGTCATAAAAGAAGGCGTCCGCTTTCGCCTAAAGAATACGGGAAGTTATGACGGAAAGGAAGTAGCCCAGCTTTATGTAGGCGGTCCAAATCAAAGAGTATTTCGCCCACACATGGAGTTAAAGGGATTTGCTAAGATATTCTTAAAAGCAGGAGAAAGCCAGCAGGTATTCATCGCGTTTGATGATAAGGCATTCCGTTACTGGAACACAGCCACAAAGCAGTTTGAAGTAGAAGGTGGCCAATATACCATATCCATTGGAAGAAACGTAGCCGATGTAAGGCTTAAGGGGACCATAGAGGTAGAAGGTACTACTGAGATTTTCCCCTATGATCCAGAGACGTTAAAATCTTATTATACCGCTAAGGTATGTGATGTTAAGACCGAAGAATTTGAAGCCCTATTAGGGCACCCAGTACCAGACGCAAGCTGGTTGGGAGACCTTGATTTAAACGATGCTCTCTGTCAGATGTATTATGCAAAGAGCCCTCTGGCAAGGCTGATTTATCGGATACTCACAGGGTTAAAGAATAAAAGTGAAGCAAAAGGAAAACCAAACCTGAACCTTCTATTCATCTATAATATGCCATTTCGCGGTATTGCAAAAATGACTGGAGGTGCAGTCAGCATGGAGATGGCAGAAGGAATGGTTTTAACGGTGAACGGGCATTTCTTAAAAGGAATGAAAAAGATCATCGTTGGATTCTTTGCCAATAGAAAAGCAAATCAGGCATATGAGAAAAAGCTTTCAGAGAAATAAAGGGGGGAATAACATGCTTACAGGCATAAAAGCAGGGTGGAAGACATTTTCCAAAAAGCACCCCACAGTGGCTCAGTTTTTAATCTTTTTTTTGGTATCCAACGGAATTACAGTACTTCAAATGATACTGATGCCGGTCTTTAAGGGCGCTTTTGGAATGACTTCACTGGTAAATACGGACTTTCAAGTATGGCACGTGGGGTCAAATACCGACGGTACGCCTTACTATATCTTTAATTATGCAGCAGGAGAGCTGTCAAAAGGCGGAGGTGGCGGCCTGGCCTACTTCCTGGCAGTTGAAATCACCATGGCAATCGCTCAGGTAATCAACTTTTTCCTGCAACGAAACGTAACATTTAAGGCAAATAACAGTGCAGCAAAGGCCGCCGTGTGGTATGTGATTGCTTATATTATCATAACCATAGGGGCAGCAGCTCTTCAAGGTGTTTATAAGGCTCCTATCTACAATCTCTTTATGAGTGGTTTGGATATGGGAGCAGGGGGAGAGGCAGTTGCTGACGTGATCACAATGCTGATTAATTCCGCAATTTCCTTTTGGGTATTTTTTCCTATATTTAAAGTTATATTTAAAAACTAAAAAGACATGGCCTGTGGTTATCCTACTAAATTAGTAGTGACCAAAGGTAAAAAGATACGTCTTGATACGGCATTTAAAAGCCCTATCAAGACGTATCTTTGTTAACCATATATCAATTATCTCTGCTATTTCTACCATTCAAATCATCCCAGATATCTTCGCCACCCCAGTTATTCCAAGGCCGGTATCAGAATCTTTAGGACAAACCACTGATCTCTTGAAGTGACCGTCATGGACCCGCCATATTTTAATGCGGCAGCCTGTATGCTCTTAAGACCATAGCCATGAAACCGCTTATTATTCTTTGTGGTAGAAGGCAGACCCCGGTCAGCCATAAGAAGCGGGTTTTCTAAATAATTCTCACACTGGATCATCAAAAACCCATTAATCTTGCATACCGTAAGAGTGACCAGTCGTTTTTCCGTGTCTTCATACTGGGAAACACATTCAATGGCATTATCAAGGGCATTGCCAAAGATAGAGCAGATGTCCTTTACGTGGAGAAAGGAGACCAACTTTCCATCTGCCATACAGGTAAAGGATATCTTATTTTGGCTGCAATAAGTACTTTTTGTAGTAAGCACCACATCAAGTACCTGGTTTCCGGTATTAACGAGAGCTTCTTGGGTCAAGATAGCATTCTCCATCTCCTTTAAGTATTGCTCCTTCTTTAAAGGATCGGATTCTGCCCGGATAGCAATCATGTAATGCTTTAAGTCATGAAACTCCCTTCGAAGCAGTTCTGTGTTGTCAAGAGCCATACGGTACTGATCGTATTGACGTTGTAAAACTACGTTCATGGCATGGTTTTCACCACGTATTTGAAGTTCCTTTCTCCTGTTTTGCTGGGCAAAGAGCATAATAAGCCCACCAAAATCCACCAGAGTACGGACATAGAGTAAAGAGCTTGTAGCGCTGGAAAATGGAGTGTTTGGCATGACAAAACTAATATTGCTAATAAGGAAAGCGCCAAGTCCCATGGATGCAGTGCCAAGGAGCTCCTTTCCTTCCACCTCCATGCCTTCCTCTTTTTGAATATGTTCCCGCTCCAGAAAGTAATATCCAACATAAATACATGAATAGGTGACCGCCATAACCGTAAGGGAAATGGTCTTACTTTCCCTCTGAAACATAAGAGCCCACCATACATAAAGCTGCCACTGTAGGGAAGCGGCAAACTCAGCCAGTACAAAGGCCCGAATACATAGGAATAAAGCATCATAATGAGAGATCTGACAGGAAATATAAATGCATAGATAAATCATAAGGATAGCAGTCATCATTCCCGGAAACCACAAAAATAAGGGAAGCTTACCTGCGATGTGATGAAAAGAAAGGAACAGGCCGAGCATGCCAGTAATAAAAGCAGCAAGCCAAAAGCCCTTTATTTTTCTTCTCAACATGAGGATATACAAAGAACATGCAATCCATTCCGCAAGGGCGGTGTAGGAACGGGGAGTATTCATCAGTTCCGCTAAGTTCATTTTAACCTCCCAGATAATCCGTCAGGCAGTCCATAAACAACTTTTTCCTGGTACGGCTTAAGGGTATCTGCTTTGTGGAAAGGAGCAGAACATGATTGTTAAGGATTCCTGTCACATGGCTTAGATTCACAAGATAAGCATGATGGCACTTGGAAAAACCATATGGTTTTAACGTTTCTTCCATCCGCTTCATGGGGCCCGGAACCACATGGTTTCCTTTTTCCGTGTGAATTAGAAGCTGGTGAAGCTGACTTTCAATATAGGAAACAGATTCTAAATTCACACGCATGGTGCCGCCATCCACATCAACCGTTATGTAGTGAACTTCCTTTTTCTTGTTTATTTTAAGCACTGCCTTTTTTAATAGCTGAGAAAAGGAGAGATAGGGAACTGGCTTTAATACATACCCAAGGGCATCCACAAGATAACCTTCCAGGGCAAACTGAGTGGAAGAGGTGATAAAGATAAAAGTCACTTCCTCATCAAATTCCCGTATCTTCTCTGCCGTTTTCATACCATTTAAGTGCTTCATCTGTATATCAAGCAAAATAATATCATAATCTGGGGTATAATCCGATATGATATCCAGGCCATCGGAAAACACCTGAATCCTAAAATGCTCTTCGTGTTCCGTTTCATACCTTAAAAGATAGCTTTTTAATGTTTCTACGTACTGGTCTTCGTCTTCCACAATAGCAATATTGATCATGGGTCATCCTCAATGAATTCCTGTATTTTTCTAATGTAAGTATACCATGATAAAGAGAAAAAACCAAGGCGCGAAAAAACCGGCCAGGGATTTCCCCAGCCGGTTTTACTCATTAATAATTTTCCACTTTTCTTTCAAAATAAGCTTTTGGGTGTGCACAGGTCGGACAAATTTCCGGGGCATCAGGTCCCTCATGGATGTAACCGCAGTTACGGCACTTCCAGCCAAGAGGCGCGTCACCCTTAAAGGTCTTGTCTTTTTTCAAACTGTCAAGAAGCTTTAAGTAGCGCTTTTCATGGGCAGCTTCCACTTTTCCAACGAATTCGAATCTGAATGCCAGCGCTTCAAATCCTTCATCTCTGGCGTCCTGGGCCATACGCTTATACATGTCGGTCCACTCATAGTTTTCCCCTTCGGCAGCCGCCTCAAGGTTTCCTTCCATGGTACCAACCCCATGAAGTTCCTTAAACCACATCTTTGCATGTTCCTTTTCCTGGTCAGCAGTTTCCAGATATAAGGCAGCCATCTGCTCATATCCGGCCTTTTTGGCTGCCGACGCAAAAAAAGTGTACTTGTTTCTTGCCATAGATTCCCCGGCAAATGCATCCTTTAAATTCTGTTCTGTTTTTGTTCCCGCATATTTTGACATCTTAAACCCTCCTACAATTAATTACTATTGGCTGATCTCGTATGTGAAATGGATGAGCGATTAACCGAAATATCTCTCCAATAAGCCCTTAAATGCCTTACCGTGACGAGCTTCATCCTTAGCCATCTCATGAACGGTATCATGGATTGCGTCAAGATTTAATTCTTTAGCCCGTTTTGCAAGATCAAACTTACCAGCAGTCGCACCGTTTTCAGCAGCAACTCTTAATTCAAGGTTCTTCTTTGTGCTAGAAGTTACAACTTCACCAAGTAATTCTGCAAACTTAGAAGCGTGCTCAGCTTCTTCAAAAGCAGCTTTCTCATAGTATAAGCCAACCTCTGGATATCCTTCTCTGTGAGCCGCTCTTGACATAGCAAGATACATACCAACTTCAGAACACTCGCCCTCAAAGTTAGCTCTTAAATCCTTCATAATATCTTCTGGAGAACCCTGAGCAACACCAATTTCATGCTCGCAGGCCCAGGACATATCTGCATCCTGTAATTTGAACTTTTCAGAACCAGCTTTACAAATTGGACAAAATTCTGGAGCCGCCTCTCCTTCGTGAACATAACCGCATACAGTACAAACCCATTTCTTCATGATCTCATGTCTCCTTTATATTTGATTTTTATTTATTATGTTGTTGCAATCAAAAACAGTAATGATTACTGATATTAATTTAGCACAACTTTATCCTGATGTCAAGTCTTATTAAGAATTATTTCTCAAACACTGATTGCAGGTACCATAAAAATAAATGGTATGGCTATCCACCTGGCCATCCGCATATTCCTGGGCCAGATGATTAATTTCCTCCATAGTATCGAGACGCAGGTCCTTCACCTGCCCACATGTTCTGCAGACAAAATGATAATGTGGTGATGTGACGGCATCAAAATGATCTGCACCGTCTCCGCATGTCAGCTTCTGTATCTCACCAAGTTCTACAAGGAGATTTAAGTTCCGGTAAACAGTACCGAGGCTGATGTTTGGGTAATCCTCTCGGATGGCGGTGTATAGAGCGTCGGCAGTGGGGTGGTCATGCCTTGCCATCAGACAAGCTTTAATCGATTCCCGTTGACGGCTATACTTTAATGTTTTCATGGCCGCTTCCTTCCTATAATGATAATTATATTAGTAATTGTTACTATTTAATAATAGTAGATTCCCCACGCTTTGTCAATGTGTTGCAAGAAACTGTTATATGTTTTCTTTGGAAATTCGTATAAACTCTTTTGTGGCTTGTGATAAGTATCTTCCCCGGTGACAACCAAAGGCAAGAACCCCATGGCTGCGACTGTAATTTAGGGAATAATAATTAAGTCCAGTTTTTCTAACAACTCCATCTTTGTTATCTGTATTTCCAGAAACAAACATTCTGGGATAAAAAGTAATTCCCATGCCCTTTGCTGCAAGTGCTAAAACCGTCTCGATATTTTCTGTCTCAAGTAGAATGGTAGGAGATAGCTGGGCATCTTCAAAGATCTCATCTGCAATGGTTCTGACCCTATTTCCTTTATGAATAAGAAGATAAGGGCAATCCCTTAACAAAAGGATATCAGGATTTTCTTCCAGCCTTTTTTTTATCTCATCTTGCTCCCCAGGAAAAAATAAATCAAGGATCTGATCAGGAACTACAAGTAGAATCTCTTCCTCACAGATTGGGATTGATTCCACGTTCTCTACCTTAAAGGGCAAAAGATCCACCATTAAATCAATCTCACCATGAATTAATGCAGAGCTTAGCTCCTGGGAATTCCCCTCCACCAGATTCAGCTCGATGTTTGGAAACTTCTCGCGGTAAGCAGGGAGAATGGCAGGAAGAAGAAATCGGCCTCTGGTATGGGACACCCCAATGGAAAGCTGTCCTGTAGTAAAATCTTTAATGTCTGAAAGTTCTCGGTAGGTCTCGTCCTTAAGATCCAAAAGCTGCTTGGCTCTTGTTTTTAATGATCGTCCCGCATAAGTTAAGGTAAGGGGCATGGTACGGTTAAAAAGCTGTACCCCAAATTCCTTTTCCATATTAGAAATATGATTGCTTAAAGACTGTTGGGAGATATAGAGCCGTTTGGCGGCTCTTGTAATGTTTAATTCTTCTGCAACTGCAAGAAAGTATTCAATGTTTAGGAAGTTAATCATAAATAAGCCTCCAGCTTGGGAATAAAGGGAAGAAGCAGGTCTAAGGAACCGTTTACAATAAGTTCTTCCGGAAAATCCAATTCTGTTATGAGTTCCCAGGCTCTTTTATGATTGCCCACATCAGCCTCAACATGGGCGTCGCTGTTAAGAATAATGCTGGTTTTGTAATGCTTGCATTTCTCAAGCAATGCAATGTAGTTTTCCTTTGCATTCTGGCGAACGCTTAAAGGGTGAAGGGAGCTTGCATTGACCTCAAGAAGTGTATGATTTGAAGCAGCTGCGGCTGCCAGGGTATCATAATCAATAGGAAAACGGCTGTCATCTGGATGTCCGATGATATGGATCGATGGATTTTCTATGGCACCTACGTAAGCACTGGTGTTTTCAGAAACTGTTCCGCTTTTAAAGCATGGTTCGTGAATACTTGCGACCCCATAATCAAGTTTTTCTAAAAGTCCCTTTCTTAAATCCACTCTTCCTTTATAATCCAAAATATTTAATTCTGCCCCCATTAAAATATTGATTCCAAAGAGCTTTCTTGGTATCACTCTAAAATTTATAAAATAAAACTCATTGCATGTTCCAGGCATCTTAGGAGCGTGGTCCGTGGAGCCAAAAAGGGTCAGACCTTTTTCGGAAGCTGATCTTGCCATCTCATATAACGTGTTGTATGCATGTCCGCTGGCAATGGTGTGGGTATGCAAATCCATTATGTCGTTCATGTTCTTGTCCTTTCTATATCGACGCCCGGCGTATGAGACCGGAACAACTATGGTCGATTAAGTAGAATATATCACACTTTTCCATAGAAAACTATAGAAATATCAGGCTGGATGTGTTAAAAATATAGTAAGATTTTACGCAAAAAATAAGGAATTATGAGTGGAGGAAAATAATATGAGCAAAGAACGAAAGGAAGCCGATTTCGTAGAAGAGAAAGTTGAAACTATGGCTGATTACATGGATGAGTTAGAAGCTTCTTTTAAGAGAGTACGAAAGGGAGATGTGCTGACAGGAACCGTTGTGAGTGTAACAGAAGAATCCGTGTTGCTGGATTTAAAGTATTTTTCAGGAGGTATCATTCATAAAGAAGATATAAACGGGGATCCTGACTTTCACTTAATTCAGGAAATCCATCCAGGAGATGAAATCACTGCCACCGTAGTAAGAGCGGATGACGGTGAAGGAAATGTCCTTTTATCTGCAAAGCTTTTAGGGGATCAAAAAGCATGGGAAACCCTAAATACATTATTAAATGAAAGAACCATTGTACCTGCTAAGATCACAGAGATCGTCAAAGGCGGAGCAGTTGCTTACTTAGAAGGAATCCGTGGATTCATTCCTGCCTCTAAGCTGGCTGCGGCCTATGTAGAAGACCTGGAATCCTACCAAGGAAAAACCATTGAGGTCACAGTAGTTACCGCAGACGAGGAGAACAAAAAGCTCATCTTATCTGGAAGAGAACCTGCACTCTTAGTTCAGAATGAGGAAAAAAAGGTAAAGATCTCCAAATGTCAGGTAGGAGCGGTCATGGAAGGAACGGTAGACAGCTTAAAGGACTACGGTGCTTTTGTAAACCTGGAAAACGGACTAACTGGTCTTTTACACATCTCCCAGATCAGCAACCAGAGAATTAAGAATCCTAGTGCCGTATTAAAAGAGGGTCAAAAGATAACCGTAAAGATTCTATCCACAGCAGACAATAAGATCAGTTTAAGCATGAAGGCGGTTGTAGAGGATGAAGAAGCCAATGTAGAGGTTTTTGATTATAAAGAAAGTGGCAGTGCCTCTACAGACTTATCCGCACTGCTAAAAGGATTAAAATTTTAGAAACTCGGGAAAAATATATAAAATACCTTGTTTCTATGGTATAATATCATTATGAGCAGGGGCTACCGGCGACGGGATGCCCCTGTCTCACTGATCCGTATTACGGGCAAAGGAGAGGGGGATGAGGAATGAATGTTCCCAATTCATTTAACCAGGTTGACCAATGGAAATCAGTCATGTTTTTGTATGACTCAGCATTAAAAGAAATCAGTACGAAAATAGAGATACTTAATAACGAGTTTGTTCATATCTATAATTACAACCCGATTGAACACGTAAAGTCTAGGCTGAAGACGCCAGACAGCATTGTAAAGAAGCTTAAGCGCTATGGCTTTGAGGTGACCATCGATAATATGGTGGAGAAGCTCAACGACATCGCCGGAATCAGAATTATCTGTTCTTTTACCTCTGATATTTATCAGATCGCTCAGATGATTGCAAAGCAAAGCGATGTTACGGTGCTTTACGTTAAGGATTATATTAAAATCCCAAAACCAAACGGGTACAAGAGTTATCACATGGTAGTGACCATCCCTATCTATTTAACAGATGGGCCGGTGGATACTAAGGTGGAGATCCAGATCAGGACCGTTGCCATGGATTTTTGGGCGAGTCTTGAGCATAAGATTTATTATAAATTTGAAGGCAATGCCCCTGCGTATTTACAGCAGGAATTAAAGGCCTGTGCAGATGTGGTAAATATGTTGGATGCAAAGATGTTTTCTCTAAACCAGGCTATTTTGGAGCTGAGCGCTCAAACCCATGAAGATTTAGGTGGGGAGAGACGGTTTCGGAAGGAAGATTTGGAAGAAAAGCCATGATGGATCGCTTTGACACAAAGAAGGTCATGTTATGAGCACATTAACAAAAGACACCATAAGGATTCTTAAATATAACAGGAAGAATGCGTTCTTTTTTTCTCTGGCATTTCGTCTGATAACGACTACCTTGTATTTGTTTGCTTTGGACAGGGGGCTTTTGATCGCCCTTAAATTAGCGGGGTATAGTTATTTGACGGTTGCCAACATCGGTGGTTTTCTCTTAAAGCCATGGACAATAATTATCATGGCAGTTCTGGTTTTTTTCGGCATGCTCATTCTCGTTTTAGAGACTGGATGCTTTCTTACGCTTTTCCAGGGAATTTATTATACCAGAAAGCTAAAACCGTGGGAGATTTTGGCAGGAGGCATTATTAAGCTTCGGGATGAGATCCTTAAAAGGAACTGGAGGTTGGGACTTTTGATCCTGGCCAACTATAGCTTGACGAACCTGTATCTCATATACCGGTTTTTTACTCATATAAAGCCACTTGATTTTATCATGACGCAGGTGCTTTCCCAGCCACTTGGAAAGGCGATCCTAATTTTCCTTATTATTCTGACTCTTGCCGCAGTCGTTCCAGGTCTTTATGCGTTTCATGCCTGTATGATTGAGCAGAAGAATTTTAAGGAAGGATATCTTAGAAGCTGGTGGTTGTTAAGACATAGGATTCCTAAGGTATTATTATTGCTGACAATTTATTACGGTACGTTTGCGGTGCTGTTAAAGCTAGTTTACTCTTTTTGCGTTTTGATTACTGCCGTGGCAGTGACTCTGTTTACGGACAACAGGCTGGCACTTGCGTTCCTTCCCGCCGCCTGCGGACGGATTGACTTAGTCCTTCTTTTTATAAGCAGTATGCTTCTCGCCATGGGAAATTATGGCGCATTAAGCGTCCAGTATTTTCAGTTTAGCAGCAGAGTTCTTAAAAAAGCAGGAAACATCTCTGATTCTGGTGCCCGTTGGGCAAATAAAAAGACTGCGCTTGCCTCCATCTCAGTGGCGGTGGTTTTCAGTCTGGCCACCTTGTTTTATGTGGTCTATAATGGTTCCGCTATCGCCGGGGGAATCCTTGGTACCGTACAAATTACAGCACATCGGGGAAGCTCAAAAGAAGCACCGGAGAATACCATGGCAGCCATTAAACAAGCGGTCAATGATCTTGCAGATTTCGTTGAGATTGATGTTCAAGAGACTGCTGATGGTGTGGTGGTGCTTGGACATGATTCCAGTTTAAGGCGAGTGGCAGGTGTGAACCGGTCCATAGGCTCTTATTCCCTTGAAGAGTTAAAAGGACTTGATGTGGGAGGATGGTTTTCTGGCGATTTTAAAGGAGAAGAAATCCCCACCCTGGAAGAAGTGATGGAATACTGTAAAGGTAAGATTAACTTAAATATTGAGATCAAGAGTGGGGGAGATGACAGTCTCCTACCGGAAAAGGTGGCATTACTCATAGACAAGTACCAGATGAATGAGCAGTGTGTGGTCACTTCCTCACGGTTTCTCTATCTTACCAGAATTAAAAAGCTTGATGAAAAAATTCGTACTGGATATATTGTCTCAGCCGCATACGGCAATTATTATTCCAGTGATGACATCGATTTGATTAGTTTGCAGTCAAGTTTTGTGACGGAACGACTGGTGGAAGCCGCCCATTTAAAGGGGAAGGCAGTTCATGCCTGGACGGTGAATTCAAAAAGTGAGATGGAGCGGATGAAGATGCTTTCCGTTGACAATATCATTACAGATTACCCGGTTCTTGCAAGAGAGATCATATACCGGGAGGAAGCCGCAGAGAATCTTTTGGAGTACTTAAGACTGGTGCTTAGATAGATGGGAGACAAGAAATGAAGGTTGTTTTACAGCGTGTGGCCAAGGCGGCTGTTACGGTGGACGGGACCGTTACAGGAGCAATTGAACGAGGCTTTCTACTGTTTATTGGCGTATCCCATACGGATACCAAAGAAATTGTAGATAAGATGGCAGATAAGATCTGTAAGCTTAGGATCTTCGAAGATGAAAACGGAAAGACCAATCTTTCTCTTTCTGATGTATCAGGAGAGATTTTAGCGGTGAGTCAGTTTACCTTGTATGCAGATTGCAAAAAGGGAAACCGCCCTAGCTTTACAGGGGCTGGCGAGCCAGAACATGCAAACCATCTGTATGAATATATGACAGAACGACTGAAATCCCACTCGATCCGGGTGGAAAAAGGAATTTTCGGGGCTGATATGAAGGTGGAACTTTTAAACGATGGACCCTTTACACTGGTCCTAGACAGCGATGAAATTTGCGGTTTGCAGGGCTGATACACAAAGCCCCTGCGCATACCTATAGAGAAAATGGAGGATTCAAACATGGAGAAAACAAAAGGACAGATATTACAGGAAGAACTGACTTTTAAGTTCCCTCATATCGGTAAAGATGCACCTCACCAGATGGAAGAAGCTGAGAGGTTTTGTGAGGGCTACAAACGGTTTTTAGACAATGGTAAGACGGAAAGAGAATGTGTAAGAGAAGCCGTAGCCATGCTTGAGATGCAGGGTTATGTTCCTTTTGCTTCCGGCGTTAAATACAAAGCTGGAGACAAGGTATATTATGTAAATAGAGGAAAGGCCATTATAGCCACAACCTTTGGAAAAGAAGGCTTAGAAAAAGGAGTTCGTATCAATGGAGCTCATATCGACTCACCAAGACTAGACTTAAAGCCAAATCCAGTCTATGAGAAAAATGATCTTGCTTATTTTAAGACTCACTATTACGGCGGAATCCGCAAATACCAGTGGGGAACCACTCCTTTAGCCATGCATGGCGTCATCATTAAAAAGAATGGAGAAGTGGTAGAAGTCAACATTGGTGAAAAGCCAGGAGATCCAGTTCTTTGCATTACCGATTTGCTTCCTCACCTTGCAGCAGAACAAAATGATAGAAAGTTAAGAGATGGCTTAAAAGGAGAAGAGCTTAACATCCTCATCGGCTCCATTCCTTTTGTAGATGATGCAGATTTAAAAGATCCTGTAAAACTTCTCGCCTTAAAGCTTCTTCATGACCGTTACGGAATTACAGAAGCGGATTTCTTACGAGCAGAGATTGAACTGGTACCAGCACAGAAAGCAAGTGACGTGGGATTTGACCGTAGCATGATCGGTGCTTATGGACAAGATGACAGAGTGTGTGCCTACACCGCACTTATGGCAGAGATTGATGCCGTAATGCCAAGGTATACCACGGTTACCGTTCTTGCAGACAAAGAAGAGATCGGTTCTGATGGAAATACAGGACTTAATTCTGATTTTGTGCTTCACTTTATTGAGGACCTAGCTGAGATGGCAGATGTGCCTGTAAGAAACATTCTTCGCAATTCCATGTGCTTATCCTCTGATGTGAATGCAGCGTATGACCCAACCTTCTCTCAGGTATATGAAGAACGCAATGCCTGCTTTTTAAACAAGGGCTGTGTTATAACAAAGTATACCGGTGTAAGAGGAAAAGGCGGTTCTAACGACGCCAGCGCAGAGCTGATGGCAAAGGTAATCGCTATGATGGAAGAAGATGGAATATACTGGCAGATCGGAGAACTTGGAGCAGTTGACCAGGGCGGCGGCGGCACCATTGCCAAGTACATAGCAGCTATGGATGTGGATGTAGTAGACCTTGGTGTGCCGATTCTTTCCATGCACTCACCTTTCGAGCTTTCTTCTAAACTTGATGTGTTTAATACATTTAAAGCGTTTCGAGCTTTTTACAAATAAGAAAAGAAATTTTGAAATTTTTGTTAATTTCCGTAAAATGCTTTTTTTCCCATTCCCAATATGGTATAACAGACAGGAAGTGTTTTTATTGTTAAACATTAAAATAGAAAGAAAAAGGATTGTATGATGAAGAAAATTTTTAAAGTATGCATGTGTGGTCTTGTGGCCGCTACCCTTATTTCAGGCTGTTCCAAAAAAGAAGTAAAAGAAACAACACAGGCAAGCACAGAAGCGACTGAGTCCTCTGCCCAGGAAACGACGGCATTAAAGGATCTGACAGATATTGAAAACGGAAAAGTAACCCTTGGTGAATATAAAGGCATTGAAGTGAAAAAAGATGCAGTAGAAGTAACGGATGATGAGCTGAAACAGGCCATTGACCAGGATCTTGCTGCTCATGAGAAAAAGGTTGATGTAGACCGTGCCATCAAAGACGGAGACGTGGTTAATGTTGACTATGCTGGTACAAAAGACGGCGTTGCATTTGACGGAGGAACAGCACAAGGTTATGATCTTACCATCGGTTCCAACCAGTTCATCGAAGGATTCGAGAGTGGATTAGTTGGCGCAAAAAAAGGGGACAAGGTATCTTTAAATCTTACATTCCCAGAGAATTACCAGAATAAAGACCTTGCAGGAAAGCCAGTTGTATTTGAAGTGACTGTAAATTCCGTAAAGGAAAAACAGGTTGCTGAATTAAATGACGCTTATGTACAGGAAAATACAAAGTCAAAGACAGTTGACGAGTATAAGGAAGAAACAAAGCAGACTCTTCTAAAGAAGAAAAGCGATGAAGCAGATCAGAAGGTAAAGAATGATATTTATACTGCTATTTCTGCGAATGCAAAGGTTGAGCCAGATCAGAAAGCGGTTGATGCCAATTATGATAACCTGATCACCAGATATACCAATCAGGCAGCTACCTATGGTATGGACTTTACTACCTTTATAGGAGCATTTACCGGAATGAAAGAGGAAGACTTTACAAAAGCTGCTAAAACTCAGGCAGAAGAAATTGTAAAGCAGAGACTTATCGTAAATGCAATTGCTGAAAAAGAGAAAATCGCTATTACCGATGATGATCGTAAAGAGGTTGCTACCCAGTTAGGTTATGAGAACGCAGAAGAACTGGTTAAGGCAGAAGGACAGTTTGAAGTCAATGACTATGTTATGAATAACAAGGTAATGGAATTCCTTTTGAAGAATGCAGTAGTTAAATAATATTTTACGACAGGAGGAACCTTTATGCAGCTTTTAAAGGACAGAATACGTAAGGACGGTAAGATCAAGTCCGGTGACGTACTTAAGGTAGATAGTTTCTTAAATCACCAGATGGATATTAAACTGTTTGTTGAGGTCGGAAAAGAGTTTAAAAGACGATTTGCTGATTGTGAAGTCAATAAAATCTTAACGATTGAGGCCTCCGGAATCGGAATCGCCTGTATTGTTGCCCAGTATTTTGATGTGCCAGTGGTATTTGCAAAAAAATCAAAGACAAAGAATATTGCAGGTGACGTATACACCACACAGGTGGAGTCTTATACACACGGAAGAACGTATGATGTTTTGGTCTCTAAGGAGTTTATTGGTTCAGGAGACAAAGTACTACTGATTGATGATTTCTTAGCCAACGGAAAAGCGTTGGAAGGACTGGCTGCCATTGTAAAGGATTCTGGCGCAGAGTTAGTAGGCGCAGGCATCGTGATTGAAAAAGGTTTTCAGCCGGGCGGTGATCGGTTGAGAGCGGAAGGTGTAAAGGTGGAATCCCTTGCGATTGTAGAAAGCATGGACGAGACTACCGGCACCATTTGTTTTAGAGGTGATAGATGAACAAAGGACGTAAGGCGCTGTTCTTTGACATAGACGGCACTCTGACTTCTGAGTCAACCCGGCAAATCCCGGTGAGTGCTATGGAGGCCATCGCTCAGGCAAGAAAGAACGGTCATCTGGTATTTATCAATACCGGAAGAACTTATAGCCTGATCGAGCCTGTGAGGCGTATGATAGAAGTAGACGGATATTGCTGCGGCTGTGGTACCAGAGTCGTAGCTGGCGAGAAGGTCTTATATTCTACTACCATACCTCGTACAAGAGGCAGCGAGATTAAAAAAATCATAATACAACATAAACTTGACGGAATGCTGGAAGGAACTGAGGAATGCTATTTCAGAAAAGAAGAACCTTGGATGCCGGAGGCAGTGAGAATGAAATCCCAGATGATCAAGGAAGGAAAAGTTTCCTCCTTTGGCTGGGAAGAGGACTGTTACGATTTTGATAAGTTCTTTGTCCAGGCTGATGAAAACAGCGATGTCAAAGGATTTTACCAGGCTCTGGAAAAAGACATTGATATCATCGACCGGGGAAATGGCTTCTATGAATGCGTCCCTGAAGGACATTCTAAGGCCACCGGGATTGAACTGGTCATGAAACATTACGGCATTGAGTTATCCGATGTCTATGTGTTCGGAGACAGTACCAACGATCTTCCCATGTTCCAACTTGCTAAGAACTGCGTACTTATGGGACATCATAGTGTAGAGTTAGAGCCGTATGCCACTTTCTTTACGAAGAATGTGGAAGATGATGGTGTGGCTTATGCGATGAAGGAACTAGGACTTATCTAGTTTAATAAAGAAAAAGAGGAAAGACCAATAGCTTATATTTAGCGGTGGTCTTTCCTCTTTTTTTATAGCGAGCAATAATTAATTTACCTTTTGTCTTTTTGCACCATGAAATCTCTTACATTTTAACAATGGTACATGTCTTTGTTTGGTTCTTTTATGGAGCTACATATATTTTATTGCGTTAGCAGGAGATAATAGCTTTCAGTTTTTTCTGGGGTATCTCCATTAAGGATAACTATTCTATCTGAGAGAGTAACAAAAATATAGGGGGGATTGTTCCGATGAACATATACAGAGCAATTGTTATATCCCTGTACATAAAAGCTTCCTATATAAAAATTATTGCCATCTCCGCCATTGCGTTTTCTCATTTTAGGTAGATCTTTCACCTGCTTAACTTCTTGTATGTCAGACAAAGAAAAAGAGTCATTGCGCATTGGTGCATTTACAAAAACAACATTATTTTTCACCTCAAGATCAACAGATCCAAAGTCCAGCGGCATTATAAATATAGAAAGAGCTATGGTTCCTATTATAATTGCGGCAAGAAAAATATAAGTCAGCTTGCCAAACCATGATGCCATATTAGTTGTTGTTCCGATGCCAAACCGCTTTTCAACCCATATGCGTTTGTCGTTTGGGTTATAGTAGTTTCCCGTCACCCAAAACTGACTCTCATCTGTGTCAATTCCAATATTCTGTCTCTCTTCAATATACCATCCCTTATCTTTTTTCAATTGATATAATTTGTTGAAATATTTTTTCTGAATGATAAAGTTACGATAGAAAACGAGACAACACCAAGCCAAAACGTATAAAATACTAATCGAATCATATTTAGAAATGATTAGAAGGGGAAGTATAAGCAAAGCAGATAATAATCCTGCTGAAGTGTAGGTTTTATGATAATCTTGAATAATTTTCAGTACTTCATTATTCTCAAGCTCTGAGTGGGGCAGTGACACGCCAAGAAGAATATCTCCATTTGCTTTTTCGGCAGTTTTGTTTGTCAAGAGTATGGTTAACAAAATCACTGTTGTAACAAATACGTAAATTATAATAGAAATCATGTATACCTCCTTCAAATTTGAAAAAGAATCCGCGTACAAATATACGAAGAAATTAATATAAGTACAATAAAATATTTGTTTTTTAACTATTGCTTTAGTTCTAACTTTATTATAACACTCATTATAATTACTGCTAGCTATTTTTATGAAATTCGCTTTGGCATATGTAACTATATTGTGATATTGGTTGAGGTTTATTATTTTATAGAATATAATTAGAGTAACAATGTTAAATAGGGGGATTTGTATGAAAAAGTTAATAATTTTAGTATCTTTGGTGTTCTCAATCTTCGGTTCTATTGTAAGTTATGCAGATGAATGGAAACAGGATTCTACTGGTTGGCAATATGTACTGAATGATGGTTCTTCTCTAAGAGATAGATGGTTTCAGGAACCGGGAACCGAACAAATTTATCATTTTGATTCAAATGGGTATATGCAGTCAGGGGTCGTGACTGCGGATGGAAAGGAATACTATTTTAATGAATCAGGAGTGCTACAGACCAGTGCAGTAATACCAGATGGGCGTATGACATCTAGTAAAGGAGCAATATTTAGTGACGTAAATGATGGAGTGACGTTCCTTATAACTTGGGCCACTGATGTGAAAGTTGGAAATAGTAAAACTGTTTCGATAGCCATTAAGAATATATGTGATAAACCGATTACGATTAAAAGCAATCTAAAAATAGTTAGAAATGAAAAAATGAATAACTTATATCTGTTTGACCCTAATTCATATAGTTTTTATGAGGAAAAAACTATAAATCCCAATGAAGTCGTTGGTATGAATTTTGTTGCACCTAATATATCAGAATTTTATACAGACGAAACCAGCTTTATTGTGATACCAGTTGTAATAGGTAATAAAGAATATGGTTGTTACGTATATACACGAACAAAAATCACCCTTCATGAATCGGCGGAGAGATTGAATGAGATTGGTAGTGTTATCAATCAATAATTTTACTGGATACGAAGTATCGGATTAGTCCGTAAAAAGTGCATTAAAAGAGGAAAGACCATCAGCGGTAAATTTGCTGATGGTCTTTCCTTCTTTTATAGAATACATTTTATGCTGTGCATCACTACTTGGGTAGTATATTACTTATTTAAACATGTAATTGCCCATCAAGATTGCGTGAGGTGGTTAAAGGATTCTTCATCTAAGTTAATGGTTTCCTTGTTTTCACAAAGAGATAACATATATTGTAAAAATTGCTCCCTGTGTCCGTCTCTTTCACAGTAGTATTGATTGACTTTGGGGTCATAATGAAATGTAACCTTTGTATTAACTGCAGGCTTGTATTCAATAATTGAATCTGCAAGGCATACCAAATCGTCTTTCAATTCTTGATCTGTTATTTCCCTATCTAAGCTTAAGATTAGTGCAGATATTAAGTTTCTGTTATCATACCATTCTGTTTCAGAAGCATAATAATTTGGGTATAAAAAATGAAAATCCCACATTAATTCTCCGGGACGATGATGATCTTCAAATAAAATCAATGCAATATCCTTTGACTGATATTCTACAGCGAAAATCATTTTATTCTTTAAATTGGCTTCCAATTTTAATATATAATTAACCATTATTATCTATTTAAAATACTCCTAGCCACACTAAGTCCATTAGCAGATGCCTGCTGAAGTCCTCTGGTTACAGAAGCCCCATCACCAATAGCCCGAAGTCCTTTGACACTGGTCTCAAAGTCAGTATTTACCACAACTTTATTGGAGTAGAATTTAACTTCAACGCCATATAATAAAGTCTCATCACTAGCAATTCCTGGAGTTACTTTATCAAGGGCCAGAAGCATCTCTTTTATGTCAACCATAATACGATGTGGGAATACCAAAGATAAGTCTCCTGGTACGGCATCTTTTAAGGTAGGAATGATGTTATTTCTGCATAATCTCTCTTCCGTAGTTCTACGACCTCTCTGGAAATCACCAAAGGTCTGTACTAGAATTCGGCCATCGCAAAGCATGTTGCTGAGCTGGGCAATGTGTTTGCCATATTCAATCGGGGTCTTAAATGGTTTTGTAAAGTTTTTGGATACAAGAATGGCAAAGTTTGTGTTGTCCGTCTTGTATTCCTGGGATTTATAAGCATGACCGTTAACAACAGCCAGTCCATTTTCATAATATTCTGTGGCTACTTCACCGGATGGATTGGTGCAGAAGGTGCGCACCTTATCGTCAAAGGTAGGAGTGTAATACACAAGCTTGGCTTCGTAAAGGTTCTTATTTAAGAACTCCATGACCTCGTCCCGGACTTCAACCCGGACACCGATGTCTACGGTTCCAACCATTGTTTCAATGTTATGATCGTTGCAGATGTGACTAAACCAGTCAGAGCCTTCTCTACCGATTGCGGAAACGATTTCATCAGCGTAGATTACTTCGTCCTTGTCGGTAATGATGCCGCTTGCCTGATTGTCCTTAATGATAATGTCTTTTACCATGGTATTAAAGGACATCTCCACGCCCTGATCCAGCAGATGCTCTTGGAGGCGGGTATAGATTTTATAGCCTTCTTCCGTACCTAGATGGCGGATGGGACATTCAATCAGCTTTAAGTTGGCGTTAATGGCTTTTCGGCGGATCTCCTGGATCTCCTTTTGCTTGTCAATGCCGTAAACATTCTCATCGGCACCGAATTTCAAATAGATATTATCAGATTCTTTTAGTAGTTCTACGGTTTTATCGTATCCTAAAATTTCAGGGAGATTCCCTCCAACGTCAGGAGATAAGGAGAGTTTTCCGTCTGAGAAAGCTCCGGCTCCGGCAAAGCCTGTGGTGATGGAACAGGGCTTGCAGCCAACGCATGCCTTAGTAGTACGTTTGGGGCACTTTCGGTTCTCGATTCGGCGTCCCTTTTCAATCATAAGTATCTTAAGTTCCGGTTTCTTCTCAATCAGTTCATAGGCGCAGAATATGCCGGAGGGGCCCGCACCAATAATGATCACATCGTATTTTTTGTTTGCATCCTTCATGAACATCACTCCTTTTTCCTTCTAACCCTTAGAAATAGCCACTATGCAGTCAGTAAAAATAAATACCATTATGGAACATAAATAAGCGCAACGGTATCATTTTATCATAATAAATATAGGAAATACAAGGGATAAGATCTTAAAACTTCTGTGTTGGCCTTTACATCTTTTTTTGGAACTGTTAGAATGATAAAAGCAGCGTTAGATCCTAATCGGGAAAATCTAGCGCTTTTCAGGCGTTTAAAAGCCATTCATGTCATGAATCAAATATACCGTTAATATAGACAATAATAAGGAGAAACATCATGTTTATCATCGCAGGATTAGGCAACCCATCAAGAGAATATGAAAAGACCAGACATAACGTAGGATTTGAAGCCATTGATCTTCTGGCGGACAAACTTTTAGTTAATTTAACCGATAAAAAGCACAGGGCTTGCTGTGGGATCGGAATGATCGGTACGGAGAAAGTTATATTATCAAAGCCTCAGACTTATATGAATTTAAGTGGAGAGAGCATTGGTTCCATGGCAGATTATTATAAGGTGGAACCAGATCATATCATCGTAATCTGCGATGATATTAATTTAGAAGAAGGTCAATTAAGAATCCGGGCAAAAGGAAGTGCAGGAGGCCACAACGGTCTGAAAAGTATCATCAATCATTTAGGATCACAGGAATTTTTAAGAATTCGTGTAGGTGTCGGTGAGAAACCAAAGGAAATGGATCTTGCAGACTATGTCCTTGGACGTTTTCCAAAGGCGCAGGAAGCCTTGATGGAGGATGCCTATAAGGCTGCGGCAGAAGCTTCTATCATGGTGGTGGAAGACGGTGCTGATGCGGCTATGAATTTGTATAATAGGAAGAAATAAGGAGATCTCATGAGCGGACTATTTGAAAAACCATTGAGGGAGCTTAAGGATTTTGAAGACCTCTCAAAAGATCTGGAGAAAAAGGCCGGGCCAATCGCGGCCAGCGGCTGCATGGATTCCCAAAAGGTTCACTTAATGTACGAAGCAGCAAAGAATGCTGGAATGAAGCTTGTGGTGACCTATGATGATACCAGAGCCAGAGAGATTTTTGAGGATTTAAGCTATTTTGATAGCAATGTTTGGTTATATCCAGCCAGGGATCTTTTGTTTTTCAATGCTGATATCCATGGAAACCTGCTGACCAAGCAGCGTATGACTGTGTTTCGCCGTTTGATGGAGGAAACCTCCGGCTGGGTAGTTACTACTATTGACGGTCTTATGGATCACTTACTTCCATTAAAATATATGAAACACCAGGTGCTTTCCGTAAAAAGCGGTCAAACCATTGAAGTGGAGACCTGGAAGAAACGTCTTTTAGAGCTGGGATATGAGCGCATGGGACAGGTAGACGGCATGGGGCAGTTTTCCATACGAGGAGGAATTATTGACGTATTTTCCTTAACCGAAGAACTTCCGATTCGAATCGAGCTTTGGGATGACGAAGTGGATTCCATTCGTACCTTTGACCTTGAAAGCCAAAGATCCATTGATCAGCTAGAAGAAATTCAGATTTATCCTGCGACTGAGATGGCGTTAACAAAGGACCAGATCGAAGAAGGCATAGAAGCGATTCAAAAAGAAATAAAGAAATATGAAAAGGATTTAAAGGCGCAAACCAAGGTAGAAGAGGCTCTGCGCATCCGTTCCATCATCAATGAACTTTTAGAAGGGCTTAAGGAGGGATTTAAGCAGCAAGGACTTGATGGCTATATCCATTATTTCTGTCCGGACAGTGTTTCCTTTTTTGAGTATTTTCATAAGGAAGATTCTGAAATATTCCTGGATGAACCGGAGCGGTTAAAGGAAAAAGGGGAAACCGTGGAAATGGAGTTTCGGGAAAGCATGATTCACCGTCTGGAGAATGGTTATCTGCTTCCTGGTCAAACCAGCCTTCTTTTTACCGCAAAGGAAATGCTTGCAAGAACCCAGACAAAGTCAACCGTCTATCTCACTGGACTGGAGCAGAAACTCACTGGGTTTGCAGTAAAAAATCGCTACAGCTTTCAGGTGAAAAATGTAAGCGCTTATCAAAATGGCTTTGAGCTTTTAATTAAGGATTTAGCCAGATGGAAAAAGGAAGGTTACCGGGTAGTATTATTGTCCGCCTCAAGAACCAGAGCAAGCCGCCTTGCCGGTGATTTAAGAGAGTATGACCTAAGAGCCTATTGTCCAGATGACGGCGGAGAAAACCATGAGGTAAAGCCTGGAGAAATCCTAGTTACCTACGGCAAACTCCACCGGGGCTTTGAATATCCTATGATCAAATTTATCGTGATTACCGAAGGCGATATGTTTGGAGGAGAGAAAAAGAAGCGGAAGAAGAAAAAGACTGCTTATGAAGGCACCAAGATTCAAAACTTCTCTGACCTTTCCATAGGAGATTACGTGGTTCATGAAGACCATGGCCTTGGAGTCTACCGGGGAATTGAAAAGATAGAGCAAGATGGAGTGATTAAAGATTATCTAAAGGTAGAATACGCGGATAACGGAAATCTTTATCTTCCAGCTACCAGACTTGACGGCATCCAAAAATATGCTGGGGCAGAAGCCAAGAAGCCAAAGCTTAACCGTTTGGGCGGAGAACAGTGGAACAAGACAAAGACAAGAGTGAAAAGCGCAGTAAAAGAGATCGCAAAGGATCTTGTCATGTTGTATGCCGCAAGACAACAGACCCATGGCTTCCAGTATTGTGGTGATACCGTTTGGCAAAAGGAATTTGAAGAAATGTTTCCTTATGATGAAACAGAGGATCAGTGGGATGCGATTGAAGCCACGAAGGAAGACATGGAAAGCAAGAAAATCATGGATCGACTGATCTGCGGTGATGTAGGCTACGGAAAAACAGAGATTGCTCTAAGAGCTGCATTTAAAGCCGCACAGGATGGAAAACAGGTGGTCTATCTGGTTCCTACCACGATTTTAGCTCAACAGCATTACAATACCTTTGCTCAAAGAATGAAGGATTTTCCTATTCGGGTGGATTTGATGTCAAGATTTCGTACACCGGGACAGATAAAGAAAACCATCGAAGATTTAAAACGTGGCATGGTAGATATCGTAATCGGAACTCACCGGGTATTGTCAAAAGACGTGTTGTTTAAGGATTTGGGGCTTCTTATCATTGATGAGGAACAGCGTTTTGGTGTAACACATAAAGAAAAGATCAAGCAGCTAAAGGATAATATCGATGTTCTTACCTTAACGGCAACCCCGATACCAAGGACTCTTCACATGAGTCTCGTTGGAATCCGGGATATGAGTGTGTTGGAAGAACCACCTGTGGACCGAATGCCCATTCAGACCTATGTCATGGAACACAACGATGAGATGGTTCGTGAAGCCATTCACCGCGAGCTATCCAGAGATGGTCAGGTGTATTATGTATACAATAGGGTTAGCAACATCGATGAGATTGCAAACCACATCGCAAAGCTGGTACCAGAAGCCAATGTAACCTTTGCTCATGGACAGATGCATGAACACGAACTAGAAAAGATCATGTTTGACTTTGTAAATGGAGAAATTGATGTTTTGGTCTGCACGACCATCATTGAGACAGGTCTCGATATACCGAATGCTAACACCATGATCATACAGGATGCAGACCGTATGGGCTTATCCCAGCTTTATCAGCTTAGGGGCCGGGTAGGACGTTCCAGCCGTATTTCCTATGCGTTTCTCATGTACAAACGAGATAAGCTTTTAAGAGAAGAGGCAGAAAAAAGACTGCAGGCCATTCGTGAATTTACAGAACTTGGTTCTGGTATTAAGATCGCCATGCGTGATTTGGAGATTCGAGGAGCTGGTAATGTTTTGGGCGCCGAACAGCACGGACACATGGAATCGGTAGGATATGATCTTTACTGTAAGCTGCTAAATCAAGCTGTGTTAGAGCTGAAAGGAGAGCGAAAAGAAGAGGAAACCTACAATACCGTGGTGGACTGTGATATCGATGCTTATATTCCCACATCCTATATTAAGAATGAGTATCAGAAGCTTGATATTTACAAGCGGATTTCCAGCATTGAGAGTGAAGACGAATACATGGATATGCAGGATGAATTAATGGACCGTTTTGGAGATATACCAAAGCCGGTTGAGAATTTACTAAAGGTTGCTGCCATTAAGGCATTGGCACACAGTGCCTATGTGATTGAGGTTAATATAAACAGGCAGGAAGTACGCCTGACCATGTATAAGAATGCCAAGCTCAAAGTGGAGGGAATACCAAAGATCGTGGAGCAGTACCGGGGGGATTTAAAGTTCCTTATGGGAGAGGAACCCAGGTTTACCTATCTGGATCGGAAGAAAAATCTGTCTACAGATATCATGATAGGCCAGGCAGAGACGCTATTAAAGCAAATTGGAGAGTTGTCAGAAAAGTTTGTGTAAAATAACAAATTTAAACAAAAATAAAATGCCGTTTGGTTGATTTTTTGGTATTTTGTGATATACTAATAGTAGAAGAAGGGATTTAGTCCCAGATGCTTTCTTACTTTCAAAGTTTTCTTTTCGGAGAAAGGTGGTAGCTATGGACGTTTTAAGTATGTATCTTCTACAAAGAGTATCAGATGAACTGACGATTCAACGGAATGGTTCTTTTGAGAACCGATTTGTTTCTCCCATTCCGGACAATGCAGCAGCAAGAGTCGCTCATGAAGGTTATATAACTTCCTCAAAAGAGGTTTCTCAGCGCGTCAGACAAGGTGATTATTAACCTGGGGTGCTAACAGTCTTTCTTCTAAAACCTTAAGTTTCATAACAATTTAGACTAAGAATCAGGGTACGGTCTTTTTTTAAGCACCGTACCCTGATTTTAAATTTTGGGAAAAATGGCAGACTTAAGTATAATCTTCCACTTTCGTAGCAAAATAATATTAGTGATCTTAAATTGCACAAGATGGAGGAATTTTAATTATGAAAGCAACTGGTATTGTAAGAAGAATTGATGACCTGGGACGGGTGGTTATACCAAAAGAGATCAGAAGGACACTTCGATTAAGAGAAGGAACTCCGCTTGAGATATTCACAGACCGTGAAGGAGAAATCATTCTTAAGAAATATTCCCCTATGGTAGAGCTGACAGCATTTGCCTCACAGTATGCAGAAGCAATGGCACAGTCAACAGGACTTACTGTTTGTATCACAGACAGAGACCAGGTCATAGCGGTAGCAGGTGGTTCCAAAAAAGAGTTGATGCAAAAAACAATCAGCAAGCAATTAGAGACCGTCATTAATGAAAGGACGGTAATGATTGCAGGAAAAGATGAAAAAGGATTTATCCCTCTTACTGGGGAAGTTTTAGAAGGGATAACTGCCCAGGTGATAGCTCCCATTATCTGTGAAGGTGATGCCATCGGTGCAGTCGCTCTTTTAAGCAGAGAAGCAAGAGCTCGTTTTGGAGATATGGAAACAAAGCTTGCAAACACGGCTGCCGGTTTCTTGGGTCGCCAGATGGAAGGATAAAAAATAGCAATGGAACCGTTAGGAGGTGACTAAGATGAAGATAATTATGCCGGAAGAAGATGATTATAGTGATGGCGATATTCCAGAAATTGATACAGAACCATACGAAGATGGATTTTACGTAGAGCCACTGCCAGAATCCGAGCGCCCAAGAAGGGATGGCCCGGGGGGAAATTAATAAAAGACAGCCGCCGATCGGACAGAATGTAGATCTGTACCAACCGGCGGCTGTCTTTTGTAATTTATTTAATAGATCGTTTGATCTCCATCTTTAATGCAGTAGTTAAGCTTTACGCCAAGCTCATCCATCCACTGCCTTGTTTCAAGAGTTTTCCAATCACCACTTCCGATGCCAGAGCCGCCATCGTTATTCCACAACCAGAGAGGGCAGGGCCAAAGGGCAATCTTAGGATTGATGGCTGCGTAGACGTCTCTGTTAACGCCGTACTGACCGTGATGGGACATCTGTACGATATCACTCTTTAAATCCTCCTTTGTGGTCTGCTCCAGGAGAATCTTTCCAGCATCTGGTCCCATGTCTCCCAGAACCAAGATGCTTACGTTATTTAAGAAAAATTTATAAGCAACGGAACTATTATTGACAGAGGTAGCATCTAAAAGGTAAGGATCATTTAATACCTTTGCACGAATTTGTCCTACTTTTATTTCCTCTCCTTTGCGGACTACATGGAGCTTCTCCGCAGGAAGTGTAGCAAGAGCAGATCTTAAATCATTGACCAGATTGGATCTTGATGATTCTACCTTGTCATACCAGGACTGATCTGCCAAAGAGTAATAGACATTGTCAATGGTAATCTTTCTTCCTGGATTGTTAAGAATCTGCACCAGTGCTCCTACGTGATCTGAGTGAGGGTGGGTAATGAACCAGGCAGAAACTCGTCCGCCTTTCTTTTCAATGACGTCTGTCAGATGATCCGCATCAATATCCCAGCCTCCGTCAATGACAATCAGATTTCCATTCTTATCTTGTAAGACCATAGAGAGCATCTGTCGTTTGTCGTAGTTGGCTAAAAGAGATAAGCTGCCACCATTAAAGAGCCGTGATCCAGGCCCGGTTGCAATGGATGGGCCAAATCCCATGGAATTTGCTTTTAAATTTCCGTCTCCTGATGTAGGAGAGATGGTCTGAATGTGAAACGCAGTAAATACAATGTTTAGAAACAGCATACAAGCCGCTAACTTTTTCCATATATTAAATTCTTTCATAGCTACCTCCGGTATCAATAAATTATTCCTTATTATATCGGAATCCGTTCCATTTTAACAGTGGATTAGGACAAATGTCAGAAAATCGTCAGAATTGGAAGGAACATCCAAAGGTATATGCTATAATCTTAAAAAAGGAGGTTTCGTATATGCATACTTTTGACGATTTAGTAAATATTACAAATAAACTGCGTTCCAAAGATGGATGCCCCTGGGATAAGGAGCAGACACACGAGAGTCTAAAACAATATCTGCTAGAGGAAGCCGGCGAGGTGATAGAAGCCATTGATCATAACGATCAGGAAAATCTGTGTGAGGAACTTGGAGATATTCTCTTTCAAGTTATGATTCACAGCCAGATCGCAAAAGAAAATCAATCTTTCACCATAGACGATGTTGTAAATGGAATCTGTGAAAAAATGATACGCAGGCATCCTCATGTTTTTGGAGATAAAAAGGTGATTTCGTCGGAAGAGGGAGAAGCCCTGTGGAAAGCTATAAAATTGCAGGAGAAAGCCCGTCAAAAGAGCGAAAAACCTTGACAAAAACAGGAGAAACAGCTATAAATGATATAGTAATCGTGTTAAAGCGAAAAGTCGTAGCTCGAAGCTACATTTTTAGGAGGAAGATATCAATGAACAAAGCAGAGTTAATCACAGCAGTATCAGAAAAGGCAGAGCTGTCCAAAAAGGATGCAGAGAAGGCAGTGAAAGCTTTGACAGATGTTATATCTGAAGAGTTAGTAAAGGGCGAGAAAATCCAGTTAGTAGGTTTTGGTACATTTGAAGTATCTGAAAGAGCTGCAAGAGAAGGAAGAAACCCAAAGAGCGGAGAAGTTATGAACATTCCTGCTTCTAAGACACCAAAGTTCAAAGCTGGTAAAGCTTTAAAGGACATGGTTAACGCATAAACTATGAGGTTGGACAAGTTTCTTAAGGTTTCACGCCTAATTAAGAGAAGAACCGTTGCCAACGATGCCTGTGATGCAGGCCGCGTGCTTGTGAATGACAAGCCAGCAAAAGCTTCCTTAAACGTCAAGCAAGGCGACGTGATCGAGATACATTTTGGAACCAGTTCGGTTAAAGTAGAGGTTCTTGATGTATTGGAAACGGTGAAAAAGGATGAGGCGAAGGAACTTTACCGGTATCTTTAGCTTTTAATCTTATACGTATGATAAATTTCAGGAATAATGGAGAGTCCCTCCTAATATACTTAAGACAGGTATATTAGGAGGTTTTTCTTATGGATGAGAAGATGAATATTCGCCCTCACAGGCTAACAATAGAAAACCGTGCCTCCGGTACGTTAACAGGAATACGAGAAGTGGTGTCTTTTGATGAGAATCAGGTGATTTTGGACACAGATCAGGGGCTTTTAACCTTAAAGGGAAAAGACCTTCATGTCAGTCGCTTGACTTTGGAAAAGGGAGAAGTGGATCTAAACGGTAACATTGAAAGTTTAAATTATTCCTCCAATGAGGCACTTCGCCGGTCCGGCGAATCCCTGTTTTCCAGGCTGTTTAAATAAGGATCAGAAGGAGCCATATGAGTATTCATATCGTATATGAGGTAAAACTTCTGCTCTACAGCTTTCTAACGGGAGCAGGGCTTATGATGACATATGACCTGTTGCGTGTTTTCCGCATCTTTATCCCCCACTCCTATGTATTTATTGGGATCGAGGACATGGTATTTTGGATTTATGCTTCTTTGACCTCGTTTTCTCTTCTTTATGAACAGATAGATGGTGGACTAAGAGGTTATGTGATTGTCGGAATCTTTCTTGGGATGTTTATTTATGACAAGACCATAAGCAGGTTTTTTCTAAAGTTCTTGAAAAAATTTTGGAAATATCTTAAAATGAAAATGCGTATATTATTCCGCCGAAAAAGGCGACAATAGGGGCGACTGGTGAATGTATGAGCGTGATAGGAAAAACAAGAAGAAAAAGAAAAGACAAGTGGGGTAATCGTATGGCCCTCATTGGTATTACTTTTGTTGTATTTAGCCTAGCTGTGACAGTTACGATCAAAGGCACATCTTTAAAGGGAAGAGAGCGAGAGTATGCCATCCGTCTTGAAAACCTGGAAGCGCAGGTGGACAAGGAGAAGGAGCGAGCCAAAAAGCTGGAAGATTACCGGGTTTATGTCCAAACAAAACAATACATAGAAGAGGTGGCAAAGCAAAAGCTTGGCCTTGTAAAGCCTGATGAAATTTTGCTTAAGCCCTCTCAAAGGCAGTAATTTTTTCTGACCGTCCCTTAAAGTCCTAAAAAACGTGGCTTATGAAGGAAAATCACCCTTTAAGTACAACTTAATGTCCATAAAAACGTGGATATTTAAGTGGAAAGCTGTCGTACGATTTTAAATGATGAGTCAGCTATTTTGACAAAATATATTCCTTCCGTCTGTATATAATGTGGTCTAAAACATGTAACAGGCAGGAGGGATTTTTGTGTTCAGACGTAAACCAGCACATTACGATATGGCGAATGTGAACGTATATACGGCAAAGAGATTAAACGACATGGCAAATTCATTGGGTGAGCTTGCCAGGGCGTGCACAGATGAACTGTCAGCAGATCAGGGACTTACAAAGGAAGATGGTGTGGCTGCATTAGAGACCGCGGCAGCGATGGTATGTGCAGGATGCAACAAGTGCTTTATACAACCGGGAAAAGAGCAGGACAATCAGTATTATATGCAATATCTGATTCGTGCGTTTGAACAAAAGGGGAGCGTGGACTACGGGGATATGCCCCGTTTTTTTCTGGAAACCTGTAAAAGAAAAGATGAATATATGGTTCATTTAAATCGGGGCCTTGGAAGAGCCACCATGAATCTGGCGTGGAAAAACCGTTTTCTGGAAAGCCGTGATGCGGTCATCGTCCAGTTTAAGGAACTTGCTGTAATCTTAGAGGAATTTTCCCATCAGGTGGAGCATGCTGTTGACATCACCCCAGAATGGGAGGATGAAGTAAAGAAGGCATTTAAGCGAAACCATATTGTGATAGAAAAGATGCTCATTCTGGAATATGAAAACCGTCAAAGAGAAGCATACTTAACCATGAGGACCATGAACGGTCGTTGTGTGACTGTAAAAGATGCTGCGGAAATTTTAGAAGATGCCATGGAAGATGGGGAGTGGACGGTGGCACCAGACGGAAGGAATCTGGTGACAAAGCAATCCGATACCCTCCGTTTTGTAGAAAAGGGAGAATACAGGGTCATCTACGGAGCAGCCAAAGCCGTAAAGAGCGGAGAAGAGGTATCTGGAGATAATTATACCTTTGGACAGGTACAGCCTGGACAAGTCATTATGAGCCTTTCAGACGGTATGGGAAGCGGTAAGGGGGCAGAGGAAGAAAGTCGCCAGGTCATTGAGTTAACCCAAAGGCTTTTAGAAGCTGGATTTTCCACAAGGGCGGCCTTGAAAATGGTGAATACCGTTCTTTTATTAACTGGGATATCCCAACACCCTGCGACTCTTGATATGTGCTGCATCGATTTAAAATCTGGTATTTTAGAAGCCATGAAGCTGGGAGCAGCAGCAACCTACATACTTAGTGAAAAAGGGGTGGAGCTTTTAGAAGCAGGGGAGGTGCCAATGGGTATCTTAAACCCGGTGGAGCCGGTGCTCCTGTCTAAAAAGCTATGGGATGACAACCGGATCATCATGGTAAGCGACGGGATATTAGATGCCCTTCCTGATGATGACAAAGAGCTTATGCTAAAAGAGTTTATTGCCCGCATGCCAGTGAAAAATCCTCAGGATATGGCAGACCGGATTTTGTTGTTTGCCAGATCCTTTACGGAAACAGCAGCCGACGATATGACGGTTTTAACTGCTGGCATTTGGAAAAGAAAATAATAATTGCAACAGACATGTTTTACGGGTATATTTATAATAAAGAGGGGAGAGAATCAACTAAGGAAGGTGGCTTAATGTACAAAACGATATTGGAATTTATCAGACGGAACCGGCTTTTGCTTCCGGGGGACCGCGTCATCGTGGCGTTTTCCGGAGGAGCCGATTCGGTCTGTCTTCTTGTAATTTTAAATGAATTAAAAGATGTACTGGAAATTTCGTTAAAAGCGGTCCACGTCCATCACGGGCTTAGGGGCCTGGAAGCAGACAGGGATAGTGAATATGCAAAGGAGCTTACGGCGTCCCTTTCCCTGCCTTTTTCCTGCGCCCATGTAGACGTTACAGGCTATGCCAAGGAGCACAGGCTGTCGGTAGAGGAAGCCGGAAGGCATCTGCGTTATGAGATATTGGAACAGGAACGCATTCTTTTTGGTGGCAACAAAATCGCAGTTGCTCATCATAAAGATGATCAGGCGGAGACCATTTTATATCATTTGTTTCGGGGGACCGGTTTAAAAGGGCTTGGAGGAATAAGGCCAGAAAGAGACCGGATTGTCCGGCCTTTGCTGTCTGTTGGCAAGAGGGAAATTCTTGCATATCTGGAGGAAAAAGGGATATCTTATTGTGAGGACTCTACAAATTCCCACACCGACTATGCCAGAAACCGGATACGAGGAATTCTTCTTCCCGCCATCAAAGAGCAGATCAATGCCCGCGCTGCGGATAATATTATTCATGCCGGGGAGATGGCTGCCAAAGCCGACGAATATCTGGAAAAACAGGCACAAGTCCTCCTAAAGGAGTGGGGATGCTTTAAACGGGATGAAAATGACGCCCTTGTTTCCAGTGGAATTAAGATAAAAGGGCTTATATCCCAAGAGGATATTTTAGTGACCTATGTCATAAGGGCCATGATTCGTATGGTTTTAGGTTCCATGAAGGATATTTCAATGATTCATGTGGAAAGTGCAAAAGCCTTATTAGACTCACCTGCAGGCAAGCAAGTTGACCTCCCAGGTATGGTAACGGCTCTTAGAAGTTCCGACTGCTTGTGGATAAAGAGTCAACATAAGAAGGAAGCTGTGGATAATCCTTTAGATAACATACTTCCCAAAGTTGATTTTAACGTCTTTCCCTATAAAAAAGGTCAGGAAATTCCCCAAAACGGGTATACGAAATGGTTCGATTATGATAAAATCAAATGTGCACTCTCTGTGAGGTATCGGCAAATCGGAGATTACCTGACACTGACCGGAGGCGGCAGAAAGACCGTCAAGGCTTTTATGATTGATGAAAAGATTCCCAAAGAGGATCGTGGAAAAATCCCATTAATTGTGGATGGTTCCCATGTCCTATGGGTCATCGGATACCGGATCAGTGAATACTATAAGATAACAGAAGATACCCATACAGTAATAGAAATGCAATTAGACGGAGGAAAAAACAATGGATGATAAGATACGTGTAATGTTATCAGAGGAAGAGGTAGCAGCAAGGATTAATGAGATTGCAGCACAGGTCAGTAAGGATTATGAAGGAAAGAAACTTCATTTGATTTGTATTTTAAAAGGAGGAGTCTTCTTCACCTGCGAACTTTCTAAAAGAATCACACTGCCACTTACTATGGATTTCATGTCCGTATCAAGTTACGGCTCAGGTACCGTTTCTAGCGGTATCGTAAAGATAGTAAAGGACCTTGATGATCCCATCGAAGGAAAGGATGTTTTGATCGTCGAGGATATTATCGATTCCGGAAATACTCTATCCTATTTAATCGAAGTGTTAAAACAGAGAAATCCAAACAGCATTGAGCTTTGTACCCTGCTTGATAAACCGGAACGTCGGGTGAAGAAGCAGGTTCAGGTAAAGTATACTTGCTTTACCGTACCAGATCAGTTTATCATTGGATATGGTCTTGATTACGATCAGATATACAGGAATTTGCCATATATTGGAGTTATAGAACAGCAATAAGGAGGCAGCATGTTGAAACAACAGCAACCATTTAAAGGCTTGGGATTTCTGCTCCTTCTGGTTATCATGCTTATATTTGCCAGCAGGCTACCCCAGAAAAGTGAGATTATCACCAACCAGGAGCTTATGCAGGTGATTGATAATGGAACCATAGCTTCGGCTACCATCCGGCAGAGCGACCCGCCACCAACGGGAAAAATTGATATGACGATGTCCGATGGCACGTCAAAGCAGGCCAATGTATCCAATGTACTTGGAATCCAGGACCGCTTGGACCGCAATGGAATTACCTATACAGTGGATGCAGTTCAGAAGGAAAACCTGTTTTTGACCATTACACTGCCGCTTATACTTACAGCAGTAGCAATGGTGTTTTTGTTCATGGTCATGAATGCCAGAGCAGGAGCAGGAAGCGCCAATAACAAGATGATGAATTTTGGAAAAAGCAGGGCGCTGCTTGCAAAGGAAGCCAACAAGGTGAATTTCAGCAAAGTGGCAGGACTTGAAGAAGAAAAAGAAGAGCTGGAGGAAGTGGTGGATTTCCTCAAAAATCCCCAGAAGTATACCAGTGTAGGCGCCAGAATTCCCAAGGGAATTCTTTTAGTAGGACCTCCAGGAACCGGTAAGACCCTTCTTGGCAAGGCAGTAGCAGGCGAGGCCGGCGTGCCATTTTTCTCTATTTCAGGTTCCGACTTTGTGGAAATGTTTGTAGGTGTTGGTGCATCCCGTGTTAGGGATTTATTTGAAGAAGGTAAAAAGCATGCCCCTTGTATCATTTTCATCGATGAAATTGATGCTGTTGCCCGCCGAAGAGGTACGGGTATGGGCGGCGGCCATGATGAAAGAGAACAAACTTTAAACCAGCTTCTCGTAGAGATGGATGGGTTTGGAATCAATGAAGGCATCATCGTAATGGCAGCCACCAACCGTGTGGATATTCTAGATCCTGCCATCCTTCGTCCCGGCCGTTTTGACCGGAAGGTTGGAGTAGGAAAGCCAGATGTAAAGGGAAGAGAAGATATTTTAAAAGTTCATTCCAAGGAAAAACCATTGGGCGAAGACGTAGATCTGAAAAGAGTTGCTCAGACCACATCCGGATTTACAGGAGCAGATCTTGAGAATCTGATGAATGAAGCCGCCATTTATACAGCCAGACACAGTAAGAAGTTTATCAGTCAGGCAGATATTGATAAGGCATTTGTAAAGGTTGGCATTGGTGCCGAGAAAAAGAGTAAGGTCATTAGCGAGAAGGAAAAGAAGATCACAGCCTACCACGAAGCAGGCCATGCGATTTTATTCCATCTGCTTCCGGATCAGGGACCGGTTCATACCATTTCCATTATTCCGACGGGAATGAGTGCTGCCGGATACACCATGCCTCTGCCGGAAAAAGATCATATGTTTAATACCAAGGGTACGATGCTGCAAAATATTATGGTAGATTTGGGTGGTAGAATCGCGGAAGAACTTATCTTCGGCGACATTACAACCGGAGCTTCTCAGGATATCAAGCAGGCTACCGCAATGGCCCGTGCCATGGTGACCCAGTACGGCATGTCTGATAAAGTGGGCATGATTAATTATGGCGACGACGGTGATGAAGTCTTCATTGGAAGGGATCTGGCCCATACGAAGAACTTTGGAGGTGAGATTGCCAACACCATTGACAATGAAGTAAAGCGGATTATTGATGAATGCTATGAGAAAGCAAAGGAAATCATCGTGAAACATGAAGATGTGCTTCATAGCTGCTGTAAACTGCTTATGGAAAAAGAAAAAATTGGCCAGAAGGAATTTGAAGAACTTTTCGAAAATCCTACGGAAGTGATATAAGCTTAAGATGGCTTAAACAAATTAAAAGTGCAGTATCCGGTAAATTATCTAAGTTTACGCTCCGGAAACTGCACTTTTTTGTGATCTATCGCTATGAGTTGAAAAAATGCATAAAAATCTATTTTGAAAAAAATGATGTTTGTGCACACTTATTTTCATCATCGTGGTATATTAATAAATGTAAACCCCCCCAATACATTATATAGTTTTTGCTACACCCCATAAGAAACGAAATACCTTCTCCGAAAAACGGTCAGCTACCCCGCTGACCGTTTTTTATTATATAGGGGAGTTCTACGAACTCCCCTATATAATAAAAAGCACTCCATGCAGGATGCACATGACGCTTAAGAGGAAGATGTCACTAAAGTGACAGCGCGTCAGCGCCAGAGTCTGACAAGTCAGACTCTTTCTTAATATCTTTTTTAAGGAAAAGGCGGGGTTGTATAATTGAAACCAATCAGATAAAATAGAGATAGAGTAGGAATGAAAGGAAAGAAAGAGCATATGTGCGTTCAGCCAGAGGCTTTGAATAGAGAGGCGTTATTTACCGACGAGACTGGCAACTTTCGGTTTCCTGCGGAGCCAGAAGAAGGGGAAGAAGTAGCATTTCTCTTCCGTACTGCCGCTAACAATGTGGATACAGTGGCTTTTGTAGAGGAAAGCAGTGGAAAAGTGACTGCTATGAGTAAAACAAATTCGGATGAGATATTTGACTATTATGAAAGCAGACTGACCGCAGGCAAAGAACCCATTCGGTACTGTTTTCAGGTAAAGAAGGCAAATGAGGTCTGCTATTACAGCCGTCTAGGTGTGGAAGATGAACTTCCTACTAACGGTTGCTTCCTCCTTGTTCCTGGGTTTTCCACACCAGACTGGGCAAAAGGCGCTGTTATGTACCAGATCTTCGTAGACCGTTTCTGCAATGGGGATTTGGCTAACGATGTAGTGGACAATGAGTATGTGTACTTAAAACAGAATGTTGTCCATTCAAAGGACTGGAATAAGTATCCTGATCAGTTTGATGTATGCAGTTTCTATGGTGGAGATTTACAAGGAGTATGGGATAAGCTTGATTACCTTGAGAAACTGGGTGTTGAGGTCATCTATCTAAACCCCATATTCGTATCTCCCTCAAATCACAAATACGATTGCCAGGATTACGATTATATTGATCCCCATTACGGCGTGATTGCAAGAGATGGTGGGGAGACAGTAAATCCCGAGGAGTTTCACAATCGAAATGCCACTAAATATATGATCCGAACCACCGCTGAGGAAAACTTAAAAGCCAGCAACCAATTCTTTTCCAGATTGATAGGAGAGATTCACAAGCGGGGCATGAAGGTCATACTTGACGGAGTATTCAATCATTGCGGTTCTTTTCACAAATGGCTGGACGGAGAAGGAATCTATGATCTGTCAGGCAAGTATGAGCCGGGAGCATATAAAACAGAAGGCAGTCCTTATCATTCTTTTTTTAAATTTAACGAACAAGTTTGGCCTGATAATAACTCTTATGAGGGCTGGTGGGGCCATTTGACATTGCCAAAGCTTAATTATGAGGGCTCTAATACTCTTTGCCAGAATATCCTTGATATCGCTACCAAATGGGTCTCAGAACCTTATTGTGCAGATGGCTGGCGCCTTGATGTAGCTGCTGATTTGGGTCACAGCAGTGCCTTTAATCACAGCTTCTGGAAGGACTTTAGAAATGCGGTGAAAGCAGCCAATAAAGATGCCATCGTGCTTGCGGAGCATTATGGTGATCCTTCTGAATGGTTAAAAGGGGATGAATGGGATACGGTCATGAATTACGATGCATTCATGGAGCCGGTATCCTGGTTCTTGACCGGAATGGAAAAGCATAGCGATGAGAAGAATTTAAGGCTGTTTGGAGATGGGAATGCCTTTTTCAAATCAATGAATTATCATATGAGCCGAATGATGTCTGGTTCCTTGTTAACTGCCATGAATCAGTTGTCCAATCATGATCATTCCCGCTTCCTGACCAGGACCAACCAAAAGATCGGTCGTATCACAACAGATGGGCCAGAGGCTGCTTTAGAAGGCATCAGCTACGGAGTATTTCGCCAAGGCGTGATGATTCAGATGACCTGGCCGGGAGCACCCGGTATTTACTATGGCGATGAAGCAGGCGTTTGCGGCTGGACAGATCCCGACAATCGAAGAACGTATCCATGGGGGAATGAAAACATGGAGCTCATCGAATTCCACCGCTATATGACTGGGCTGCATCGGACAGTTAAGGCTCTGCGCCTTGGCTCCTTAAAGCCTCTTTTGGCAGGAGATCATTTGATCGCCTACGGACGCTTTTTGGGCGAGAGTATCTGTGTGGTGGCGGTAAATGGCCATACGAAAGAGCAGGAAATGCAGATACTAGTATGGCAGCTTGGATTAAAGGACGGCGAGAGCATATCCAGGGTTATGTTGACTTATGAGAGTGGTTATAATGTAGGGAAAATATCTGTTCCAGTGATAGACGGCAAAGTGGTGGTTACCATGCCACCAGTCAGTTCGATTTTACTGGCTACAGACTAAAATTGTAACTTGTACAAATGTTGGGATGTTCATTGAATTCCATAATACGCCTATGATATAATAAATTTACTTACAAGGAAGGAGTGATGATATGTCAACGAATGATGCCTTGAAAATGTTATATAAAGAGTGCCTGAAATTAGATCCGAATGAGGCCACGCAGTTGATCCTTGGGGCAGAGACAGAAGAAGAGCAGGAGTTTTATTCTATGGTCAGTGACCTTGTCCTCCAGCAAAGGCAGAGAAAAGTAATTGAGGAGAATCGGTTTTGATGAAACGATATGTTATTTTTGCAGGTGTCAATGGGGCTGGAAAGTCTACACTGTACCTAACTTTTCCCAAATATCAGCAGATGCCCAGAATTAATACTGATGAAATTCTTAGGACGTTTGGAGATTGGAGAATCACAGGTGACGTTATGAAAGCCGGAAAACTGGCTGTTCAGGAATTGAAGCGGTGTTTGTCTGATGGAATTTCCTTTAATCAGGAAACAACGCTCTGTGGTAAGACCATCTTTAAAACAATAGAAACAGCTAGGAATCAGGGATATTACATTGAATTATATTATGTGGGAGTTAACTCTGTGGAACTGGCAAAACAGAGGATTGCTTACCGAGTATCTAAAGGCGGGCATGGAATACCGGACAAAGATGTTGAAAAGCGGTATCTGGAAACGTTTCAGAACCTAAAGACTATTCTTCCCATGTGCAATCTGGCTTCTCTGTATGATAATACTAAGCAATTTAGAAGAATTGCCATCTATAAAGATGGAATACCGGTCCGCATTTCTCATAATATGCCTGAGTGGTTTCAACGAATACAATAGGAATTACCTTTGCTGTTTTCGTTTGTGAATTAATATTTTTTGTCGAAATAACTTGATTTATTTAGGATGATATGATAGAATAACAATCGCTTGTTAAAAAGCATGGGCGGGTTCCCGAGCGGCCAAAGGGGGCAGACTGTAAATCTGTTGTCGACGACTTCGAAGGTTCGAATCCTTCTCCGCCCAGTTATAACTTTATATGTGAAATAAAAACCGGTATGTTGCAATCAACATACCGGTTTTTTGTATTTGTTTTATATTCTTTTTGCCGCAAGCCGTTTGTATAGCTGAAAGAAATATTTATTCCGCCATCAAAGCTGCCATAGTAACGTAGTTGTAAGGCTTATTAAAATGAGGAAGGAAGAAAATATCCGTCAGTTTTAATTTGTCGATGGTCACCTGTTCCTGAATGGCAAGAGAGAACATATGGATGGCCATTGAAATATCATATTCGGAACACATCTGAGCACCTAAGATGATACGTGTCTTCTTGTCGTATACGATGCGGATCTTGACCTTGTAATTGTCGTGCTCGATAAAATCTGGTTTTTGAGTATCTTCATAATCTGTAGCAACTGCATCGTAACCTAGACTTTTGGCTTTATCCAGTGTGATTCCTGTTGATACCATCTTCAGATCCCAGATGCAGATACCGTTGGAACCTTGAACACCAATGGATTTTAGTGGTGTTTCACAAGCATTATGAGCCGCTACGATACCAGAGCGTACTGCATTGGTAGCTAGAGCGATGTAACTTGTTTTTTGAATGGCATTATCATATACGGTAGCACAGTCACCGATTGCATAGACATCTGGCTGACTTGTCTGCTGATGTTCGTTTACCAGATAAGCTCCATTTTTAAACAGCTCCAGACTATCTTTTCCCAACTGACTGTTTGGTTTAAAACCGATTCCTAGTACTACCATATCGGCTGGATATTCATGCTTGTCTGTAACGATCTTCTCAACTTTGCCGATTCCCTTGATACTAGTGACGGTCTCTTCGTAGGCCAGTTTGATTCCATGGCTTTCTAAGTTCTTTGACATAATATCTGTAAACTCTCTGTCGTAATAACCTGACAGACAGGTGCTGGCGGTATCAATTAAAGTAACCTTTTTACCAATCCGGTTAAATGCTTCTGCAAGTTCAACGCCAATATATCCGGCACCTACCACAACCACATTTCGGATCAAGCCATCGTGAAGCTTATCGATGACTTCTTTGGCATTTTGAAATAATTTTACATACTGAACATTCTTAAGATCGGTGCCCTCAATGGTTGGTGCGATTGGAAGAGATCCTGTTGCAAGTATGAGTTTGTCATAAGGGGTCTGATAGTTCTGCCCGTCTTTACCGGTTGCAAATACCAGTTTTTTATCAAAGTCAATATGATATACGATGGTCTCTAAATAGACCTTAGCACCCTTTTGTTCAAAGATTTCTTTGCTACAATAAAACAACCCTTCTGAAGATGAAATCTGATTTCCGATCCATAGAGCCATACCGCATCCAAGGAAACTGATGTTGTCATTGGAATCAAATATAGTCACTTCTTTATCCTTATAGTTATCTAAAATCGTGTTAATCGCCGCGGTACCGGCGTGGTTTGCTCCAATTACTACGATACGTTCCATATAATACCTCCTAAAATGGTTTATTCTCATTTATTATTGTATTAGCAGAAATACAATTCTGCTTAAGTTGATTCTACCACTTATTTGACAAGTGGACAATTGCTTCTTAATTTATTTTTTATCATGAACCAATTTTTGCAGCGGTATCCTGAATTATTCTCATTCTTAATAAGAGGGTTTATAAAAAAAGGATGCAATCGAATGAAGTTCAGAATAAATTTCCCATGAAAACAGTTGACAAGAACGGTGCGGTTTTGTATAATACATTATGTTGTTCATTGGTGAGTTCTTTTGTTTTGGCAAATAGGATAAGCTTATGATTACGTTTGATGCCGGCGTGGCGGAACTGGCAGACGCACAGGACTTAAAATCCTGCGGGCTTAATCGCCCGTACCGGTTCGATTCCGGTCGCCGGCATTCATTGTGGGAAACCTTGTACTCGATTTTGAGGACAAGGTTTTTTTGTTATCTGAATATATTAAAGGTTCTTTCGCATGTAAAAAATGTTGATAGTTAAAATCTACAAGTTTCAATGACCGTCTGCGCTCCTAGAACTACTGGCGTGGCACAAGCGGCTGAGACAGAGCAATGCCAGGTGGAAAGTAAATAACGTTAAATATTTGCGAAAAATGGAACATGTATCAATCGATCATAAACATGAAAAGGAATAGGTGAGTAAGAGATTTACAATTCAATTGTAAAAGTTGCGTAAGTTATTGTAAAACGTTGGTAAAGTCCCTATAGTTATCTGAAAACTAACCGATATATTTACTGGATCTCAAGAAATACCTGAGACAAAGGCTAAATATACATTGGAGGTTAGAAGCATGAACAGACACCGTAAGGGAATAAAAAAGGATTTGGTATTATTTACTTTAACCTGTATCGCCTGTATTGTATTTCTGTTGTCTGTAAGTTCCATTTATCTTATCTATGATACCGCTCACCGATCCCTTGCCAAGAGTTTAAAGGAAACCTCAGAGCTTGTCTCAGAAAAGATTACACAGCAGTTAAAAGAATACTCCATCATTGCAGAGTCCATTGGTCTCTATGAGAAGGGCAATGCCGAGCGTGGGGGAAATATTGGCATATTCCTTACTATTTCAAGTTCTCAGTATGGGCTAAATAAGATCGATATCATATCGGAGGACGGTACCTCCATGGCGAGCAAAAAGTCTTACAAGGACAACGGTGCCTATCAAAAGGCAAAAGAGGGAACCCCCTTTTTATCCGATCCCATCGTGGGAAATGACTCGGTGTCTTTTCAATACGCATATCCTTTTGGGGATCTTGTGATCATGCTGGAAATACCGTACTCCGTATTTGAATCCATCATAAGCCAAGCAAAGCTAGGAAGCACTGGAAGTACCTACATATTGGATAGCAACGGATTGAAGGTGGCAGCCGACGAATTTTCTGTTGTACTGGGACGGCAAAACAGCATTGAGGATGGGAAAAAAGCTCCGGGTAAGAGTCCTGAACTTGCCTCCCTTGAAGCGGACATGATAGGAGGTGGGTCTGGATTTCGTTTTTATAAAGATGGAGGAGTTAAAAAGATTGGTTCCTATGCCCCGATTAAAGATACCAACGGTTGGTCCGTGAATGTGACGGCTCTTCAGTCTGAATTTATGTCTGGGATAAAGACCTCAGTCATCTCGGCTGCAGTTTTGGGAGTCTTATCCCTATTGGTCAGTATTTTTGCCGTAGTGCAAATTACAAATCGGATTACAAGGCCAATTAACCATGTGGTGGATTCCTTAAATCGATTCTCAGAGGGAGATCTTAATATGGAACTAACCATCAAACGTGATGATGAGATCGGAAGAATCTCTCATAGCATCAATGAAATGGCAGCTAAATATAAAGATATCATTCAGGATATCTCCATGTATCTTCATCAGATTTCAAAGGGAAATCTGTCCGTGCAAAGCGGCTGTGAGTATCCGGGAGAGTTTAACAGCATCCGCACAAGCATGGAGTCTATATCTGTTGCCCTAAGCAGTACCTTAAGAAAGGTCCAGATCTCGGCTCAAGCCGTAAACAACGGAGCAGGCCAGGTATCCGATGTCTCCCAGGCCCTTGCATCAGGAAGCCAGGAACAGGCGGCGGCCGTAGAGGAGCTTAATGCCTCCATACAGGCTGTTCACCAGCAGGCAGAGATGAATGTAGAGCATGTTCGTATGGCTTCTACCTATGCAAGTCAGTCTGGCCTCAAAGTAGGGTTGGGAAATCAATATATGGAAAGTCTTAAGGAGGCGATTGAGGATATTAGTACCTCTTCCGGAAAGATAAGCAATATCACAAAGATGATTGAAGACATCGCATTCCAGACAAACCTGTTAGCATTAAATGCAGCCGTGGAGGCCGCTCGGGCAGGAAGCGCAGGTAGTGGATTTGCGGTTGTGGCAGGAGAGGTAAGGAATCTGGCTGTTAAATCAGCAGAAGCCGCAAAGCAGACTTCAGGATTAATTGAACATTCCGCAAAGGCTGTATTAGAGGGGAAAAGGCTTACTTTAGAGACTGGGAGAGTGCTGAAAGAGATTGCGGATCAGGCTGGTCAGATGGATACCTCTATGAAAGCGGTAGAAGCGTCTTCCATGGATCAGGTGCAGGCCATAGAACAGATTAATGACGGTTTATCCCAGGTTTCGGCAGTCATTCAGGCGAATGCATCGACTGCAGAAGAAAGTTCTGCGGCGGGAGAGGAACTTGAGGGACAAGCTCAGATGCTCTACGGTGAGGTGGACCGATTCTGCTTGTGTGAAGAGGTTGTTTTCCAGAAACCGGGTGAGGAAGGGTCATTTTCATAAAAATGTAGTTTTTATCTCATACTAAGAAAAAAGAAATGAGGTAATTACATGAATGCAGACGCAGAGTTGCTAAATTTTATATACCAAAATTCCCAGATGGGAGTGGAAACCATTGGACAGCTTCTCTCCATATCAGAAGAGGAAGATTTTAAAAATCATCTTTCGGAAGAACTTCAGGAATACAAGCAGATCCATGAAACAGCGAGAGAACTTTTAAACCAGCATGGGCTAAAAGAAAAAGACATCGGCACAATGGAAAAGATCATGGCTTACCTAGCGATCGATATGAAAACATTTGTGGATAAAACCCCTTCCCACATGGCAGAGATGTTGATAATGGGAGGAACCAGGGGAATCATCGACTGTATCAAGAGGATTCGACAGTATGAGGGAGAATCGAAAGAGGATATTGTATCCCTCATGAACCATCTCCTGAAGGTGGAGGAGAATCATTTGGATCGCTTGAAGAAGGTATTATAACATCGTATAATAGAGATATGTCTATATGCGAGGAGGAGTCAGGTGAGAAGATTAAGGGTGAGAAAAATAAAGGTACGAGTGAAAACGCAGGTACAAAGAAGGAGCTTATGCAAGAGGCTGAAACTCATTTTGCATAAACTCCTTTTGTTTAGGCTTCTGTTTTCCAGAAACCGTGAAGATTGCAGTAGGCATAAGCAGCTTTTGGAGAATCGCCTTCTTCTAAGGTGAAGTAAGCCACTGGATCACAATCCTTATCAAGACAAACTCTCATCAGGCAACCAGCAGTTGTGAACAGACTGACCCAAGCGATGCTGTGTTCCTCGGACATGGGATGAAAGATACTTCCTACCTTAACGGTTACATGATTTCCATTGGTTTCAATCACTGGAGTATGTTTTTCTGTGGCGCCGTCAGAGGTATTTGGCTCTAGGATCTCAAAGGGTCTTAAGCTATCGGGAATTGCGGCGTTTGGGGTGCCTAAAATGGCTTCCATAATAATGTTGTGGTTTTGGTCGGTCAAAAATACAGGTTCGTTTCTCATGGGAATCCTCCAATCATATTGATATCATTTATCAGAATTCCCAAATGAAGGCAGAAACATGATACCAACTTTTACCAATAAGAGAGGAAAGGATTTATTGCAATCAATTTTTTGTTCCTGAAAAGTAGGAAAGGTAAATTATACTTATCTCGATGGAAAGATATTTAATTTCATTATATTTTTTGTATAATTTAGAAAACTTCCCTTGACAAAAAGGCGGAAATCTTGTAAAATTACTCATGTTCCAAGCGGTTAGCCCAGATAGCTCAGTTGGTAGAGCAGTGGACTGAAAATCCACGTGTCGCTGGTTCGATTCCGGCTTTGGGCATTGTACAATTTGTACAATTATTTTCAAACTTAATCATACATGCGGGTGTAGTTCAATGGTAGAACACTAGCCTTCCAAGCTAGATACGTGGGTTCGATTCCCATCACCCGCTTTTTTCATGCCAACAAACCGGTGATACGAGATTTCCTTTAGAAGTCTTGTATCACCGGTTTTTTTGTTTTTGCGAATACAGGCACATGGAATCCTTAATACAGAGTTCTTCCTTGGGAAAAAGATAACAATGCCCAATGAAAGTGAGAAAGTTGGATCGTTAGAATAAAATCTTTATAAAAATTATTGATAGACTTTTAGAATTATATAAAAAGACAATCTTAAAACACCAAAGACTTGATATTTGGTCATGATATTGTGAAATAAATAACATTAAATAATCGATTATGTTCTATTTCAAATCACATTTCCTCCAAATAACCTGATAAAGATAAAACAATAGTTTAAATATAAAAACCTATAAAATAACTGGGTTTTAGGTAAAATCAAAAAGAATCAAACGGGAAGTCGCTTAAACTTGTTGCTACTTTGTCAAATAAAAAACAGAGTAAGTCAATTAAATATCAATCCTATGTTAAAATTTTAATTAATTTGACATAACAGATCTCTAGCATATAATGAACAGTACAGAAACGTACTAATAAAAGCGGCTACAAACATATATATGAGGTTATGAAAGGAGATTGAATTATGGCGAACATAGAACTTCAAAAGAAATATCAACTTTTTATAGGAGGACAGTGGAAGGATGCTTCCGATGGGAAGACCTTCGTTACCACATCTCCTGCTGACGGTTCCATTCTTGCAGAATGTGCGGAAGCAACAAGAGAAGACGTAGACGATGCTGTGAAAGAGGCATGGAAGGCATTTGAAACATGGAAGCATGTATCCGTGAAAGAAAGAGCCGCTATTTTAAATAAAATCGCAGATATTATAGATGAGAACAGAGAACACCTTGCTAAGGTGGAATCTTTGGATAATGGAAAGCCAATCAGAGAGACCATGAACGTGGATATTCCTTTGGCTGCTCAGCACTTTCGGTATTTCGCTGGCTGTATTTTAGCGGATGAAGGAACTGCCAATATTCTTGATGGTAACACCTTAAGTCTGATCTTAAGAGAGCCAATCGGTGTAGTTGGTCAGATCGTACCTTGGAACTTTCCTTTCTTAATGGCTTCCTGGAAGCTGGCGCCGGTACTGGCAAGTGGTTGCTGTACTGTTTTTAAAAGCTCCAGTACAACTCCATTAAGCGTTTTAGAGTTAGCAAGACTAGTTCAAGATGTGATTCCAGCAGGTGTATTTAACGTAATTACAGGTGCTGGTTCCAAATCTGGACAGTATATATTAGAACATAACGGATTTAGAAAGCTTGCCTTTACTGGATCTACAGAAGTTGGTAGGAGTGTAGCACTTGCTGCGGCTGAAAAGTTGATCCCAGCAACTCTAGAGCTTGGTGGTAAATCAGCTAATATTTTCTTTGAGGATTGTGACTGGGAGATGGCTATGGATGGAATCCAGCTTGGAATTTTATTTAATCAGGGCCAGGTCTGCTGCGCAGGCTCCAGAGTTTTTGTTCAAGAAAGCATTTACGATAAATTCGTAGAAGAGGCTGTGAAACGATTTAACCAGGTTAAAGTTGGGCTTCCTTTAGAAGACGATACTCAGATGGGGAGCCAGGTTAACAATGGTCAGTTAAAGAAGATCTTAGGTTATGTAGATATTGCGAAATCCGAAGGTGCTACTGTACTTTGCGGAGGTGAAAAACTGAGTGAAAATGGCCTTGAAAATGGTGCGTTTATGAAACCTACTTTGCTTGGCAATGTAACCAACGAGATGCGAGTGGCACAGGAAGAAATCTTTGGGCCGGTGGCATGTATCATTAAGTTCAAAACAGAAGATGAAGTTGTAAAGATGGCAAATGACAGTGAATTTGGCCTTGGCGGAGCCGTATGGACACGAGACATCAATCGTGCGATACGAGTAGCAAGATCCGTAGAGACTGGTCGTATGTGGGTGAATACCTATAATAGCATCCCTGAGGGCGCACCGTTTGGAGGCGTTAAAACTTCCGGAGTTGGACGTGAGACTCATAAGGTAATGCTTGAGCATTACAGCCAGATGAAGAATATCATAATCAATTTAAATGAAGTTCCTTCCGGTTTTTATCCAAAGAAGTAATACATTATTTATATAAAATAAAGTAGATCCCCAATTTTCCGGATTCATAAGGTAAATCATGGTTTAAAAAATGCCGTAGGATTTTTCGTCCTACGGCATTTCTCTTGTCTAAAAAAGATTCATGTCTGTCTATTCCACAAGGTGAGATGGTTGTTGAGAATGGCGATATCTACATACACCGATTGTATGGTTTATAACTTTTATTTTTTCGTTGCAAGTACAGCATTGGTAATGATATCAAGCTGTGTTGACATGGATATTATGTCATTAAACCAAAACATATTACTGGAGGCTTGGATTAGACGACCTTCCTTTACGGCAGGCAAATTATTCCATACGGGATTGCCGGACAAAGCATCTGCACTGGTATTTAAAAGAATATAATCACCGATATATTCTGGCATTGCCTCGAAGGAAAGATCCACACTTTGAGTTGTTTTAAACTCTTCTGTTTCAAAAACGGCCTGGAGTTTTTCAGGAGCCGAAAAGCCGATAAAGTCATATACAAGTGCGCCCCCTCGCCCTCCTTGAAATGCCCGAAGAAAACCTTCCCGTATGTCGATACAAATCATGTTTTTTTCAAGCAAACCAGCTTCTTTCAGTTCTTTTTTTGCTGATCCAAGCTTTTTCTCAAAATCCTGAATTAGTTCTTCTGCCTCTTCCGTGCGGTTAAACACATCCCCGAAAAAACGGAGTCTTTCCTGATACTCCATATTAAAATAGTCACATGCCAACGTTGGAGCTATCTTAGAAAGAGATTGATAGACCTGTTCGTCCTTTGTGTTCCATAAGATCAGGTCAGGGTCCAATGCCATGATCTCTTCCTTGTTTATGGAAAATGCATCAATGACTGTAATATCTTCTGCTTGGCTTTCAAACGCGGAACCGGTATTAAAAGAAGTTGCAACAGGTGTTACGCCAAGTGCCAGTAAATCACCTTGTACAAAAATAACGACTACCCGCTTTGGATTCACTGGTATTTCTACGTCCCCATACTCCATATGAATCGTTCTTGTTTCTGGATTAGCCCCATTTGTTGCCTCCGCTTTTGGTGCTTGTGTTTCCACTTTAGTGGTTGGCTCGGAATTGGCACTGCTGGTATTTGCTGGGGAAGCAGCGCAAGCTGACATCATAAGCATCAGCGACAGTGCAGCTAGAACGACTGCTTTGCTTCGTATCTGTTTAAACATTAAATTTGCTCCTTTTTCTTTGGGTTTTTATCTCCGCGCTTGCAGATGGATTTTAATAGAGGCGAAGTGTGCCCTAATTATAGTCACTAGTTCATAATATGTGTATAGCTAAACTGATTGAATCAACTTGTATGCAATGTTATATGAATAAAACAAAAAGGCATTTTTGTGTAAATAGGATAGTATATTATAAAAGTTTAAAAAATATATGGTTAAAATGATTATAATGTGATTGATTTTTGTCGAATTATGTGTTATGTTTTACAAAAGAGAATGAGATGGTGTATTTCAATTAAAACAATATTGGAGAGCTGATGTGCAATTATCGGGATACTGATGTGCAATCATCATTCTTGATACATAATAGGATCTTCAAAGGGGGTAAAACGAATGACAGAATTAGATATCGAAAAGAACAGTTCCAGAGATGATGTTTATGATCAGCTTCGCAATCAGATATTAAATATGGATATTAAGCCTGGTGAGCGGCTAAGTGAAAATCTATTATCCACTCAGATGAATGTGGGAAGATCCTCGGTCAGGGAAGCTCTTTCCCGACTGGTGGAAGAGGGCTATATTGTTGTTTATCCTCAAAGAGGGAGCGAGGTTACATTGATTGATACAGAACGCATCCGCCAGGCTGTCTTTTCCCATACGGTATTGGAACAGGCAATGATCGTAGAGCTTTGCCGCCAGGGACTAAAAAAGGAACAGCTTAGCTGTCTGGAGGAGGTCTTAACAAGGCAAAAGTCAGAGAGTAACCAGCTAAACATCATGGATTTTCTCATGATGGAACAGGAGCTTCATTATCTCTTATCCTCATTTTGTGGAAGAGAGTATTCCTGGGAGATGTTTCGCACCTTGGACTGTGATCTTTTAAGACTTAACTATCTGCAATATACCACATTTAACTATAGAATCGATATGTCTTCTTTAACCAGCTGGGAGCACTCTCAGGTGGAGGGGCGTCTTTTGGTGGATCATTTAAGACGGCGGGATGCGGAAGCAGCCTCGCTCATCTGCGCCAACCATTTTAATACTATTTTATGGAATGCAGGGACGCTTCAGGAAATCTATCCACAGTTCTTTTCCGGACAGGCTTAAGGTACCTGACCGGATAGAAATAAATGCATCAATGAATTTATGAGAAGAAAGGAGATTGGGGTAACAGGGGGGTAAGGAAAAGTGATGTTTTTACGAGGCCATAGTAGCGAGAGTGTATGGAGAATGAAAAGTTGAGGAGGTATTTGCGTGGAGTACATCATTGGTATTATTCTATTAATTTCTTTCTTTGGTCTGGCGTATTACTGTATCAAAGGACATAACCTAATGGTTGGTTTTTTACTTATTACCCTTTTATGGACAATTATACCGCTTGGCGGAACTTTGTTCGTAAGCCAGGGATTTCTGGAATCCAATCCGGTGCTTAATTTCGGAAAGGACAACACCTTAATCGCGGCTCTTAATAAGATTTATCAGTCTGCACCTGAAGGATGGGGAACAACGCTGGTTAATGTGTGCTGGGGCGCCTGGTTTGGACGGGTTCTTATGGATACAGGAATTGCTTCCACATTAATTCGTAAGACTGTAGAGCTTGGGGGAGATAAGCCCTTTGTTACGGTAGCGCTTCTTAATACGGTTACTGCTTTGATCTTTACCGCTATGACAGGAGCTGGCCCGGTTATTGCAATCGGTGTTATCGTTCTACCAATTTTAATGTCACTTGGTATTCCAAAATCCATTGCTTTGTTTACCTTTATGGGTTCAGTTGCAGCGGGAATTTATTTGAATCCTGTAAACTTTGCCCAGTACCGTGCATTTTTTGTAGCACCAGATCAGCTTGCTGATTTTAATCTCGGCTGGTATGCGTCTCACTGGGGTTATGCAGCCCTTATTATCATGCTTATCAGTACCACGCTGTTGTCTGCTTTCTATCTAAAACGTGCAAAAACCGTTCATGCCTGGGCGGCTCAGACGCGTGGGGCGGCTTCCGAACAGAAGAATGCACCGTTTTATACCTTGATTCTTCCAGTCGTTCCGGTCATTCTTAAGATTTGGCTGGATTTCTCCGTAATTGGTGGTTTTGTAATTGCTGGATTTTTGGCACTGTTCCTGTGCGGAAGAATGAAAGGCAACTTTAAAGAAAATTGCCAGCTTGTAAACAAACTGTATTATGATGGTGTGGTCGATACAGCTCCACTGGTAGGATTTTTGCTTACACTTCCCATGTTCAACGCAGTGGCAGCCCTTGCATCTCCATATTTTAAGGTGATCCTTGGAAATGTTATGCCTAGAAGCGAGATCGTAGTTTGTATCGTATTTGCAGTACTGCTTTGCATGGGATTGTTCCGTGGCCCTATGACATTAGTCGGATGTGGTGCGGCAACACTTGGAGTATTATCAAATGTCGCATCCTTTTCCGTTCCTTTCTTATATGCAGTTTTCGTCATTCCGACCATTACAGTTAACATCGGCTGCTGTATTACCCAGTCCTGGGTGGCCTGGGGACTTGCATATACAAAGGTGGAATCAAAGGACTTCCTAAAGCTGTCCATTCCCAATGCATATCTTACCGGTATTTTGCAGTATGTCGCAGTCTTTATAATGTTGGGAGGCTTGGGAGCTACATGGTTTTTGAAGTAATATAATCCATAAAATATAGATGACATGTCCGGGCGCAGCGATTGCACTCGGACGGTTTTCACCATTAGAAAATGAGGATTTTAAGACAAGGGAAAGGGAAAAAGCAAAATGGCAGAACGTATTCAAAGAGCGGTACGCATGGGAATTGACGTAGGCGGTACATATACCAAGTGCGTGGCCATGGACAATGATACCCATGAGATTATAGGGAAAAATGAAGTAAAGACAACACATGATCATAAGGATGGCGTGGCTGCCGGAGTAGTAAAGAGCTTTCAAAATTGTATGTCGGAAAATAATATCTCACCTGAGGATGTGGTATTCGTAGCCCATTCTACCACACAGGCCACCAATGCCTTTATTGAAGGTGACGTAGCCAGCGTAGGTGTGGTTGGAGTGGCTGGAGGCGGAATCGAAGGATTTTTAGCAAAACGCCAGCTGGCTTTAAAAGATATCATACTAGATGAAAAAGTCGGGCGGATGATTAAGGTATATAATTCCTTTGTTAAGAAAAAAATGCTTACGGAAGAGGTTATTAATAAAAATATTGGGGAACTTCTAGCCGAAGGCGCCCAGGTGATCGTTGCTTCCATGGCCTTTGGAGTAGATAGCATGGGAGAGGAACAGCTCATACACGATTGTGCCAAAAAAAGAGGCGTTCCCGTAACGATGGCTTCTGATATTACAAAACTGTATGGACTGACCAGACGAACCCGAACGGCAGCAATCAATGCTTCCATTCTTCCAAAGATGATGGCAACCGCCAATGCAACGGAAAGTTCCGTAAAATCAGCAGGAGTAAAGGTTCCCTTGATGATCATGAGAGGTGACGGCGGTGTAATGGAAATCAACGAAATGCGCAAACGCCCCATTTTAACGGCGCTTTCCGGTCCGGCTGCTTCGGTTATGGGTTCCCTTATGTATCTTCGGGCCTCCAATGCCATCTATTTTGAAGTGGGAGGAACCACCACAAACATTGGCGTTATTAAAAATGGACGCCCTGGGGTGGATTATGCTAAGATTGGTGGGCATGATACTTATATCAATTCCCTGGATGTACGGATTCTCGGCTGTGCGGGAGGCTCCATGGTTCGGATCAATGACAAATGTGTGGTTGACGTAGGCCCTCGTTCTGCTCATATAGCCGGATGCGAATACGCCTGTTTCATGCCTGAGGATGAGATTGTGAATCCTCAGATTGAGATGGTTAGCCCAAAGCCTGGAGATCCGGGAGATTATGTCACCCTACGGCTGGAAAACGGCAAAAAGATCTGTTTTACCAATACGGATGCTGCCAATGTTCTGGGGTTGATTGATGAAAAATATTTTGCTCACGGCAATGCAGCTTCTGCCCGCAAGGCCATGAAGCCTGTGGCAGATAAGCTTGGAATCACAGTTGAGGAACTGGCTACCCAGATTCTTGATAAAGATTTTGAAAAGGTAAGTGCCTGCATCAAAGCCCTTGCCGAAAAGTACAAGCTAGATCATGACAGTATGCGTCTGGTAGGCTGCGGCGGGGGAGCCGCCTCTCTGGTGCCATATTGCGCTGGGAAATTAGGTCTACAGTACAGCATTCCTGAACATGCGGAGGTAATATCTTCTATTGGCGTTTCCCTCTCCATGGTTCGAGACGTGGTAGAACGAGTCATCCCAAATCCCACACAGGAAGACATCAAAGAATTGAAAAAAGAGGCTTCCGATCTTGCAGTCAGCTCTGGTGCTTCTCCGGATACGGTAGAAGTCCATATTGAGATTGATAACCAGACCGGAAAGGTTACAGCCATTGCCACTGGTTCAACCGAAGTAAAGACCACAGACTTATTAAAAGAGTGTGAGGAAGCAGAAGCCTGTAAGCTTGCCGAAGAGGATTTTGGCCCTAAGGTAACAGGAATACATCTGGCTGAAAAAACAAATAAGTTCTATGTATACACAGGGGAAAAAGAAGGGAAAAATCCTCTTCGTATCGTAGATAAAAAAGGATTTATTAAGGTGCAGTGTTCCGAAGGTCTGGTAGAAAAATGCAAGGTAAAAGATTACGAAGAAGTAGTGGAGCAGATATGGAAAGAAAATGCCATATTTAAAACGGATACGGTGCTTCGGCCTGACTTTTTCGTATGCATAGGCCCAAGAGTCTGCGATTACAGTGCTGTGGACTTAGAACAGATCATGCTGCTCATGAATCTGGACCTGGGAGATCGAGAACCAGATGAGGAGATCATGATCATAGCTTCAATCAGGGAGAGTTAAATCAATTATGACGAGGCAAGAATTCCGAAGTGCATTAAAACCCATAACAGACGGATTGTTTGGAAAACAGAATACAAGGGGTTATGAAAGACCAAAGTTTACCGTGCGCCCCTTAGAGGAGATGTTAAAAGATCTGGCAGATATTCCGGTGGAGGAATGGTACGGCTATGCTTTTTCCAGGGAGCCATTAAACGGGAAATTTACGGATGAGCAGAGACGAGACTGGATGAGAAAGAGTCTGGACTGCGGACGGGAATACGCACAAAAGGTAAGAAAAGAGTATGGGACCAGTGATCCCGTTAAGCTTGCTGACTCGCTTTCCATGAGCGTTTCCTACCCGGAGGTTCCAGATAAGACGGATCGGGTGCTTTTTGCAGAGTATCGGATTCCCAATAAAATCTGCATCTATATGGATGCGGTGAATAAAGCAAACAAGCTATTGTTAGAACCTCAGGTATTAGAGATCCTTACAGAGGAACTTGATGTCTGCCGCCTTCTTTTATCCCATGAGCTTTTTCATTTTGTGGAAGAAACGTATCGGCAGGAGATCTTTACCCAGACAGAAAAGGTGCGCCTGTGGTCTTTGGGATTTCTTCATAATGATTCCATCGTCATTGCCTTAAGTGAGATTGCAGCCATGGGATTTGCGAAGGAGCTGATGGGACTTTCCTATTCTCCTTACTTAATGGATGTTTTCTTAGTCTATGGGTATTCTCCCCAGGAGGCCAGCGGTCTTTATGAGGAGATGATGGAGCTTTCGGGAAGAAAAAATCACAACTATAAATTGATATAAGCAAAAGGAGATATTATGAGTCTGAAAATTCCGTATGAAACCGTACTTGAGACAGTAAAAAAAGCGTTGATAAATAGTGGCCTTTCAGAGGAACAGGCACAAACATGCGCCGAGATCCACGCCCAGTCCAGTGCAGATGGAGTTGAGAGCCATGGATTGAACCGGGTTCCCCGCTTTGTAGAATATATTCAAAAAGGTTTTATTAATCCAAAGGGAGAACCAGAGCTGGTAGGAGGAAAAGGTGCTGTTGAAAATTACGACGGACATCTAGGAATCGGAATCACCAATGCACTTTTTTGTGCAGACAGAGCAATGGCTCTTGCTAAGGACCATGGAATTGGCTGCGTTGCCTTAAAAAATTCTACTCATTGGATGAGGGGCGGCACTTATGCGTGGAAAATGGCGGAAGCAGGCTTTATGGGAATTAGCTGGATTAATACAGAAAGCTGTATGCCTCTGTGGGGCAGCGATGAGCCGGGAGTAGGCAATAATCCCTTCTGTATCGCCATTCCAAGAGAGGATGGGCCAATTGTTCTTGATATGGCTATGAGCCAATACGCTTACGGAAAGTTGGGAGTATACCGTCTGGCAGGTAAGAAGCTGCCGTTTCCCGGTGGATTTGATCAGGATGGAAACTTAACGGATGATCCGGGCGCCATTGAAGACAGCAGGAGAATCCTTCCTACGGGTTATTGGAAAGGAAGCGGTATGGCCATCGCTCTTGACCTTGCAGCGGCTTTAATGGCAAATGGATACAGCGGTTTGGATATGGATGAAGCTGACAAAGGAAGCTGTACCGGATGCTGTCAGATATTTATCGCTTACGATCCTTATTTATTTGGTTCCAAGGAAGAGATCCAGGCAATGTTAAACCGCCGCGTAGCAGCAGCCGATGCCAGCCATCCAGAAAAAGAAGGTGCGCATGTTACCTGTCCGGGAGAAAGAACCTATGCGTCCAGAGAACGCAGCATGAAAGAAGGGGTTTCGGTTGATGAGACCATCTGGCAGCAGGTGGTAGCGATCTCAGAAGGAGATTTAAACACAAAAGATATTGCAAGTAAATAAGAATGGTTGCCAGTTAACAGGCAAATAAAACGATAGGAGAAAGCTCATGTTCTATTCAAATATAGGAATTGCTGAGAAGTATAATTATCTGGAAGAAAAATTCAAAAAGGGATATCAGTGGCTGAAAGAGACGGATATATTATCCCTGCCAGAAGGAAGCTACCCGATTTCAGGAGAAGAAGTGGTTGCCAATGTTCAGGAATATACCACAGTATTAGCAGACCAGGGCTTCTTTGAGACCCATGAAAAGTATTTTGATATCCAGTATGTGGCATCAGGAAGAGAACAGTTTGGCGTATGCAAAAGAGAAGGGCTGAAGGTTAAGGAGCGGATTGAGGAAAAGGATTTAATCTTTTATGAAGAACCTCTTCACAGCGGAAGTGTCCTTTTGGAAGAAGGAGATTTAATCGTTGTGGCACCAGAAGATGCCCATAAGCCACGCTTAGTGGCTGGAGAGCCTTGTAAGGTTAAAAAGGTGGTCATTAAAGTGGCTTTGTAAAAAAAACCTCCTTTTTTGGAGGCCTGACGGAAAACTATATAAGATTCATCTTAAGGGGCATCATCAAATGACGAATTAGTGCCTGATAGGCCTGTTCGGTATCTCCCTCTATTAAAAGCTGGTATATCTGACAGTGCTCCTCGTAGGTGGTTTCAGCCCGCCCTGTAATGGTTAATGCGCCGTAAGTGGTTAAATGAATCGTATAGAGAAGCCTCTGGAACAAGTGGTTGAACTCATTGTTTCTTGCAAATTGGACCAGGGACATATGAAACTGATGATCCGCCTCGGTAAATGACTCCGGAAAGCTTTTGGAGGTGAGGGCCGCCTTCTGGCGGCTTAGAGATTCTTTCATATCCTCTAGAAGCTTTTGCCTGCGGGATTCGTCCTCACAGAAAGCAAATAAATGGACGCAAAAGCCCTCGATGGCGCACCGGGCTTCAATGGATTCTGTCATGGTCTCCTTATTGAGACTTCGGATTTTAAAGCCCCGACTAGGCATGATCGTGATATAGCCGTCCTGGGAAAGACATTGAAGTGCTTCCCGAAGAGGCGTTCTGGAAATACCAAGTTCCTTTGCAAGCCTTGTCTCCGAATACAGAACGCCGGAGTCAAGGGATTTTGATAAGATCAGTTCTTTAATGGTATGGTAAGCCTGGGATTGAAGGGAACCTGTTTCGTTCATGGGAATCTCCTGACATAGGTTTTTGTTGACAACCGGTGCCATCTGGCCCGGGTCTTATGGGGAATATCATACCTTAGAAAAATAGGTAAGTCAATAAAAAAACATTGACCGGTATACCGGTATACCGATATAATAAAGGGACTGGATGATTACATATAATACAAAACAGGAGGAATTAATATGAGCGTATTTCAGTTAGGCAATGGATTAAGAGTAATTGATTTGACAAAGGAACTGGATCCAGCAACAGAATCAAGAAGATGTCATTTATTCCGTTTCAATACTGGTGGACCGATTCCGGATTTCCATACCATTATGGATCTGACCAGCCACTTGGGAACCCACGTGGAATGTCCTTATCATCACAATGACAACTGGACGGATGTACAGGGACTTCCAATCACTGCCTTTATGGGACGTGCCATTTATGTAAATATCACTCATATGGCTCCCAATGAAAAGATTAAGGGAGAAGATTTGGAAAAAGCTTGCGGTGACCGGATTAAAGAAGGGGATATCGTGATTTTAGATTCCCAGTATAAGGTGCCCCCATTTACCCCTGTTTCCAATACTCCTGGAGATAAGAGACTCTTTATCTGCAAAGAGACGGCTGAATGGCTGAAAGAAAAGAAAGTAAAATCCGTAGGCTTTGGCGACGGGGTTTCCATTGAAAGCAACAATACGGATGTGTCCGCATTCCACGATGTGCTCATGGAGGTTAATGTGGTGTTCCTTGAAGTGCTTAAGAATTTAGAAGAGTTGAAAACGGATACTTTCTTTATGTCCTACACCCCTCTTCCAATCAAAGGACTGGATTCCTGTCCAATCCGCGCCTATGCCATTGAGGGCATTGCAGAGTTTTCCAACTAACAGAAGGAGAGATTATGAAAATTGCAGTAATCGGAGCGGGGGCTATGGGTTCCATTTATGGCTGTCACTTATCTCTTAATCATGATGTGTATATGGTAGATACTTCACCCTCTGTGGTGGAGCATATTAACCTGGAGGGAATCCGCTTAAGTGAGAATGGAGAAGAGAATGTTTACTTACCCAAAGCGGCTTTAGCACCTGCGGAGTTAGGAAGTATGGACCTTATTCTCTTATTTGTCAAATCCCTGTATTCCAAAACTGCGTTAACCTCCAATCAGGGACTCATTGGCCCAGATACTTATGTGATGACCTTGCAAAATGGTTCTGGCCATGAAGATATTTTGGAGGAATTTGTTTCCAGGGACCATATCATAATCGGTACCACAGAAGATAACGGCGTAGTGATCAGTACCGGCTGCATCCGAAGAGGAGGCGCAGGCAATACAAACATAGGGATGCTCACTGAGGATAAGGAGGCGTTCCTCCCCAGGCTTAAAGAAGCATTTGAAAGCTGCGGCTTTTTGGTAAGGATTCACGAGAACATACAGCAGCTTATCTGGGATAAACTCTTTACCAATGTGTCGTTAAGTGCAGTTACGGCTATCTTGCAGGTGGATATGGGGTATATCGCAGCCAATGAACATGCATGGAAGATGACAACATCGCTGATCAAAGAAGCGGCAGAGGTAGCAAGGGGACTGGGTCTTATGGCAGATGAGACTGAAATCATGGATAAAGTGAGGAAAACTTCTCAGATGTCGCCAAACGGCTGTACCTCGATTCGTTCCGACCTACAGAATGGACGAAAAACAGAGGTGGATAACATCAGTGGTTCTGTGGTAAGAACCGCAGGGAAGCTAGGCATTCCGGTACCAACTCACGCGTTTGCGGTGGAGACGATCCATGCCATGGAGGAGAGAAGCCAGGCTTAAAATCTGGCTTTTCAGGGGTGATATGATGATAAGGGGGATTATACATCATGAAAAAATTATATGTTGCTTCCGTAACACCTTTTGATAAAGAGGAAAGGATCAATGAAGCGGCTTTAAGAATGCTATGGGAAAGGAATCTTTCTGAAGGAGCTAGCGGTTTTTTTATCGGGGGAAGCTCAGGGGAATGTTTTTTATTGACCAGAGAGGAGCGGGTCCGCTCCTTTGAACTGGCGTCAGAATACAAGGACAGAGGAGATATCTTTGCACATGTAGGCGCAATCAGCACAGAAGAAGCAGTTTTTTATGCGAAAGAAGCGGTAAAGGCGGGAATTGAAAACATCGCAGCTACGCCACCCATTTATTTTGGATTTTCGGAGAAGGAAATCGCAGGTTATTACTATGATATTGCAGAGGCGGCTGGACGCCCAGTCCTTTATTATAACATTCCGTCCAGTACTCACAAAGATCTTGATGTGAACCACCCTGAAGTAAAGGCGCTTTTAAAGTCTGGTGCGATCAATTCCATCAAGCACACCAACTTAAACCTTCTTCAAATGGATCGGATTCGCAGCGTCAATCCAAAAATCCAATGCTTTGGAGGATTTGAAAGCTGTATGGTAGCATTCCTTGCCTTTGGATGCGAAGGTTTTATCGGCAGCAGCTTTAATTTCATGCTTCCCCAGTTTAAGCACCTTCTAAATCTGTTTCAGGAGGGAAAACTGGAAGAGGCCAGAATTTTGCAGACGAAATGCAATAACATACTAGATGTACTGTTGAAAAATGGACTTTGTGCGAATTTAAAATATATCCTGTCTGCTCAGGGGATACCGGTGGGAGAGGTGCGAAAGCCTTTTATGCCACTGACACAGGACCGTGCGGCGGAAATGGATCAGGTGCTATCTGAGTACCTGGAGATTCGGTAACAAAAGGAATGCAAGAAAACGAATAAAGGAGAAAATCAATATGAAAGCCGTACAAATCGTAAAACCCGGGCAACTAACAATCATTGACATAGAAAAACCGGAGCTTTCCGGTCCGGATCAGGTATTGGTTAAAATGACGGCAGCAGGGATCTGTGGATCTGATGTAGGGATTTATCATGGAAGCAATGCTGCGGCTACCTATCCCAGAATCATTGGTCATGAAATGGTAGGAAAAGTCGTGGAAACGGGTTCCGGGGTTACCCATATAAAGGTGGGGGAACGGGTCATTGTCAATCAGGTAACAAGCTGCGGACACTGTTATCCATGTCGGATCGGACGTGGAAATGTCTGCGATCATCTTGCTGTTCGGGGAGTCCATATTGACGGGGGCTATCGGGAATACATTGCTGTGCCAGAGTCGGACTGTTATCTTTTGCCTGATTCCATCTCCGATGAGGATGCGGTTATGATCGAGCCTACAACCATAGGCATCCAGGCCTGTACCAGGGCGGAACTTAACAAGGATGACATGCTGTTGATTTATGGTTCCGGTGCTCTGGGAAGCTCTATTTTAAAGACGGCGAGCCTGATCTGCGAACATATCATTGTGGCAGATGTTCAGGAAAGCAAGCTGGAGGCGGCAAGGAGAAATGGGGCAGTCTATACCATCAATACCAGAGAAGAGGACCTAGTCTCAAAAGTAAAAGAATACACAAATGGACATGGAGCTACGGTTTCGATTGATGCGGTGTGCAATAAAGATTCTTTAAGCCAGCTTTTAGATGCAACAGGAAATGCCGGACGTGTAATTACCATGGGATTTTCAACTTCCCCCACAGAGATTAGCCAGTTTGCCATAACCTCAAAGGAATTGGATGTAAGAGGCTCTAGACTTCAGAATAAGATGTTTGGAAAGGCCATTGATTTAATCCGGGAAGGAAAGCTGGACCTTTTGGGCTCCGTTTCCCATACCTTCCCTCTTACGAAAGCTCAGGAAGCATTTGATTTTGTGGACAGCCGTGATCCTTCCATTCGGAAAGTGGTTTTGACCTTTGATTTTTAAAACTGGCATTCTGCCGCAAAAAAAAAAGGTTCCTCCTGCATCAAAACAGAAGGAACCTCTTTTTTTTCTCCGGCAATGTTAATGCACTATCTAAGAGATAATTATAAACCCTGGTCATAGCCTCTTTTTGCACCCATTCTGGTGAATCCCGGTATCCGCCATGCATGGTGGTGGTTACCTCCATCTGAGATAGGATCATGTCAAATTCCGGAGAGCGAAAAAGGGAGTTACCCCCCATACGAGACAATGCATTTAGATACTGGATATCCCAATGGGGAACGATGGCGATGCTGATGGCTGGAAGTCTTTTTCCGGTAAAGGAAACCTCATCACTGGGAGGAAGATATTTTACAAGAAGGCCATTGTGGGAATCTAAGACTTTTTTGGAACAAAAGGAGCGGACTGGCTCCTTTTTTGCATTTCCACGGTCATAGACTGCAATGGTATCCCCGTAGCCGCAGACATCTAAATTAATTACCCCGGAAATGGTGTCCATCTCATGACTAGAGGCAAAAAGGCGGCTTCCTGTATTGCCAGTCTCCTCCCCGTCAAAAAAAGCGAAGCGGGCAGGAATTTCCTTTTCCCGTAGAGTTTTTGCCAGTTCAATTAAAATGCACATAGAGGCGGCGTTGTCGTTTGCCCCAAAGCTGCCTGGGACTGCATCGTAATGAGCACAGAACAAAAGACCGGGTTCACCGCTCCAGGGAGTTAATAGATAGTTCACGATCCCTCTTGGCGCTTTCGAGGAAGGCCCTTCTTCCTGAATGTAAAAGGATAGGTTTTCTTCTTTAAGGACTGCCTTTAAGGTTTCTCTTCGTTCGTCTGGATCTTTTAAAGAAAGCTGGCGTATAAACTTGTCTACTATCATAGCACACTCTCCTGTGAAGGATGTTCCGTTAGACAGCTTTTTAGTGGCACTTTAATGACGATCTTGCGGATGGGAGCCGGGGAACTGCCTGTCCAAATAGCGGGAATGTGGACATCCCAGGGGAAATAAATAGCAAAAGAACCTGGAATCAGACGAATTCGCCCTTCCGGTGCAGCTTCCTTGTTCTGATAAAACAGGATGTCTCTGGGGGTATCAAGAAGATCTTCGTCTACAATACCTGTGCCGTCATCGCTGTAAAAACCAGCCTCTTCCGGTCCGCCGGAGGCAAGAAATTGAACGTCTATGTTCTTTCGGTGGATTTCCGGGCGAAGGCTTTCTCTGGGTGCAGTGTTTAGATCTAATACCTGAAGGGTCATTGGCACTCCGGAAAGTTCCAACTGAAATACACCAGGCTCATGAGCAGCCATGTCGTGGTCTTTTAAAAAGCAGATGGCGTCGGAAAGCGGTTTTGGCATAAGGGACAGTTCCCCTTCAAGCATGGAGTTTTGAATGTTTCCAAAAATCATAAGTATTCCTCCCCAATTGTATTATATTATATTGTCAGGTATTTCGTCTGATTCTTTGTTCCTTTGGTCTGTAAAGTAATGTGGGTTAACTTCCATTAAGGCAGGAAGAAGGAGAAAGATTCTTGATAGGTGATGGTGATAAATGGTGCATGCAAGGTCCGTATCCCTCTGTGCCATTGCGTCGGTTAAGCTTGTCAGATCCAACATATAATTCCTTGTTGTTCCGATCTCTTCTGTGGAAAGATAAAGAAACCGCTGCAAATCCATTCCTGCGATCTGGACAGACTCCCATATATAATCCATCTTCCCCCCAAGCTCGTATAAATGTTTGTAATAGTCGGTGATCAGTCTGGCAGACTGGGTTAAATCACCGTGGGAGAGGTGGTCTTCCATTTCCTCAAGGATCAGGTAAAGGATATCGAATTGAGGGCGCTTTACATTGCGAATAAAAATATTTTTGATCATGGAAGATCCAAGCTGTCCATGAATCCAAAGTGTTTGTTCAATTCTTCTCGTATCAATCTTTGAAACAAAGGCCCCCTTTTGAGGGATGATGTCCACCAGATTCTTTCTGGAAAGCTTATTGAACGTATCATTGACGGGTGTACGGCTAATACCCAGAGCATCAGCAAACTCAATTTCATTCATCTTCCTACCGGGAGGAAGATGGAGATTCAGAATAAAATATCGGAGCACCCGGTAGGCGTATTGTCTGGCGTCTTCGCTAGCCTTCCGGGGGGATATTTTCTGAAGCGGTAAGAGTGACATGTAAAACTCCGTTCTGCCGTGAGATTTAGCGGCACTGTTTATAGAAACGATCCTCACAGGGATCGCCTTTTTGTTCTGCTTTTTATCTGTAATTATACCATGAAAGCGAATATAATGGAAACTTAAAAGGAAAAATAAGTGATCCATTTTGAATTATAAAAAAATTGGAAAATAAATGTTAGAATTTGGAGATATGGGTAAAATGACTAGGTAGGATGAGAGACTCAACTGATATATCATGAGGTAAAAAGGCAAAGCTTTGATAGTGAAACAATGTATAAAGTACAACAACAAAACGTGAGTTACAAGATAATTTTGTGAGTAATATACAAAAAAATAAGCTCAAAACCGGTATATTGACCATATACATACTGATATTTTAGTACTAATATATTAGTATCAACAGTGGGCATGAGCCCTCTGTGGGGAAGCAGAAAATAGGTCGATTTTTCTGCGGGTTACCAATCAAAACATTTTATTTTTAAGGAGGATTCGTATGAACATCAATGTAATCATCGGTATTATCATGATTTTGTCTTTCCTTGGCATGGTATGGTACTGTGTAAAGGGACTCAATCTTATGGTGGGGTTTGCGGTCATGGCTACATTCTGGACCGTACTTGCGATGGTGGGAAATTCATTTTCACCAAATTCCGCGATGGAAGGTAAGTCTATTATTGACGTGCTGACCTATGTGTACGCAGAAGGACCGGCAGGCTATGCAAAATCAATTCTCGTTAACGTATTTTTCGGTGCATTCTTTGGTAGAGTTCTGGTTGATACCGGAATTGCAGCAACCATAATCCGTAAGGTCGTTGAACTTGGCGGTGACAAGCCTAGATTTACCATGGGCCTGTTATGCGTCGCTACCGCAATCATCTTTATGTCAATGACTGGTATCGGTCCTGTTATCTCCATCGCAGTTATCGTGCTTCCAATCATGCTTTCCTTGGGAATTCCTGCACCAGTAGCTATGTTTAGTTTCATGGGTTCCATTATGGCAGGAATCTTTGGAAACATTGTAAACTTCAAACAGTATCAGACTATTTATGCAGGTTTTAATAAAGAAGCAGAGGCTTATACCTACAACGACTATTTTAAGATCGGAATAATCTGTATGATCGTTGCTCTGGTAGTAGTACTTATTGTAGCTAATATCTCCATGAATAAAAAGACCTCACATGCCTGGGCAGCATCTAAATCTCAGACAAGTGACAATGCTCCAGCTATTTCTTGGATTTCAATTATTCTTCCAGTTATTGGCGTAGTAGCATTTAAGCTTCCAATTATTCTTGGATTCTGCATTTCCGCTATTTTCGCACTTGTTACCACTGGAAAGATGAAAGGTTCTTATTCAGAAATCTGCAGACTTTTTGCAAAGCTGTTTACAGACGGTTCCATTGACGTGGCTCCTATGATTGGATTCCTTCTTTCCTTGTCCATGTTCAACAATGCGGCAACTTATGCAGCACCTTACTTCACCGCAATCCTTGGCGGATTGGTTCCAAAGACAGCCATTTTATTGGCAATCACCTTTGCAGTACTCACTCCTCTTGGCTTCTTTAGAGGCCCATTAAACTTAGTTGGAGCAGGAACCGCTATTTTAGCAGTTGTGATTTCTGTTATTCCAAATGCACCAGTAGCATTTTTATTCCCTCTGTTTGCAATTACAACCATTGCACCTCAGCATCTTGATATCACTCAGTCATGGGTAGCTTGGGGATTTGGTTACACCAAGGTTTCTACTAAAGACTATATGAAAATGTCAATCCCAACCGGCTGGATCATAGGTGCGATCTGCTGTATCCTCGTATTTGTTCTTTACGGCGGATTAATGTAAATCACAGGGAACTGGCGGCAATCGCCAGTTCCCTTGTTAAAAGGGATCAAAGGAAGAAAGGAGATTCTTAAAATGGGAAGATCAGTAAGAATGGGCATCGATGTGGGAGGCACCCATACCAAGGCAGTAGCCATAGACAATGCCACTCACGAAATCATTGGGAAATCTTCTGTGAAAACAACACATGATGATCCCAGAGGCGTAGCCGCAGGAGTTGTTAAATCGTTTATGAACTGTTTAAAAGAAAATAATATCAGCCCTGATGACGTGGTTTTCGTGGCACATTCCACGACTCAGGCTACCAACGCTTTGATTGAGGGCGATGTGGCAAAGGTTGGTGTTATCGGAATGGCAAAGGGAGGCCTTGAAGGCTTTCTTGCAAAAAAACAGACAAAAATTGCAGATATCGATCTGGGAAACCAGAAAAAGATTAATATTATAAACGAATTTATCAATGTAAAGAAAATGAATCATTCCGTGGTAACTAGTACCATAGATTCCATGAAGCAAGCAGGAGCGCAGGTATTTGTTTCCTCCATGGCATTTGGAGTTGATGATGGAGGTCCAGAGCAGGAAGTATATGAAGTAGCCAGTGAAAAGGGAATACCAATTACCATGGCTTCTGATATTACAAAACTCTACGGACTGACAAGACGTACCAGAACCGCAGCCATCAATGCTTCCATCCTTCCAAAGATGCTTGATACTGCAAGCTCTACAGAAAATTCCGTAAGGGAAGCCGGTGTTCATGTACCTCTTATGATCATGAGAGGTGACGGCGGAGTTATGGAAATTACCGAGATGAAAAAACGTCCGGTTCTTACCATGTTATCGGGACCAGCAGCTTCCGTTATGGGATCCCTGATGTACCTTCGTGCATCCAACGGTGTTTACTTCGAGGTTGGAGGAACGACAACAAACATCGGAGTTATTAAAAATGGTCGTCCAGCCATTGACTACTCTATCGTAGGTGGTCACCCAACCTATATTTCTTCTCTTGACGTACGAGTTCTTGGCGTAGCAGGTGGTTCCATGGTCCGTGCAAACAAACAGGGAATCGTTGATGTAGGACCTCGTTCTGCTCATATTGCAGGACTGGATTATTCCGTATTTACAGACACAGATAAAATAAAAGGCCCAAAAGTAGAGTTCTTTTCTCCAAAGGCCGGAGATCCCGATGATTATGTAAGAATCCGCATGGAAGACGGCTCTGCCGTAACGATTACAAATTCCTGTGCAGCCAATGTACTTGGGCTTGTAAAGGAAGAGCATTTTTCTCACGGAAATGTAGAATCCGCTAAAAAGGCCATCAAAGCCCTTGCAGATTACTGCAATACTACGGTAGAAGATATTGCCAAACAGATTATGGAAAAGGCTTATATAAAGATTGAGCCTGTAATCTTAGAACTGGCTGAAAAATACAAACTGGAAAAAGATCAGATTTCACTGGTAGGTGTTGGAGGGGGAGCTGCTTCCCTGATCGTCTATTTTAGTGAGAAGATGGGAGTTAAATACTCCATTCCTGAAAATGCAGAAGTTATTTCCTCTATCGGTGTGGCCCTTTCCATGGTCCGTGACGTGGTAGAACGTATCATTCCATCTCCATCAAAAGAGGACATCAAATCAATTAAGAATGAAGCTTTAAATAAAGCCATTGAATCAGGCGCAACTGCGGAATCTGTGGAAATCCACATTGAGATTGATCCACAGACCTCAAAAGTTACTGCCATCGCAACAGGTTCAACGGAAGTTAAGACAGCAGATCTTATGACAGAGTGCGATGAAAACGAAGCACGCCATCTGGCAGCTCAGGATATGAGAATCCCAGATGAGGCGGTGAAGCTTCTTACAAGTTCCAATTATTTCTATATATATGGAGACCTCTCTGATGCAGACGGCGCAGGCGGTATACGTATTGTAGATAAGAAAGGATTCATCAAAGTTCAAAGAGGCCGTGGTATGTGCTTAAAAGCCACTGCAAGCAACTGTAATGAGGGCCTTAAGAAACTTTGGGAAGATATGGCGGTATATCAGACAGACTTAATTATCAGACCGGATTTTTACCTCTGTATGGGCGCCCGAGTTATGGATTTCTCTGCTCAGGATTTCGAGCAGCTTGAACTGTTAGTAGACCTTGAGATTTCCTCTTTGGAAGAGAATGAAGAGATTCTTATCGTAGCGGCAAATAGAAAACAGGGCTAAGTTATTTGGAGAAAGATATGGACAATAAACAGCTTAAAACGATAGCAGAAGAACTGTTTCAGGTGAAAGACAAATCCTGGGGAATGTACGCATTCTCCAGGGATATTCTTAAAAATAAAGTAGCAGACAAAGACAAGGAAGCCATGATAGAACAGGCGATTCGCTGTGGCGAAGAGACTGCGGTCTGGGCAATGAAAGAATTTGGCACCAGTAATCCCTGGGAGATGGCAAAAAAACTGAAACTTAAAGTGGAATTTACAGACAGAGGGCAGATAGCAGACAGAGTGTTATTTGCCCTTTTTACTCCTCCTGACCGAGTTGAGATCATGACAGAACCAATCGAGCATTTGGGTGGTGAATCTGGATTAGACGGACTCATTACAAAGGAGGAAATCATAAGACTCATTCTGGGGCATGAGATATTTCATTACCTGGAAGATGAGATAGAGGGAATCTATACTAGAAATGAAAAAATTATCCTGTGGAACTTCCTTGGATATAAGAATAAATCCACACTTCGAGCCTTGTCAGAGATCGGAGGAATGTACTTTTCCAGGAAAATCAATGAAATTTCATATTCACCATTTGCTTTAGACATACTTTTGTATTATAATTATAGTCCAGATGAGGCCCTGAAGATGTACAGGGAAGTATTAAGCTTTTAACAGGAGGCATTAATGGGCGAAACAGACAACAGCCAGGTAGAACCTATATATGATATTTTGCGGACGGATATACTGGATTTAAGGCTGCGCCCTGGAATGATAATTAGCATTAAGGACATTAGCGAATCCTATCAGGTTGGCAGAACCCCAGTGCGTGATGCACTTATAAGCCTTTCCAAGGAAGGACTTATTACCTTTCTGCCTCAAAGAGGCACCATGATCTCCAAAATCGATTATGATAAGGTAAGGAATGAACGGTTCTTAAGAACCTGCGTGGAAGAAAATGTCATTCTGGAATTCATGGCAGTATGTAACTTAAAAGCTATAACCGCACTTGAAATGTCATTAGAGAGGCAAGAGCAGCTTGAAAAAGATGGTGATATCCGGGCTTTTCTATCCGAAGACTCTTATTTTCACTCCATTTTTTATGATGGAGCAAACAAAGGTTACTGCAACGACATTTTGACGGCCAATTCCGGCCATTACCGGAGAATACGACTTCTTTTTATGGCGGATTCCGGGATTGAAAAGGGAATTGTTAAGCAACACAGAGAACTTGTAGATGCTGTACTTGCAAAGGATTCGGAACGCCTTCACACCATATTGAATCATCACTTAAACCGGTTGGTTAGCAAGGAAAGACCTTTGGTAGCCAAATATGCAGATCTTTTTGATCATGAGCAGACAGAAACCAAAAGAGCTGCTGATATGCTGGGAGTGGATTTTCTTGTGGACACAAAACTCAAATATCATACATAGAGGGGGGTGCAAAAATGCATTTCCCCTCTTGCATTTCCCGGATACATATGGTATAATCTTTATGTCTTTAATTGAAGTATTTTTTACAAACATGCGCGAGTGGCTCAGTGGTGGAGCACGACCTTGCCAAGGTCGGGGCCGCGGGTTCGAGTCCCGTCTCGCGCTCTCTATTTTTTAATTTTGGGTTTCCAGATGATGGAGATCCTTTTTTTTTGTGGCAGGAAATTACGTCCTAGTACATAATAAGCCTTATTAGGCGGGATGCACATGACAACACATTTCAGGTAGATTCTCACTATCGTGACAGTATGTCACCCCTAGAGTCTGGCAATCCAGACGTTTGTTATTTATTGTCTTTGCAATTATTAAATGTTTATTTTAACAGAATAAGGCATTGCATTTAAGGATAGGAAATAATATAATACGGAATTAAATGATCGAAATAAATACCAAGGAGGTTGTTATGTCACATATAAAAAATATATGGAAGGTCTTTGTTGGCGATTTAAAGCATATTACCATGAATCCAGTGTCAATACTTATTGCGCTGGGACTGATTATCATACCATCCCTTTATGCCTGGTTTAACATCGCGGCAAGCTGGGATCCTTATGGCAATACAAAAGGGCTTAAAGTTGCAGTTGTGAATGAAGATAAAGGGGCATCAATTGACAGTATTTTCGATTCGGATATTGATGATTCCTCCATTAACATCGGTGAGATGGTCATGGATGAACTGAGGAAAAACGATAAAATCGGCTGGCAATTTGTGGATAATGCAAACGCCATCGACGGAGTGCAGTCAGGTAAGTACTATGCTGCAGTGGTAATTCCGGAGGATTTCAGCCAGAAAATATCAAGTGTTTTGTCCTCAAAGATTGAACGACCAGTATTGCAGTATTATGTAAATGAAAAAAAGAATGCCATTGCTACGAAGATTACAGGCAAAGGCGTGGAGACAGTTCAACTTCAGATTAACGAGACCTTTATCAATACAACATCAAAAGTCATGGCGAAGGTTTTAAACAAACGTTCGGAGGGTTGGAGTGTTGATAAAGAAACAAATAGAAACGATGCCATAGGCACCTTAACCGATGCGAAAAATGATTTAGCTCAGGTTTTGGATACCATTTCTATGCTTCAATCCACGTTAAAGACGGTAAATTCTTTAAACGATGGGGTGAAGGGAACCCTTCCAGATATGGATAAGTTAATCAGTTCTGGTGGGCAGACGGCAGGTAGTGCCAAGAATTTAATCGATTCAAGCAGAGGTTTTTCTGGCATCATGACGGATGCATTGAAAGACACTTTAGATAATATTGTTAAAATAGAAGAAACTGTTTATAAGACCTTTGATGCGGTTGGAAAGCTTTCCAATACATCGGCGGATGCAGCAGCTGATTCCTTAAAGAATTTACAGGGACTCTTACAAGCCGGCTTAGAGCAGATTAACGCGGTTAACAAGATTCTTACTGGAATTAATAAGCTTCTCCCGATTCCGATTCCGGATGGAACTGCGCTTTCGCAGCAGCTTACGGCTCTGGCAAAGCAGCAGCAGGATGCCATTGCAAAACTTGCCGCAGCTGAGAAGACAGTGCGTCAGACAAAACATTTACCAAGTGATGTGGAATCCGATATTGGGGATACTCTCGATGGACTTTATAATACTACTTCAGATACTTTGAATTTCTATACCGGAAGAGTTGAGGTTCCACTTAATGACACTCTGGATAAGACTTATGATGCCTTAGGTGCAACATCAGGAGCCCTAGATAGCATGGGTAGCTTAATTGGGCAGGTAGACGGAACCTTATCAAGTGTTACCGCTTCATCTCAGACTTTAATTGAGACTTTGGACAGCACCAAGAGCATGATTGGCAGAAGCCAGGAACGAATCGATGATATGATCGAGAACGTGAATAAGGTGGTTGACAGCAAGCAGCTCAATAAGATTATGGATATTATGAAGAACGATCCAGAGCAGTTTAGTGAATTTATGAAAACACCTACGGATATGGTTACCAACAAGATGTATCCGATTGAGTTTTATGGATCAGCCATGGTACCTTTTTATACCACACTTGCCATTTGGGTAGGTGGTATGCTTTTGGTGGCTTTGCTTAAATGCAAGGTTGAAGATAGCAGGGCTGTGGGGCTAGAGCTTTATGAGACTTATCTAGGAAGATATATGACATTTTTACTCATGGGAACGGCTCAGGCGCTTGTCGCCGCTTTGGGAGATATTTACCTGCTAAAGGCTCAGTGTCTCTACCCTGGAAAATTTATACTGGCGGCAATCATAGCCAGCTTTATTTTCAACAGCATTATCTATTCCTTGACGGTCTCCTTTGGAGATGTAGGTAAAGCTATTTCTATTATATTTATGGTAATTCAGGTTGCAGGCTCCGGTGGAACATTCCCCATCCAGGTAACACCTCGGTTCTTCCAGGTGGTGAATCCTCTGCTACCATTTACTCATATCATTAATGCGATGAGAGAGTGTGTCGGTGGAATGTACCAGAATGATTATTGGAGATATATAGGATACGTATTAGTCTTTATTCCTATTTCATTGCTGGTTGGTATTGTATTGCGGAAGAAGGTGCATGAACTTAATGAATTCTTTGAAGAAAAACTCAGTGAAACAGGAATGTTCTAAAAATAAAAAAAAATTCTACATACCAGGAAAGAAATCATGGGTAACTAGGTTGTGTGCCGTGGTTTTGACCTTGGCGATTGTCTTATGCGTTGCATGGTATGTGGTGCCTATGTATTACGCCAAATTTTATTTGACTCGTTCTGCACTTCAGACGAAAGAGAAGCTTTTCACCTTGTGGAATCAGGATGAGGGAGTTGGAAATGCTTACGAGGACCATCTAAAACTGGTAGCAGATGAAGTGAGGTGGAATGGACATTCTGTCCTTCTCCTTCCAGGAGGTCTTGGAATCTCCTTTACAGAGCAGCGCGGTGAGGATGACGGTTTTTCTCAGGGAAGCCTTAACGTGTATTTCCTGGGAGCCATCAGGGAAGGCATCTCTTATTGGGCGGACAACGAAAATGTAGTATTCCATATTCCTGGAATCACACAGATATCCGCTCAGACCACTCAGGAATCTTTGAAAAATTCTCTTGGATTTACCTTGACTCCAGGAAAGAAGAGCAAGGTGAAGAATCAGCTTGAGACCATTGGGAAGAATTCCATACATATGATGGCGAAAAGCCAGATCCGTTTTGTCAGTAGAGACAAAAGCGGTGTTGTCATAGAGGCTGATGTTCCTGCGGCTGTGTTTGATTCCTTCTTAAGTGAGGTGGGAGATTTTGTGTTAGACGGTCCATTAAAGGATATGAAGGAATGGGGGCAGATACTTAAAGATGATAAGACCCAAGGGGAGTCTAAGCGCATCATAATCTCCATTGATAAGAACATGAACTTAAACAAGATTGAAGTGGACGGACTGGGAACTTTTACGTTGGCGATGGAAAATAACCAAGGGCTTTCCCTAAGCGGGAATGTATCTCTAAATGACAGAAGTTTTGCGTTTGATTCCAAACTGTACTTTGGATATGGAATAGAAGGGAAACGTTCTTTTCAGATATCAAGTTTAAATATCGATACCGATAACGGCAAGTCAAGTCTCCGTCTAGAACTAAGTGGTGGATACCAGGGTGGCAAGATTTCTTCCGAGGCGATGGAGCGGGATAAATTCAATGCTGGAATAGAACAGCCGGAGCAGAATGGGATTGATAGTTACAAGGAAAACTTCTTGAAAAAAATCCGTCTTCTGGGCTTTGATATGAATGAATAAAAAAATGTGTTGACAAATACAACTGTAACTTTTATAATAACAGTAAGCAATCTGATATTACAAAGGTTACAGTTTTATATATTTATACTAAAACACAGGATAATCCAAACAATTATGATAAAACTATAAAATGAGTCAAATTACATGGTATAAGGATCATTTTAATTAAGGAGGAATATATATGGCAGTCGTAACATTAACACAGAATAATTTTGAATCAGAGGTAGTGAATAGTAAGGGCATCGTGCTCGTAGATTTCTGGGCAACTTGGTGTGGTCCTTGCAAGATGTTTGCACCGATTATGGATGAGATAGCATCAGATAATATTCCTGATTTAAAGGTTGGTAAAATTGACGTAGACGAAAACCAGGAACTGGCAGGCCAGTTTAAGGTAATGAGCATTCCGACCGTAGGCATCTTTAAGGACGGCAAGCTTGAAGTTACTTCTGTAGGTGTAAAGTCCAAAAAAGAGATCATGGAAATGGTAGATCGTTTAAAGTAATTCTTATGGCCGCAGGTGATTCGAGAAGATCAAGAGCCTGCGGCCTTTTTTTACATATTTTAATACTTTTCAAAATGTGTTTTATAGATTAATATAGTAGTATAAGTTGTGGTTGACCTTCCCCTATACAGGAAGGATTATACTTAGAATATATACATGGGGCGTGTAGAAAAGGCAAATGAACTAGATGATGTAGATAGGACTATGCTATGGGGGCTTACATGAAAGACGAAAAATTGTTTTCTATTGGAGAAGTAAGTAAGATTTGCAATATTTCTACCAAGGCTTTGCGTTTTTATGATAAGATCGGTATTATATCTCCCGATATGATCTGTAAGGAGAACAGCTACCGGTATTATAATAAAGAAACGCTTCTTACCGTCCCGGTTGTAAAGTATTATAAACAGATGGGATTTAAGCTGGAAGAGATGCAAGGGCTCGTGGAAGGAAATACGTATTATTATCTTGAGCAGAATTTCCACAACAAGATTGAACAGCTCCGTTTTCAGGAGCAGCAGATTCATAACAGCTATATTGCGGTAAAAGACTGGTATGAGCTGATCCAGGAAGCTAAGATGGTGCGTGAAAACGATGTCCACGACGTTGCGGTGAAGTATATTCCTGCAGTTACATACTGTTGTCTGGAACAGGATTTTGATTACAACTATATGGAATCAGTCATTAATATAGAATGGACGAATTACTTAGAACGGGCAGAGAATGAGATTACTGGAGCAGTGATCTTAAAGTTCCAGTCCTTTGAGGACAAGATGAAAGGCACCTGTAAGCGTGCCACCATCATGCAGGAAGCGATTCATCCCTGTACGGAATGTATGGACCGCCAGGTCTATGGAGGGTTTATGACTGCTTCCGTTTATCACATCGGGAATCTTGATACAATCGATGAAGAATACGAGAGGATACTTACCTGGGCCGAGAAAAAAGGTTATAAATGCGGCAAGGAGAGTTATGAGCGGTATGTGGTGGACTATTGGACCACTAGAGACCCAGATGAATTTGTTACTGAGGTCAATGTACCTATCTACAGGTAGTGTCTGCCTCTGACATAGAATCAAGTTGATTCTGTGTCAGAGGTTTTTTTGGGTTTTGACGGTTTATTGTTTTATGTGAACCTGATTTACATATATTTAGGCGCATATGAGGAATTATTATCACTCATCCAGTTTTTGGACTTAAAAAAAAACAAAAACAGGTTGACATTCCCCATAGGGGTAAGACCTATACTAAATGCATAGAAAAACGCATGACACCTTTTGAAAATTAGTAACATTAACTGATTAACTGGTGTGAGGTGTTTTCTAGACGTTTTCAGCTGAACGTAGAGTAACAAAAGAGTGTATTTTTGTGCTCAATCCAATTGGGGGAGGAATTTTAAAAATGACAGAAACACGAAAGAGATTTAAAAAAATCGGTATCACAGCAGGTATCATATCCGGTCTTATGTATGGTCTTTACACAACCTTCGTATTGATCGCTGGTAAATATGAACCGCTAAAGGGAGCAGCAGATGTTCTTCCAGGACTTTCAGGAGCGCTGATACTGGCTTATGTAGCTTCAGGTCTTAATGATTTTTTCGCAGGCATATGGCTTACGATCTACAACATTAAAACCGGACGTATTAAAGAACTGGGCAGAAGTCTTAAACTGTTTCCTGGCAAGATTTCACTTGTAGGATCTTTTGTTGGCGGACCGATTGCGAGTGGCGCTTATCTATTAGGACTTAGCATGGCGGGAGCGTATGCAATCCCCATCTCAGCGATGTATATCCTTTTTGGAGCGTTTTTCTCAAGAATCATCTTAAAGCAGAAGATTATACCAAGAGTAGGCGTAGGAATGATGATTTGTGTGGTTGGAGCGATTGTTATCAACTGGGTGAAACCAGAAGGAAGCACTAACTTTACACTGGGTATTATCTTCGCATTCATCGCAGCCGTTGGTTGGGCTCTGGAAGGTGTTTTTGCAGCCTACGGAAGTGCTATGCTGGATTCCGATGTACTTATCAACATTCGTCAGTTGTTATCAGGTATCGTAGATTTATTTGTAATTCTACCAATCTTAGGTGGAATGGGTCTTTTAGGAAGTACAATGTTATCTGTACCACCAATTGGCTGGCTTTTACTTTCTGGATTATGTGCGGCTGTTTCCTATTTATGCTGGTACAAATCCAACAGTACAGTAGGCTGTGCGGTAGGAATGTCATTAAACATCACCTACGCATTCTGGGGCGTGCTATTTTGTATTTTGTTCATAGATCAGCCTATCACCCCAACAATTGTAGTTGGCTCTATAATTATTATCTTAGGTGCTATTTTAGTTTCCCTAAACCCAATGGAACTGTTTACTAAAAAGGAGGATTAAGAAATGAAATATGATGCATTAGGAATGATCGAAACAAGGGGCCTGATCGGCTCAATTGAAGCTGCAGACGCTATGGTAAAGGCAGCAAACGTAACATTAATGGGTAAAGAATTTGTAGGTGGCGGACTTGTTACTATTATGGTAAGAGGTGATGTAGGAGCTGTTAAGGCAGCAACTGATGCAGGCGCAGCCGCAGCACAGAGAGTTGGAGAGTTAGTTTCTGTTCATGTAATTCCACGTCCTCATGCAGAGGTTGAGTCAATTCTCCCAAAGGATAAGAAGGAGATTAAGTAATGAGCAACCAAGGAATGACAGCCGCATCTGCGGATAAGCAAATGGCAGCTATCAACAAGAAGTTCAGAGTGACTGGTATATCTACCGGTGCATTTTCAGGACTTACCTACGGAATCTATACAGTCTTAGTACTCTTAGCGGGACGTTATGCTCCCCTTGCAGGTGCAGCTGGACTGTTAGCTGGACCTTATGTATGTTCCGGTTTAAATGATCTTTTCGCAGGCATCTGGCTAACAATCTACAATGCGAAGAGCGGCCGTATCCGTGAGATGGGAAGAAGTCTTAATACATTCCCTGGTAAAATGATTGTACTTGGTTCCATTCTAGGAGGTCCGATCGCCAATGGAGCTTACCTGGTAGGCCTTGCCCTAGCTGGAGCTTATGCGATCCCAATCTCTGCGTTATGCGCTTTGTTCGGTGCAATTTTTGCAAGGATCTTTTTAAAGCAGAAGATCACAAAGAGAGTTACTGCTGGTATGCTGGTGTGTGTAGTTGGAGCTATTATCATCAACTGGGCAAAACCAGAAGGCAGCCCTAACTTTACTTTGGGAATCATCTGTGCATTTATCGCAGCTATTAGCTGGGCTTTAGAAGGAGTTTGTTCTACTTATGGCGGAGCTATGATTGATACTGATGTTGCAGTTAACTTACGTCAGCTCATTTCAGGTATCGTGGATCTATTTATAATTCTTCCTATCGTTGGAGGTCTTGGACTTTTAGGCGGAACTCTCTCAGCAGGAGTACCTGTAATCTGGCTTGCAGTTGCAGGCTTAAGTGCAGCCGTATCTTTCGTATGCTGGTATAAGAGCAATTCAACCGTAGGTTGTGCAGTTGGTATGTCCTTAAATGTTACCTATGCCTTCTGGGGCGTATTCTTCTGTATCCTTTTCCTGGGACAGGCAATTACCCCTACAATTGTAATCGGTTCTATCGTAATCGTATTAGGTGCGATTTTAGTTACTATGAATCCACTTGATTTAATCAAGAAAGGGGAATAAACGTATGTTATTACCTGCAAGAACAGCAGTTTTAAATTATTTATACGGCGTTAAAAATGCAGACGTTGATCAGATTATGGAGGCATTAAAGCCAGAATATGGCAATGAACGTCAGTTTACAAAAGATCGTTACATTGATCATGTTATGTCATTGGAAGCCAACGGAATGGTAAATTTAAGCAGCCACGATCTGGACAAGAACGGAGTTTTGCGTATGTTCTACGAAATCAACGACGATGGAAAAACAGCTGTTGATAAATACGTAGACAAAAAGTACCGCCACAAATAATTCGAGGAGGTTTACTCAAGGTGAGATATTACGGAGATGAAGCGTTAGGGTTAGTGGAAACCATTGGACTGGTTCCGGCACTGGAAGCTGCAGATAAGATGTTAAAAGCAGCTGATGTTGAATTGATTTCTTATGAAAATGTAGGCTCCACATTAGTTACTATTATGGTAAAGGGTGATGTAGCAGCAGTACGTTCTTCCGTAGATGCGGGTGCAGAAGCAGCCGCAGCCATCGGTAAACTGACGGCACATAATGTTATGCCAAGACCAATCAAAGAGGTTGGTGACATTGTATCAGTACATGATATTGACGCATAAAGAGAGGGAAACAGTATATGGAAAGATATGAAGCCATAGGCGCGATTGAAACATTTGGTTTGGTATTCGTACTGGAAGCGGCTGATGCAATGTGTAAGGCAGCAGAAGTAGAACTAGTTGGATATGAGAACGTTGCTTCCGGCTATATCTCAGTTATCGTACAGGGTGATGTCGGCGCCTGTAAGACTGCGGTAGAAGCAGGAATCAAAGCTGTTAGCAATATGGGAGCTGAAGTATACAGCTCTGTGGTTATCCCAAGACCTCATCCTGATCTGGCTAAGATCGTGAAGAGATATGCGATCCCCACTGCTCCTGCAGAGGTATAACAGACATCCCGAACGAAGGGAGATATGGAAATGAGTTTTATAGATAAAGACCTGCTCTCCATTCAGGAGGCCAGGATTTTAATGGAAAGCGCACGAGAAGCCAGAGAAAGCATGCTTACCTTCCCCCAAGAGAAGCTTGATTCTATCGTAGGTATCCTTGCTGTGGCGGCTAAGGAAATGGCGGAGGAACTAGCGATCCTATCTGCAGAAGAAACTGGATATGGACGCTGGCAGGATAAATTTGTGAAGAACACATTTGTCTGTGAAACTCTAAAAGAACAGTTAGAAGACTTAACCTGTGTCGGAATTCTCAAAGAAGATTTTGAGAAGAAGACTATGGATATCGGTGTTCCGGTAGGAGTCATCGCAGCCTTAACACCAGCAGTAAGCCCCGTATCCACAGCGATTTATAATGTGTTAATCGCTGTGAAATCCGGAAATCCAATCGTGATTGCTCCCCATGAAAGAGCAAAAAAGGTAACTGGGAAGCTCCTTAGCCGGATGCAGGAAGCAGGAAGATCTTGCGGACTGCCGGAAGGTGCCATTGGTTATTTAAAGACAATAACAGAAGCGGGTGTATTGGAACTAATTTATCACCCCGCAGCGGCTATGGTGATCAACACTGGAGTGCCGGAGTTTTGCAAAAAGGCAGCACAAAGCGGAAAGCCTTACATCTATGGTGGAACAGGAAATGGTCCTGTGTTTATAGAACGGACCGCGGATGTAAGACAAGCCGTGTCAGATATTATTATCAGTCGAACCTTTGATTATGGAATCGTATCTGCAGCCGAGCAGTATGTGGTTGTAGATGGTGTAATCGCAGCAGAAGTAAAAGCAGAGATGTTAAAGAACAGTGCCTATTTCATGGACAGCCAAGAAGAAAAGATGTTAATTGATCTTCTTTGTCTGGAAAGCGGAAAGGCTGATACAGAGATTATGGGAAGACCGGCTGTCTGGCTTGCAAAGCGGGCAGGGTTTGATGTCCCTGACTCCACTACGGTTCTGGTTTCCGAACAGAAGTATATCTCTGAGAGAAATCCATTTGCGAAAGAACTTCTCTGTCCTGTTCTTGCTTATTACATTGAGCACGACTGGATGCATGCTTGCGAGAAATGCATGAGCCTTTTGGTAAATGAAAGCCATGGTCACACCTTGGTGATTCATTCCAGGGACGAGGAAGTAATTCGTCAGTTCGCATTAAAAAAACCAGTCGGTAGAGTTCTTGTTAACACTCCCGCAACCCTTGGAAGTATGGGAGCAACGACGAATTTGTTCCCGGCCATGACCTTAGGAAGCATCACGTCAGGTGCAGGAATGACTGCAGATAATGTCTCCCCCATGAACTTCATATATACCCGCAAGGTAGGTTATGGAGTCCGCAAAGCTGAGGAATTCTTAAAGCTGACGGATCGGTCTTTTAACGGTTATGAACCCGCTTCAAGCGAAAAAAACGGTGTCGATGAGACTAAGGCTCTGTTAAAACAGATCTTAGAGGCGCTGTCCAAAGAACTGGACGAGAAATAATAGAAAGAGAGGGAAATCGTATTGGATATTCGTGAATTTTCTAATAAATTTGTAGAAGCGACTAAAAGCATGTCTCCGGAAGAGAGATCTTCCCTGATGAAGATGTTCGAAAGTGTTTCTGATGAAATAAATAAAAAGGAGTCCGCTCCTAAGAATGACTTTGTAGGAGCTGAGGAGGGTACAGAGATACCTGATAGCATCACTACTAGACTTCAGAAATTAAAAGATAACTACTTAACACATAGACCTACCATTACAACACACCGCGCTCGTGCAATCACTAAGATTGCAAAAGAGAACCCTGGTATGCCAAAGATCATGCTTCGCGCGAAGTGCTTCCGTTATTGCTGCGAAACAGCTCCTCTTGTAATCCAGGATAACGAACTTATCGTAGGTGCTCCTAACGGCGCTCCTCGTGCAGGCGCATTCTCTCCTGATATTGCTTGGAGATGGATGTTAGATGAGATCGACACCATCGGATCACGTGCTCAGGATCCATTCTACATCTCTGATGAAGATAAGAAGATCATGAAAGAAGAACTGTTCCCATACTGGGAAGGCAAATCTGTTGATGAGTACTGTGAAGACCAGTACCGTGAAGCTGGTGTTTGGGAATTATCCGGTGAATCCTTTGTATCTGACTGTTCTTACCACGCAATCAATGGTGGCGGCGATTCAAACCCTGGTTACGACGTAATCTTAATGAAGAAGGGTATGCTGGATATTCAGCAGGAAGCGAAGGATCATTTAAAAGAACTTGATTATCAAAATCCTGGTGATATCGAAAAGATCTACTTCTATAAGTCCATCATCGATACCACAGAAGGCGTTATGATTTACGCGAAGAGACTTTCTGACTATGCAAAAGAACTTGCAGATAAAGAAACAAATCCAAAGCGTAAGGCTGATCTTTATAAAATTGCTGAAGTAAATGCTTATGTACCTGCTCACAAGCCAAGAACTTACTGGGAAGCAATCCAGTCAGTTTGGACCATTGAATCCCTTCTTGTAGTAGAAGAGAATCAGACTGGTATGTCCATCGGACGTGTGGATCAGTACATGTATGAATATTACAAAGACGATATCCAGTCCGGCCGTATGAATGATTTCCAGGCTTTCGAGCTTTCTGGCTGTATGTTAATTAAGATGTCTGAGATGATGTGGATCACCAGCGAGGGCGGTTCTAAGTTCTTCGCAGGATATCAGCCATTCGTAAATATGTGCGTTGGTGGTGTAACCCGTAGCGGACAGGATGCAACCAATGATTTAACTTACCTTTTAATGGATGCCGTACGTCTTGTAAAAATTTATCAGCCATCATTAGCTTGTCGTATCCATAATAAGTCCCCAAAAAGGTACTTAAAGAAAATCGTAGATGTTGTTCGTTCTGGTATGGGCTTCCCAGCTTGTCACTTTGACGATGCACACATCAAGATGATGCTTGCTAAGGGCGTTAGCATTGAAGATGCACGTGACTACTGTCTGATGGGCTGTGTTGAGCCTCAGAAGTCTGGACGTTTATATCAGTGGACCTCTACCGCTTATACTCAATGGCCAATCTGTATCGAGCTTGTTTTAAACAAGGGTGTTCCATTATGGTATGGCAAACAGGTTTGCCCGGATATGGGTGACTTAAATAGCTTTAAGACTTATGAGGAATTTGAAACAGCAGTAAGAGAAGAGATTAAATACATCACAAAATGGTCTTCTGTTGCAACTGTAATTTCTCAGCGTATTCATAGAGAATTAGCTCCAAAGCCATTAATGTCCATCATGTATGAAGGATGTATGGAAAAAGCTTTAGATGTATCTGCTGGTGGCGCAATGTACAATTTTGGACCTGGTGTTGTTTGGTCTGGTCTTGCAACTTATGCAGATTCCATGGCAGCAATTAAAAAGCTGGTATTCGATGAAAAGAAATACACACTTGAGCAGTTAAACACAGCATTAAAGGCTGACTTCGTAGGATACGAGCAGGTTCGTACCGATTGCCTCAATGCTCCAAAATACGGAAATGACGACGATTATGCAGATTTAATTGCAGCTGATCTGGTTGACTTTACCGAGCATGAGCACAGAAAATATAAAACATTATACTCTGTGTTAAGCCACGGAACCTTATCCATTTCAAACAACACTCCATTTGGACAGTTGACTGGTGCTACTGCCAACGGACGTCATGCATGGCTTCCTCTTTCAGACGGTATCAGCCCAACTCAGGGTGCTGACTTTAAGGGACCAACCGCTATCATCAAATCCGTATCTAAGATGTCAAATGACAGCATGAACATTGGTATGGTACACAACTTTAAGATCATGGCAGGACTTCTTGATACACCAGAAGGAGAAGAGAGCTTAATCGGACTTCTTCGTACCGCTTGTATGTTTGGTAACGGTGAGATGCAGTTCAACTATCTGGATAACAACACTTTAATTGAGGCTCAAAAGCATCCAGAACTCTACCGTGACTTAATCGTACGTGTAGCTGGATACAGTGCATTCTTCGTTGAGCTTTGCAAAGACGTACAGGATGAGATCATCAGCAGAACCATGCTCACACATTTCTAAAAGGAAACGGAGATTAATCACTATGGACCATGGAAATACAGGAGAGATTGAACGTAAGGCGCTAATCTTTAATGTCCAGAAGTACAATATGTATGACGGGCCGGGTATCAGAACTATGGTATTCTTTAAAGGCTGTCCGCTCCGGTGTAAATGGTGTGCCAACCCGGAAGGGCTGGAACGGAAATTCCAGGTGATGTATAAAAGAAATTCCTGTGTAGACTGCGGGGCATGCGTTGACGTATGTCCTGTGGGAATCCATGTGATACTTAACGAGACCGGTAAGCATGAAATAGTGCGGGAAAAGGACTGCATCGGCTGTATGAAATGCGTAAAGGTATGTCCAAATGCAGCGCTTAACATTGCTGGAGAGGTGAAAACCATTTCAGAACTGTTAAAGATCGTGGAGGAGGATGTAGCGTTTTATGACATTTCTGGCGGAGGGGTAACCCTTGGCGGCGGCGAAGTAACCGCTCAGCCAGAAGCAGCCTTAAACCTTTTAATGGCCTGTAAGCGGGAAGGAATCAATACAGCGATTGAAACCTGCGGTTATACAAAAACGGAAACGATATTAAAGATTGCAGAATACGTAGATTTATTTCTCTTTGACATAAAGCATATGGATCCCGTGAAACACAACGAGTTGGTAGGAGTAAGCAATGAGCTGATTTTAACCAATATAAAGGAACTTTTACACCGTCGCTATAACGTAAAGGTACGTATGCCTATGTTAAAGGGAATTAACGATAGCAGAGAAGAGATTGATGCGGTTATCAAATTTTTGATGCCGTTCCGTGACGATAAGAATTTTAAGGGAGTTGATTTACTGCCATATCATAAGCTGGGTGTGAACAAATACAATCAGCTTGATATGAAGTATCCCATTGACGGCGATCCAAGCTTAAATGCAGAGGATCTAGACCGGATCGAAGGATGGATGAAAGAATATCAATTTCCGGTTACTGTGGTGAAGCACTAGGAAAGGGGAAAACGTCGTGGTAGAGATGCAGCGTGTCATAGAGGAATCGGTTCCAGGAAAACAGGTAACCATTGCCCATGTCATTGCATCCCCCATCGGGGAGGTATATGAGTGTCTGGGCATTGATGCACTTGGCGCCATCGGAATTTTGACCTTATCTCCATATGAAACGTCCATTATTGCAGCGGATATTGCAGCAAAAGCAGCGGACGTGGAAATTGGATTTTTAGACCGGTTTACCGGATCTGTCATCATTGCAGGCGACGTGGATAGTGTGGAAACTGCTTTAACTGCCGTATGCGAAACTTTAAATCGCGTACTTGGCTACACGGTTCCACCTGTTACTAAGACATGAGAAAGAAGAGAATCATGATCATTGGTGCAGGCGGCAGTGGGAAAACTTCGTTGGCTAATGTTTTTAATGACATTGATGAGCCGGCGAGGCGGACCCAAAACATGGTATATGGGAAAAGAACCCTGGATGTTCCTGGAGTCTACTTAGAAAGTCCCTGGATGCACAAGCATATTATTGCAGCGGCCCAGGACGCATCTCATGTACTGATGCTGGTAGACCAGTCTTCATGCCGGGAAAGCTACCCGCCTGGATTTGCAAAAGCGTTCCGGGTTCCGGTAATCGGAGTCATTACTAGAAGCGGAGAAAAGCCTGAAAATGATGGCTGGTGTATCCGTCAGTTGAAAAAAACAGGAGTTACAGAACCTTACCACCATATAAATCTTGGGGACCAGACTGGTCTTAGTGATTTAGTGGAAGCAATCAAATAACATGAAATACCCAAGGGTATACCTGAATGTCCAGAAAGCAGGACAAATTTAGTGAAAGGAGGGAAATGTAACGTGGAGCAATTTGTAATGAACACAAAGGTTTATATGGGATCTTCTTGTCTTGATAGGATAAAGGAGCTTCCAATCAACAAGGCTTATATCATCTGTGATCCTTTTATGGCTCAGTCCGGAAAGGTAAGCATGATTACAGACCTGTTAACCGAAAAGGGAAGCAGCTTTGAAGTGTTTTCTGAAGTAGTACCAGATCCTACCATTGAAGTAGTTTCTAAGGCAATCGGTAATATGCAAAGCTTTGGACCAGATGCCATCATCGCACTTGGCGGCGGATCTGCCATCGATACAGCAAAAGCGGCAAGCCACATCTATACACAGATGTGCAATGCAAAGCTTTATCTGGTCGCAGTTCCAACCACCAGCGGTACTGGCAGTGAAGTGACGAATTTTTCTGTTATCTCAGATCCTCAGGCTCAGGCAAAATACCCGCTGCGTTCTGACAGCATGATGCCTGATGTGGCATTTTTAGATCCACGCTTTACTGTATCGGTTCCGCCTCATATTACGGCAGATACCGGAATGGATGTACTGACACATGCACTAGAAGCTTATGTTTCAACCAGTGCTGGTGATTTTACAGATGCATTTGCAGAAAAAGCAGTGAAGCTAGTTTGGAACTATCTTGCCACAACCGTAGAAAATGGAAACGATATAGAAGCTAGAACCCATATGCACAATGCATCCTGTCTGGCAGGTGTTGCCTTTAACGGTGCAGGATTAGGACTTTGCCATAGTATGGCTCATGCCCTTGGAGCAAAATTCCATATTCCTCACGGAAGAAGCAATGCAATTTTACTTCCTCATATCATCAGTTATAACGCAGGCTTAGAAGAAGCCGGAGAATACGATGCCTGCAACCGCTATATGGCGATTGCCAATATGCTTGGATTCGCAGCTGGAACAGATAAAGCCACGGTACACGGCCTGGTGCGTCATATAAAGAACCTTATGACTAAGATTAAGATTCCGCAGCAGATCACGGATTTAAACGTAGATCGTGATGAATTTTTACAGGCTGTAGAAGAAATGGCAGAGAAGGCTCTTCATGATAACTGCACATTAACGAACCCAAGAGTTCCGACAGCAGAAGATATTGCAAATATCTATCGCAAATTGTGTAAGGGGGGATTTTAATGAAATTCATCACAGAAGATGATTTAAGAATTTTGTTTCGTAGAGAACCCTTTACCTCTTATGATTTGTTAGGAGGAACAAGACTTACGCCCGGAGCAAGACAGTATTTGGTGGATAAGAAAATTTCCTTTTGTGACGATCCAATGTCCATAAAAAGAAAAACTTTTAAACCAGAAGAGAAAAAGGTAGAGACAAAAGAACCTGAGGCCAATAAGCAGGTTACAATAAGTGGACTGCTTGAGCTTAAGAAGAAAACGCTTCAGGCTCAGTTCTTAGAAACAGGACTTTTACTCATGGAACGGGACGTACTTTTAGCACAGCAAGTATTTGACCTTGAACGGAAGCTTTCGGACGTGGGGAAAGAAAGTAACGAAGAGGACATTACCATTCAGGTTTGTACCGGCTTTCATAAAGATAATATAAAAGAACCCTTTGATGATTGCTTTGATATTTCCGGCTTTCACGCCCAGTCAGAAAAAGGAAAAGAAATTGTGTTGCTTCACCGTTTGCGCTGTAGTGTAAGAGAGCTGGCGGCAGAAGCAGGAGACAATCGTTTTAACCCGGTGATTAACCGTTTATCTCAACTCATCTGTTTGGAATACGGAGGAAAAGCATGTCAAAGAAAGTAATTAATTTTGATAGCTGCAATGAGCTGGTAAGCCAGTTTGAAGCAGTCGTAAAGCATCCTGTATCAGGAAGCTCCTCTGTATACTATACGGGAGTCGATTTGGGAACCGCGTGTGTGGTACTAGCTGTGCTTGATGAAAATTATAAGCCAGTGGCAGGTGCTTACCGGTATGCAGATGTAGTCCGTGACGGTATGGTTGTCGATTATATCGGTGCGATCCGAATCGTTAGAGAGCTTAAGGCAGAACTTGAGGAAAAGCTTAATACAGAGCTGATTTATGCAGCAGCAGCAATTCCCCCAGGAACGGACGCTCTCGACGGAGGTGCTATAAAGAATGTGGTGCAGGGTGCGGGATTTGAAATTACTGCCCTTCTTGATGAGCCTACGGCAGCAAATGCAGTATTAAAAATTGAAAATGGAGCAGTCGTGGATATCGGCGGCGGAACCACAGGTATTTCTATCTTAAAGGATGGAAAAGTGGTATATGTTGCAGATGAACCCACTGGCGGAACCCATTTCTCTCTGGTGATATCCGGAGCGTATAATATGAACTTTCAGGACGCAGACGTTTATAAGCGAGAGGAAAAACACCACAAGGAGCTGCTTCCGGTCTTAAAACCGGTAGTTGAAAAGGTAGCATCTATTATAAAACATCACATCGAAGGTCATGACGTAGAAGAGATCTACCTGGTAGGTGGAACTTGCTGTCTGATTGGAATCGAAGGAATCATAGAAAAACAGACGGGAATCAAGACAAGAAAACCTGATAACCCAATGTTTGTAACTCCTCTTGGAATCGCATTCTCCTGTACACAGGAGGAAATGGCATAAAAAGGAAGTGGACGTATGGAATACCGGATCATTAAATCACCGTCAAAAGGAACCATTGATATTTTAAACCGCAGAAAAGGCTCCGGCGCCTCAACCCCCATCGGGCCGGTGGATGCAGTTGGGCTCATTCAGGGGCGAATCATAGAGATGGTCTGCGCCGCCGATGTAGCGGAAAAAGCTGTTGGCGTAACGGTAGAAGATATCAGGGGAAGCTGCCCACAGAACATGATTATGCTGGCGATATTTGGAGATACGGCATCGGTAGAGGCAGCGCTGGAAGAGATAAAAATAAGAGAGAAGAGAGGTACCATGGAATGGTAGCAGCAAGACTGATCGACAACATTTGGGCAACCAGAAAAGCCGACACCTTAAACGGTTATAAATTCATGCTTGCTGAGATTATCGGTGGTACCAGGGAAGGCGAGCGGATGATCGTAGCCGATATCATCAGTGCAGGCATCGGCGATCGTGTGATCGTTTCTACTGGCTCTTCTGCCAGACGAATGCTTGGAAGCGATGAGATTCCTATCGATGCAGTGGTAATTGGAATCATTGATGAAGATTGCCAATTTATATAGAAGGGAAGTGATCATATGAAGCAGTTGATTTGTGCAAAAGATGTAGAGATGCTCCATAAAGAAGGCAAAAAGGTTTGTTACATGGAATGCGGAAGCATTATCACTCCATCCGCAAAGGATGCAGCAGATGCTTTTGGTATTACCTTCTGTGACAAGGCAGAGGAAAAACCACAGATCCAGCCAGCACTTGCAGGTATGGATATTGACAGTGATAAAATTTATATGGTACTAAAGGCACTGATGGAAAAAGGAATGTTAAATGACATTTTAAAGCCATATGAGTCAGAAAACCATGGAAATGGCCTTAAAGTAGTACGTGGAAGCTCCGTGAAAATGGACGTATTTGACACAGGGGATCCTAATGTAAAAGCTTACTATCAGGAATTGGTAAGCAAAGAAGAATCCAAGATGAGCGCAGGTTTTCTCGTAATCGACCATTCTGAATTTGAATGGGAGTTAACATACGAAGAGATCGATTATGTCATTGAAGGAACTCTTACAGTGACAATTGACGGAAAGACTTATACGGCAAAGGCAGGAGATGTCCTTTACGTACCATCAGGATCTAAGGTGATCTGGGGTTCCCCGGATAAAGCGAGAGTATTCTACTCGACGTATCCGGCAAACTGGGCAGATCTGGTTTAAGGAGGTAGACGATGCAGGCACTTGGCTTTATAGAAACAAAAGGTCTGTTGGTTGCGATTGAAGCCGCCGATGCCATGTTAAAGGCAGCAGATGTATCTCTGGTAGAAAAGACTACGGTCGGCGGAGGTCTTATCTCTGTAACAGTAACTGGTGATGTGGCAGCAGTAAAAGCAGCGGTAGATGCAGGGGCAGCAGCGGTAGAGAGATTAGACGCCACCGCACTGATCACACGCCATGTGATCCCAAGACCTCATGAGGAGCTTGTGGTAGTCATTGGCGGTGGAACAGAACCTGATGATGAACCAGTGCCAGTACCGGCACAGGAGCTAGAAATCCAGGCACAACCAGTGGTAGTATTGACAGAAGAAGAACCTTCCTGTGATACAGAGACGGTGGGTACCATTAAAAAAGAGACCGTTGATGTTTGGATGAAACAGGATGGTCTTCACGAGACCATGAAGATACTTGAAGATATGAAGGTAACAGAGCTTAGGACGCTTGCCCGCGAATATCATGAATTCAGCATAGCTGGACGAGAGATATCAAAGGCAAATAAAACCCTGCTGCTGGAAGAATTCGGGAAATATTATGGACAAAATGATTAAGATTTTTAGAAGAGGAGAATCAGAACATGGAAAATTTTGATTATGATTTACGTTCCATTCAAGAAGCAAGGGATTTAGCAAGATGCGGAGAAGCAGCTTCAAAAGCAATCGCAAAATATACAGATGAGCAGATCGATGCTATCTTAAGAAGTATGGCAAAAGCAGGAGAAGAGCATGCTCTTTGTCTTGGCGAAATGGCAGCAGAAGAAACTGGATTTGGTGTAGCAATGGATAAGGCGTATAAAAACCACGCAGCATCCACTCTCCTTTACGATCAGATCAAGGGTATGAAGACAACCGGCATTCTTTCTGAGGATACTGTAACAAGAACCATTGAGGTTGCTGAGCCAGTAGGTCTTATCATGGGTATTGTTCCTTCCACAAACCCTACTTCAACTGTATTTTTCAAATCCATGATCGCAATTAAGTCAGGAAATGCAATTGTATTTTCCCCACATCCATCTGCTGCAAAATGTACTTTAAAAGCAACCGAAGTGATGCGTAATGCAGCGATCGCAGCAGGCGCTCCAGAAGGAATCATTAGCTGTGTGACAATGCCTTCTATGGGTTCTACCAATGAACTGATGAAGTGTAAGGAAGTTTCTATTATCATCGCTACCGGCGGCCCTGGAATGGTGAAAGCGGCTTACAGTGCAGGAAAGCCAGCCATCGGCGTTGGCGCAGGAAACTCTCCAGCATACATCGAAAAGACAGCAGATGTAAAGCATGCAGTAAGAACGATTATGGCAAGCAAGACCTTTGACTATGGTACAATTTGTGCTTCTGAGCAGTCTATCATCTGTGAGGAAAGCAACCATGCAGAAGTAGTATCCGAGTTAAAGAGCCAGGGCGGCTACTTTATGACAAAAGAAGAGACAGACAAGGTTTGCAACCTGTTATTTAAAAACGGACATAACATGAATGCAAAATTTGTAGGACGTTCTCCTCAGGTAATCGCTGCAGCTGCAGGAATCCAGATTCCAGAAGGAACCAGAGTTTTAATCGGTAAGCAGGAAGGCGTAGGAGAAGGATATCCGTTATCCTATGAAAAACTGACTACCGTACTTGGCTTCTATACCGTTAAAGATTGGGAAGAAGCTTGCGGACTTAGCATCCGTCTGTTACAAAACGGTATCGGACATACCATGAGCATTCATACTCAGGACCGTGATAAGGTTATTAAGTTTGCTGCGAAGCCAGCTTCCAGAATCCTTGTTAACACAGGCGGAAGCCAGGGTGGAACAGGAATCAGTACAGGTCTTCCAATTGCCTTCACCTTAGGCTGCGGAACCTGTGGTGGAAGTTCTGTTTCTGAGAATGTAAGTCCAAAGCACTTAATCAACATCAAGACAGTTGCTTATGGTTTAAAAGATTGTTCTACCATTGTAGAAGATGATAATACTTTTATGTGGAAGAATGGAAACACAAAGACATCTAGCAGCCCAGCAGATTTTGTATCTTCCTTTGATAAGAAGGAAACAACTCCGGCAGCATCTTGTCAGAGTGGTTGTGATGACAATGAAAAGTTAGCAGCTCTTGTAAAAGAGATCGTGCTGGCTATGAAGGGTCAGTAATCACAACTGGGAAAGGAAAGTATTATGGATAAATACGAAGCAGTGATTCAACTTTTAATGGAAGCTGTGAAAACAGATTCTACAAAAGATGATTCCAAAATACCAGTAGGTGTTTCCAATCGTCACATACATCTGTCCCAGGAAGATTTAGATGCTCTTTTTGGTAAGGGATATGAGCTTACCAATATGAAGGAGTTATCTCAGCCAGGACAGTATGCCTGTAAGGAGACAGTGACCATCTGTGGCCCTAAGGGAGCCATTGAGAAGGTTCGTATCTTAGGACCAGTCAGAAAGCAAACTCAGGTGGAGATTTTAGCAGCCGATATCTTTAAGCTTGGTAAAAAGGCTCAGCCAAAGATGTCCGGTGATTTAGCCGGCACACCAGGAATCACACTGGTTGGACCAAAAGGTTCTATCGAGACAAAAGAGGGCTTAATCATCGCCCAGAGACATATTCACTTGAATCCATCAGATGCGCTGAAATTTGGCGTTCACGATGGTCAGGAAGTAAGCATTAAGACAGAAGGAATCCGCGGAGGCATTTTTGATCACGTAGCCATTCGTGTAACAGATACTTCCAGTTTGGAAATCCATTTAGACACAGAAGAAGCCAATGCCATGGGCCTTGGCGGATCTTCAACCGTTACCATTGTTAAATAAGTGAACCAATAAAAATTTATATATATAATCAGGAGGATTAATAATATGAAATATGATGCATTAGGAATGATCGAAACTAAAGGTTTAATCGGATCCATCGAAGCAGCAGACGCTATGGTTAAGGCAGCAAACGTTACATTAATTGGTAAAGAATTTGTAGGCGGCGGACTTGTTACTATTATGGTAAGAGGCGATGTTGGTGCTGTTAAGGCAGCTACTGATGCAGGTGCTGCAGCAGCTCAGCGCGTAGGTGAACTTGTTTCTGTACATGTAATTCCACGTCCACACGCAGAAGTAGAAACAATTCTTCCAGGAATAAAAGAGGTTTAATTAAAGCCTTTTGTGGGGTCTGTCGTTCTCCGGTAATAGGAGAACGACAGGCCCCTTTTCCTATTTCATCTTTTATCTGGGAATCTTGTTCCCATGGACAAACCAGATCGAACCCGGTATAATATCAGTTGCATGAAATAAAAATACATCCATTCGACCCCATAGATAACGTAATAGAAAGAAGAGGTTTTATATGATAAAAGAGGACAAGGCGCTGACTCTTGAAATTGTTGCAGGAATTGGGATTTTTACAGGAGTTGCCATGGTTTTGGCACTTTTTATCTCCCCTCGTCCGGCTGTTTTTGCAGGTCTTATTTTAGGCATGGTTATGTCGTTAGCAATGTTTTTGTCCATGGCAGCCGTTCTTAAACTTTGTTTAAAAACCCAAAGTAAGAAGTTTACAGCTGTATTTAGTGTAACAAGCTCAATGACTAGATATATGATTATGTTCGCGGTTCTTTTAGTGGTGATTAAGCGGTATTCAGACTTGTTTGATCCTATCGCTTTGGTAGTGGGGATTTTTGGAGTGAAAGCTGGGGCTTTTTTACAGCCGGTGATTCACCGTATGATAAATAGAAAGAAGTAATTCTCCATAATCTGGATAAAAAGCCATATAATATAGATGAAAATAGTGATTTATGGTATACTATAAGGCAGATAAAACAGAACAGGGAGAAGGTATACATGAAAAAGACGTCATTGGTTATTATGGCTGCTGGTATTGGAAGCCGGTTCGGGGGTGGAATTAAGCAGCTAGAACCGGTAGGTCCAAGTGGTGAGATTATCATGGATTATTCCATTCACGATGCACTGGAAGCTGGATTTAACAAGATTGTGTTTATCATTCGTAAGGATATTGAACAGGATTTTAAAGAAGTGATTGGTAAGAGAATAGAGAAGGTCGCACCTGTTTCTTATGCGTATCAAGATGTCAATGATCTTCCTAAGGGTTTTATAAAGCCGGAAGATCGAACAAAGCCATGGGGCACCGGTCAGGCCATCCTGTGTGCAAAAGAGGTAATCAATGAACCTTTTGCAGTAATCAACGCAGACGATTACTACGGAAAAGAAGGCTTTGTAAAAATTCACGATTATCTTGTAAACCACATGGATTGTAAAGCTCTTCCTTATGATATTTGCATGGCAGGATTTGTCCTTGGCAATACCTTAAGCGAGAACGGCGGAGTGACTCGTGGAATTTGTCAGGTGGATGAAGGCGGCATATTAAAGGAAGTCATTGAAACCTATGAGCTAAGAAGAAGTGGGATAGAAGCCGAAGGAAAAAGAGAAGGAGGAGAATCCGTTCTCGTACCTCTTACCCAGAATGTATCTATGAATATGTGGGGGCTGTCTCCAGAATTTTTAGAGGAGCTGGAGAGGGGATTTCCTGTATTTCTTCAGGGAATTGAAAAAGGAGATATAAAATCTGAATATCTGCTTCCTAAAATCATTGATAAGCTCGTGCAAAACAATGAGGCAAAGGTCCAAGTTCTTGAGACAAAAGACAAATGGTTTGGAGTGACCTACAAAGAAGATAAAGAGGCGGTTGCAGCGTCCATAAAAACCTTGATTACGGACGGTGTTTATAAAACTCCATTGTTTGAACTGGGCAAATAAATAAAAAGGGTGTTTTTCTGAGGATTGTGAAATGATCAGAAAAGCGCCCTTTTTTTGTAAATCAACACACCATTGTATCAAATGTTTCATAATATGGTGTTGTATAAGATTATAGCAGGGAGTGAGAACAGCCGTGCCGAATGACTCGGATTATACTTATGGTAATGATATGGACCAAATGGAGCCATATATGTTTTCTGACGACAAGAGCCTTGTCAAAAGCCCCGTAGAGAATAAGGATTTTATCGTTCAGGATTTGGAATACTTACAGGGGTTGTACCCAGGACATATCAAACGCCTGCAGGAATATGTGGTTTCTGCATGTGATCATCTGGATTATAAGAACAGTCCCATTTATGATGAATTTCCAGACCGCATACTGATTCACCAAATTTGTGATTCCATCTGCAGTCAAATTCTTACGGATGGTATTTTACCAGAGGGACAACTGCCGGAAGCTGGCAGTGAAGCCTTTGATCCTGGTAATTCTTCCGTAGAGATTGAGGAGTGGGGGGAGGAAGCGAATGAGCGTGAGCTGCTTTCCAAACAAAACTCCAATTCTTGGGGACCACCCGGACCAAATCGTCCCTGGGGCCCACCTTGGGGGCCACCACCTGGACCAAACCGTCCCTGGGGGCCACCGTGGGGACCGCCACCTGGACCAAACCGTCCATGGGGTCCGCCTTGGGGACCGTCTCCCGGACCAAATCCACCGTGTGGAAATCCATGGGGGCCACCGTGCAAAAATCCATGGGGACCAAATCCTGGGCCAAATCCACCATGGGGCCCACCTTGGGGACCACCTGGACCAAGACCTGGAAAGAATAACCCGTGGTTAACCGATGTGGTTTCCGTACTGCTTTTAAATGAGATGCATCGCAGAAGATGCGCTTCAGGACGTTGTAGATAATAAAAGAGGCGTGTTTCATCCTAACTATCAATGTTAGTGTTGAAACACGCTCTTTCTATTATAATAACGGCAGATATGCAATGCCCAATCCCCCTGTAACAGGATTTGTATAAATCTCGCAGGACACATCATAAACCTCACCAATTAGCTGACTGGTTAGCAGCTCTTTTGGAGTTCCCTGTGAAACTAACTTTCCTTGTTTCATGACATAAAGATAATCACAGTATTCTGCAGCAAGCTCCAAATCATGGAGAGCGGCTAGTGTGCCGATATTCATTTGCTTGACAATGGATAGGATCTGCAACTGATATTTAATATCCAGATGATTGGTGGGTTCATCCATGACCAGAAAGGAAGGCTGCTGTGCGATGGCACGTGCCAAAATAACACGCTGCTTTTCGCCACCTGACAGGGTAAGATAACTTCGATCCTCATATCCGTTTAAACTAACCTGTTCTAGTGCAGACGTAACAATCTTATGATCCTCCTCCGTATCCCTTTCCATAAATTTCTTATGGGGAGTCCGGCCCATTAAAACCATCTCTTCTACGGTAAAGTCAAAGCTAAGATCATTAAACTGGCCAACCACGCCCATGATACGGGAGACTGACCGAGGTTCTGAATTTAAGACATCCAAATCGCCCAGATGAATGCTTCCCTCTCTAGACTTAATGACCTTGTAAATGCTCTTAAGAAGCGTAGACTTTCCACAGCCGTTTGGTCCTATTAATCCAACAAACTGATTATTCTTTACTCTAATCGAAATATCATTAACAATATCCGTATTGGCCAATGTAACAATCATATTCTCTGCTCTAAGTTCCATCTTGTTATCTCCCTCCAAAACCATACCCCTTTTTCATAAGCATGTACATGAACATAGGAGCACCAATCATGGATGTAATGATACCAATCGGCAGCTCACTTTGGTGAATCAAAGTACGTGCTAAAATATCAGCCCAGATAAGAAAAACAGAACCAAACAAAATAGAAATAGGAACTAGTTTTTTATGGTCAGACCCCATTACCCCTCTAATAATGTGTGGAATAATGAGCCCAACAAAACCGATGGTACCGCAACTGGCAACAATAATTCCAGTGACTAACGCAGAAATCAGCATAAAAATACGAAGATTTCGATTTAAGGATATACCAAGTGTGACAGCAGCTTCACTCCCCAGTAACATGGTGTTTAGAACCCTGGACTGAGTTAAAAAGAATATAGAAGCAGCTCCGATACTAACTGCTACCAAAGGAAGTTTATCCCAAGTTGCAGAAGCAATGCTTCCCATAGTCCAGAAAGTTACTGTTTTAATGCTTTCTGAATTGTTTGCAAAATATACAATAAAATTAGAAAAGGAATTGCACAATGCATTGATCACCATGCCTGCAAGTACAAGCTTCACGGAGGTTACCTTACCCTTCACACCAGCAATGGTCAACACTAAAAGTGCAGCTCCAAAAGCTCCTGCAAAAGCCCATACAGCCACTCCCATCTGCCCAAGTACTCCAGGGATACTAAACCCTAACATAATGGCAAACGTAGCGCCTAATGCACCGCCAGAGGAAATACCCAAGATATAAGGGTCTGCCAGAGGATTTTGTACGGAAGCCTGTATTACCACACCGCAAAGTGAAAGTCCAGCGCCAATAAGCATGGACATTAAAGCCCTGGGCATACGGATATGCCAGATAATATCAGCAAAGGACGCTTGGGAAATCCCTTCCAATGAACCAATTCTCATACCGGAGCCCTTGTAAAGTAAGATACGAAAGGTATCACTAAGAGAGATGGAAACTTGCCCGATTGAAACTGAACAGCCAATGGAAAATACTATAAAAACAATTAGGAAGAGGATCAACAGTACAAATGTCCTGTGTTGTCCTCTCCCTTTTTTATGATACCCTGTTGTTATGTGACTTTGTGTCTTCATAATAATGACTCCTTAGTAATTCTCATTCTGTTTTTCGCCAGTTAGCTTAGTCTAACTAAAGTTCAATATAACATACCATAAATCTGCTGTCAATATAAATGACTATCTCATAGCCGAGATAAAAATTGAGAGAACGGGTTGACAAAACGGCTCATTCCTTGTATATTTTACTGGTTAGTCAAAACTAACTAATAACCCATAAAAAGGAGAAATACATTTGAACGTTACTTGGAAAAAACAGATTGTAGGCGTTTCTTTGCTTGCACTTATGGTCGCAGGGGTGACTGGATGCGCTACCAAATCTCCCTCAGGCAATACAAAAAATGAACCTGCCAAAGAGCAGATAAATGATTCAGCAGCCTATCCTTTAACGGTATCTAATTATAGTATTAATGATGGCGTTTGGACAGCAAAAGAACAGGTATTTCAGGCGGCACCTTCTCGTGTGGTTGCCAACAACCAGTCCACGGCAGAATTATTAATTCGCCTGGGACTTACGGATTCCATGGTGGGTGTTGCTGCTCTTTACGGAGAAACGGAAGAAGATATAGCAAAAGAATTTGCAAAAATCCCCGTACTCAATCAAGAATATGTTGGAAAAGAAATAACACTTGGAGCAAATCCTGATTTGGTCATGGGTCGAGGTGATTTGTTTGCAAATTCAGAATGGGGCGTGGGAACGGTTGATGAATTAAATTCATTGGGTGTTCATACCTATATCTTTAATACCTGTAAACGGGGAGCCACCCTTGACGCTTTGTTTCAAGATATTGAGGAGATTGGCAAAATATTTAATGTTCAGGATAATGCTACCACCTTTGCAGACGGTCTGCATACAAGAATCGATCAGTTGACTAAAAAGCTGTCTGGCACGGAGAAAACCCTTACCTTTTCCTCCGTTTCTTATAGCGATGGAACAGTCACTGCCTATGCAGGAACCTCTGACACCTTCCAAAACGATGCATTGAACCTTATAAAATTGGATAACGCATTTAAGGATGCATCAGGTGAAATTACATTAGAACAACTTATTTCAACCAACCCTGACATTTTGCTTATTTCCCGTTATGCCGGTGGTCCTAGTCCGGAGGAGTCGATTGAGTCCATTTACAACATGCCCTCACTTCAATCTCTCACTGCCGTTAAAAACCGTCAGATTTATATCATTGATTTCAGTCATTTCTGGGGCTACAGTTACCAGATTTTAGACGGCGTAGAAAGGCTTGCATCAGAGATCTACCCAGAACAAATGAAATAATGCCTTTAAAGATAATACAAATCGGTGCCAGGACCCAAATCCTGACACCGATTTGTTTTGTTTCCTATAGTAAATAAACCATCTTTTAAACTAATGTGTCCAAACTAGCTTTCGCTTTCAGTAAAACACCTCCAGTGATTTACATAACTTTAGCAAGAATCTTTCCATAAAACTACTTATAAACCCCGGATAAGCCAGTGGATTAACGAATGTTTAAGAAAGTTTTCATTGTAGTTTTGTCTATAATTGTATACAATAATAAGATAAAATGTAAAATCAAAGGAAGTCCTACTATGAATCGAACGATTAAAAAAATTGCAATATTATCTGCGGTTTTTCTTGCAGCCACCGCAGCTTATTTTATATGGAATCAAAATACCACGGAAAGAAAAGATGCCATGGTTTATACCTCCATGGATGAATCATCTCTACCCGTTGTTTATACCGATATATATGGCAAAAAGATGAATCTGCTTCACGGATATAACCAGGACATGAAACAAACCGTTTCCAGAGAAGCGCTGACACTTCTTCCTGCTGACCGGTCTTTAGGCATTCAGATCTCAGATTACAGTGGTGGCATAAAAGGCATCAGCTATGAGGTCCGCAGCCTTGATATGCAGCGGCTGGTGGAGCGGACAACCGTGGATAAATGGAATCAGGAGGACAACGGTGTCTTAGCTTCCCTTCCCATCCAAAACCTTTTGTCAAAGGATAAGGAATACCTTCTTGTCCTTAGTTTGGACACATCAAACAATGGAACGCTCCAATATTATACAAGGATCATGTGGACGGACAACAGCAATGCAAAGGATATGATTGATTTTGCTGTGGACTTCACCACCAAGACATTTAATTACGATCAGGCAAAAGACCTCACTACCTATTTAGAAAGCAATAATACCGAGGACAATACCTCTCTAAGCCATGTTTCCATACGATCTAGCTTTTCCCAGCTCACCTGGGGAGGCCTTTCGGTCACACCAGTTGGAGAGATTCAGGCGACCCTTAAGGATCTAAATGGAATCATGTGTAGCGTTCAGTTGAAATATATGGTGTCCAGAGGGGAAGGCGATTCAAAAGAGCTTTACGAAGTTGAAGATAATTTCACCATGAAATGGGACAGCAGAAGAATCTATCTTATGGATTTTAACCGGGATACCAGTCAGGTCTTTTCTGGACAAAGAGACCTGTTTTCCGGGAAGCGGATTCTTCTTGGAATTGTTGATCCAGATGAAGTAAGAACGGCAAAAAGTCCTTCTGGAAATATTCTTTCCTATGTGGTGAACCGGGACCTTTGGACCTTTGACCAAAAGGGAAAACATGGAGTCAAAGTATTTTCCTTCCGAAGCAAAGAGGATGACAATCTTAGAAGCGGCTATAACCAACATGACATCAAGGTTCTTTCTATCAGTGACAATGGAGATGTGAATTTTCTGGTTTACGGTTATATGAACCGTGGAATCCATGAAGGAAGCATGGGAATTGCCATGTATCAGTATAGTAGTCAAAACAATGCCATTGAAGAACAATTTTTTACTCCGGTCACCTTGTCCTTTGAGATGCTAAAAGAAGATATGGAACAGCTTGCTCATATCGGGAGCAATGGAATGCTTTATCTAATGGCAGACCGGTCCGTGTATGGTATTGACTTAAACAGCAACGAATATATGGTTCTTGCAGACTCCTTATTGGAAGGGGGATATGCAGTCAGTGGTACGGAACGCCATTTGGCATGGCAGGAGGGAAGCGATATCTACGGAGCCGGAGTGATCCATCTTATGAACCTTGATACTGGAATAAAAAGAGAGATTACAGGTGGGCAAAAGGATAGGTACCGTCCTCTTGGATTCGTTGGAGATGATTTTATCTACGGAATAGCCGAAGATGGGGATAAATGGATCCAAAACGGCAGAATCATAGATGCGCCCATGCACCGAATCGAAATTGTGGATCAGAGTGGAAAGATCCTAAAAGAATATGAACAGGAAAATGTCTATATTTCTGATGTATCAGTCGATGATAGCAGAATCCATCTGACTCAGGTGGTGAAGTCTGGAGAGCAGTCTTATGTTCCTTCCAAAAGGGATACCATTGTCTGCAATCAGGAGATTACCAATGCGGATATGGAAGGAATTGGTTCCGTCGCTTCACAGGACCGGAAAAAGGTTTACTTTATCCAGCTTGGAAAAGAAGCAGAAAGCAAAGATGTAAGGATCACGGTGCCCAAAAAGGTTGCCTATGAGACCACGGAGGTAGTGGAGTTAAAGGGCAATCAAAAGACACAAGAAAACCGTTATTATGCCTACAGTGGCGGCCATCTTATTGGAAGCAGACGTGATTTTACAGATGCACTGGAGCTAGCCTATGACAGAATGGGAGTTGTGACGGATCAGAATCAGGAGATTTTATGGAACCGTGTCAATCGTCCTCCTATTCGGAATATGAAAGACCCTATGAAAAACGGTGCCACATTTGTACGCAATCTAGAAGATTTTAACGGGGATAGAACCGTAAGAGAAGGCGTTCTTATGATTGATGCCAGAGGCAGCAATTTAAACCAGGTTCTGTATTTTGTAGGTAGGGGTTGTCCAGTGGCAGCCTATACAGGTCAGGGCGGTTATCTGCTTATATCTGGCTACGATCAGTACAATGTAACACTCTACAATCCGACGACTGGTGACAGTCAGAAGATGGGGATTAATGATGCATCTTCTTTCTTTGCAGAGCGTGGAAATGACTTTGTCTGCGGGCTATTTCGGGAATAGAAAAAGCGTTCTCTTTACAAATTCTCAGGATGTGTTATAATTGTGAAAGACTAATCAAAAATACGTAAGAAATTTTTAATAGATAAAGTGATAATCAGAGGTGTGAAATGGAGCAGTATATTATGAAGGGCGGAAATCCCCTGGTGGGCGAAGTGACCATCGGTGGAGCGAAGAATGCCGCTTTGGGAATTCTGGCAGCAGCTATTATGACAGACGATGATGTTCTGATTGATAATTTACCCGATGTTCGGGATATAAACGTATTACTGGAAGCAATTGAAGAGATCGGTGCAAAGGTAGAGCGCATCGACAGACATACGGTTCGCATCAACGGAGGAACCATTCGTGAAGTATCAGTTGATGACGAATATATTCGTAAGATCAGGGCTTCTTACTATTTTATCGGAGCCATGCTTGGCAAATACAAAAGTGCTCAGGTTCCTCTTCCGGGAGGCTGTAACATTGGAAGCAGACCCATTGATCAGCACTTAAAGGGATTTCGTGCACTTGGCGCGGAATTAAAGATTGAGCGGGGGGCGGTCATTGCCCATGCAATAGATCTTGTGGGAAGCCATATCTATTTAGATGTAGTCAGTGTTGGAGCTACCATTAATGTAATGATGGCGGCAACTCTTGCAGAAGGACAGACTATTTTAGAGAATGTGGCAAAAGAACCTCACGTCGTTGACGTTGCAAACTTTTTAAACAGCATGGGTGCAAGCATCAAAGGAGCTGGAACAGATACCATCCGCATCCTCGGGGTTGACAAACTTCATGGAACTGAATACTCCATTATCCCTGATCAGATTGAAGCAGGAACCTTTATGTGTGCTGCAGCAATCACCAGAGGGGATGTTATGGTTAAGAACGTAATTCCAAAGCATTTGGAAGCCATTACAGCCAAGCTCCTTGAGATGGGTTGTGAAGTGGTAGAGTTTGACGATGCCGTTCGAGTGGTTGGTAAGACCAATCAAAAACATACAGACATAAAGACTCTTCCTTACCCTGGATTCCCTACGGATATGCAGCCTCAGATGGCGGTTACTCTGGCGCTTGCAAATGGAACCAGCGTAGTGACAGAGAGCATATTTGAAAACCGTTTCCGTTACGTGGATGAACTGTCCCGCATGGGCGCTAGCGTAAAGGTTGAGGGGAATGTAGCTGTAATTGACGGAGTTGGCGGCTTTAGTGGTGCCTTTGTTAATGCTCCAGATCTTCGTGCAGGTGCAGCTCTGGTTATCGCAGGACTTGCAGCAGATGGATATACAGTGGTTGATGAAATCGGTTATATTCAGAGAGGTTACGAGTGTTTTGAAGAGAAGCTTCAAGGACTTGGAGCCATGATTGAAAAGATAGATTCCGATAAGGAAGCGAAAAAATTTAAATTAAAAGTAGGCTAGGCGGGGATATTTCCGCTATGTCAACAGAGGGGGTGGAATTCTTAGGATTCCACCCCCTCTTTGCGTTTGCACCATTTTAAATTCATGTCATTAAAATAATCGAATTTCACAACTTCTGGAATTGCATGCTCCAGCACATTTCATAAGCACTGTATATTTTAGAGTAAAATGATCTAAAGACCGTGATTATAAAGGGAAAGGACATTTCTCTGTATAACCGTGCAGAAAAGGTGAACACTCTGGTCTGAGCAATAACATTTTTAAACAGCACTTGACAAGTGTAATGCGGTGTAATATAGTGTTATACATGGAGGATATATGAATAAAAAACTTGAAATTATCATTAATTTTAAAACTAGTGTGCCATTTTATGAACAGATTGTTAATCAAATAAAGGCATCTATTTTAAATAGGGAGTTGGATGATGGAGAATTGCTACCTTCCGTAAGAACTTTAGCAAAAGAACTTGAAATAAGTATATTAACTGTTCAGAAGGCTTTTGAATCACTTAGACAAGAAGGAATAATTGAGTCTGTGGTTGGAAAGGGAAACTATGTGAAATACGATTATATACATAAAATAGAGGATGAAGATATTCAAAGCTTTGAATCTAGGATTGAGAGTATTGTACGTGAGGCAAAAAAACGAAATTTATCTGAAAACGAATTAATTAACTTAGTAAGATTGTTTTATTGTGATTAGAGTATGAAGAGATGGGGGTCATAATGAGTAATATTCTGGAAATAAACAATGTATCGAAAAGCTATCAAAATTTCATGCTGCAGAATGTTAGTTTCGCATTACCTGAAGGTTGTATAATGGGACTTATTGGTATAAATGGAGCTGGAAAAACTACACTTATTAATTCTGTATTAAATCTTATTAGAATTGATCAGGGAGACATAAAAATATTTGGTATGGAACATGGCAACTTAACAACTGATGCTAAAGAAAAACTAGGCGTTGTTTATGATGAGAACTGTCTTCCGGAAGGATTAAATATTAAGGAAATTTGTAATGTTTTTTGCAGGATATATAAAAGTTGGGATGAAAAATTGTATTATAGTATAATAGAGAAAATGGAGATACCAAGCAGTGTGAGTATTGGTAAAATGTCCCGTGGAAATAAAATTAAAGTGAATTTAGTCGTTGCATTAACCCATCATCCCAGATTGTTAATTTTAGATGAGATTACAGCCTCGTTAGATCCTATTATGAGAAATAATGTACTTGCCATATTTAGAGAGTTTGTCCAAGATGAGAAGAATAGTATACTGTTTTCTTCACATATAACGACTGATTTAGAAAATGTGGCAGATTATATTACGTTTATTGATAATGGAAAACTGATTTTTTCAATGAATAAAGATTCATTGCTTGATGATAATTTGTTGATTCGATGTAAAGAATCTGAGTTTGCGAGACTTGATAAGACATTTATTACGGCGTATGAGAATAAGCCAAACGGGGTTATTGCTTTAGCTTCGAATCAACTTAAACAGTATTGTTTAGACGAATTGATTAATTTTGAAGAACCTACAATTGAAGAAATCATGTTATTGATAACTAAGGGGGTAAGGTGATGAGTGGATTAATGATTAAGGATCTATATAATATAAAAGGTGCTATTAAATTATATACAATAATAATTGTATGTTTAATAGCATATTGTGTGTTTACAAATAAAGGTTTTGTTATCCCTATTGTTCCAATTATTATTGGGAGTACGATTTTAACTTCAACATTCCGAATAGATAGTCAGGTTAAATGGACAAAGTATATTGTCCAATCACCTTTGTCAAAAAAAGACATTATAATTTCTAAATATTTACTTCTTATCTTTCTTATAGTGATTAGCACTGTAATAGGAATCTTATTTTCAATTCCAAACCTTATAAGTAATAGGATATCCATGCAAGCTTTAGGTCAATTGTCCCTAATGGGAATTAATATTGCGTTATATTCCGGTACACTCTTAACATCAGTAAATTATCTTTTTGGAGAAGCAACTGAAAAAATTGAAATTTTTACTATTCTTTCATATGTGGTTTCAACAGCCACAATTCTTGGAATATATAAGTTGATTAAGGTGATATCAGATTTTTCTTTTATCAACATAGGGGCCAGTGTGTTAATTATTAATGTTGTTATCTGCCTTATATTATGGAGTATCACAATAAAAATTTATCAGGAAAAAGAAATATCATTACAAAATGTTTCTCAATAATTCTTAATGAAGGAAAAGCCAGTACTTAATCAGACTTAATCCTAAGATTAACCAAATCAAAAGAGGTTAGACGAATTATCAAAAACACCTTTTTAGACAAGGATTCTTTTGGCAATCAGGCATTGGATTACATAAAAGAATACATGGATGTGGATATTGTTTTTTATGGATATCCTGATGGCGAAAAAAAGGATTATGAAGTTGCGAAACAGATTAGTATCATTACCCCCAAAAGCAAAATTATTATTTTATCTTAAACATCTGCATTGTCCTATGGGATAGTTGTTTTTTAGGGCTTTTGCGCTGTGCGAGGATTAGAAGATAAGCTGAAACAATCAAAACTCAATTTTCATTATTGTGTTATAATTTAATATCATTTATTCTAAACGTGTAATGTTGCATAATATTTAACCAAATGGTCAGATTTGTACGACTAAATGGTTGGAATGCAGAGTTAATGCTACCAAACTAATGGTAAGTCGTCTGTTGCTGCCCATTATTGAATTAGTTGGCAATTAAGACATACATGTGTAAAGGAGGTACATTTGTTATGCGTTACAAAAAATTATATTTAGTGCAGGTATTTTTGATTTTGATTTTGTTGCTGCTATCAACGGGCTGTTCAAGAAAAACGTATAAGATCAATAATAAATCCATTGTTCTTGATACAGAAAATAAAGAGTTTAGAGACGGAGAGACGAGGTATGGGTACAAAATTTATGATTCAACGATAACGTTATACTATCCGGAGGGATATAGATTCACGTATGATCCGTATACTGATGATTCTGCTGTTTTTGATGGAGACAACGATGAATATTTACAACTGAAGGAAAAATATGCTGATCCAGAAGAATTGATTAGAATTCTCCGTTCACAGCCTAAGCGTGAAGGCGTCTTAGGATTCATGGGAATTATGTTTTTAGGTATAGGGATGATATATTGTTTTTATCCTAATATGTTTTATACTATACGTGGAAGAGGACAAAGTCAATTTCGTGTTCCTTCTAAAGGTGAATTTCCAACTATAAAAAAAATATCTATTTTTCTAATTATACTTGGAGTCTTATTAATAATGTTATATTTAATTGGTTAATGAACTTATTTTCGCTCCTTCAATTAATGATTTTCTTTACAGCTACAACGGTTTTTTACTGGAACAATTATAGTGTCACTTTTCTTTGGGCGGTATTGGCCGATACCCTTATTTTGCGACTAAAGAAAGTGTGCATCTTTGTATTATTACAGTCATAAAGGAAAGTAAAGGATAATTATTCGCAGAAGGTGTTGATATCTACGTTATTGTAATAAGCCCACTTGCCAGTTAGGCAGATCATATAGACACCACACCACAAATTATGTTAGAATAACTGAGGAAATAAGGAATGCCTACTTTGACCAGTAAGAGGCAGGGGTAGGCAGTTAAGCGGAGGTAACAACAATGAGTAAAAAACCGGTTCTAGTAATCATGGCGGCAGGTATGGGGAGTCGTTACGGAGGATTAAAGCAGATTGATCCAGTGGATGAGTATGGGAATAAGATTATCGACTTTTCCATATACGATGCTGTTTCAGCTGGATTTGAAACGGTTGTTTTTATCATAAAGAAAGCCATTGAAAAAGAATTTAAGGAAAACATCGGAGACAGATTAAAAGATCATGTAAAGGTGGAGTATGTATACCAAGAGCTTGATAAGCTTCCTAAGGGGTATGCGGTTCCGGAAGAAAGGGTGAAACCCTGGGGAACTGGTCATGCCATTCTTTGCTGTCAGGATGTGATTGACGGTCCTTTCGCCGTAATCAACGCTGACGACTATTACGGAAGAAGCGCATTTCAGGCCATCTATAATCAGCTTGTAAACGTCTCTGATGATGAGAATATATATCACTATGCCATGGTAGGTTATGAACTTTACAATACGCTCACCGAAAATGGCCATGTGGCAAGAGGTGTTTGTACCGTAGATGAAGATGGAAAACTTCAAGATATCCATGAGCGGACTCGAATTGAAAAGCATGGAACTATGGCTGAATATACAGAAGATGACGGCAAAAACTGGACTAAACTGTCCGAAGAAACTCTGGTTTCTATGAACCTGTGGGGATTTACAGAAAGCATCTTAAGAGAGTTATCTTCCCGTTTTATCAGCTTTCTAGAGGGGGAGCTGCCTAAAAACCCAGTTAAATGTGAATACTTCCTTCCCTTTGTAGTGGATGAACTGCTAAAAGAAGAGAAGGCTTCCGTATCAGTGTTAAAAAGCTCAGACCGCTGGTATGGCGTGACCTATAAAGAGGATAAGGAGACGGTGGTAGAGGCTATCAGACAACTTAAAAAATCAGGTCTTTATCCGGAAATTCTTTGGGAAGAGAAGAAAAGTTACAGATAGAAATGCACTTGACAGCCAATTATGAATAGGTTAGAATATAGGTGCAATAATTAGTACCTTACAATTGAATAACAAATGAAAAGTACGTAATATCCCTTATTCAGAGTGATGGAGATACAAAGGATCTGTGAAGTCACGGCAACCCCCGCAACACGATGGCATAAAGCCATAAGATAGCTGCTGGAAGGTGCCAACCTGAGCGAGAAATCGAGCAATAAGAGGATTTGATTCAGTTTATCAAGTCCGCATTTGCAGCGGACTTTTCTTTTTGTTATTCCCCCATCTAAAAAAAGGAGGAATTACATCATGGAAAAATTATTATTTACATCCGAGTCAGTTACAGAGGGACATCCGGATAAAATGTGTGACCAGATCTCTGACGCCATTCTTGATGAGCTGTTAAAGCAGGACCCTATGAGTCGTGTGGCTTGCGAGACTTGTACCACAACTGGTATTGTTATGGTTATGGGAGAGGTTACCACAAATGCCTACGTGGATATTCAGAAGATCGTACGTGAAACCGTTAAGGAAATCGGCTATGACCGTGCAAAATACGGTTTTGATTACGATACCTGCGGCGTAATGGTAGCTCTTGATGAACAGTCCAAAGATATTGCTATGGGCGTTGACCGCGCACTGGAAGCAAAAGAAAATAAAATGTCTGATGCAGAGATCGATGCCATCGGAGCAGGAGACCAGGGAATGATGTTCGGTTTTGCAACTAACGAAACCGAAGAATTTATGCCATATCCTATTTCACTGGCTCACAAGCTTGCTCTTCAGCTGACAAAAGTTAGAAAAGATGGAACCTTAACTTATCTTCGTCCAGACGGTAAGACACAGGTAACCGTTGAATATAGTGAAGGTGGTAAGCCAATTCGTTTGGATGCCGTAGTCTTATCCACACAGCATGATGAAAATGTAAGCCAGGAGCAGATTCACAAAGACATCAAAAAGTATGTATTTGATGAAATTCTCCCAGCAGAATTAGTAGATGATAACACGAAATTCTTTATTAACCCAACTGGCCGTTTCGTTATCGGCGGACCTCACGGTGACAGCGGTTTAACTGGCCGTAAGATCATTGTTGACACCTACGGCGGCTATGCTCGTCACGGCGGCGGTGCCTTCTCTGGTAAGGATTGTACCAAGGTAGACCGTTCTGCTGCTTATGCAGCCCGCTACGTGGCTAAGAACATCGTTGCAGCAGGCCTTGCTGACAAGTGTGAGATTCAGCTTTCTTATGCCATCGGAGTTGCTCACCCGACTTCCGTTATGGTAGATACCTTTGGAACCGGAAAGTTAAGCAATGAAAAGCTGGTAGGTATCATACGTGAAAACTTTGACCTTCGTCCAGCAGGTATCATTAAGATGTTAGATCTTCGTCGTCCGATCTATAAGCAGACCGCTGCTTACGGACACTTTGGAAGAAATGATTTAAATCTTCCTTGGGAGAAGCTAGATAAAACAGAACTTCTTAAAAAATATTTATAATATAGCCATTAATTGTTAAAAGCTGCGGCAGCAGGTAGGGTAAAACCACCTGTTGCCGTAGCTTTTTAAATTTTAGAATTGTTTTATAAATTGTTACGGCCATTTGTGTTATAATATCATTACATTATATAATTTTTTTGTTATGTATTAAGACAGTAGCATAGGAGAAGTGAGAATAGTGAAATTAAAATTAAAAACCCGATTGGTGGTTGCATTTATAATTATCACGGTGATCCCCCTGACTCTTATATTCGGTGTTGTGACAGGACTTAACAGTTATCAGAGGAATGCTTTTCGAAAAGCATATAATCTGACGGATCAGATCGATCTGATTTCCGGCAATACCATTCAGATTTTTAGCCGCTTGACCAGCCACGAGGTAAATGAGATCGGCCAGTTGATTCAAAGCGATCCAGAGCGGCTTGGCGACAAGGAATACCTGGACAAGTTAAATAACACATTGTCAAGAAAGTACGCCTATGTGATTGTTCGAAAGGGCGATACGGTAATCTTTGATGGCAACAGTCACATCACCCAGGCCCTATATGACCAGCTCCCAAAGTATGAGGAGATGGACAGCACTCTGGATGGTGCTATTTATCTAGATGGGGAAAGTCAGCATCTGGTGAAGCAAATTGATTTTTTATTTCCGGATAAAGGTTTAGGAAGCGTATTTATCGTATCCAATATAGATGGGCTCCTTCCTGAGATCAAACTAATGATGTGGGAGATGCTTCTTGCTGGTATTATGATCATTGTATTTACCGATGCTATCCTTATGATGTGGGTATATCGTTCTGTCATAAGCCCCTTGGGACGTCTAGAGGTAGCCACGAAGAAGATACGGGATGGAAACTTAGATTTTTCACTAGAGATTGAAGAGGATGACGAGATCGGACAACTTTGTCAAGACTTTGAAGAGATGAGGATCCGTCTAAAGGAATCGGCAGAAGAAAAGATTGAATACGATAAAGAAAATAAAGAGCTGATCAGTAACATATCCCATGATTTGAAAACACCGATTACAGCCATCAAAGGGTATGTAGAGGGAATTATGGATGGTGTTGCTTCGTCTCCTGAAAAGCTGGATCGTTATATCCGCACCATTTATAACAAAGCCAACGATATGGATAAGTTAATTGATGAGCTGACCTTTTATTCTAAGATCGATACCAACAAGATTCCCTATACCTTTTCAAAAATCAGTGTTTCCAATTATTTTAGGGACTGTGTCGATGAGGTTGGGCTTGAGATGGAGGCCAGAAGCATTGAGCTTGGTTATTTCAATTATGTAGATGAAGATGTGGTGATTATAGCCGATGCAGAACAGCTTCGCCGTGTGATTAATAATATTGTCAGCAATTCAGTCAAATATATGGATAAGAGAAACGGAATCATTAATATTCGGATTAAGGATGTAGGTGATTTTATCCAGGTAGGCATAGAGGATAATGGCAAGGGGATTTCAGCAAAGGATCTACCCAATATTTTTGACCGGTTCTATCGAACGGATTCCTCAAGGAATTCGTCTCAGGGAGGCAGCGGAATCGGTTTGTCCATCGTGAAGAAGATTATTGAGGATCATGGCGGAAGGATTTGGGCCAGCAGCAAGGAAGGGATTGGAACGGAGATCCATTTTGTGTTAAGAAAATACCAGGAGGTCATATAGAAATGAGCAGAATACTGATTGTAGAAGATGAGGTTAGCATCGCAGAACTTGAGAAGGATTATCTGGAGCTTAGCGGCTTTGAAGTAGAGATTGAAAATAACGGGAAGGAAGGACTGGCGTTAGCGTTACGTGAGGATTTTGACCTGTTGATACTGGATCTGATGCTTCCTGGGATCGATGGCTTTGAGATCTGCCGAAAGGTGCGCGAGGTAAAGAATACTCCTATTATTATGGTATCTGCAAAAAAAGAGGATATAGATAAAATCCGTGGTCTTGGACTGGGAGCCGATGATTATATCACAAAGCCTTTTAGCCCCAGTGAGATGGTAGCCCGAGTGAAGGCTCATATGGCTCGCTACGAGCGTCTGATTGGAAGCGGAACACCGGACAATGAGATTGTAGAGATCCGTGGACTTAAGGTCGATCGGACAGCCAGAAGGGTATGGATCAACGGAGAAGAAAAGAATTTTACGACTAAGGAATTCGATCTTTTAACATTCCTTGCACAAAATCCCAATCACGTATATACAAAAGAGGAATTATTTAATAAAATATGGGATATGGAATCCATTGGGGATATTGCCACGGTAACCGTCCATATTAAGAAGATCAGGGAAAAAATCGAATTTAATACGGCGAAACCTCAGTATATTGAAACCATCTGGGGCGTTGGCTACCGGTTTAAAGTCTAAGGTCTGTAAGTTTGGGCGAAAAGCAAATATGCTGGCTGTGCGAAGGTGTAATCCTGGCACAGCCATTTTTGTTTTGAGGGAAAGGGAAGCGAAGATGAAGGAAAAATTATATGAAATACCATTAAATGATGCCATGGATGAGAATGATGAATGCCCATTTTGTTATTTGGAGCGGAAAGCGGAGCAGGAATTAATGGACTTTGCGCTGGGCTCCTGTGCCTCTTACATGGAACCTGATACCAGGGAATCGACTGACCAGGAAGGATTTTGCCGTACCCATCAAAAAAAGATGTTTGATTACGGAAATGCCCTTGGTAATGGGTGGATTCTTAAGACTTATTATAAAAAACTGATGAAAGAGATGAAGGAAGAGTTTGGCAGCTTTGCCCCACAAAAGACTTCCTTAAAAGATCGATTGACTAAAAAAGTGAGTAACGGAAATTCTATCCGGGATTGGGTCACTTCCAGAGAAAAGACATGTTATATCTGTGACCGCTTTTCAAAGCGTTATGAACGTTACGTGGTTACCTTTTTTCATCTCTATAAGAATGATTCTGCTTTTCGCGAAAAGCTAACAAAGAGCAAGGGTTTTTGTTTTCACCACTTTGGGGATTTATGCAACGGGGCTGATAAGTACTTGACTGATGGGGAACGGAAGGAATTTTACCCTATCCTATTTCAGTTGATGGAAGAAAATATGGAACGGATGTCAGGGGATATTGACTGGTTCATAGAAAAATTCGATTATATCAATAAGGATGCAGACTGGAAACAGTCAAAGGACGCCATACAAAGAGGAATGCAAAAGATCCGGGGCGGCTATCCTGCCGACCCAGTCTATAAGCTCAAATAATTCGTTACTGGTTGAGACGCTTAAATTGCCCAGGGGTACAGCCTGTTGTCTGACGAAAGGTGCGGATAAAGTTAGAATAATCATGAAACCCAGATAGATAACAGGCTTCGGAAACGGTATGTCCCTTTAATAAAAACTCCTTTGCCAGGGCCACCCGTTTTACCACAATGTACTGGAAGATGCTGCTTTCTGTTTCTGATTTGAATAAATGGCTTAGATAATACTTGTCAAGAGATAAGGCGTGGGAGATCGAATCCAGTGTCATGGGTGATGTTAAATTTTCATCAATATAACCCATGATGGCCTGTGCCTTATGAGGTCTTGGTGAGGTATTCTTGGAGCCAGTCTTTTTGTATGTTTTATTAATCAGGATTAAGATCTGAAGTAACGTTGTAAGTTCCGTTAAATCACTGCCAAATGAGCCGTGATTTTTTTTTGCCTCAATTAAAGTGTTTGCCATGGCAATCAGGGAATCATTTTCTTCCTTGGAAAGAGAGATTAAGTTGTTTACTCCTGGCTCCCTGTGGAAACAATCAAGTAAATTGGTGTGGGGTGTGGAGTAAGGGCGTATAAAAGCTGGTTTTACGTGGATAACAAGGCGGGTAAAGGGTTCGTTGTTTGTATTAATGGCTTTGTGTATCTCTCGGTTGGAGAATAGGATTAAGTTTCCAGGACTCATGTCATAACACGCATTCTCCACAAAATACTGGATATGTCCGTCCAAAAGGAGATAAATCTCATGGCTGTTATGCATGTGAAAATCTACATTTCCTGCCGCATGGCTGGTGGTGAAGTCACAACTAAAGGGTTCGGAAAATTCACTGTAGTGGTAAAGATTTTCCTTTTTCATGGGAGCCTCCTTAAAAAGACAATCTGTGCATGTTTCTAGTCAATCTACGCAAACAAATTGCGTTAATAAAAGTATATAATAAATCTATCATAGAAACGGCAAAAAGAAAAGGGGATGGAATCATGGTTTGGGTTGGCATCGTTGGGTGTGGTGGTATCGGAAGGGTTCATGCCAAAAGTTTAAAGGGACTTTCAAACGTCAATCTTTGTGCTTTTGCAGATATCCAGAAAGAACGAGCGGAAGAATACTCCAAGGAATATACGGGAGGAGAAGCAGGGGTCTATGGCTCGCTGGAAGAGATGCTTGAATATGGGGATTTGGATGCAATCCATATCTGTACTCCACATTCTTGTCATGTAGACCTGGCTGTAGCAGGATTAAAAAAAGGAATATCTGTATTTATGGAAAAACCTCCTGCAATAACCAGAGAGCAGTTTTGCTTGCTTTCTGAGGCGGAGAAAGAAAGCAAAGGGCGACTTGGCATTTGTTTTCAAAACCGTTATAACGAGACGAGTAAAGAGGTTGGCCGGATTTTAAGAGAAGGAATTCTTGGTAAGGTAAAGGGAGGAAGAGCCTTTGTAACCTGGAACCGGGGGGAAACCTACTATACAGAAAGCGGCTGGCGGGGAAGCCTTAATACTGAGGGTGGCGGAGTCTTAATTAACCAGTCGGTTCATACCCTGGACCTTTTGCTTTATTGGCTTGGGAAGCCGATGAAAACGGAGGCAACTATTAGTAACCATCATCTAAAAAATGTTGTAGAGGTAGAAGATACGGTAGAAGCTTATATGGAATTTACCGAAGGAGAGGATCCGGTACGGGCCACATTTTACGCCACAACGGCTTTTGGATATGATGCTCCTATCTTGATTGAACTGGTATGCGAAAAAGGCGTGGTGAGACTGGAAGGTGGCTCTGTTTGGTACAGGACCTGGGAAGAGGAAGAACCGATTTATTTCCAGGAGGCAAAGGGATTGGCTCCTGGAAAGGAATACTGGGGGAGAGGACACGAAGCTTGTATTAAGGACTTTTATCACTGCATTGAAACAGGAGAGGCTTATGGAAATGATTTGCCTTCTGTTGAAAATACATTTAATACGGTAATGGACATTTATGAATCAGCTAGAAATAAGGAGAGATGATGATGGAAAAGGTAAAACTAGGCATTATTGGAATCGGGAATATGGGATCTGGTCATTTAAAGAGCTTATTGGAAGCAAAGCTTCCTGAGCTTACCGTAACTGCGGTAGCAGACAGGCAGGAGAGCCGAAGGACCTGGGCGAAAGAAACCTTGCCGGAATCAGTGGCTATCTTTGAGGAAGGGATAGATTTGATCGATTCAGGAGCTTGTGATGCAGTGCTGATTGCAGTTCCTCATTATCAGCATCCGGAGCTGACCATATACGCCTTAAATAAAGGTCTTCACGTATTGTGTGAAAAACCGGCTGGCGTTTATACCAAGCAGGTACGGGAAATGAATGAGGCGGCAAAGAAAAGTGACCGTGTGTTTGCCATGATGTTTAATCAGAGAACCAATTGCATTTATCGTAAAATGCATGAGCTGGTGACTGGTGGAGAACTTGGAGCCATTAAGAGAGTCAACTGGATCGTAACCGATTGGTATCGCACCCAGTCCTATTATGATTCTGGAAGCTGGAGAGCAACCTGGGATGGAGAAGGTGGCGGAGTTTTATTGAATCAGTGTCCTCATAACATGGATCTTCTCCAGTGGATCTGTGGAATGCCAAGTAAGGTGAGAGCATTCTGCCACAATGGGAAATGGCATGACATTGAGGTGGAAGACGACGTGACGGCTTACATGGAATATCCAAATGGGGCCACGGGCGTATTTGTGACCACTACAGCCGATGCACCTGGTACCAATCGGTTTGAAGTCACCCTGGAAATGGGCAAGCTTGTCTGTGAAGATAATAAGCTAACGCTTCACAAGCTGTCTGAGAATGAGCGTACTTTCTGTAAGACGGCAAAAGGCGGATTTGATACGCCGGAATGTACCGTAACCGAAGTGGAGACAGATGGGCTTAATGAGCAGCATATGGGAATAATGAAGGCATTTGCCAATCGAATTCTTCATAAAACACCACTTGTGGCAGAAGGGGTGGAAGGCATCAATGGCCTGACCTTATCAAATGCCATGCATTTATCTAGCTGGCTGGAGAAAGATATTGAACTTCCTTTTGATGAAGATCTATTCTTAGAGGAATTGACAAAGCGCCGTAAGGCTTCTAAGAAAAAGGAAGGCTCTGGAGTGGTATTTAGCACAGAAGGAAGCTATTGAGATAGACACATTTAATCGTAGAGAACGATATAAAAAATAGGCTGTTACTGGCACGAAAAAAGGAGAATTGGTTATGTGGGAAGGGATTAAACTATCTGGATTTGCAGATGAAATTGATACGGACTTAAGCAAGCAGATTCAGGTCTTAAAAAAGCTTAATATACATCATGTAGAGATGCGTGGGGTCAATGGAAAAGGCCTTGTAGAATATAGCGTGGGTGAAGCAAAGGAAATCAAAAAGCAGTTAACGGATTCGGGAATTCAACTATCTTCTGTTGGTTCTCCCATTGGTAAAATCAAAATCACCGATGATTTCACACCACACATGGAGCTTTATAAGCATACCGTTGAGATTGCCCATGAGATGGAGACACCTTATATACGTATGTTTAGCTTTTTCATGCCTGAGAATGAAAGTTATGACCCATACCGTGGAAAGGTTATGGACCAGATGGGACAGTTTGTGGATTATGCAAAAACCAGCAATATCATTCTTCTTCATGAAAATGAAAAAGATATCTATGGAGATATGGCAGATCGCTGCTTGGAACTTATGAAGGAGTTTTATGGAGAGCATTTTAAGGCAGTGTTTGACTTCGCAAACTTTGTCCAGTGCAAACAGGATACCATAGCGGCATACGAGATGTTAAAACCGTATATTGCTTACATTCACATTAAGGATGCCTTGTGGTCTGACGGCAGCGTAGTTCCAGCAGGTTATGGGGATGGGAATGTGGAAAAGATTCTTATAATGTTAAAAGACAGTGGATATCAGGGCTTCTTATCTCTGGAGCCACATCTGGCTGATTTTGCTGGATTTAGTGCTTTAGAGCAGAGTGCGGTAGAGAAGAAAAAGCTGAGTGGGGAAGAATCGTTTACCATTGCTTGCGAAGCACTTAGGAAGATACTTGAGAGATTATAGAATACACACTATAGTTACAGATTATAGACTATGGATTACAGATTAAAGACTATAGATTACAGATTAAAGACGATAGGTAATAGAGTGGAATGCCCTGACAGTGGTTTGAAAGACCAGTCAGGGCATTTTTGGACTTATTCTCCTCCGTTCATTTTCTTAATAAAAGCGGTGGGAGTCATTCCCGTATGCTTTTTAAAGATCTGGCTGAAATACTGAGGATTGTTACCGCAGCCCACCTGCTCTGCTACCATTTGAATCTGCTCTGCATTTCCTTTCGTTAGGAGCTGTTTCGCTTTTTGTATGCGAAGCGTTGTCAGGTAATTGGAGAATTTCTGCTTTGTTTCCTTCATGAAACGAGCACTGACATAATCCACATTCATAAATAAATAATTTTCTGCGATCCATTTTAAAGTTAAATTGGGATTATTTAAGTTAGTCTCTACATATTGCATGACCTTCTCAATGAATGTGCTGCAGGACTGGGGATTTTCATAGGGACGTTTTAGGATATGTAAAATCTTTTCTAGGAGCATGGAGCGTAGGTTTTCAATGTCGGTTTGTTCATTTAGGGACATTAAGTATTCGGTGGCTTCCAGAGAAGAGTAATACCGGTTTCCTGTTGTGAACTTAATTACCATGCGAGAGCCTGCCTGCTTTAAAAAATCCAGATTATTAATATTGTCTAGCGTATTTTTTAATTCCTCTAGGAAGATATCGGCCTGGGGGCTTTTTGATTGCATAAGGGAAGTAGTGAGCTGTTCAATTTTAGCAATCAGATTCTTATAATTGCAGATAGGAACTGGCTGAAGACCATTCATAAAATAAATCATGCCGTACCGTCTGACCTTGCCGGTCAATGTCTCAATTAGGCTGGAAAGGTTTGAAAATGTAGTTCTTATGTACTGGAGCTCAATAGGCAGTTCTCCCAAAGACAGTGACTTCATAAAGGCATCAAAGGTTTCATAGGAGACTTGATGGCTCTCAAAAAACAGGATCAGGGTATTCTTTACATAAAGGCTGTAAATCGTGATTCCTGGCGCATGTTCCTTCATATAGAAGGAAACCTGGTCTAAAACCGATGTTAAATATTCCTCTTCCAGATAATGCAGATAACACATCTCGTAGCCAGTGTTAAAAAAATCCATGAAGCCAGAATAAGAATTCCATTCCCGTTCGGAGGACTCTTGAAGAAAGATCCCCTCATTTATGACGTTAGCCAAAACGCTGTGATGGAGGTTGTCGGTCAGGGCCTTTTGCCTGTCCTTAAGATCCTGAAATGCGCGACGGTGGTAATACTCCTTTACCACATCCTTCATGCTTTCAATAATCTGGCCTTCGTTGCAGGGCTTTAATAAATAGTGATGGACCCGGTATTTCATGGCCTGTTTGGCGTATTCAAACTCTCCAAATCCAGAAAGAATGATAAATTGAGTGCTCAAATCAGTTTGTGAGATCCGACTCACCAGATCAAGACCGGATAAGCCTGGCATGCGGATGTCGGTAAGAACAATGTCAGGTGTTTCATCAAGGATCATGTTATAGGCTTCAATCCCGTCGCTGCAGGTGCCAATCAGTTCAATCCCCAGACTCTTCCAGTCAATTAGAGTGGAGATGGATTCCCGTATCATCCGCTCATCGTCTGCAATCATTAATTTTAACATGGTTCTTCTCCTTTCTGGCACTCCCCCTCTTCCATTTCTATGGGAAGAGGAATGGTGAGTCTTGCAATGGCTTGCTCCTTTTCATTATAAAGTTCAAGGCTTCCTGCAGATCCATAGGTCAGCTCCATCCGCTCCTGAATGTTTAAAAGGCCAATCCCAAACCCATGAGGGGTAATCTGATGGGCTTTTAACTTTTCTAAGAGCTTGTCTTCAAAGGTGGAGCCATTATTGATTACCAATACATGAAGGACGTTGTCCTCTTGTTCTGCCACAATCTGTATCTTGCATCCTTCCGTGTTTTCTTCCAGGCCGTATCTTATGGCATTCTCAACCAGAGGTTGAAGGGTCAGCTTAAGGACGCAGCAGTCTAGAAGATGGGGAGGTACTATGACCTGGTATTCCAAACGGTCCTCGTATCGGTATTTTTGAATGGTCATATAACACTGTACCATCTCAAGCTCTGTACGAAGCGGCACCTGCTTGCATTTTTGATCCAGTGTGATTCTTAAGAGGGTTCCAAGGGCCTCTGCCATAGAGGAGATATCCCTGGCTCCAAGGGTTTTTGCTCTCCAGTTAATGGATTCTAAGGTATTGTATAAAAAGTGAGGATTCATCTGGTTTTCCAGGGCTTTTAGCTGGGCTTCCTTTTTTAAGATCTCGTTTAGATAATTGGTCCGTATGAGGTCATTGACCGCTAATACCATCTCGTCAAAACGAGTATGTAAGACTCCGACCTCATCATTTCGCCCTCGGTAATCGTAATGTACGAAGAGACTATGGTTGTTGCCGTCAGCTAAATTGTTCATCTTAAGAAGTAGGATATTAAAATGCCTGGTGATGGAATCAATAAGAATGGAGGATAGGGACATGGCAGCAGCTACTGCTAAAAGGGTAATGATGATGCATAGATTAAGGCTCACCTTAAGGGAAGTTACGATGTTATCATAGGGAATCATGCACACGAAATCCCAGTTCAGATCAGGCACTCCTCTCTTCACATAGAAATAATTTCTGGTTTCTAATTTCACCTGTCCATACCTGGAATCAAAAAGCTTTAAAAGTCCTTCTTCAGACGGCAGAGTTGAAGAGTTATAAATAAATTTGCCATCGTGATAAAGAATATATCCAGCCTTTTCATTGAGTCGGCTGGTATCCGTAAAGGAGTTCATAAGCTGGTTAATGTCAATGTTAACAATTAAATTCCCAATGGAATCCAGTTTCAAAAACTGAGAACGTCTTATGTTCTTTACCATGAAAAGCCCATATTCCTGGCTGTAGTCCGTGACCCACAAGGTTTTTCCTTTTCCTTCCTCTGCCCGCCGAATCAAATCTTTTTTTATGGTATCGGGAAGTTTTTCCCTGCTCATGATGTGGGTATGTATGGAAATGTTATCTTGATAAAGACTCATGTAATTAATGTTGTTTTTACGGAAGTTAAAGTAATACTCATTTAAGGTTGTATACAGGGTTTTGTAAGCAATGGTGCGGTCCTGGGTCAAGGTAGAATCTTTATAGACTCCAAGGCCTTTTTGCATGGAGTTATCAGCTAAGAGCATATCTGCCATGGTGCCGATGTTCTCCAGCCGATTATTTAACTCCTGTGCAGAAAAGGAAAGTGTGGTGGCGACGGTCTGGTGCAATACCTTTTGATGAGCGAGAGAGGTTATGTGAATACTAAGGAAGGAGGTAAGAACTAAGAGCAGGATACTGATAAACACAATGGACTGTATCTTCTTTTTTAAGGACAAGTTGCGGATAAAAGCTTTCATAGGCTGCCCCTCTTTTCCTGTGTAGTAATATCTATAAGGAAATTATATACAAAATATAGAACAAACACAATTAATAAGTCGTGAAAATATACATTATATACAATGAACTCGGTTTTTTCCACTTCTAACTCGGTTTTACGCATATACGTCTGGAAATACGAAACGTATAATGAAATTACCTAAGATGAGTTAAAAAGGAGGAAGGTATTATGAAAAAAAGAATGGCATTGCTCATGACAGGGGTTCTTGCTGTAGCATCTCTTGCGGGTTGTGGGGGAAGCAAGACTTCTGCCACAACTGCAGCTCCTGAGACCACCAAGGAGACACAGACTACGGCAGCGGCAAAGCAAGATGGGGGAAAGCTTACTATGAGCTGGTGGGGGAACCAGGTCCGTAATGAAAGAACCCAGGCAGCACTTGATCTGTATGCAGAAAAGAATCCTGGAATTACCATTGAAGGACAGTTTTCAGAGTGGTCGGATTACTGGAATAAGCTTGCTACATCGGCAGCGGGACAATCCATTCCTGACATTGTCCAGATGGATTATATGTACATCGACCAGTATGTGAAGAATGATTTGCTGGTGGACTTAAAGCCGTACATAGACGATAAGACTCTTGATGTTTCTAACATTACAGAGAATACCATGGCCACCGGTACCGTGGAGGGAGGGGTATATGCCATCTGTGCGGGGATTAACTCACCGGCTATGATGTACAACAAGACACTTCTTGACCAGAACGGCATTACAGTTAAGGATTATTTAACCATTGATGAGTTTGAGGAACTTTGCCGTCAGATTTATAAAAAGACCGGATATAAGACCTCCATCGTTTATGGAACCGCTCAGACCTATCTGGATTACTTTATGAGAGCCTATGATGTGGTGCTCTTTGGAGATAAAAAGATGGGGGGAACAAAGGAAAGCTACATTCCTTTCTTTGAGATGTATACGAGAGGCTTAAAAGAGGGCTGGCTCATAGATCCGGGCGTATTTGCTGAAATTTCTGTAGGTTCCGTGGAACAAGATCCTATGGTTTACGGCTCAAGCCCAGACACCATGTCCTGGTGTGCGTTTGCAAACTCCAACCAGCTTACTGCGATTCAGAAGGCAGCACCAGAAGGTGTGACCGTAGGAATGACCACATGGCCATCTCCTGATCCAAAGAAATCCGGCTACTTAAAATCCAGCCAGTTCTTCTCCATTGGTGCCCATACAAAGAATGCGGAAGAAGCTGTTAAGGTATTAAACTTCCTGGTAAATTCAAGCGACGCAAACAACATTCTCTTAGGCGAGCGTGGAGTTCCAGCTTCCAGTAAGATTGCAGAGGAACTTTCTCCTAAGATGGATCCAATCAACCAGGAAATCATTCGATATATCAATGAAGTCATAACTCCAAACAGTTCACCCATCAATCCACCTCAACCTGATGGAGCAAGTGAGGTATTCAACCTCTTAAATCAGGTACAGGAACAGTTATGCTACGGCGCTTACGATGCTGCAACCGCTGCAGAGGAATTCTACAACGGTGCCAATAAGATCATGAGCCAGAAATAATGAATTGGGGCAGAGTAGGCTCTGCCCCTTTTTTCGAGATCTTTTCTTTGAGAACGGAGGGGACGTATTTGAACCATAGGAAAAGAGAGAGTTTCAGACAATTTATGAATAAAGAAAGCACGGCAGGATTTGTGTTCAGCCTTCCGTTTACCATTGGATTTTTTGTGTTTATGGTAGTTCCCATGGGACTTTCTTTGTTTTATTCTTTTTGCGATTACAATATATTGGCACCACCAGTTTTTGTAGGAGCGAAAAATTACATTAAGATGTTTACGGATGATGTCATCTTTTTAAAAACCATTGGGGTCACCTTTTATTTTGCACTTGTATCCGTGCCCCTTCGTCTTGTATTTGCCTTAATGGTTGCCTTGATCTTATATAAGACCACCAGAATAACCGGATTCTACCGAGCTGCTTATTACCTGCCCTCCATCATTGGAGGTTCTGTAGCCGTAGCCATTCTATGGAAGCGTATGTTTGCTACTGATGGGGTGGTAAATCAGCTTTTAAGACTTTCCGGTGTTAATTCCAGCTTTCCATGGCTTGGCAATGTGAATACGGCAATCTGGACCCTCATTATTTTGGCGGTGTGGCAGTTTGGTTCTTCCATGTTGATTTTTCTATCCTCTCTAAAGCAGATTCCGGTGACTCTTTATGAGGCTGCCAGAGTGGATGGAGCGGGGAAAGTATCCCAGTTCTTTCGAATTACCCTGCCTCTATTGACCCCCACCATCTTCTTTAATCTAGTGATGCAGATGATTAACGGATTCCTTGCCTTTACCCAGTGCTTTATCATCACCCAGGGAAAGCCTTTAAACTCTACCTTATTCTACACCGTTTACATGTATCAGCAATCCTTTGAATTCTACAATACAGGATATGGTGCGGCACTGGCATGGGTCATGTTAGCGATCATTGGTTTTATTACTATGATATTATTTGCAACCAAGAGATTCTGGGTTTATACGGGAGGAGTGTGACACCATGAAGACAAAGAAACGAATGGGTGACATTGTTTATCATATCCTGGTATGTGGATTTGGCCTTATTATGGTCTATCCTCTGATCTGGATGATCATGAGCTCCTTTAAGGAAACCAGCACTATCTTTACCACAGCCGGACAATTAATTCCTAAGAAGTTCGTCCTGACTAATTATGCCACGGGCTGGAGGGGATTTGCAAAGACTGGTTTTGTGGTGTTTTTTCGTAATTCCTTTTTTATTGCGGTGGTGGCTACTCTAGGAACCGTTTTTTCTTCTGCGTTTGTTGCTTACGGCCTTGCACGGTGTAAGTTCTTTGGTAGAAAGTTTCTCTTTGTTGCCATGCTTTTGTCCATGATGCTGCCAGCTCAGGTACTTATGATTCCTCAGTATTTATGGTTTCAGAAGCTTGGCTGGGTGGGGAGCTATCGTCCTCTTATCATCCCTTATTACTTTGCCATTCAGGGCTTTTTCATCTACCTGATGATTAATTTCATTGATGGCATTCCAAGAGAGCTTGATGAAGCAGCAAAGATTGACGGCTGTTCCTATTACAGTATTTTTGCCCGGATCATGCTGCCATTAATAACTCCGGCTATGATTACAGCCAGTATATTTTCCTTTATGTGGCGTTGGGATGACTTTTTATCTGCCCTGCTCTACGTCAACGAATCTGCGAAGTATCCAGTCAGCTTGGCACTAAAGCTTTTTAGTGACCCAGGTTCTTCCTCGGATTACGGCGCTATGTTCGCCATGGCCACCTTATCCATTCTCCCGGCAGTGATTATCTTCATCTGCCTGCAGAAATATTTGGTGGAAGGCATTAGCACTTCCGGTTTAAAGGGTTAAAAAACGGCAGAGGACTTATAAAAAACAGCTTTTTTATAAGTCTTTGCCGTTTATTTTTCATTTCAGCTATTTTTCTTCGGATAGAATTGATATAATTGGGCCAATTTAAACACATTCGTAAAAAGACAGAACATTACAGATGAAATTGTCAGATTGGAGGAAATTATGAGATACAATGTATTGGATTTCGGAGCTAAGGGCGATGGAATCACCAATGATGCAGAGGCAATTCAAAAAGCCATAGACACATGTACCAGTGAGGGAGGCGGAAGAGTCTTTCTTCCCGGCGGTCATACTTATAACAGCGGTTCTATCCTACTTAAGTCCAACGTGGATTTCCACCTGGAGATGGGGGCGGTGTTAAAGGCCAGCGACAACTTAAATGATTATTACCCTCTGGCAAACGGAGGCAAAATCGTAGCCCATGAATCCGGGCTTCCTTCTTTTTTAAACAGCGAATACAACGGCAGACCATTTCACGCGTTTCTCTATGGATTTGACCAGAAGAATGTGGCAATCACTGGTTTTGGCACCATTGATGCCAATGAGAAGATTTTTTACGGGACAGACTCTGGTTATCATATTGAAGGAACTTATTATCCAAGAATTCCGCTTATGCTTTTGGAGAAATTTGAGCATCTGACCATTCAGGATGTGACTCTCATTAACTGTGCGTTTTGGACCGTTCATCTTGTGGGCTGTAACGATGTATTAATCCAGGGTATCCGTCTTCTTAATAACCTACAGATGGCAAACTCGGATGGAATCGACCCAGATCACTGTACCAACGTCCGTATCATCGGATGCCACATTGAGTGTGGAGACGATGCCATTGTTTTAAAAAACTCAGGAGATTACAATCAATATGGTCCTTGCGAAAACATCGTAATTTCAAACTGCACCTTAATCTCCACCAGTGCAGCCATTAAGTTTGGCACCGAAGGGGAATGTAGCTTCCGTAACATATTGGTAGAAAATTGTACCATCAGCAGAAGTAATCGTGGTATCTCTCTTCAAATTAGAGATGGTGGAAACGTGGAAAATGTTGTGTTTTCCAATATCGTCATTGAGACACGCCGGTTTTCTCATGAGTGGTGGGGAAGAGCCGAGCCGATCTGCATTACCGTACAAGATCGTAAGCCTGGGGTAAAGGCTGGAATGGTCAGAAATGTCCGGTTCCAGAACATTACCTGCAAAGGGGAAAATGGAATCTTTATTCGAGGAAGTGAAGATAATTACGTGGAAGATGTGAGCTTTGACCACATCCATCTGACCCTGGAAAAGACTTCCCGTTGGGACATTGAGGGATATGATATCCGTCCTTGCCAGGGTGATGGTGTGATTCGAACTAAGATATCTGGAATCTATGCGGATTATGCAAGAGATATCTCATTTGAACATATAAAAATCAATGTGGAAGAGAGTATGCAGCCCTATTATAAAGAAGATGTCACTCTGCTTCATACAGAGGAAATTATAATCTAACTACTGCCTCTGTGGCAATGCGGATGGCGCAACCTTGTTCCTCGCAGTAGGAGCAGAATGCATCATCTGGCATCTGATCGGTTAGTATCGAGTCAAACTGACTCACATCTCCAAAGGTCATAAGGGAGGCACGGCCAAACTTTGAGGAATCAGCCAGAAGATAATGCTTCTGGCTTTTTTTAATTGCCGCTTTTTTTACGTTATATTCTTCCGTAGAAGCATTACAGATTCCGGCCTGGGTGGAAATTCCGGTGCAAGCCATAAACGCCCTGACAATATTAAAGTCCTCTAAATATTCCACGCAGGAGCTTCCCACAAGAGAAGCAGTATCTCTTTTTAAGGAACCAGGTAAAACGATCAAGTTGATGTTTGCATAATTCATGGCCTTATTTATGACCTGAACGCTGTTTGTTATGACAGTAACCGTATTCAAATGGGTCAAGTAGTCCACAATATTCATGGTCGTAGTTCCGCTATCTATAAATATGATATCACGTTCTCTGACATAGGAAGCGGCTAAGGCTGCGATCTGCTGTTTTTTATGTGCATTCTGATTGGCCCTCTCGTGAAAGGTAATTAGTTCTGGAATGGGAGAGACCGATTCCAGGGCAATCACACCGCCGTATACCTTTTCTACCGTTCCTCTTGATACCAGGACCTCTAAGTCTCTTCTAAGTGTATTTTTTGATATTTCAAAGACTTCGCACAGGCTATCAATGGAGGCAGTCTTGTGTTCCAGAATATATTGTTCTAATTCGTCAATACGGGAAATTCTCATGTTAAACTCCTTTTATGGCTGCCCCATTGGCAACCTTTCTGATGGAATTATAACAGATGCACAAAAAAATATCAACAAGTAACCAAGAAGTGATCATATTGTGGAAAAAAACTGGAAGAATCTCTTGACCATACCCATGAAAAGTGCTAGAATATAACCAAAATACAACAACAATTAAATCAAAACATTATCATAAATAGGAAAGGAGCGTAATAATGGGAAGAGAGTTTATTATGCCTGGAACAATCTTAAGTGGAGACAATGCCCTCTTTGATGCCAGGGCTCATTTAAAAGAACAAGGGAATAAGGCCTTAATTGTCACCGATGAGATGATGGTGAAGCTTGGAAATGTGGAGATTTTAACGGGACTTTTAAAAGATGAGAACATTTCCTATTCCGTATTTGACGGGATTAATGGAGAGCCTACAGATACCATGATTGAAGCAGGTTTATCCTCCTATCAAGAGGAAGGTTGTGATTTCCTAATCGCACTGGGAGGCGGAAGTCCCATTGATTCCATGAAGGCAATTGCTGCGTTATCTGCTTGTGGTGGCGTGATCTCTGATTACATGGGTAAGGTCATCAAAGGAGAACTTCCTCCTATGACCGCCATTCCTACCACAGCCGGTACCGGTTCTGAGGCAACACAGTTTACCATTATTACAGATACCAAAAAGGACATTAAGATGCTTTTAAAGGGTCCGGTGCTGATGCCAGATCTTGCAATCATTGACCCAAGGTTTACCATGACAGCTCCACCTAAGATAACAGCGGCAACGGGACTTGACGCCTTAACTCATGCAATGGAGGCTTATACCTCAAGAAAAGCACAGCCCTTATCTGACTCCTTTGCCTTATCAGCCGTAAAAAGAATCTTTGCCTGGCTTCCAAAGGCTTACCATAATGGGGAGGACAAAAAAGCCAGAGAAGAGATGGCTCTGGCTGCTTTAGAAGCTGGCATCGCTTTTAACAATGCTTCAGTCACCTTGGTTCATGGAATGAGCCGCCCCATTGGAGCACTATTTCATGTTCCCCACGGTATTTCCAATGCCATGCTTTTAAAAGAATGTTTCCGGTTTGCTCTTGATGGAGCGTATGACCGGTTTGCAGTTATGGCAAGAGAGATCGGAGTAGCAGGAGAAGCGGATACGGATGAAGTGGCTGCAAAGGCATTTTTACAGGCTGTGATTGGAATTGTAGAGGAACTTGAGATTCCCTCACTTTCTGGATATGGTATAAACAGGGAAGCATTTTTTACAGTCATTGATAAGATGGCAGGGGATGCCATGGAAAGTGGAAGTCCTTCCAATACCAGGAAAGACATGACAAAGGACGATGTAACCGAGATTTACCGCAGACTTTTCAATTGAAGCGGGGATAAAGGAGAAGCGTATGGCATTAGTAACAATGAAGGAATTGCTTGATCAGGCAAAGATGAAACATGGGGCCGTTGGAGCCTTTAGCGTGGGGAACCTTGAGATGGTAAAGGGAGCGGTGAAGGCGGCTGAGGATATGAATACCCCTATCATTTTACAGATTGCAGAGGTTAGGCTTCCTCATTCTCCACTGGCTCTCATGGCTCCCATGATGGTGGAGGCGGCAAAGAAATCTTCTGTGGATATTGCCGTTCATCTGGATCATGGGAAGACACTAGATGTGCTTCATCAGGCGCTGGAATATGGGTTCACTTCGATTATGATGGACGGTTCCACCCTTCCTTTTGAAGAGAATATAGAAAAGACGTTGCAGGCGGCTGACCTTGCTAAGAAGTACGGAGCCACACTGGAAGCGGAGCTTGGTCTGGTGGGCGGAAGTGAGGATGGCAGTGTTGATGAAGGGATTCGCTGCACCAACCCAGAGGATGCTAAGGTTTTTCTAAAACGGACCGAAGTGGACGCCTTGGCAGTTGCCATTGGAAACGCCCATGGCAATTATCCGGTGGCGCCTCGTCTGGCCTTTGATGTGTTAGGAGCCATTGGTAAGATCACAGATGCACCTTTGGTGCTTCATGGAGGAACCGGGATTACACCAGAGGATTTTAGAATCGCCATTTCACTTGGCATACGCAAGATCAACATTGCCACTGCAAGCTTTGACAGCTTGACCAGAGAGGCAATCAAATATCTGGGGAGTGAAGGAAAACACGATTATTTTGGGTTAAATGAAGCTATGGTAAAAGGCGTTTACGATAATGTTACACAGCACATCCGCATTTTTAATTGTGCAGAACCGCTGTAGTCAGGAGGGAAAGCATGCAGTATATTACATTTGATGAGAAAAGACCGATGGATTTAGTCTTACTAGGCAGAGTTGCCGTTGATTTTAACCCGGTGGATTATTTCCATCCCCTGGCAGAGTGCACCACCTTTAAAAAGTATGTGGGCGGATCGCCGGCTAACATCGCAGTTGGTGTTTCCAGACATGGATTAAAGGCAGGATTTTTTGCAAGAGTATCCGATGATCAGTTCGGAGATTTTGTAACAGACTTTTTCAAAAAAGAAGGAATCGATGTAACCAAGATCCGCCGCTGTGAGCACGGAGAAAAGATTGGCCTGACATTTACGGAAATTTTATCTCCTACGGAAAGCAGTATTTTAATGTATCGCAACTGCATTGCAGATTTGCAGCTTGATCCGGCGGATATTGATGAAGAATATATAAAGAATACAAAGGCAATCCTGATTTCCGGAACGTCTCTTGCAGCCAGCCCTTCCAGAGAAGCAGCTCTTAAGGCAGTGATGCTTGCAAAGAAGAATGGCACAGTCATTATATTTGATATTGATTACCGTCCTTATAACTGGGTCAGTGAGGATGAGATATCCATCTACTATTCTTTGGTAGCAAAGGAATCGGATATTATCATGGGTTCTAGAGAGGAATTTAACTTAACGGAACGATTAATCGAAGAAGGTCGTTCCGATGAGGAGAGTGCGGCTGCATGGCATAAGGAACAGGCAAAGATCGTCATTATTAAGCATGGGAAGGAAGGCTCCACTGCTTATACAAACGATGGAAACCGCTATAGCATCAAGCCTTTCCCAGTTACGGCTCTTAAATCCTTTGGTGGCGGGGATGGATATGGTTCCGGTTTCTTATATGGATTGTTTGAAGGCTGGGAGATGATTGATTGTCTGGAGTTTGGTAGTGCAGAAGCAGCGATGATGGTTGCAAGTCACTCTTGTTCTGAGGATCTTCCGGGACCGGATGAAGTTCATGCATTTATCAAAGAAAGCAAGGAAAAATACGGCGAAATGATCGCCAGAGCATAAAGAAGGGAGACAAGGGTTATGGGGTACACCAAAATGACGGTTGCGCAGGCACTGGTAAAGTTTTTAGATAACCAGTATGTGGAGCGAGACGGAGAAGTAACAAAGTTTGTAGAAGGAGTCTTCACCATTTTCGGTCACGGAATCGTGGTAGGTCTTGGTCAGGCTCTGGATGAAAATCCAGGAAGCTTAAAGGTATATCAGGGACGAAACGAACAGGGAATGGCTCACGTGGCAGCAGGATATGCCAAGCAGAACAACAGAAAGAAAATCATTGCCTGTTCTTCCTCCATTGGACCAGGTGCAGCCAATATGGTAACAGCCGCAGCCTGTGCCACCGTAAATAACATTCCTCTTCTCCTCCTTCCTGGTGATACTTACGCCACCAGACAGCCAGACCCAGTGCTGCAGCAGTTGGAGCAAAGCTATGGCCCATCGATCACCACCAACGATGCCTTCCGGTCTGTGTGCAAGTTCTGGGACCGCATCGTTCGACCGGAACAATTGATGTCAACTATGATCAATGCCATGAGAGTTCTTACGGATCCAGCAGAAACAGGCGCAGTCTGCGTCGCACTTTCTCAAGATGCGGAAGGGGAATCTTATGAATATCCAGATTATTTCTTTGAGAAACGGGTGCATAGAATCTCCCGTCCGGTGCCAACCAAAGAAGACTTAAACGACTTGATCGCAATGATTGTAAAGAGCAAAAAACCAATGGTGATCTGCGGCGGTGGCGTTCGGTATTCAGAAGCCGGTGAGGAACTGATGAAGTTCTGTGAGACATTCCACATACCATTTGCGGAAACTCAGGCTGGTAAGAGTGCTTGTAAATCCTCTCATCCTTATAACCTAGGAGGGTTAGGCGTGACTGGAAACTTATCTGCAAATACCATTGTAGAAGAGGCCGATTTAATTATTTCCGTAGGAAGCCGTTTGTCAGACTTTACCACTGGCTCCAAGAACCAGTTTAAAAATCCCGAAATGAAAATGGCATCCATTAACATTTCCAGATTCCATGCCTATAAGATGGACTCATTTCCAATCGTGGCGGATGCAAAGGCAGCTCTTAGTGTGTTGTCAGAACGTTTGGAAGAACAGGGATATGTATCTGGTTATGACGGTGAAATTGAGGCAGCAAAGAAAGCTTGGGATGAGGAGATGGATCACCTTTCCACTTACTGTTATGATGATGATTTTGAACCTCTGGTGAAAGCCAGAAACCCTGTATCCATTGAGGAGTTCGTTGCACTGACTGGCGGTATGATCACTCAGACGGCGGCAATTTCCTTAATCCGCAGTGAGATTGATTCTGACGCCATCGTAGTCGGGGCATCCGGTAGTCTTCCAGGATGCTTACAGAGAATGTGGACCACGGATCAAACAGATGCTTATCACATGGAATACGGTTATTCCTGTATGGGCTATGAGATTGCGGCAAGTCTTGGCGCAAAGATGGCATCACCAAAGCAGGAAGTATACTCCATGTGCGGAGACGGAAGCTTCCAGATGCTTCATGGCGAACTTTTAACCTCTCTTCAGGAGGGAATGAAGATTAACGTTCTTTTGTTTGACAACTGCGGCTTTGGCTGTATCAACAATCTCCAGATGTCAAATGGCATTGGAAATCTGGCAACAGAATTCCGTTATCGCAGTGAAGACGGGGCACTAAACGGTGGACTGATACCAGTGGATTATGCAAAGGTATGTGAAGGATATGGGGTTAAAACCTACACAGCAAAAACACTGGATGAATTAAAGGCAGCACTTGCAGATGCGAAGAAACAGACCGTTTCCACCTTAATTGATATCAAGGTACTTCCAAAGACCATGACAGAAGGTTACAATTCATGGTGGAATGTGGGACTTGCAAGTGTGACCGGAGATGAAGGGCAGCAAAAAGCATATGAAACTCTGATTGAAAACCGCGGTAAGGCAAGGCGGTATTAAATAATAAAATAGGGAAGGGATACCAATATGTTAAACAAGGAGAAAGTAAAATTAGGAATTGCACCAATCGCATGGACCAATGATGATCTTCCAGATCTTGGAGGGGAGAATACCTTTGAGCAGTGTGTCAGCGAGATGGCACTGGCCGGATTCACTGGCTCTGAGGTGGGAAATAAGTATCCAAAGGATGTGGAGGTCTTAAAAAAGGCCCTAAAGTTAAGAGGAGTCGAGATCTGCAACGCATGGTTTTCCACCTTCTTAATCAGCAAGCCATACGAGGAGACGGAGGCAGAATTTAGAAAGCATGTGGCTTTCCTTGCAGCTATGGGGGCGAAAGTAGTTGGAGTTTCGGAACAAAGCTATAGCACACAGGGAATGCTTGATCAGCCTGTATTTGAAGGCAAACATGAGATGGATGATAAGGAATGGGATCTTTTATGCAACGGTTTAAATCGCCTTGGAAAAGTATCCAAAGAAGAGTATGGGGTTCATCTTACCTTCCACCATCACATGGGAACCGTTGTTCAAAGTGCAACCGAGGTAGAGCGCATGATGGCAGGAACTGATCCGGAATACGTTAGCCTCTTATTTGACAGCGGACACTTTGCTTACTGCAACGAGGATCCGGTGGCTATGATTACCAAATATGTGGACCGCATTAAGCATGTACATTTAAAGGATATTCGTCCAGATGTGGTAAAACAGGTAAGGGAAGAAAAAATGAGCTTCCTTGCAGGGGTACGGGCAGGTGCTTTCACCATTCCTGGAGATGGCTGCGTAAGCTTTGATCCTATCTTTAAAGTATTAGAGGACGCTTCTTATGAAGGCTACATGGTAGTGGAAGCGGAGCAGGATCCAGCAAAGGCAAACCCACTGGAGTACGCCATGAGTGCAAGAAAATTCATCTCAGAAAAAACTGGTCTTTAATACATCAAACATGAAAAGGAGAAGGAAATTATGGTAACTGTAGGAATTATTGGAGCTGGAAGAATCGGAAAAGTTCATACGACTAGCATCTGCAACATAGTAAAGAATGCAACAATCAAAACCATTGCTGACCCATTTATGAACGAGGAGACTGCCAATTGGGCAAAAGGCATGGGTGTCAATCATACCACCAAGGATTATAAGGAGATTTTAGCGGATCCTGAAATCGATGCCGTTTTAATTTGTTCTTCCACCAACACCCATTCCCCTATCTCTGTGGAAGCAATTAAGGCTGGTAAACACGTTTTCTGTGAAAAGCCAATTGACCATGACGTTGATAAAATCAAAGATGTCATTGAGGCATTAAAGGATAGCAAGGTGAAGTATCAGGTAGGTTTTAACCGTCGTTTTGATCACAACTTTGAGGCAGTTAAGAATGCAGTCGTAGCAGGTAAAATTGGAGAGCCTCATATCATTAAGGTAACCTCCAGAGATCCAGAGCCACCAAGTGCAGAGTACGCAGCCGTTTCTGGCGGTATGTTCCTTGATATGACCATTCATGATTTTGATATGGTGCGTTTCCTTGCAGGCTGTGACGCAGAGGAGATCTACGTTCAGTCAGCAGTCTTAGTTGATCGAGCCATTGGAGAAGCAGGAGACGTGGATACCGCAGTCATCACCATTAAGATGGAGAATGGCGCCATAGCAGTGATTGATAACTCCAGAAAGGCTGTTTATGGCTATGATCAGAGAGCAGAGGTATTTGGCTCCAAGGGTATGGTGGCAACTGCCAATGATACCGAATCCAGTGCAGTACTCAGCACCGCAGACGGTGTGACCGGAGAAAAACCTCTCTACTTCTTCTTAGAGCGCTACATGCAGTCCTTTGCAAAAGAAGTAAACTGCTTTATTGAAGCCATTGAAAACAATACAGATACTCCTCTTGGGGTGTTAGATGGATTAAAGCCAGTACTTATGGGAATCGCAGCAAAGAAATCCGTAGAAGAGCACAGACCTGTTAAAATTTCAGAAATTACAATGTAAGTGATAGAAAGGAAGAAAGGAGTTGCCATGAGCCAATTATTTAGCTACCCGGAGTTTGATCAGGAGGGAGTTAAGACCCTGTGTAAAGCCGGAGACGCGAACAATGATATGTTAATGGATATTGCTGTCTATGAGTTAAAGAAAGGAGAGGAACGCACCTTTTCCTATCCTCTAAGCGAGATGGCAGTCCTACTTCTCACCGGGGAAATCACCTTTTCCTGGGAAGGGAAGGAGGAGTGTGGAACGCGTAGCAGTTTCATTGAGGAAGGCCCTTACTGTCTTCATGTTTCCAAGGAAATAACCGTTACTGTGACTGCAAAGGCCGACAGCCAGGTCTTAGTTCAGTGTACCGAAAATGAGAATACATTTGAAAGCATATTCTACCGGCCAGAGGATTGCACCAATGATACGTTTGGTGAGGGACTTTGGGAAAATAAAATGAAGCGTACGGTTCGCACCATCTTTGATTACAGCAATGCTCCTTATTCCAATATGGTAAATGGAGAAGTAATTACCCATCAAGGCGGCTGGTCAAGCTACACCCCCCACGAGCATCCCCAGCCAGAGGTGTATTACTATCGTTACGAACGGCCAGAGGGCTTTGGCGCCTGCTTTATTGGCGAGGAAGCCTTTAAGATCAAGGACGGAAGCTGTGCAGCCATTCCTGGAGGGAAGACCCACCCTCAGACAACTGCACCTGGATTTCCCATGTATTACTGCTGGATGATCCGCCATCTTCCTGGTAATCCCTGGACAACAAGAGTCGATGACCCAAGATATAACTGGGTCAAGGAAGTGAACTAAAAAACAGAGAGATGCCCTTTCGATTGACAGGGCATCTCTCTGTTTACATAGCGGCTATTTTTATCAGAATAGAAGCCTTTTTTGATTTTCATCAAAATCCTGACTGTAAGTGCCGGTTTCCAACTTATCGTCCCCCGGTTTGTACTGGTCAAATGAGTCTCTGGAAGAGGATGAAGCCTTTTCTTTCTTTTTGGTATCGGCTTTTAAGTCATCGATCTTACGCTCGACTTCGGCTAATTCTTTTTTCAGGCTGGCATATTCCTTACTGGGCTTGGTTGAGAATGGTTCATTCGCCGCTTTCAATTTTTGTTCCAACTGGGCCTTTTTTCCTTGTAAGTCCTTAATGGCTGCGTTGTTGTCTTCAGAATCAATGCTGCCAATAGAATCGGTATTTGCGCCAAATTGGTTTGGGGCGGCACTTGTGGTACTGCTTATGTTCATAATAAAACCTCCTGTCTTTTGTGATGGTTTCATTATAAAAATATAGCCATTTTACTGCAATGGATTTGGTGTCAATGGTATGTTTGGTGTTGTGGAATGAGAAACAGGACATTTAACCGAAAAAAATCAGGTCCATCTTCGATGGAAATAGTGCCATTGTATTTTTGTGCAACTGCTTTTATGTTATTTAGGCCAATGCCAAAAACAATGGGTGAACTGTCTTTCATACACCGACTGTTTTCTGCTTCAATCATAAAGAAGCTTCCCTTTTGCATGGCAGATAAGAGAAGGTATTTGTTTCCTTCTGTTAAGGTACTTAATGCATTGATTGCATTGTCTACCGCGTTGGAAAAAACGATACATAAATCAAGATCATCCAAGGAACTCTTAGCTGGGATTTTAACCGTACAGTCAACATGGATTTCTTTTTGGGCGGCTAACCCCAGCTTGCTGCTTAGCAGCATATCGATGACAGTGTTGCCTGTGCTGCAGGGAAATGAGGTCTTATCTGTTACATCTTTTAGCTTTCCAAGGTATTCCTGAGCCTTAATCAGTTCTTCTTTCTGAATCAGGTTTTCAAGGATGGTCCAGTGATTTTTAATATCATGACGAAAAGAGCGAGTCTGCTCGTAACGGTATTTTAATTCATCAATGTAATCCTGCTGGGAGGCGGCCTGCTGTTCTAACATGGTGTTTTTTAGCTCCAGTTCAAATCCGGTGAGAAGCCGGTGATAGGCATATAGAACTGCTACTAGGCACCCCAGAGCAGACAATTCCAGAATCATATGGCCTGCGTTCGTAAGCTGTGACAGAAAGCCTATGCTGGAGGAGCTACTGATAATAAATTGCAGAATCAGCAGTATAAATAGAGTTGGGAGCAATAAGATCAGTACCTGCTGTGTCAATGCTATTTTCCGCCCGTAAAAGGACTTTATAGTATACCGGTAAGCAATAAAGACCGAGATTACGGAAGTAAGAGAAATGGCAGCAAGAAGCAGTTTTTCAAAATTGCCAAGGGGAACCCCCCAGCCATAAACAATTTGAGTCATTGTCTGAAATAATCCGTTTATGATCTGCATGATGGTTATGGCTAGGATTGCGGTGATTCCCGACAGCCAGGGCCTGCATCTTAAAATAAGGCAGCCAAATGAAAACAAAGCAAGCACTTCTATTGCTGTGGTGAAAATAAATGACATCTTAACGTATATTTCCAGGCCATATATGATATACATCAGAGCGGTGTAGAAAACATAGTGGTGCTTCTTTAACGGCACGTGCGTGAATGTTCCGAAAAAATACAGTTCAGAAAGAGCCAGAAGGCCGTTTAACAAACAAAAGAAGAATAGAATGTTTATAAAGTCCATGGTATCACCGGCCTTTCATATAAAGCAGCACAGCGGAAAGAAATTCCTGCTGTTTTAATCTTGAAATTGGAATCTGCTCGCTGTTTTCTAAGTGAGCCATTCCCTTTTCACAACTGTTGACAAATTTTAAATTTACCAGATAGCTGCGATGGCATCGAAAAAAGCATGGATCAAGCTGTTTTTCCAGTTCTTTGATTTTACAGTAGTAATCAATGACCTCATTTTTGGTATGTACATAGATAATCCGGTTAATGATTTCGCAGTAAAGTATATCATCAAACCGGACGATTTTGCAGTAGGATCCTTTTTGTATGGAAAGACGCCGGTTCTTCTGCTCGCTGATATAATGGAGAATCCGGTCCATGGTGCGGGAAAAACGCTTTGGCGATATGGGCTTTAATATATAATCTGAGGCTTCCACTTCAAATGCGTCATATACATATTCCGGAGATATGGTAACAAAGACCAGAAAGGAATTCTTCCCGGCCTTACGCATTTTTTGCGCGGCTTCCATTCCGGTTATTCCATTCATTTGGATATCCAGAAATATAATATCGTAATGAGTATCTTTTTGAAGCAGGGATCTTGCGTCTTGAAATAAGTCAATTTCAAATTGGCAGGACTGCATCATGAGATAACCCGTTATTCTTTCTTTTAAGTCGGAAACCATAGTTTCCTCGTCATCACATATGGCAAGTTTAATCAAAATAGTACCTCACTTTTATATTGATACAAGTTATCATACAATTAATAAAATGCCTATGCAAGATAAGAATACAAGAAATGCACAGTAAAATAGGTAAGAATCGCAAATTCTGAGGTGACGGATCCAATCAAACATGATAAATTAGTAGCATATTTATAATATATCAGTATGAACAGAAAAGGGGTAAGGAAATGATTTATGTCAAACAAATGCTGGTGGGAGTAATCGAGAAGTACGATCTCGTCTATCAGACCAGCTTGTTTATAAGAATCATTGTGGCAGGGATTTTTGGTTATCTCATCGGGTATGAGAGAAAAAACCGCTACAAAGGTGCCGGAATGAGGACTCATGCCATTGTGGCCATGGGAGCTGCCCTTATGATGGTAGTTTCTAAGTACGGGTTTCGGGATATTCCTAATTTTGACCCGTCAAGAATTGCGTCTCAAATCGTTTCCGGTATCGGTTTTCTGGGTGCAGGAGTTATATTTATAAAAAACAACTCCGTAAGCGGACTGACTACAGCTGCTGGTATTTGGGCAACGGCAGGAGTTGGCATGGCAATTGGATCTGGCTCTTATTTTGTGGGTTGCGGGGCAAGCTTGCTTCTTATCTTCACCCAGATTATCCTTCATGATGTGCCCTTTTTATCCAAAGAGCCTTACCGGAGTATGCTAAAGATCAACACCTCCCACTACGATTCCATTATCACAGAACTTTTTAATATGTTTACCGAAGAAAAGATCAAGGTTTTAAATGTGAAAATAGGGAAATCTAAAGATAGTACCAAGGTAGAATTAGACCTGCTATTTCCACCGGGATATGAAAAAAACAATTTGATTATCAAGTGGTCTGCGGATAAGCGGATTGATTCCATCAGCGGATAAGAGTTAAATTGAACCCTGCTAATCCGTGTAATTAAGAAACCATAACAAGGACAATTAAAAAAGCAGGTTAAAATGATAAAACATCTGACAGCGGATTTACACACCCATACGGATGTGAGCAAACACGGCTACAGTACCGTCTATGAGAATATTATGGCTGCAAAGGCGGCCGGGCTCTCCTATATAGGAATCAGTAACCATGGCCCGGCCCACGAAGACGGAGCCCCTGAGGGACATTTTCGAAATTTACGAATTTTACCTGAAATCGTAGAAGGAATTCGGGTCTACCGGGGAGCAGAATTAAACATTACAGATTATAATGGAAGCATTGACCTAAGCGGGGACACCATGAAAGACAGGCTTGATTATACCATTGCCTCCTTTCATGACGAGGTGATACTTCCAGGAACAAAAGAGGACCACACAAGAGCCTATCTAAATGTGGCAGCAAATCCCTTGGTGGACATCATCGGCCATAGCGGGACTAAGTGCTTTACCTATGATTATGAACGTGTCATACCTGAGTTTGGGAAGTATGGGAAGGCAGTAGAAATCAATGAGGCGACCTTTCATGTAAGAAAGGAATCGAGAGAAAACTGCATGAGGATTGCCAGATTATGTGCCATTCATAAGGTTTTTGTGATGGTCAATTCAGATGCCCATTTTTGCAAGCTGGTGGGAGTTTTTCCAAATGCCTTAGAAATGCTTGAGGCAATAAATTTCCCGGAAGAACTGATTGTCAATGGGGACGGGAAGCGACTGGAAACGTGGCTGCAAAGGAAGAAATTACAAAAGGAGCAAGGAACATGAGATATTACGTTGGTATCGATCTTGGGGGAACAAATATTGCAGCAGGACTGGTGGGAGAGGATGGCACCTTAATAAAGCAGATGTCCGTTCCAACGAAAAGCGGGAGAAGCGCCAGAGAAATCGTAAAAGATATGGCAAGTCTTGCAAAGAAAGTGGCTGAAATGGGAGAGATTCCATGGGAGAACATAGAAGCAGTAGGGGTTGGCGTTCCAGGAACGGCTAACCGGGATACAGGCATGGTGGAATATGCCAATAATCTTGGGTTTTATGATGAACCAATGGTCTCCATGTTAAAAGAGGAACTTCCAGGCAAGTCCATTCGGTTTGATAACGATGCCAATGCCGCCGCATGGGGAGAATATGTGGCAGGCAGCGGAAAAGGAAGCAAATCCATGCTGGCAGTCACTCTTGGAACTGGGGTGGGTGGTGGTATTATTTTAGATGGCAAACTGTTTCGCGGTGTGAATTATGCAGCAGGAGAGTTCGGTCACTTTGTTATCGACAGAAATGGGATTCCTTGTAACTGTGGGAGACGAGGATGCTTTGAAACTTATGCATCCGCTACCGCATTGGTGGCCCAGACAAAGGAAGCCATGGAACAACACCCAGAATCCCTTTTGTGGGAGCTGTGCGGCAAGAACATAGACCTAGTTGAAGGAAGGACCTTGTTTGACGGTGTGAGGCAAGGAGATGAGATTGCAAAGCAAGTTTTAAGTCAATTCATCGAGTACCTGGCTACGGGTTTGGTAGATTTAATTAATATTTTTCAGCCAGAGGTCCTCTGCATTGGCGGCGGGATCAGTAAGGCAGGGGACCTTCTATTAAAACCCCTTCAGGCCATCATTGACAAAGAAGATTACGCGGCTACCTCCCGTAACAGGACGAAAATTACGGTTGCAACGCTGGATAACGATGCAGGCCTTATTGGTGCAGCACTGTTAGAATCATAGAAAAGAGGACAATCAGGATGAAACGATACATGGAACATATGATCCGTTCTGCAGAAATAAGAGTGGATCAATTTATAAGCCTGCAAGTGAAAGATGTAAGAGATGTTTTTTACGGAGGGATGAAACGTCCTCTTTTAGAAGTAAAGCCAACCATATATGTTATGGCGGATGCAGCCAGCGTCTATTTGAATGAGAAAAGCCGCTATTATAAAAATGAGACTCTCTTAAAGGCAATGGAGGCAGCTCTCACCTTTATTAAACGCTGCCAGAGAGAAGACGGAAGCTTTGATTACCCGTCTTGTAACTTTAAATCAGCGCCAGATACTTCCTTTTGCTTTAAGCGCCTCATCGCCACGTATCGTCTGTTTTTAAAATACACCGGGGAAGAAGAACTTGTGACCTTAAAAACAGGTTACCGTTCTGTTCTCATTAAGGCACTGAACGCACTTTTAATCGGAGGCTTCCACACACCGAATCATCGCTGGGGCATTACGGCTGCCCTTATGCAGGGAGCCAATCTGGTAAAGGAGGAAAATCCTGAACTGTCTCTGGCGCTTACAAAACGGGCACAGCAGTATCTTTTAGAGGGAATAGACGGCAACGAAGAGGGAGAATACGCAGAGCGCTCCACAGGCAATTACAATGCAGTGGTTAACAATGCCATGATGGCGATGTATGAGGAATCTGGTGATGACTCCTACCTTTTATATGTAGAGCGAAATTTAAAGATGATGCTTTACTACATCGATCCGGATGATACCATATTTACCCAGAATTCCACAAGGCAGGATCAAGGCAAGGCGGATTACCCGGACAAGTATTTATACCAGTATTTATACATGGCGGCTAAGACAGGCCTAGAAGTTTTTGATCATGCAGCTCATAAGATTATAAGGGACAATACAGAGCGTGGAGATATGGCACCAGAGTGTCTTCATATTATTATGCTTCATGATTTTATGATGGAGTATGAGTTCAAAGGTTATGGATTTTTAGAGACCTATCATAAACACTTTGAAGAGGCAGGCGTAATCCGTGGAAAAACACCAGAGTATGGATACAGTATATTAAAAGGAAGAAGTTCCTTCTTATTTCTCAAATTTAAAGAGACTCTTATCTACTTAAAAATAGGTGAAAGCTACTGTGATATCCGTAATTTTATTCCTCATACCATAGAAGAAAAAGATGGTGTTTGTGTACTTACTTCTGTAGCAAAAGGCTGGTATTATCTTCCTTTTTCAGAAAAACAAGACACCAGTGACTGGTGGAAGATGGATCATAGCAAGAGAGAAATTCTAAACAGCAGTGAGATTAAGATGACCGTTACCTTAAAGGAACTTTCCGATGGAATGGAAATTAATGTAAAAGCGGAAGGGCTTGATCAGGTGCCATTACGTGTTGAAATCTGCATTCCGGCTGGGAGCATTCTGGAAAATGAACATTTCCATATCCGGGGAGCAAAGGGAGAAGAAATGGTGCTCCGGGATGGATTCTTGACTTTACATCATGAAAATCAAAAACTATTGTTAGGCCCTGGTTATGGAACCCATGAATTTGGGGGACATTATTCTGGAGAAGAGATCAACGAATCCGGTTTCACCATATACTTTAACGACTACACTCCTTATGATAGAACCTTTTCCATCCGAAGTGTGTAAGTTGTAAAAGAAGAATAAGGAGAAGATTCCGGTGCAAAGATGCACCGGAATTTTTGCAACTAAGGGAGATTTATCAAACGGCGACAAGAGGAAAATCCAGAAAATATAGGTATAAACATTTAAACATATAAAAAATATAGGAAATTAAAGAAAACCAGTTGCAAAAACCTATGAAGTGAGTATATAATAAACTATATTTTTAATAAAAGACGGCTACCAGAGTTACTGGATTTTCATATACGTCGTGGATTGACTAGAATAGGAAGGAGTTATTTATGAAAAAAACATTAAAAAGAAGTGGGTTAGCTCTCATATCATCTCTCGTGATTCTTGGAGTTCTAACTGCTTGCGGAGGAAAAGATCCGGGGGCAGGAAATAATACAACTGCAAGTGGAGCAGGTGAAACAACAAAGGCAGGGGAAACCACTGCTGGAACCAAGACCGGAAGCGAAAGTACATTTACTTATGCCATCGCAGGTGATCCAGGAGCCAATGTAAATGTTATTACAACAAGCGATCGTTTTGGACTTATGACACTCAAGATGATCTATTCCCCCCTATATATGTATAACGCAGATGGAATCAATTACTTCCTTGCAAAGAGCATCGATGCTTCTGATGATAACTTAACTTACACCGTACACTTAAGAGATGATGTGAAGTGGTCTGATGGTGAGAAATTTACGGCTGATGATGTAGTATTTACCTTTGAAGCCATGGAAAAAGAAGAGAATGTAGGTTGGGCTTATTCCCAGCTTGTTTATCCAGAAGGAAGTGTAAAAGTTACAAAAGTTGATGATTATACTGTTTCCTTTACCATGCCAGTGATCAATGCAGCAGCGGAAGAGATGCTTTCCCAGATTTTCATCATGCCAAAGCATGTTTATGAGAATGTGACCAGTTTTGAAAACAATGAAGTGAATTCAAAGCCAGTTGGAACTGGACCTTATGTGATGTCTGAGTACTCCGCAGGTTCTTATGTGAAATTCACAAAGAATGAGAATTATTTCCTTGGAGCACCTTCCATCGATAACATTGTTTATCGAATCATTGAAAATGAGAACACAGCGAAAACAGCCATTCAAAGTGGTGAAGTAGATGCCTGGATTGGTACCCCTGCTCAGGTAGAGCAGATGGACTTAAAGTCTAACAACTTAACTGTGAAGCCTTATCAGGAAGGCCGCGTTGGCTATCTGATGATGAATGCAAAGCGTATGAATGATGAAAACTTAAGAAAAGCGATTCTGTATGCGATTGATAAAAAGGCCATTGCAGACGCTATCTTCTTAGATGCTGCTAACTACGATCTGCCATGGAGCTTTATGCCTCCTAACAGTGAGTTCTTTACAGAGGACGTTGAAAAGTATGGTCAGAATCTGGAGAAGTCAAAAGAATTCCTTGCAGCTTCCGGTAATAAAGCACCAGAACTTACTCTTGCATACAGTGCCACAGACAGCATTCAGTCAACCACTGCAATTTTAGTTCAGGAACAGCTTCAGAAGGTAGGCATTAAGGTAAACTTAACGGGAGTGGACTCCACTGCATTAAGTCAGCAGATGAAAAAGGAAGATAACTCCTACGATATGTACTTTGGTGGTTATATTATGGGAATTGACCCAGATACCTTTACCAGCCTCTTTGAAAGCGGCAACAGCCACAACTATATGCATTATGATTATCCTGAAATCGATGACCTTTTCTCTCAGGGACGCAAAGAAACTGACAAAGCAAAGAGAAAAGTGATCTATACAGAGCTTCAGAAGAAGTTACAAGATACGGCTTGTTTTTATCCGCTGTATTCCAATAAGCGTCTTTTAGTGGTATCAGATAAAATCGCAGGGATTGAGGAAGCGAAGTTAGTTCCTGTTTATACCTTTGAAGACACTTCAAAACTTAAGCTTAAATAAAATTTGAAAAAGGGGGTGTTTGCTGCTTCGATTCCTGCGGCAGATACCCTCTTTTTATAAGGAGAAATCATATGGCCAAATATATATTAAAACGAATATTGACAGCCATACCCATGGTCCTATTCATAACAATTCTTTGCTTTACCTTAATGCATTTTGCTCCCTATGATGCCATAGACGCGATGACAAATCCAAGGATGTCACAGGAGACCATTAATCTAATCAAGGCAAAGTACGGATTTGACCAGCCGCTTTTTATCCAGTATATCCGCTGGCTGGACGGACTGATGAATGGAAATTATGGATATTCTATCGTTACAAAGCAAAGCATTGCAGCGGATCTTTCCGTGAGAATTCCAAATACAATTAAGCTAGTACTTCCGGCATATTTTACGGCCTATTCTCTGGCGGTAGTGCTGGGACTTTTAGCAGGATCTCGTAAAAACCGTGCCACAGATAAGCTGATTGACGGTTTTTCTTCCGTTGGTATTGCAGTTCCTTCCTTCTGGTTTTCCATGCTTCTTATCTTTGTGTTTGGATATAAGCTAAAGCTCCTTCCCTTTGTTGGAATGAATTCTGTTGGTATGGAATCATCTGTGGTTGATTTTCTAAGACACTACATCATGCCCTTTGCGACTTTGGTATTTACCTTCTTGCCAGCCAATATAAAGTTTGTCCGTTCCTCCACTCTGACTCAGTACTCAGAGGATTATGTGTTGGTACAGCAGGCTTTTGGGGCCAGCAGGCGGGAGATCATGTTTAAGCATGTGAGTAAAAATGTTCTCTTACCAGTAGTGACAAGACTTGGAATGGCACTTCCCCTTTTAGTAACCGGAGCGATTATTACAGAGACTGTATTTGGCTGGCCTGGGGTAGGACCTTACTTTATCAAAGCCATTCAAGGACTTGATTATCCCATCGTCATGATCATATTGGTACTTTCTGCAACCCTGGTGATCATCGGCAATCTTTTGTCAGATATCCTTTACTGTCTCATCGACCCAAGAATCCGGGAAATGGGGTGATGACAAATGAGAAAGAATGAAACAATGAAAAAACACACAAGGTCTACCAGAATGGACAGCGTTCTTCTGGTGTTAAAACACGATAAAGCAGCGGTAATTTCTCTGATTATTCTTGCCGTTGTCATCCTGCTTGCACTAATAGCGCCATTCCTCCCAATGGATCCCAATGCTACCGATGTCATCAATCGTCTGAAATCACCGTCCATAAGTTACTTTTTTGGAACGGATGAAGTAGGAAGGGACTATTTTGCCAGGGTGATTTACGGAGGCAGAGTCTCTCTATTAGTCGGTTTTCTTGCCATGCTTACAAGCCTTACCATCGGCGTAGCGGTAGGAACCATCTCTGGTTTTTGCGGTGGGATCATTGATACGGTACTTATGAGAATCGTTGATATCCTCCATTCGATCCCTTGGATGATATTAGTAACGGTTGTCAGCATCTTTTTAAAGCCGGGCATACAGTCTATTATTCTGGTAATCGGCCTCTTTACCTGGATGGAGATTGCAAGGCTGGTACGTGCGGAAACCCTTTCCCTAAAGGAACGGGAATTTGTTCTTTATGCAAAGTTTTCCGGTGTCAGCGTATTTCATATTATTCTCCGCCATATCATACCTTCTGTATTTCCAACCATCATCGTCTCAGCGACGACTAGCATGGCAGATGCCATTATGACAGAGTCCTCTTTAAGCTTTCTAGGGGTTGGAATCCAACAACCTATGTCTTCTTGGGGTAGCTTGTTACAAGATGCTCAAGGAACTATGCAGAATAACTTTTTTATGGCTCTGATTCCAGGACTGCTAATCATTATTACGATTTTTGGCTTTAATAAGCTTGGTAATTTACTCCGGGTCTATGTGGAACCTAAGGTTATGAACGATGAGAAAGAATAGAGTGAGGAAATAAAGTGGAAGAAAACAATAAAAATCATGCGGTCCTGTCTGCCAGGAATGTACACACCACTTTTCACACCCATGGAAGGTCGGTGCAGGCAGTACGAGGCGTCAGCTTTCATGTAGAACATAAAGAAATTCTTGCCGTGGTAGGAGAATCAGGTAGCGGTAAAAGTGTCCTGATGAAATCGATCATGGGGTTAATGCCTGATAATGCGGAAGTAGTCGCAGATGAAACCAGGTTTCAGGAGCAGGAGCTTAGCATCATGACTCCGGAGCAGCTACGAAAGATACGGGGAAAGGAAATCGCCATGGTATTTCAAGATCCCATGACAGCCTTAAACCCCTTAAGAACCATAGGATACCATCTTGTTGAGGTCTTAAAAAGACACCGGAAGATGAATGGAAAAGAAGCACAAAAAGAAGCCATTGAAGTATTAAAACAAGTGGGAATCTCTTCTCCAGAAAAACGGCTGATGCAATATCCTCACGAATTTTCCGGCGGTATGCGTCAAAGAGCCTTAATCGCAATGGCTTTATGCTGTAAGCCAAAGCTTTTAATTGCAGATGAACCAACCACAGCCCTTGATGTGACAATACAAGCTCAGATTCTTGAGCTCCTAAAAAAGATTCAAGAAGAAAATGGGATGAGTGTAGTGCTCATCACGCATGATCTTGGTGTGGTGGCAAGTTTAAGCCATAGAATCTGTGTTATGTACGGTGGACTTATTATGGAAGAGGGGCTAACGGATGAAATCTTTTATGCTCCCAAACATCCTTATACAAAAGCACTGTTAAGAGCCATTCCTAGGCCCCAGTCAGGAAGCAGAGAACGTCTAGAATCCATTCCAGGAATGGCCCCATCTCTGGCCTCTCCACCCCCAGGATGCCCCTTTGCAGAGCGCTGTAAATTTGCCCGCGAAACCTGCAATGAGGGTATTCCACAGTACCGTGTGTATTCGGATACTCAAAGGGCTATGTGCATCTTTTCAGACGAAGAGCTTTCTGCCATGGAAAAGGAGGTGCAGTGATATGGACCAGAATAACCATGAGATCTTACTAGAAGCAAAAAACCTCTGTAAATACTTTCCAACGAAGGACTTTTTTGGGCGTAAAAAGGCAGAGGTAAAGGCCGTGGATGGCATTCATCTTGCCATTCGAAAAGGGGAGACCTTTGGCCTTGTTGGAGAGTCTGGTTGTGGAAAATCCACTCTTGGACGGACCCTCATCCGGATGTATGAACCTACCAGCGGTTCCATCCATTTTAAAGGGCAGGATATTACTGGATGGAAGGGGAAAAAGCTTCTGCCCATCCACAAACAGATGCAGATCATATTCCAGGATCCATATTCTGCTCTGGATCCCCATTTAAATGTAAGAGAAATCATCAAAGAGTCCCTGACTGCTGGAGGAAGTATGCCTGTTAGCGAAATGGATGGAAGAATCGAAGAACTCTTAAAAAGGGTTGGGATGAAACCAGATGATATGCATAAGTATGCATATGAATTTTCTGGCGGACAGCGTCAAAGAATTGGAATTGCCAGGGCACTTTCCGTGGAACCAGAATTTCTTCTCTGTGATGAACCGATTTCAGCTCTGGATGTATCCATTCAGGCACAGGTTGTAAATATGCTGGAAGAACTCCAGGAAGAGATGGGACTGACCTATTTGTTCGTTGCCCATGATTTGTCCATGGTGCGCCACATCTCCACAAGGATTGGCGTCATGTATTTAGGCAGGCTGGTGGAGGTGGCAGACAGTGATGAACTCTATGAAAATCCGCTTCATCCTTACACAAAAGCCCTGCTTTCTGCCATACCTGTAGCTGACCCCAAAATAGCAAGAATTACAAACCGTGTGGTACTTACCGGGGATCTTCCAAGTGCCATGGATGTACCCAGCGGATGCCACTTTCATACCAGGTGTAAGTATGCGGAAAATGGGTGTAAAGAATCGGTTCCCGAACTGCGTGAGATATCTCCAGGCCACTATGTTTCATGCTCTTGCATCCAAGGAATTATGCAGAATGAATCAAACACGTTAGAAAAATAATTCTTGACTTTTTAATCAAAACTTTTTATAATAACAACAATTAAACAACAAAAATAAGCGAAGACGCTTAAGAGTATTTACCCTTAGGCGTTTTTTTGCATATTCGCAGTCTTTTGCATAGAAAGGAGATGAAAGTATGCCAGATATGGTAAAAGTCGAAAACTTAAAAAAGAACTTCGGAGACTTGGAAGTTTTAAAGGATATCAGCCTTACGGTTAAGGAAGGTGAGAAGCTCGTTATTATAGGTCCTTCCGGTTCCGGTAAGTCCACTTTTATCCGGTGCATCAATTACCTGGAGGAGCCAACAAGCGGCAAAATCACAGTAGCAGGCACGGAAGTAACAAAAAAGAATCATCTGGAATTAGCAAAGAAATATTCATCCATGGTCTTTCAGCAATTTAACTTATATCCCCATCTTACCGTCTTAGAAAATCTGACCCTGGCACCCATCAAGTTGCAGCATGTTCCCAAAGAAGAGGCAAAAAAGAACGCCTTAAGTTGTTTGGAACGAGTTGGTTTAAAGGAAAAAGCTGGTAATTATCCCATTCAGCTTTCTGGCGGACAGCAGCAGAGAGTTGCCATAGCAAGATCATTGTGCACCAAACAGCCGCTCATTCTTTTTGATGAGCCAACTTCAGCCCTTGATCCTGAGATGGTTCAGGAGGTTTTAAGTGTTATGGTGGAGCTTGCTCATGAAAATATTACGATGATCTGCGTCACTCATGAGATGGGATTTGCCCGTCAGGTAGCAGACCGAGTAATTTTCATGGATGGAGGGTATATTCTTGAAGAGGGTACACCAGAGCATTTCTTTGATTGCCCGGAACATGAAAGAACCAAAGCGTTTTTAAGCAAGATCCTGCACTAGGATGTTTGTTTAATATAATATCATGATTGAGGAGGAAACAGATATGATGAAAAAGATGTTATCACTTGCACTTACAATAGCCATGGCGGCTACCTTAACAGCGTGTGGTGGTTCTAAACCGGAACAGACGACTACCAAAGCAGCTACAGAAACTACCAAGGCAGGGGAGACTACCGCGGCTGGCACAAAAGACGTGGCAGCTGACGTTAAAAAGATTATTGATCGTGGTACTTTAAAGGTTGGTTGTAAATCCGATATTCCAAAGTTCAGCCTTCAAAATACAGCAACAGGAGAATATGAAGGGTTTGAAGATGATCTTGCTTATGAGATCGCAGGCAAGATCTTTGGTTGTACACCAGAAGAAGCAAAAGAGAAGAAACTGGTTGCATTCCAGGGTGTTACTGCTAAAACGAGAGGTCCTCTTTTAGAGAACGGAGAAATTGATTTAGTTATCGCTACCTTTACCATCACAGATGAGAGAAAGGAAACTTATAACTTCTCCACACCTTACTATACCGATGCTGTAGGCCTTTTGGTAAATAAGGATTCTGGTATTACTTCCATCGAAGGACTTGATGGCAAGGTTGTAGGAATTGCTCAGTCTGCCAATACAAAAGAAGTAACCATGAAGTATGTAGATGAGAAAGGCTTAAAAGTTAAGCCAGAGTTCCAGGAATTTGATGGTTATCCAGCACTTGCTCAGGCTCTTGCAACCAAGCAGATTGACTGTTTCTCCGTTGACCGCGCCATTTTAGCAGGTTATGTAAATGATAAGAATCAAATCTTAGAAGATCGTTTTGCAGAACAGGATTATGGAGTTGCATCTGCAAAAGATAATACAGGTCTTGCAGGATTGGTAGAAGAGAAAGTCACCTCCATGATTTCTGATGGTTCTATGAAGAAACTTCAGGATAAATGGGGATTACAGTAACCTGTAATGTAAAGGAACGTTGATATGATTAAAGGTCTTTTTGATCCAAAACGCTGGAATGCCCTGTTTCAGGCATTTCCCGAATATTATATACCAGGCTTTCTTATGACTCTTAAAATATCACTGGTAGGGCTTGCGGTTTCGCTTGCCCTAGGAGTGGTATTCGGTCTGTTATCTACGGCTAAATTCAAACCGTTTCGTATTATTTCACGAATCTATGTGGAATTAATACAGAATACGCCTCTGGCTTTGCAGGTGGTCTGCTATTACTCTATCCTGCCCATGCTTTTTACAAACACGGGTTTTCGCATCCCTAAATTCATACTGGGCGTGGTGGGAGTTGGTGTTTATCATGGAGCCTATATCGCTGAGGTTATTAGAACCGGAATTGAAGCTATCCCGAAGGGACAGTCTGAGGCAGCATCTTCTCAGGGGTTTTCTTATCTGGAGACCATGTATCACATCGTTTTGCCTCAGACCGTGAAGATAATCCTGCCGCCTCTAGCCAATCAGGCTCTTGGGCTTGTTAAGAACACCTCTATCCTTGCCATGGTTGCAGGTATGGATCTCATGTATTTTACAGATTCTTGGGGTTCTGAAAGAGGCTATTTTGCTCAGGCATACTTTACAAGTGCGGTTATGTACTTTATCATCTGTTTCCCTCTGGCAAGGCTTGCCCGCTACTTAGAGATTCGTTCTATGAAGCTGCCGACTGCAAAAAGGCTTGAAATTACAGCAGATGAGGAGGTCGCATGATAGAATTATTTCATCAGATCTTCACTCAGGCAAATGTATTCTTTATGTTAAAAGGATTGCAGATGACCGTGTTGATCGCAGTGTTATCTACTATCTTCAGTATGTTTTTTGGTACTGTGTTTGCCTTAATCCGTACCTATGCATCTGGTAAATGGAAATGGGCAGGAGTGCTGGTTGCAATTTATACTGAATTTTTCCGCTGTACCCCCAATCTTTTGTGGATCCTCTGGATCTATTTTACGGTCAAAGGGAATAAAGTAGGAGTGTCGGTATTTGCAATTACGCTCTTTACTTCTGCTGTTATGGCAGAAATCGTTAGAGGAGGGTTAAACGCCATTCCCATGGGTCAGTTTGACAGCGCCCGGTCTCAGGGATTTGGGTTTTTAATGACCCTCTGGTACATTATACTTCCCCAGACTTTTAAGAAGGTGATACCTGCACTGTTAAGCCAGGTCATCACAATCATTAAAGATACCTCCTTCTTAAAGATGGTGGACGTTGCAGAATTTATGAGAAACAGCTCTGTTGTTTTAGGCAGTATCTACGATGTACGTGGCATGATGATGCTGTTTGCCTTCGAGGCACTTTGCTATTTTATCATCTGCTTTGCACTCAGTACTGTGGTGAGGCGTTATCAAAAAACTATCGTAACTGGTTAGGGAGGAACTTTTGAATGAAAAAGTTTACAATCACGATTGCCCGTGAGTTTGGAAGTATGGGGGGCCCTATTGCCAGGGAACTTTCAAAAGAACTTGGAGTAAAGTTTTATGACCGTGATATTGTGGAAGAGGTATCAAAAAAACTGAATCTTCCGATTTCAACCATAAGTGAAGAAGAAGAAAAGTCGAAACATCTATTATTCTCTCATATGTTTCCACTTGGAACCGATGAGGATTACATGCAGGACATCATTTTTGATGTTCAAAAGGATATCATTTTGGATCTTGCAAAGAAGGAAAGTTGTATCCTGGTGGGCAGATGCTCCAATCACATACTGGAAAAAGAAAAGAATAATATTAATATCTTTATTTATGCTCCGTATCAAAAGCGGATTCAAAACTGCGTCAATTCTTTAGGCATGACAATCAGTGAAGCCAAAAAGATGATTCAGTCCGTGGATAAAGCGAGAAACACATATCATAAAAAATATGCCGGTTACCTTCCAAATAACCCGGAACATACAAACCTTATGATCGACTCCTCACTCCTCGGAGTTACCGGAACGGCTAAGTTAATTGCCGGAGTTGTGCAACAGTTATACGGGGAATGATAAGATGAAAGCTTCCTATTAAATAGGCCCTTCTAGTAAGATTAAGATCTAAATCTTGATTCTTTACTGGGAAGGTCTGTTTTATTTTTAACAACGGATGGAAATATATACCATGAGCCATTCTTCTGTATTTTAGGGAAGACAATAAAAAAATAAAGTTATGCCCCTTGACACTTAAAATAAAACCTGCTATAGTTTACATTTGTGAAACGAGAGGATTAAGGTCTGAAACGTGCCTGTTCCATCTCGTTTTGTTTTGTGAAAGTGCGTGTGTGCGACCGTCGGCAACATGGGAACCCGGCAGGTCATGAGAAAGGAATTAATTATTTATGGAAACAATGAGATTTGATGAATTACAGTTAGATGAAAGAATTCTGCGGGCTGTAGCAGATATGGGATTTGAAGAAGCGTCTCCAATCCAGGCCCAGGCAATTCCAGTCCAGGTAGAAGGAAGAGATATTATCGGTCAGGCTCAGACAGGAACCGGTAAGACAGCAGCTTTTGGTATTCCCCTGTTACAGAAGGTTGACCCTAAAGTAAAAAAGCTTCAAGCGATTGCACTCTGCCCTACAAGAGAACTTGCAATTCAGGTAGCAGATGAGATCCGCAGGCTTGCAAAATATATGCATGGTGTAAAGGTCGTTCCAATTTATGGAGGACAGGATATTGTAAAACAGATCCGTTCTTTAAAAGATGGAACACAAGTCATTATCGGAACTCCTGGACGTGTTATGGATCATATGCGCCGTAAAACTGTTAAGTTTGATACGGTTCGTACCGTTGTTATGGATGAAGCAGATGAGATGTTAAACATGGGATTTTTAGAGGATATGGAAACTATCTTAAGCCAGCTTCCAGAAGATCGTCAGACCGTAATGTTTTCTGCAACCATGCCTTCTGCAATTATGGAAATCGCAAGAAAATTCCAGCAGGATCCGGTAACAGTTAAAGTAGTTAAGAAAGAACTGACTGTTCCAAATATTACTCAGTACTATTATGAAGTGAAGCCAAAGACCAAAGTAGAGGTTATGTGCCGTCTTTTAGACATGTACGCACCAAAGCTTTCTGTTGCATTTTGTAACACCAAAAAGCAGGTAGATGAACTGGTACAGTCACTTCAGGGCCGTGGTTATTTCGCAGAGGGGCTTCACGGTGATTTGAAGCAGATCCAGCGTGACAGAGTCATGAACAGCTTCCGTAACGGTAAGACAGAGATCCTTGTGGCAACAGACGTAGCGGCCCGTGGAATCGACGTAGAGGACGTAGAAGCGGTATTCAATTACGATCTTCCACAGGATGATGAGTACTATGTACACAGAATCGGCCGTACTGGCCGTGCAAACCGTGAAGGTATTGCATTTAGCTTTGTTGTTGGCAAGGAAGTTTATAAGCTTCGTGACATTCAGCGCTATTGTAAGACCAAGATCGTACCTCAGCCAGTTCCTTCTTTAAATGACGTAACAGCCATTAAAGTGGACAAGATTTTAGTGAACGTAGCTGATACCATCGCTGATTCAGATTTAAGCAAGATGGTAAACATCATCGAGAAGAAAATTCTGGAAGAGGAATATACTTCTTTGGATCTGGCAGCTGCCCTTCTAAAACGTCTGATGGGTGAAGAGAATGAGGATATCATTGATGTGAAACAACCTCGTTCCCTTGATGCTCTTGAGAATCTCTTTGGCAGCGCCGGAGGCCGTGGTAACAGTCGTGGAGGCCGTACAGGTGCAGGTGGCCGAGGCGGAAGAAGTGATTCTTCCTCTAGAGGCGAGAGAGATGATATGGCTCGTCTTTTCATCAACATCGGTAAGAACCAGAATGTTAAGCCAGGAGATATCCTGGGAGCTATCGCTGGAGAGTCCGGTATACCTGGAAAGATGGTAGGTAGCATCGACATGTATGACAAGTATACATTTGTAGAAGTTCCTAGAGAAAATGCAGATGTTGTGCTTCAGGCCATGAAAGATGTAAAGATCAAAGGTAAGAATATCCATATGGAAAAGGCCAACGGAAAAGGCTAATAAATTTTTCTAGAGCGAAGCAGGAAGGAAAGGCATAGCCTTTCCGGGAATGTTTCGCTCTTTTTTTATTTCACTTATTTCATTGCGATCACCGGGGAAAAAGGTACTCTTGCTTCCTGATGAAAAAAAAGATACAATAGGCACATAGAAAAATTTTAAATTTGCCATAAATGAAAGCTTGCAGGCTTCTTTGGCAAGAGTATTAAGATGGAGGATGTTATGTCAGAGTGGAAGAAAAATGACAGGATTGAAACAGTCATTGAAGATATGAGCGAGACAGGGGAAGGAATCGGTAAGACCGATGGATTCACCTGGTTTATTAAAGATACCGTAATCGGGGACAAGGTGGAAGCAAAGGCCATGAAGACCAAGAAGTCCTATGGCTTCGCAAGGCTGGAGAAAATACTTGTGCCTTCCAGTAACCGTGTAGAGCCAAAGTGCCCGGTTGCAAGGCAATGTGGAGGCTGCCAGCTTCAGGCCATGGAGTACAAGGAGCAGCTTATGTATAAGCAAAATAAGATATACAATAATCTGACAAGAATTGGCGGTTTCACTGAGATTCCCATGTCACCGATTATGGGAATGGACGAGCCATGGAGATACCGGAACAAAGCTCAGTTTCCTTGGGGAACCGACAAGGAGGGCGATATCATAACTGGATTTTATGCTGGACGTACACATTCCATTATTGGGTGTGAGGATTGTCTCCTTGGCATAGAGGAGAATCAGGAGATTCTTAAGATTATGAAAGCCTATATGGAGTGTTATGACTTACTCCCATATGAGGAGGAATCTCATAGAGGGTTGATGCGCCATACCTTGATTCGTAAAGGCTTTAAGACCGGAGAACTTATGGTGTGTCAGGTGATCAATGGGAAAAGTATGCCTCACAGTGAGAAGCTGGTAGAGGAGCTTCTTAAGGTACCGGGAATGACAAGCATTTCCTTTAATGTAAATAGAGAGAGAACCAATGTGATTATGGGAAGCCAGGTGGAGAACCTTTATGGGCCTGGATTTATTACAGATTATATTGGAGATGTAAAATATCAAATTTCCCCAATGTCCTTTTACCAGGTAAATCCGGTACAGACAGAGAAGCTTTACGGCACAGCTCTTGAGTATGCTGGACTGACTGGAGGAGAAACTGTCTGGGATCTTTACTGCGGCATTGGAACCATCTCCCTGTTCTTGGCTCAGAAGGCGAAGAAGGTGTATGGGGTTGAGCTTGTTCCACAGGCCATTGAAGATGCCAAGGAGAACGCAAAATTAAATGGTATGGAGAACGTGGAGTTCTTTGTAGGGAAAGTCGAAGAGGTATTGCCTGAACAGTTTGAGAAGAATCAGGTGCACGCTGATGTGATTGTAGTTGACCCGCCAAGAAAAGGGTGTGATGAGGTTTGCCTGGAAACCATTGTAAAGATGGAACCGAAACGGGTGGTTTATGTGAGCTGCGATTCTGCCACTCTTGCTAGGGATTTAAAGTATCTGGCGGAGAGAGGGTATGAGCTTAGTAAGGTTAGTGGGTGTGATATGTTTCCTCATTCTGGGCATGTGGAGAGTGTGATTTTGATGACATCTTGTAGTGACAAGAAGAAATAAGACTAAATCATCACAAAAAGTTGTGGTTTTAAAACCAAAAAATAATAGAAAATGTAGAGGCTAAGTTTTAGGTCAACTTTAATGACCCATAGACTTAGCTTTTTTATATATAATTTTGAAAGAATGGAAATTCTCAATGATTTTAACGGCAACCTGACCAACCTGTTCTACTGTGTAAAAAGTTAGACGCTTGCATCTCTCGAGGAGCTGGGCTTACGACCCATGAACTCCCGACATGAATTTGGTGTCCCTATCATCACGGTATCATAGGAATATCTTTTGCGGAAAGCAAAGTCAACCAAGGATTTTATCAGTCAATCTTTTGATTTTTCGCCCATTGGTAGATACAAAATCATATCTTTCTAAAAAGGTCCTATATTTGCATTGATGATTTGCGTTATACTATACTTCTGGAAATAATCAATAAAATAAAGTAAGGTATGTAGACGATAGATAGAAAATGAGATTTAAAAGTAAGAATCTTATGAAAATCTTAGTAATTCCTAATGCAAGAATTCATAAATAGAATGGCTACCTTTGATACAATAATAAGATACCTTAATATGCCTGAAAGGAGGATACCAGTTATGAATGATAAAATTCTTGTAGTAGATGATGAACAAGATATTGCAGACTTGATAGAAGTCTATTTACAAAATGAGAACTGTACCGTATTTAAGTATTATTCAGCTAAGGAGGCTCTTGTCTGCATAGAAAGTACGGAGCTTGACCTTGCTATTTTAGATATTATGATGCCGGATATAAACGGATTTGAGCTCTGCCGGAAAATCCGTGAACATTATACATTTCCGATTATTATGCTGACCGCGAAAGATGAGGAAACCGATAAAATAACAGGCTTAACTTTAGGAGCTGATGATTATGTGACAAAACCATTTCTTCCTCTCGAATTAATAGCCAGAGTAAAGGCGCAGCTACGCCGATACAAAAAGTACAATACCGGGAAAGAAGAACCGGATATAAGATCCACTATGTGCTATTCAGGTCTGGAAATAAACACAAAAACACACGAATGTCTGATCAATGAAAAATCTATCTTATTTACACCAACGGAATTTTCTATACTCTGTATCTTGCTTCAAAATAAGGGGACGGTTGTAAGCTCTGAGAAGTTATTCCGTGAAATATGGCAAGATGAGTATTACAGTAAAAGCAATAACACCATTACCGTTCATATTCGGCATTTGCGTGAAAAAATGGGTGATACCGCAGAAGATCCGAAATATATCAAAACGATATGGGGAGTGGGGTATAAAATTTAGCTTCTACAAGTTATGGAGAAAGGAATACTTTGCTATGGAGAAAAAAGAAAAGAGATTAAGAGCTATTGCTTCAATCCTATTTGTAATTTATTTAGTGCTATTGGTATGGATCATACTGTTTAAGCTGGAATTTTCATTGATTAATTTAGATTACAGAAGAAGTATCAACCTGATACCGTTTCATTATTCTACTGCTGTAGGTGAACAATTTCATATTGGAGAAGTTAGGGATAATGTCTTGATTTTTATTCCTTTCGGAATTTTCTTGTCTATGCTGGCTTTCAAAATGAAGCTACGAAGTAAAATTCTTATTCTTTTGGGTACAAGCCTTGCTTTGGAAACGATGCAGTATGTTCTTATAATTGGTGGGACGGATATTACGGATTTAATAACCAATGTATCCGGCGGAATCATTGGAATAATTTTATATGCACTCTTGTTGAAAATGGTCAAAGATAAGCAGAAAATAGATATATTAATTTTAGTGGTTGCGGCAGTCGTTACTGTTCTATTCTTGGGTTTAATCGCAGTCCTAATACTAGCCAATTAAAAATATATAAATAGAGGTATAGCAATGAAGAATAATATAGAAATGAAATTGCTTGTCAAGCTTTTTGTTACCTTAATCCTTTATACTTTGGCTGGCTATATTTTGACGATACTATTAGATTATGGATTCGGAAAATTTTCAAATTCATTTTTTCGGTGGTTGCAACTTAGAGTAGAAATAATCTATTTTCTATATCTGATTGTTGGCTTTTGCTGTTTTTTCTATCATTACTGGAAAAAACCATGGTTATATTTAGATGAAGTTGTCAATGCCACTAAAACCGTTTATCAACTAAATGACAGCTCAATTGAATTATCCGAACCGCTCAAAGATGTGGAAAAGCAGATGAATCAAATTAAAATGGCTGTCCTTCTCAGTCAACAGGCCGTAAAAGAGGCAGAAAACAAAAAGAATGAAATGGTAATGTACCTGGCGCATGATATTCGCACGCCGCTCACCTCTATAATCGGTTATTTGAGCTTGCTTCATGAAGCGCCTGACATGCCGGTGGAACAGAAAGCAAAATATATTGGGATCACATTTAAGAAAGCCATGCGTCTGGAAAAACTCATTAACGAATTCTTTGAAATTGCACGGTATAATACACATCAAATCAAGTTGAAGAAAACAAATATGGATCTATATTATATGCTTGTCCAGTTGATTGATGAATTTTATCCAGTTTTATCGGCTAAAGGAAATTATGCCATACTCCACGCTGATGAAACGCTAACGGTTTATGCTGATTCTGAAAAATTGGCCCGGGTGTTTAATAACATTCTTAAAAATGCAGCTGCTTATTGTAGCCCTGATACGGAAATTCTAATTTCGGCAGAACAACAACAGGATAAAGTTATTATTATTTTTAGAAACCAAGGGAACACAATTCCGCCAGATCAGTTATCCACAATCTTTGAAAAATTTAACCGTTTGGATGATGCCCGTAAATCAGATACTGGCGGTGCAGGGCTTGGTTTATCCATTGCAAACGAAATTGTCCGTTTGCATGGTGGAATAATTACTGCTGGCAGTGAAAACAATATGGTGACCTTCACAGTTTCTCTTCCAACCAGTTTTTAGGAAAATATCAATTGGATGTTAGGATTTTCTTAGGAAATTATTCTCTTCATCTTAAAGTATAAAACGTCCTTGCTCGGTAAAATAAAACAGAGCAAGGACGTTTGCCGTTGTAATTTAGAAAAGCGAGGAGAAATGACGTGGAACTGACAATTACAAATCTTAGTAAACAGTTTAAGGATAAAACTGCAGTTGATGATGTTTGCTTAAGTCTTACGCCGGGGGTATGGGGGTTGCTAGGGGCCAACGGAGCCGGTAAGACTACTCTGATGCGGATGATTGCAGATATTTTGAATCCAACCAGTGGGAAAATTCTTTATGATGGTAAGGATATTCGTACAATGGGAGAAGAATATAGAAATTTATTCGGATTCTTACCTCAGGATTTTGGATTTTTTCAAGATTTTACAGTAAAGGATTATTTAGAGTATATAGCTGCGTTAAAGGACGTTCCTGCAAGGGAAACGAGAAAAAAAATTGACAGTCTGCTGCATACACTGACCTTGGATGATGTAAGGAATAAAAAAATTATCAAGTTGTCCGGTGGTATGAAACGCCGGGTAGGAATCGCGCAGGCAATGCTGAATGATCCTAAAATTCTGATTATGGATGAACCAACAGCGGGCCTTGACCCCGGGGAGAGGGTTCGTTTTCGAAACCTTGTTTCGGAATTTTCCCACGGACGTATTGTTTTAATTTCAACCCATATTGTATCCGATATTGAATATATTGCTACAAAAAATGCAATAATGAAGGCTGGTAAAATTGTTAATGTAGGTACAACTGACGAATTGGTAAATCAAGTAAAAGGAAAGGTCTGGACTTGTGTTGTACCTGCCGAAAAGATAACTATGTATGAAATGCAGCTTCGCATTATTAACCAGAGAAGTGAAGGTAATAATCAGGTATCGATCCGTTATTTGTCAGATGAGGGCAAAACCAGTAATTCCGTATTGGCACCTCCTCGTTTGGAAGATTTATATTTATGGTTATTTCCGCAAGAGGAAATCATTGAAAGGGGGATATAGTATATGCGTATTTATTGCCTGGAAATAAAACGCGTGCTTAAGTCACGCCGTGTTATCATTTTATTAGTCATTGCATTATTAATGTCTGTGGTAATGGCTTGGCTTCCTGTTATCTATGAGGATATCAATCAATATGACGAAAACGGAAACAAAGTGGCCGAATTAAATGGTCTGGCAGCGATTACCTATAAAAAATCGCTACGTCTCTCCAATAACGGAGAAGTCACCCCGGAAAAACTTAAAAAGGCTTTAATAATCTATCAAAGTACAGTTTCACAATATGGAGAGAACAGTCTTTATAGCGGAGATTTTCCGAAAGGCCTATATATGGAAAAGGTTTTTCCAGTTGAATCGCTTTTAGGAAGACTGCCGGAAGCGTTTTCAAATCCGAAAACTGGTCAGGCAGCAAGTTTAATGGATATTGCCCCAGAAAAGACAAACAATTTTTATAAACAAACAGAACAACACTTAAAAGATATCATGCAGATGGAGCTTAAAGATCACCCCAAAGCACAAGAACAGGCCCTAAAAAAATATGCTGAGGTAAAAATGCCATTTCAGTTTTATACTGGATATTCAAGAGATGCTTTTGATTATGTTATGCTTTATATTTTCCTTCTAGTCCTTCTATGTACAGCGGCTGCCACGCCTACTTTTTCCAATGAATATCAAACGGGATCAGACAGTATTTTACGCTGTACCAAGCACGGGCGTTGCAGATTGGCAATCGTGAAGGTATTTGCTGCATTGACTGTTTTTTCAATCACATTTATTATTTGTCTTCTACTGCACTTATTAATTTCAAACCTGGCGTTCGGACCGGAATGCATGAAAACATCCATGCAGATGTTGTTTTCTGTTATCAGTCTGCCTGCGCTTAATTTAGGTCAGCTTCAAGCTGTCTTAACTATTGGAGGACTTGGCTCCTTGTTGGCGACCGTTAGTTTTACATTATTTTTGTCAGCAAAATTTAAGGATTCTATTTCAGTTATTCTAAGTGCAATTGTAGTGTGTTTGCTCCCCATATTTACGTATTCAGCTGGATCTGGTTGGCTTGGTTTTATTTTGCCGTCAGGTGGAATCGGTATGCAGAACAGCTTACTTTATCAGTTGACAGGCTTTAATTATCTTCATGTTGGTTCAATAAGCATTTGGTCACCTTATGCTATAATGGCGGCTACAGTAATTGAAATACCAGTATTTTTTTTCCTTGCTGTATCCACTTATTGCAAGCATCAGGTAGATTGATAACTATTAATTCATTTATAACTTCCATGCCCTTATAATAAGACACAGAGACTGTAACTGTGACTTACTATAAGGGCATTTTTTATTGAATATCAAGGCCTAAAGTAAAAGGGTATATTTGATTATTTGAAAAAGGCTATTAATTTTAGAAAAACATTAGTATTATATACGAAAAAGTTTAAGTTACATAATGAAAGTTACGTGCTATAATTATAGATAAATTGTTGTGGTTAGTAATAAGGGGGGGTTAAGTATGTCTAATAAAATTTTAGTTGTTGAAGATGAAAAAAGCATAGTTGAATTCATAGAATTATACTTGGAAAATGAGAATTTCGAAGTATATAAGTGCTTTACGGCCGAAGCCGCTTTGAAAATTATTGAAACAATAGAATTTGATCTCGTGCTCTTGGATATTATGTTACCAGGGAAGGATGGCTTCTTTTTATGCAAAAAAATCAGAGAAGAATATCGGTATCCAATTATTATGCTGACGGCAAAAAATGATGAAGTGAGTAAAATTAATGGATTAACATTAGGTGCAGATGACTATATTACTAAGCCTTTCTTGCCATTAGAAATGATTGCAAGAGTGAAAGCACAGCTTAGAAGATATAAAAAATATAATCAGATAGATGTAGAAGACTATTCTAGCGTTTTGTCATATTTAGGACTTGAACTCAACATCAAAACAAGAGAGTGTAATTTAAAGGGAGAGCAGCTTAACTTGACACCAAGTGAATATGATATATTACGATTACTGTTGGAACATAAAGGTGAAGTAGTTAGCTCAGATGAACTATTTAGAATAATTTGGCATGATGGTTATTATACAAAAAATAACACCATATCTGTTCATGTGCGCCATTTACGAGAAAAGCTTGGTGATAAGGCAGTAAACCCGAAGTACATTAAAACAGTATGGGGGGTTGGTTATAAAATTGTTTAAGGAAAATCAGAAGCATATAAAATGTAGCAGAAAACTGGTGTGCCATCTTATTATAAGTCTGTCTCTTTATATTATAGCTGGTTGGTTTTTGAGAATTATTTTTGATTATTACTCAAGCAATGTTCATACATCAATTATTAAATGGTTAACTCTTAGAATTGAATTAATTCAGTTCCTATATTTGATTTTAGGTTTTATTAGTATATTTATGTATTATTGGCATAAGCCATGGAGATATTTATATGAAATTATCGATGCTGCAGAGAGTCTATATAAAAAAAATGATTGTGTCGTTAAGTTATCTGAACCATTAAAAGAAATTGAAATACAAATGAACCAGATAAAGATGTCTGTTATAATGGCAGATCAGGCAATAAAAATTGCAGAAAGCAAAAAAAGTGAATTAGTTGCTTATATTGCTCATGATATTCGAACACCGTTAACCTCGATTATTGGATATTTAAGCCTAATTAAAGATATGCCAGAATTAACAGTAAATAAAAGGCAGGAGTACGCAGAAATATTACTTGATAAGGCTATGCATTTAGAGCAGATGGTAAATGAATTTTTTGAAATCACTCAATATAATACTCAGAAAATTGAAATTAATAAACAAAATGTAGATTTATACTATTTGTTTATACAACTAACAGATGAGTTTTATCCTATGCTGAAGGAAAAGGGCAACACTTTGAAGCTTGAGATAGATGAAAATTTGTATTGTAGTATTGATCCAGAGAAAATGTCTAGAGCATTTAGTAATTTACTGAAAAATGCAATTAATTATAGTTACTTAAAAACCGAGATATTTATATCAGCAGAGATTTATAATAATAAACTTGTTGTTGTTTTTAAAAATCAGGGTGAGACTTTATCGGATGAGGACTTATCACATATTTTTGAAAAATTCAGTAGATTAGTTAATTCAAGAACTTCAGGTTCAAAGGGAGCCGGTCTGGGTTTATCAATTGCAAAAGAAATTATACACTTGCATAATGGTGAAATTGTTGCACAAAGTAAAGATGAGACAATTACATTTATAATTACTATACCGATTTAATAGCAAATGATTCAAAATTTCTTTTCAATATTGGTTGATTGCTGTCTTGCAGACATACATGAAAGATTGTAACAATAACACAAAAACACTCCCTAAATAATAAAATTTTGCATGATATTTAATTAATTTTCTTAATCAATTCTCATGATTTTTAATATGAAATCTTAAAATAGAAATCTTTTTTGTTTGGTATCATAATACCAGACAAGAAAGATTTTTTCTTTGAGTAGCTTTCATCTAAAAGAGATTGACAATGGAAGGAGAATTAATATGGTCGCTGTTAACAATAGCATTAAAGACTTTTATCATGAACTTTGCTCCAGTGGTAGACCGGGTAGACTGGGTAAGGTTTTTAAAACGGAAAGTAACTATTATTTTCTGGATTCCGGAACAGGTAAAGTCGCATGTTTGAAAGAAAATGTATATAAAGTTTTGAACTGTCTGATGCAAAGCGATAGCTGTGAAGATTTGAAGGATCTTGACTTGAATAATGAGGAAATTGAAAATGCAATAAATGAAATAAAAGAAGCAGTGATGGCAGAGCATATATTATCAGCACCAGTTCTCAAAACATTAACCGGGTCCGCAGTAACTCACTTAAGGGAAACTTTAGAAAGTGGAGTGGAAAATGTCACACTAGAGGTTACGGAAAAATGTAATCTACGATGTAAATACTGTATTTATAATCCATCACATAAAGAGTATCGGGAATTTGGGCATAGAGATATGTCTTGGGAAACCGCTAAAAAAGCAATAGATTTATTAATAAGTCATTCAAAAGATGCAGAGCAAGTCCATATAGGCTTTTATGGTGGAGAACCTTTATTAAATTTTACATTGATTAAACAAGCGGTTGGATATGCAAAAAGTAATTTTAAAGAGATTACGTTCGCAATGACAACCAATGCAGCTTTGGTAACTGATGAAATTGCTGAATATTTATTGCAAAATGACTTTGATATTATTGTTAGTTTAGATGGCCCTGAGGACATTCATGATGCTAATCGAATAACCGTAGAGGGAACGGGAAGCTTTAATAAAACCGTTACAGGCGCTAAAAATTTATTAAACACACAAAGCAGGTTAGGAAAACACTCAAAAATATCTTTTAATATGGTGGTATCTGGTCCAAATTATGAAGAAAACTACAATAAAATACAACAGTTTTTAGAACATGAAGATTGGATTCCTGAAGATATTATGGTTTTGACGGCGTCTGTTGATCATGGTCCTAAGGATAGTGCATATTTTATTCCACAAGGTACTCAGGAACGTGAATTTACAGAAGGATCATACGATCCCTTAAATGAATGGGATTGGAATTGTCGAAGAAATAAGAAAAACGATAATGAAAAAATGGGGCTTTTCTCAGATGGTGTTATGGATAAAGGAATGTTAATTATACATAAACGTCTTTTATCAGAGTATCCAGTTAAGGCGTATGGAATGAACGGTTGCTGTGTTCCGGGGCAAAGAAGAATATACGTAACGGTTGACGGCAAATTTCTCCTCTGTGAAAAAGTTGGCAATATTCCAGATATCGGAAATGTTGATACTGGATTTGATTTTGAGAGTATTCAGAAATTTTATGTTGATGATTTTATAGATAACGCGAAGGAATTCTGTAAGGATTGTTGGGCAGTTAATCTTTGTACAATGTGTTATGTGAATTGTTATGATAAAAAAGGTCCTCATTTTTCATTTAGGCACAATTCTTGTCGTAATGAGAGGTTGTATTTAGAAAATAATCTAATACGCTATCATATAGCGTTAGAAGAAAATCCTGAAGAACTTATGGAATATAATAAAAAGGATTTTCATTAAGTGGTCAAATACGTTTGTTTTTACATAAATGTATTTAGAATGAAATGGAAAGGAGATTTAACTATGAAATTTATCAATCCAATCGGAAGAAACCCAGGAAGTGGAATTCAGCCTCAAGCGTGTACATGCTCTAGCGGATATGCTGGATACAGGGGTAATGATGATGGCTGTGTTCACTGTGGCTGTGGCTGTAGTGGCAGTGGTGAATATCGTACAGGTAATAGAGTAAAATCTATTAGTACCATACGTTCCTCATCATAATCAACTTGCCGGTGAAAGACAGTAGCATCTGGGAATAATTCTCAGATGCTACCTCTTTTCTAGCTAAATTATCTAAATAATATCTGAGGAATATAATGAATAAATTTAAAAGCAATATAAAATTATTTATATACACGATACGGTTGCTTTGTAAAATAAATAAAAAGATTTTTGCTTTTTCTGTCATACTGTCCATCATAAATGGGGGGTTCCCTATTGCCACTCTTTTATTAAGCCAAAGAATTATTAATGAGATCCAATTACTTAAAAAACCATTCGGTATTTTATTACAATTAATAATTATATATTTTGTAATATCTAGTATTGGAACTATATTGCAAAATATAAATGGATATATATTAGGCAAACTGAATATCATATTGCAGTATGGGATTAATAAAATTATTATTGAGAAATGTTCAAAACTATCCTTGGAAACGCTTGAAAGAACAGAGACGTATGATATAATAGCACGACTAGAGCAGGATATAGCTACGAAGCCGTATCAAACTTTACAGGCTATAATGAATATATTTTCTAATGGAGTATCTGCCGTATTAGCTTCTATAATAATAATTTCTTGGAATGTGTGGATAGAAATTATTTTGCTTATTATCTCTATTTTAATGTTTTTAGGTGAGATATTCATAGGAAATAAAGAATTTATTATGAAATACAAAAGAAGTGATAAGGAAAGAGAATCATGGTATTATTCGTATCTTTTAACTCATGACACGGCGTTTAAAGAGATAAAATCTTTTGGGCTGAAAAATCACTTTATAAATAAATATATAAAGCTGAGCAATATCTTTATCTCCCAATCCAACCAAATTGAGAAGTTTAAAACCATCCTAAATATATCAATTGCTCTCATCCAAGATGTGTTTAGTCTGGCAACAATGATTTTGGCAATCCATGCTGCTTATATCGGTTCTATAATGATTGGTACAGCTATGTCATATTTAAATGCAATCACGATGGTTCAAGGATCTACAAATGCTTTAGCGTCAGGAATTTATACTATATATAATTCAAATCTGTATATCAGATTACTAAAAGAGTTTTTGGAGGATTTTGACGGAGAAGAAGAGACAGACAATGATGCTAAATTAAAAGTTGAAAGAATTTCTTCGTTGGAATTATTTGGAGCTGGATATGATTATCCTGAATTTAAAGATGCTTTGAGGAATGTTAGTTTAAAAATCAACATCGGAGAGCAAATTGCTATTGTAGGGAAAAATGGATCAGGCAAGAGCACACTATTTAAAATTATATGTGGACTATATAAAACATCAAGGGGTTGCTTTTTGGTCAATGGTCAGGATATTAATAAATATAATGTTGAATCATATAGAAAAAGTACCTCAGTATTATTTCAAGATTTTTTGAAATTTGAAGGGTCACTAGAAGAGAATATTATAATTGGAGATATCAACAAGCAAGGTAATCCTGACGATATATATATGGCATTGGATAAAGCAAATGTAAATTTCTTAAAAAGTAATGGTTATTATGATCTGACTAAGACATTGGGAAATTGGTTTGACAATGGAAGTCAGCTTTCAGGAGGACAATGGCAAAAAATAGCTTTAGCTAGAGCTTATTACAGAAAAGCAGATGTTATTTTACTAGATGAACCGAGTTCGGCACTAGATGCAATGGCTGAAATGAAAATATTTAAAAGCTTTTTTGAAATAAGTAAAGATAAAATTGGAATTTATATAACTCATAGAGTGAAAATAGCAAAAAATGCCACTAAAATAATTGTCTTAGAAGGTGGTGAAATTGTGGGAATTGGTAGCCATGAAAAATTAATGGAAGATTGTTCTGTTTATAAGGATATGTATTATGAAGAGTTAAAAGATATTAATGGTTAAAACTGAATAGTTATGGTGTTATACCAAAGAGTTTATAAATTACATAACTGATAATAGATAGATCTACATGGTTTGGAGATTTTATTGATGTCAAGAAAGAATGATTCACCACAGTAGACCTATCTTACATATAAAAGTAAATTTTTTAGTGGATACTAGCCATAGGGTTAAAACTCTGTGGCTTTATTTTTAATGTCACACAAAAACCAAGCAATAAGTATACGGTAAATAGTTAGTACCGTGTAAAATAGTTGCATCCATGCGATAATACCTTCAAAAATCAAAGGAGGTTTATCCAAGAAACAATGGTGCTTACAAAACCAGAAAAACTAATTCTAGTGGATAAAGGTTTGAAGAACCAAGAAAACCAGCCACTTTTTAAGAAGTTATGCACCGTCAAAAGGGCCATTGCAACATATGTTTGTGTTCGTTTTTTATCTGCATTTATCGTATAATAGATGACAGAAAAGGAGTGGAAAAATGGTGAAAAAATATGCTGTTGATGAATTGAGTCACTTAAATGTAGACTCTATGAAGATCATCATTTTATCCATGCAGGATCAATTGGAACAATTGAACCAGAACATGGAACGCCTCATTGAGCAGAACGCAGTTGCAAACAACCAGCGTTTTGGCCGCTCCTCCGAAAAACTAGAGGTAATTGATGGACAGCTGAATCTGGATTTTATATTCAATGAAGCAGAGGCCCTTACCGAAACACTTTATGTCGTTGAGCCGGCGCAAGAAGATGTACTTCTTCCAAAGAGTCTTCTACGCAACAGCATTGCAACTCCATCACTTGTTGCAAGCATTTATAACGCAAAGTACGTCAACGGCATGCAGTTAGACCGTAATAATAAAGAGTATTTACCGAAAGTGAACGCTTTGGCAAGGGGTTGAATTTCGACATATAAGCACTTTTGTTATTCTAAACAATTAATTATATGATTATAGAGGAGATGGATGACATTGAACGGAAAAAATGTAAGAGTAGGCGCCTGCATATATGCTGGCAATATGGACAGTATGGTTCGATTCTACAGAGATACATTGGGCTTTGATACTCAATGGGATGGTGGAGATTTCGCAGGGTTTGAAACAGCAAGCGGCCAACTATCCTTGTTCATGTATAGCAGGGAAGCATTTGTGCAGGCAATTGGGGAGAGCTACGTTCCTCCAAAAGGAATCAATCAGACATTTGAAATTGCCCTTTGGTTGCCCTGTTTTGCCGATGTGGATGCGGAATATGTGCGACTATTGAAGCTGGGCGTGCAATTTCCAACTGGAGAACCTATAACCTATCCTTTCGGCATCCGTAACTTTTATGCTGCCGATCCGGAGGGAAACTTACTTGAGATAGGCAGTATGAGCGAAATGTAGTTCGGAAACTTGCTTGGCAACAGGGTCAGATAATGGTGGTTCTATTCGTATACCCGCCACCTGTTGCGGTGTTGTTGGATTGAAGCCGACCTATGGCCGGGTTAGCAGGCACGGTATTATTGATATGTCATGGCTACTTGATCATTCCGGACCTCTGACACGTAGCGTATTAGATGCCTCTTTGTGTTTGGATATTATGTCTGGACAAGACCAGAAGGACAGAGCAACGATTGATCATCCAATTCCAGGGATTCGAGATTATCAAAATAGCCTAAAAGGTGTATGTATTGGGTTGCCAATGCAACCGTACTCGGCATTGGGTATGTTTATGAGCGAAACGCAGACTGGAATACGAACATCTAAATTTGTAATCTGTGTAAGTATAGGATATTAACTTAATAGATATGGGGGAAAGAAATAAAATTTATGGGTCCTATTATACTGATTGAAGATCTTGAACTTTCAAAAAATTTCTATGAGAAGGTATTAAAGCAAAAAGTGATGTATGATTTTGGGGTAAATGTTTCTTTTGAAGGCGGCTTAGCCATTCATTTAAAAACTCACTTTGAAGAAACACACAAAATGAAAGGTTCTCATATCATTTCGTACGGATCTAATAGCGTTGAGCTGAATTTTGAATCGGAGGCATTAGATGATATATATATAGGGAACTCAAACAATTAAAGGTCGAATTTATAAATGAAATACAAGAAGCACCTTGGGGACAAAGGGGAATAACATTCTATGATCCTGATAAACATATGGTTTCAATTGGAGAAGCGATGGAAAGTGTAGTAAATCGTCTTTATAAACAAGGACTAACCGTTGATGAAGTAGTTAGCAAAACTGCCATGCCAAGGGGATTTGTAGAAAAAGCCATTAAATAGATATATCTATAGAAAGAGTATTTTATAAACTAAGGTGAACGTGGACCATTTAAAACAAATAATAAGTTACTCTGTTATCATTGTACCTTCTATCTGCTTAAGATTCAACAAAAGACTGTTATATTAGAGATGAACACACATGTACTTTGCTTTTCCTATTAAGTATCACACATTAGAATGATTAGAGTTAGTAGTTTTGACGTATCATACCCCCACTGTCAGCTAAATTTTTAGCAGACAGCGGGGGATTTTTCATATAAAATAGATACTTGACATAATTGTGCATATTAAGTAAAATAAGTAATGACTCAATGAGTCGGAGGTTATCGAATGAAACAAAACAAAAGGCAAATCCAAAAGGAAACTACTCGTAAACTAATTTTACAAACAGCTTATGAAGTATATTCGAAAAAGGGGTTTAGTGCGACTACAAATATGATTGCAAAAGAAGCTCAGATTTCTCATGGGAATATTTTTGTCCATTTTCCAACGGTAGAAAATCTTCAAATATGTCTTTTGGAACAATTCGGGATAGATATTAATGAACAGTTACATGAAATGTCAGAGAATAACAACAGCCTCGAGGATATTTTGTATGCCCATATAGAAGTACTAATTAGACATCAAGATTTTTACAAAAGACTTGTTTCTGAAGGCAGTTCCTTGCCTGAGCAGACAAAATATGTCTATATATCAATTCAATCATCCGTTTCCTTTCACCTAAGCCAAGTGATCGAAACATATCAAAAAAAGGGTAAGATTAAAATGTTACCTATGCATTTTATTTTCAATACCTGGTTAGGTCTTATACATTACTATCTTTCCAACCAAGATCTATTTGCACCAGATGGTTCTGTATTAAATAGGTACAAAAAGGAACTGGTCAGTAACTTTATAAATCTATTGGAAATTTAAAAAGAAAAGGATTACGGAAGCTTATGATATATTTTTTACTCGTAAGTGATCTAGAACAGGAAAACAGTTGTGCTTGGTAATCGGTTTGGAATAGCTGATTCTATTAAATAATGAATAAGAGGAGATAATTTTATGAAAACATGTATTTCTTGCGGTATGCCAATTGTAAAACTGGAAGATTATCCTTTAAATGATGAGACGAAAGATTATTGCATTCATTGTGCAAGGCCGGATGGCTCCATGCAGTCATTTGAAGAGAAAAAAGAGAGTATGGCTGTTTTTATTATGAAAACCCAAGGCTTTGATAATTTAGTTGCACATAATGCAGCAAAAGAATTAATGCGTAAACAGCCTGCATGGGAAAGTTATTTTGACATTGCAGATAAGTGATTTATGTCAGGTGGGATTTAGTAAAGGTTAGGATGTCTTGCCTTAAAGGAAGAAGTTTAATTATCCCAAAATTGATATATTTTATCAATATATACAGAATAAGATAAAACCATTTTTTCAAGAATGGAAAGGAAGTGTTACATGGCAAATATTTTTAGTCAAGGCATGGATACTGCATATCAGCGAAGAATTGAGCAAATAACGGCTGAATGCAAAAGTCAGAACATCGAATTAGTAGATGTAAAAGGTCTTATTCTACGAGAAGTAAATGAGGTAAAGTCTACACTCGGATCGGCTGTTACCTCATTTGTAGGTGGAAATGCGCAATATGAATATCTTCAGATTTATACGATGCGTCAAGGAAGTGATCTTCAGTATTTCTTTCAACCATTTAGTGGGTTAACGGCACTTCCTGGTCAGCATTTCAAGGTGATTCCCGGTTCATTAAAATACCCAATTCAGTACGGAATTAAAAAGAAAAAAAGTTTCTCAGATCATTTTTATGAATTCTTTATGGATCATATCCCTGGAGTAAATTTGAAGAAAATTCGTGCCTGTGAATTTCTATCTGAAGCAGAAAGTGAAACGTCAAATCTAAAAAGACAAAATCTACCGGTACTAAAAGAAGTTTCCCATGTGTGGCAGAACGGGACAACATTGATAAATCTGGATTGGACCTTTCAAGCATGTGCAATCAATCAAGATTCTACTTTAGTGTCCATGCAGACAGGAAGATACGGAATCTTCGCTGAAAAATCAGGACTAATTCAGTTTAATAAATTTTGCGCCTTTGTTTCAAGTTATGCGAAACATTTAACTGGGGACGGGTCAAGTAATGTATTAATCACCAATTCCTTTTTAAGCTACATATTTAAGAAAAATTATCTGAACGGGAAGACGGATAATTTATGGGGTGAAAGTATTGAATGGCTACAAACTAATAAAGTCAAGTTAATTGTAGAACATCTGAAAAAATTTGATCGTCTGAAAAAGCTCCACCTAAATGGAGATATGAACGAAAAAAAGATGGCAAATCTCAAAGAGTGTATTCTTAATAAGTATGGAATTAGTGGTGACGAAGTGATTGCAGCCGTACCCATGGATTTTTTAGGAAATATGAAAGGAGCAGCAGTGCTCACTGCTGATAAGTTATACATTTCAGATGCGGATGAGTATGAATGCTGTATCGATTTAGATAATATCTCAGATTACAACGGAACAAAAGGATTTACAGAAAGTACGATGGAACTGGTTTTGGCAGATGGTAGTACAACTGAAGTTAAGATAGAACTTGCCAGCGAAGTTATGAATGCTTTCTTTACACAATACTGCTATCTATAAAGAAAGGAGGCGTAACTATGGGCGTATCAATGTTAGATAAAGTGATTAATATAAGTGCTTGCGTATTCCTTTTAGGAGGTGTTTCTTTATCACTTTCAATTGTCAATCTTCAATTCAAGTTTATGAGCTTTTTAGGCGATTACAAAAGCATGTTTGATTATACGGCATTGGGGTTGGGTCTTTTGGTATGTATAGTAGCTACACAAATTAAAAAGCATAAGAAAAAAAATTCCATTGATTGATTTAGTATGCGATGACATTTTTAGACGAGAACCGGAACGTTCAGGCTTAATAAGAATATAATTGTCTTAACGTTAGGCGATATAGTGCATGGAATATAGGTAAATAGTGTGAGCTTTAAGGAGTACTGTGAAAAGGTACTCCTTTTCGTGTTAAAAAAGGTTTTTGTGGCATTCGCCTTAAAACGCTAATTTACAACAAATGTACATATAAAATAAGACTTATACAGTCCCTAATTATTATGATACAAAAGCATAAGATTATAGGTTTTTTATTCACGTTTGCGATAATTCATTTTATTAAAAAGTGCATTTTACATGAATCTAGAGTGAAATAGGTGTAAAATACAAGAATTAACAATGACAAAGGCACGATAAGATAGTATAATAAGAGGGTAGCTTTAAAAAGTCATTAGCAATACCCAATGAAAAACGTTGATACATTCCATAAGGAGGACTTTTGAGTAAAACAATAAATGACCCCTGGATCAAACTTAAAAACAGCCTGAACCAAGAGGAATATGAGCTGATTCATGCACTAGAGATGCTATGTGTTCTTGAGGATCAAGTCGCTTTTAAGCTTGAACTTGATTATAAACTTATGGATAAAGGAAATAGCACGGATAAAGGAAATAGCACGGATAAAGTATGCTTGCGCAACATCAATGATTTTATGTACTTTGATGGTGAACAGTTGATTGGATATATTGGCATATGCTACTTTGGTGGCGCAGCTATGGAAATTAACGGTATGGTGCACCCTGATTATAGACGGCAGGGGATTTTTTCTAAGCTTCTAAAGCTGGCCATTTCCGAATGCAAAGGGAGAAATGCAGGTAGTATACTTGCTTTGTGTGATAACAAATCTGTCTCTGGCCTGAGATTCTTAGATAGGGCAGGAGCAGTTTATCAATCTTCTGAATTTGAGATGTATCTGAATCAGGAGGCCTATGAGAAAATTCAGAAGCAGACCCATGACATTATCTTTAGAAAAGCAACCAATGAAGATGTCAGTGAAATAACCAGACAAGATCAGATTTATTTTGGTGATGACACGGATGAAGAGAATGGGGATGATGTTGAAAACGGAATCATTCTACCGGAAGACGAGGAAAAACGAGGTAATATAGTTTATCTGGTGCAAATAGAGGATGAAGTGATTGGCAAGGTCAAGCTGGAATTAATCAATGGAATCACCGGAGGAATCTACGGATTAGGAGTACTGCCGGAACACCGTAGTAAGGGATATGGACGGGCCATCTTGTTAAAATCCATAGAAAAACTCAAGGAGGCAAAAGCTGCGGAAATTATGCTACAGGTTGCCACAGAGAATTCCAAGGCCCTCAACTTGTATCAATCCTGCGGATTCCAGGAAACATCCAGAATGGATTATTTTGAGATAAAATGAATCTACAAAGACACATTTAGAAACTAAGAACAATTAATTTATATTTGAATGGAGAAAACAAAATGTCAGTAAATGATATGGAAAAAATGAAGAAATTTTTAGAAGAGAAGAAAGCCAAAGGCGGTTATTTAAAGGCTGAGAAAAAGATTGGTTCTGGTACCGTTGAAAAAAGACATAAGAATATTGGAATTGATTCAACAAGGACTCATAAAATATCACAGTAGGACTGAGAACCAAGAATTGAAAAGTCGGCAAGCGTTTTAAATATGCTTGAGCCGGCTTTTTGTGATAGAAGCAATTTAAAAGATGATTTAAAAGAAAGCGAAAAGTGAATGCTTAAGTTCGAGAAATCAATTTAATTGTTTCTTGTATAAATTGCACAAAAATATAAATTTATTTTGATTAAAACTGACATGTTGACATAACAATGCTTATCAATTATAATAATCGTAGAAGTAAGGTTTGTTACTCTTTGAGGCATCACCTGTTTTATTTGGTGTGCTATCAAGGAGTTTTTTGTTATCTAAAACTATGATGAAAGGAATAATCATGAAGGCGATTAAGAAAATCAACAACAATGTGGCAGTATGTGAAGATAATAATAAAAAAGAACTGATTGCCTTTGGAAAAGGCATCGGATTCCCTTCTATGCCCTATGAGATAACAGACCTTGGTTCCATTACTATGACATTCTATCGGATGGATAAAAGCTATTACAAGTTGTTGGAGGAAATCCCGGAGGAAGTGTTTGAGGTGTCAGCCTTAATTGTAAAGAGGGCTCAGAATACTCTGGACTGCAAGCTAAACCCCAACCTGTTGCCAGGACTTGCTGATCATATTAATTTTGCATTGATTCGTCTAAAGAAATTTAAGAAGATGAAGATGTTATTTTCCTATGACGTGGAGCAGCTTTATCCAGAAGAGACGAAACTAGGTAAATATGCAGTGGACTTGATTCAAAAAAAGCTTTTGGTAAAACTACCGGAAAGCGAGATCACAAACATTGCCATGCATTTTGTCAATGCAGAAGAAGAAAACATCAGCGAATCCTCAGAATGGAATGTGGAATTATTAATTGATGAAATTACAAATAAAATCGAAATATGGTTTGAAGTCTCTATTGATCGGAAGGGATTTAATTATAACCGATTTGTAATGCATCTTAGATATTGTCTGAAGCGGATTGAGGAGAAGAAACAATTTGTCGACGATAACGGAACGCTTTTTACAGTTATGAAGGAAGAAAGCCCCAGAATCTATGAATGTGCAGTGAAGATAAGCTCCATGATAGAAAATAAGTTACAAGCACAAATTACACAAGATGAGATTTTGTATCTGATGATACACATGAGTCGAATCTTAAAAAATAATACAGCAAATTAAGGATTGTTACTCTTAGGGAGGCATTACCGGAGCTGACGCAGGGATTATTGCGTCTCTTCGGTTTTTTTAATTTCTTAATGATGAATCAATATAAGAAAGGGAGAAACGTTATGGCAAAAAAAGAAAGGTATGAAGAACTTGCTGGGAAAGTACTGGAACTCATTGGAGGAAAAGACAATATCAGTTACTTTGGTCATTGCATGACACGTTTGAGGTTTAATTTAAAAGACACCAGCATTGCTCACATTGAAGAAATTAAGAAGATAGAAGGAGTCATAGGCGCTCAATGGTCCAATGAACAATTACAGATCATTATTGGGCAATCCGTTGGTGATGCATATAAGCTGATCTGTGAAAAGGCTGGACTGGCTGCTGAAAAAACGGTAGATGAAAATCTAGATGACAAAAAGAAAAAGTTTAGCTTAAGTGCTGTTTTAGACGGAATCTCCGGAAGCTTAATGCCATTGATCCCAGCGCTTATTGGCGCCGGTATGTTAAAAGTTATTATCATACTAGGGGAATTGATTGGAATTTTGACCCCTGATATGCCAACTTATTCGGTATTGACCTTTGCATCGGATGCAGGATTTTATTTCCTTCCTGTCTTCTTAGGTGCGACAGCCGCCAATAAATTTAAGACCAACATGGGACTAGGTATGTTGCTAGGAGCAATTTTAATCCACCCGAAAATGGTGTCAAGTGTTGCGGAAGGGGTAGGAATGTCTATCTTCGGTCTTCCGGTTTATGCGACCTCTTATGCAAGTACCATTTTCCCGGTCATTATGGCAGTATTTATCATGTCCTATGTGGAGAAGTTTTTTAGGAAGATTTCAAGAGATTCCATAAAAGCCATTGTTGTGCCTCTGGGAACTATTTTAGTCATGCTTCCATTGACGTTATGTCTCATTGGACCAGCCGGTTCATTTTTAGGAGTTTATTTAGCAAAAGGAATTATGTTTTTATATAACACCACCGGTTTCTTTGGTGTGGCATTGCTGGCAGCCGTATATCCGCTGTTAGTAATTACTGGAATGCATGGCGCATTATTCCCATATATGATGCAATCCTTTGCAACCTTCGGTTATGAGCCCATTGTTTGTGCGGCAGCCGTTATTGCAAATATTAATCAGGGAGCAGCCGCAGCAGCGGTAGCAGTAAAATGTAAAGACAAAAAGACAAAATCAACGGCGGCCTCCAGTGCCATCACAGCAATTATTGGTGGAGTGACCGAGCCAGCCATGTTTGGTATTAACTTAAGGTTAAAGAAGCCGTTATATGCAGTCATCATTGGAAACTTTTGCGGTGCGGCCTTTGCAGGTTTGATGAAAGTATATGCTTATGCCTTATCTGGAAGCGCAGGAATCTTTGGAGTTCCAGGGTTTATAGGACCTACGGCTTTAAATGTAGTTTATATGGGCATTAGTCTTTTAATCGGTTTTATCGTGACATTTGTAGTAACATTATTTATGTACAAAGGTGAAAGTATCTATTAAATGAATGGAGGTAACAAAATATGAGTTTTCCAAAAGGATTTTTATGGGGGGGAGCTACGGCTGCCAATCAATTTGAAGGTGGCTGGAATGAAGATGGAAAAGGCGATAGTGTCTGTGACCATATGACAGGCGGAACAGTCAGCGCACCACGTTACTTTACCAATACAATCAATGAGGAAAAATATTATCCATCTCATGAAGCTGTTGACTTTTTCCATAGATATAAAGAAGATATTGCTTTAATGGCAGAGATGGGATTTGGCGTATATCGTCTGTCTATCAACTGGACCCGCATTTTTGCAAAAGGAGAGGAAGAAACTCCAAATCAAAAAGGACTAGATTTTTATCGATCTGTGTTTGAAGAATGTAAAAAGTATGGGATTGAGCCACTTGTTACTATCTCCCATTATGAGTTACCGTATCATTTGATGGATCAATATAATGGCTGGACAAATCGCAAATGCATTGACTTTTTCCTGAATTATTGTAAAGTATTGTTTATGGAATACAAAGACCTGGTAAAATACTGGCTGACATTTAATGAAATCAATTGTCTGGTCATGGGGGTAGGAGATATCTTATCTGCTGGTATCAAGTGTGAAGATAGTCCAGCTCAGGTGCTTGGCCTTCCTAGTACAAAAGAACAGTTGACCAATCGTTATCAGGCTCTTCATCATCAATTCCTTGCCAGTGCAAGAGCGGTGAAATTAGGGCATGAGATCAACCCTGAGTTCCAGATTGGCTGTATGGTTGCAGGAGGTTCCGTTTATCCTTACACTTGCAATCCAGATGATGTGTTAAAGGCTCAGCAGGATATGAGAATGAATTATCTTTGCGGAGATGTACAGGTACGGGGAGAATACCCACATTTTACAAAAAGAATGTTTGAGGAACTTGGTATTTCAATCATCATGGAAGAGGGAGATCTAGCCATTCTAAAAGAAGGAAAGGTTGATTTCTACAGCTTCAGCTATTACATGAGCACCTGCTCTACGGTTGATACAGAGGCACTGAAAGCATCTGGTAATGTGATTATGGGTGTGAATAATCCTTATCTAAAATCAAGCGAATGGGGCTGGCAGATCGATCCAAAAGGCCTTAGATATCTCTTAAATGAATTATACGGCAGATATCAGCTCCCAATGATGGTGGTTGAAAATGGATTAGGCGCCATCGATAAAATGGAAGCAGACGGTAAAATCCATGATCACTATCGAATTGAATATCTTCGTGAGCATATTAAGCAGATGGAAGAAGCGATTAAAGATGGCGTAGATCTAATTGCTTTTACCCCATGGGGCTGTATTGATCTGGTGAGTGTGTCTACCGGTGAGATGAAGAAGCGTTATGGATTTGTTTACGTAGATAAAGACAACGATGGGAATGGAACATTAGACCGGGTTCGTAAGGATTCCTTTTACTGGTATAAAGATGTGATTGCATCAAATGGTAAAATGTTATAATAGAACTTATTTAAATAAGGCAAAGGAGATACAATGGGATTATTTGATAAATTAGCAAAGAAATTTTCAAACACAACAACCGTCTATGTACCGATTCCTGGGGAAGTGATCTCCTTAAAGGACATCGCAGACGGTGTGTTTTCCGAAGGGATACTTGGACAAGGCGTTGGAATTAAGCCAAAAGATGGTCTGGTATACGCGCCCTTCGACGGTAAGGTAGTTCAGATTGCAGATACCAAACATGCGATTTGTATCCAAAATAGCGCTGGCGTCCAGTTAATGATACATGTGGGATTAGATACCGTTAATATGCAGGGGAATGGATTTGAGCAGCAGGTACAGTTGGGGGATACGGTGACCGGTGGTCAGCAGATTATGACATTTTCAATGGATGAGATTAAAAAAGCTGGATATCCTACCACTGCAGTGGTTGTTATCTTAAATTCCAATGAATACAGCTCCATAGAGATAATAGGAGATGGAGAAGTAACTAAGGCAGATAAACTGATTCAGGTTTCATAAGGGAAAGTTTTTATAAAATAAATAATTCGGAATAATGGAAATGGACTCCAAGCAGCAATGCAACGTCTGCCTATTTATAATAATAAGGATAAGCTCTTAAGGCCAGGGAAACGAAAAACGTTTCCCTGGCCTTAATCTATGAACCTTTGGAAAGACCACAACGTGTCGAATTAAGGGGGAAGTTAGTTGTTGACATCGGACAGGCTAAAAGATACCATAGATACAAAGAAAAGCAAGCATTAAGATCTATTCAATGCAATCAAATACATATTTATCAGCGTTTGACTGATACTGGCTTATAAGTAGATTACTGTGAAAAAGGAGAACAAATATGGAACCATTTGATTCAAAATGCCTAAATGACCTCTTAAAGATACAAAAGGATTTTTATCGTCATGGACATACCCATAGCATTTCCTTTCGTCTAAAACAGTTGGTAAAGCTAAGGGCGGCCCTTCATTGTTATGAAGAAGCCATAAAAGAGGCGCTATATAAGGATTTAGGCAAAGGTGAATTTGAAGCATATGTAACTGAAATCGGATTTGTGTACCACAGCATTGGTTATATGATCAAAAACCTGCGTAAGTGGGCAAAACCTCAAGCGGTGAGGACACCGCTCCACCTGCAGCCGTCTAAGAGTTATATTTTAAAGGAGCCTTATGGAACCGTTCTAATTATAGGCCCGTTTAATTATCCCTTTCAGCTTTTAATCGAGCCTTTAATCGGTGCAATCGCTGGGGGCAATTGCGTGATATTAAAGCCATCGGAACACACCCCTCACTTATCCGCAGTGATTGGAAAGCTTATTGGTGAAACTTTTCATAAGTCCTATATTCGAGTGATTCAGGGAGGTAAGGAGGAGACTTCTTTGCTCATTCATGCGCCTGTTGACTATATCTTTTTCACTGGCAGCCCTATGGTTGGAAAAATTGTTATGGAGGCCGCAGCGAAAAATCTGGTGCCAGTTACACTGGAACTAGGTGGGAAAAGTCCTGCAATTGTGGATCGCACCGCAAATCTTACTCTGGCGGCTAAACGAATTATCTGGGGAAAATTCTTAAACGCTGGACAAACCTGCATAGCACCAGACTATGTTCTGGTTGAAGAAGGAATAAGGGATGCGTTCATAAAAGAGATGAAAGCGGCTCTCTTTGAATTCTTTGGAACTTCCCCAGTAAGAAGCAAGGATTTTGGCAGAATTGTAAACCAAGGGCAATTTGACCGTTTGGTGACAATTCTTAAAAAGGATCATTCCCATATTCTACACGGGGGACATTATAAAAAGGAATTACTATTTATAGAGCCTACCCTGACGGAGGCAGTTTCCTGGGATAATGCTGCTATGGAAGAAGAGCTCTTTGGGCCGATACTTCCAATTATGACTTACAAATCACTGGATCAGGCAATTCTCATGATACAGGAACATGAAAAACCATTGGCTCTTTATCTATTTACCAGGAGTAAGCGTGTGGAGCGAAACGTGTTGACAAAGGTTTCCTTTGGTGGAGGTTGTGTCAATGATACGATTTCCCATGTTGCCAACCACCATCTTCCTTTTGGTGGAGTAGGTAATTCAGGAATAGGTGCTTATCACGGCAAATATAGCTTTGATTTATTCACCCATGCAAAAGGCATTATGAAAAAGAGTTTTTGTTTGGAGACTGGTCTTACGTTTCCTCCTTACAAGAATAAGTTAAACCTGATTCAGAAGATATTAAAATAAGTGATTATAAAAGTAGCAGCCACGGTGAAGGTTATAATAATAAAAGCAATTGCTAATGATGGAAAGGGAGCGTCTTATGATTAGTATTTATGATTGGTTTGGTTACGATCTGCCGATGAAAGAGCGGTATCACTTAATTAAGGAAGCTGGATTTGAAGGTGTTATGTTGTGGTGGAGTGACGGATTTGGCCGTAATTATTACCGAGATGCCCCTGAGTTAGCAAGGGAAGCGGGTCTGTTTGTAGAAAACATTCATGCCCCACTTCAAAATCAACATGATCTTTGGAGTGACAATCCAGGCGGAGAAGCGTTAACGGATTGCTATTTGCAATGCATTGCTGACTGTTACGAATTTAAAATCCCCACCATGGTAATTCATCTGCCTAGTGAGGGACATCCATATAATGACCTGGGAATGAGTAGAATTGGGAAAATAGCAGAACAAGCAGAGCAATTTGGTATAAACGTAGCTTTGGAAAATTTGCAAAATTTTTCCAATCTATCTCATGTACTAGAGCAGATTGATTCCAAACGCATTGGATTTTGCTATGACTGCGGACATCACTATCACTACGTTCCAGACAAGGATTTGTTATCTATGTATGGCTCCCGGCTAATGGCGCTTCATCTGCATGACGATAATGGAAGTTACGGCATGCACGGGCTTCCCTTTGATGGTACGATAGATTGGGAAACCGCCATGAAAAACATTGAAGCAACAGGTTATACAGGGCCCACGGCAATTGAGGCGATGTATTGGGATTATGAAGATTTGACGGCTAGAGAATTTTTACATAAAGCGTCTGAAAAAGCAAAACGTCTGGAATCTTTGAGGATATAATGTTCAAGAAAAATGAAAAATGAAAAGGATACTTGACAAATGAGTTGGTTGTAACTATAATGGTTACAGGAGGCGATGCAAATGAAAATTAGTAGCCGATTCACAGTTGCCGTTCATATTTTGTCTCTCCTGGCTATTTCAAGTAATGTTTTATGTACTTCAGAATGGATTGCCGGAAGCGTAAATACCAATCCGGTTGTAATTCGAAGGATTATGGGAATGCTGAAGAAATCAGGCATGGTGAGTGTCACCTCTGGAACAGGGGGAGCTTCTCTATTAAAGAATCTTAATGAGATTACTCTACTTGATGTTTATAAAGCTGTGAAAGTGGTGGAGGAAGGGGAATTGTTTCAATTCCAGGAACATCCAAACCCTAATTGCCCGGTAGGAGCTAACATTCAGGGAGTTCTCGAACTGGTATTATTCCGGTCTCAGGAAGCCATGGAAAGCGTTTTAAAAGAAGTGACCATGGAGGAACTTGTGAATAATTTAAGTAAGAAAATTGAATCTTAATGCATTCAATTTTTTTTACCTCCCAGTTGTAACAAAAGAGGTTACAACTAAAATGATAAATAATTAATTATGATAGAAAAATAGAGATAGGAGATATTAATATGAAAATAGGAGTAATTGGTGCTACCGGTAAAGCTGGAAGCCTTATAACAAAAGAAGCGGTAAATAGAGGCCATGAGGTAACTGCCATTGTCAGAAATGCTTTGAAAGTAGATAATAAAGACGTTAAAGTGCTGGAGAAAGATATATTTGATTTGGTATCAAGTAATCTGGAAGGATTTGATGTTATTGTTAATGCATTTAATTCTGCGCCAGGGGAAGAGGCTCTTCACGTGGAAGCTGGTGATAAGTTGATTGGATTGTTGAAAAATGCTTCCAATACAAGACTTATTGTGGTTGGCGGAGCAGGTAGCTTGTTTGTAGATGAGGGAAAAACAGTACGTCTTGTTGAAACTCCAGATTTTCCAGAGGCTTATCTTCCTACCGCAAGTAACATGTTGAAAAATTTATTGGAATTAGAAAAAACAGAAGGCTTAAACTGGACTTATATCAGTCCATCTGCTTTCTTTGATCCCCAGGGAGAAAGAACTGGAAGCTACGTAGCTGGAAAAGACCATCTTCTGGTTAATGGAAAAGGTGATAGTTATATTAGCTTTGCTGATTATGCCATTGCTGTTATAGATGAAATCGAACAGCCTGAACATATAAAAGAAAGATTTACGGTAGGGTCCAAAGGTTAATGGGTCGTTTGACCTAGGAGAAAGACAGTCTATGATGTGGTTTGATTTTTTATAAACCATATCAAAGGCTGTTTTTACATTGGTTAACATGTATTTGATTCCTACCATTGAAAAACATTCAGCAATTTTTAAAGTTGGTAAATGAGACTGGAAACGCATTCTTTACTCAAACGGTATACAAAGGTACACCTGGAATCTGGGCGGCTATCAGCAATTGGAGGGGGAAAAAAGAGGATATGGAAGTTGGCTGGGAGATATTGAAACAGGCGTATGATTCTTATGTTAAGTTATTTATGCGAAATGATTAAATCATCATGAACTACGTAAACTATAATAGTATTCTTTGATACATCCAATGGAGGAAACTATAATGACTGAGAATAAAAATGATAGAAAAAAGGAGTTATCCGTGCAACAGTGTGAGGAGCTGCTTAGAATATTAAAGGTTCGTTTTGAAAAAAATGAAAAATTACATCAAGGCATTCAATGGGAATTGGTGCAAGCAAAACTTGAAGCAAATATGGAAAAGCTCTGGTCACTGAACGAGATGGAAACAACCGGAGGTGAACCAGATGTGATTGGTTATGATGAAAGTAAAGAGGAATACATGTTTGTTGATTGTTCTTCTGAAAGTCCCAAAAATCGCAGAAGTCTTTGCTACGACCGAGATGCCTTGGAATCAAGAAAAGAACATAAACCGGAAAATAGTGCCATTGATATGGCAAATGCCATGGGCATAGAGATTTTAACAGAGGATCAATATCGGGAACTTCAAAAACTTGGAAGCTTTGATACAAAAACCAGTAGCTGGGTAAAAACACCGGCTCATATAAGGGAACTGGGTGGTGCCATCTTTTGTGACCGCCGCTATGATACTGTGTTTTTATACCATAATGGGGCAGATTCTTACTATGGTGTCAGAGGGTTTCGAGGTTTTATAAAGATTTAAATAAAAAATCATGGAGCAGACAGATGGTCAATTAGAGATGTTAAGTGAAAGCAGGCACGTAACGATGCCTGCTTTTTATTTTTTACAAATGACACTTATAACAGACTTAAACATTTGGATTATAATACTGTCCTCTTTTTTCTGTTTTATCTCCATATTGAATAGCTCTAACGGGGCAGCGGTGTAAGCATGCCATACATTTCGTGCAGTCTTTTCCCCATGTAGGATATTTGTTTTTTAGATGAATGTTCTTTGTTGGACAAATCCTTTCACATAAGCCGCAGGAGATGCAATTACTTTTAACCTGAAATTTTTTCGTTCCTAAACAAAATCCATTAAAATATGGGTTAAACATATAGGTTCTAAACCAAGGAAAACTTCCGCTATAGCAGTCAAAGATATCCTCTGTTTTATTTGATAAATGATGGTTGATGTCTTCCACCCTTTGTTTCGCCTGTTCCAACTTTTTATGTTCCAACTCTTTTGAATCTAAATCATAATCAATAACATAATTATTGGGCATGAAAACAGAAAATCCACTATTTAATTTGATGTTACTTTTCTGTAGATTTGCTGACAAAACGTTCATGGTTAGCCCAACATGGTCCCCGCAAGTACAGACGGAATATGTATAGTGCTCATCCATATTAGTAATGACTAGATTATTTATAAACTCCGATACTATTTTAGGAGGTGCCCAGGCATAGACTGGAAATACAAATCCAAGCATTTCACCCTGCTTTAAAGTAAATGAGAACGGTCCACGTTTTTCTTTCATGAGCTCTGGGATAGATAATATTCGATCATCTTGAAGTTCAGCCAGCTTTTTAGCCACCCATAAGCTATTTCCTGTACCTGAAAAATAAAATATCATTCTTCTCTCTCCTTTAAATTTCCATGTTTTAGTGTTACTATATTTTAGAGGCCCTGTCATAATATTATAATTCAAAACTGCATTTTACAAGTACGCACAATTTTGTGCCCACAAAATATCATAATGAGGTGGTTAAAATGGAATCAAGTGATTGGTACGATGGCTCATGTGATCTCGTTCATACTTTTAACTATATTTGCAAAAAATGGAGGCTCCCCATTCTATGGTATTTGTCTCAAGGAAATTTTCGATATTATGAGCTAAAGAGACAACTTTATGGTATTACCAATATTATGTTAACCCGTTCCTTGCAGGATTTAGAGAGCCATGGAATGATCTGGAGAAAACAGCATTCAGAAACCCCTCCACACGTGGAATATGGATTAACGGAACAGGGGAATCATATTATTCCTGTGCTAGAGGTATTAGAAGCTTGGGGAGAGATGCAAGTGGAATATGAAAAGAGAGTTGATTGTAACTAGGGAAAAGGTTGCAGTGATTTTATGAAGTAAAGTTCCTCCATTTTTTGACGCTTCGGTAAATGTAATAATGGAAGAGGTTGTTAGTTCAAGAGTTACAGGAGTATTCATCTCTAATTTCTCAGTTTTAGGGCAACCTTTAACTGGAGACTGACATCACATGTCCATTGAATTACCTAGCATGTTCATTTCCGACTCAAAACTTAAAACGTCTCAAGAATTGATAATTTTTCGGTAAAGGAGGAATTAATATGTCTGTTCTAAATATTAAAAATCTTACAAAGGTTTATGACAATAAAAAGAAAGCCGTTGATGATTTGAGCTTATCCATTGAAGCCGGGGATATTATGGGATTCATTGGAGCAAATGGAGCAGGAAAAACAACCACATTAAAGGCGGTAGTGGGGATCCATGGTTTTGAAGAGGGTGAAATTACCATAGGCGGACATTCCATTAAAAAAGAACCCATTCTATGCAAATCCATGCTTGCTTATATTCCTGACAACCCGGATCTTTACGAACATTTGACTGGTTACCAATACATTAACTTCATAGCAGATCTATACAACGTTTCAACGTCTTTACGATCACAGGCCCTAAAAAAATATGGAGATATGTTTGAAATGACATCTAATCTTACACATGTCATATCCTCTTACTCCCATGGTATGAAGCAACGAACTGCAATTATTTCCGCTTTGGTCCACTCGCCTGATCTGTTGATTTTAGACGAGCCATTTGTTGGACTTGACCCCAAAGCAACATTCTTACTAAAACAGGTGATGCAGGAACGGGTGTCAAGTGGCGGTGCAATTTTCTTTTCTACCCACATCCTTGATGTTGCGGAGAAGTTATGCAACAAGGTTGCTATTATTAAAGATGGGAAACTAATCGCAAGCGGTCCCATTGAAGCAGTAAAAGGAAATCAATCATTGGAGGCCTTTTTTATGGAGGTGCAGGACGCATGAAAATAACATGGTTGTTGCTTCGAACGCAGATAATAAATTATCTTTCCATAAATGAAATCTTGCAGTCCAGAAACAGGAAGAAGTCTGCTGTTATGATGGGGATTGGAATGGTTGCGATGGTGGTGTTTTTATTTACCTATAATGTCTTAACCGCTCAAGCATTAGTTCGAATGGGAGAACAGGATATAATACCAGCTTATATGGTTGCTACTTCCAGTTACGCAATCTTGTTTTTAACAATGCTGCGTGCAAATGGTATTTTATTTGGAAGTCGAGATATGGACCTGTTACTATCTCTGCCCATAAAACCCAGTCAGATTGTAAGCAGTAAATTTATGTTTATGTATCTGCTAAATTTTTTTATTGGCTTTATATTTATGGCTCCTGGGGGAATTGTATGGATGGGAAATGCTCCACAAGACTATCTCCTATTTTTGCTGTACTTTGTATCCATATTTTTCGTTCCGTTGATTCCTATGTGTATTGCATCATTTATTGGGCTTTTGGTGGTGCTTGCCTCTTCTCGTTTTAAGAACAGAAATCTCTTTTCGCTCCTGTTTTCCTTTGCTGCACTTGGTCTGATTGGGTATATAGGGGTCTCAAATATGAAATCAGGAATTGAGATTGAAAATCTAGGGGCTATGCTTGCAACGCAGATTACAGGAATCTACCCTTTGTCAAAGTTATTCCTTTCTCAAACCGCTTTTTCTCAAGTCGCAGGTCCCTTTGCATTTATCGGGTTGTCAGTCATTGTATTTTATTGTTTTATGAAGGTTATCTCAGTGAAGTACTCTATTTTTGATGCTCTTGCAAAAACGTCCTCTCGCTACATTGGAAACCGCAAAGTAAAGCTGAAACAGCAATCTCCGTTCCTCGCACTGTATAAAAAAGAATTTGCACGATTTCTCAGCTCCTATATGGCGGTATTAAATACAGGGCTTGGTGTAATCCTACTGTGTGTAAGTAGTCTCCTTTTAATCGTGATGTCCCCAGAGAAATTGGGACACTATATGAACGTGAAAGATATGAATGGGTTTCTCACTAACTATGCTCCTATTGTAATTGCTGCTATGATTTCATTAAGCTGTCCGGCGGCCTCCTCGTTATCTTTGGAAGGGAGAAATATCTGGATCTTGCAGAGTTCCCCAGTTTCGGTTAGAAAGATATTAGATAGCAAACTTGCAGTAAATTTAACTCTACATGCCGTTGCCTATTTGTTAGCAGTGTTTGCTCTTATTACACGTCTGAGATTAAATTTTTTGCAGATTTTGGGCTTGTTGTTTATTTCCATCGCTTATTCAATATTTACATCTGTGCTTGGAGTTGTCCTCAATAAAAAGTTTCCAAATTACGCCTGGGAGAATGAGATGGTGGTAGTAAAACAAAGCCTTCCAGTCATTGCAGCCAACACGATCAGTATGATAGCCGTTGCCTTGCCGGTTTTGCTTCATTTAATTCTGTCTTTACCAATGATTCAAACCTTATGGGGAATGGCAATTGTTCTTATCATTGCATCAACGATCATGTATCAAAAAGCTTGTAAATTAAGTTTTATTTAAATCATATTAAGATGACTATAATATAATTATTATATATAATAATCTTGTAACGAATAAAACAAAATTCAATGACATAAAGGAGGACTAACCATGAAAGCATTTAAAAAATATGTAATTATGACCACGTTAATAGCTTTTAGTGCTATGGCCCTATATGGTTGTGGTAAGAATCAGGTAAAATTACCAGAACCTACAACTACCATTGCACCAACAGATCCATCATCAAATACAGTAGAACAAACAAAAGACAGTACTGTAGATCATACAGAAAATGTGACAAAAGAAGGTTCTGCAGATAACGAAGGAAATGATAGTTTAAAGCAACTTGCATTTCTAAATCAGGAGAAAACCATTACCCTTTCAGATGTTGTAGACGATGAAAAGATGGAGAGTCTGCTTGGAAAGGCAGATGAGATAAAATCCCACACTTACTCCCCAGATGATGGCAAAAACATGGATCAGTTAAATGGAAAGACAGAAAAAGAGTACCATTATCAAGGTCTTGTGATCAAAACTATGGATGGCGCAGAGAATAAGAAGTCATATATTTTCAACATTGAAATCATAGACCCGAAATATCCAACAGTAAGAAATATTAAAGTAGGCGATAGCTATGAACTGTTAAAAGATACTTATCCCGAAGGAAATCTGTTGGGAGGGGAGATCAGTAACGAAGAGGATGATTATCGATATGAGCCAGCAAATTATGTGGACGTCATGAATTTTCATATCAAAGATAAAAAGGTAGAAAGTATCCAGATATATTCTCTGATCGATTAAACCGAATCAATGATGAAGATTCCCACAATGTTAAATTGTGGGACTTTTCACTTTTATTCCCCCATTAATACGTGTTGTGATATAATAGCATAGCAAATAGAAACAAGGACGGTGCAAAAGGATACATGCAACCGTTTCAATGGAATGAGAGGCATAAACATGATTCATAAAAGTTTTAGTAGTTTTTCTTTGAGCGAGGATATTAAAAAGGCACTTCAGGTATTAGAGTATAAGGTACCAACCGAAGTTCAGGAAAGTGTCATTCCATTGGCGTTAGAAAAAACGGATCTAATCGTAAAAGCGCAGACAGGTAGTGGAAAGACGGCTGCATATGCGATACCAATTTGTGAAATGGCCGAATGGCTTGAAAATAAACCCCAGGCACTGATTTTAACGCCGACTAGAGAACTTGCTGTGCAGGTAAAAGAAGAAGTTACCAACATCGGTAGATTCAAACGAATAAAAGCAACTGCTATCTATGGAAGACATCCATTTTCCATTGAAAAAACGGAGTTGAAACAAAAAAATCATGTTGTAGTAGGGACACCAGGACGAGTGATAGATCACATTGAAAAAGGAACGCTGCCACTAAGTAAGATCAGCTACTTGGTCATTGACGAGGCGGACCGGATGTTGGACATGGGATTTATTGAGCAGGTAGAGACGATTATAAAAGAGCTGAAAGTGGAACGGGTAACCATGCTATTTTCTGCCACCATGCCAGATAAAATTAAAAAGATGTCAATCAATGACATGAGGACCCCGGTATACATTGATATTAATGAGGCCAGCGTTACGACTGGGGATATTAACCATTCTATCTGCAATACATCAGAGGCAGATAAATTTGAGCTGTTAAATGATATTACCATAATGGAAAATCCAGATAGTTGCATCATCTTTTGCAGTACCAAGGACCGTGTGGATATGGTGTGTGAGCGTCTGAATCTTATGGGATACGGCGCTAGAAAGATCCATGGCGGTATGGAACAAGATGATCGTATATCCGCAATGCAGCGGTTTAAGCGAGGCGAATTCCGGTATCTGGTGGCTACAGATGTGGCGGCGAGAGGTATTGATGTAGAGAGTATCTCCTTGGTTATTAATTATGATATTCCAATGGAAGAGGAAACCTATGTTCATCGTACGGGAAGAACCGGTCGTGCAGGACAAAAGGGAAAGGCAATTACCTTCGTGACCCAGACCCAAACCAGATTTTTAAGAGGAATTGAAACTTTAATCGGGTTTAAGATCGAGGAAAGACCAAATCCTGAAAAAGACCAAGTATCTCGGGTGAAATCATCTTTTGAAGAAAAAATCAATGCGGCTCCTGAGATTAAAAAGGCAAAGAGCGACCAGTTAAATAAGGGCATTATGAAGTTACAATTCAATGGCGGTAAGAAAAAGAAGCTGAGAGCAACGAATTTTGTTGGAGTGCTGTCCAATCTTGACGGAATGACGGCAGAGGATATTGGTATTATAACCATTCAGGAAACCCTAACGTATGTAGAGATTTTAAATAGCAAGGGTCCCCTGGTATTAAAGCAAATGAAAGACACAAAGATAAGCGGAAAGCAATTAAAGGTAATGAAAGCATTGGATAAACGCTAATCACGTGGTATAGTATTGAGTAAATGATAATGAAGATGCAAAAGGGGATTTTATGGAAAATCACGATATATTAAAAAGATTACGATATGCTTTGGATATAAAAGACGTTGATATGGTTGGGGTATTCAGGCTGGGTGGAGTTACCATAACAAAAGAGAAAATTCAAGAGATGTTATTAAGTGCCACTGCAATCAGTAAGTTCGCTCCAACCACGAAAGAAGCTCCTTCAGACGCCCAGAAAGTATGCAGCAATCGCATGTTTGAGTCCTTCTTAAATGGTTTTATTATTTATAAAAGAGGGAAAAAAGAAGAGAAACCAGGGGAATCGGACAAGCAGGCATTCATGATAACCAGCGATAAAGACGTGAATAATGTGGTCTTGAAAAAGCTTAAGATCGCACTGTCACTCACCAGTGAGGAGATGCTGGCTATTTTTAAAGATGGCGGACTTGAATTATCCAATAGTGAATTAAGCGCAGCGCTTCGTAGACAGGGCCAGCGAAACTATAAGATAAGCGGTGACCGGTATGTGAAATCATTTTTAAATGGGCTTACAGAAAGAAACAGAAAGAAATAATTAAATGGAAGAAAACGCCCAGAGTAATGATTTCTCTGGGCGTTTCCTATTACTGGTTATTATAGGTAAATCCATAATATACCGTATTTATAGGTAGCAAAAATGCTCAATAAATGCTACTATAAACAAGGCAAATCGAATTTTGAATGTTTTGACGACATCATATTAAGAGAATTACTACAAAATAAATGAATAAACAAGGAGCTAATATGCAATTTAAAGAATTAAATGTTATACCTGAGATATTAAAGGCTTTGGAGATGGAAAACTATTCCACACCAACTCCAATACAGGAAAAGGCAATCCCAATTGTATTAAGCGGTAGAGATTTACTAGGGTGTGCCCAGACAGGTACAGGTAAAACAGCTGCATTTGCAATCCCAACCTTACAACTCCTAAGCGAGGAAAAAGCACCTCAGAAGGCAAATCATGCAATAAGGGCATTAGTCGTAACTCCCACTAGAGAGCTTGCGATTCAGATATATGAAAGTTTTTGTACCTATGGAAAATTTACAAAGTTAAAGTCTTGTGTGATTTTTGGAGGGGTATCCCAAAAGACTCAGGAAGATAAATTAAAACAGGGAGTGGATATTTTAATTGCCACACCTGGTCGATTAAATGACTTGTTGAATCAAAAAGTCATCGATTTAAAACACTTGAAAATATTTATATTAGATGAAGCGGACCGTATGCTGGATATGGGATTTATCCATGATGTTAAAAAAATCATTTCCAGAATCCCTGCAGAAAGACAAACCTTGTTCTTTTCCGCTACCATGCCAGCAGATGTGGCTAGACTTTCCGATACCATGTTAAAGAATCCTGCTAATGTAAAGATAACACCAGAGTCCACAACAGCGAATACCATCGATCAGTATGTGTACTATGTAGATAAAGAAAATAAAAAGGATTTACTTCTGCACATCTTAAATGATCAAAGCATTGAATCCCTTCTTGTTTTCACCAGAACAAAGCACGGAGCCGATCGTTTGGTTAAGCAGTTATCAAAGAATAAAATAACAGCAAAAGCCATCCATGCGGATAAATCCCAGGGAGCACGTCAAAGTGCCTTAAGCAGCTTTAAAGAAAGAAAAATCAGAGTATTGATCGCAACGGATATCGCTGCAAGAGGAATTGATATCGATGAGCTTACTCATGTGGTTAATTATGATCTTCCAAATATTTCTGAGACCTATGTACATCGTATTGGACGTACCGGACGTGCAGGATTAAATGGAATCGCAATTGCATTTTGTGATTTTGATGAGAAAGAACTTCTTTCTGATATTGAACGGTTGATCAGAAAGCATTTAAAAGAAGTAAAAGATCATCCGTTTCCATTGTTAAATAATTTCCCGGCTGTAAAAATAACACAACCAAGAAGAGATCCATCAAAGGCTAAAGCGGCTGCAGCTGCCCCCAAAAAGAAGATGAGAATGACAGCAGATGGTGTACTGAAAGAAAAAACTGGATTTTCAAAAACGCCTAGAAGCAATAGAAAGGGATCTACAGATTCCAAACGAGTTTCAAGATAAAGAGATGATTCGATAAATTTATTATAAATGATAAGCGCTTAGGGTGATTCATACCTTGGCGCTTTTTTGTTTACATAAGATGATTGGGAAAAAGAAATAGAGCACATCAAACGTTTTTATCCATTGAGGAATGTTTAAATCATGTAAAAAAGTAACATTTACACATATATATTTAACAAAAAACCATACAAATTAACCAAATATAATGTTATGATAAAAAAAGAATAAGACATAAGAGGTATTAGGGGGGAATGAAATTAGTTCTGCTTGTTATAAAGACACAAGGAAAGGAGGAAATGATAATCTGTAAAACAGAGAAAGGCGGAACAATATTTTCATAGATAGATATGTTTAAGGGGACAATTTAAACAAAAGTTGAGGAGGTATTCGTATGATTAAGTTTAAAAGGCCTGCTGCCTTGCTGCTCAGTGTCATGCTCATCTTATCCATGATACCGGGAATACCGGCAATGGCTGCAAATTCGCTAACCGTTGATTGCAACAATGTGTTCCGAGATGTAACTCATTGTGCCAATGGCTCTCTGTATGGAATTACAGAAAGTATACCGGCTGATGTTAACTCTCTAGTAGCACCATTAAAACCATATGTGATGAGGAATCCGGCCAGGGGTGGGAACGGAAACCAACATCCATATGGAGATGCAATCCTAGTATCCAAACGGCTGGAATCCATTCCAAGTGCAAAGGTTTCCATCGATCTGGCAGATATGCTTCCAAACTGGCCTTATAAATGGCCGGGCATGACTAGCTGGCTAGACCAGGTGAAATCCTTTATCAAGGATAAAAAAGCCTCAGGACGTGATAATTATTATGGCTATGAAATCTGGAATGAGCCGGGTGGTACCTGGAATAAAGCCAATGGAAGCTTTCATGATATGTGGAAACAGACCTATGATGTGATCCGGGCCAACGATCCGGGAGCTAAGATTATAGGACCATGTGAAAGTTATTATAACAATAGTCAAATGAAAGAATTTCTGACCTTTTGTAAGGCCAATAACTGTTTGCCAGACATTATGAGCTGGCATGAGCTCTCAGGAGGACCTCAAACGATTGCTCCAAACATCAGAGCCTACAGAGCGCTTGAATCATCTTTGGGAATTAGAACACTGCCTCTAAGCATCAATGAATATTGTGATCCCAATCATGACCTAGAAGGACAACCTGGCTCTTCTGCTCGCTTTATTGCTAAATTTGAGCGCCATATGGTAGAGAGCGCCTCCATCACTTGGTGGTTCGTACCAACTCCCGGAAGACTGGGTAGCCTTCTTGCAACCAATTCTCAAAAAGGAGCAGGCTGGTTTTTCTATAAGTGGTATGGAGATATGTCCGGAAAAATGGTTTATGTAACTCCTCCAAATGATGATAGCAACCTGGTGGATGGTGCAGCTTGCGTTGATTCCAATGCAAAATACATCAGCCTTATTTTCGGAGGACAAAATGATGGTACGATTAACACCACATTTAAGAACATCCCTTCCTTTATTGGTTCCACTGCCTCAGTTAAAGTGGAAAAGATAGATTGGGTGAGCAAGGATACGGTATCAAATGGACCGGCTGTCCTGTCAAATATCAATTATTCCGTAGTTAATGGTCAGATTTCCGTGAACTTATCCGGCTGTAACGCAAGCTCCGGTTATCGCATCTATATCACTCCAGGCAGTGGCACAGTTCCAGATACTGGAATCGTATCCGGCGGTACTTATAAACTGATCAACAGAGGCAGTGGAAAAGCTCTTGATGTCAGTAACGGTTCCACCGCTGACGGAGCCGATGTAGTCCAGTGGGGTTATAGTGGCAATATAAATCAAAAATGGGTCTTAACGGATACTGGCAATGGATATAAGATCATCAATTCAAACAGCGGTAAGGCTCTGGACGTCTATAAAAGTTCTACTGAAGATGGAGCCGATGTAATCCAATGGACAGACAAAGGTCAGAATAACCAGAAATGGAATTTGGTTGACGTAGGAAACGGTTATTACAATCTGGTTAATGTAAACAGTGGTAAGTACCTAGATGTTGAAAAAGGCTCCACTGCCGATGGCGGTAATGTAATTCAATGGAGCAGCAACAATGGTTCTAATCAGCAGTGGCAGATTATAGCGCCTTAGTTTGAGTAGGGCTGGGGTGAGCTGGTGCAGCAGTGAAAAATCACTTATTTGCTCCTAAAATTAATCGTTAAGAAGAGTAATGGATAAAAAGGCAGGATCATGGCGAAAGTCATATTCTGTCTTTTTTCTTGTAAAGAAACCTTGGTAAAGTTTACCATTGAACGATTTTTATGATATGGTGTATATTGTAATATACATGATTGCATTTCCAAAGGGTATAGTAATCTGATTGGTGTGATTGAAATTTATATCTGAACTGGTGTATAATGTTATTAGCATGTACTAACTGCTTCTTGCAAAATTTTAACTGGAACTATCATTTTAGTGTTTTAAGAAATGAGGAAAAGGATGAAGAAAGAATTAACATATTTTAAAATAGAGAATGCATTTGGGGGAAGTCAAGATTGGTTTCGGGACCCAATTATGAATATGGGAGGCTGCGGGGCAGCAGCAGCGTGTGATGTCTGCATCAATGCTGCACTCCATCACAAGAAAGAACATCTTTACCCCTATGACGTTCATGGACTTAATAAAGAGGATTATATTAAGTTCTCTGCCAAGATGAAGCCCTATCTCAGGCCCCGTATCAAAGGAATCGATACTTTGGAAATATTTATGGCTGGGTTTCATGACTATTTAGACGATGTGGGAGAACATACAATCAAGTTGTCAGGATGTCATGGAGATGCGCCTGTTACAGAAGCAATTCGTGCCGTAAAACAACAAATTGATCAGGGAATATCAATCCCTTACTTGCTGCTTCGTCATGAAAATGTCAATTTTAAGGATCTCGTATGGCATTGGTTTATGTTAGTGGGATACGAAGAAGTGGATGGTGAGTTTTATGTTAAAACAGCCACCTATGGTGGATATCGCTGGATCTCTCTTCGGGAACTTTGGGCAACTGGTTACCAGAAAAAGGGTGGAATGGTAATGGTAAATTATTCCTAATTAAAATTATTGGGTTTACAACATAAGGAAAATTCATAAAACAGGCAGGTAATCAAGAAAAGTGGTTACTTGCCTGTTTTGATTTAGATTGCACCAGGTAACAAAAAGCTTACCATACACCATAAAAACCTCTTTAAATTCGGAGGAAATATATGGTATTATATTAATATTAATTTTCTTATTTGATAGGGCGTACTAAGTTGTATGTCGGTGCGATGGAACAAGTAAGAAGTACGATATCTATCTTTAATGAATAAAGTTGTTTATTAAAAAATGAAAGGAGTTATAAGAATTATGTACGTATACTTAATGAAAAATTTAAAGCCGCTAAACGAGGAAGTCGTAAAGAAACATGTGGCGCATCTAAAAGAATTAAAGAGCCAAGGAAAGCTTGTGCTTTGTGGGCCATTTACGGATTATCCCGGAGGAATGGTGGTAATTACGGCAGAGAATTTGGAGGAGGCGACTAAAATAGCAGAAGCGGATCCATTCATGGCCTCTGGATACAAATCCTTTGAGATCAGAACCATGGAACAGGCAAATGAAGAGAATTATTATCTGTTGGAAGAATAAAACCATTGCCTAAGATATAAAATGATGCCCATCCACCATGCAAAATCTGTACAAAGAATGGAAAGCAAAAAAACAATAACTGCCTCATAATAAACAGGAAGGGAGGGATAACAATGGAAGTATTGAATCAGACTCAAAAGGTCATAGACATGCTGGAAGCGGACATAATGAACGTGGATTATGAAAGAATCACGAAGCTGACGGGAATTCCACTGGGTCTTTATCAACGGATATTCACCTATATCTGCAATATCTCTATATCCGGATATGTGCGGAAAAGAAAATTAACCTTGTCGGCAGAGCTGCTTCTTAGAGGGAATAAAAGTGTGACCGAAGTTGCAATGGAATGCGGATACGAAAATAGTTCTGCGTTTACAAGGGCCTTTAAAGAACATTTTTCAATTCCGCCTGTATTGATTACAAATGATATATATCTGAAACATGCGACCAATCCTCTCTCCTTAACCAATCAAGATACATATTATGTTCTGGAGGGAAAAAGAGTGATGGCAGATATTGCAAAGCTGGAGTATGAGGATATGCAGGATGTGCTGCTCATTGGAATCAGCAGCAAAGATTATGGCGTTACCACAAAAGAATTGTGGGGGATATTCTGGGAACAGGGGTTTGATCAGGTACTTCACGAATATCAGGATCGTTATGTTTCCATGGAGGACTGTATTGGAGTTGGGTATATGACTGATTTTGCAGATGATACAGGGCTTGGAGAGACTTATATTGTGGGGAAGTATTTTAAGGTAGGAACGCCTATTCCAAAAGGGATGACTGGAAGAATTATTAAGGGCGGAACCATTGCAAAGGCTCAGATAGCGGCAAAGAATCTGGATGATATTGTGAATAACGCATATATCCTTCTTTCTGGTATGGTTCAGAAAAATGGATATAAACTGCTTTATGACAATTTTTATTGGGTGGAGTATTATTCCGTCAGCAGATTTTGCGAACCTGCAGAAAATGGTGCAGATCAGCTTATTCTTGATTTTCATATGCCTTGTATGAAAATATAAATGTAAAAAGTATCTGTATTTATGGGTTTCATCAATAAAGGAGTAAAAAATGGGTAATCCTTATGATAAGGTTCCGTACATGGTTACGGATGGAGTGATACTTAGAAAGATCGTTGCATCGGATCTTGATGGATTGTATGAGATTTACAGCAATGAGAATATATTTACGTATATCCCCGGAGATGTGAAGAAGAATAAAGCCACGGTGGAACATATGATTGGTCATTTTGAACGGGATTTCAATAAGAAAAAAGTGATATTCTTAGGAATCTGCCTTGCCAAATCCCCAGATGAAATCATAGGAGTGGCGGAAATGTTTGATTATGATGATAAGGTCAATATGATTACCATTGGCTATCGTCTAAACGAAGGTTTCTGGGGCCAGGGAATTGCAAAGCAAGCTGTGAAAGCAATGGTGGATTATTTATTTGAAACTGTTATGATTAACCGGATTCAGGCATTTGTAATGGTTGCCAATGAGAGATCTCAAAGAGTGTTGCAGAAAAGTGGATTCAAAAAAGAAGGTATCTTAAGGCAGGCTCAATATTGGAAAGGCAAAGGAGTCGTTGATCTGGAGGTATATTCCCTTCTTCGCTCTGATTTGTAGACAAACTGTGTGTTAAAGAAAGGAGTTTCCTGTGAAAGTTGAAATGATATTAAAGGAATTGGAAGCCTTGGGTTCTGAGAGAACGAAAAAATCATATTTGCAGCAGGGAGCTCACGAACCACTTTTTGGAGTTGCTACGGGAGCTATGAAGCCAATAGCTAAAAAGGTTAAGGGGAATCAGGCAGTAGCAGAAGAACTTTATGCCACTGGGAATTACGATGCCATGTACCTTGCCGGAATGATCGCAGATGTAAAGGCCATGACAGAAGCTGATTTTGACCGATGGATGGAAGGCGCTTATTTTTATATGATCTCCGATTTTATTGTGGCGGTAAGTCTGGCAGAGACTGAATTTGCAATGGAGGTTTCAGACCGTTGGATCTTAGACGGAAGGGAATTATACGGGTCTGCGGGATATAGCTGCTACTGCTGGCTGCTGGGAAATCGTAAGGATGAGGAATTTGATCAGGACAAGCTTAGTGAGATGCTGGACCTTGTGAAGAAAACCATCCACACCAGTGAAGACCGAGTCAAGTATGCTATGAATCTATTTGTAGTGACCATAGGAGTTTCCTACCTTCCCTTGCATGAGAAGGCAGTGGAAGTGGCCCATGCCATTGGAATGATAGAGATATCCGATGGAAAAGGGAAACATAACCTGCCGGTCGCTTCCGTTGAAATACAAAAGGCAGTTCAAAAAGATAGACTAGGATTCAAACGAAGAAACGTGAGATGCTAATTAATGGAAGTGATTCCAGGAGATAGATATTAAGATAGGAACGTGCTATTGACAGCACGTTTTTATTATGTTAAATTAGTTAAAAGAATTTAATTAAATTGTTTTAATAATATATTTAAGATTGGGGCATGAGATGCAAGAAAAGCTTTCTTCCTTAGTAAATTTGTTATGGCAGGAATGTATCCAGAATTTAAATACAATTATGAAAGAAGATGAGGTTAATAAATTTTCAAATAATGACTATTATTATTTGCTGGTAATTCATTCCCTGCAAAAACCCAATTTCACACAGATTGCAAATAAACTGTCCCTGACAAAGCCGGCAGTTTCCGTTATTATCCGAAAACTTCAAAACCTAGATCTGGTAAAGAAGATGCAGTCAGAAGAAGACAAAAGAGTATTTTATGTTGAGCTGACGAAAAAAGGATCCAGCATATTACAAGGGGATCAGGCGGTTTATCAATGGGTGTCGGACATGATCACAGACATCGCAGAAGATGAAAAAGAGGTTCTGATAATGGAACGTATCTTCTCTAAGTTAGTGGAAAGGCTGGAGGAGAGAGCCGTTGAACCTAAGGAATAGGAACAAGAAGAGACGAGAGATGATTGCAATTGGTCGTGAGGTGACAGGAAGGAGAATTAGGATGATATTTTATTTTAGTGGAACTGGTAATTCCAAACACGTTGCCAAGAAGGTGGCGAAAGAAACAGGGGATCGCCTTATTTATATGACTCAATCCAAGTTAAAGGAGGGCATAACCTATGAAATTGGCAAACAGGAAACCATTGGATTCGTGTTTCCGGTGTATTGGTACACCCTTCCTACGTTGGTGGAACGTTTTATAAAGCAACTTCATTTCTCTGGATATGAGAATCAATATATGTATGCCATTGCTACATTTGGCTTTTCCGCCGGCAATGTTATGGACCGTCTGGAAGCACTGCTAAAGGAAAAGAAGTTAAAGTTAAACGGCGCTTTTGGAGTAAAGATGGTAGATAACTATGTGGTTGGTTATGACATCATAAGTCTGGATAAACAAAAGGAACTATTAGATAAAGCAGAAGTTCAGATTGATCAAATCATCCCTTTCATTGAAAAACGGGAACATATTCAGCAAATAACGAAGGGAAGTCTTGCTTTTATATTACCTCTCACCGGATATGCCTATCGAAAAACAGATCACAGCAAAAAGTTCCATGTGAATGAGTCCTGCAATGGGTGCACAAAGTGTGCAACTCAGTGTCCCAGTGAAACGATAGAGATGGTAAACGGAAAACCTGTATGGACCGGAGATTGTACCTTTTGTCTAAAGTGCATTCATGGATGCAAGCAAAGAGCGGTTCAGTACGGGAAATCGACGGAAAAGCGGGGGAGATACCAATATAGCAGGGAGGCTTAATATAAGCAAAGGTGCTGTTGCAAAATAAAAATAGTCATGCTAGAAAATGATGTGAGAAAACTACGATTTGGTCAGTTTTATACTACCCCCACATAGGACAATGAAATATAAAAGTCCTGTATGGGGGTATTGTCATGTAATATATATAATCCTAATGTATAGACGGCCATCACAAATTAATTTTGTAACATCTTCTTATTTTGAAGAGAGGGTGAGTTGTTTTTTCCTTATTTTTTGGAATCATCATCCAGCCATCTCTCAGGCTCATTTATTAAAATTTGCAATTCCTCAAAAAAGCAGTTTACATGCCAACCATCCGTAGTAGCATGGTGTACCGTTATGGAGATGGGCATTGTACTGATTTCCCCATTTGTAGTATATTTACCAGCTTCAATGGAGGGAAAATAATACGGCTTGCTTTCATAACTGTGGACGGAAAAATGTTGAAAATCAATCCATGGGATACATGATACCGTATAGCAGTTTACTGGGAGTGTTTGAAGGGGCTGGGCCAGGATCCCACGATTATCCCCGTACTCCTTTTCATTCTCCAGATATCCACGATAGAACTCCATAAATGATTTGTTGTATGGTGTCCACACTAAGGAAATGCTTTTATTATCATCATGAAAAGTTGGGTACAGTGGAGTAAGGGTATCCCAATATCCAAGCACATCCTCCTTTAGTGCCACTTTAAATTCAATATGTTGATTTAGTATTGAAGTCACTAACCATACATAAGCGGGATAAAATTTGAGTTCACGTTCCTTCAATGCCTTTTTCATAATAGTAATATCCAAAAGGACTGTTAGTGAAAACCCAGTAGGCGCCATTTGGGTAAAGTAATGAAACATCTGGCCTCGTGACCAGGATTGTAAATCCAAAGGGGTAAAGTTGTTGTCGTTGTTGTTCATAGTAAATATCTCCTTACCAGCAATCTATAGAATGGGATTGCTTTTTTCTATCATAACCTCTGTAAGAAGTACTGACAATAAACGCTTCGTAGAGTTTGATTATCATTGATAAACGAACCTATGAAGACTCCGTGGTTACAGTGCGCAACCAGATATGCTTGGCTCTTTTATCAATCAAATAAACATTAAGAAGAACATGTGATACAATAAAAATAGAAATAAAATCGTATCAGGGGGCAGTGAAATGAAAAGAAAGATGATTATAATTGCAACAACAGTATTGAGTTTATGCATGTTCTCAGGTTGTCAGAAATCTCAGCTGGAGACATTATCACAAGAAACAGAAAGTTCCTATCAAAGTCTGATAAAGGTGGAAACAACGACTCTTCAGAATGAGGATAAGAAAACAGAAATTCAAAATTCAAATCAATCTTCAGAAGTAAATGAAGAGACTAATTCAAACATTACGTTAGATGAAAGCCGTATCATAAAGGATCAGACCTTTGTTGCCACGTTAAATGACTGGGGGGAAGTTACCTTTGTCACTTATGGACCAAAGCCAGGTGCTGATTTTGAGGATGTCACCTTTTATTTGATGAAGAATAAAAAGGTAGTGTATGCATTTCCATTCTATGGAGAAGACAATAAAATCAATGAGATCGGAGGCCTTTTTGACAGCGTAGCTTCAATCGGATTTCGTGATGTTAATCATGATGATTTAGAAGATATTATTGTTATTATAAACTACGTTACAGGCGCGGGTCCACAAGGTATGGTGCCCAGGCCTAAAGTAAGAATCTTCCGGGCAGATAAAAAGGAATTTCATCTTGCCAAAGATTTAATTGATGATATCACCAATCAAATGAATGAAAGTGATCTTACCATTAACGGCATATATAAGTATCTGAAAAGTAAGTAACAGTGTCAAGGTTCCAATGAAGATAAAATGTCCCCAGATGTTTGCAAAAACATCAAGGGGCATTTTTTGTCTTGCCATGAGTTACGCTTTTGTACAATCGGATGCATTGGTCTAATATTTTTATAAGGTTTAGAAATTTGACGGGCTTTTTTCTATAGAATGGAATCTTGTATTACTTAGGAAAGCTATTATGATTATTATGAACCCAGAGGTTTTAAATGAAGCCAGATATAGAATTTAAAAAGATTTTAAAAACTTTTATTTTGATGTTTACAAATCTCTCTTAAATTTCTTTATATAGTATAGACTTGCAAATCTAAAGTATTAAAAAGTAACCGAAGTTAAAAAATTGGCATATAAAGTTATAGGTTCTCAATTAGTGCCGGCAAAGAGAACTGGAGTGCCAGGTATCACCTTAAAAAACGTTTCATATGGGAAACTAAAAGGTGATGAAAGATTAAAAAACAAATATGGAGAAAGAAAAAACAGGAGGTATTTATTTATGGGTAACGAAAGAGCTATGCTTGCTGCAAAAGCAACAATTGCAAAAACAGTGGGAAATTCAAATCCACTCATTGACCATCATTTGGGGGCTGATCCCTATGCACTGACCTATAACGGCAGAGTTTATATCTACATGTCAAGCGATAATTACGAATACAACAGCAATGGTACAATTAAAGATAATACCTTTGCAAACTTAAAGAGTGTATTCGTAATATCTTCCGAAGACATGGTAAACTGGACCGATCACGGGGCCATTCCAGTTGCAGGGGCAAACGGTCTAAATGGGGGACAAGGTATAGCAAAATGGGCAGGTAATTCCTGGGCTCCTGCGGCGGCAGTGAAAAATATTAATGGTAAAGATAAGTTTTTCCTTTACTTTGCAAATGGCGGCGGTGGAATTGGTGTACTGACTGCGGACAGCCCTATTGGGCCATGGAGTGATCCTCTGGGAAGAGCTCTTGTCACAACCAACACATCTGGTATGCCTGGAGTTGTATGGCTGTTTGACCCTGCTGTATTTATAGACAACGATGGAACTGGATATTTGTACTGTGGTGGTGGAATTCCCGGAGATCCAAATTCAAGTCAGGCACAGCGGGCAAATCCAAAAACAGCCAGAGTGCTTCGCTTGGGTGGCGATATGATTAGTGTTGTGGGAAGTGCTTCTACCATTGATGCGCCCTTTATGTTTGAAGATTCTGGAATGCATAAGTTTAACGGTGTTTACTACTACTCCTACTGCATCAATTTTTCCGGCACTCATCCATCAGACAAGCCGGCTGGTGAAATCGGATATATGACCAGCAATAGTCCAATGGGACCATTTACCTACAAAGGTCATTTCCTGAAAAATCCGGGCGTGTTCTTTCGCTCTGGCGGTAATAATCACCACTGCGTATTCCAGTTTAAGAACCAGTGGTATGTGGTATACCACGCTCAGACGGTCAGTCAGGCATTATATGGCTCTGGAAAAGGATATCGCTCTCCTCACATCAATCAGTTGATTCATAACAGCGATGGAAGCATTCGAGAGGTTGCAGCCGATTATGCTGGCATTGCTCAGCTTTCCAGCTTAGATCCGTACAAGAGAGTAGAAGCAGAAACATTTGGATGGAACGGCGGAATCTTAACCGAAAAGTCCAACGCATCAGGTGGTCCTGTGTACAATCAAAATATCACTGGAATCAATAATGGTGACTGGATTGGTTTAGGCAATGTTAACTTTGGTTCTGGAGGTGCTAAAAGTTTTAAAGCAAATGTGGCTTCTGCCTCAGGAGGCAAGATTGAAGTGCGCCTTGATAGTACAAGTGGAACTCTAATAGGGACACTGAATGTACCAAACACTGGCGGTATGCAGAGCTGGAAAGAAGTTGAAACCTCCATAAGCGGTGCCACAGGCGTGCATAAATTGTTCTTTGTATTCACTGGAAATGGAAGTGGTGACTTATTTAAGTTTGACTACTGGAAGTTTTCATAAAGCACCTAGAAATATAATAAAGTTTTAGTTAGGACGTGCGGTCCTAAATTTCAAAGGACGAAACGTACCGACCGCACGTTTTAAAAGGCCAAGGAAGGCCAAAAGCGCCTTTCATAAAAGGGGGATTTTTAATGAGCAATATAATAAATGAAGCACAAGGAAATGAAACCACAACCGAGATGCTTTTCTCACGAACCGATATGAAATTAGCCTGGCAGTCTGATAATGGAGATGGTACCTATACCAATCCCATTTTGAATGCAGATTATCCAGACATTGCAGCCATACGAGTGGGAAATGATTTTTATATGGTCAGTTCTACCTTTGTATCCTTTCCTTCCATACCGATTATGCACTCCAGGGATTTGGTGAATTGGGAGATCATTGGATACGTAACCCCAGATTTAAATGGAACCGGAAAATCTTATAACCTAACCGATAACTTTGAGGATTACGGTCATGGATGCTGGGCTCCCACCATTGCTTACCGAAACGGTGTATTTTATGTGGGAATCTATCAGGCACAGGGCAGATTTATTCTGTGTACCGCCACCAACCCAGCCGGTCCTTATACCAAAACTGTATTTAACCAGGGATTTCACGATCCTGCCCTGTTTCTTGATGAGGATGGAACGGGATATATTATTTCAGAAGCAAATGACGTTAAGATTAGTAAGCTGAGCAGCGATTATAAATCCGTTGTAAACAGTAGAGTGAGTACAAGAATCGAAGGGGTAACGGGCAAATATTTAGTGGAAGGAACTCATGTGATTAAGAAAAACGGATATTATTATATCTTCCGTAATTCAACACCTCCGGAATCCTACACCTACTGCCTGCGTTCCAAAAACATTTACGGTCCCTATGAGATGAGAATCCTTTTAGATGGACCAAGAATTTCAGGCGGAAGCCAGATTCATCAAGGCGGACCAATTGATACATCTACCGGTGAATGGTGGTTCTATGTGTTCCAGGATTGTAACGGTGTGGGCCGCAGAGATATCTTAGTGCCCATGCAGTGGCAAAATGACTGGCCTATATTAGGAGTTCCATCAACGGTGAAAAATGTGACATTAGGCGGAAAGAGTTATCCAATCGGCAGCGTACCAATCACGTACAAAAAGCCAAACGTTGGAGGAACTTATCAGCCAGTCTCCATTCCCACAAGCGATGAATTTAGTTCCAATACACTGGGCGTGCAGTGGCAGTGGAATCATTACCCAGATAATGGAAGATGGTCCTTAACCGAGCGCTCTGGTTATTTGCGGCTTCGCGCTAAGACGGCTAAGAATCTATGGCGAGCCAGCAATACCCTCACTCAAAGAGTCCAGGGGCCGGATTGTCAGGGTACCATTGAACTGGATACAACCAATATGAAAGATGGGGATCAGGCAGGTCTATGTCTGTTAAATATCCCTTACGGCTCTATTGGTATCATAAAATCTGGTGGAGTAAAGAAAATCGTAGCGAATATCAATGCTAAGGAAGATGGTCAGGGCACCGTGACAAATGGACCAGTATTACAAGGAAATACGGTTTATTTGCGGGCAAACGCTAACCTTCTTACCGACAAGGCAACTTTTTCTTATAGTACAAACAATGTAAACTTTACTCAGCTTGGTGGACAGCTAACTATGCCTTTTGACCTTGGTTTCTTCCAAGGCGACAAGTTTGGGATCTATAATTTCACAACAGCCTCCTCTGGCGGCTATGTGGATGTGAACTGGTTTCACTTTGACAGCTCTGTGAAAAAGAGTGTCAACAAATTAGAATTGGAGGAAAAATAAGAATGGACGAAAAAATATTAGCAGGAAGTAATATTCTTAGAACTGAGGAAGATACCCCACAAGAAGATTTTTTAAGAGCAAGTTTAGCAGCCGCATCAAATGAAGCAAATATCAACTTATCTTCACAAAAACAGCTCATTCGTGGTTTTGGTGGTATGAACCACCCAGGTTGGGTTGGTGATTTAACGGCATCTCAAAGAGAAACTGCCTTTGGAAATGGTAATAACCAACTTGGCTTTTCCGTTCTTAGAATGTCTGTTGATGAGAATAAGAACAATTGGAGCAAAGAGGTGGCAACCGCAAAAAAGGCAATTGAAAAAGGAGCGATTGTATTTGCTTCTCCTTGGAATCCACCTAGTGATATGGTAGAAACCTTTACTAGAGACGGTGTAGCCAATCAGAAACGGCTGCGCTATGATAAGTACGGCGCATACGCTCAGCATTTAAATGATTTCGTTACCTATATGAAGAACAATGGAGTCAATCTCTATGCCATCTCCGTTCAGAATGAGCCAGATTATGCTCATACCTGGACTTGGTGGACACCAGCAGAGATGCTTAATTTTATGAAGAATTATGCAGGCTCCATTAACTGTAAAGTCATTGCTCCAGAGTCATTTTCTTATGTAAAGAATATATCTGATCCGATTTTAAATGATTCCAAGGCACTTGCCAACATGGATATCCTGGGGGCTCATCTTTATGGCACACCAGTAAGTAATTTCCCTTATTCTCTCTTTAAACAAAAAGGAGCAGGGAAGGAACTGTGGATGACAGAAGTTTATCATCCAAACAGCAACAACAATTCCGCAGACCTATGGCCAGAAGCACTCGAAGTATCCATTCATATGCACAATGCTATGGTAGAAGCAGAATTCCAGATGTATGTATGGTGGTATATTCGAAGACAGTACGGTCCGATGAAAGAAGATGGAACCATTAGTAAACGTGGTTATAACATGGCTCATTTCTCAAAATTCGTTAGACCAGGTTATGTGAGAGTGGATGCCACAAAGAGTCCAGGTTACGATGTGTATGTATCTGCTTATAAGGGCGGAGGAAAAGCCATTATTATAGCAATCAACAAAAACACTTCATCTGTCAGCCAGAAATTCAACATTCAAAATGGTACCTTAGGTTCTGTCGCTTCTTGGGTGACAGACAGTAGCAGAAATCTTTCTTACGGTTCTGGTTATTCCGTATCTGGTGGCTCCTTTACCGCCCAGCTTCCGGCAAGAAGTGTTACCACCTTTGTAGTTGATTTAAAGTAAAAATAACGCTGCATTCATTGGTAGCAGTCGTTAGTAAGAATTTGTAATAATAAAGATCCGGGTTGGAACAGGAGTGTTCCAATCCGGATTTTTCTATTGCAATTTCTCGCTTTTATGCTATGATTTCATTTAACTAACGGCGTAGTCTTCAGCATAACAATCTTAGGAGGAAAACATGAGTTATTTAAATGGAAACACAGGATACCGCAAAGACATTCTAAGCACACGTTCTGTCATCAAAAAAGGTAATTATGCAATCCTCGAACCAGATGGGCTTGTTAAAAATACGATTCCAGGTTTTGAACAATGCGAGATTACCATTCTGGGATCTCCCTTACTTGGGGCTTCTTTTGTGGATTATTTAGTAAACCCAGCGCCAGGAGGTGGAAACAGAACCGGATTTGGTGTTTCTGGGGAAGAAATCTTCTTTTATGTATTTGAGGGAACGGTAAAAGTATGGAATGATAATGAGGAAGCGCAGGTTACAGACGGCGGCTATATCTACTGCCCAGACGGAACCCAGCTTCACTTTGAAAATACAGGAGATACCAGTGCCAGATGCTTTTTATATAAACGATTGTATCACCGAATTGAGGGATATGAAGCCCATACGGTAATTGGTAACATCAATGATGTGGATTGGGTTCATTATGAAGGTATGGACGATGTGCTGGTAAAGGATTTTCTTCCTTCCGCAACGAACTTAGGCTTTGACATAAACTTTCATATCCTTGCCTTTAAGCCAGGGGCTTGTCATGGATATATTGAAACTCATGTCCAGGAACATGGAGCTTATATCTACTCCGGCGAAGGTATGTATGTTCTGGATCAGGATTGGATTCCTGTTAAGAAGGGGGATTACCTGTTTATGGGAGCCTATTGTCCCCAGGCGGCATATGGAGTTGGCCGGGAAGATTTATTTGCTTATATCTACTCAAAGGATTGCAATCGTGATGTAAGACTATAAATGGAAAACGAATCAGTACAGGCAAAATATGACTATGACATACAGGTGTCATAGTCATTTCGCTATGATAGGCTAAAAGGAGGAGATTTAAATGGAAGATGTATATAAAAGCTGTCCGGTGCTGGAAAACGACCGGTATATTCTTACGTTTGTATCCATGGAGGATGCGCCTGATTTATTAAAGGTTTATAGTGATGAACGGTCCGTTCCACTTTTTAACAGCGATAATTGCCATGGAGACCGATTTTATTATAGGACCTTAGACCGTATGGAAGAGGCAATCCAATTTTGGATTATGGAATATGAAAAGAAGCGGTATGTGCGGTGGACAATCTTTGGAAAAGAGAAAGAGGAAGTGGTGGGGACCATAGAACTGTTTCATCGGGATTCTACGGATTATTTTAATGATTGCGGCTTATTACGATTGGATCTTCGCAGCGATTATGAAAGGAAAGAGGTGATTACGGACATACTCTCCTTAGTGATACGAAACACCTGGGAAGGATTTCACTGTCAATTCATAGCCACCAAGGCCGTCAAAGAAGCTGGAATCAGAATTGAGGCCCTGAATCAACTTGGATTTTCACCAACGGATTATAAGCTGATTGGTCATGATGGAACGGAATATGGAGATTATTTCGTTCTTACAAAAACACAGGAGTAAAAGAAAATGAAGATTGACCGCCTGTTAGGCATCACCATTTATTTATTAAACCATGGGAGAACAAAGGCGTCTGTGCTGGCAGAGCATTTTGAAGTCTCCATACGGACCATTATGAGGGATATGGACACTCTTTGCCTGGCTGGGATTCCCGTGTCCTCTAATTTTGGAACCGATGGTGGGTTTGAAATTATGGAAACCTTTCAGATGCACAGGCAGGTGGCTGGTGAGATCGATTACAGCTTTGTAGTCAGTGCTTTACAGGGGTTGGCCTCCGCTTATCATGATAAGGAGCTGGAAGCCACGTTGGAAAAGTTGGAATGTCTTTCTTCTCCACAAAAGTCTCCTATGGTTCTGGACCTAAGCGTTGTCCATGAGAACAGGGATACCAATGAACTTTTGTATCTGCTAAACCAATGGACTCAGAAAAAGGTGAGAGTGTCATTTGCTTATACCAATGCCAGAGATGAAAAAAGCCAGGTGGTGGTAGAACCGGTGTGCACCATATACCGGTGGTATCATTGGTATTTAATCGGCTATCACTTAAAGTATCAAGAGTACCGCATGTATAAGGTGGCACGGATGGATGACTTGAACACGACTAGTGAGGAAAATGGAAGAACACATAACATAAAAGAAGTCAAAGAATTTCTAGAACATGGAGAGGATCAGCGGAAAAAAATCAAGGTGCGCCTTTTGTGCCGGGACAGGCTAAGGTCCAAATGTCGGGAATATCTGGGTGCTTCCATTACAAAGGAATCTGATGCCGGTGATTTTGAATGTGAAATTCGGGTACCAGAGGATGAGACGTTTTGGTATGGGGTGCTTTTATCCTTTGGAGCCGATGCGAAGGTATTAGAACCAGAGTCACTGATGGAACGAATCCAAAAGGATTGTGTGGATATCTTGAAAAATTATGAGAAAATAGAGGATAACAAATGAAAAACATATATCTTTATCTCCTAGATACCATGGCGGACTGGGAAACCGGTTATATTCTCCAGGGACTCAGTATGCAGGCAATGGCAGGTGAGGTCAAGTATCAGGTGAAAACAGTGGGAATTACAAAGGCTCCCATCAAAACCCTTGGAGGTATGACCATGATACCGGACTGTTCTATAGGTGAAATCAAAGAGGACTCCATAGGAGCCTTACTCCTACCCGGAGCAGATACCTGGAAGGAAGAGCAGCACAAACCAGTACTTGATTTGGTTTTAACTTGTATGGAGCGAAAGATACCGGTTGCCGCCATATGTGGGGCAACGCTTGCTTTGGCGGACCTTGGAATCTTAAACAGCAGAAAACACACCAGCAACTCAGTGGAGTTTCTCTCAGGTTGTTCCAGGGAATACACTGGTAATAGCCTCTACGTCAATCAAATGTCGGTAAGGGCTGAGAATGTAATTACCGCCAGCTCCGCAGGAAGTCTTTTGTGGGCAAAAGATATTATGGAATGCCTGTCTATTTATTCAAAAGAAGTGATTGATTCCTGGTACCGCTACTTTTCAACGGGCAATCCAGAACGTTTTATGGAATTAGTAAGCGCCTTGCAAATAAAAAATTAAACTAGCCTGGTGGGCACTTTTTTTTAAGGATGGAAATAAGCCTTTTCTTCTCCAAAAACAACGGAAGAAGAGAAGGCTTTTTTTCTATGGCTTGTTCTAAGAAAAATAGGGGCTTTTTTCTTGTGAAAAACTATCATATAATGAAACTAAGTTTCATAAGTTTGGCCAAATATTGAAACTTTAAAACAAAAGGGCTAGAATGAAATTAACATAAATTGTGAGATAAGATCATTATTTCATCTGGCCATTCAGAGAGGATGGGGCTTATGAAAGGACTGCTTGTTAGAATCGAGGACTATCTCCAGTATGCAGGGGAAGCGGAAAAGGAGTTGATGGTCCGGCTTCAGAGAAATCCAGAATCAATGCTGAGAAAGAGCATTAAGGAGATTGCAAAGGAAACGTATACTTCACCTGCCACTGTTGTAAGGCTTTGTAAAAAGCTGGGCTGCAAGGGGTATAAGGACTTCCAAAATACCCTAACCTATGAGGTGGCGTTGTTTTGGGAGAGCAAGGAAATCTCATTTCAGACTATCACACCAGAGGACTCGGTGGAGGATATCATCTATAAGGTAACAAAGAAAAACATCGAATCACTGGAAACTACTAGAAAGCTTCTAGAGCCAAAGGTTATTACGGAATGTGTGAAGCTTTTGGAAACCAGCAGAACCGTAACCTTATTCGGTCTAGGTACTTCTCTGTTGGTGGCTAGAGATTTATATTTAAAGTTGCTTCGAGCCGATGTGATCTGCAATGTATGTGACGACTGGCACGCACAGTTTTTAACCGCAAAGAACTTAAAAAAGGATGACCTAGCCATTGTCATAAGCTACTCCGGTCTGACAAAAGAGATGCTTACTTGTGCAAAGGAAGCCAAGGCAAATGGCTCAAAGGTGATTGCAATCACCAGGGCAGTGGATTCCAAGCTGGCAGCAGAGGCTGATTTTGTATTACCCATAGCTGCTACAGAGCTAATACACAGAAGCGGAGCCATGTCATCGAGAATTACTCAATTGAATGTAATAGACGTCTTGTTCACAGCTTATGTAAACCGAAATTACGAATTTTGTATGAAACAATTTGGCAGGACCCACATACAAAAGGACGGAGGAACGTAAAAATGATAGATTTATCAAAATTAACCACAGAGATGCGTAATCCGGATACCATGAACCTGGATCAGATGACTCCCCTTGAAATTGCTTCCATTATGAATCATGAGGATGGAAATGTAGTAAGAGCCATCAAAGAAATCCTTCCTTCTGTGGACCAGGCCATTACGTGGGCAACGGAGAGTCTGAAATCAGGTGGTAGAATTATATACATTGGAGCCGGAACCTCAGGCAGACTAGGCGTTTTAGATGCCGTGGAATGCCCTCCCACCTTTGGAGTTCCCAAAGAACTGGTAGTGGGACTCATAGCAGGAGGCGATCAGGCATTTGTAGAAGCAGTCGAAGGCGCAGAGGACAGTAAGACTCTTTGTGAAGAGGAATTAAAGGGAATTGGTCTAAGAAAAGAAGACATTGTAATTGGTCTGGCGGCTTCTGGCAGAACCCCTTATGTGATCCATGGGCTTCGGTTTGCTGGTCACATGGGTTGTAAGACAGTTGCCATAGCTTGTAACCAGGATTCCGATATCGGCAGAGAAGCACTGCTTGCCATAGAACCTTTAACAGGCCCGGAGGTACTGACTGGCTCCACCAGATTAAAAGCAGGTACCGCTCAGAAGATGATTCTGAACATGATATCAACAGGCAGTATGATTGGAGTTGGAAAGGTTTATGAAAACCTTATGGTGGACGTAAAGCAGAGCAATGAAAAGCTGGTGGTTCGATCTCAAAACATTGTAATGACCGCTACCGAATGCAGCCGCGAGAAAGCGAAAGACGTTTTGGAACAGTCAGACGGTCATGTGAAGACAGCTATTTTAATGATTTTAGCTGAATGTGATGCTGCTACAGCCAGAGAGATGATAGTAGAAGCTGGAGGGAATATCCGAAAGGCTTTTAGTATAGATAGAAAGGAGTTTTAAAAGATAAGTTTAGTATAAAAAAACATAGATAGAGGAGGGTGACTTATGAATTATAAGCAGATCAGTAAAGATTTATTGGTACTTCTAGGAGGAGCGTCTAATATTACTTCCAATGCCGCCTGTATGACAAGACTTCGCATTGGGTTAAAAGACACATCAAAGGTTGAACTTGAGAAAATCAAAAAGCTAGATGGGGTACTTGGCGTGGTGGAGAGCGATACACTCCAGATTGTCTTTGGACCGGGAAAGGTAAATAAAGTTCTCGATGAGTTCTATCAGCTTACCGGACTTTCCAAAGGCCAGGCACAAGACGGGGAAGCTCAGGACACCCAGGATGTGGCAAGAGAAAACAAAGCAGTACAGAAGGCAAAATACGATAAACCAGTTCAGCGGTTTCTAAAGAAAATAGCTAATATTTTCGTGGCACTGTTACCTGGAATTATTGCAGCAGGACTTATTAATGGAATCTGCAATGTAATCAATGTTTCCACTGGAGGCGCCTTAAATGGAGTTTGGTGGTATGCTTGCATCCGCACCATGGGCTGGGCTTTATTTGCTTATCTACCTATTTTGGTAGGCTATAATGCCGCTAGGGAATTTGGTGGCTCTGGTGCTCTTGGTGCCATCGCAGGAGCTATGTCCATAGTCAATCCTGCCATGCCACTTTTGGCAACCATTAAGGATAACCAGATCATCTTGCCAATTACCAATTCCGTCTTTAACCCGGCTTCAGGTGGTCTTTTGGCAGCTTTAATTGCAGGTATGTTCTTTGCCGTATTGGAGAAGAAAATCCGCAAACATATCCCGGATCTTATCGATACCTTTATAAGCCCACTTTTGGTACTGATTATTGGTGGTATCGTAGCATTGCTGGTAATCCAGCCTCTGGGAGCAGGTCTAACAAAAGTAATCTTTGCAGTGTTAAGTTTTGCTTATGAAAAGATGGGAGTGGTAGGTGGTTATATCTTGTCCGCAGGATTTTTACCACTGGTAGCCGTTGGACTTCATCAGGCACTTACCCCGATTCACTCCATGTTAAATGACCCTGCTGGTGCCTCAAAGGGCATCAATTACTTACTTCCTATCCTTATGATGGCAGGTGGAGGCCAGGTAGGCGCAGGTCTTGCCTTGTACATAAAAACAAAAAATAAAAAATTGAAACGATATATCAAAGACTCCATACCAGTAGGAATCCTTGGAATCGGGGAACCTCTCATGTATGCAGTGACTCTGCCTCTTGGACGGTCCTTTCTTACCGCATGTATCGGTAGCGGTTTTGGAGGAGCCCTGGCTGCCATTCTTCACCTTGGTACGGTTTCACAGGGTGTTTCCGGTTTGTTTGGTCTTTTGATTGTACAGCCTGGACAGCAGTTGGGATTTTTGCTGGCAATGCTGACCGCATACGCAGGCGGATTCCTTGTTACTTATTTCTTTGGAGTAGATGAAGACAGAATCAACGAAGTATATGGGGAATAATCTATGAAAACAGGAATCTCTCTTTATGTATCAAGTGGTATAGAGAAAAACAGCAGGATTATAAAAAAGGCAGGAGAACATGGAGCGGAGTATGTTTTTACTTCTCTTCATATTCCAGAGGAAACTGGGGTCAACTACCAGGAGGAGATAAAAACCCTTCTCTCCCTTTGCAGAGAAATCAAATGCAAGGTAATCGTAGACGTTGGCCCGGAGACCTATAAAAAACTTGGTGTTACCAAGATGGAAGAGTTGAAAGACCTTGGTATCACCCACCTAAGGCTTGATTATGGTTTTACGGCCAAAGAAGTGGTTGAGATTGCCCAAAGCTTTTCCGTTGTATTTAACGCCTCCACCATTACAGAAGAGGAACTTGCATTATGGAAAGAGTACGGAGCGGATTTCACCAAATTCGCCGCATGTCATAACTTTTATCCCAAGGAGTACACCGGGCTGTCTTTACAACGGGTGAAGGAGATTAATCTTAGGTTAAAATATCTTGGGTTTGTTACCATGGCATTTGTACCTGGGAATCTAGAACTCCGGGGTCCTATAACTGAAGGGCTGCCTACGGTAGAAGAGCACCGTGGACGAAGGGATGACGTAGTGCTCAATATGTTGGAACTGTTTCAGGAGGGCTGCTGTGATGTGGTGCTGATTGGAGATGTGGACATCAAGGATAGGGAATGGGAAGGCCTTAGGTGCTTAAATAAAGGTTATGTGGAACTTAGAGCAGACCTTCTTCCTGATTATGAATTTATCAAGGGCACCATACACCATGATAGGCCAGATTCTAGTGACTATATATTTCGCTCCCAGGAATCAAGGCAGTATGATCAAGAGATTAAACCGCAACCAAGGCATCATATTTTCATGAGAAAAGCAGGAAACATTTGCATTTCCAACAAAGATTATTTAAGATATATGGGAGAGCTTGAAATCGCCCGAAAAGATCTGCCTATTGATCCTCGGTTGAATGTGGTCGGTCAGATTGACGAAACAGATATGAAGTATCTGCCGTATATTCAAAAGGGATTTGGATTAAAGTTATTGTAAGGGCATAAATATTGATAAGCAGGCTGTCAAACTGGTAGTCTGCTTATTTTTATTTTATAGGAAAGTTCTACCAACTCCCCTATAAAATAAAAAGCAATCCGTGCAGGATGCACATGGCGCTTAAGAGGAGGCTGTCACTAAAGTGACAGCTCGTCAGAGCCAGAGTCTGACAAGTCAGAATGTTTCTTGTATTAGATGGGGTTATCTATAAAAAGGGTAAGTTTCTTATGGGGGTATCAGATGAAGATTACATTATTAAATCGAGAAGATGACAGGCTGCAAAAGCCAGTCACAAAGGAGCAACTTTCCAGGATATGTGAGACCGCATTTTCTGGGAGTGTTGTCACAGAACTAAGGGAACTAGCAGGCGGTTTTTTCAACAATACGTATTTGGTTTATGCAAATGGGGAACGATTTATTTTAAGGATATCTCCTCATAGTAGTGTACATATGAGTTTGTATGAGCGAGCGTTCATGCGCCGGGAATATAATATCCAGCCTTATTTTATGCCACTGGGAGATTGCTTCCCAAAGACAGTATTTGCCGATTTTACCCATCAAATCTGTGAGCGGGATTATGTGGTGCAGACATTCGTGGAAGGAACCAACTGGGAAGAGATAAAGGATGCTCTTACACAAAAGGAAAACGACCGCATCTGGTATGAGGTAGGGACCATTGCAAAACAGATTTGTAGTATAACATCCATGGGCTTTGGTCCTCCACCTCCCGCAGCACAGTTTGAAACCTGGGGAGGTTATCTCATGGCGTATCTTACGGGACTTCAAACGGATATGAAGGAGATGGGATATACTTACAGTCAGGTAGATGGATTCATCGATTTATTTGGTAATCACATGGAACTGTTAAATAACATTAAAACCCCGCGGCTGGTGCACGGGGATTTATGGGAGAAGAACATTCTTATATCTAAAAAGGGCGGCAATTGGCGGGTAACAGGAATTTTGGATTCCGAACGTGCCTATTGGGGTGATGAAATATCCGAGTGGATACATACCTTTATAAAGGTATCTCCTTCCTACTGGGAGGGATATGGAGAACTGTTTGAACCAGAAAACCGTGAGATACGAAGGCTTCTTTACAGGGGGGCGGACCATGTTATGGTTGCGACGGAATGTCGTTTAAGAGATGAGAAGGATCCAACGTGGGCCATGAATCATCTGGATGAAATTATAAAAGAATTAAAATGTATCCTTATCATTTGCAATGGCTGAGGAAAGGTGGTGCCAGCAATGAATAAAAGTGATTTAAAGAGAGACCGTTTCATGTTGACAGGAGCTCTTGGGAAAAAAGGCTATGACTGGTGGTGGCATAATTTTACTGGATTTCATAGAAAGACGGGTGAAGCAAAGACCTTTTTCATTGAGTATTTTGTATGCAATCCAAAGCTAGGTCAGGATTATCCCGTTTTGGGGCAGCTTCCGGAAAATCAGGCGGCTGGTATCCCTCCTTCCTATGCCATGTTAAAGGCCGGGGCGTGGGGGAAAGAACCGAGGCAAATTCATAACTTCTATCCCATATCCCAATTTTCCTATGCGAAAAAGCAGTTAGATATAAAAATAGGAGCAAACCTCCTAACAGAACAGCGGATAAAAGGCAGAGTCAAGGTCACACCAGAGCAGGCAAAGGATCATCCAGAATACATGTGTGATCCAGGAGAGATGAGCTGGAACCTGAGTATTCATAAGAAAATAGCTTATTATGCAGGGTATGGGGCCAGTGCACCATTTCGAGGGTTAAATGCCTTTGAGATGTTCTGGCACGCAGAAGGAATTAAAACTGAATATTCTGGAGAAGTCATATTGGACGGAGAAGCCTATGATGTGATTGCAGACAGATCCCATGGATATGCAGATAAAAACTGGGGAGCTGATTTCACCTCTCCCTGGCTTTGGATCAGTAGTTGTACCATGAAGAGCGTGGTAACAGGAAAAATGTTAACGAATTCCGCTGTGGAATTTGGAGGTGGCAGACCAAAGATCTGGGGTATGGCTCTGGAGAGAAAACTTCTTGGAGGACTTTATTATGAAGGCAAGATGTATGACTATAATTTCTCCAAGTTATGGTCCGGATCCCGGGTGGACTTTAAGTTTCAAGAGGGGAATCGGTATCATACCTGGAAGGTGAAAGCTCAAAATCGTACCTCTATTTTGGAGCTTTCACTTCGTTGTAAAGTAGATGAAATGATATTGATGAATTACGAAGCCCCCAATGGGGAAAAGCTTCATAACCGACTTTGGAACGGGGGAACCGGATATGGGACGATACGGTTATACCAAAGAAAAGGAGATCAGAAAATCCTTATTGATCATATTGAAATGAAGAATACAAGATGCGAATATGGGGAATACGATGGTGAAAAGCTCACGTTTCCTATAGTCAAAGAAAGCTTTTTGGTGTAGAGGAAAGCAATATTTAGTCCCATGTCACTGTTTTATAATTATATCAAGGAAAGGGGCTGTTGCTAAATAGCCTTGTTGGATAGTAATACACAAAAATAAGTCTTGGTTGGTATTATAATCCCCCTATATAGGACAATGAAATATAATAGTCCTGTATAGGGGGATTTTTACGCAAGTCCATGACTAATCCATTCCTATCTATCTTAAACCCGGCTATTCTTCCTATAATTCGTAGGTGTTATGCCGTAGTACTGCTTAAAAGCATAAGAAAAGTGCTGAATGGAAGAGTAATTCAATCGGTCTGCAATTTCCGAAATATTAATGGTATCATCGTTTAAATAAATCTTTGCCATGGACATCTTAGCTTCTGTTTTTTTCTGCAAAAAGGTCTTCCCATAATATTCTTTTAAAAAGCGTTCCGTCTGCCTAATACTTAGTCCAAGCCGTTCTGAAATAATCTCAAGGGTAATGGTCTCATATTCATATAGAAAGCATTCCTCCACAATGATGTACTTACTGTCCACCAGATTGGAAGGAGAAAAATGAGATTTTGACTGGGTCCTGTTCTCATAATTTCGAACGATCTTCACCAGACATTGCTGCAACAGTGCTTCCACCTGAATCATATACCCGGTGAATCTGTGCTCCAGCTCAAAAAAGATCTGTTGCATCAAGGGATATAACTCCTGGGTGTCCTGGCCAAACCAAAAGTGGGTCTTCTCAAATTTATAAGCCACCGTATCCACATCAAGGGGAGGGTGGGAGCTGTTCTTTTGTATTTTAAAATAGATGCAGTACTCTGTCATGGGATCGTTCTTAACTGGAATCTGCTCGTGTTCCACATGAGGTCCTGTCATGTAAAGGGTATTTGGAGTGATGTTATAAATCTGATCGTCAATGCTCACCTTACCATGTCCATAAGGAATGTAATGAAGCTCATAGCTGTTATTTCCATGGCTGTGCTTGGGCATAGACCTTAGGAAGCGTTCAAATGCAATATTTAAAACCAAAAAGGTAGTATCATTGATGGTAGTCTTGATATTTAAGTCCTTAAATCCCGTTCTCATGTCTTACCTCCCATCCTAATTGATCTCTTCTAAATAATCTTACTTTATCAGTAAAAAAACTTCAAGTCAAGGGATGTTCGATAACACGACACCCACCCTCTGCCTATGTCTGTTTATCCCCTAATTTTCTGATTTGGTTCCGGTATAATTAACTTATAAGAAACCTAACAATCACCTTATCTCAAGGAGGAAAAAGATATGTCATTGGTTACATCAAAACAAATGTTACTGGATGCTCAAAAGGGCGGCTACGCTGTAGGGGCTTTTAATGTAGAGAATATGGAAATGCTAAAGGCTGTTGTGGCAGCGGCAGAAGAACTTCAGGCTCCTGTTATGCTTCAGACCACTCCATCAACGGTTCGTTACGGAACGCTGGAAACCTTTAAGGCTATGGCCGCAGCAGAAGCAGAGAAAGCAACCGTTCCGGTCTGTCTTCACCTGGATCATGGCAGCAGCTACGAATTGGTACTTAATGCACTCCGTGCCGGATATACTTCGGTGATGTTTGATGGTTCTCATGCGGATTTCGAGGAAAATATCAGATTGACCAAACAAGCGGCTGACGCAGCTAAGGCTTGCGGTATTCCGGTAGAAGGAGAGCTTGGTAAAGTTGGTGGTAAGGAAGATGATCTAGATGTTGAGGAAGATACCAATACCGATCCCAATCAGGCAAAGGAATTCGTAGAGAGAACTGGAATTACCTCTCTTGCAGTAGCCATTGGAACTGCCCATGGATTTTATGCCAATAAACCGGTTCTTGATAAAGAGCGAATTACGCAAGTGAAGAAGTTAGTATCCATTCCCCTGGTGCTTCACGGAGCCTCTGGCTTAAGTGATGAGGATGTAAGGGAGTGTGTACAAAGAGGAATGTGTAAGGTAAACTTCGCCACAGAGTTAAGAGTCGTATATACCGATGCTGGTAAAAAACTTCTTTTAGAGGATCCAGATCTCTTTGATCCCAAAAAGCTGGGCGTCGCAGGAATGGAAGCGGTAAAGGAATTTGTTAAGGGTCGTATGCTTGTATGCGGCTGTGACCACAAAGCCCGCTAATCATTTTATGGAGGGAAAAATGAAGCCATATTTATTGGGGATAGACATCGGCACGAGTGCCTGTAAGATTGCTGTATTTAACAAGGAAGGAACCGTTTTAGAATCAGCAGCCGGGGAGTATGAAGTCTATTATCCCCAGTCTGGCTGGGCAGAACAAGACCCTGAGGATTGGTGGAAAGTCATATGCAGTACCATGAAAGATATGCTTTCAAAATCAAAGATCAAACCAGATGAGATCGCAGGAATTGGAATCGATGGACAAAGCTGGTCCGCCATTGCCGTTGACAAACAAGGAAAAGTACTTACCAATACCCCCATCTGGATGGACACAAGAGCTTCCCAGATCTGCAAGGAATTAAATGAGAAAATCGGAACAGAACCAATTTTTCAGTTATCTGGAAACTCCCTTCAGCCTTCTTATACCACCGCAAAGATACTCTGGTATAAAGAACATATGCCCGAGGTGTATCAAAAGATAGATAAGATCCTTCAGTCCAACAGCTACATTGGCTTTAAGCTGACAGGCAAGATGACCCAGGATATTTCCCAGGGTTATGGATTCCACTGCTTTGATATGCATACAGGAACCTGGAATGAAGAGATGTGTGAAGCACTTGGAATTCCTTTAGAAATTCTTCCAGATATTTACCCCTGTCATGAGGTAATCGGAACCGTGACCGAAGCGGCTGCAAAGGAATCTGGTCTGCTTCCAGGAACCCCTGTGGTAGCAGGCGGTCTTGACGCAGCTTGCGGAACCCTAGGAGCTGGTGTGATCCATTCCGGTGAGACTCAGGAGCAGGGCGGTCAGGCAGGAGGCATGAGCATCTGCATTGACAGCTACAAAGCCGATGAGAGACTGATCTTAAGCTATCACGTGGTTCCTGGTAAATGGCTGTTGCAGGGAGGAACTACCGGAGGCGGTGGTGTCATGCGATGGCTGGAAAAGGAATTTGCCGACTATGAAAGAGAAGAAGGAAGAAGAATCGGAAAAAGTTCTTTGGATCTCTTCAACCAACTGGCTCAGGCGGTTAAGCCTGGAAGCGACGGGGTGGTGTTCCTGCCTTATATGGCAGGCGAACGTTCTCCAATTTGGAATCCAGATGCAAAGGGAGTCTTTTATGGACTGGACTTTGGAAAGAGCAAAGGTCATTTTATCCGTGCTGCTATGGAAGGGGTTGCTTTATCCTTAAAGCATAACTTAGATGTAGCAGAGGAAGCAGGCGCAAACGTTGATGTGTTAAGAGCTATGGGTGGTTCTGCAAACTCTCTTTTATGGACCCAGATCAAGGCTGATGTAACAGGAAAGCCCATTGTTGTCCCCTCCTCAGATACGGCAACCACATTAGGTGCTGCTATTTTAGCAGGAGTGGGAGTGGGCATGTATGAGGATTTTGAAGAAGCGGTAAAGCTGACCGTAGAAAATAAACGGTATCATGTTCCTAATCAGGCGGACAAAGAGGTCTATGATAAGAATTATAAGATATACCGTAACCTATATGAGAATCTTAAAAATATGATGAGTGAGGAAGGAGAGAGTTAAACGATGAAAGCAGCAGTTGTATGTGCCAATGAAGATGTAAAATACATGGACTATGAGGAACCACAGGTTGGACCTGGTCTAGTAAAGATTAAGGTGAAGGCTTCCGGAATATGTGGCTCTGACATTCCAAGAGTGCTTCATAACGGAGTGCATTTCTATCCAATCGTCCTGGGTCATGAGTTTTCTGGAGATGTGGTGGAAATAGGAGAAGGGGTTACTACTATTAAGACGGGAGACCGGGTTTCCGGTGCACCTCTCATTCCCTGTATGAAATGCGATGACTGTCAAAACGGAAACTTCTCTCTTTGCAGACATTATAGCTTTATCGGTTCCAGACAGCAGGGAAGCAACGCAGAATATATCGTAATACCAGAGCAGAATGCAGTAACCTTTGATAAAAGCATCTCTTATGAGCAGGGAGCGATGTTTGAACCGTCTACCGTAGCCCTTCACGGCTTGTTTCAAAATGATTATAAAGGTGGAGAATACACCGCAGTTCTAGGAGGCGGTACCATTGGCATGTTCACCATGCAGTGGTCTAAGATCTTCGGGGCAAAGAAAGTAGTGGTATTTGATATCAGCGAGGAGCGTTTGGCTTTGGCAAAGCGTCTTGGGGCTGACGAGGTCATCAATACTTCCTTAGAAGGATATAAGGAAAAAGCCATGGAACTAACGGAAGGAAAAGGCTTTGCTTTCGTATTTGAAACCGCTGGACAGATCCCAACCATGCACATGGCATTTGAACTAGCTTCCAACAAAGCAAGTGTATGCTTTATTGGAACACCTCATGAGAACCTTAGCTTCACACCAGCTATGTGGGAAAATATGAACCGGAAGGAATTTAAACTGACCGGCTCCTGGATGTCTTACAGCTCTCCGTTCCCAGGAAAAGAATGGAAGCTGACCGCTCATTACTTTGCTACAGGCCAGTTAAAATTTGATCCTGGATTTATCTTTAAAAAGATGCCTATGAGCGAGGCACAGGAAGCCTTCCAGATGTTTAAGACCCCAGGACTTGTTAAAGGAAAAGTACTGTTAGTCAATGAGGAATAGGAGGCTCTTATGATACTGACCGTTACATTAAATGCCGCTATTGATAAACGATATGTGGTGGATGGATTTCTAGAAGGTGAGGTCAACCGGGTTGCAAAGTGTAGCTATACCCCAGGCGGAAAAGGCTTAAATGTCTCAAAACCAGCCGTAATTGCAGGTGGAGAGGTCGTTGCAACCGGATTTGTAGGAGGCCATGCAGGCCAGTATATTGAGGATGCCTTAAAGCCTTTGGGGATAACCAGTGCATTTTACCACTTGGATTCAGAAAGCCGTTCTTGTATTAATATATGGGATGGCAAAAAGGAGATTCAGACCGAATTTCTAGAACCAGGCTTTGAGGTAAAGCAAGAAGAGTTTGAAGGATTTCTTCAGTTATTTCAAACCCTCATAGAAAAAGCCGATGTGATTGCCATATCAGGCAGTGTTCCAAAGGGGCTTGACGGAACCGCTTATCAGAAAATGGTTAAAATGGTCAAAGATGCAGGGAAAAAGGTGATTTTAGATACCAGCGGAAATCTTCTTAAGATGGGGATTGAAGCTTGTCCTACCATGATAAAGCCAAATCTGGATGAGATTCGTATGCTAACTGGAAAAAGCTGTGACACGTTAGAAGATATGGTGGAAGCAGCCAAAAAGATTCATAGCCAAGGGGTAGAAATCGTAGCGGTTTCTCTCGGCGGGGAAGGTTCCTTTGTAGTCAGTGAATCAGGGGTTTACAGAGCCAGGGTGCCAAAGCTCCATGCGGTTAATACCGTAGGATGCGGCGATTCCATGATTGCTGGATTTGCACTTGGACTGAGTGAAAATCTCCCCATTGATGAGATTCTAAAAAAGGCCAGTGGGATATCTGCCGCTTCTGCGTTACGAGAAGAAACTGGATACTTCCGAATGGAAGATATGGAAAAGCTACTGCCGGAGATTGAGATCACAAGAATTGAGGGATAACATGGAATATTCGTTGAAAAATGAGAATCTAACAGTTTGCTTTGCCTCAAAGGGAGGAGAACTTACCTCCATTAAGAATGAAAAAGGCCTGGAGTACTTATGGCAGGGAGATAAAGAGTACTGGAGCGGTCAGGCACCGGTATTATTCCCCATCTGTGGCAGCTTAAGAGATAACAGGGCCACCACTTTAAACGGGAAAGAGATCCAGATGCCAAGGCATGGAATCGTCCGTAAGGAAGAATTTGAACTAACCTCCATCACTGACGATACCATATCCTTTTCCATCACCTCTGGAGAAGATATGCTTACCAAGTATCCATATCCCTTTGTATTAACCATAACCTATCAACTAAAGAAAAGCAGCATTACCGTTGATTACAGAGTTCGCAATGCAGGGACAGAAGATATGCCCTTTTTCCTGGGAGGTCATCCAGCCTTTCGCTGTCCATTAAACCCGGGAGAAGCCTACGACGAATATGAGGTCCGGTTTGAAAAAGAGGAAGAAGAAACAAATCCTTGGCCCTCCACAGAGACAGGACTTATTGACATGGAAACCCGAACTTCCCTTTCCTGGAACAAAAGAAGTCTGACCTTAAAACATGAGCTGTTTGAACAAGATGCCATTGTATTTGACCGGATAAAATCTAGGAAGGTGACCTTAAGTCACAAGGATAAAAAACAGGGCGTGGAATTTTCCTTTGAAGACTTTCCTTATCTGATGTTATGGTCAACCGCCAATCACGGTCCCTTTATCGCGATGGAACCATGGACCGGACTTTCTACCTGCAGCGACGAAGACGATGTGTTTGAGCATAAGAGGAATGTTACGATCTTAAAACCTGGGGAAGAAAAGCAACTGGAATATAAGATTTCAATTATATAAAAAGAGAAGGAGAATCAGAATATGAAACCATTTATTGAGCCATCATTGGTACCAAAAGTAACATTATATACAGGCGAGGAAATTCCTTGTGTTGGTATGGGAACCTTTGGTTCCGACCGTTTCACTCCAGATGAGGTATCTGGCGCCGTTGCAGGAGCAATCCGCTGTGGCTACCGCATGTTTGACTGTGCAGCCTGCTATGGAAATGAAGATCAGATCGGAGAAGTATTTCGTCAGGCATTTACAGAAGGCGTAGTGGAGCGTAAGGAATTATTCATCATGACTAAGGTATGGAATGATATGCATGAGAGAGTAGAAGAATCCTGCAAAAAGAGTATCGTTGATTTGCAGTGCGATTACATTGACATGTTCTTTATCCATTGGCCATTCCCTAACTACCATGCACCAAACTGTGATGTAGATTCCAGAAATCCAGATTCCAAGCCATTTAGCCCAGAGGAATTCTTAAAAACCTACCGCAGATGCGAGGAATTAGTGGAAAAAGGACTCATTCGCAACATCGGAATATCCAATATGACCATTCCAAAGTTAGAAGCTGTTCTTCCCCACATGAAAGTAATGCCAGCTGCCTGCGAGATGGAACTTCACCCTTGCTTCCAGCAAAAAGAGCTGTTCAATTATCTGGTTGCCCACAAGATTCAGCCAATCGGCTTTATGCCATTAGGCTCCCCTCAGAGACCAGAACGTGATATGTGTCCTGAAGATGTGGCAGATTTACAGACACCAGAGATGAAGGAAATCGCTGCAGCTCATGGAATTCACCCAGCAGTCGTAGCATTAAAATGGGCGCACCAGAGAGGTCAGATCCCAATTCCATTTTCCATTCATGAGGTGGAATACGTGAGCAATTTAAGGTCATTTACAGAAGACCCACTGACAGAAGAAGAGATGAGCCGTATCGCAACCTTAGAGAGAAATAACCGTCTGGTAAAAGGACAGGTGTTCTTATGGGAAGGTGCAAATGACTGGCATGATCTGTGGGATGAAGATGGAGTTATCGTAAAATAACAAAACACATAAGAAAAATCAAAATCCCTGAAGCGCGCCCTTGGTAACTTCAGGGATTTTGAAATAAATACTATTTTCTTTTCTGATAACTGTGTATAATTGTATAAAGTGCACAAAATAAATCATGCAAAGCAAACCAGACCAGTTGGATTCATTGAGTTAGAGGAGAGAGTTATGTATAAGGTATTGTTGGTAGATGATGAGATTCTGATCAGGGAACGAATTTCTCAAAGAATACCGTGGGAATCTTTGGGGTACGAATTAAGGGGGACTTGTGAAAATGGTAAGGAAGCCATCGAATTTATGGAGAAGCAGCCGGTAGACCTTGTGCTGACTGATATCTGTATGCCGTACGTAGATGGCCTGGAGCTTGCAAAATATCTTTATGAGAATGAGAAAAGAACAAAAGTAGTGATTATTACTGGCTACGATGAATTTGAGTATGCAAAGAAGGCGGTGGAATACCGTGTTCTTTCTTATGTATTAAAGCCAGTTACCGCAGTGGAGTTAATTGAAAAATTAGAAGAAGCAAAGAAAACGCTGGATAGTGAAGAGGCCAATCTCCAGGTGAGAACGTATTATGAGGGCAGCTTTCCCTTGTTAAAAAACCAGTTTCTCCTTCAGCTATCGAAAGGAAAGTTCCAGGAAGAGGAGATTGAAGAAAAGCTAAAAGAATTTCACATTGATTTTCAAGGGGAGTGTTACTGCACCGCCCTGCTTTATCCTAGAGTAGGGTTAGAAAAAAGAGAGCTTGCCCAGATGTCTTCCCTCATAAATAGAGAAGCAGGAGAGGATGTGCTTGCCTTTGAGGGTGACGATAATAACATCATTCTTTACGTGAAAAAGAAAAACAGCTCCCAGCTAAAAAAAGATATGTCGCACATCTGCGAAGCGGCAGCAAAAAGCAGTGAAAGAGAGTTAAACATTCAGGTGTTTTCCTTAATCGGAACCTGTGTATTCCACTTAGGAGGTATGGGATTTTCCTATGAAAAGGCCATGGAGTTAAAGGAATATCTTTACCTGGAACGGGATAAGGGAATCTATGAATGGGACAAGTACCAAAAATACAAACTGAGTGCCCAGGGGATGATCTGTGAAAATGATCGGGAAAAGCGGATCGTGCTGGCGGTGAGAAGTAACTTATCAGAAGAAGTGATGAAGGAAGTCTGCGGGATTCGTGAGGAATGTGTGGAGAGGTGGATTGCAAAGAATAAAGTTGTGGTCTTATATCAGAGCCTGATCCTTGCGGTGATGAACTTCTTTGAACGGTTGAATATCGTAGACGACGCCTTCTTTTTAAAGGAACAGGAAATTATCTCCGGACTTTTTGGCTGTACTTATATCTCTGAAATGGAGAAAAAGGTCTTGGAGTTTTTTGAGATGGCGGTAGATATGATGAACAGCAATCGTGGCAATTATGGAGACCATCAGGCAATGGCAGCCTTAGAATACATCAACAGCCATTACGCAGACTGTGATCTTTCCTTGCAGGAAATATGCGAAAAGCTGGCCATCAGCGTCAGCTATTTCAGCTCTGCTTTTAAAAACTACACGGGAATGACCTTTGTAGAGGCGTTGACCAAACGGCGGATGGAAAAGGCAATAGAACTACTAGAGAATACCTCCTTAAAGACCTATGAGATAGCAGAAAAATGCGGATACAACGATGCCAATTATTTCAGTGCTATCTTTAAGAGAACCACGAAAATGACACCCCGGGAATACGCAAGAACCTTGATAAGCCGGAAAGGGACCTATGAAAAGCAGAATCGGATTTAAAAGCATAAGGACCAGTATGATCATATACTTTTCTTTGTTGGTTCTACTTACCGTAACGGTTTTTATGTTCTTCTCCATTCGATATACAAAAAAGAATCTCATGGAGAATTCAGAAAAGAACAGCAAGCTTCTCATTGAACAGGTGAACTTTAACATTGAAAACTATATTAACTATATGGAAAATATCTCTCAGGTGATTATGAGCAACCGGGATATGACCAGCTACTTATTTGAACCGAATACAAAGGAGACGGGAAGCGATCTAAAGGAAGCGTTTCAGACCATTCTTCATGCCAGAAAGGATATTTATAACATTGCGGTATTAGGGGATAACGGAAGGTACTTTATTAACAATGGAACGGACGCCTTAAACTTAAGGTCCAGACTGGCTAAAAAGGAGTGGTATGTAGATGCCAAAAAGGAGGGGAGCAAGATATTGATCTCCTCTTCTCACGTCCAGAACCTGGTGAGTAACGATTATAAATGGGTGGTAACCTTAAGCAGAGGAATCACAAACCCTGAGACTGGGAAGGTGGAGGGGCTTTTGGTCATTGATCTAAATTATGATGTCATCAACAACCTATGTGAGTCCATCAGTCTGGGAAACAAGGGGTATGTCTATATCATTGACCGAAAAGGTGAGATCGTATATCATCCCCAACAGCAGTTAATCTTAAGCGGAGTGAAAAAAGAGCTTCTGAAAGAAGTATCAAACGTCAGGTCAAGCCTTACCTATACCGATGAAAAGGGTGAAAATAAAATCTATACCCCCTTTCATTCAGACAAAACAGGCTGGACCATTGTGGGAGTGGTATACACCTCAGAGCTGGCAGGGGATGAGAAAGCGGTAAGAGCCATGTACATTGGGACAGCCTCGATTCTCATTCTATTTGCCAGTATTCTTGCTGTTTTACTCTCAGCCAAGATTACAAAGCCAATTAAGCAGCTACAGGCAGCTATGAATGAAGTACAAGAAGGAAAGTTTGAACAAGTCTATATCGATACCGGCGGAGAAAATGAGATTTCAAGCCTCACCCGGTCCTTTAACCGGATGACCAAACGCATTGATGAGCTGTTAAAGAATAACCGGAAGGAACAGGCGGAGAAACGTAAAAGTGAGCTAAAGGCTCTCCAGTCCCAGATCAATCCGCATTTTCTTTATAACACCTTGGATTCGATTATCTGGCTTATTGAGACCGAAGACTCAAGCCAGGCCATCAAGATGACCTCCGTCCTTGCCAGGTTCTTCCGTCAGGCCATTGGAAATTCCAAGATTTACGTTACCATCTGGCAGGAGCTTGAGTACACAAGAAATTACTTGTTGATTCAACAGATGAGGTATAAAGACAAGGTGGCCTTTGACATCCAGGTGGATGAAGACGTTATGGAGTGTGCCATTGTAAAACTGGTGCTCCAACCCCTGGTGGAAAATGCCCTGTATCACGGGCTAAAATATAAGACAGAGCAGGGTAACATCATAATTACCGGATGCCGTCAGGGAGACCGCGTGATTCTTACAATCAAGGATGATGGGATAGGAATGACAAAGGAAGCCCTTTCTACCATATTTCAGAAGAAAACCTCGGACAAACGGCATAACGGAGTGGGGATGAAGAATATCGAAGACCGCCTTAAGATGCATTATGGGCCGGACTATGGACTGATTGTGGAGAGTGAAGAAGGAGTAGGGACGGTGGTCAAAGTCATCATTCCTTACAAACGTATGGAGGACACGGATGAAGAGACATAAAAATGGGTTATTGCTTCTGACATTCTTTTTATTAGCGGTTGTTTTCCTTTCCATGGTGTTTCAGCTAGAAGAATTTAATCAGAAGAAAACCGTTAAAATCGTATTCATACCAAAGGTTCAGGATAAGACAAATGACTTTTGGATGTCCATGATATCCGGTGCCAAAAGTGCAGGGAAAGAATATCAGGCCAATTTGACCATTCTTGCCCCTGAGGAAGAAAATGATTACCAGATGCAGAAGCAATACATTGAAGAAGCAGTGAAGATGAAACCGGATGTGATTGCCCTCGCCCCCATACAGTATTCAGAGATGACGGATACCGTAAGGAAGATAAAAGAGGCCGGAATTAAGCTGATTTTAATTGATTCAAAGATTGATGAAGATCTGGAAGAAACGTATATCGGAACAAACAACCGGAATGCTGGTCTGCAAATGGGAAAGAAAATGCGGGATTATGTGAACAAGGACTCAAAAATAGCAATCGTATCTCATGTAAAAGGCTCTTCCACCGCCATGGAACGGGAAGCTGGGCTAAGGGAGGGGCTTGGTGATTATGAGGATCGGATTGAAGCAGTTCTTTATAGCAACTCTGACTACAGACAAGCCTATGATAAGACAAAGGAGCTGATGAGAGACCATCCAGACATCAACCTAATTGCAGGACTAAACCTTTATTCCACCGTAGGGGTGGCAAGAGCCATTAAAGAGATGAACCTAAACCGTGAAGTCAATATCGTGGGATTTGATAATGATATTGAAGGAATCCAGTATTTAGAAGAAGGAATCATTGACACCCTCATCGTCCAGAAACCCTTTAACATGGGCTATCTTGGAATCCAGACGGCAGTGGAGTCTGTAAGGGGAAATAAAATGGAGAAAAATATATACTGCGACACGGAAGTCATCACCTTAGACAATATCTACACCGACGAAAACCAAAAGCTTTTGTTCCCATTTTAAAGAAAGTAAAATCCTCTTCTTTTTTTGTAAGATACTCTATATTACCTTGCGTTTCTAGGTTATATAATGGTATCAACAGAGCAGGAAATGTTGCTCAATCTAAAAAGAAGCGGAGAGTGAGAATGTGGGCAGTGTTATGCTGAGAATGAAGGGGATTGATAAGTCCTTTCCAGGTGTACATGCTTTGGACCACGTGGATCTGGATGTCATTGGGGGCGAGGTCCATGCACTTATGGGAGAAAACGGCGCCGGTAAATCAACCCTTATGAAAATCCTTACGGGTATCTACCTAAAGGACTCTGGAACCATTGAATTTGAAGGTAAGGGAGTGGAATTTACTTCCCCAAAAGAAGCACAGGATGCAGGAATCGCCATCGTACATCAGGAACTGAACATGATGAACCACTTGACCGTGGCACAAAATATTTTTATCGGCCGAGAAATGATGAAGAGTGGATTTATCAGCGACTCCATGATGAATAAAGAGGCAAGAAAGTTATTTGACCGGTTAAACATTGATATTGACCCGTCTGAAACTATGGGGAACTTAACCGTAGGACGGCAGCAAATGTGTGAGATTGCAAAAGCCATATCAAGAGAAGCCAAACTGATGGTATTTGATGAGCCTTCAGCCGCACTGACGGAGTCAGAGATTGAGGAACTTTTTAAGATTATAAGAGATCTTAAGTCCAAGGGAATGGGAATCGTCTATATCTCCCACCGAATGGATGAAATAAAGGTAATCACAGACCGGGTAACGGTCATGCGAGATGGAACCTACGTTGGAACCATGATTACAAAAGACAGCACAAAGGATGACATCATCAATATGATGGTGGGCCGTGTTATTTATGAAGATCCAAAGCAGACTAGCAGCGTGCCAGAGAATGCGCCAGTCGTATTAAAGGTAGAGCATCTAAGCGCTGGGAAGATGGTAAAGGATGTAAGCTTTGAACTTAGAAAAGGTGAGATCCTGGGATTTTCCGGACTCATGGGAGCAGGCAGAACGGAGCTAGCCAGAGCCATCTTTGGAGCAGATAAAAAAGATGAGGGGACCATCTACATCAATGGAGAACAGGTGGAGATTAAAACCACAGAGGATGCAGTATCTCATGGAATTGGATACCTTTCAGAGGACCGAAAACGATTTGGCCTCGTGGTTGCAAAATCCGTAGCAGAAAACTCCACCATGTCAGCCTTGTCCTTATTTATGAAGGGTGTTTTCATTGACAGACAAAAGGAACGCAAGGAAGCAGAAAGTTATGTGAAGCTTTTGAAGACGAAAACTCCTTCCGTAGACCAGCTTGTAGTGAATCTGTCAGGAGGTAACCAGCAGAAGGTGGTTATTGCCAAATGGCTGATTCGAAACTGTGATATTTTAATCTTTGATGAACCTACCAGGGGAATCGACGTAGGAGCGAAAAGTGAGATCTACCATCTAATGAATGAGCTTGTCAAGCAAGGGAAATCCATCATCATGATATCATCGGAGATGACAGAGATTCTTAGAATGAGTGACAGGGTTCTGGTTATGTGCGAAGGGCGCATCACCGGAGAGATCCCCATTGAAGAGGTATCACAGGAACGTATTATGGCTGCGGCTACTTTGAGAAACCAGGAGGACAACAATGGAAAAACTAAAAAATAATCCCATCATCAAAGCGATAGGAACCCAGAGACTGGTGGCTTTATTGGCTCTTATCCTACTCTACCTTACATTTGGAATCATGAATCCTAGATTTGCCACTTACAGCACCATGGTCAATATCTTTGACGCATCTTATTACATTGGATTTATGGCCATTGGTATTTGTTTTGTTATAGCAACCGGAGGTATTGATCTTTCCATCGGTACCGTACTTACTATGTCAGGTCTGGTGGCCGGATTTTTAAGCGTAAATATGGGATTCCCCATTTGGCTGGTTATCATTATCTGTATTTCAATTGGTACTTTATTCGGAGTCATAAACGGGCTTTTAGTAGCAAAGCTTGGACTCCCTCCATTCATTGCGACACTGGGCACCATGATGCTTTCAAAAGGAATCGGTTCCATCATTACAGGAGCCCAGTCTGTTACCTGGAAATCAGGATCAGACCCAGAAGGCTGGTACCGTTCTATATTTAAAATTAAGACAGAAGGCGGCCTCCTAATCCCCACTGGCTTTTTATTCCTAATCGCTGCAGCCGTACTCATGGCAGTTGTTATGAATAAGACAAAAACAGGCCGCTACATTCTGTCACTTGGTAGCAACAAAGAAGCAACCAGGTTGTCCGGTGTCAACGTGGATAAATATTTAATCATCGCATACGTCATCAGCGGTACCTTTGCAGGAATCGCAGGGCTTGCTTACTCCACCATCTACTCCACTTTATTACCAGGAGGCGGTGCAGGATTTGAGATGGATGCCATCGCAGGCGTGGTTATCGGGGGAACCTCCATGTCAGGAGGAATCGGAACCATAGCAGGCACCATGATCGGTGTGTTCATCATCTCCATACTTAAGACAGGACTTCCCTTTGTGGGCCTTCAGACCCATTACCAGCAGGTAGCAACCGGTCTGGTGTTAATCGTGGCAGTCTTTGCAGATGTATATAGAAACCGGAAGAAAAACTAACTAGCCATGTGACTCGAAAGATTCCACATAGAAAATGAAGGAGGAAGCAAAAAATGAAAAAAAATGTATGGGGCGTTTTATTAACAACAGCAATGGTAGCATCTTTGGTAGCCGGCTGTGGAAGCAAGACAACTGCGAATCCAGGAAAAAGTGAAGCAGGAACAACAGTAGCAGAAGGAAAATCAAGTGAGGCAGCTACCACCAAAGGGGAAGATAAGGGCGGCGATGTAACCGTTTATATGGTAGCAAAGGGCTTCCAGTCCCAGTACTGGCAGGCCGTTTATAAGGGAGCAGAAAAAGCGTCCAAAGAATTAGGTGTGAAACTGGAATTCCAGGGACCAGATTCCGAATCCGATATTGCGCAACAGGTTCAGATGATGAACAATGCAGTTCAGATGAAACCAGCAGCAATTGGTCTTGCAGCTCTTGACGTATCTGCATTAAATGACAGCATCAAAGCATCTCAGGATGCAGGCATTCCGATCGTAGGATTTGATTCCGGCGTACCAAAAGCACCAGAAGGAGCCGTTGTTGCCAATGCAGCTACCGATAATTACAAGGCAGGAGAAGTGGCAGCCGTATACACATATCCTCTAGTTAAAGATCTGATTGCCAAATCAACCTCCAGCGTTAGAATCGGTGTTTTAAACCAGGATGCAACCTCAGAGTCCATCATAAACCGTGGTCTTGGTTTCATCGATAAGCTTGCAGAGTTAATTAAGGCGGACGGGAAAACCGTATCTATCACTGGTAACGATAAGTTCGTAGGCGATGCAAAGGTAGACAAAGGAACGACTGCGAATGTAATCCTTGACGTAGCGGTTCCTTCTAAGGTAGAAGCTTCTCTTATGACTACAGATGCTCAGACTATCTTAAACAAAGATGATACCATCTGCATCTTCGCTTCCAACCAGAAAACTGGAGAAGGCCTTTTAACCGGAGATGAGAACTTAGGAAGACTTGGAAAAGACGTAATCGGCGTTGCTTTTGATTCCGGAACCATGATCAAAGATGGAATCAAAACAGGCAAACTGGCTGGTGCCGTAACTCAAGCTCCCGTAGAGATTGGATATCAGACCGTGAAACTTGCCGTTGCAGCAGCAAAGGGCGAAAAAGTTACTGATGTAGATACAGGCAGTCAGTGGTATAATAAAGACAACATGGACAGCAGTGAGGTTTCACAAAACTTATACGATTAATTATTTGGCGCTCTTCTTTTATAGAAGAGCGCTATTGGAGAAAAGGAGAGTATTATGTTAAAAGGAATACCACCAATTATCAGTCCCGAGTTATTAAAAGTATTATGTGAAATGGGTCACACCGATGAACTTACCATTGGAGACGGTAATTTCCCAGGTCATACCTATGGAAAGAAGGTAATCCGAATGGATGGACACGGGGTTCCTGAAATCTTGGATGCAATCCTTCAGCTATTTCCTCTTGATACCTACGTGGAGCACCCGGTCACCTTAATGGGAGTGGTAAAAGGGGATGACGTAAAAACTCCAATTTGGGATACTTATAAAGAAGTTGTGGCAAAGCATGATAAGCGAGGCGCAGACTGCTTTGAAGAGATTGATAAGTGGGATTTTTACGATAGGACGAAAGATCGTTCCACTGTGGTAATTATGACAGGGGAAAAAGAGTTGTACGCAAATATTATATTAAAGAAGGGCGTTGTAGTATAAAACGTTCCTTTCCAACCATAGAAAAAGCTGAGTCTATAACAGGGATTAATCCTGTAGGCTCAGCTATTTTAATGCAGTTTTTAGGAGTTCAATGCTGGCAAATAACAAATCACCTGACAGCCGCCTCCCGTTAAATTGGTGAAATGAGTGCTTCCATTATGAGCCTTTATAATCTGACACACTATGGTAAGACCAAGTCCATGGTTGTTTTGTTCTTTTAAAGCATCTGTCTCTGTGCCCTTTTCATGGTCAACATCTGCCTTATGGTCAACATCTGCCTTATAGTCAACGCCTTCCTTATAGTCAACGCCTTCCTTATGGTCTACATCTTCCTTTAGTTCATTCAATCGTTCTAACACTTCTTTTGGGAACCCCGTTCCATTATCTGCAACAGAAAGGATAAAGTTTTCCCCGTCCTTACTTAATTCTATTTTAATATCGCAGCCCTCCGGATTGTGCTTTATGCTATTTAAAATAAGGTTGGATACGGCACGTTTTAGAAGCTGTTTGTCACCCAGCAGTTGCCCATTTTGTGCATTGTCCGAAACAGAGACTTCTAAGGTGTATTGCTCCGATATATGATCATTTATCATATCGGCTGCCACACTTCGAATCAGTGGGGCAAGGGATGCCTGTTCCTTTCTTAATGGCTGCATCTCATATTCCAGCTTTGAAGCAAGGTTTAAGTCACTTACCAAATCCTTAATCCGCTGACATTGGCGTCTTACAATGCCTGCCAAGTCTTTCTGTTCCTTCATAAGCCCCTCATCCTCTTCCAATTGGCTTGCATAGCCCATTGCAACAGCAAGAGGGGTACGAATATCGTGAGAGATTCCTGCAATCCATGTAGTGCGGGCACTGTCTCTTTTGTTAAGGGCAGTCTCCTGTAGAATAAGCTGGCTGGAAGCTTTATTAATTCCCGCGGCAAGATCTCCAAGGACTCCATTAATGGGGAGGGACACAGGCCGCTTTTCTGCCATATCCTGAATCCCATTTGAAATCCGCTTTAAGGATCGAAAAAGCCTAAGGCCTAACATTAGGGCAAAGAAAATTGCAGTAATGGTGTTTAAAATCAGAAACAGGGGAATCCAGAATTTCAAATTATCCATGGATTTTTGAGGAATCATAATACCCAACTTCCACATGGTGTCCTTGGGGCTTCCTACGACTAATAGGCCATCGTCGTACCGCCAGACAGATACGGGATAATCCTTTAAGTACCACCGTGAAAATCCCGCCACATCTGAAATGGAATAACTCTTAGGAACGTCAGCCGGAAGCTTATAATTCCAAATCACCTCGCCAGCCGGATCTAGAAGCATGGCCCATTGATTGTTTCGTTCAAGCTGATCTCTGCCAGAACCGGTAAGTTCATATCCCTCCTTGGTAAATGTAAGCTGATCTGCAGTCTGCCTGATGCTGTAATAATTCTTATCATTTTTTTCTGTAAAAAGCCAGATGGTTAAGACAGCGAAATTAATGACCAGCAAAAGGACGGCAACCGCAGCGGCTGATAGCACATAACGAGATAATACCTTCATCATGCTTTTCATAGAACTGTTACCCCCGTCAGCTTATAGCCAAGACCACGGACGGTTGTCAGGTATTGGGGGGAAGAGGGGATAGGCTCTATCTTTTCCCTGAGGCGGCGGATATGAACCATCAAGGTATTCTCATACCCATAAAGGGAATCGCCCCAGACAGCCATACATAAGCTATCCCCGGTCACGATCTTCTCCCTGTTTTCAAATAGCTTTTCCAAGAGGGAAAATTCTTTAGCCGTAAGGGTAGCGTTGCCCTTTTGTGAGGTCACCTCACAACTGTTTAAATCGACTTTTATATCCCCGAGGAAGAATACAGGCTTTGATTTTTGGCTTAAGACAGCCGGAAAATAAGTGCGGTTTAAAATTGCATGAAGTCTTAAGACCAGTTCCCTCGGGAGAAATGGCTTAGTCATATAATCATCAGCACCAAGACCAAGGCCCAGCAGCCGGTCTTCATCTTCATCTCTGGCAGAAAGAAACAGCACCGGAACGGAAGAGGAGGCCCTAAAATCACGCATCAGGGAAAAGCCGTCCCCATCAGGCAGGGAAACATCAAGGATTACAACATCCGGTTTTTCCAAATCAAACAGACTACGCGCCTCGCTGCAGTTTCCAGCTGAGATGATTTTCTTAAAACCGCTTTGTTTCAAAATAGTAATGACCATTCTGCGAAGCTCTGGTTCATCATCCACTAAGAGCAGCTTACAGTCGTAGATATCTATCATTGTCGTCTCATCCCTTCGTTTCGTTTTTTAGGCTATGCTTAACAATAGTGTTGATAGTATTTTGATTTTGAGGGAAACGGTTTTTTGGCTTCCCTTAATTCTTATATACAGTAAATGATGTGAATTAAAATTAAATAAACCAATTTTGGTAAATTAGACCAGTAAAGGCAAAAAAATTAGTTATTATATGCACTGCTGTTACAACTTTAATAGACTTTGTTTTATATGCAACCCATCCCCATAATAATCCCATAAAAAAAGAACCACCAACTAATGAAGCAAATCCACCTTGGTATACCATTCCTTTTGCCAAATATAATGCTATATGCCAAATACCAAAAAATACTGATGGATATATGTATGACAAGGAAATATTATTATTAAAAACTTTATTAAAAACTCCACGCCAAAGCATTTCCTCAAAAGTTCCATTTATTATTGCAAATAATAGAGCGATAGCCAAAACCTGAAATTCTACGATTAAAACATACCCCTTAAATACAACAAAGAAGGTGGCTATACAAGGCATAAATGCGAATGAATAATATATATTTCTCATTGTTATAGTAATATTCGATTTTTGAGTATAGATTTCGCTTAATTTACCAAATCCGTTAGAACTATACAAAGAGACTGGAAAACAAAAGATGAACCAATAAATACAAAATCCTGAAATATATCCTGCTGTTTTTCCTATTCTATTGGTTAAAAACGGGATTAATAGCAACATTGAAATGCAGAGGGTTGGAACAGCACAAATTAGAAATAATTGCTTTTTATTTATGTTTTTCATTAAAACATCTCCTTCGTACCACTGTAATTTGGTACGTTCTATCCTACTATTGTGTCCTTAAAGAATTATACAACACAGTAATGTAATCATTCAAATATTTAAAATAAATAAATATAAATCACTTCCCTAATTTTAAAATCTTATAACTTTCTATCGGAATGAGATATGACTGGACTAATAAATGTTTGGTTTTTACAGTATCCTTGCACCTACTGCCTTTAACTGCACCAACATTCCCAATACCCATATACGTTCTGATAGCGTCTAAAAATTTATGCTTCCAATAAAAAGATGTAAGTACACTAATCTCAATTATCTCGGCACATTTTCTTAAAGAATACCCATTTATCTTAAATATAAACTACCTTTATTATAGCCGAAAAAAATGAAATTGGACAAGAAAATCCAAAGTTTAAGGTAAATGTAAGGTGGCCTACAGTCAGATGTAAGGCGCCTTTGTTACCATTAACACATCGAAAAGAAAAGGAGAGTATAACAATGACGGATATCATAACCACAAGCGCCCTTTGCAAGAAATATGGAGAAGCCATGAGTGTAAAGGATTTGGACTTAAAAGTGCCAAGGGGAGTGGTCTACGGATTTCTCGGCCCCAATGGAGCTGGTAAGACTACCACAATGAAAATGATACTGGGACTTTCAAAGCCGACCAGCGGAACCATTACCGTCTTTGGAAAAGAGATGGATCGTAACAACCGGCTTAGCATATTAAAAGACGCCGGTTCACTCATAGAATCACCAAGCTATTATGCCCACTTAACCGGAAGGGAAAACTTAAAGATCATCAGCACCTTAAAAGGTGTGCCAGAGGAGGAAATCGACAGGGTATTAAAGATTGTCCGCCTGGAAAATCAAAGGGATAAAAAAGCGGGTCAGTACTCCCTGGGAATGAAACAGCGACTGGGGCTTGCAGGAGCGCTTCTTGGAAATCCAAAGCTTCTGGTACTTGATGAGCCGACCAATGGTCTTGACCCAGCAGGAATCCAGGAGATGCGTGAACTCATACGTTCCCTTCCAAAGACATTTGGAATGACAGTCATGGTTTCCAGCCATCTCTTAAATGAGATTGAACAGATGGCGGACCACATCGGAGTAATCAGCAAAGGAGAGCTGGTATTTCAGGATAGCTTAAAGGTTCTTCATGATAAGAGCAAGAGCAGCATAGCAGTTCGCACCCTGAATAATGAAGATGCCAAAGCGGTATTTCAAAGGAATGGAATTATGTGCAGGGAGGAGGGGGCATTTCTGCTCTTACCAGAACTTTTGGATCAGGAACTTGCTACCCACATATCTCATCTTTCTCAAGAAGCCATTGGAATTGTTCGCGTGGAAGAAAGGAAAAAGACACTGGAAGAGATCTTCATAGAATTAACAGGAACGGCGGTGAGTCTATAATGAAAGTACTTGCTATGGAATTTCAAAAAATAAAAAGAAAAGGGATTTTCACCACAGTAGCTGTTCTTCTAGGAGTCCAGTGCTTATGGGGATTATATTCCTTTGGCAACATGAACGGGGAAAAACTTGCTCAGGGCTGGTATCAGTGTCTCTATCATTTTCCCATATTAAATGCCATTATGATGCCTATTATAATTGCTGTTTTGGCTTCCAGACTTTGTGATGTGGAACAAAAAGGCCAAACCTTTAAGCTGTTAGAGACTATAATACCTGCAGAAACTCTGTTCCATGCCAAGTACTTGTGCGGAGTCATTCAGGTGGTGGCAATTACAGTTTTTCAGGTCTTAATGATTCTTTCATTTGGAGTTATCAAAGGCTTTGGAGGGCCCATTCCCTGGGATAAGATTTTGTTCTATCTGATTTCTACCATTGGCGTTCATGTTACTATATTGCTGCTTCAACAGGTGTTATCTCTTCATTTTTCAAATCAGATGGTTCCTCTTACATTGGGGCTTCTAGGCAGTCTTGCGGGATTGTTTAGTATGTTTTTGCCAAAGGGCATTGGTAAACTACTGATTTGGGGCTATTACGGGGTCATGATGCGGGTCGGGTTAAACTGGGATGAGAGTACTAGAATTTCAGACTTTTATTACGTTCCCATTGACTGGCTGGGTGTATTTTTACTGGTTGGGATGTTTTTGGCAATCTATATTTATGGTAGCCGATCATTTGCCAGAAAGGAGTGGTAAATTATGTTATTAAAAACAATTCGTGCAGAACAGATGAAACTAAAGCGCAGCCCAGTCTGGCTGGCCTTTTTCTTCTTACCAATTCTCCCGGCAATTATGGGAACCTTTAACTATGTTCAAAATATCAATATTTTAGATAATTACTGGTACAGCTTGTGGACCCAGCACACTTTGTTCACCTGCTATTTCTTCCTTCCACCAACCATTGGAGTTTACTGCTCCTATCTCTGTCGCCTGGAGCACACCAATCATAACTGGAATTCGGTCATGACTCTACCGGTGCCAATACCTTATATTTATCTTTCCAAGCTATTTACCGCTTCTGTCATGGTGATTGCCACCCAGGTGTGGGTTGGAATCTTGTTTATTATCTGTGGAAAGCTGTCCAATCTGCCAGGACCAGTGCCGCCAGAACTTTTTGAATGGCTGGCTTATGGTATGGTTGGAGGGATCGTGATCTGTGGAGTGCAGCTATGTCTATCCCTTATGATTCGCAGCTTTGCAGTACCGGTTGGAATCGCTATGATTGGAGGAATCGGTGGGGTAGCGGCACTTTCAAAGGGAGCAGGGGCCTTTTATCCCTATACCCTTATGAGCATTGGCATGAGAGCCAATAGCCCCGGTGGCCCAATGATATGTACGCCTGGCCAGCTTCTTTTAAGCAGTGCAGTCTTTTTAGTGGCATTCACAGGGATTGCAGTTCTATGGCTGAGGAATAAAGATGTGATGGCTTCATAAGGAATGAGGTAGGGATTCGTAGTTATGGGAGAAGCAAAATAGATTATTTAAGTGCTTTGAGCTGTTAAGTTAATTAAAAACAATAGGTTCTATACTGAATGTTGGGGTGTGCTTAAAAAGCACACTTCCAACACCATTTCATACGGCAAGTCACATGGGCTATTGAAAACGTACGTAAGCGACTCCAAAAATCCATGCCGGCTTCTATTAGAAAATAGTACAAGCGGAGCCGTAAGCTAATCCTGAATCGCTACAAAAAGCTAACGGATAAGAATAAGAGAGCCTGTGACCTAATAATTCAATACGGTGACGACATGCGTCTGGCTCATATGATAAAGGAATGGTTTTATGATATCTGTCAAACACAGTCTTACCGCAAGTAGCAAAAGGAATTTGATGACTGGATTGCAAATGCAAAGGATAGCAAAATACCAGAAATGTGCCAAAATATTTAAGTCATGTAGAAAAGAAATCTTAAATGGATTCAAATATGGCAGCACAAACGGAGTAACAGAAGGTATCAATAATAAGATTAAAGTATTAAAACGAAGTTTTTATGGAATCAGAAACTTCAAACGATTCCGAACTCGAATACTTCATTGTACATCATAGAAAAAATAGTCGGGATAAGGAGGCTTATTTGGCATGCCCAAAAACAACATACAATAGAACCAACTAATAAAATGACTCTAAATGCAAGTGTGGGGCAGGATTCATTCGAATCCCACCCTAACTATTGACAAAGAGCCGCACTTTTATACAAAAGTGGCGAACTCACAATTGAATTCGCCACCTACTTCTAACTTTGTTCTATTAGGAGTTTCTGGATCAACCTTAACTAAATTACATTAGGCTTTATATAGCCCTTTTTGTATTTTATTTATATTTGAAAGGTGTGAATAAAATATTTTTATACTACAAAAAAAGTGTTTGATTTATTAAATAATCAATAAAATAATTAATGTTCAGCACTATATCTATTAATTCCCCACTGAATATCTTTTTGATCACGTGGATCATCAAAATAACTATTAAAATATTTTATATCAGTTGTACCAGAAAGAATTTGAATAAAACCTGCAGCACTTTTTAATGTTGTCTCTCCGAAACATACACTACCCACATACCCATAATGAAAATTACCAATTGTCTCTCCTGTCATCGTAGCACGTAACTCTGTTTCGTAGTATCTAGTATTAAGGCCTAAATACCTTTTATAATCCCATATGCCTCCAGATTTTACTCGATCAGCAAAATACTTACCTGCCACTATATGAGCCGTTCCAAAAACTGCATTATCATAAACTTTTTTTAACTGATTAGCATGTGTTCTTGCTTCTGGCATAAGATCAATTGTTTGTGAATCTAATCTTATTATAGACCCTTTTTTTTGAACCTCTTTTGTAGAAATCATTAAACTTCTATTAACACTGATTGCGTTTTCATCAATCAATGCATTTAGATTTCTAACAAATAAATTTAGAACATCTGCCTCATTTGCTTCTTTATTCTTAAAAATTTCAGATGATAATTCCACCTTATTATCTGATACTTTAACATAGCTTAAATTATTCAGCAGATAAGAATAGGCTCCATAATCATCAGTTATATCCTTCACTTGTTGCTTTTTGCATTCAGTATACACTTTTTTATAAATACTATCTACGTCTTTGTTATTTATATCATCTGCAGCAAATGCCGTAGAAGTTAATGTTAATGACATTATAAACAGGAACACGAAACTTAATAATTTTTTCATACTCAATTTTTCTCCTTAATTAAAATAATAAAATAATGTAATAAAATAAAGATATAGAATAATGAATAGCATGTTTATTGCTAAAAATACGTAAGTATATATTAATACTCTTCTTTTCAGTTGTTTGCGTTGATGCCAATACGATGTCATATATGATGACATATTGCCAATCAAAAGCATTAAAAATAATACAAATAGAAAAAAAGAACAAGTTAATATAGTCTCTTCTCCAGTTACCATAAGTAATAAAGTTACTATACTTAATATAATTGTTATCAAACTTATACCATAATACAGTTTATTATTTTTCATATACACACCCTTCAATAAAAACTAACTTTAATGCAGTACTTATGTAATTACTAATTATAGTAAAGCAAAATAAAATTTCATAAAATCATTATTAAAATTTGGTTTTTATTATCTATATTTTATAATAAAATATTCATCGGAATCACACCCTTTACATAAATTACAATTCAAATTAAATGGTTAAATTCTATTCGATGTTTCCAAATAACATAAAACAATATGAGACTATTTAAATGTTATTTATAATATTTAAATAGTGATATATTATTTGTATTACAATGTAATTAAAACACAATAAATTTATATTGTCAATATATAATTACTATTATATTAATTTGATTGTTAACAGATTTTTTGGCATCATCTTTAAGAATTATCATTCTATACTTCTTCGGGGTTTAATAGTCTAGGGGAGAATGAATCATATGATTATTTAGCTAATTCACATATTCAGCCAAATCAATTTGAAGATATTATAAGACGAAAATGAGTGGTTTATGTCAAACACTGGCATGTGAGTTAGTTGCAATACACTTTCCACGTGCATTCTCATATAGTGCCGATACTGTCCTCCTAACAGTTTTAATTCCTTATAAATCCTTCCATTCGCTTCATAGTTCTTCAGCCGATACCAATGGTCGATCCCATAGTTGGAAATGGCAATTGCGTCCTGTTTATCAGTTTTTTATACGCCTTAATTCCTGACAACGATACGCTTTCATCTCAAACTGGTTCACAACTGCTACAAAGAATTCTTTTTCCTGTAAATAGCTTAGTACTGGAAGGTGATAAATTCCTGTAGCTTCCATGACAATCCGTACTTCGTCGTTCAGGCAAAGTAGCATAGAAGATAATTCGGAAAGTTCTTTCTCTACATGGTTTACTTCAAGCGGCTTACTTACAATTTCGCCATATGGCTTTAGAATACATACCGTACTTTTTTCCTTTGAAAGATCAATTCCTACACTTACCAACTGTAACCTCCAAAATAAAGTTGTAATTGTTACCATCCACACTTATTACGATTCATTTTAGTTCGTTACACGAAAGCTCTTATCAGAGTCTCAACCTGCTTAAGTGAATGTATATAATAAGGGGTGGCTGACAGTTTTAATAACGGATTTTATTAATCCATAAAACATTATGCTAGACCAATTACGCCCTTATTATAAAATAATAAGTGCAAATGTTTAAGCAATAATAATATGCTTTAATAATTACACTTTTATGGTACTAAATACATCTATAAGAAGCCTCCAAAACCCATTATCCTGACCAAGGTTTAATGTTATGGAGGTGACCACTTATAGATGTACCCTAATTATAGCAAGGCATTCTTAGACTTGGAAGATGTTTTTGTAAAAAAGTTATTCAGGCAGACTCTTTTTTTAGGTCTTTATTGAAACCAGACCTTCTCAACAGGCTTGTCTCTGTTGCGGAAAGTGGTTTTTAGAGCACTATTCATTTCTTCCTTCCTATCATCTTAGAACAAGAAGATTAGATTTTTATGTTATTACGCTCCTTCGACAGACATTTTCTCTCAAACAGGTTTCAATCCTTACTGGGGTTCCCGTTCCTACTATCTGCAAACTTTTGGATACAATCCATTATTTACCTCCAGATAACTTCCTGAGGCTATTTCCATTGATGAATTTAAAGGCAATGCGTTTACCGGAAAATAGCAGTGTATCCTCGTTGCCCCACAAAAACACCAAATTCTGGATATACTGCCGGACTGCACTCAAAGCCTTCTGGCTGATTACTGGAGGGACATTCCGAGAAAGGAAAGGCTTAAAGTAAGGTTCTTTGTATGTGACATGTGGCTTCCCTATGCAGAGCTTGCCAGAACCTTTTTCCCAAACGCAAAGATTATCGTAAACAAGTATCATTTCATTAGACTGGTGACATGTGCAATTGAAAATGTCCGTAAATGGCTACAGAAATCCATGCCGGCTTATCTTAGGAAATACCATAAACGAAGCCACAAGTTGATTCCGACTCGCTATAAAAAACTGAAAGATGAGAACAAACAAGCCCGTGATTTGACGCTACAGTATAATGATGATCTACGGCTAGCGCATATGATGAAAGAATGGTTTTATGATATTAGCCAGATAAAGTCCTATCGTAAACAACAACAGGAATTCGATGATTGGATTTCTAATGCAAGAGGCTGCGGTATTAAAGAATTTCAGAAACATGCGAAAACATTCCAATCTTGGAGGAAAGAAATCTTAAATGCCTTTAAATATGGCATTATAAATGGAGTTACTGAAGGATTCAACAATAAGATTAAGGTATTAAAACGAAGTTCTTATGGAATCCGGAACTTTAACCGATTCCGTACTCGTATATTTCAATGTACATCATAGAAAAAAGTTCAGGATATGGAGGCTTATTTAGCATGCCCAAAACCGCATACAGTAGAATGAACCGTTAAAATAGCTCGAAACGTAAAAAAGGAGCGGGATTCATACGAATCTAACCCCAACTATTGACAAAGAGCCAAACAATAAAAAAGGAATAGGGCATGGCTAATCATCAAAAATAGTGTGATAGAGCCGTGCCCTTTTTTAAACATACTTTAAAAGGTCTTTTTTTGAAAATTAATCGCAGAGCTCCCAATCACCAACCCATTTTTTTCTGGAATAATTGTATTGACGGCGATACATCTTTCCATTTACAGTTTTATAACGCCATTCAATTATCTGAGCATCCAGATAATGTTTTTCTGGTGTTTGTTTTTGTGTCACCATAGAAGATTCCGTTTTTTGCGACTGGGCAAAAGCATCTAGTGGCATCATTATAGTACCAATTGATAACACAGTGAGACATAACAGGATGTTTTTACTTTTTACTTTCATATAATAAAGCCTCCTCTAAGTTATTGTATATTTTCAAATTAGAGTAGGAATCTCTAATTCGTGATACCGTTGCAAAATATCTATTATGTACGTAGACATCATATTCCTTTTTCTGATTAATAACTAAATAAGAAGTTTGAGGAGTGAGTTCCACAGTATACTCTTGATCATTGGAATTAATAGAGTATGGTTCAAGAACGAAAAGTGAACTTAGACCGAATATAGATAATAAAAATACCAACAGTACTTTATTAAAGATACCTGGCTTTTTAGACAAGCCTCCATCTAAAATTATATGAAAGCGTTGGGAGAGAACAGAGGCAGTTCTGCTGTCGAAGGTAAGAGATAAACTGTTAAGATCTGTTGAACAGTTTTCTCTGGCAATTTTTAGCAAGCATTCTAAATACTTTATTCTATGGATCTCATCAAAATTTTTTGTTACTGTAATATCTACTCGTATCTCCATGATTTTATCTATATCTTGTTTTAAAATATAAATAAATGGATTCCACCAGTAAATGATGCAAATAAGTTCAACCAAAAGCTTTACCCATAGGTCATGTTTATAATAATGAGTAGCTTCGTGGTAAAGGATATAACACAGTTCTTCCTTGGATAAATTGATGTTAGGTAAAAGTATCTTAGGGGTAAATAATCCTAAATACATGGGAACAGATACTTTATTTGTCCTGATAATCCTAAAATTACTTGATTTGCCATGAAACTCGTCAATTCTCTTAATGATGCTTAAAATAGTTTCCTCATTAAGAGGGGGATCCTGATTGATGGAATGATAGAACCTGATATGACAAAATATACTCCAAAATCCCATACAAATAAATCCTAACACCCAGATGAGCAGAATGGCATGATATATATATAATTTGGGAGTGAAAAATTGCAATACTGGTGTGAATAAGATAGTGTATAAGCTTGGAAGTATATGGTATTCTCTAATGGTTTTTTCAAATCCAAACTCCATAGGAATTAATAAGCGAATTAAAACCAAAAATACAACAATCAATAAAGTACTGATACTTATCTGCATCAGTCTTCTATGACTTTTTAGAAAAAGCCATAGAGCTACAATGGTTAAATTAGATGTTAGTATTATAGTTATCAATGCAGAAGGCGATAAAAACATTCTATTTTTCCTCTTGGTTAAGTAGATTTTTTCTTTCCTCAAGTAACTTTTCTAATTTCTCTATAGTCTCTTTTTCATTTTTTTCGTGTTTTAATAAAGTGCCTACTAAGTTAGGAATTGTAATCATATCATCATCTTTATTGAACTGGCTAACAAATTGCTCCAATAGTAGATCTTTTTTTAATACGATGGGCTTGTAACTCCTTGTTAGAACAGTTCCGCTGTAAACAATATCAGCAACTACAATATAGTTTTTATCTAGGAGCTTTCTAAGAACAGACTGAACCGTGTTGTTGCTTAAGGAATCCCCTCTCTTAGATATCTCCGAAGCAACTAATGGTTCATTGCTACTCCATAATATTTTCATAACATCCATCTCTCTATCGGTTAGTAATGATGAACTTTTTTTTCTAGGCATCTGTATTTCTCCTTAAGGGGTACGTGATTTATTTATAATGATATATTATTATATATCATATGTCAATTTGAAAAATAAAATCAAGTTGTAGTAATTATCCTGACTTTATATAGCTAGATTTGTATCCCAATTGTAGACACAAGAAGTTTAACTTTTGCTTCTGAGTATAAGGCGATTTATGAGCTACCTGTGATGCTTAATAATTTATTGAATTAGCCTTTTTATATTAAATCAAGATTGAATAGATTCAAATACTGCTTTGCGAGTAGAATTAAGTTTGAGGTGTTTTTATTAACATATATTTAATAAAAAGGAGCCACCATTCCATAAGTAATGATTCACTTATGTCGCTGTGACTCCATTTTTTTGTGATTGATTTTACCAGTTGATGACTACCACTGGTTTAATTAAATCTCTAGGCTTTTCCTTCATTAACATGAGAGCTGGTTCAATGCCTTCAAGCCCTTCGAACCGATGGGTAACCAGTTTACCTGGATCCAATCGCTTGGTTGAAATGAGAGAGGCCAGTTTCTCCATTCTCAATCTGCCTCCGGGCATAAGTCCACCAGCAATTATTTTATGGCCCATTCCACAGCCCCATTCGACACGGGGAATCTTTATGTAATCACCTTCTCCAAGATAATTCACATTGCCAATTTTTCCACCTGGTTTTAATATGGTAATGGCCTGGGCAAAGGTATCGTTGTCTCCACCGGCAACAATTACTTTGTCAACCCCCTTGTCCCCTGTCTTTTCCATAATCTGCTCTACGATATCGCCTTCTTTGTAGTTGATGATATCCGTTGCGCCATATTCTTTGGCAAGCTGTACGCAGTTGGGACGGGAGCCGACGGCATAGATATGAGAGGCACCCCTAAGAGCCGCACCTGCAACTGACATAAGCCCAACCGGACCAATACCAATGACTGCTACGGTGTCTCCAAACTGAACATCTGCAAGTTCAATTCCATGAAAGCCCGTAGGTACCATATCAGCCAGCATACAGGCGGCAACTGGATCCATGCCTTCTGGTAAGATTGCAAGGTTTCCATCCGCATCATTCACATGGAAGAATTCACCAAATACGCCATCTTTGAAATTAGAAAATTTCCAACCAGCAAGCATACCACCAGAATGCATCTGATAGCCACCCTGTGCTTCCAAAGAATTCCAGTCCGGTGTAATGGCAGGAACAATTACCCTGTCCCCAGGCTTAAAATATTTGACGCAACTTCCTACCTCTACAACCTCAGCCACGGATTCATGTCCAAGAATCATATCCGTGCGTTCTCCAATAGCACCTTCCCATACCGTGTGAATATCAGAGGTACAAGGAGCTAATACGATTGGTCTACATATCGCATCAAGTGGACCACATTGTGGCCGCTCTTTATTAATCCATCCTGTCTTACCAATCCCCAGCATTGCAAAACCCTTCATAAGAACATCTCCTTTATTATCATTTATTGTTATATATTTAACGAGTGAATCTATGGATATTATACATCATTATGTTTGAGGGGTCAATTCGTATTTCATATTTAATTTAATAATGAATGTAAGGGGATTTAAGTATTATATACAAATGAAATAAATTCAGGATTAAAATAATAACGATTAATGGATACATTTAGAATGATGAGAATATGTTTCCGTCTAAGCGTTTCAATACCGCCGCTTCATTCATGATAGTGAGTGCGGAAGCAGTGGAGATGCCAAAGCGGTCACAGCCTGCCTGCTTCAACTCAAGTAGAGTATCAAGGTTTCGAATACCACCAGCCGCTTTGATTTTAGTATCGGGATGGATGTTAGACCGGATTATATGGATGTGCTCTGGCAAGGTAGGATCTTTACACCAGCCGGTTCCGGTTTTTATGTAAGAGGCTCCAGCAGACTCTGCCAGCTTGCTGGCTTTTATTATTTCCTCATTCGTCAAAAGAGTGACTTCAAGAATTGTTTTTAATGGAACTGTCCCACAGATATCGGCCACTGCTTTTATGTCTTGAAAGACAAGGTCTAATTGATTGGATTTTAGTTGTCCGATATTAATCACCATATCAATTTCCTGACATCCCATAGCAAGTAGTTCTCTGGCTTGTAAGACTTTGCTGTCTGTAGTATCACAGCCAGAAGGAAATCCTACAGTTCCCCCGATAAGAGTGTCGCAGGTGCCTTTTAAGTTCTGAATGAGATAGGGGGTCATGGAGGGAAGAGCAAAGGCACATATAAACCCATAGCTTTTGGCCGCGGCGATCATCTGGTCCACATCCTTTGTTGTATCAATGGATTTTACACAGCTAATATCAATCCATTTTGATAAAGCTTCCATAGAAATATGATTCATGGTATCGTATCCCCCTATTTTTATTTATATCGACCGTTGGTGGAAATGGCTAGCTCATATTGGTCTCCGATGATGCACACATCATCCACGCAGACAGGTTTTTCGTTCTGATAACAAATGCGACGGATGCAAAGAAGAGCAGTACCTGGTGGGACATTAAGCATCTCAGATTCTGCAAAATCAGCGGATTTTGCAAATATCTTATCGTGGGCAGAATCAATCTGCAGGTCGTAATGTTCTTCCAAAAACTGATAAAGACCAGAGAATTTATTGGTAAACTGCATAAGTCCAGGAACGAGAGAGGTAGGAATGTAATTTCTCATAATTGCAATAGGGTTCTCATCAATGAGCTGGATTCTCTGCACGCGGGTGATGGAATCATCGGTACTTAGGTTCAGTTCTTTTAAAAGCTTATCGTTTGCAGGTATGATATCGATGTACATGCTTTTGGTACGGACATCATATCCCTTTCTTCTTAAGGACTCGGTTACAGAGGTTACCTTATTCAGGTCCTGAATGGTTCTCTGATCCAGAACCATGGTGCCTCTGCCTTGTTTGACTTCAACGAAGCCTTCTTCTTTTAATAGCTCCATGGCACTTCTTATGGTGGTGCGGCTTACCTTATATATTTTTTCAAGTTCAGGCTCCGTTGGAAGAAGCTCTAAAACAGGATAGGTTCCATCCTGTATTCTTTTTTTAATTAAATCGTGAACTGCCATATAGGCTGGTACTTTACGCATATGAAAGCAATTATAAATTCAGGTATTAACTGATCTTTATAATGTCTCCTTTCTTTGAATTCCATTGATTGAGGTTTGATAGGGGGTGATACTTTTATTTTGTGTTGGATGATACTTTGACTGGAGGGTATGAGTTTTCCATAGTATGTAAAAAACGTCACTTTTCTATATTATATCTTATTATTTTTTGCACTTCAATAAGTGTTTCATATGCACTGTTAATGAGTACATTGAAAAATTTTTATTGCTGGATTTACTACAAAAAATATCAGATTTATACTGATAGTGTGAGAACATGAAATAAATTTTTATTTTATGGCATCTATTATAATTGATACCATACCAAGTTTGCCTTTATTATTTCTTGTATCAAAACGTAATGATCTGCCAATCATTCCTTGTTCCGGATTCCAATAGTTAAAGTGAAATCGTCCTTTTTCATCACAGTATTCTAACAAATCAACTTCAAATCCTGCACTCTTGAAAATGGTTTCCAATATCATAAAAAAACTACTAGCTTAATATTTCAATAGTTAGTAGTTCAATTATTCACTTATAGTATTAAATTGAAATTCATCAAATTCAAAAAACTATCTAAATGGTGTTGTATGTAATGCCTCCGAACTAAATTCTTTAATTGAATTGATTGTTACGTATTCAGTAAATTCAATAATTGAAATGCCATCAAACCCACTGATTTTATCTTGCACTTTATCTTTGAAAAACCATTCTACAACAACGGTATTGGCTTGATGAATGAATCGTTTAATAGTCCATTCAATTACTTCTTGCTCTTTTAACATCTTGTCAATCCATTGATGTATTTCAGAGATGCCCTGATACTCTGGACCATAACATTCGCTATAATAGATATCACTGTCAAAAATATTATAAATATTCTTAAAGTCACGTAATACCCACATATCAAAATACTCTTTAATAACAGCTTCTTTTTCATTCATACTCATAGTCACCTCCAATGCTCATATGCAAACAAATCTCCGATTTATATTTAGGATACAGCAATCGCTACTAACTATCAATATTAAGTTATCAATGTTCCTATAATTAACTAAGTCCTAATTCATCTCATCGTCATACAATACAGCGTTATCTTTTTTAGTCTCGCTCACACTGTCAGCTGTCTCATTCAAAAGGTTATCCAGACTTGCATCATTATCAAAGTGATGGATGTGTCCGTTAAAAATCATATTTATTCCCATTGACTTTTTATCCTTCTAACCCTAATTTCCTGGACGAAGCAGGAAGCTGGCCTATATCATTTTTATCGAGTAAATTACACATAAAAAAACTACTAACTTAATATTAAATTAGTAGTTTGTATTAATTTGCTAGCTCCAATATTATTCAGTTCATTTATTTTCAAATTCCATATATCTACGATATGTACAAAAGCCAACTGATTCATAAAACTTTACGGCTCCCTCATTAAATTCAAATACATCTAATTCTAATTTCTCAAAATTACGTTCTTTTGCTTGCTTTTTTATAAACTCAAATAACTCCGTAGCAATCTTCTGACGTCTGAACTTTTCATCCACACCCAATTCTTTTATGTGATAATATTTTCTCGCATTTATATAGGGAGATGAAGGTCTATCAATATATTCGACGCTAGCAAAACCACATACAAAATCATTCCTAATAGCCACTAACACATCGCAATTATCTAATTCCCACAAACTGTAAATGTCATCCTGTATTTCTTTACTAAAATCTTTTTTGCAGATATCCGGACGCCCATTAGAGTGCAAGCTGCTAACTTGTTTTCTAATCTGATTAACGCTTTCTAATTCTTCTCTTTTTGCAAACCGTACCATAAAATACCTCCTTATTTTTGATCAGTAATATTATACTACTTCAAACATAACTAACTATCAATATTTAGTTTCCAATGCTTGATTCAATAGATATCAGCTTTATGTAGTAGAATGATGACTTCCAATTCTGTCTCTAGTCCACCTGATTTTTTTGTTGCTACTCATAAGTGTTGACCCCTTATGTTCTTATTCTATTTGCAACATGATTAGATTTTTCTTTCTACGGGTAATCTGATAAATACTAGACAGATTATTCCGGGATATAGTCATAAGTTTGGAGAAAATTGCCGTATACGTATCAGCTTCATTTGTGCTATAATATAAATATCAAACATGTGGTTTTCTTTACAGGGACGTAGGTCCGGTTTTAGTAAACCACATTTTTTTTAATAGAAAGAGGTGAATATATGAATATTGGTGATGTCATCATATACGGGAGACATGGTATCTGTAAGGTTACCGGATTACAGGATATGTCCGTGGATGAAACAACGCGTCCATATTATGTACTTAAACCTGTTTATAATACGGGTGCGACAGTATACGTCTCAGCTGTAAGTGACAGTAAGAAAACTGAAATTCGGAAGCTCCTATCTACCGATGAAATTTTTTCTCTAGTTAAGAAAATGTCTGGTAAAAATTTCATTTGGAATAAGGATAATCGTAAGCGCAAGGAATTATATAGCCAGATTATTGCTGATGGTAACCATACCGAACTTATAAATATGATAAAAACTCTGCAATGCCACAAAAAAGAGTTAAAAGAAGTTAATAAAAATAATAAACTACAGATTTCTGATGAAGATTTTCTCAAAGGCGCTGAAAAAACACTTTGCGAGGAATTTGCTTATGTGTTGAAAATTAATCGTGAAGAGGTTATGCCGTTTATCTTTGAACACAGCTTCTAATTATTTTACAATTATTCAATTCATTAATATCCCTATTAACATGTCAAAGTCACTTCAAAACCCCATATGAATCAACCTACTATAATAATTTGTTTTTCTACAGACAAGATATATTTTGGCGTAAAACGACCATGAGTTTATAGTATAGGATTGCAAAATGCACAACTAAAGATGAGTAATAATAAAGTATATGGTGGTTGGCTAAAATCTTACTAACCGCCATATTACCTTTATATCCATATTTTAATAAAAGATTATTTTTTGAATTAGCTTATTCCAATATAAGTATAAAAAAACCACCAACTTAATCCTGATAATTGGTAGTTTACAGATTTTTAAATTTGAATTATTTATCCCTAATCGAACTTCTCTTATTTAAGCATGTCTTGTAACTGATTCTTAAATATCTTAAAGTTTCTATTTTCATCATCGAATAGAAGAGTACGAAATCCCATTTGTTTAGGTATTACTAAGTTGTTTTCAGTATTATCAATAAAAACGCACTGCTCTGGAAGAACGTTGAGTTTTTTTAATGTATCATTAAATATATAGTTTGCTTCTTTTCCTGAATGTAATCTTGCTGATATTGATACAACGTCGAAATATTTATTTAGATTGTTAAATTCTAAAATAGTTTCGATCCTATCAACTTTATTATCTGTTACCATACCGATTGTGTATCTGTGTTTTAGTTCTTTAACTAACGTAATCATATCTCTATCTAGCTTAGTGTTTTTAAATGAGTCTATTAAAATATTATAATCCAATGCATGTCCAATCTCATCACAAAAACTTTTCCACATATCTCGATGTGTTATTTTACCACATAATAAATCCTGATTGTACCTATAATAGCAAGCTTCTACAACATCTAACGGTACATTACTATTACTTGAGATATATTTTGTGATTGATTCCGAACCTGTTTTATCAATTGTTAGAACTCCATCAAAATCAAATAAGATAACCGTTATCAAGACTCATACCTCCCAAGATATACAATTAATAGTAGCTCGACTCGAATCAACAGCGCCCATTAATCTTATACATAGAATGGATCGTTATTCAGATCAGAATTCCAAATATATTCAATACTTTCAGCAATTTTCTGGGCCTCACTCATACCAAATCTTTCAGCCACAAACCCTAACATTTGCATTGATTGATTTAACCCATTCAATAGCCTTTTTATTTGATGTTGCTTTTTGTTAGAATTCCGTAAAGATTAGTATCCTTAAAATCCTCGGTTAGATTAATACCCCAATTCCTGATCCACAAAAATAATTTCACACTTCATACCCATTGGTACACGTTCAATTACCGAAATAATACGGCAAATCCGGTTAGGGCTGTTACAATCATAACATTTATCTCCCTTAACCGCACATGGCGTTTTTACTCCCAATCGTCTAGCATTTAAGGGGGCAGCTACATTTTTACACCGAGAATATGCTTCGCTAATATTAGCTGTAATTTTATTTCTTCCTATAATGTAATAACAGGATTGAGGTCCAAAAGCAGTCATTGAAACACGATTTCCTGTTGCGTCAATATTTACAATTTCTCCTGTCTCCGTTATTGCGTTTGCACTGGATATATAGATGTCTGCACAATTTGCAAGTTTTCGCACTGCCATGCCTGGAATCTTATTGTGCCATACAACAGCATTTTTTTGTTGTAGAGCCTCAAACAAGCCCAGTTCCATCAAAGTTTCACTTCCTCCAAATCCGATCGTTTGATTTTGTAAAATATCGGTAAGGTAACAACAGGCAGCCTCCTTTGTAGAAAAAACTTGTGTTGTAAATCCGTGCCGCTCAAAGTTCTTTCTTATCTGCGAATACTCCATAAACTCATCTCCAATTTATATTCCATTTTTGACTATAATATAATTTCTTATTCAGCTAAATCTATTCATCTATATGAACAGGATACCACCAAACTTAATAACTATCAATATTAAATGTTCAATGTACACTAATACGTAAAATCTTATTTACTTGTTTATTATGTTTTAGAAATATAAAATCCCAATTGCATGTAAATATATTTTTTTACGATAGATTGGTATTACATAATATATCAACGCAGATTATATGATTACGTAAGTTCATATTTTACAATTGGAAAAGTTGCAATTTCTATATCTTAAGATTTCGCATAAATTCCATTCTAGTAACGGAGTATACGCTCGTTTTTGTATTTTTCTCGTTAGCATACTCCTTGCGCAATGACATCCCAATCTTTACAGCTATTTTTCGTGAAGGAACATTTATCCACTTTTGATACGAGAATATTTCATCGAAAGCCGTTTTACCACATTTTCTACAAAGCCAATTTGGTCAATCTCCAATCGAATGGTATCATCGTCCTTCAGTAAATGTCCATTTTCTAAGCCGCTACAACCTGCGATTGTTCCAGTACCCATAAATTTACCGGGATATATTGTCTCGCCTTTTGATGCATAGGAGAAGACCCTATTTCTATAATGACAGTATAATAAGTATAAGTTATAATAACAATAAGTTTTTTTGTTCTGAAAGGGAGGATAATTATGATAGAAGCATCTAACTTAATAAGCATAATTTTAGGGTTTGTTGCATTGTTGCTACCTTTGTTGTCACTTGTTCTATGTAACAGTATCAACAATTTCAAGTATGCTATTATTACAGCTATAAGCTTCATATGTTGCGCATTCTCAATATGCTCACAGCTTTTTTATACCAGTTATTTGGTAAGGATAAAAGATTGGACAGCTCTTTCTGACACTTCTTATGATACAGCATTGATTTCCGTGTGGCTGGTTAGCGTTATATCTGTTATTAATATTGTAGTATCGATAGTCTTTTTTAGTAAAAATAGGAGAATACATAAATCTTCGTAAACCTGATTTGTGATAACTTAGATGTTGATTTTTCTTCCTTAGGATCATGGATAAATGTATTTGTTAATTGCGTTAAATAATAGTCCAAACACTTGTCTCTTAAATCATACGTATCAATGAAATGGAGGTAAATTATTCCTCAATTTACGTTAGCCTTTTCTGCGATTTCACCAATCGTATTATTTTCAAACTCTTTTTCTAAAACAAGTGTCATAAAAGCAACCATAATTATCTGTTTAGATTTTTAAATTCGTCTATCCATCTTAATACTCTCATTCATATTAATAATTAACATATTGAACTTAATTGTTGATTTCTCAACAATCTCCATACTATTACTTATTGAACCACCTAAATGTAGCTGATAATATACAATTATTCAACACACATTAAATAAGGAATGTTTAAAAGGAGATAAAATATGAAAGCAATCGGTTTAACAAGATTCGGTAACCCCGGTACATTTGAAGAAATAGAAGTTAATTTACCAGATTTAAGTGAAGTCCAAGTACTTATCGAAGTGAAGGCTTCTTCAATTAATCCAGGCGATGAACCTTTACGTACGGGAGAAATATTTAACAGCTCTGTTGGAGGCCAATGGTCCAAGAAATTACCAATCATTCTCGGAAGTGATGTTGCTGGTGTCGTAAAAGCTGTTGGAAAAAAGGTTACTCGGTTTAAAGTCGGTGACCGTGTTATGGGATTAACAATCCATTCAGGAGCATATCAAGATTTCGTTGCAATAGATGAGGATCATCTTGCAAACATTTCAGAAGATATACCATATGAGATCGCTGGTGCTGCTTCTACAATTACGTTAACTGCGAAGCAAGCATTATTTGATTATGGAAACCTTATAAAAGGCCAAAGAGTTTTAATTCAGGGTGGTGCCGGGGGTGTCGGGCATGTGGCTGTACAATTAGCGAAAAAACATGGTGCTTATGTTATAACAACTGCAAGAAAAGATAAACATGATTTTGTAAAAGCTTTAGGGGCAGATGAAGTTTACGATTACACTGAATTTGATATTGCAGATATAATCCACGAAAAAGTCGACTTGATAATTGACACTGTTATGGAGTCATCTATGATTGAAAATAATGGTGCTTTAGGTAAGGTTGGGGAAAAGAGCTTTTCTGTTATTAGAGACAGTGGAAAATATGTATCGATTGTTTCTTTTGGAATAAATAATTATCCGATGGAACGAAACATCAAGGCATACTTTTTCCAATCTAAGCCAAACCACTCGGACTTTGAAAAAATTGTGAATTGGATTGAAATGAAAGAACTGAAAATTCATATAGACAAAAATTTCCCCCTATCGCCTCAAGGGGTAGAAGAAGCTTACAATAATAGCAAAAAGCAATCGAAAAAGGGACGAGTTTCTGTTTCAAAAATTTAAAATAAGTAAAACGACATTATTATGTGAGGAGCGAAGGCCAGATTGAGATACGAGACCGTACAAAGTTCGTGTAAACTCGAATTACTTATATAATAAATTAATTGTATTTTATGAGCAAGGCCATTTTTTTATTGGTTCTTGCTCATGTTTGTATTATAAATCTGTTTCTTTGTTGCGAAAATGGTACTTGGAGTACCCCCTTATTAAATTAGGAGATATTTTAAGATAATGTTGAAAGTAAAAGATTTTTAAAAGAAGCAGTTTGACCTTACTTAATTTATCTTTTAAGAATAATCTGGAACAATTAAGCATTATGATTCTCTAAATAATTAATAATTTTTTCTGCTTTTATAGCATATTCTATTTCACTTTTTGTACTCTCACCTATGTATCCAGTTTTATTAATCACATAAATTTCATCAGACATATCGATTTTTCTTTTATGTATATCATCAAGCATTACTTTAATTTCAGGAGTGATGGCATTTCCAAACTCACCATCAGCATGTCCAAACAACCCTACTGAAATTACAATATTACCTTCTAGAGTTAATTGCTTTTGTACTTCTAAGAACTCATCTTTAAACCTCGTACTTCCACACAAAGTTATTACCTTATATTTTCCTACCATAATAGCCCCCTCCATAAAAATTCTATTGCTTTTTTAATAATACAAGGAAATTTTATAACTATCAATATTAGATTTTTAATGTATACTGCTTAATTAACCCCGAATTTGCTAGTATGCGCCTAGGCCTGACTTGGATAGCCCATAGTTTAAGTGGATAGATCTTTTTCAAAGCAAATGGCATTGATATTGTTTTCATATTTACCATAGTTTGGTATTTCCTTATATCCATTGTGTCTGTAAAATAAAACTGCTTTCGCATTAACGACTCGGGTTTCTAGGCGTAGAGATTTGTACCCCATATCAACTGCCTGGCATTCAAGATAGGAAAGAATTTTGTTCCCAATTCCCATACCTTTTTCTTTTGCGTACATTCTTTTGACTTCGGCTGTTGTTTCATTCATAGGCCTAAAAGCGCCACAGCCAATTGCCTTGCCACTTTGATTCCTGGCAATTACAAATATAGCTTTATCGTTACAGACATCATTAGCGTCAAATGAGCTGTTTCCATTATCTCCGGTTATATCTTGAAGGCATTTTGATAGCTCATTCAATAAGGATATGGCCTCAGTAGTAAATGGGTTTTCTGCAGAGATAGTAATTTCTTTTGCTTTTATATTAGTTTCCTTATTATTTACTAATTCATACGACGGATGATATAGCCCTGTTGGTTTATAATAGTTTTTCCCTATATACAGGAAACCAAGCTTGGTTAATAATTTTGCTGAAGCCTTATTTTGTGGGTGGTGTCCGGCATACAGTTTTTTAGCTTTTAATGTTTCAAAGCTATATTCAATGACCGCCTTAGCGGCTTCAGTTGCATAACCCATTCCCCAGAATTTTTTGCAGAGATGAAATCCAAGTTCATAGGAATATATTTCAGATTGAAAAGGACGAATACCGCAACAACCAATCAATTCCTCTGTGGAAGGTTCAAAAATAGGCCAGTATTGTATATGTAGGTGTTCGTCATTATCAATTTCTGTTTTCAATCGTTGATGGACATCTTCATTTGTGAACATGCCAGTAGCACAAATAAACTGAGTAACTTCTTTGTCTCCCCATAACTGAATGGCTAAGTCTATGTCATCCTCGTTCCATTTAGAAAAGCCTATCCGTTCTGTTTTCATAAAAAACTCTCGCATTTAATCACCTGTTATTCTAAAAATGTTATTATGAGTAATTACTATCTATTTAAATGGAAACGTTCCCGCTTATCCATCTAGTATCATTGATAAAATAGGAGATTACCAAAGTTATATTTTCTGCTTGCTAAATGCCTCTACACTTTTCAAATAAGCAAGAATAAGTTTATGAGGATTTTCCCGCGTTGAACTTAATTGGGGCTGAAAAAGAGTAGCAATAAAAAAAATATTCTGAGGTAATTCAAGTATTCTCGTGTCGCCCATTTTATCTGTTCCTGCAACTACGAAACCGTGACTTATTAATTGGTCTCTGAATTGGTGGTTTAATCCGAAATTACAATTATATCTCTCTTCTAATTGTTTCACTCCATATATTTGTGCGACTCTTGTGCCTTTCGTTAATAAAATACTTCTTGATTCTCCAATCAGCGAACAGCTAAGTGCTGCGATAAATAGATTCGGTATATACGGATCAAATTCCATTTTATTAATTTCTGGTAAATCAAGAATATCACGGGCAAATTCTAGCACTACATGTTGAAACCCTCCACAAGTTCCAATAAAAGGGTAGTTGTGTTCCCTTGCAAATTGAATCCCATTCATTGCCCCTTGCGCACTTTTATAAGGGCTGCCCGGTGCACACCATAAACCATCGAAGCTTTTTAAGCTCTGTCCGCAATCATTTTCTATAGAATCGGTGGGAATCCATTGTGTTTCCTGTTGTAAGCCCAAGTAGGAAGCACAATGTTCTATGGCTTCATTAGTGGCAATATGAGACGGACGTCCGTCGTAATCACCTATTACACCTATTTTAATCATTGACTTCATAACATCCCTTCTTAGATTAAACGCCTTCACAAGTAAATATTTGTAAACTAGATTATTACTACTTTTCAATTACTATAATTACCCATTCTCATTTGAAGCCATGATATAGTGCATATGCAAATTCCTGTTGTGTCGTATCTTATTAATCCAGTATCCTTTAGGTCATCAATGATTATACTCCTCTATAAATCAATATTCAATTATCCAGTAACAATATTTCGTTTAAGCCTTTATTTATTAGAATGCCATATATAGTTGCTATCTTTAATTTGCAACTTTAAAATAATTATGGTAAGATGCAATTAAAATCCAATAAAGAGAGGGCATTCGATATGAACAAGGATATATTTGATTTTACCGTTAGTAAAACTCACGAATTAATAGGCGCTTCTTCATGCAGCAGTGAGGCAAAGGCAGCAGCTCAGAACTGGTTAGATGCCATTGGAACTGAAAACGAAGCTATAATTACAAAAAATTATATTGATGAGCTAGAAGCTGATATTATGCCGATTGAAAATTTAATTGGTTTTGCAGAATCTGATACTGGCATTCAAATGTTTGGATCAGAACTTGCTAATAATATTGCTTCACATGCAAAGAAAATCAAATCCGATGGAGCTAAATATTGCGATTGTCAGGCTTGTGCATCTGCAGTAGCTATTATTGAGAAGAAAGATGAAATACTTAAGTAAGAGAAGATTAATAGTCAAAGTCCTAACGCATCAGCCAATAAAAAGGAAGATGCGTTTTTTGATTTCCTTTTTAATATAGAATAAGTCAGTTATGTTACTTTTATTTTAATTTATAGCATCCGTAACCTACCAAGCATTCTGGTGTATTCTTTCGGTTATCGTATATTCTTTTTGCATTATGCAAGGAGCATTAGCACTAGTTTTACCCACAGCTATAAAACATGGCATAAGGTATTCTTCTGGAAAATTTAAAACTTTTCTTGCCCAGCCCCCCTAAACCACGACATCATAAAAGGAGAATGGCCAGTAAGAACTGTTGAAAGAAAAAGGATTTCTCTCATGAAGCTAACAAAAAAGTGCGTAATGTACAACTTGATTATAAATTGCTATAATTAGCTCAAACAATGGATATCTTAATGAAATCTCGTATATATAATTAAAAACAAGGGAGGTTCAAGATGAACGTATTGGCGGTAAATGGAAGTCCTCGTAAAAATGAGAATACGGCTGTGCTGCTTCAAAATGCCATAAGAGGTGCAGAAGAAAATGGGGCAGAGACAAGATTGGTCAACCTTTATGAATTGAATTTTAAAGGTTGCGTCAGTTGCTTTGCGTGTAAACGAAAAGGCAGTGATTGTAATGGGGTCTGTGCAGTAAGAGATGATCTTAAGGAAGTTTTTGAATATGCGTTGTCCTGTGATGTGATACTTCTTGGTTCTCCCATCTATTTTGGGAATGTCACCGGAGAGATGCGTTCTTTCCTTGAACGTCTGTTATTTCCCATTCTTACCTACAATAAAGGGGAAAGATCCATATTTCGAGGAACCATAACATCGGGATTTATTTATACCATGAATGTCCCAAAAGATATCATGGAAAAGATCAATTACGATGCCATATTTAAACAAAACCAGCAATTGCTTCAACTGTTTCATGGAAATTCAGAGATACTTTTAAGCAATGATACCTATCAATTTCATGATTATTCCAAGTATGACGCTTCCAGTATCGACGAGAGCCATAAAGCCAAAGTAAAGAAGGAACAATTCCCAATCGACTGTCAAAGTGCATTTGATTTGGGCGTTCGGCTGACTAATGGGATTAAAATATAAAAATCACTGACACATATATGCTTCCATCAATAATGGGCTCTAATGAAAAGAAGCTCGGGAGAGGCACAGCTAGTTCGACTCGCGAATTAATTTGCTTAAATTATGTTCTAATTAATCTCACTAGAAAAATAGACATTAAAAAAAGACAAGAGTATACTATATAAGTAATTATAGCTTTAGGGATACATTAAAGAGGAGGAATTAGAGATGAAAGTAAATGTAGCATTTATATTCGTAGCACCAGAAGTTGACTATAAGGTACATAGAACCGTTTTAGATACACCAGTAGTTAGCTTAACAGTCGCTGGGGTTCAAAACTATGATGAAGCCGAAATTGTCGCTAAAGAACTGGTGGAAGAGGGCGTAAGTGCGATTGAATTATGCGCTGGCTTTGGAAATGAGGGGATAGCTCGTATTAGTAAAGCAGTAAAAGGGAAAGCAAGTGTTGGTGCAGTAAAGTTCGACCATAACCCTGGGTTCGATTTTAAAAGTGGAGATGAGCTGTTTCAATAAAGACGGATGAAGTTCAGTATCCATACCGCTATTGCCAGCCTTTTGAAATTTAACACAGTTACCGCTAAGAGACATTCTTCTGTTTTTTAAGAATGCCTCTTTTGTAATCTTTACTCATTTTTTTGTTATTACGATATAAAAGATTGATTATATTCCGTTGCATTAATTCTAACTGTTCCCACGTATGTTGTTCTTGAAAAGACAAGGACAATTTAATACTTTTTCTTGGACCGGGGATATACAATAAAATTCGGTGTAAAATTAGCAATGTCTAATATTTTATTATCTCTCTGGTCCTACATACCTGGGAAATGGAGATAACGCTAATTCGAGTCGTTCCATATACTTAATGGTTGAACCAAAACTTCCCCTCAAGTTATTTCCTTCCCTTTTTAAACTGTATTTCTTTTACACTTTGCTCGAAAGGTATTGAAACATAATCAATAGATTTTTTACTACTGCCATGAAAGCTAACGGTAATGATATAAACGTCATTCATGGTCATAGTAAAGACATCATCGTGTATATGCTTCAATTTATATTCTACGTTATTATAAATTAAATTTAGGCACTCTTCCTGTTTTACAATATGAATCGTACCATAACCGGGATTTTCAAATATTCCTGTATAATTGTCAAGGGAGTGAGACGGTTTTATATCTTCCTCTTGAGATTTGATCTCAGATTTGTTAACACCGGTGGTAGATTCCATTGCTTTTATAAACTCACTTTTAATCATTCCACTCCAATCCACAAGTTCATCTCCCAAAATTCTATCATAGATAGAATACGTGATAGGAATCGTCCAAAAAGGAGTGTTTGTATTGCTAAGAATGACAATGCCAAGATTCTCATCTGGTAAAAAACTAACATAGGAAGAAAATCCATCTATATTTCCTGCATGATGTACATGTTTTCTCCCACGGTAGGACTCAACAAACCATCCTAATCCATAAGAAGAAAACTGTACCTCGTTAAAATCCCAAGGTACTAATTTACATGGAATTTGTGTAGAATGCATTTGTAATATATTTTTTTCTGATACAATCTGAGTCCCATTTACTTTCCCTTTTTCCAGATGAAACATAAGCCATTTAGTCATATCCGTTAAAGTGGAATTAATACCGCCGGCTGGTTGCGCTTGATCTAAATTTCTAAATTCAAGCGGGTGAACTTCATCTCCCTTTAATGCATATGGCAAGCTGTAATCGGATGATTTTTTTGAAACCTCAACTGAAAAATTACTGTTATTCATCCCCAGTGGCTCAAATATTTTTGCTTTTATAAATTCGCTCCAAGACATTTTAGTTACTAATTCGATTACATAACCAATAATAATATACATAAGATTATTATATTGCCATGTCTCTCTGAAATCTTTACTGAGATCTAGATGTTTCATCTTAGCTATTAAATCGTTAGGAAGTAATGAGGTATTATCGAGCCATACCATATCGTGCCGTGGTAATCCAGAGCGGTGGCAAAGCATGTCTCTTAGGGTAATATGTTCACCAGCATATTTATTCTTCATCTCAAACTCAGGGATATATTTTTTGATGGGAGCGTCGAAATCAAGTGTCCCTTCCTCTACCAACATTGTTATTGCTAAAGATGTGAACGCTTTGCTTGCAGATCCGATTGCAAATAATGTATCCTTTGTTACGTTTCGATTTTGCTTGACATCTCTTAACCCTAATTCACCTTCAAACAATAGTTCTCCGTCTTTAATGACAGCAGCGGCCATTCCAGTCACATTCCACTCTACCATTTTCTCCTGTAAAAACTTATTAAGATCATTGGGATTTTTAGAAATACTTATATTTCTCATATCTACTCTCCTTTGTAATATAATGTGTTTTAAGTAATATTTACTGTAGGATATAAAGTAAAATCCAGGATATTGGCATAAGAAGATCGGGGATAATCGTCCAAGTATTGTGAGAGGCATAATTCCTTTTAACCACCATTTCCCATAAATGATACACTCCGGCTAACAAATAGAGAGGGGAGGCAATTACAATAGCGGCCAACCAAAACTCCCCACGATAAAAAATACATAGAAATCCAGCAAGTGCGTATCCGAATTCTGCAAAACCAAGTTCTTTTTGAAACGGGCTTCCCTTTTTCCAACCGATTAATTCCGCCACCCGATCCGAATAAAACACATGACAGACAAAGCTAACCAGTCCGGAAAGGGTAAGAGTTACCGTCAGCTGGTAAAGCAACAGATTGTGGCAGACGGTTGAAACAGTATTAATAGCTGGATTACAAATAGTTGTAACAACACCAAGTACGATACCAATTATCCAGGTAATAAGAAAAATCATTGTTCATCCTCCATATAGATATTATTTTTTATCTCAAAATATGAGTTAATGCTCATGTTACGCTTCGTTATTTATTTTGTCAATAAAAATAAAAGTTTTTTTCCTATTATTGACAAAAAAAATGTAGTTGCTTATAGTAGATTTAGGAGGTGAATCAAATGGAATCAAAGAAAACAATACGAGAGCCCCAGCAGGTTCGTAGCATACAGACAAAGGAAAAGATATTAAACGCAGCTTATAAGCTGTTTTGTGAGAAAGGCTTTTATAAGACAACCACAAATGAGATCGCTAGGGTTGCAGAGATTTCCATTGGTAGCCTTTATGTATATTTCAGGGATAAAGACACTATCTTACTGGAACTATTGGATCGATACAATGAATCCTTTATGATCGTTCATGAAGACTTAGACCTTAATATGAAAAACTACACACACGATCTGAAGCTATGGCTTAAGCAGTTTATTAAAGATATGATTAAGATACATATGGACTCTAGAGAGTTAAATCAGGAATTGATGATTTTATGTCATACCATACCAGAGGTTGCGGCAGTGATGGAGAAACAACAGGAAAAAGTTCAGAATATAACGCTTGATCATCTTGTATGCTTTAAAGATATGTTTCGCGTGAAAGATCTAGAAGCAGCCTCAATCGTAGCAAAGAATCTAATCAGCTCAACGGTTGACCAGGTTGTGTTTTATGAAAACAAGATTAACGATGAGCGTATCATAAGTGCAGGTGTAGATGCTGTTTACCAATATTTAATTGGTTAAACCAATATAAATTTAAGTAAGGAGAGGGAAATGAAAAAAGAAATTGATGTATTTGAATACGCCAGTGAGATTTTAAAAGCAGTTAAGAAAGGTGTTTTGTTGACAACAAAGACCGATGAAAAAGTAAATGCCATGACCATTTCCTGGGGGACACTTGGGATTGAATGGGGGAAACCGATTTTCACAACATTTGTCAGACAAAGTCGGTTTACAAAGCAGCAGTTGGATAAGAGTATGGAATTTACCATTAATATCCCATATGGAGACTTTGATAAAAAGATTTTGGGGATATGTGGATCGGAGTCCGGTCATTTGGTGGATAAGATTGAGAAACTAAATCTGACACTGGAACCCCCTGTCGCAGTATCTGCTCCGGCCATAAAGGAACTTCCACTGACTCTTGAATGCAAGGTCATATACATACAAAAGCAGGTGGAAGATGCGATGACAGAAGAATACCAAAAGGCGTGCTACCCGCAGGATGTGGATGGCTCTTTCCACGGTGCGAACAAGGATTATCATACCGCTTACTATGCCGAGATCGTCAGTGCTTATATTATTGAATAATATAGTGAAAACATAGCCTTTAGCCAAAAGGTGAAGACATCCTATTAAGAAGAACCTCTTTTTGGTATATTAGTTTTTTAAATCCAAGCCTGCAAAAACATACCCAATCAGTTGCTCCACAAAAGTGGAATCCACTTTCTCCCCGGTAATTAAAAGCCGATAGAAGATGGGGGCAAAAATCAGGTCAATGCTCAGTTCGATGTTAAGATCTTTGCGTAATTCCCCTCGTTCAATTCCACGTTCCAGGATATGTTTGGAGATTAATCTACGAGGGTTGAAGTAACGATTGCGGTATTCTTTCGCCACCTTTTCATCTGTTTGTCCTTCTGCGATCAGCTCTGTGATGACTCTTCCCTTAGGACTAGTCAGGAATGAAGCTAGATTGTCGGCCTGTATCATAAGATCTTCTTTTGCGGAGCCTGTATCTGGCACCTCTAACATTAATTCCGTGGCTGCAAAAAATCCATCCAGCACCACAGCCGCCTTATTGGGCCACCATTTGTAAATGGTGGCTTTACTTACGCCCGCCTTTTCTGCAATCCCTTCCACCGTAATAGAAGGAAATCCATTTGTTATCAAAAGTTCATAAGATGCATCCAAAATGGCTTTCTTTGTTTTTTCACTCCGGGGTCGCCCTATCTTTTTCTCTATTTCCATACTCATTTCCACCTCATATCTCTTTTTTACTTAAAATCAGTTTAAATACGCTGCGTTCATTATAACATAGAATATTATAAAAAAATAGAGTTGACAAAACGAAACGCTGCGTATATTATGTAATTAGTAAACGATGCGTTTAGTATTTAAAGGAGGATAATTATAATGAATACTGTAAAAATGGAAGAAAAGAAAATTCCCCGCTCACTCATACTTCTTTTAGCTGTTTCTTGTGGGCTGATTGTAGCAAATCTGTATTACTCCCAACCCCTGGTTGGCCCTATCCGTGAGGCTACGGGAATCTCTGCTGGATTGTCTGGTCTGATTGTAACTATGACCCAGCTTGGTTACGCCGCAGGGCTTTTATTTCTTGTTCCATTAAGTGACTTAATGGAAAATCGGAGATTGACCATATCAATTCTTTTCATTGCCATTATAGGACTTGTAGTAGCACCGATGGCAAAGAATACAGGACTCTTTTTTGTGGCAGCGATTTTAATTGGAATCGGATCAGTTGCTGCCCAGGTCTTAGTTCCCTTTGCCGCTCATCTAGCCTCTCCCAAGGAAAGAGGAAAGGCAATTGGCAATGTAATGAGCGGACTTTTGCTTGGAATTATGCTTGCAAGGCCTACATCCAGCCTAATTACCGGATACCTGGGCTGGAAAGCAGTATTTTACTTATCCGCTGTTATAATGATTGTTCTAGTCATTGTTTTAAACAAGCTTCTCCCGAAACGAAATCCCAATCCCACAGACAGTTACCAGTCCATCCTTATATCCTTATGGCATCTGATTTCCAGTATCCCCTTACTTCGCCGCAGAGCGTTTTATCAGGCTGCATTGTTTGGAAGCTTTAGCTTGTTTTGGACGGTGGTTCCTCTTTATCTTTCCCAACACTTTAATCTTAACCAGAAAGAGATTGCATTGTTTGGGTTTGCAGGAGTGGCAGGGGCGGTGGCTGCACCCATAGCTGGAAGACTTGCAGACCGTGGATATTCAAGAGTTCTTACGGGAATTGCTTTCTTTCTCGCCGCATGTTCCTTTGCTCTGACCCACGTATTTACAGGCAATAAAGAAGTATCCTTATTCTTGTTTTGCGCGGCAGCAATTCTCCTTGATATGGCTGTTTCTGGAAATCTTGTCTTGGGACAGCAGGCCATCTATTCTCTGGGAGATGAGATTAGGGGAAGGGTTAATGGCCTGTTCATGGCAGTGTTTTTCCTAGGAGGTGCCGCCGGGTCAGCGTTAGGTGGCTGGGCTTATGCACAGGGAAGCTGGAATCTTGCCTCCATATTGGGGTTATCACTTCCGGTGTTTGCATTTCTTTATTATCTGAAGGAGAAAAAGTAAGGAATCCCGATTTACTTTTTGGATTGGTCAATGGTAGCCAGGAAGCGGACGATTTCTTCATAATAAGTTTTGTCTGCCAACTTTTTTGGGGCGAACAAGGCGGTTATAAAGGTAAGAGATTTGTAGTTGACCAAGGGGGCTTTTAGCATAAAATGATCTGTAGTTGGGATTAAAGTAACACTCAAAAGCTCCTTTGGGACCTCTTTTTCAAAGACCTCTTTTGTATTGGCACTGTCCACATTGACGTCCTTACCTCCTAAGATCAGTTTTACAGGACTATAAAAGTGTCTGATGTCCTCTGTGGAATCGGACTTATAATTTTTCAAGATAAAATTCCAACGATCTTCGGACAAATCTTTGTCTGCCATGCCACTGTTATGGTATTCCTGGTAGGAGGCATTTTTCTCAAGCATGGATACGGACCATTCATATTTGGAGAGGGCCTCTTTCTGTTCTTCTAAGGACTTATTTTCCTTTTTCATAACCGATAAGGTATTATAGATGCCCTGATCAATCCAGTTTACGGCAGGAGCCACCAGAATCTGAAAGGCAACGGTTTTATCTAATCTAGCCACCTTAGGGATGACCCAGCCAGCCTGACTGGCTCCCCATAGACCGATTCTGTTGGTATCAATCTCAGGTTGTGTCTTTGCCCAGTTCATAACCTCCACAGCTTCTAGTGCTCTGTCGTCCATGGTCTGCTTCAACCAATTTCCAGAAGAACCACCAATTCCCGGCTTACTAAAGGATAAGGAGGCATAACCATGTTTCGCAAGCAGTTCCCATAATGGCTTATATTCGTCATGGTAGGAAGCATCCACAGGACCGTCCCCATGGATAAATACAACAAGACCAACCTTATCCTTTTGATTCTTAGGTAGTACCAAATTACCCATTAAGGTTCCCTTTGAGGTTTGAATCTGCACAGAAGTCACTTTCATGTCAAAGGAATTTTGATACAGGATAATGATGGTGCCAAGGGTTATGAGGAGGAAGAGACCTCCCAGTAATTTTAATAATTTATGCTTCATTATTTTTCTCCTTACTTTCCATTAGATTTTTTCTCATAAATTCCCACTTGTTTACTCCCATAAAGAAACCTTTTAGGGGACTATGAATCTTTTCCATATCTTGAAAGCCATCTCTTAGATATAAATGTTTTGCTTTATTATTCAAAGCTACCGTGAGATAGAGCTCTTTGAATTTCTTTTCCCTTAATATGTTTTCTGCGTGAGATAAAAGGGCCTCTCCAATGCCCTGGCCTCGGAAAGAAGAATCCACCGCGATGTGTTCCACATAGCATCTCCCAGTAGGATATTGTTCAAAGATAAAGAGTTTTAATAGGAAAAATATCATTTGGAAAAAACCGAAGCGGTGGCAGAGGAAGAGGAACGGGATTTTCTTCCCTAGATTTCGGGGGTGTCCGTACCGTACCAATAAGACGCCTGACACCTTATTACCTGTTCTGGCAATCAGGTGGAGACAACCAGGTTCATGTTCCTTTATATTCCATACAGAAGATAAAATTTGTTTGATGTTTTCTGGTGATAACTTCTGACGAAAGATAAATTTACTTTTAAAAGAATCCACCAGCAGGGAGATGACCGAATCATAATCAGAGTCGGTATATGGTTCAATGGTAATATCTTTCATTTTATAACCTCCTTTACAAAGCTTGTTTCTATGAGTTAATATAATTATAAACTCTTGAGTTGTTCAAGAGTCAAGTCTAATCTTGGAGGCTATATGGATCATCTATTTCGAATTGGTCAGATCAGCAACTTATACGGAATTTCCATTGATACGCTGCGCCATTATGACAGAAAAGGATTGTTAAAACCAGTGGTTGATCCGGAAAGCGGATACCGTTATTATACTCTTGAACACCTAGATAAATTGGAGATGATTTTGGTTGGAAAATATCTGGAGATTCCATTGGATCAGATGAAGGCGCAGATGGAAGAAGAGAGCATAGAAGGATATCTTTTTATGATGGAGGAACAGAGTCATTATATTGAAGAGAGACTTTTGATGCTAAAAAAACTAGGTCAATACACCAGGGAGATGACATTGCTTTTAAAAGAGATTCAAGGATTTACAAATGATGATACTTTTTCTAATGTGATTGTTAAGGAAAAAGAGGACATAACCATTTACCATGTGGATCTTAATGAGATCCTGTCAGGCAAGGAAAGCAGCCAAGTCAAAGGATTTGAAGCTTTTGAGCAGTGGTTTGGTTATGAGATGGATGAAGAGGGGAATCTAATGGAAGACGACCAGACAATTGGTTTATCCCTTCATGCTCATATGTTAAGCAAAAAGCAACTGAATAAGATCTTTCAGGGAGCAAAAAAAAGCCGCATTCAGGGAAAATACCGCCATATTAGTTTTTGGGGAAGTGAGATAAAGCTTAAAGATTACATTCAAAGGCTTAGCCTTCATTTTCATCTTGAGAATCAGACTTTTTATGTGAAGTTTCGCTTTGCTCTGGTTCACAAGGAGAAACCAAATGAATATTACGCAGAAATATATTTTACTTAAATCACTCCTTAAAAAATGACAGGCATTATTTGGAAACAGAAATGCTATTGACAAAGTTTATCTAAAAGAGTATAAGTTTAATTATCAATCGCAATGGAGTTTTTGGCTCCCTTGCGATTTTTTTACCCATTTACTAGTTTTCACTATGAAGAGGGACCGCCTATGAAGGAAAGAAATCGCACACAGATGTTGCATCCGAAGCAACCGGGTTTTGTTCTGGTTACGGGAGCATACAAGAAATACAGTCTTATCCAGTACGGAATTTCCCATTTTTATCAGTTTGAGGCAGAGTGTGATTTCATGACGGCGATTTCCGATGCCTGTGTGGATATTCTCTTCGATACTTAAATAAAGTCATTACAGAAGAATTTGGTATGGGACCCAAAGAGCTTCTTCGTATCATCCGGTTTCAAAATGCCATTGATGAGCTGACAAAAACCGTGAGCAAGCCAGATATGACAAGAGCGGCCCTTGATACGGGATATTATGACCAGTCACATTTTATTAAAGATTTTAAGGAATTCACGAACCATACGCCCTCCAAGTATTGAAACAGTCTTATGATAAATAGCTATAAGGAAAAGCTTAAAGTCATTACGGCAGTATAAGACTTGCCTAGAAAGTTATGAATAGGTAACCTCTAAACGAAGCAATTATCCATGGATTGCGATATCCTAACATTGAAATCGTCGGAAAAGCCGTGTTAAACAATTTGGGCAAATATGGGTAACTGTATCTGCAGTTTAAACCATACCTGCTTTTTCAAAATGCTTTTTCAGCAAATTGCGTCCTAGAAGTGCCCCTATAAATGAACAAATAATAGTTGCCACAAGAGCAATGTAGAACATGGGCCCGTTGGCAAGATTAAGAAGATTTTCCACATACGCTGCTGAGGATCCCCTTCCGGTTGCGTACTCCATATAATATTGTTTTTGGAAATGCATATTGAACATGAATCCTAGCCAAGTGATTACTGTCAATACAGCAAATCCAATTGTATTTCTCCAAAAACTGGTATATTTGCCTGTCGCAGATATAACCTCAGCAAGGCCACCTCCTATTAAAATTGCAATGGGTACCGTTATGGGATTGCCCATAACAAAGTATATAATAGCAAAGAGAATTGACTGTACAATAATGGCATTTTTCTTTGGTGTTTTGGCTCGCATATACATATAGATAATTCCGCAGGGTATTGCGGCAATTGCACCGTGGAAAACAAACCCAGTGGGTATCATTCCTGCTATCCCTGCAACTAGGAACATGCAAATAGCAAAAAGCAATGTAAAAATAGAAATATTTATTAAGTCCTTGCTTGACAAGCTGATTTTCTTTCCTTTCGTATTCATACGGTATTTCTCCTTTTCGTTTTATATATTTGCGAAAAAACGTAATAATTTATGTTGATTTTCTTTGTTAACCGAATAACATTCGGCAATTACCCCTTCTTCGATTTCAATTACGTAGTCACAGGTATTCATTAAAAATTCATAGTCATGTGTGATGACGATGATTTCTTTTCCTGTCTCTTGCAGTTGTTCTAAGAGCGTATGTACTCGCAGCATATTGCTGTAATCCAGTCCACTGGTAGGCTCGTCTAGAATAAGAATGTCTGCATCTTGTGCAATACCAGCAGCAATTGCCAATCGTTGCTTTTGCCCACCGGATAAGCTCATAGGATGCTGTTTGGCAAATTCGTTGAGTGATAAAAGGGTTAAAATCTTGGTGGCATCAGTGGTTTTCTTGTTCCTGCTACTTTTTAGGGAAAGCTCCACTTCGCCTATTACACTGTCGCTAAACAGCTGATAATTTGGGTCCTGCATGACAAGATAGTTCTCACCGGATCTATGTTTGTAAGGCTGTTCTTTGCCACAATAGAAGATTTTGCCGGAACTTTCTTTGGTAAGTCCGCATAAGCACCGTGCAAAAGTAGATTTGCCATGACCGTTTTTTCCAATAATTGCAGTTGTTTTATTTTTTTGCATGACACAGCTTATATCCCGTAAAACAGGGGCATTTTTCGTATATGCCACATTGAGGTGCTCCACAGTAATGGACGATTCCTCTTGCTTTGTATTCCTATGAGTCTCAAGCGGTACCTGTGATAAGTTCCATGCACGAAGGCCCAATTTGATTCTCTGCTCTTTGCTGACTTGGCTGAACTCGTTGGCACTCCACTCTTGAACGATTCGACCTTTTTCCATATATAAAACGCGATCCACAATGTCTGCCAAATAATACAGTCGATGTTCCGCGATTAAAATGGTTTTTCCTTCCCGTTTTAACGTTTCAAGAACCTCTCGCAATTGATTGGTTGCAATTGCATCCAGATTTGCGGACGGTTCATCTAAAACAAATATATCCGGCCCTAACGCATAGGCAGAAGCAATTGCAAGCATTTGCTTTTCTCCACCTGAAAGGGAAAAAATGTTTCGATTCAACAGTCGATCAATCTGCAAATCCTCAACTGTTTTTTTAACTCTCTGTAATATTTCCTCTCTGCTTATACCTAAATTTTCGCACCCAAAAGCAATTTCGTTTGTTGTGTCTAAATTAAAAAATTGGCTGCGTGGATTTTGAAAAACTGAGCCTACCTTCATGGAAAGCTCATCAAGCTTCCAGCTTGTGACGCTTTGTCCGTCAATGTTGATTTCTCCGCTGAGTTCTCCTTCATAGAAATGAGGGATCAAGCCATTCACAATTCTGGTGAGGGAGGTTTTGCCACAACCACTTGCTCCGGTTAAAAGGACGCATTCACCACGGCGAACTGACAGGTTAATATCCCGTAGCCCCTCCTCCGGACGGCTTGAATAAGTAAAGTTTACATGTTCCATTTTTACAGCGAATTGATTGCCTACCATACGCCACCTCCTACGAAAGCAAATACCAAATTTGCAGAAAATAATACTGTAAAAACAAGATCCATTGCGCTAAAATGAGTCTGATACAAAGAGGTCCTCTTCTTGTCTGAGTCGATTCCTTTGGTCACTGCCGCAGCAGACAATTCCTCAGCGACGACAGAAAGCTGCATGATTAAGGGAACCATAATATACTCCATCATTTGCCCCGGAGATTTTAAAATATTCCAAGGTGTAAAGCAAATGCCCCTCACTTTTGCGGCCTCCAAAATCCCCTTGCTTTCTTCTTTGATTGTAGGGAAAAATCGCATGATTACCACGATGGGAATTGTAATCTGGCGGGGGGTATGCATGGCTTGGAGAGATGATGTCATCTCGCCAACCTGGGTGGTTGACATGAGTAAGGCTGCAAACATAAAGGTAGGGAATATCTTTCTTGCCATAATTAGTACAACAGACAGCATTCCTACGATTGTATTTTCAACCCTTAGTGTAAGTAGGATGAAAAGTGCCATTGCTCCAAAGAAAATCAAATTTTTAATGGCCAGACCATAACTTCGGTGGTATATCATCGCAATGGTAATCAGGGCTATGCAAAGCGTTTCACACAAGATATTGTTCTGAACAAAACTGGTTATGTTTACGATCAAAAGTATCAACAGCTTTGTTCTAGGCTCTATGGTTCGCCTATAATCACCATAAAGTGAAACTGTGGAAATTGCCATATTTTGTACTCGTTGAATCAATTTAATCTTCCTTTCTGGGGAGGTGCAAAATAAAAGACTTGCCACATCATTATTTTCAGCGGGTTAGACGAAGCTAACTGCATTGCTTATTATTGCGTGGAGCGGTTCATTCGTCAATAGATTTTTCTGGCATTTGACAAATTGCAAAAAAAAAAGATGAATTTGCAAAAATATAATAACAATAAAGAGCAAGGAAAAAGAGCCAATCTTTTCCCTTGCCATATATTGTTATGTTATCTAGGTCTGCTTCATAGCGCCAACGCCCCATACGGAGCTTTCCCTTTGCAATTCAAACAGATGATGGTACAATCCGTTTGATTCCATCAGTTCTTGGTGTCGGCCCATTTCTTGTATTTTTCCCGCATTAAGGACAACAATTTTGTCGCAATCCTCTATAGAACGCAATCTGTGGGCGATAATCAGCACCGTCTTGTTGCGAGTCAGTTTACCAATTGCTTCCTGAATGAGTGTTTCGTTTTCTGGGTCGAGAGAAGCTGTAGCTTCATCCAAAAGCACAATGGGCGCATTCTTGAGAAAAGCTCTGGCAATGGAAATGCGCTGTCTTTCTCCGCCAGAAAGGGTTTTTCCGTTTTCTCCGATGACTGTGTCATAGCCATGGGGGAGCTTAAGAATAAAATCCTCGCACCGAGCCATTTGGGCAGCCGCAATAATTTCTTCCTTTGTTGCCTCCAGCTTTCCAATTTTAATGTTGTTGTATATCGTATCATTAAACAGTACCACATCCTGAAATACAATAGAAAAATAGCTTAGAAGAGTTTCCGGATCAATTTCATTGATATTTTTACCGTCAATTAAAATCCTTCCATCGCTTACATCCCAAAAACGCGAGGCCAGCTTGCTCAGTGTACTTTTGCCACAGCCGGATGGGCCGACCAGGGCTGTGATTTGTCCTTGCTCAGCCACAAAGGATACGTCATGGAGGACGGTGTCGGTATTGTAGGCAAAGGAAACATGGTCAAATGTAATGTCAAAAGAATTTAGGACGATAACTTGTTTTCCTGTCTGAGCAGGGTAATCTCGTATTTCACGAATTCTTGAGGCACTGACAAGCGAATAAAAGAACTCACCTATTTTAAAGAAAACCGTAGTGAGAGGGTCATAAATACGAGCCGCTACAAAAAGAAACAATAAAAATCCAATGAAATCAAGCTCTCCGTGTGTTACCAAATAAGAGCCTGTAACTACCACAAGTCCTAACCCCACGCGTAAGATGTTATAGGCGCTGCTGATGAAAATTCCCATAATTAGTTCATAAACCATAGCGGTATGAACTACCTTCTTGATTTTCTGTTCTACCCGCATACGGTAGGATTCCTTTTGGGGAGATGTTTGTACCAGTTTTATATTTTCCAGATACTCCTGAATGCATTCACTGACACCCAGCTTTGCATTTCTGTTCTTTCGATTGGAAGACGAACTGACCTTGTGGGAAATTGCGAGTACGGAAAGCGAAATGGGCAGGCAAATAAATAGGCTCAAGCTCATTCGCCAGTCATAGCAGAATAAAGTCAGTAAAATGACAGTGCTCGAAATAATACCACCGAAAAGCTCACAAAGTCCAGTTGCCAAGGTATGTTCCACCGTGGTAGTGTCGTCCATCAACGTGCTGGTTAGATCGCTTAAATCTCTGTTGCCAAAGTAGGAGAGAGGCAGTTTCCTTATCTTTTCGGCAAGTGAGATGCGAGCATTGGCACTTTCCTCATAGGCAGCAACATAGGTTTCTTTGTAAGTCCAGCGGTAAACCCAATAGATAAACAGCAACAGAAGCAGTGCCATACTCCAATATGGAAACAAGGGGATACTCTTTGTACTCTTTCCAAAATACTTCTGAACCATGTCCGATGCAAGTAGCATCAATAATACAGCCGGAAGCATAACACTAATATTATGCAATGCGGTAAGCAAGATTCCCTTTCTCACATTTGAATAGCCTTTATCTGTTAACGAAAACGTATTTTTAAGCATGGGTTTTCCCTCCGATTTTCCATGATGTGCCAGACTGATATTCCTTGTACATACCTGCATAAAGGCCACTAAGTTCTAACAGTTCTGTGTGTGAGCCCCGCTCGGCAAGTCTGCCGTTTTTTAGCACTAAAATCTGCTCGGCTGAGGTGATGGTGGAGAGACGATGAGCAATCATAAGCACTGTCTTTCCTTGCATCAAAACATCCAATGCTTTTTGGATTTTATATTCATTTTCCGGGTCGGCAAAGGCTGTCGCTTCATCTAGCAGTACAACAGGCGAATCCTTTAAGATTGCTCTTGCGAGGGCAATGCGCTGCATCTCTCCACCGGAAAGATATACGCCTTTGGTGCCAATAACCGTGTGTATGCCATCGGGTAGCTTTGCTAGGATGTCATCGCATTGTGCCAGAGAAAGCGCTTTTAGAATCTCTTCCTCTGTGGCAGTCGGTTTGCTGAACGCAACATTTTCTGCAATGCTCATTTTAAACAGATTCACATCCTGAAAGACAAAGCTTACCTGACTTAGCCACTGGTCGTAATCCATATCTTTTACGTTTACACCCCCAACACAAATGCTACCATCATCCACATCCCAAAACCGAGCGATTAAATTGGCAACCGTACTCTTTCCCCCGCCGGATGCACCCACCAGAGCTGTAACAGTGCCTGCTTTTGCGGTAAAGGAGAGCTGATCTATAGTTTTGGATCCGTTTTTTTCATATTGAAACGAGACAGAATCAAAAACGATATTGTAGGAAGATGGCTTTTGAGAGTTTATAGCCTGTGGCATCTGTTTTTCGTTTAAAAGACTTTCAATCGTATCCAATGCCTGCGTTGTAATCAGTTTATTGGAGGAACTGTACATGACTTTCATCAGCATGACAGCAACCAAAGGAGTGAATACAATAAAAAATATAAAACTCAGGATAAATCCTTTCGGATTAGAGGATATCTGATAAAAAGTGATACCTGCGGGTATAAGTACAAAAAAAATTCCATGAACGCAAGCAATGTAGCCGCTCATTGGTTTTCCCATAGATAGTGAATATTGTGTTACAAAACTTTTGTAATTCATAATGGAATCATGAAAGTTCTTAAAGGAGTGTACCGTTTGCCCAAAAACCTTAACAACGGAAATACCTCGCACATATTCAACGGCTGCATTGCTCATATCAGCCTGAGATTTTTGATATTGCTCCAAAAATCCGCTGCTCTCCCCCTGAAGCATAGAGCCTAATATCACAAATCCTATGGCGATTGGAATCAGACAAATCAGCGCCAAACGCCAGTCGAAAAGAATCATACTCACAAGAAATGCCAGTGGCGTCACAACAGCCTGTGTTAAATCAGGAAGCTGGTGAGCTACAAAATTTTCCATACTTTCTGTATTTCTTTCAATGATTTTGCGAAGCTTACCGCTGGGGTTTGATATATGGAACCCAAGTGGAAGTTCACCTAGATGACGTATCAATTGAATTCTCAAATTTGCCATAAGATTAAATGCGGCTAAATGAGAAAATAACAGCCCCAATCCATAGAGCATAAATGAAAATCCAGTCAGAGTAACCGCCATCCAGCCAAAGTGTGCCATTTGCTCACGATTGAGCAGGGTGAGATTTTCCCCGGCTTCCAGCAGTGTTTGAGCGGCAAAATAGATGCAGATATACGGTCCTAAGCTTAAGATTCCTCCCAGTGCAGAAAAAAGCCACGACAAAATCATGGATATTTTATACGTTCCCGCATAGCTCATTAAGCGGGGAAGCAATGTTGTTTTTTTCAATTGTTTTCCTCTTCCTTTTATTGTATTTTCGATTTGCTGTAAACATCTTTTAAACCATAGAAAAGCATGATATAATAAATGAGTTAGTGCAATCTAACTACACTGTATTCTATTCTATAGATACAGTCAATTGGTTTGCACTGCATATGACAGACCGCTAAAAAGGTTTGTGAATTTGCAAAAGAAGGGGGCTTTATCAGTGGAAACAATCTTGGAACAACTCTATTTGCCGTTATTTTCAACCTTAGGATTTCGTGAAACAAAGGCACCCTCCAATTTTAAGCGTTGCGGATTATATTATGAACTGGATTCTTCTGTTGGGACAGGTTACTATTGGATTTACCCGGTAGAGGCGCTGTGTGCCATAAGCACCTATCATTTTGATTTTAAGGAAAACTTTGCACTGCAATATGAGCACCCATCCTTTTTGAATCTGGGAAGCTACAGCTCTCCTATGGCAAAAATGATTTATGATGGCATAAATTTGCATACGGAAAACCTGCTTGGTTATGTTGGACAGGAAGAACGATATGATCAAAAGATACAAAAAGAAACGCCCATCAGCAGTATGGGGCTTTCCTTTTTACCGGAATTTAGTGAGAAGTTCCTGTCAGATCGATATCCCAAAAGCTTTCAAGGATTAGAGCGTATATTGCCTAAATTAAACGGCAGCGATACAATTCCCGAAGTATCAATGGCGCTCAAACAAATTCGTGCTGCTAGGCCATCTGCCGCTACAGCGAAGATGTTTTATGAAGGTAAAATTCTGGAGATCATTGCACTGATCATGCAATGGGAAGAAAATCAATCCATGTATACTTCAAAATCCCCTATTCCAGACTGGGAGATGGAGAGCTTGCTTAAAGTACACGCTTACCTGGACCAACATTACACAGCCCATATCTCCTTAAATACTCTTGTTAAAATAGCCTGTATGAGTCAGAATAAATTGACGGGTGCATTCAAACTCGCTTTCGGAACAACGATTACAGAACGAACCCAGGCCCTACGGATTGAAAAAGCCAAACAAATACTACTAAACTCTGATTGGGATATTAGCAGAGTGGCGAATGCAGTGGGGTATAAGAGACACGCCAGCTTCTCTGTTTTGTTCAAACGAATGACTGGACTAACACCCAATGAATTCAGAAAACAATGGCAAATGTGTTGAATCTATTTTAGTATTACGTCGAGTATTGTTAAATTTTTGAGCCTATAAATACAAAGGACAGAGAGCTTGATGAGTCCTCTGGTGGGTCTTATTGTCACCTTATGGATCTTTGTAAACCTTGGATTCAATGCGCATATTGTTGGATTTTTATGGCTGTTATCTGGATTTTTATATCTGGTGTGGGTCACAAGATTTTTTAGAAGTCCGGTTCCACAGCTAGATATGACTTGATTTACGGTTGACTTTATATCGGAAAGACAAAAAGAAAGAGAAAACAGCCTGAAACTTAGGGCCGTTCTCTCTTTCCTTTTTTGTCTTAGTTTTATGAATTGCAGGCAAAACGCGCTGCTTCCTGTGCATGGATTTTAGCGGTATCAAATACAGGAAGTGAAGTATCAGCCTGTCCGATCATCAGACCGATCTCGGTACAGCCAAGGATAACACCCTGTGCGCCCATCTCCTCCAACTGACTGATGATGCGCAGATATTCCTTCTTTGAATGGTCTGATACGATGCCCAGGCATAGCTCTTCAAAAATCACTCGGTTTATAATCTCAATGTCATTAGATTCAGGAACTAGGATTTCCAATCCGGCCTCCTTAAGCTTATCAATGTAAAAGGTCTGAGTCATGGTGTACTTTGTTCCAAGCAAAGCCGCTTTTGTAATATGGTTTTGCTTTAATACCTGGGAAACGGCTTCTGCTATGTGAAGAATGGGAATGGATATGGCTTCTTGAATCTGCGGCACCACCTTATGCATGGTATTGGTGCAGATTACGATAAAATCGGCACCGGCAGTCTCAAGCGCTTTAGCAGCATTAATCATGATACTGGCACAAGCCTCCCATTCCCCTTTGGACTGGTGTTTTTCAATTTCATAGAAATCTATGCTGTTTAGGAGGATCTTTCCAGAGTGCAGACCTCCAAGCGTTTCTTTCACTGCTGTATTGATGATTTGATAATAAGTCATAGTACTTTCCCAGCTCATTCCGCCGATTAATCCAATGGTCTTCAATCGTATCGCCTCCAATTTTGTATTTTTTATCTTCCTATCCTATCACAAGTGAAGATGGTTTACCACTGTGTGGCTGAGACTTTTTCTTAACAATAAAAGGTTTTTCTATTACTGCATTTACTTGAATGGAAAAATATAATAAAATGTACTAGGATTATGAAAAATGTTTTATGATTATTAGTTACTTGAAAGACGAGGATAATGGAGTGAATAACAAATACCTGATATTAACAGCTATGTACCGCTTTGGAATGCTTTCAATGGAGGATAAGCCCTCTTTCGATCAAATAAAAGATTTATTGACCACAATCAATCCCCATACCACATTTCCAGGCAGCAAACTCATTGTAAAAAAGGCGTTGCGGGATAATTTTGGAATTACAAAACAAGAGGAGATTGCTCCTGTTCTTGATGAGCTGATTCACTATGCCCTTGCAGACGGAGTTATTTACAGCGCCCTTATTGACATCTACCTTCATGCTCCGGAGCAGTTTGTCTCCATGTCCAGAGAAAAGGCAGCCGTCTATTTTTCAACAGATGAAAAACTGAAAGGGTATATTAAGCCCTTTGCTCCCATGTGGGAGCAGTTTCAATTAGCAGAAGATCCAAGCGTAAGCCAGGAGAAGATTAAGACCTCAATTCTAGAGTTTTTCCAACTGGATAATGATGGGGAGCGTCAAAACCTTACTGGACTGTTTAAGAAAAACAAATGCTGGCTTTCCCTTGCCAAAGGACGCTCTGTGGCTGGATTTAATCTATCAAGAATTATTTCCATACTCTCCGATGCAACGATGGTCGGTTTCCTGCTAGAAAAGGAGGCAGAAGAACTCCTAAATCATTACGGCGCAGTCACGGAAGCACTGTTTGATAACTGGCAGACCTTTTTATCCAGTGCGGTATTTGGGAAACAGCTTATGTCTGCAATCAGCGGGAACTTTATCATGGATTCCACAAGCTACGTGGAGAGCTGCTACAAGCTGGCAGCTCACAAAGGAAAGCTTTTGGAACTATCCGGTCTTTGGCCGGAGAGTGATATGACCTCATTTTGCAGATGTATATCCGAAGAATATGGAGTTGGACTTGAGGAATCGGAATCCCATACCGGGGAGTCAGAGCCTCGTTTTGCCTTCTCACAGACAAAGATACTTCCTGTGCTTGTCAAATATGGGGTTAGTTATCTACTGGATCAGGAGATGTGTGAGCTTTCCTATACGGTACCCGTTTCCGAAACCAGTTCTGGCAACTTTTATGATATGGAAGCACTGGTAAAGAAAAAGAAGTTTCGCCATGGTTCAGATGAAATCCCCTTTATGGCTCATTCCAGGCTTCTTGTAACAGACCGTTTTATCCGTTTGTTTGAAAAGAAGCTGTTTGGCTCTAAGCTTCACGTTCTGCCATGGACCCAAAAGCTTCAATTTTCCTATGAACTGACTAAGCTTGATTTAATTGCTTTTAAGGTAAACGATATGACCATGTTTCATTTGCCTCGCAATTATAAAAAAGTTGGAATCAGCAAAAAAGAAGATGTTTATCTGGATAAGAATAAAGTATTGGAATATTACTCAGAAGACATTAAAAATGCCATTTCCGCATTCTCCGAATTAAATCGCGTGTTGGGAAACAAGGCTTATTCATAGAAGGAGTATGTAATATGAAAATAGGAGTGATCAGTGACACCCACAGCAATTACCATGGATTAAAGGCTTGCGTGGATCATGGGATCAAAGAAGGGGCGGACCGGTTTTTATTCTTAGGAGATTACGTCAGTGACTGTGGGTATCCCCAAAAGACCATGAATCTTCTTTATGAGCTTAAAGACAGCTATGAGTGCAGCTTTATAAAGGGAAACCGGGAAGAGTATATGCTGGATTATAAAGACCAAGGTCTGAATCACTGGATCATCCCTTCATCCGCAACCGGAAGCCTATTATATACCTTTGAGAATCTAACAGAACGTGATTTTGATTTTTTTAGAAGCTTACCCATATCCGGGCGCATGAGCATAAGCGGTTATCCCGATGTGTTGTACTGCCACGGCTCCATGGAACATACCAAGGGAGTCTTAAGGCTGGGCAGCCAGAAGGTAACGGACACATTAAAATCCATGGATGCAGGGGTAATCCTATGCGGTCACAGCCACATTCAGGGAACTCAGGAGTACCAGGGGAAAAAGCTCATGAATGTTGGATCTGCTGGAGTACCCTACTTTTATGAGGGGAATGCCCAGTATGGAATTCTCCATGGGGAAAAGGGAACCTGGGAAGAAGAGCTTCTTCAGATTGACTATGATAAGGCTTTAGCAGTGTTTGATCTCCATGACAGCGGTTTATATGAAAAATCAAATATCTGGGCCAAATTAGTGGAAAACTGCCTTCTTACCGGAATCGACCGGTCCAAAGAATGCCTGGATCTGGCCTTAAAATTATATCAGGACCTGGAAGGGAAAACGGAGTGGTCCACAATTCCTGAATGCTACTGGCAGGAGGCTGCAAACGTACTTGGACTTCTTGGCTAAGTCTATTCGAGTAGAACAAATAGTAATCAAAAAACCTGGGAGAAGGTCATGCTTTCCCAGGTTTTTGTTTGCATCTTTATAGATATCATTCTATTAGAAAATATTCACGGATGTAAAATGCCATGAGCAAATCAAACTTAATCTTTGAATCATTTAATTCCGTATTCAATATCTCTTTAATCTTTTTTAATCGATAGATAATCGTATTTCGGTGCGTGTGCATGCTTCCGGCTGTCTCTAATAAGTTGCAATCAGAGAGCAGAAAGGCTCTTAAAGTACTTAGATAGTCTGAATCATGAGCGGCATCGAATTCTTCCAACAATCCAAGGCTGTTTTTACTGATTGCTTTTAACATTTCCGGGTCTGAGGAAGAGAAAAGGATCTGAAAGATTCCCAGCTCTTCAAAATAAACCGCAGGAATGCTCCAAAAGGAGGCCGCCGCAAGGGCAAAACGGGCACGCTTGTAGCAGAGTCCAAATTCCATTAAGGAAGAAAAGGAATTACTGATTCCAAGGGCAATGCTGTCACAAAATAACAGGATATCCATGAGCTCGCTCATTGGAATTTGAAGTTGAGAAGTAAGGACAACCAATATCTGGAGATGATCATGTTCAAACAGGTGGTATTTTAATTTCCTGTGATTTAAGGAAAAGGTGATTCTAGTGGTGATTTGAAGGTTCTGAATTACAAAGATCCGGTATTCTCCTTTTGTAGGAAACCCCTGTTGGTTTAGGGTAAGGAGTGTATTTTCATGAAGGGTAGACTGATAGATAGCGCCTAGAAATGCTGCATTGACAAGGTCTGTATTTCTGGTGCTTAAAAGCAGGGTGCGGCAGTAATCTTGCATGATATCCACAAGATGGACTTTCCACGGCATGGTAATTAGGGGGAAGTCACTATTTTGGCAAAATTCCTTTATCTCATGGGTGATATCTTCCTCATGAATATACTGACCCACATTAATGAGGATTCCGCTGCAGCTTCTTGTAACCAGCGCACAGATAAATTCTAATAACGTGATTCCACTTTGCATAAACAGTCCCGTCGTAATCACAAGCTCCCCACCCTTTAAAAAGGGCATATTCTGAAAATCCTCCGCTAGATATACCCAGGAGATAGAGTTGGTGAGTCCGGCTTCTCCACTTAATAGTTTTAAGTGGTATGTTTCCTTTGTCGTATGATAGAGATCCAAAACTTGAGTCTTCATAGGGGATCCTCCCTGGCTATATGATGGTAAAGTATAACATGCTTTGTACTCAGAGTACAATATTAACCGAAAAAATTAGAGCAAACAAATATTGTGGCAGGGGTAGGCAGAGCGTATAATAATGAAAATAAAACAGAATTTAAGGAAAGAGGTGTTCTATTTGAGGGAAACGTTTGTTGTTACCATTACAAGACAATTTGGCAGCATGGGAAGACCCATTGCTAGACAAATCAGTGAGAAGCTTGGAATCGAATACTATGATAGAGACATTGTTGAAATGACTTCTAAGGATCTTAATCTTCCTGTTTCTGCCATAAGTGATGTGGAAGAAAGTGCAAAAACGGCATTCTTTAATATGAACCATCCTCTTGGTATGGGCACCACAACCATTCAGGATTCTGTCTATTCCGCTCAGAAAAAAATCATCGTTGATTTAGCAGAACGGGAATCCTGTATTATCGTTGGAAGGTGTGCAGATCATATCTTAAGGGATCATAAAAATATCATTCATATTTTTATCTATGCTCCTTATGAAGCTAGACTTACCAACTGCATCGAACGACTGAATATGAAACCAGATGAAGCAAAAAAAATGATTGCATCCGTGGATAAGGCAAGAGAATCCTACCACAGACATTATTGCGGATATCTCATGTCAGATAAGGAATACAAAGATGTTATGATTGATTCCAGCCTACTTGGTGTAGAAGGAACCTGCGATATATTAACAGAGCTTATAAGAAAGAAATTCCCGGGTCTTTTATCCCAATAACTATAACAATTAAATATCAGATACTTCCAGGGCAATGGAGCTTTTGAAAAAAAGACATTGCCTTTTTTGTTGTATGAAAAGAGATGGAAAGAGAGGAGGATTCGGATCATGCTGCAAATAAAAAATTTATCAAAGTGCTTTGAAGATCTGGAGGTTTTGCGGGATGTGAATGTGACCGTCAGTCAGGGAGAGGTAGTTGTAATCATCGGACCTTCTGGTTCCGGTAAAAGTACCTTCTTGCGTTGCATTAACTTATTAGAAACTCCCACGGGTGGTGAAATCTTGTATCTGGGAGATAACATCCTTCAGCTTGGAAAAAAGGTAACGGATTATCGCAAGCAGGTGGGAATGGTATTTCAGAAGTTTCATCTATTTCCCCTTATGACAACCATTGAAAATGTTATGTATGCGCCTATGAAGCTGAATAAGGTACCCGCAAAAGAAGCAAAGGAGCAGGCTTTAAAGCTTCTTGAAAAGGTGGGGTTGTCTCATAAAGCCGATTCCTATCCCTCTTCTTTGTCGGGAGGGCAGCAGCAAAGAGTTGCCATTGCAAGAGCACTTGCCATGAAGCCGGAGATCCTGTTGTTTGATGAGCCAACTTCCGCTCTTGACCCGGAATTAGTAGGAGATGTGCTAGAGGTTATGAAACAGCTTGCCGGAGAAGGTATGACCATGATTGTAGTAACCCATGAAATGGGATTTGCCAAAGACGTGGCGGACCGGGTCATCTTTATGGACGGTGGCTATATCGTGGAGGAAGGGCCTCCAGATGAAATATTTACACAGCCTAAAAATGAGAGAACAAAGGCATTCTTATCCAGAGTCCTTTAGGGAGGTGACACCATGGAACTTAATTTCACAAAAGCGTTTGGTACTTTGCTACCCAGTCTATTAGGGGGCGTGGGAATTGTTATTTATATCACATTAGTTGGCTTTGCCTTTGCTTTAGTAGCTGCTTTACTCATTGCCATAGGAAGACTTTCAAAGCATAAGCTACTTAGTCGTTTTCTTGGAATCATCATTGAACTGATTCGGGGAACGCCTCTCCTGGTGCAATTATTTTATATCTATTACGTGGTTCCTACCTTAATAAACGGAGTATTAGCCGCCCTTGGATACGAAGCCAACGTACAGTTAAATGCCTCTACCTGCGGAATTATCGGATTTGCAGTCAATTACGGCTGCTATATGTCAGAGGTCATACGCTCCGCTATCTTGGCAGTAGACTCCGGTCAAAGAGAAGCTGGTCTGGCTCTTGGATTTAGTGAGCAAAAGGTGCTCTTTCACTTTATATTACCTCCAGCCATGAGAAATTCTATTCCAGTATTTGGTAATTATCTGGTTATGTTAATTAAAGACACATCCCTTCTTGCCATGATATCCGTTCAAGAATTACTCCTTCGAACGAAAACATATGCCTCCCAGACATTTCTTACCGTTGAGGCCTATACCATACTGGCACTCGTCTATCTAATGCTGAGCTTGCCCCTTTCCCAGCTTGGAGGAATTATAGAACGAAAATTAAAAAGAACCCAATAACTAACATAAATAAGAAAGGAAATTAACCTATGAATAACAGAAAAAGTAGTAAAGGAATCTTATGGCTATTCGTAATACTAATTGCAGTCACTTCCCTTATGGGGTGTCAGGTAAAGAAAGCTGAGACGAAGTCAGTCTCTGGAGAATCTGCCATGTTAACAAAGGCAAAAGAAAAAGGTTATCTCTTAATTGGCTCCTCAAACGATGCACCTTTTTCTTATACTGATGTAGAATCCAAAAAGTTAAAAGGGGTTGATATTGAAATACTGAAAGAGATCTGTAAGAGGCTTGGAATCCCTGATCTTCAGATGAAGGTCACCGATTTTTCCAACCTTTTGGTAGAGCTTAATAACAAAAACGTAGATATGGTAGCCGATGCCATGTATGTAAAAGATGAAAGACTTCAGATCGCAGCCTTTACTGACAAATGGTATCAGGAAGGCGAAGCTGTGGTAATTCCTGAAAGTTCCACCATCAAAAGCAAGGAAGATTTAAAAGGGAAAAAGATAGGAGCACAGCCAGGTACCACCTTCTATGAGACAGCACAGAAATGGCTTGATGAAGGCAAAATCGGAGGACTGGAAGCTTACGATAATCAGGCTACCCTAATGACAGCTGTTAATACCGGAAAGGTGGAAGCTGTAGTAACCGATGGTATCGTTGCCGGATATACCCTTTCTTCTGACAGTTCCTTAAAGCTTAAGCTTCTTTCCCCATACGAGGCTGAGGCAAGCGGGCAGATCGGTGCAGCAGTACGTTTTGAAGACAAAGCATTCTTAGAGGAAGTAAACGGTGCTTTAAATGAGATGAAAGCAGATGGAACTCTTTTGAAAATATTAAAGGATTTCGGTCTTACAGAGGATTACTTCGTAGGTGTGGCTGAAGGAAAGACAAAAAATGTGAAATAACACCATCTGAGCCGGCTTCCCTAGGGAGCCGGACAGCTAAAAAAAGACAGGAAAGAGGATCTGACATGGAATTTCAATATTATTTGCCAGTCAATCTGGTGTTTGGCCGGGGAAAGGCAGATTTCATTGGAGAGAAGGCAGCAGCCATTGGAAAACGGGCACTGATTGTAACCGGTGGTAATAGCACCAAGAAATCAGGCCTTCTTGACAGAACGAAAAAGCAGTTGGAAGAAAACGGAGTTTCCTTCGTATTGTTTGATAAGGCAGAACCAAATCCCCTGACTACTACGGTTTATGAAGGAGGGGAATTAGCAAACCAGGAAGGCTGTGATTTTATCATTGCCCTGGGTGGCGGAAGCAGTCTAGATACTGGCAAGGGCATTGCTTTTATGGCATTAAATGGGGGAGATATAAACGATTATATCTATGGAAAAAAGGTGAGTGATAAGGCCCTTCCCCTACTGGCGGTTCCAACCACCTGCGGAACAGGAAGTGAAGGAAATGGCTTTGCAGTCATGACCAATCCACAAACTCTAGATAAGAAATCACTTCGGTGCAGTGCAATTGTTCCCACCTGCTCCATTGTTGATCCTCAGTTAATGATGACAATGCCAAAAGGAATTTTAGCTTCCGTAGGCTTTGATGCACTTTGCCACAACATAGATGCTTATTTATCCACCATATCCCAGCCTCTTACAGACCTTATGGCTTTAGAGGGGGTAAGACTTGCGGCAGAAAGCCTTGTAGCGCTTTATGAGGATACTGGAGATCTTAACAATTGGGATCAGCTTTGCCTTTCCAGTACTCTTGGGGGAATGGTCATTAATACTGCAGGAGTTACCGCCCTTCATGGAATGGAGCATCCGGTCAGTGGACTAAAGGATGCAGTTCATGGAAGAGGCCTTGCAGCTTTGGCTCCCCATGTATTTGAATCTTCCATAAAGGGAGCGCCTTATAAATTTGCTACCCTTTCAAAGCTTCTAGGTGGAAGAGATGAAACAGATTTTGTAGAGCAAATTCATAAGCTCATCTCCAGGCTTGATCTTACGGAAAGCCTTAAGGATATGGGAATTGAGGAGAGTGATCTCTCCTGGCTGACTAAGAACTGCTTAAAGGTATCAGCCGCCAGTATGGCAAATCACCCGGTGGTATTCACTCCGGAGGAAATCAAGGAAATCTATCAAAAATCACTGTAAGACGTTGTGCAAAAGCAGCGCAGAATGGAGAAAACTATGTTAAAGGATTCGCTGCCAGAAATAAAAACCCCACTGCCTGGGCCAAAGGCGGATGCTATTTTAAAAAGAAGGATGAATGCCATTCCAAATGCCATCAAATCGGCCTATCCTTGTGTGATTGAAAAAGGAGAGGGGGCAATGTTTGAAGATGTGGACGGAAACCGTTTCCTTGACTGGGTCGGGGGAGTGGGCGTATTAAACATCGGATACAGCCGTCCTGAATTAATAGAAGCAGTAAAAGATCAATCGGAGAAGTATTTTCACGCAATGATGAATATTGTGACCCATGAAGGGTACATAAGCCTTGCAGAGAAAATGAATGAAATCGTTCCTTTAAAAGCCGAGGAGAAAAAGACCATGTTTTCAAACTCCGGAGCAGAGGCCATTGAAAATGCGGTAAAGATTGCAAAATCCTATTCCGGAAGACCTAATATTATCGTGTTCTCCGGAGCCTTTCATGGAAGAACCCTTTTAGCGGCCTCCATGACAGCAAAGAAGTCTTATGCCGCAGGAGTCGGCCCCTTCCCAGACGGCATCTACCGGGCGGAGTTCCCTTACCTTTACAGAGGCCCAAAGGGGTATGACGAAGTTAGTGCCATTGACTATTATCTCGAACGCCTTAACAAGGTCTTTGAGGAGGCATCTCCAGCAGAATACGTAGCTGCTATTGTGGTTGAGCCGGTGCAAGGAGAGGGCGGATTCATTCCAGCTCCCTTAGAATGGGTGAAGGCACTGAGAAACATCTGTGACGAGCAAGGAATTTTACTCATTGCCGATGAAGTTCAAACTGGTTTTGCAAGATCTGGAAAGTTATTTGTATCTGATTATTGGAAAGGGGCAGGTTGCCCTCCAGATATCTTAGTATCCGCAAAATCCATTGCAGGTGGGCTTCCCCTAAGTGCTGTAACCGCTTCCAAGGAGATATTTGATGGAGTAAGAAATGGAATCATCGGTGGAACCTTTGGAGGCAATGCCCTTGCGTGTGCGTCAGCCCTTAAGACCATTGAGATCATAGAAAAAGAAGATTTATGCTCTAGGGCTCTTGCCATTGCGACCATTTGCCGAAACGAATTTGACCACTGGGTGGAGGAATTTGAGGAAGTGGGAGATGTAAGAGGCATTGGCTGTATGATGGGAATTGAATTTGTAACGGATAAAGAAAGTAAAGTTCCCAATGGGAAGCTGGTATCCGCCATCGTAGATTACTGTGTACAACATGGCCTTATTGTGGAAAGCGCAGGTTCCGGGTCTAATGTCATCCGCTTTTTATGTCCTCTAGTCGTCACAGACGAACAGCTTACATGTGGCCTTCAAATCTTAAAATCAGCCATTGAAGCTTGTAGATAAATATAGCAAAAAACATCAATCATATAAAAAAAGTGGGGTTCCGTACATTGGAACTCCACTTTCTTTGTATGGTTCTTGATTACTGCTTAGGCATTGGGGTATCATACTCTTGGGGTTCTTCTCCCAAGGAAAAGAGCAGCTTTTTTAACAGATCGTTAAAAAGAACCGTTTCTTTCTTTGATAGATCTTTGAATATAGAATTTTCTGTTTCCGTGTGAGTGATCACTGCCTCTGTGATCAGGTCGAAGCCTTTCTTTGTTAATTGTACATAGATGGTTCTTCGATCAGAATCATCATGGGTACGGCTGACCAATTCCTTTTTTTCCAGAGTATCAATCCGGTTTGTCATAGCACCTGAGGTGATCATAAGGGACTGATAAAGATCCGTAGGTTTCAGTCGGTAATCCTTGCCGGAACGCCGAAGGGAAGCAAGTACATCAAACTCCCCGCTGTTAAGGTTGTATTGTGCAAAATTCTTCCCTAACCTCTTTTCTATATGTTTTGCGACTCTGTTCAGCCGTCCTATAACAGCCATGGATTCTGTACCAAGCTCCGGCAATTCCTCTTTCCATTGTTCCATAAAGGTGTCAACTTTGTCTTTTTTCATAGTAACAGTGTAACATCAGAAAAATGAAAAAACAAGAACAATTTTAAGGTTAACTATCTTAATGTTGAGATACTTGACAAGGTGATTAGATTAACATATAATTCATTTATCTTAACATTAAAATACTTTTGATTAAGACGAATGTTACGTTAGAAAATGAAAAGAAAGGACAACCATATGAAAGATTTTAAAGATACTCTTTTGACCATGATTACTCCCATGCTGTGGGGTTCCACCTATATGATTACTGCTGTATTCATACCAATTGACAGACCCATCTTTGTAGCTCTAATGAGGGGTCTTCCCATCGGACTTTTGCTTTTGTTATTTTATCGCAAGTTTCCAAAAGGAATCTGGCTGTTTCGATCCATCTTATTGGGGAGCTTAAATATAGGAATCTTTTTCCTGCTTTTATTTATAGCGGCTTATCGTCTCCCTGGTGGAATCGCCTCTATTGTAGGAAGTGTCCAACCTGTTTTTATTATTTTCTTAAGCTGGATTATCTTAAAGGAAAAGCCAACAGCCAATTCCTTTCTTGCTATCGGAATGATTTTTGTGGGAGTGTTCTTTTTGTTCTTTAAGCAGCAAGCCGCCATTGATCCTATTGGTGTCATTGCCGCATTGATAGGTTCCGCACTGATGTCCCTTGGAGTGGTGCTAACCAAGTACTGGGGAAAGCCAGAGGGAGTAAGTCAGATGGTCTTTACCTCATGGCAGTTGTTTTTTGGAAGCCTGATCTTAATTCCAGCCTTTTTGTTTCTGGAAGGTCCGGTTCCACCACTGTCCACACAAAATATTTTGGGAATTGCCTTTATCGGTATTTTCAACACAGGGTTAGCGTATTATCTCTGGTTTCGAGGAATTGAAAAGATCGGGCCTGCGAAAGCTTCTTTCTTAAATCCCATTAACCCATTAACCGCTTTTTTCCTTGGTTACTTCATGCTGGGACAGACCATTAACTTCCTTCAAATCCTTGGAGTTATCATCATCATTTCCAGCGTCTTTGTATCACAAAGCAAGAGAAAGATAAAAAAGCCGGTGACCGCTACCAAAAGTCAGCCACAAAATAGCTTCGAATAGACATAAGAAGGGACTGTTACAAAATGAATTTGTGGTAGCAAATTGCATAAAGCAATCACCTTAATAATTAGAAAACGCACCTTAATACAGGTTTTTGAAGCCTGCTTAAGGTGCATTTTTTGTGGATTATTTTATCAAGGGGCTATTTTGCAACACCCCTTCCGTTTTAATCTAGATTTAAGCCGTTTGTTCTTCTTCAGAACCTGAGTGTGCAAACTGGCTGTTATAAAGCTTTTCATAGAATCCCTGTTTCGTAAGAAGCTCTTCATGAGATCCCTGCTCAATGATGGTGCCGTGATCCATAACAATGATAAGATCTGCATCCCGAATGGTAGACAGCTTATGAGCGATGATAAAGCTGGTTCGCCCCTTCATTAAGTTGTTCATGGCCTTTTGAATCTCTGCCTCTGTTCTGGTATCTACACTTGAAGTAGCCTCATCAAGAATTAAGATAGCAGGATCCGCTAAGATGGCTCTGGCAATGGTTAAAAGCTGCTTCTGACCCTGGGATACGTTGGAGCCGTCTTCCGTAAGAGTAGTTTGATAACCTTCTGGCAGGGTACGGATAAAATGATCCGCTCTGGCAGATTTCGTTGCTGCAATCACAGCTTCTTCCGGTGCATCAAAGTTACTGTAGGCAATGTTATCTTTAATGGAACCGCCAAAGAGCCAGGTATCTTGTAAAACCATACCGAACTTACTCCTAAGTTCAGCTCTTGACATAGACTTAATATCTACGCCGTCGATTTTAATGGAACCACCCTGAATCTCATAAAAACGCATAAGAAGATTTACCAGGGTTGTTTTGCCGGCACCAGTAGGGCCTACGATGGCAATCCGGTCACCAGCGTTTATCTCAATATTGATGTCCTTCATAAGAATATGATCATCGGAATATCCAAAACGGACGTGTTCAAAACGAACATCTCCCTTTGTTTCTGGAAGAACCTCCAAAGAGACGTGATCTGGAACTTCATCAAGTTCATCCATGATCTGAAAGTATCGGATGGAAGCCGCAAATGCGGACTGCATGGAGCTGATGATCTGGGAACATTCGATAACCGGTTCAGAGGATTTATCCGCATACTGAATAAAGGCCTGGACAGTACCAATGGTCATTCTGCCCTGTATGATGTTAATTACGCTTAAAGCAGCAATGATGGTGTATCCGAAGTTATTAATGAGACGGATACATGGGGAGACGATATATTGAGCAATCTGGGAAGAAGTGCTGTGCTGATACAGCTCTCCATTGATTTTTCGAAACTCCTCTAAAGTGGCATCTTCCTGGTTAAAGGCTTTGATTACGAGCTGCCCGGTAAAGGTCTCTTCCACCGCTGCATTTAACTCGCCCATAGAGGTCTGGTAATTGAAAAAATATTTTCTGGACTTTCCAGAAAGGATCACAGTCAAAACGGTTGCAATTCCAATGGTAAGGAAGGCCACTATAGATAAAGTTGGACTGATATAAAGCATCATAGCAATGGCACCAATGATGGATATGACGGAGGCAATAAGTCGGTTAAAGCCTTCTCTTAAGGCATCTGCTATCTTTTCCACATCATTGGTAGCACGGCTTAGGATATCCCCTCGTTCCGTCGCATCAAAAAAGCGGAGAGGCAGACGGTTTAGCTTATCCATTAAGGAACTTCTCATATTTAAAGTCACTGTTTCGGTAACAGTAGCCATCAGATAATTTGCCAGATAGTTTGTAATAAAACTTAATACATAAAGAGTGAGGAGAATCCCAAAAATATTGCCCATGGTATCCCAATTCACCTGAAAACGGGTGCCATTTAATACGGATGTCTTAATCCCATTTGCAAGTTGATCCAGTGCTTTTCCTAAAAATATAGGAGATACGATGAAAAGGGCTGCACTTAATATAGTAGTTACAATGATTAAAGCTAACTTAAGCCTAGATCCCTTAAAATAAGTGAACAATCTTAATATAGTTCCTTTTTTCTTCTTATCCATGATTCCTCTCCTCCTTTCTATTTAATTCTTCTTCACTTAACTGTGTGGCGGCAATCTGCTGATAGACGGAACAAGTCTTCATAAGCTCCTCATGCCGTCCAATGCTGACCACCTTTCCATCATCCAGAACAAGAATCTGATCGGCATCCATGATGGTGCTGATTCTCTGAGCCACAATAATAAGGGCGGAATCCTTAATCTGTGATTTTAATGCCTTCCTTAAGAGAGAATCTGTCTTATAATCCAGGGCAGAGAAGCTGTCGTCAAACACATAGACTTCCGGTTTTTTAATAAGGGCTCTTGCAATGGCGACTCGCTGCTTTTGTCCGCCGGATAGATTGGTGCCTGCCTGAGCCACATAAGATTGATAGCCGTCGTCTAGATTTTCTATGAATTCATGAGCTTGCGCCACCTTGGAAGCAGCAATGATTTCCTCCATCGTTGCATCTTCCTTGCCAAACCGTATATTGCTCTCGATGGTTCCCCGAAACAAGAATGCTTTTTGGGGTATAAAGCCGATTTTATCTCTTAATGTCTTCTGAGGATACTCTATAATATTGGTTCCATTTAAAAGGATTTCCCCTTCCTGAATCTGATAAAAATGAGGAATTAAGTTTGCAATGGTTGATTTTCCGGAACCTGTTCCACCAATAATGGCGGTTGTCTGCCCCGGTTTTGAAGTAAAGGAGATATGACTTAAAACCGGTTCCTCTGCATTTGCATACATAAAAGAAACATTTCTAAACTCCAGGGTTCCTTTTAAATCACTTTTTGGAGTAGCATTGGCATCATCAACGATTTCAGGAGTCAGGTCTAAAATCTCATTGATACGCTCCACACTAATGAGCGCACGGGGAATCTCCATAAATCCCATAACAGCCATAACGCTGCAAAAAAGAATAATAGTCAGGTATTCAATGAGAGCAAAGATACTTCCGATCTCCATGGAGCCGTTTGATACCTGAATGCCACCAAACCAGATGACAGAAGCAACGCTTAAATCTAATATTAAAAAAAGGAATGGTAATAATATAGCGAAGACTCTTCCAGTCTTTATTGTGGTATCCCTGTAATCGTAACAAGCTTCCACAAAACGGTCCTTCTCATATTCTTCCCGGTTAAATGCCCGGATTACTCTTACTCCAGTAATGACTTCCCGTAGCACATAGGTTACCCGGTCCATCTTCTTTTGGATCATCTGAAACAAAGGAATGGCTCTTTTGCCAATCAAAAATGCCATAACACCGAAAAACAAGATAACCACAATAAAAAACAAGGCCATTTGCACGTTGGTGCGAAAGGCGAGCGTAAGACCTACTATGGTCATAATAGGCGCAGGCAGAAGAACTCTTAATAACATCATAGTTGATCTTTGAATGATATTAATATCACTGGTACTGCGGGTGATCATAGAAGCAGTTCCAACCGTTTTAAAATCAGTGAGAGAGTATGTCTGTGCTTTCATAAACACAGCTTCTCTTAAATCTCTGGCGACTCCAGCCGCAGCCTTTGATGACAAAATGGCAGAGACAATGGAACTGACTCCTCCAAGTACAGCAACCGTAAGCATAAGCCCGCAAATACGATAGATGTAGGGCAAGTCCTGATTGGCTACCCCCACATTGATCAAGCGGGCTGTGAGTGTAGGAATAAACATGGCAGTAAAGTTATTGAAAATTAATAATATTATGGCACCTGCCAAAAGCCTTTTATGTGGCCTTATGTAAGGCAGTAATTGTCTCATATTGGTCCTCCTGTATATCGTTTTCGTTGATAAATAATGTCTTGACGGATGTTTGCAGCTATGTCATTATAAAGTATAGGGTAACCCTAAAGTCAAGAATATTTACAAAAGTATATAAAATACTAATAATTTGATTTTAATAATAGAAAGGGAAGCATATGTCTGGAAATAACAAGCAATATTTGACCACCAAAGAATTTGCCCACCTTTGCGGAGTGAGTAAGCACACATTATTCCATTATGATGAGGTGGGGATTTTAAAGCCGGAATTGGTAAAACAAAATGGCTATCGTTATTATTCCATCAAGCAGTTTTTTACGTATGATATCATCCATATCTTAAAGCAGGCAGGTTCTTCTCTTAGCGAAATCAAGGCTTATATGAATGATTATAACCCGGATCTATTTCTTTCTATACTAAGACAAAAGGAAATGCAGCTTGAGGCAGAGATAAAAAAGACGAATCTTATGAGAAATAAAATATTAGCCACGATTGAGACCACGGAAGAGGCCTTACGTTGTGTATATGGGGTTCCTTATTTGGAAGATTGCAGAGAAGAATATTATATTGTGGTTAAGATGATGGAAGAGGCTTCTGCAAAGCAGGAGCTTGAAAAGCTAAGAGATCATTTTGAGTATTGTGATGAATTAAGTGGGGAAACAGAGCTGTTGCTTGGCGCCATATTAAAAAAAGAAGATATACTTTCCGGGGAATATATGAGAGTTTCATACTACAGCAGCAAGATACGGGCATACATTAACAGCGAACGAGTTCATACAAAGAAGGCGGGAATCTATGCTGTAGCAATTCATAAAGGCTCTTATGAGCAGACATTTGAAACCTACAACCAACTAAAATTATTTATAGAGAAAAACCATATGGTCATTCATGGGGATGCGTATGAGGATGATATGCTGAGTCATCTGGCTGGTGTGGAGTCTAATGAGTACGTGGTGAAGATTCAAATTCCGGTAGCTCCCATGTGAGGTTATTTTATAAGGTTTCATTGTGGGTAAAATTGAGACAGAAAATATAGAAGAATAGGAGGGATTTACTTTGAATAAAAAAGATTTTTCTGGCAGGAAACCAGGAATCATTGGAGAGGAAGCCTTCCGTAAGTATGCAGTTTTAGTACCTGTGATTGAAGTTTCTGGAGTTCCTCATCTATTGTTTGAAAAAAGATCAGGAAAATTAAGGCGCCAGCCCGGAGAAATCTGTTTTCCAGGCGGTAAACTGGAACTAGGAGAGTCCTTAAGAGCATGTGCGATTCGGGAAACCATGGAAGAACTATATGTACGGCGAAAACAGATTCAGGTATTAGGACCTGGTGATATGTACCTATCTCCCTTTAATTTAATGGTTCAACCCTTTATTGGAACCATAAAGGATTATCAGGACACCTTCGGTACGGATGAGGTAGAGGCTATCGTTAAGATTCCACTGGAGTTTTTTAGAACCCATCCAGCCAAGACATTTACCAGTCGTCTGATTCAGGAGCCACCAGAGGACTTTCCGTACGAATGGATACCAGGAGGGATGGAGTATCCATGGGTCAAAGGCACTCATGAAATTTCCTTTTACCAGTATGAAGACACCACGATCTGGGGAATGACGGCTCAGATGGCTACGTCTGCCGTAAAGCTCATGGAGAGGTACCATATTATATAGATAGAAGAATGGGGCAAAAGCTACGACGACTATAACGCTCTGCAAAGAAAATACGAAGGAATCGAGTTTGCCTATGATGGCATGAAGATTCAAATATAGAAGTATAAGGTAATTGATAAAATTTATGAAAAAGGACTTTCCCTTGATTCATTAAAATGGTAGTATAAACATACCGAACTTCTATGAAAAGGAGCTTATAATATGAAACACTTAATCGATAAACTGTATGAGACACATGACCTTTCAAAGGAAGAGTTTGTTTATTTGCTTCAGAATTATGATCAAGAGACAAGTGATTACCTGTTTTCTCTTGCAAGAACCTATAGCGAAAAGTATTTTGATAAAGAAGTTTACATTCGTGGTCTGATTGAATTTACCAATTATTGTAAAAATGACTGCTATTATTGTGGGATCCGAAGAGGTAACGGGAATGCGGACCGTTACCGCCTGAGCAAAGAAGAAATTTTGTCCTGTTGTAAGACAGGCCATGAGTTAGGCTTTCGTACCTTTGTACTTCAGGGAGGAGAAGATCCTTTTTATACCGATGAGATTATGGTTGATATCATCAAATCCATTCGGGAAGGTTACCCGGACTGCGCCATTACTCTTTCTATCGGAGAAAAGACATACGACCAGTACTTAAAGTATTATGAGGCAGGGGCAGACCGTTATCTCCTTCGCCATGAGACGGCGAATGAAGAACATTACGCGAAGCTTCACCCCGGGTCGTTATCCCTGTCAAACAGAAAAGAATGTCTTCGGAACATAAAAAAGATCGGGTATCAGGTAGGAACCGGTTTTATGGTAGGATCTCCTTATCAAACTCCGGAATGCCTTGCACAGGATCTTGCATTTATTAAAGAGTTATCCCCACAGATGGTGGGAATCGGGCCATTTATCCCCCATAAAGATACTCCCTTTGGGGATTTTTCGGCTGGAAGTGTTGACTTAACCTTATTTCTCATTGGAATATTAAGATTAATGCTACCAAACGCCCTTCTCCCTTCCACCACAGCCCTTGGAACCCTTGATCCCAAAGGAAGAGAAAAAGGTATTTTATCCGGTTCCAATGTGTTGATGCCAAACTTATCCCCTATTGGTGTCCGCAAGAAATATGACCTCTATGATAACAAGATCTGTACCGGGGAAGAGGCCGCAGAATGCAACGTATGCCTGAGAAACCGGGTTTCTTCTATTGGCTATAAAATAGTGGAAAAACGAGGGGATTTTGTAGAAGATAAGACAAGTTAATTATTTAACAATACTCACAAACTTTTTTAGGTTCTTTCCACCATTTTTGGATTTTATAACGATAGTGTTCTCCTACTTTGTAAACATTGAGACACCGTTCCCTGCAATATTTAGACAATAAAACTTGACTTAATCTATAAATAGACAATGGATTAAATCATGTCAAATAAATGTAGTTGCGCAACGGCTATGAACTATATATAATAATGTTCGATGTAATGCTAGAAAATACAGAACAAGAAAAAGAGTTCAGGTACTTTGTGAGGAGAACAGCAATGAAGAAAAAGCTATTTTGGATAGCGGTGGGGCAGTTTATTTCGGCATGTGCGTATTGTCAGATACTCAATGCCAATGATTTGGTTGCAACAGGAATTGGGGGGCTGGCAGCGGTAGTCAACCGTCTGACAGGAATGGATGTACAGATGCTTCTTATTTTAATGGCTTTGCCGATTTTTATCTGGGCATTTTTTAGTTATAACAAAAAGCAGATTTTTTATGCTGGTTTCAGTTATTTGATGTTCACCTTCTATGTGGGCATCGTAAACCGCTATTTGCCGGCACTTCACACCGATTCTATTGCAGCAGCCGTCAGTGGTGGTCTGGTAGGTGGAATTGCAGGCGGAATTATTATGAAGCAGGGAGTTGCCAATGGACCGGAATCCATTGTAGCCTTATATTTAAAAGAGAAAAAGGGAATTTCTGTAGGAACTTATTATCTGATCATTAATACGGTAGTTATCTGTTCTTCTATTATATTTGGAAATATAACTATGATTATTTATTCCTTAATTTGTACCTTCATCATGAGTGCGGTAACGGATAAATTAATCATTGGCTTTGAGAAATATTATAATGTCAGCATTATGTCAGACCAGTATTTAGAGATCACCCAGTTTATCCGGGATGAGCTTAATCGTGGAGCCACATTTATTCAAGGTATGGATACCTCCAACGTGAAAAAGAAGATGCTGATTCAGTCTGTGTTAAACCAACAGGAGCTGATTGCTATCAGAGATTATGTGAAATCCTTACAAGATGACAGCTTTATCTGCGCAAGCAGGAGCAACAGCATCATTGGAAGAGGTTTTGATGTGGAATAAGGAATAAATAATTGGGATATGAAAAGACCTGCCGGAAAAGTATAATTTTTCTGGCAGGTCCTTTTTATATTGAATAAAAGGCGAGAGTCTCTTATAATGAGAAGAAATAGGGCAAGAGCCCACCTTTCATATGGTGTCAGTAAGTAAGCAACTGAACTAAATAGGCCGGTGTTTGAGGCGGGATACTGGCAGTTACGATATCTCCGTATTCCACTCGAACCATTTGACCAGTTTGAAGGGAATTAAGAGGAATCACTCTATTTTCCTGATCCAGAATCTGAGTCATGTTGGAAATAATAAAACGAATTTGTTCCACCTCATTCTTGGGGTTACCCACGTAGAGAAACCCATTTTGGGTATCGATGGAAGTAATTCTATCAATGATAACCCGGATGTTAGGAGCTGGAAGAAATGCTACGATTCGGTAGGCATTTGACTGGGGAGGGGTACCGTCAGTGATATCCGTGGAAAACCAAGCATTGATTGTCATTCCTTTCAGGATCCGGCATAAGCTGATGGATTCATTGAATTGATTGATAAGAATGGTGTTCCAACCTACATTTAACTGAAGAAGATCGGTGAATACCATTTCTCGTTCCCCTGGTATGGAATAAGAGATTTTTATATACCCGGTTCTGCTGTTCGGAGTATAGACTTCTTCTACCAAAGCGTTCTGGACCTGCATAACATCCCCGTTTTGGACTATGGTTCCACCGGTGACACCGTTTTGATCGCTCATATTAGGCTCCTGAAACTAAGAAATTTGTTATTAATGTATGCGGAAATAAAGAAAAATATTTTAGAAACTACAACATATTCGAAACGTCATAGGAATTAAAAAGATTTCATGGAGGGTAAAAATGGAATATAACACGGTAACGCTTCTCTATTTCTCGGGAACAGGCAGTACGGAACACGCAGCGAGTTGTCTGGAACGACAGTTTACAGAGCGGGGAATCAAGATACATAAACAGAATATGGCAAAGATATCTCCATCCAATGTGGAAGTGTCAGATCTACTTATTATTTTATCCCCAATCTATGCCTACCGATTGGCAGAGCTGACAGAAAGCTTTCTTAAAAAACTTCCAGATGGAAAACAAAGGCCTGTGGCAGTTCTTTCCGTCTCCGGAGGAGGAGAGGTATCTCCTAATACAGCCTGTCGTGTTCCGGCCAAACGGTATTTAACACGAAGGGGATACGATGTAGTCTATGAAAACATGCTGGTGATGCCATCAAACTTTGCGACTCAGGCAGAACCTCATCTAAATCTGGCTCTATTAACGGTACTTCCAGAGAAGGTGGAAACCATAATCAATGAGCTTTTGGAAGGGGAAAAACGACTTACCGCGCCAAAGACAAAAGATCGACTCATCACTACCTTTGGAGTGGCAGAGCATTTAGGAGGCAGCATCTTTGGTAAAAACCTATATGCAACCAGTGATTGCAACCAGTGCGGTCTTTGTGTAAAGAATTGTCCCAAAAAGAACATTAAAATGGTAAACGGAAGACCACAATTTGGCTGGCGTTGCATGTGGTGCTTAAAATGCGTCTATGCCTGTAACCGAAGAGCTATTTTACCGGGAATTATGAAGTCCATTGTACTAAAGGACGGGTACGATATCAAAAAGATGAGCCGCCTTGCAGCAAAGGAGCCCAAACAAGAAGCATATACATCAAAATCAGGAGATCAATGGGAAGGTGTCATGAAGTATTTAAATAAATGAGATAACAAGAAAAGGAGAACGTAGATGTCCAATGAGATGATGGAAGTAATAAAAAAGAGAAGATCTATCAGAAAATTTAAGGAAGAGGGAGTCTCAAAAGAAAGTCTGGGAGCAATTTTAAAAGCAGGACTTTTTGCCCCTTCTTCCAAGAGCAAAAAGCCTGTGGAATTTATCGTCGTAGAAGAGAAGGAAACCATAAAGAATTTAAAGGAATGTAAAAGCTTTGGGACTTCAGGCCTTGATACCGCTCCTTTGGTCATTGTAATCATTGCAGACAGTGAAAAAAGTGACGTATGGGTAGAGGACGCCTCCATCGCTGCCATTATGATGCAGCTTGAAGCAGAAAGCCTTTCCCTTGGTTCTGTATGGATTCAGATCCGTAAGCGGGAGTGTGCGAATGGGGATTCAGAAGCAGCCGTAAGGCAGGTCCTTGGCATTCCTGAAAAATTTGGCGTTTTATGCCTTCTGGCTCTTGGTCATAAGGCAGAGGAACGGCAACCATATGAAGACAAAGATGCAGATCCTTTCAAAGTTCATACAGAAGTATATTAATCCTTTATCAAAGGAAGCTTCATGGTAACGGAGGTGCCCTTTCCATACTCACTTTCAATGGAAAGGCTGCCCCCATGAAGGGCCATAATTCTCTGAGAGATGGCTAACCCAAGCCCTTCCCCTGGGGAACGTTTATCTGCCTTAAAAAAGGAATGAGTGATGTATGTTAGATGTTCCTCTTTTACACCGATTCCGGTATCTTGGATCACCAGATGGACCCAGTCTTTTGGGGCTGTCATGGTAATTACAATCTCACTGTTTTTTTCTGAAAATTTAATCCCATTGTCTAATACGTTAATGACAACCTGTTTTAACTTATCCCAGTCCCCCTCTATCCTTACGGGAGTAAGGTCACGAATCAGTCGGATGTTCTTTTTCTCTGCTTTTTTTATAAGTCCCAAACTTACCTTTTCAACCAGTTCATCTAAAGCGATGGGAGAACGGTCTAATACCATACGGTCAGACTGGTACCTGGAGAAGTCCAGCAGGCTCTCCACCATTCGAATCAGACGTTCCGTTTCTTCTTCCATAATTCTAAGTCCAAACCTCATCTCTTCTTCTGTCAGACCGTCAGGCTCCTTTATGGTTTCTACCCAACCCTTGATTCCAGTCAGTGGGGTCCTTAACTCATGGGAGATGGAGGAAATAAAATCACTTTTCATCCGGTCCGCCTTCGTGATCTCATCTGCCATGTAATTTAGCATGTATACCAATTCTCCTGCCTCGTAAGGGTAGGATTCTTCAATTTTTTCCTGATAATTTCCTTCTGCCATTCGTTTTGTCAACAAGATAATATTTTTTAAAGGCAGCACAATGGAATTACCAAGGCGTAAACTTACTAGGAATGCAACGCTTGCCACCATCAGGCAGACGAAAAATCCCCAGTTGAGAAGGGTATAGATTCGTTGGTCGGTCTCTGTTAGTGGTGTTTCATATTTTAAAACAGCAACGGTCTGACCGTGATAGAACAGGGGGGTGTAAACAACCATAACTCTCTGCCCAGTTCCTTTTTCCACCTTGTATACGGTCTCAAATGATAAGACCTCGGAGTCAATGGTTTCCCTGTGATCGTTTAGATATCCAGTTGTGGATTGAATGGGATCTCCATTTCTGGTGAGTAGTAAGAGATTGGTGCCCTCCATCTCATAGAATTTGATAATATCATTGCTTTTCCTTTTTAGATCTTCCCCTGTAAATGTTCCAAGTTCAGCCCATACAAAAGGAACTGCCTCTGTATGGTTCTTCACCCCATTTGCCAGTTCCTGGTAAAAATACCGCCGCATTCCAATGCCAAAACAGACCATGACAAGAGTCAGGGTCAAAATGGTCAAAAGCATGAAATAGGAAACTACTTTTCGTTTCATGGACTCACTCCTTCCACACATATCCGTAGCCCCATTCTGTACACAAGTACCTGGGATTTTTAGGGTCCGACTCCAATTTTGTTCGGATTCGTCTGATGTTCACATCTACCACCTTAGGATCTCCCGAATAATTGGTTCCCCAAACCTGGTCTAGAATTTCATCTCTGGTAAATCCCTTATTTTTATTTGAGATAAGAAATTGTAGCAGGCAGACTTCGGTGGGGGTAATCTTAATTTCAAGCCCTTCATTTGTTAATTGATTGTGAAGGCTGTTAAGGGAAAAGGGGCCGGATACAAGAACTCCGGCCATATCTTTTTCTGCCACAAGAGATAAGCGGCGCAGAAGGGAAAGAATTCTTGCCTCCAGCTCACTCATTTGAAATGGCTTTGTCAGGTAATCATCTGCGCCTAGTAAAAGGCCCTTCACCTTATCCTCATCCTGAGTACGGGCGGTAAGCATAATAATTCCAGCAGTGGGATTTAAATTCCTCATTTCATCGCAGACCGTAAAGCCATCGATGCCCGGAAGCATGATATCTAAAAGCACCACGTGGATGGCCTGGCTTTTGAATACAAGAAGGGCATCTTCCCCTGTTTCTGCCTCAAAAACTTCATATCCTTTTTTTCTTAGATTCAGGCAGACAAAGCTGCGGATTGATAACTCATCCTCTACCACCAGTATTGTTCTCATATGCTTTTCCCTCAGTTTAATTCTTCCTCCATCAGATGGAATGCGCTTGTTGGTATTTTTGTCTCTTCTTTTAACTCGGTATAAAAGGACGTTTCTTTCGTCTTACCAAGAACAACGGCATTAGATGGAAGAGAATTATTTGCGGCCCATTTTACCTGGAATAATACGGTATCACCTTGGGTGGAAAGAAGTAAAACTTCGTTATCCTTGCGTTTCACGGTGACACCCTCATACAGTTCCTTTGGAAAGGAGATGTAAAAATGCTGTCCTTGATCGGTATAGCGTTCTTCTACCACCTGAAAGGTTCCGTCAAGCTTGTAATCCTGGTACGTATCAATAAATGGAATTTCTGCAAAGGCGGCATCTTCATAGCCCTTAGGAATATACATACCTCCCACTTCTATAATGCCATCTCCATTGATGTCTCGGCTGTAAATGGGATATTCCTTTAAAAGAACATGGTCCAAAGGATCTCCCACTTTTTCAAGATTTCCATTTTGATAAACAATAATCTCAGTCAACATGGAATGCGCACCCATACCGCTGTCTGCAAACAGTGCTTTTTCTCCATCTGCTAAGGTACCAAATACGGCATGTTCAAAGAATCCTTGTGGGTCTAAATCTATCTGAGAAAGTAACTTAAGATTTCCTTTTTCATAGGAATAAAGTCCTGCCGCACTGGTATTGTCCTGCTTTTTTGTAATAGCCATGATATCTGGGATCTGGTCCTTGGTATAATCAGCAATCGAAAGGGCATCGTAGTTTAACTCTGATGTTTTTGTAAGCTTATCCTTTTCTAGTTTGTAGATGGCAAGCTGGTTGTCATGACCGGTATTTGAAACAGCTCCGCCAACGATTGCCTCCTTAACCCCATCTCCGTCAAGGTCAGTCAGTTCAAAGGTATCAAAGCCTAAGTATCCAGTCTCCATATCTTCTTTTATCTTCCATGTTCCATTTTCTTTCGTCAGATAGACAAGGTGAGCCTGACGATTATCTGTTGTATTCCGGTATAAGAGAAAGGCTTCCCGGGCTTCCATTCCCGCCTGGGCACTTAGGAAGATACTTTGCTTTTTCGCAGCATTTTCTGGAACGAGAAGTTCGGAACCAGAGGGAAGAAATGCCCCAATGGCAGCGATGTCATCTTTCGGTGGCTGTGAAATCGTATTTTGTTTTTCCGTATTTTTGCATCCCGTAAGAAGAATAACGCCGGTTAGCAAAAGGGGAATCATGTTTGCGTATTTGAGTTTCATATGTCTGCTCCTTTTAAAAAGTGAATTAATTTCAAGTAACGACTGCTTCCTTTGTATTATAGCTGTTTTCTAGAGCGATGGGGTTACAAAAAGGTTACAGCATCTGGTAAGCAAGATTTACCACATTGGAATTGGAAAAAAGAGTCATTTAGTTACTTTATAAACTATGTTACTATGTGAATGTGCATAAAAATAAGTATTAAAAAGAGTAAAAAAAGGAAATAACAAACAAAAACGATTTAAGATCATGGGTCTTCCATGAGATTATAATATAAACTGTTTCAAGATACCACTAGGAAGCGCAAGCTGGCATGATGAATAAGGAGTGAACATATATGGACAGACGAAAGAGACAGATCCTTGATATTTTGTCAGACAAAGAATACGATACCGCACAACATCTGGCGCAGCAGATTCATGTGGGTACAAAAACCATAAGAAATCTATTAAAAGAGATGAACCAAGAGATGGAAGCTTATGGAGCTGTCATTCGTTCCAAATACGGGGTGGGATATTATTTACACATATCGGATAAAGAAAAGTTTGATTCCATTAAGGGAAAAATATACTCCCGTCTTGCTGATGAGTATCTGCCGGGAACGTCAGAGGAGCGGATTCAGTACTTGTTAGAGTATTTGTTTAACAGTCCTTCCTATGTAAAGCTAGATGAATTAAGCGACAGCCTTTATATTTCAAAACGAACTTTAACTGCAGATTTAAAGGAAGTAGAGCAATACATCAACCAGTTTAACATAAAAGTAATACGAAAGCCCAATTACGGCATTAAGCTGGAAGGCGGAGAATTTGATGCCAGGTTATGCATTGCTTCCTTTTCCGGAAACCGACTTCATAAAGGGAATCAAAGCATGGATGAAATTGCAGTCTGTGTTTCTTCCGTTTTAAAAAGCAATGATTACTACATTACAGGAGCCTCTTATCAAAATCTTGTGGTTCATCTTTATATTGCAATAAGCCGTATTATGGAGTGCCATTATGTTCCTCTCTCCAAAGAACCTATGGAGCAAATGAACGACCGGTTTGAGTATCGGATTGCAAAGGAAATCGTGATCCAACTTGAATCTGCCTTTCATATTTCTTTTCCTGAGACGGAGATCGTTTATATCGCCATTCACCTGGCAGGGAAGAAGATGATCTATCCTGCCGATGAAGCAGAGCAAAACGTGATTATCACTCAGGAGATCAGCGATCTGGTGATTTCCATGCTAGAGCGGGTCTACGACCTTTTTAAATTTGATTTTCGCAGTGATTTGGAACTACAAATGTTATTATGCCAGCATCTGGTCCCTTTAAGCGTCCGAATCAAATACGATATGAACTTAAAAAATCCTTTGCTTCGGGATGTAAAGGAAAAGTTCTGTCTTTCCTATGCTATGGCAAGCAGTGGAGTCACGGTTCTCAATGAGTATTTTCATGTTCTTTTATCTGAGGATGAGATTGCTTATTTCGCTTTTGCCTTTGCTCTCGCCCTTGAGCGAAAGAAAACAGAGATCCAGAAAAAGAATATATTGCTTGTCTGTTCCTCTGGCAGGGGAAGCGCAAAGCTACTCCAGTACAAATACCAGAATTCCTTTAAGGATTACATAAATAACATCACAGTCTGTGATGTAGGAAGTCTCTTGAAAAAGGATTTTACCAATTATGATTACATCTTTACCACCGTACCCATTACGGTTGCGGTCCCAATTCCCATATTGGAGGTTCAATACTTTCTAGATGATAAGGACATTGTAAATGTAAAAAAGGTCCTTACCTCTGAAAAAACCTCACAAGTAGGGCATTATTATAAAAAAGAGATGTTTCTGCCTCATTTAAAGTTCCGGACAAAGGAAGAAGTCCTTCGCTGCATGTGCCACTTTGTAATGGAGGAAAAAAAGCTGCCTGAGGAATTTTATGAATCCGTCTTAAAGCGGGAAAGGCTTGCAAAGACGGCATTTGGAAACATGGTGGCTATGCCTCACGTTTATAAAGCCATCAGCGAGGAAACCTTTGTCTGCGTTGGAATTCTTGACGAGCCGGTGGACTGGGGAGGGCAAAAGGTGCGGGCCGTGTTCCTTGTCTCCATTGCCAATAAGGACCATACCAGTGTGGAGCTACAGCGTTTCTACCAGATGACTGCCGCATTTTTATTAAGCCAGAAGCAGATTCAAAATCTGGTTAAGAAACAAGATTATGAGGCATTTATCAAAGCCATGATAAGCATCGAAGAACAGCTTCCCAAGGAACTATGAGATAAATCACAAAAAAAAGAAGATGTGCAAAAGATTCCTTCCCTTTTACACGTCTTCTTTTAAATTCTATCAATCCTCATATAAGCTTAAGCCATTGGTCTCAATAACCTTTTGATACCAGTCAAAGGACTTTTTCTTAAGGCGCTTATAAGTTCCATTTCCATAGTCATCACAGTCCACGTAGATAAAGCCGTAGCGCTTTGACATCTGTTTTGTGGACTCGGAAACAATGTCAATACATCCCCAAGAGGTATAACCAAGACATTCCACTCCATCGGTTGTGATGGCATCTGAAACTGCCTTTAGGTGTTCTTTGAAATATTCAATACGGTATGTATCGTCAATGGCGCCGTCTTCCCCTACTTCATCTTTTGCTCCCAGCCCATTCTCTACAATGAATAAAGGCTTTCGGTAGCGGTCATACAGATCCACCATGGAGATACGAAGTCCCGTAGGATCAATCTGCCAGCCCCAGTCAGAAGCCTCTAAATGAGGATTCTTAAGGGCATTGATGGTATTGCCCGGGGTCATGCTTAACTTTGAGGTGTCCTCTGCAGAACAGGAGGAATTGTAATAGGAAAAGGATACGAAATCAACAGGATAAGCTTTCATGATCTCATCGTCCCCCATTTCCTTTTGAATGTGTATGCCTTTGTTTTTGAACCGGGAAAGAAGGTAGGCTGGGTATTCCCCAAACACTTGGGTGTCGCTGTAGCAGTAGGTGCCCCGCATGGTCTGCTGGGCTTTTAAAACATCCTCAGGCTTACAAGTATAGGGGTAATAGGTCAGCTTGGTCAGCATACAGCCAACAAGAGAGCCAGGTATGGTCTCATGGCAGATCTTTGTTGCGTAAGCAGAGGCGACAAACTGGTGGTGCATGGCCTGGAAGATCACTTCTTCAAAGTTTTGATTCGGGAATCGATCCTCAATCAAGGCGCCGGTGGTAAAGGGATGGCGGATGATAGAGTCCACCTCATTAAAAGTGAGCCAGTATTTTACCTTATCTTTATAACGGTTGCAGATGGTCTCCACAAATTGAAGAAAGAACCCTACCGTCTCCCTGGAGTACCAGCCTTTGTAGTTTAAGACAAGATTAATGGGAGGTTCATAATGAGACATGGTGACCAGAGGTTCGATGCCGTATTTAAGAAGTTCATCAAATACATTGTCATAGAATTTAAGCCCTTCTTCATTGGGCGTTTTATCATCTCCGTTAGGAAAAATTCTAGACCATGCGATGGACATACGATAAACCTTAAAGCCCATCTCTGCAAAAAGCCGGATGTCCTCTTTATAATGGTGAAAAAATTCAGAGCCATGGCGTTTTGGATAATATACTTGGTCATCCGTAGCAAGGGCTTCTTCAATGTCCTTCGTGGTTACGGTATTATGGGCCTTGTAATTGGTAACATCCGTATCATAATGAGCTTTTGCGCAGTCGGAAACGGAAATCCCTTTACCACCCTTTTTATAGCCGCCCTCCACCTGGTTCGCCGCCGTTGCTCCACCCCAGAGGAAGCCATCCGGGAATGCATTTCTTTGATTCATGTGTACCCCTCCTTTTTTAAAAGTCTATGAAATTAAGATGAGATCATTATATCAAAGTTAGAAAACAATCTCAAAGCACAGTTTTTCCATATTGATTGTGGTCATGGCTTCCCCGGAAGAGGGAAGAAGAAAGTGCCATTATGAAAATGGAAAAAGACCTCATGGAGTTCTAAAAAAAAGTATGTTATCATGTCAATACATTACAAAAAAACGTTGAACACACCTGATGAAACATATAATGTGCACAAAAATATGGGGTGCTTACCAACGGTTCTGAAAGGATTTAAGCAAGTGGGGAGGACTTAAAGGGGAGTATTTAAGTCCTAAGTAGGAGTACCGTTTTATACGGTGGATATGGAGGAAGAGATGAAAGAAAAGATTATGAATGGTCTGCTTTCTGTTGCAGGAGTCATGCAGACACAACGACATCTGGCAGCCATTAAAAATGCGTTTATGAGCCTGCTGCCAATTATTATCGTCGGCTCATTTTGTACCCTTTTTTCTAATGTTATCTGCAGTACCACGCCAGGCTTCTTCAGCCTTGCAAACGTTCCTGGGCTTAGCTTTCTAGGAAAGCTAAATCCCATGTTTACGGCTGCAAACTATGGAACCATGAACTTCATTGCAATTGGCTGTGTGATCCTCATTGCCATGGAGCTGGGAGAACATTACGAGATCAAAGATAAGGCACTTCCAGTGGTGGCACTTGGAGCCTATATCTCTCTTTGTGCCTTTACTGCCACGGGAAAAGCGGTCGATGGAAGCGAAGTGATAGTAGCCAATGTACTTGGTAGAATGTACACCAACGCTCAGGGATTATTTGTAGGTATGTTTGCGTCTGTGGCAGCCACTGAGATCTACTGTAAACTGGTTAAGAGCGGTAAGTTTGAGATCCATATGCCAGACAGCGTACCATCCAATGTAGCCAGGTCCTTTACCATTTTATTTCCGTCCCTGATCACCATTATTATAGTTTCAGGAATTGGAATGATATTTGAGATGGTGACTGGCATGACTCTCTTTAACGCCATCATTGCCTTTATCCAAAAACCTTTATCCAATATTCTTACTAGCTTCCCAGGTTACATCACTCTTATTTTTATTACCACTTTGCTATGGAGCTTTGGTATTCATGGAACCCAGGTGACGAAAGCAGTATACGAGCCAATCCTATTAGCAGCTTTTGCAGAAAATGAAGCAGCCTATGCAGCAGGTGCACCCATTCCTAATATCATTAACACTCCGTTTATGTCCTGCTTTTCTACCGTTACCGGGGCAGGAATCACTGGAGGATTAATTATTGCCATTATGATATTTTCAAAGCGGGATGATTTTAAGGCTATCGCAAAGCTTGCAATCCCCTGTGCCATCTTTAATATCAATGAACCTATTATCTTTGGTCTTCCGGTGGTCATGAACCCCATTATGGCAATTCCGTTTATGATTGCGCCGGCAGTATCTGCCACCTTTGCGTATGCCATGACAAACCTTGGTTTTGCAGGCAGAATGGTGGTGAATGCACCCTGGACCACACCACCGGGACTTATGGCATTTCTATGTTCTGGAGGAAATATTGGAGCAGCAGTAACCCAGATTCTTTGTATCCTTCTTGCCTTTGTTGTGTACATTCCCTTTGTGCTCGCATCCAACCGGCAGAGGGTTGAAACAGAAGAATAAAAAGAATACAATAACAGCATGAGGTGATTATGATGGAAGAGGTTTTTACCAGAGAAAGAATGATAACGTATTTCTGGCTTATCTTTGCCCCGCCCTTTGGGTTGTACCGAGTCTTAAGAAGAAATTCAGAATTTCGGAGATCGGAAAAGTGGGTGTGGACCATGATTGTTGGAATTACCCTGATTACTTTAGTGAAACTCATAATCGCAGGTTAAGAGAGAGAGGCTTGTTAGAAATGGATATGGAAATGATTGTTATGAAGCTTGTAGTCAGTGCCGGGAATGCCAGAAGTACTGCGATTGAAGCGTTGCGTGCTGCAAAAAACGGGGAGTTTGATCTCGCTGAGGAGCAGATGGAGGATGCAGACAGAACGATTCTGGAAGCACATGAAATCCAAACTGAAATGATCCAAAATGAACTAAATGGAAACAAGGTTGAAGTTGGCCTTTTAATGGTTCACGCCCAGGATCATCTGATGAATGCCATGACAGTTATGGACCTCTGTAAGGAAATGATTGATATATTAAGAAAAAATATGGTATCATAGAAAGGAAGTTTTTTATGAGGAATATTGTATTATTTTGCGCAGCAGGAATGTCTACCAGCCTGCTGGTTAATAAGATGAAAGAAGCAGCATCAAAAGATAATTATGAATGCGTGATCAATGCATATGCCCTGGCGAGCACCAGAGAAAAGGGTCCAGACGCAGATATTATACTATTAGGACCTCAGGTTCGTTTTAGCAAATCAAAGGTGGAGAAAGACTGTCCTGGCAAGATCGTTGAATGCATTGATATGCAAGCTTATGGCACCATGAACGGTGCAAAGGTCATAGCCCAGGTTAAAAAGGCCTTAGGAGATTAATTAGAAGACTAATTTTGAGTGGCAGAAAGAGTGGAATAAAGAGATATGGATTTAGCTTTGATTACCGTGAAGAAAATTTTGGAGATGTTCTTTATCTTGCTTATAGGGGTGGCTGCTTTTAAGGCAAAGGCAGCTGATAGCACAACCGGGAGTCGTATGACCTCCATTCTCTTGTATGTGATCTCGCCTTGTGTCATCCTCATGTCTTATCAAATGGAATTTGATAAAAACCGACTGGTGGGGCTGGCTGTGACTGCTGGATTGTCTTTTGCAAGTTTTTTAGTAGCTATCATAATCTCCAATCTGTTGGTTCCAAAACACAGTAGCCCTGATGTGGCAGTAGAACGAATGTCAATTGTTTATTCCAATTGTGGCTTTATTGGTATTCCCCTTGTGGATGGACTTTTAGGAGGGGAGGGAGTTTTTTATATGACCTCTTACCTAACGGTGTTCAACCTATTTGTATGGTCCCATGGCATCATACTGATGAAAGGGAAGACGGAAAGCTTGAAAGATACGGCTAAAAACTTTATCCAGCCCTCGAACCTGGCGATCTTTGCAGGATTGATCCTATACATAACAGGAATAAAACTTCCCAAACTAATTGCGGATCCTGTGACAATGATCGGGAGCATGAATACCCCCATGGCAATGCTGATTTCCGGGATAAATTTAGCAGAGAGTGATTTGCTTTCCTCTTTAAGAACTCCCAGAACCTATTTGCTAAGTGCCGCAAGGCTGATTATAGTACCACTTGTGACCCTAGGGTTATTAATGGTGGTTCAGGTAGACAGGGTTATTGCGGTTACGGTCCTCATTGCAGCAGCCTGCCCAAGTGGGGCTATGGGAACCATGTTTGCCATGCAGTATCAGAAGAACAGCCAGTATGCATCGAAGCTACTTGCCATCACCACGTCCTTATCCTTACTCACCATACCAATCATTATGCTGGCAGTAGGCAGAATCTTTTCGTAAAAGGAGAAACCATGATTGTAATTAATACACCACTTAGAGCGGACATATTTCAAAAGGCAGCAGAAGAGGAAGGTCTAATATTTGTAAAGAAGACAGGCATGAAGCTAATCTTTGAAAATCCTCAAGGCGAGGACGCAAAGAAAGCAGAAGTCTTAAAGAAAAAATGGAAGGGAAATAAAGATCTGGCGGCCATATATTTCCAGGTTCTTCCACAATAGAGCAATCGAAAAGAAGAGGGCGTAGGCTCTCTTTTTTTGTTCTTTGGAATAGAAATATCCAAAAAAAAGGTAGAAGGAATAGGAATATTTTAGCGATTTAAAATAAGACAATTTTGGGTCAATGTGTTATAATATCCCTATTAAATCCCGCATGGATTATATTATTTTCGATGATCGGATCAATCGATGGGAAGGGGGATATTGCTATCCGGAGTAAATATAAATTTTTTTTAGCCATAATCAGCAGTATCATCTGTGCGGTTATGGTATGTTTTTATTTGTTTTCCATTGATAAGGTCGGTGACATCTATATAGGAAGCTCGAAGAAAGTCATTTGTAGTATAAAGAAGGACTTTTTAAAAGATACGGTAGATAATCTGGTTTCGGAAATCGATATTAAGAGGACCTTAAAGTCCGCTAATATTGAAAAGTTTGTTGCCAGAACCGTTGGTATCATTGACATGAAAATGGATCTTAGAGATGAAGAATTCCAGGAGTTTTTCATCGATTTTTTTACGGATAATCCGGATTTTAAAAATGTCATGGTTGTTTTATGGGATGATAAAGCAAACCGTGCAGTTTACGATCCTTATCATCTCTCCGGCTCCACTTGGGTGGACACGGTTTATAATAATGCGGGAACATTTACTTCTTATCGAGTGGCAATACATGGAAAATACCGTTATATGATAGGCGTTACGAAAGAGTATACAGAATCTCTTGTAAAGGCCGATATCTCAAGCACCATCAGAAATGTTCAGTTTGCCGGAAACTCTTTTATTCAGGTCAATGAGATTATGAATTATAAGGGAGGAAAAAATTTTGCTGTCTGCAGGATCTATCCTGATATGCTAGAAAAAGAGGGGACTTATTTATCCACGGATGCTCCTGATGCCTTGGGAGATTTTCCGTACAAGACAGAGTTAGATGCCATCAATAAAGAGGGAGAGGTCTTTTATGGTTACACCGTAAATAGAGGGGATCATAACGAAGACTCCAAAACAATGATCTACTCCAAGCTTTATAAGGAGTATAACTGGGTGATCAGTATGGGGATTTACCTTGATGACTTAAATCCCTATCTAGAGCAGATCAATCAAGATAGCAGCCAGATGGTTTCTAGACTTAGCTTTTTGCTGGTAGTTCTATTTGCATTTATACTTGCAATTAGTTTAAGCGCCATTTCCCTGATTGAAAATCTATATCACCGAAGTTCCAGAAAACAGATGGAGTCGGAGATGAACTTGGATTCACTTACCGGTGCGGATACCAGAAGAAGCGGAGCAAGAGAGCTGACAGATGCCTTTCACAAATTCAAACGTTTGGGAGAAGGACCAGGAGTCATGATGTGCGATCTGGATCATTTTAAAGTAATTAATGACAAGTATGGACATTCTGCTGGAGATAAGGTGCTTTTAGAGTTTGTAAAGGAAATGAAGCTGTTTTTAAGAAGCTCAGATATAGTAATAAGATGGGGCGGGGACGAATTCGTCTTTTTGCTCCAAGGATTGAGGCAAGAAGCGGCTCTTGATTTTTGCCGGAAGTTTATTCTTAAGGTGTCTGAATTAAGGATAGAGGAAATGGAAGATGAATTATCCATTACAGTCTCGGTAGGCATATCCTTTTTTAAGGAAACAGACGAAGCATACACAGATGCTCTAAAGCGTTCAGATGAAGCTCTTTACCAGTCAAAAGAAAGAGGACGTAACCTTGCAAGCGTCCTGAATTAAATACTTAAAACAGACCGGAAATCTTACCGGCCGGAAAGAGGGAGAGTATGAAAATTGAAAAGCAGGAATATTGTATAAAAGGGTTAAAATATACCATTCGATCCGCCGAAGAATCGGATGCAGCGGCCTTAGCAAAACTTAGGGTTTTAATGGACGGAGAAACGGAAAATATGGATCGTGAGGCAGGGGAAGGTCTCTTAAGCGAAGACGATTTTAAGCAGCTCATCAAAGGAGATTCTGAAGGGGAAAACAATTTGTTCCTCATTGCTTTGGTAAATGATAGCCCCATAGGATTTTCTAGGTGTGAAGGAAGCACCTTAAAGCGTCTGGCCCACAAAGTTATATTTGGTGTATGTGTACAGAAAAAATACTGGGGGCATCAGATTGGTAAAAACCTTCTCTCCCGCTCCATCTCCTGGGCCGATACCAATGGGATTAAAAAAGTGGAATTGTGTGTTTTAGAATCCAATCGTAGAGGGATTATATTGTATATGGATCAAGGGTTTAAGGTGGAAGGGGTATTAAGAAATGATAAGCTTCTTTCCGATGGGAAGTATTATGATACTATCATCATGGGTAGACTATCTTCCTTAAAATAAAACAAGGAATAATGAAATCGAAAATGAAGATGTAAATACGGTCTATCTTGCCGAAGTGGAGAAGGTCTGTCTGGAAGGAGTGCGACGGGGCTCGTCTATTTATTCATTCAGACCATGCCTTATATGAAGCAAAAAAATGTAGAAATGCCATCTTTGTCTACGATGAGAGCAAAATGGTAACGAAGCCAATGGGCAGATAATCCCATTGGTTTCTTTTTGTATTGACATTACAATATGTGTAATGTTATAATTCGTGTAACGATAACAAGCGGATAAAAGGAAAGGAAAACCAATGGAAAAAATCATATTATCAACAAAAAAAGAATTGGAAATATATATAAATCCCATGAGGCAGCAGCTTTTAGGAATCCTGGAAAAATCAAAGGAACCTATGACACCAAAGATGCTGGCAGATAAGATGAATATCTCTGCTTCCAGTGTCCAACACCATATTGGCAAGCTTTTATCTCTTGGTGTTTTGGAGCTTCACCACACCAAGCAGATCAATGGAATTACAGCCAGGTTTTATAAACCCACCTATGTTGTGGTTCAGATCGGACTTGAAAAAGATGATTCCATGACGTCTCAGAGAGAAGTATATTTACAGGAAAAGGTTGCTAGGACCTATGATGGATTTATGGTTCAGAAGAAGAAAGTATTGGAAGGATTAAAGGAGAAGGAGCAGATAAACCAAGGAATGGAATGGCAGTTAGGAGATATCTTAACAGGTGTCATGCACCTTACGGGGGAAGAATCAAAAGAGCTTTTTAAGTTAATCTCCGGATATCTAGAGACCCATAGCACCCCTTCTTCGGAGAAGTCTCCTTGGGAATATGCGCTGATCTTATATAATGCAGGGGAGGATTTGAATGAATAAAGTGCAGCAGCTCGTCATCTTTTTAAACTATTTTTCCCTGGGACTTTTAATGCCGGTGCTGAATCTGATTTTGCTGGAGAGGGGGGCAGATGTTAAGACGTTGCCGCTGTTAATTGGTCTATATGCGTTATCTGCCCTTATCTTTGAACTTCCAAGTGGAATTTGTGCTGATTTATTGGGAAGAAAGACTGCTTTTTTAATATCCGGGATCGCCAAGCTTTTTTCACTCACCTTGCTGATTGCAGCAGATGGTATCGGTCTGTTGATTCCATGTGTCATCTTTAACGGCATCAGCCGTGCCTTTTCCACTGGAAGTTTGGATGCTCTTATTATGGAGCAGGCGGTTGACCTAAAGGGAGAGGACTGCATTCCCAAGGTATCCTCTCGTTTGTCCATGCTAGAGGCGGCTGGTTTTGCAATTGGTAGCATTCTGGGTGGGTTCGTATCCTACGCAGGTGGTACCGAAGGGGTGATCTTAATTCAGGGAGGATTTACAGTAGCTGCGTTTCTTTTATGTGCGGCGGGAATTCGAGAGAAGAGAGAAAAAAAGGAGAAAGACAATAAAGTGCCACTGTTGGCCCACCTAAACATGGGAGCCCAGGCAGTGAAGACAGGTGGGAATTTAAAATACGTTCTTATGGGAACGTTTTTTACTGGATTTTTATTGATTTCCATCGAAACCTACTGGCAGCCAATCTATCTAGAGGTTTCTGCGTTAAAAGATGCCACCTGGACCCTTGGAATTTTATCATTCTTAGGCTTTTTCATGTCTGCTACAGGGAATGCGGTCAGTGAAAAACTGCTTACCAAATTTAACCTTAATCACTGGAACGTATACGGAATCGGCAGATTGGCTCTTAGCCTTTTTCTCGTAATATTATCCTTACAATTTCATGGACGGGGCTTTGTTCTTGCCTATGCCTTGCTGTACCTTTTATCAGGTATCGGCAATGTAGCGGAGAATACCTTGATCAACCGGTATACCCCCAATCATGTTAGAGCAAGCATGCTTTCTCTAAGCTCTTTTTTATTCCAGCTAGGCGTATTGTCAGCCTCTCTGGTAAGCAGTTTACTGGCAGCTAACGTATCCATCAGAGGAATTTGGGCGTTGTCAGGTTACTTCTGCTTCATCTCCATGTTTATACTGTTTATTGTGGTATTTAAAAGAAATAAAAAGATAATTAACACAATAACATCATAATATTATTGATAATCAGGAGAAATTCTGGTATAAATAGAGTATAGCACACCATTTGTGCTGTATGAAACGGATGAAAGGAGATTATTTATGATACATCCAATGTTTTTATGCCATGGAGCCCCAGACCTTGTTTTAGAGGATAATGAATATATTAGATTATTAAAAGAAATTGGAAAAAGCCTGAAACCCAAAGCGGTTGTACTCTTTACGGCTCACTGGGAGACGGAGGTCACGGCAATTTCAGCCGTTGAAGGCACATACGATATGATTTACGATTTTTACGGTTTTCCGGCTGAACTTTACCGCATAAAATATCCAGCAAAGGGATCGCCTGAGCTGGCAGAACGGATAAAAAGCCTTTTAAAAGAACACGAAATATCATCAAATTTGGACCATTCCAGGGGAATTGATCATGGAACTTGGTCCCTTCTGTCCCTTCTATTTCCAGAGGCAGATATTCCGGTGGTACAGGTATCCATTAACCCATTTCGTTCCAAGGAAGAACAGTTTCTGATCGGAGAAGCATTAAAACCTCTGGCAGAAGAAGATATATTAATTCTAGGTAGCGGATCTACGGTTCATAACTTGGGAGCTTTAAATGGAAATGCCACAGAGCCGGAGTCATGGGCTGTGGAATTTGATGACTGGATCATAGACCGAGTGGAACGGTTAGACAGTGAAGAACTCTTTCGTTATCAATCCCTTGCCCCTCATGCAAGGCATGCAGTTCCAAGAGAGGAACATATCATGCCTCTATACACAGCCATGGGAAGTGGCCGGGATAGAACTCCAAAGCTTTTGCACCGAAGTTATGCTTACGGAACATTTACCTATCTTGGTTTTGAGTTTTAATTTGGTTGTAAGAAACGAAGTTGAGAATTATAAAATATAATATGATACCCCTATGTAGGACAATGAAATAAAAAGTCCTACATAGGGGTATTTTCATGGTAGAGTCATCTTATGGCTGGGCCTAAGGGGTATGCCCTTTTTCATCATTTTCATCATTATTAATTTTGTTTTCTTTGGCAAAAAGTCTTAACCCGAAGAAGATTAAGATGAAACCAACTGCCACATTTAACAATTGTATCACGATAGGAGGCAAAAATCCCCTTACCATACTCCCCAGAAATGCCACGCCCGTTAAGAATATTATAGTGGCAATAACACAACCCGCGGCAAAAAAGGTAAGCTGCCTTTTGTTCCAATTGTTTTCTATCATTTGCGTAGAAAACATACCACTCCAAAAGATGATAGTTAGAGGGTTTGATGCGGTTAAGAGCATTCCTTTTATAAATAGGTTACCGCTTGATACCTGAGAAAATAGTTGAATGTCTGGCAAGAGAGTCATGCCAAAGACACCTATAATCGTATTCACGCCAAAGAAAACAAGGACAAGACAACCAGCCAGCTTAACTCCTGCCTTCACCTGTTTCTGGTTAATAATAGCAGCAACTCCCACGCAGGATAATCCGATGTAGAAAGCGTCAATAAGAGCAATGGCAAATACAAGAGATAAACCGCTTATAAAACCATAAGTTGTGGCTGTATGAAAGACGAACAAACACATCGGCCCCACGGCAAATTGTAGCAATAATCCAAATCTAAACCCTTTTAAAATCATTTTGCTGATTTCTTTTCCTTTCATTACCCATCAAAGACCCTTCTGTTTTGGGTTATTTTACCAAAGCAAAAGGGTGAAGTAAACCTTATATAACAATACCATATAAAATAAAGTCTTTCATTTATAATCTTATGTATGAAAAAACAGGGTGGCATCGTAACAAAGGTTATATAATTCATTCCATGGCTCTATGGTTGGATTTTTGCGTTATATACATAGAGATCGTTGAACTTATCGATGGCTAACTTTTTTTGTTCCATTAAAGAGTGGGCATAGATATTTAAAGTAATGGAGACACTGGAATGCCCTAGAAGCTCACTTATGGTTTTAATATCAACTCCAAGTTCTAAGGCACGGGTGGCAAAGGTGTGGCGAATGGCGTGGAATTTCCGGTCCGTTACACCGGCATCGGTCAAAATTCTTTTATATAGTTTTTGAAAACGGCGGGGATCATATGGGAGCTGGTTGCCAGAGAAGATATAGTCCTCCTCTCCATAATCTCCAACGTGTTTTTTTAAGATTACAAACAAAAATTCGGGCAAAGGTATTTTCCTTAATGATTTCCGACTTTTTGGAGACCCTACAGATAGTTCGGTCTTATTTTTTCCTTCGTCAAAGGTTTGAACTCTGGAAACCGTCCGATTAATGGACAAAGTGCCGGCTTCTATATCAACGTCCTTCCATTTCAAGGCGCATAATTCACCTAAGCGGATGCCAGTATAAAAACACAGTACAATTCCAATGGCCTGTTTGCGCTCATGACGAAGAACTGCTTGCTCGATGGAGCGCTGATCTTTCATGGAAAATACTTCCACCTCTTTATCTACCAGCTTTGGAGGTTTGATCAGGTCTATTATGGAGACGTATTCTGGAGAACCCTTTAATATCTCTCGCAGTGCAATCTTAAAAATAGAAAGAATCTTCCTTCGTGAGGAATCTGCCAGTTCTGTTTCCTCACGAATCAGTCTGGTAAAGCGAAAGACCGAATCTTCCGTGATCTTTAAATACCGGTTGTTTCCGTAAAACGGGATCACATATTTGTTTATACAGCGGTAATAGCTTTCATAGGTCGAAGGCTTTACCCTTGGTGCCGTATCCTTTAACCATGCTTCAAATAAATCCACAGCATTTGGGGTAGTTGCATTTGCCTGCTTTTTACGGGGACCTGTAGCTTCTGGAGTCTGCTTTATCTTCTCCTTCACTCCCTTATAGCTGGAAGAGTAGAAATACTGGTACTTTCCATCCTTTTTCAAACGCCGTCCTTCCCATCTGCCATCTTTCCGTTTGTATATATTTTCTCCTCGTCTAGGCATGGGTAAACTCCTTTGCTTATAATCATCTATTATAAGATGAGATAGGCTTGAATGACATAATCCAAATATTACCACATTTTGGGCCATGGATGTTGAGGTTGACATTTGAAAGTAGGTGGTCTACACTTAATGTGAGATATTATTGAAAAAGGAGTGAAGACATGGACAGTAACCCTCGAAGTCAGATGTGCGGCTTCAAGCCCCACTATGAAGATAAAACCCAATACACCGGAGTAATAATCAGGATGATGCCCTATGTCTATTAATACATAAGGGTACTATTTTCCTGCTTATTCTTGCCGTCAATTGGGACGGCTTTTTTTGTGCCAATTTTTATTTTCATTGGGGACTCTTACAAAGAAAGGAATGAAACCAATGAAATTTTTAACAGGAAAATTAAAAGATACCCAGCAAAAGAAAAATCGTCTATTTAAGGAAGAGGAGATCAGAAGTTATGCATTTATGGAAGAAGCAGAACTTTTTCGTGAACTTTCGGCAAATAAGACAGGACTTACTCCTATGGAAGCAGAAGACAGGCTGGAAGAGTTTGGCCCAAATGTAATTACAGCAGGAAAAAAGGATACAGCTCTTCATCGGCTGAGGGAGGCAGTCATCAATCCCTTTAATGTGATTCTTCTTATCATAGCCGCAGTCACTTATTTTACCGATGTAGTTTCCTCCTCAAAACCCGATTATTTAACCGTAGGAATTATATTATTTCTGGTGATTTTATCTAGCCTTGTGGCATTTGTGCAGTCCCAGCGTTCCAATGCCGCAGCAGAACAGCTATCCCAGATAATTTCCAATAAAACCGATGTCTGGAGGGACGGAGTTCTTACGGAAATCCGAATGAATGAAGTGGTTCCTGGAGATATCGTTCAGCTTTCCGCAGGCCATATGCTTCCGGCTGATGTACGTTTTTTAACCACCAAGGATACCTTCTTAGCTCAAGCAGCGCTTACGGGAGAATCCGCCCCTGTGGAGAAGTTTAGCCATGGTGAGAATAATAAAAAGGACGGATTGACGGATCTTAAGAACATCGGATTTATGGGTTCTAATATAGTGAGTGGTAGTGCATCGGCTATGGTGTTAATGACAGGCAACAGTACCTTTTTTGGCTCTATGGCCCAGTCCCTTTCCGGGGACAGAGCCAAAACCAGTTTTGAAAGAGGCGTGGATTCTGTCAGCGGCCTATTGGTTCGGATGATGCTATTTATGGTTCCGATTGTATTCATCATTAACGGAATTGCCAAAGGAGACTGGGCAAGCGCTCTATTATTCTCCTTTAGCATAGCAGTGGGCCTCACCCCTGAGATGCTTCCTATGATTATGACCTCCACCCTTGCAAAGGGCGCAGTCTCTATGTCTAAGCACAAAGTGATTGTCCGCACCCTGGGAGCCATACAGACCTTTGGGGAAATGGATATTTTATGTACGGATAAAACTGGTACCCTGACAGAGGATAAGGTGGTATTAGAAAAATACATGGATATTCGTGGAGTGGACGATACCAGAATCTTAAGGCATGCATTCTTAAACAGCTATTACCAAACGGGCCTTAAAAACCTCATTGATCTTGCCATTATTAACCGGGCGGGACAAAATGGGTTAAATGACATATTAGACTCCTATCATCAGGTGGATGAGATCCCCTTTGATTTTGCAAGAAGAAGGATGAGCGTGGTGTTATCTGATAAACTTGGGAAGCTTCAGCTCATTACAAAGGGTGCGGTGGAAGAGATTCTTGAAATCTGCAGCTTCATGGAAATCAACGGAAGTGTTCTGCCGATGGACGAAGAAACAAGGAACATTGCCATGGCGACCTACAATCAATACAATGAAGAAGGACTGCGCATGATTGCAGTGGCACAGAAAAATGAAGTGCCTGGAGTCGATGCCTTCGGCGTGGCAGATGAGAAGGACATGGTCCTGATTGGATTTGTAGGATTCCTTGATCCGCCAAAAGAAAGTGCAGGAGCTGCTATCTCTGCCCTATTAGAACATGGGGTTCGAACGGTGGTTCTTACGGGAGACAGTGAAGGTGTGGCTGCAAAGGTCTGCAAAAAGGTTGGAGTCGGTGTAGACACACTGATTACCGGACGTGACGTGGAAGCCATGACAGATGATGAACTTTTTGAAGCAGTAGAAATCTGCAATCTTTTTGCTAAGTTATCCCCATCTCAGAAGGAACGGGTGGTAAAGACCTTTCAAAGGGCAGGTCATACCGTAGGCTATATGGGAGACGGCATCAACGATGCCCCAGCGCTTCACCAGGCCGATGTAGGAATCTCCGTTGACAGTGCGGTGGATATCGCAAAAGAAACGGCAGATATTATATTGTTAGAAAAGGATTTAATGGTGCTAGAGGAAGGTGTCATAGAGGGACGCCGCACCTTTGGAAACATTATTAAATACATTAAGATGGCGGCAAGCGGAAACTTTGGAAACATGATTTCCGTTATCATAGCCAGTGTCTTTTTGCCTTTTCTTCCCATGCTTCCAGTACAGATATTAACCCAAAACCTGCTTTGCGATTTTTCCCAGTTAGGCATTCCGTTTGACCGAGTAGATAAGGAATATTTAAAAAAGCCCCACAAGTGGGAAACCAGGTCCATTAAGACCTTTATGGGATTTTTTGGCCCTTTAAGCTCCATCTTTGACCTTTTATGCTTTGCCGTAATGTGGTGGGCAATCGGAGCCAACCGGGTTGAGCTTTCTCCCTTATTCCAGTGCGGCTGGTTCCTGTTTGGTACCATATCTCAGGTTCTAGTTATTCATATGATCCGTACGGAAAAACTGCCATTTGTTCATAGCTCTGCTTCTCTTCCTCTTTTAGTGTCCACTTGCATTGTTGCGGCTGTGGCTATGGGAATTGGATTTACACGCTTTAGTGTAGGCTTTGATATGCAGGCTCTACCTCTTAAATTTATTCCTTGGCTGGTTTTATTGGTGGCTGGATATTTAATCTGCGTGCAGGTTTGGAAAAAGGTATATATGAAACGGTATCAAGAATGGATGTAAATGCATCTCTCTGATTTAATTGGTTAGACTAACTCCGAAAAGAAACGATACGGAGGAAGCCAATGCAATCATTAAACGATGTTACCATTGGAGGGACTTATACCATTCAGTGGATGACGTGCGATCCTCATACCATGGAGGCCATGAATAACCATGAGTTAAAAGAAGGTATGACCGTCCGCGTGGTAGGGCAATTTTATGGAAATGTGATTCTGGGCGTGGGAGATAAGCGGCTAGCCATTGGAAAAGAAGCGGCAAAGGACATTAAGGTGTCCAGCTTTACTTAACCCACAGGGAGTATTGACAAGCCATGCATTTTCACCCATAATATACACATACCCCTAGTGGTATATGGAGGTGTTATATGAAACAATGTATGGATGCTGATAATCTGCACCGACGCTTAAATAAAATCATCGGACAGGTTCAAGCTATTGATCGCATGGTGAATGAAGATGTTCCCTGCGAAGATGTACTGGCGCAAATCAACGCAGCCAAATCGGCCCTTCACAGGGTGGGACAGGTGGTTTTGGAAGGCCACATCAATCATTGCGTCAGAGATGGAATCGAACATGGAGATGCAGATAAGACCATTAAAAGCTTTACAAAGGCAGTAGAACGATTTGCCAATATGACCTAAACTCTAGTTGAAAGCCGAGCTGTTAAATCAGCTGGCTTTCTTTTTTTTATCTTGACAACCTATACCCCTATTGGTATATTACATATATACACATACCCCTATGGGTATAAAAAGGGAGGAAGTTATGGAAAAATTAGAAAAATTATTGGATTGGGGCGGAAGTAAAAAAAAGATAGTTTTCCTTGGAATTTCCGGGTTATTTCTGCTGATTAGCCTTTTTGATCTAATTCCCATGTCCTTTGATTGGGCTTGGGTCGCAATTGTATTATGTGGAACTCCCATTATACTGGAGGCGGTAATTGGGCTTGTTACAGAGTTTGATATTAAGGCAGATGTCCTGGTTTCCATTGCCTTGATAGCATCTATTATCATTGGAGAGCATTTTGCTGCTGGAGAGGTAGCCTTTATTATGCAGCTTGGGGCTTTGCTTGAGGATTTGACTGTGGAAAAAGCCAGGGCAGGAATTGAAAAGCTGGTTCATCTGACTCCTCGCACAGGAAGAAGGGTTATATTAAATAAGGAAGAGATTATTCCCGCGGAGCACATTCGGGTGGGAGATATCTTGCGAGTGCTACCTGGGGAAACCATTCCGGTAGATGGTGTGATTTTATCGGGCCAGACCTCGATCAATCAAGCAGTCATGACGGGAGAATCCCTGCCTGTGGATAAAGGACAGGGAGATGAGGTTTTAAGTGGATCAGTGAATCAATTTGGTTCCTTTGATATGGAAGCAGTTAAGATAGAAGAAGACAGTTCCATACAGAGAATGATTCGCCTGGTTCAGTCTGCAGATGCCAGTAAGGCCAAAATAGTAGGCATTGCAGATCGGTGGGCGACCTGGATCGTGGTGACAGCGGTCTTATCTGCGGCATTGACCTGGTTTGTTACAGGTGAGATTTTAAGGGCCGTTACCATCTTAGTGGTATTTTGTCCCTGTGCCTTAGTTCTTGCCACTCCAACTGCCATTATGGCGGCCATTGGCAATGCCACAAGACATGGGTTTCTGGTGAGAGAAGGGGATGCTCTTGAGAGGTTGGCAGCAGTTAAGAAGGTAACCTTCGATAAAACAGGAACTCTCACTTACGGAACTCCTGGAGTTTATAAGGTTTCTAGCTTTCTAAAAGAATTTTCTCAGGAGATGGTCTTTGAGATGGCGGCAGGAGCGGAATTACGTTCTGAGCACCCATTGGGAAAAGCCATTGTCTTAAGCTACCGGTATACCATTCATAAAGAAGTGCCAGATGGGGAGGGATTTCAGATGGTTCCTGGGCGTGGTGTGATTGCCACCGTAAAGGGAACCGTTGTTATGGTGGGAAGTCCAGAGCTTCTTTTCACAAAGGACATCATTCTTACGCCCAAGCAGATGGAGGAAGCAGAGTTTTCCCGCAAGGAGGGCTGCACAGTGGTGTACGTTTCTGTAGGAGAAAGGGCAGTTGGATTATTGGCATTGTCAGATACCTTGCGTAAGGAAGTAGGTGAAATGATTTTAGAGTTGAAAAAGACCTTGATCACTCCAGTGCTTCTTACGGGAGATCATAAAAATGCAGCCAGGCAGATTGCAGACCAGGTTCACATTAATGAGGTTTATGCAGATTGTCTTCCAGAGGATAAGATGGGGTTTATAGAAGCTTGTCAGCAGAAAAAAGAGTATGTCTGTATGATTGGTGACGGAGTCAATGATGCACCGGCCTTAAAGCAAGCTTATGTGGGAATTGCAATGGGAGGCATTGGAAGCGACATTGCGGTTGAGGCGGCAGATATTACCTTAGTCAATGATGAGATTAAGGAGATCCCCCATTTGTTTAAGCTTTCAAAGAAAATGATGGGAACCATAAAAAATAATCTGGCATTTTCCTTGACCCTTAATTTCATTGCAATCGTACTTGCCATGACTGGAATATTAAATCCTGTATTAGGCGCTCTCGTACATAATGCAGGTTCGTTTTTGGTAATCATTAATTCTGCATTTCTCTTAAAATGGAGGAGTTGAGATAAAAAAGGTGTGTAAGCAGATAAATGACTTACACACCTTTTTTTATGAAGTTTGATCTTTATTTACATGATTCTTAATTGCAGCAAAGCTTTCCGCACTAATTACGTGTTCAACCCGGCAGGCATCTTCAAGAGCTACCTTAGGAGTAACTCCCAGGGAGATGAGCCAGTTAGAGAGCAACGTATGGCGCTCGTACATCCTTTCTGCGATTTCCTGTCCTTCTTTTAACAGATAGATGTAACCGTTTTCGTCTACTTCAATATAGCCGTTTTCCCGGAGATTTTTCATGGCGACACTGACACTCGGCTTGGAGAATTCAAGTTCTCCTGCGATGTCAATGGAACGTACATTGCCATTTTTATTGTGTAACATTAAAATGGCCTCCAAATAGTTTTCAGCAGATTCCTGAATCTTCATAATAACACCCTCTTTCTGCATAATATATTCTTATTTTAACATAGAATGCCATGGTTTATCAAGTCAGGTCTTCGTTTCCATTGCTTTTGTGCTTCTTTATCATTGTCCGGAATTGGCTAATTGTTATCCCCAAAGCATTGCTAGCGGTCCTTAAGCTGTACTCCCTTCGAATCCATTTTTCATAAACCGGATAAAAATTCTCAGGAAGGGGAGACGGGAATCGCCCCAGATGTCGGCCTTGAGCCTTTGCAATGGCGATTCCTTCTGCCTGTCTCTGCTTGATGCTTTCACGCTCTGACTGAGCGACATAGGAAAGTAGCTGCAAGACAATATCAGAAATCAAGGTACCGATTAAATCTTTGTTGGTACGTGTGTCAAGAATGGGCATGTCAATAATGACAATATCAGCTTTTTTGATTTTGACAATTTCCCGCCATTCTACCTGGATATCTTCGTAGTTTCTTCCCAGACGATCTATGCTTTTTACAACCAGGACATCTCCTTCCCTTAACTTTCTTTTTAGCTTCTGGTATTGCGGCCTGTTAAAATCCTTACCTGATAATTTATCACAATATATGTTCTTTTCCAATACTCCCCATTTGTTGAGTTCAACCAATTGTCGTTCTACATTCTGATCCAGGGTTGATACTCTTACATAACCATAGAAATTGTTCATATTGTATTAAAACCTCCTGTCGTTACTAGTATGGCAGAAAGCGAAGATTTTAAAATGAGACAAGCATACCGTATTGCTAAAAAGGTGTACCTTTTTGGNCTTTAGACAAGCATACCGTATTGCCAAAAAGGTACACCTTCTTATCAAGATAAAATAAAAAAATGGACGGGTAGGAAATACTTACCTTCACGCAAATTGGGAAGGCTTATGAATATATTAATCTTATATCACATACGTATCGAGTTTGTTTTACGCAGGTTTCCTTTTATGTTCCAGACAAAAGGGGTTGCAGACAGAGTAGAATGTATCGGAAAGGGGCAAAACCTATGTTTGGTATCTTTTATTCAGGGGAGGAGATTTTATTCTCCTGGGATACGATAGGAAATATAGCAGAGAGACGGAAACATCTTTTAGAGGAAATGCCTGTAATGGTATATCGGCTGTATGAGTATATCATAAAAGCAAAATTAACACACCGGTATGAAAAGAAAGCATTAAAACATCTTTTCTACAGGGCTGGCAGGTTAATCAGAAAGGTTTTTACATTTAGCCACTCTTTAACAGCAGTACAGAATTTATAAGAATACATAAGATCAATGTTTTGATGAAAGAAATGTTTGATTACGCAATAAGAGAAGAAATTCTTATCACCAAAGAAGATATCAATTGCTTCGGACGTTCCATTACTGGCGGAACTGTTTGCAATGATGTCAAAGAATTACTTTTCTGAATATTAAATGCATGCATAGGAAAGGAGTCTATGGTCACAGAAATTGACAGCTGGGGCAGTGGTTCCTATGGATGCGGGGTTCAAGTAAGGGTCAATCTTTGAATGAAGGTGTAATAATGACTGAAAATGATGCAAAAATTCTTTTGGAGCGGCTTCTGAATTTCATGGGGGACTTATCGGAAGTATTCCATGAAATGATAGTTCAACAGGAACAAAGAGAAAAAAAGTTAAGGGAACAGGCGGAGAAGGAAAGAAGGTTCAATACCCTTTTGGTATCCATTATGGATTGCCTTAAAGATTGGGTGGTGGTTACCGATGAATCAACCGGAGAGATTCTCTATATCAACGATCTGGCTAAAAAGCGGTTCTATGATCCGTCGAACGATACTACGGTCTGTGGAAAGGATTGTCCGCTTTTAATGAGACTTCAATCCTGCCAGGGAAACAATCAGGAACAAAGGTATGAATTTAAGTGTTCCCATGACCAAATATTTCAGGTAAAAGCATATTCTTTGCTTTGGGAGGATAGAAAAGCAATGGTTCATCTTATCACAGATATCACCTATCAAAAAGAAAATGAGGCATTTTTGGAAGTCATGGCTTATAAAGACGAGCTCACCGGATTGAACAACCGGAGAAATTGCCTTCATACCATTGACTCTTATATTGAAAAAGGAGAACCTTTTTCCATCTGCATGATCGATTTAGATGATTTAAAGCAGATCAATGACCAGTATGGCCATCTCCATGGAGATGCTTATATTAAACTTGTGTCTGAGAAGCTGGAAAAGTCTGCCAAAGAAGGAGACTATACCTGCCGGTTTGGCGGCGATGAGTTTGTGGTCATATACAAGGATTGCAGCGAAAAGGAAGCGAATTTAAAGCTTAGTGCCATCGACCAGAGTATCTCAAAAGAAACAGGAGAATACCCCATGTCCATCAGCTACGGCGTGGTAAATGTTTTAAATGGTCCTGAGATTCTTTCAGAAACAGTTTTAAAGATGGCAGATGAAAAAATGTACTGCTTCAAAAGGAACCGCAAGGAAAAAAAGTGCAGTAAAAAGGGAGACATTTAGCTCCTTATCTTTCCTTGTGTTTTTTCTGATTTTCCTTTATAATAATATGCAGGTTAAAAGGAATGGGAGCAAGAAAAGAATGAGATTTATTGGAAGCAAGACACTGCTTCTGGACCAGATCAAACAGGTAGTTGACGATCAGGCTCCTGAGGCAAAGAGCTTTTGTGATATATTTTCCGGGACCGCTGCGGTTGCCAGATATTTTAAACAGTGGTATCAGGTGAGTTCCAATGATTTGCTGTATTTTTCTTACGTGTTACAGCGAGCCACCGTTGAGAATGATACCATACCTTTGTTTACTCTTTTAAATGAACGGTTAGGCATCGATGATCCGGTGGAATACTTAAATGGAAGAGAAAAGAAGGATTTGGAAGAACTTCCAAAAGAACGGAGATTCTTTCAAAATACCTATGCTCCGACTGGAGAGCGAATGTATTTAAACGATGAGAACGCTCTGCGTATTGATTTTGCAAGATGCAGTGTTGAGGACTGGAAGGCTGCCGGATGGTTAAATGACCATGAGTATTACTATCTGGTGGCCTGCATCGTAGAGGGAATCCCTTTCGTGTCCAATACCTCTGGTACTTATGGAGCCTTTCATAAGACCTGGGAGAGACGCAGTTACAAACGCTACGAGCTATACCGCCTTTTTGTAACTAGCAACGGAAAAGACAACCGAAGCTATAATAAGAATGGAGTAGAGCTATTAAATGAGATTAAGGGGGACATCCTCTACATCGATCCGCCTTATAATGCGAGACAGTATAATTCCAATTACCATGTGCTTGAGACTGCCGCCAGATATGATTATCCAGAAGTGAAGGGTGTAACCGGACAGAGGGCGATGGAAGGTCAGAAATCGGAATTTTGTATGAAGAATAAGGTACTTCCTGCCTTTAGGGATCTTCTTGCCAATGCCAATTTTTCCCATATTATCCTCAGTTATAGCACCGATGGTCTTATGACAGTTGAAGAGATTGAAGAGGCGATGAAGGCTTACGGAAAACCTGAGACCTTTAAGATTTATGAGATTCCTTACCGAAGATACAAAAGCCGAAAGGTGAAAGAGACAGAAAGACTTAAGGAGCTGTTATTCTATATTGAAAAGCAGGTGCCACCATGTACATAAAAAGTCCTCTTAATTATACGGGAGGGAAATACAAGATTTTGGAATCTGTCTTTCAGGCATTTCCTAAGGACATTAAAACGTTTGTAGATGTATTTGCAGGAGGTTTTAATGTGGGGATCAATGTATCCGCAGAGCGAATTATCTGCAACGACCAGATTACTTATCTCATTGGATTGTTTCAGTTGTTTCAAAAGACAGAAATTAATGATCTTTTAAAGGAAATAAAAGGCATTATCGAGAAGTACCAGTTGACCCAGCAAAATAAAGAGGGCTATTATGCTTTGCGCGTAGAGTATAATAAGTCCAGGGATATTATAAAGCTGTTTGTACTGACCTGTTATGCCTTTAATCATCAGATCCGTTTTAATAACAGCCATGAGTTTAATTCCCCCTTTGGGCGGAATCGTAGTTCCTTTAACTCAAACATAGAAAAGAATTTAACCCAATTTTGTCAGGCTCTGCAGGAAAAGAACATTGAGTTTTCCAATGTGGATTTTATGGAGCTTGACTATTCTTTTCTTGGAAAGAAAGATCTTGTTTACTGTGATCCGCCTTATCTGATTTCCACCGGGAACTATAACGATGGAAATAGAGGGTTTAAGGACTGGAAAGAAAAGGAAGAGCAAGAGTTGTTAGGACTTTTAGATAAGCTGGATTCTAAGGAAATCCGGTTTGCCCTATCCAACGTTTTGTATCATAAGGGAATGTCCAATGAGCTTTTGATTGAATGGAGTAAAAAGTATAAGATCCATTATATAGATAAGACCTATTCTAACTGCAATTATCAGTTTAAAGAACGGAATGCGGTTACGGTGGAGGTATTGGTTACGAATTATGAATTAACTTAAAAACAGGTTCTGTCTGTAGTAGACGGAACCTGCTTTTTTATGGTTTCTAATTCGATTTAATTTCCTTCCAAGCCTCATTATAAAGGGAATCAACTTCATCCCCAAGATATTTGTAAACTTCACTGTTCTTTAACACATCTGAATCTGGGAACAGGGTTTTGTTGTTTTTCAGCTCTGGATCAAGAAGATCAAAGGCACCTTTGTTTGGAGTTGGGTAAGTAATATACTCGAAGTTCTTCTTTGCGATATCAGGACGGCATAAGAAGTTAATCCATTTCTCAGCATTCTCCTTATTCGGAGCGTTAGCAGGAATGACCCAGGAATCAAGCCACAGGTTGGTTCCTTCTTCTGGAATTACATATTCCAGGGAGTAGTCCAGGTTTAAGTTCTTTACTTCGTTCTGAATATAAAGCATTTCACCAGAGTAGATAACGCCGATGGCAGCTTCTCCGCCAATCATCTTATCTCTTACCTGATCAATGACATAAGCCTGAACCAGAGGTTTCTGTTTAATCAAAAGTTCTTTGGCTTCCTTGATTTCGGCTTCGTTGGTTGTGTTCAAGGAGTAGCCAAGTGATTTTAAAGCGACCATAAAGGAATCCCGGACGCTATCTTGCATTAAAATGTTATCTTTAAATTTCTCATTCCAAAGATCAGACCACTTTGTAGGAACATCCTTTGGGTCTACCATCTTGGTATTATAAAGGATACCAACCGTTCCCCAGCTGTAAGGAACCGAGTATTTATTCTCCGGGTCAAAGCTTTTGGACATTTCCATATACTTAGGATCAACTTCTTTTAAGTTTGGTACGTTGTCCAGATTGATCTCTGCTAGAAGGTTGTTTTCTCTCATCTTTTGGATCATATAATCGGAGGGACAAACTACATCGTATTTTACGGCACCGGCTTGAATGACTGGATACATCTCTTCGTTGGTCTCAAATAAATCATAGACCACCTTAATTCCAGTCTCTTCTTCAAACTGTTTGATGACAGATTCGTCAATGTATTCTCCCCAGTTGTATACATAAACTTCGCCGGCACTGCCTGCCTTTGCTTCCTTTTTTCCGCAGCCGCTAAGCAGTGTGATGGAAAGGAGGGAAAGAGCACCAAAAGCCAGAAGCTTTACAAAACTTTTTTTCATGAGCATATTCTCCTATTTTTTTCTCTTGGGTGCAAAATTGGTGATGAGTAGCAACACCAGCACCGCTATAAAGATGATGGTCGACAGTGCGTACATGGAAGGCTTAATGCCTCGGCGTACCTCACTGTAGATCAGAGTGGATAAGGTATTGATACCGGCCCCTCTTGTAAAATGAGTGATGATGAAATCATCAAGTGACATGGTAAATGCCAGAAGAAAACCGGAAAGTACTCCTGGAAGGATATCCGGAAATACCACATTAAAAAATGCGGAAACCGACGTTGCGCCTAAATCCATGGCGGCTTCATAGGTACTTTTATCTGTCTGCTTTAACTTTGGCATGACGCTTAAGATGACATACGGGATGTTAAAGGTAATATGTGCGATCAAAATGGTCTGGAAACCAAGGGAGATCCCAAAGGCGATAAAGGCAAGCATCAAAGAGATTCCAGTAACAATATCTGCATTTAACATAGGAATGTTGGTAATTCCCATAAGGATGGAGCGAGGAACACGGTCCATGCTGTTGATAGCCACGGCAGCCGCTGTACCGATTATGACCGCGATTAGAGAAGATAAAAATGCGATCAAGAGGGTATTATAAAGGGCTGTCATGATGGTGCTGCTAGAGAAGAGATCCGTATACCAGTTCATGGTAAACCCACCCCACTGGGTACGGGATTTGGAACTGTTAAAGGACAAAACCCCCATAGTAGCAATGGGTGCATAAAGAAACACCAGAATGATCACCAGATAAAAATCTTGTATGATCCGTTTGATAAAACCAATTTTTCTGTTCGTCAAAATGCTGTTCCCTCCCCGTTCTTATCATATTTGGCAATGAGCGCCATGCTGATTAGAATGAAAACCATGAGGACTAAGGAAAGGCCGGAGCCTAGATTCCAGTTGCTCCCCTTTGTAAATTCCTGTTCAATTACATTGCCGATTAAGAGTATCTTACTGCCTCCTAACAGGTTTGAGATAACAAAGGTGGTGAGGGCTGGAACAAAGACCATAGTAATTCCGCTTACAACTCCTGGTATGCTTAAGGGAAGAAGGATACGAATCAGCACCTGAAAGGAATTGGCGCCTAAGTCTCTGGCTGCATTGACCACATTGTCGTCAATTTTCATTAGTACATTATAAATAGGAAGAACCATAAAAGGCAGGAAGTTATACACCATACCAAGGATAATGGCTCCAGGAGTGTTGATAAGGTTTAAAGACGGTAGCCTAAGTGTGGATAAGACTCCGTTTATGACTCCGTTTCTTTCAAGAAGAGTCTGCCATGCTAGAGTACGCAAAAGAAAGTTCATCCACATGGGAAGGATAAAAATGAAAACAATAAAACTTCCCTGTCCAATTCCCCGAGAGCGAAGGATCATGGCAAGAGGATACGCCAGAATTAAGCATAGGGCCGTACTGACAAATGACAATAAGAGAGAGAGCCATAAGGCCTTTGCGTGCTCCTCTGTGGTAATGGAAATGATGTTCGCCAGGGTAAAGGATCCAGAGCGATCGGTAACTCCATAAAGTACGATAAGGGCCAGAGGAATGATAATAAAGCCAATCATCCACATGAGGTAGGGGCCCGATAATAATTTTTTATTCATTGATTCCCACTGCCTCCTCGTCTTCCGAAGCAGGCTTATTCATGATCTGGATGTCAAAAGGGTCCACATGAATGCCCACATTTTGACCGACAGGGAACATATCTGTGCTGTGTACCAGCCATTCAAAGCCATCTGGAGTCATTACTTCCATTTCATAATGAACGCCCTTAAAGATCAGATGGGTTACAACGCCAGCAATGCTTCCTTGGTCTGGTGAAACCAGGTCAATGTCCTCTGGTCGGATAACTACGTCAACCGGCTTGTTTATTCCAAAGCCCTTGTCCACACAGGCAAATTTTGCACCAAAGATATCCACCAGCTCATCCCGAAGCATGATGCCGGGAACGATGTTACTTTCACCGATAAAGTCAGCTACGAACGCATTCTCCGGTTCGTTGTAGATATTTTCTGGGGAACCCATCTGCTGAATATAGCCCTGGTTCATGACAACGATGGTATCTGACATGGTAAGAGCTTCTTCTTGGTCGTGAGTTACATAAATGAAGGTGATGCCAAGCTCATTTTTCAAACGGATCAGCTCATACTGCATGTCCTGTCTTAGTTTTAGATCAAGTGCTCCTAAAGGTTCATCAAGAAGCAATACTCTAGGTTCGTTTACGATGGCTCTTGCAATGGCGATTCTTTGCTGCTGACCGCCGCTTAAGGAGCTTACACTACGATTTTCAAATCCATCTAAATTTACAAGCTTTAAGGCGTACTTGATTTTATCTTGAATGTATGGTTTAGGTTTGTTTTTAATTTTAAGGCCAAATGCAATGTTTTCCGCTATGGACATATGATTGAATAACGCATATTTTTGAAACACTGTATTTAACTGTCTTTTGTTTGGGGGAAGATTTGTGATATCCTGACCGTCAAAGATCACTTGTCCTTTTCCTGGACGTTCAAAACCACCGATGATTCTCAGGGTTGTAGTTTTGCCGCAGCCGCTGGGTCCTAATAAGGTAACAAACGTGTTTTCCTTTACGGAAAGATTCAAATCGTCCAGTACCATGGTACCGTCAAAACTTTTTGTAATATTTCGTAAATCAATTAATGGCTGACCCATGACCTTTTATCCTCCTGTTAAAAGCTTGGCGGTGAACTAACCCAAATGAGGGTTGCTCCAGCTTTGCTGCTTAAATAATGTTTTTTATCTGATATAAAGTAAAAGGATTCCCCTTTTTTGGCTTTATATGTCTTATTTCCTATATGAATGGATACACTGCCCTGCATCACGTAACCAAATTCTTCCCCTTCATGAGGATTGTCCGGATAAGTCTGACCTTCGGCTTCCAGCGTAAGAAGAATGGGTTCCATCATGTTTTTCTGGGCATTGGGAATAATCCAGCGGACTTCATTTTTCAGTTCACCGTCGTATTTTTCAAAATAATCCCCTTTGCCAAAGACTATTTGTTCCTCCGGGCTTTCGTAAAAAAACTCCCCGATGGAGGTACCAAGACATTGCAATATATCCATAAGAGTCGCAATGGATGGAGAAGTTAAATCCCTTTCAAGCTGAGATATGAACCCCTTTGACAGCTCTGCGCGGTCAGCCAGCTCTTCTTGAGTCAGTCCCTTTAACACACGCAGTTCTTTTAGTTTTGTACCGATATCCATGTGCTCCTCCTTCTTATTATGTTAAGCTAAAAGTTTACTTATACTAACTGATGATAAATATAACCTAAAAGTTTAGTAATAATAAACAGGCAGCAAGATTCATTATACTTATTTTTCCTGTGATGTCAATACTTTTTAAGGAAGTTTTTCCTTAACAAATGGGGAATCTTATGATATGATATTTTTAGTTTATAAAGGATTAGAACAGGAGGAGATATTATGATGAAAGGCAAATACATGGCGTATGTAGGCTCCTATTCCTACAATGGACAGGCAAAGGGGATTACGGTGTATGATGTAGATGTGGAAAAGGGCCGTTTTGTTCCCAGATGCGAGGTGAAGGTGGACAATTCTTCTTATCTGATTGCATCAAATAACGGAAAGACACTTTATTCCATTGCAGATGAGGGTGTTGTATCATTCCGCATTCATGAGAACGGATCGATCACCAGGCTAAATTCTGCTAACATCAAAGGAATGCGCGGTTGTCATCTCTCAACAGATGCAGAGGATAAGTATATATTCGTTTCCGGATATCACGATGGGAAATGCACTGTGCTCAGGCTCAATGAAGACGGCTCTGTGGGAGAGATCGTTACAGCAGTGTTTCACAAAGGTTTTGGCAGTGTGGCAGAGAGAAACTTCCGTCCTCACATAAGCTGTACTAGAAGAACTCCTGACGGGAAGTTCATTATGGTGGCTGATCTTGGAATCGATCAGGTAAAGATATACCGATTCGATGAAAAGGATGAGGAGATGGTTTTAATGGATGCCATCCGTTGCGATCTGGAATCTGCTCCGAAATGTTTCCGCTTTAGTGAAGACGGAAAGTTCTTTTATCTTCTTTATGAATTAAAGAATGTAATTGATGTATTTACCTATGAAACAGGGGATCGTCTTCCTAAGATTGAGAAAATCCAGACCATAGAGACAACCGGAAAGGTTCCTCTGACTCAGCTTACCGCAGCTTGTTCCATGCGCCTTTCAAATGATGAAACTCATTTGTTCTGCGGCAATGCTGGTGATAATACCGTAGCAGTTTATGACCGTGATAAGAAGACAGGCCTTCTTACCTTTTCCTGCTGCCTGCCAGTGAGCGGAAGCTATCCAAAAGATATTTGTGTTTTCCCAGATGACAAGCACATCGCTTCTATCAACCATGAAACTGGAAGCATTACATTCTTTACGGTGGATTACGAAAAGGGCCTTCTTATTATGAACGGCAAGGAATTGAGAGTTAATGAGCCAAACAGTTGTATGATTGTTAAGGTCAGCAAGTAAAAGGAGAGACATTCATGGCAGGATCAACACTGGGGACAATATGGAAAGTGACTACCTGGGGAGAATCCCATGGAAAGGGTGTGGGCGTAGTAGTAGACGGATGTCCAGCAGGACTTCCTCTTTCTGAAAGTGACATTCAGGCTTATTTGAATAGAAGAAAGCCAGGACAAAGTAAGTTCACCACAAAACGCCAGGAATCAGATGAAGCAGAGATTCTTTCCGGTGTTTTTGAAGGAAAGACGACTGGGGCTCCTATTTCCATGGTGGTATGGAATACCGATCAGCAATCAAAGGATTATGGCAATATCGAGGACGTATACCGACCAGGTCATGCGGACTTTACCTTTGATTCCAAATACGGATTCCGTGATTACCGGGGTGGCGGACGATCCTCAGGAAGAGAGACCACTGCCAGGGTAGCAGCCGGTGCCATTGCAGCGGTATTTCTAAAAAAGCTTGGAATCACGGTGACAGCATATGCAAAGTCAGTAGGCCCATATACGGTTGATCCGGAACGTTTCAATATAGAAGAAAGGGACAACAACCGTCTCTATATGCCAGATCAGGAGACGGCCCTAAAAGCAGAAGCATATTTAGAAGAGATGATGGCAAAGACCGATTCCGTAGGTGGAGTGGTGGAATGCATCATTGATGGTGTACCTGCTGGCATCGGCGATCCGGTATTTGAAAAGTACGACGCAGCCCTTGCTAAGGCGATCATGTCCATGGGTGCAGTGAAAGGATTTGAGATTGGAGACGGCTTTGCCGCTTCCCGTTCCACTGGCTCTGAAAATAACGACCGTTTCTTACCTGGTAAGGATGGCAAAGTGGAAAAGGCGACTAACCATGCAGGTGGAATCCTTGGAGGAATCAGTGATGGTTCTCAGGTGGTTTTCCGTGCTGCTTTTAAGCCTACTCCCTCCATTGCCTTACCCCAGAAGACCGTAACAAGACAGGGAGAAGAAACGGAGATTGAAATTAAGGGCCGCCATGATCCTATTATTGTTCCAAGAGCCGTAGTTGTGGTGGAAGCCATGGCAGCTCTTACAACCGCGGACCTGCTTTTGATTAACATGTCATCAAAGATGGACCGGATTGTTTCTTTCTATGAAAAGGAAAAATAAGGAAGACACTGGCAAGAAGTCACAGGTTGATAAAATCCTTTATTTATGGTATGGTAAATGCCGCATATAATATTTATAGAGGACTAGAAACGGGAGATCAATTATGAAAATCGCAATGGGAAATGACCACACGGCCATAGAAATGAAAGAAGCCATTAAGAAATTTGTGGAAAGCAAAGGATACGAAGTCATTGATTTTGGAACCAATTCCACAGAAAGTTGTGATTATCCTGCTTATGGTGAGATGGTAGGACGTGCAGTTGCCGATGGAAAAGCGGATCTTGGAATTGCTATCTGCGGAACTGGAGTGGGAATCTCTCTTGCCTGCAATAAGGTAAAGGGAATTCGTGCCTGCGTCTGCAGCGAGCCATATACAGCAAAGCTTTCTAGAATGCACAACAACTCCAATGTTCTTTGCTTCGGCGCAAGAGTTATTGGTGATGAGATGGCAAAGATGATCACGGAAGAGTGGTTGGATGCTCAGTACGAGGGTGGAAGACATCAAAGACGTGTCGATATGGTAATGGAGATTGAAAACAAGCAGTAAAACCTTATTAGGATACCAGAAAGGGGCTGCGCACTAATTACTTAGTGCGACAGCCCCTTTTTCTGTCACATATAAAAGACAAGTGATTTCTGTCTATACAACACATTCCCAGAATGCTACAATCAAAGAAGAAAACAACAGATGAGGAGAGGAGAATCCAGGATGATAAAAATTGGATTTATCGGTGTTGGTATCATGGGAAAGTCCATGGTGAGAAACTTAATGAAGGCGGGCTTTGAGGTAGGCATCTATACTAGAACCAGAGAAAAAGTAGAGGACATCATAAACGAAGGTGCCCTCTGGTATTCGGATGCGGCCTCCTGTGCCTCAGGGAAAGACTTTGTTATTACCATTGTAGGGTACCCATCTGATGTGGAAGAGGTTTATTTTGGTGAAAAGGGGATCTTTTTAGGGGCTGATCCTGGAACCTGTCTCATTGATATGACCACCACTAGTCCAGAGCTTGCAAAGCGAATTTATGAAGAGGCAGGTAAAAAGGGCTTAAAAGCCATGGATGCCCCAGTCACTGGAGGGGATTCAGGTGCTAGGGAAGGAACGCTTACCATATTAGCCGGAGGCGATAAGGAAGATTTTGATCGTTGCCTTCCAGTCTTTGAGGCCATGGGAAAGGCCATTCGCTATACGGGAGGGCCAGGAAACGGCCAGCATACAAAGATGTGCAACCAGATCGCCATCGCAGGCTCTATCGCTGGTGTTTGTGAGGCCATAAACTACGCCAGAGCCAATGGGCTTGATGATAGGAATATGGTGGAATCTATAGCTACTGGAGCCGCCGGTAGCGCTCAGTTAAATCTTCAGGCTCCGAAGATTCTTTCCGAAGATTTTGAACCTGGATTTTTTATCAAGCATTTTATTAAGGATATGAAGATCGCAGAAGAAGAGGCCAATCGGGCCGGGATCAGTCTTGGAGTCCTAACCTATGTTCGCTCTATGTATGAGAACATGGAGGAAAATGGGCAAGGAGATGAGGGAACTCAGGCTTTAATCAAATATTACCAGTGGTAAAAACATAAAAAACGCAGGCCAGCAAATTCTGGTCTGCGTTTTCTTATTGAATTTTTTTAATGGACGGATAATATCGGAATAAGACCTTTGCAATGATCTTGTTCTTTTTCACATATTTATGATCCCATCTTCTGGCATCTGCGGAGAAATTACGGTTATCTCCAAGCATGAAATAGGAATCTTCGGGAACCTTAAAGCTTGCATCTGGTTCTGGTTCCATAGCCTCCGGTAAGTATGGCTCATCTAATGGAGTCTCAGATCCATTTAAGTAAACCTTTCCGTTTCGTATGTCAACGGTGTCTCCTGGCAGTCCAATGATTCGCTTGACGTAATAAGTCTTGCCGGTTGGGTCGTCAGGAAAGTGGAAGATGACCACATCGTCGCGCTGTGGATCAGAAAAGTAATAAGAAAGCCTGGATCCGATGACCCGGTCTCCTGTCATAATTGTCTTTTCCATGGATCCGCTTGGCACTCTGCTGTTAGCAATGATAAGGTTATTAAGCACAAACGCAATGGCAGCTGCAATGACGATGATCTTAATCCAACTTATGATCTCTTCCTTCCAGTTAAACGGTTTCTGCTCTTCTGGCATGTTTTCGTTTTTCTTCATATTGTTCTCTTCTTTTCTCTGCTATTTGGTTCCTTATTGAGTTTATATGAGTTTTGGACATAACGCAAGGGGGTTCACAAAATGGTAAGAAAATATTCACAAACATTCCATGAAATAGCCACAATATTGCGGTAATCTTAATGTATCGGATTTTGTACATAAGGAGGAGGGCCTTTGGAAGAAAAGAAGAAGGAGAACATCCGGTTTCTCATCGCATCTGCGGTGATGTTTTTTATTTCTATGCTTTTGCAGTTCATGGCAAGAAATATTCCGGGATTTGGAGAGTGGTATTCCAGATCTATATATCCTTTTTTTGTCGGGATCCTGGGAGGGGTCACCGGTTTGCTTCCCTTTGCTCTTTTAGAGGTACTTACGTTTCTTCTCATTCTGTTTTTCCTGTATTATTCCATACGTTTTATTCGGAGCCCTAAGAGGATTTTGATTGGGAGTATTTTTTCCCTTACCCTTTTTTTCTTTTTATTTACCATTAATTGTGGTGTAAATTATTACCGGAGACCATTTTCGTCTTATTCTGGTTTGACCATTAAGGAGTCTTCCATGGAGGACTTAGTGGAACTTTGTGAAACCCTTACGCTATCCTTAAACCAGATGGCAGAGGCTGGGGTATTAGATAACTTTGATCGGAAGCAGGCAAGGATAGAAAGTGTTGTTTCAATGAAACGGCTGGGGGAGAGATACCCTGAGCTGAATGGATTTTATCCTCAGCCAAAGCCGCTAATTTGGTCTTATCTATTTTCCATCCAGCAGCTTTGCGGGCAGTATTCTCCATTTACAGCGGAGGCGGTCTATAACCGCTCCATGCCAGATTACAACATACCACATACTCTTTGTCATGAGTTATCTCACTTGAGGGGATTTATGAGAGAGGATGAGGCTAATTTTATCGGTTATCTGGCTTGTATCAGTTCGGAAGATATTGGGTTCCAATACAGTGGCTATCTCACGGGGTGGATCTATGCCACCAATGCCCTGTCAAATGCCAATCCACAAGCATATGCTGAGATTTCAGATATGCTTTCTGACCGGATTTGGATGGATTTAAGGTATAACTTAGAATTTTGGGGCAAATATGAAGGAAAGACAGCTCAGGTGTCCAACCAGCTTAATGATACATATTTAAAGCTGAACAGCCAGTCAGACGGGGTCAAAAGCTATGGGAGAATGGTGGACTTGATGCTGGCATACAACAGATCCGGACGTGGATATAATTCACAATCTATTGAAATAATCCGCAGGGAATGATAGAATAAGCATATTTCCAGACGGAAAAGAATGAATTAGGAGATAAATAAATGATATTATATATGCTTGCCGATGCAGCAGCAGATGAATCCCTGGCGGCTTTAACGGAGGGGATTCAGGAGAATCTGGAGCAATTAAAGCCCAATGTCCTTCTTGAGACCATCAAGGGCTGGGGGCCACATCTCATCGCTTTTGGACTGAAGATAATATTTGCCCTTATTATTTTTTTTATTGGATCCAGAATAATTAAGATCATTCGTAGCATTATGGAACGTTCTTTCAAGAAAATGGATATGGAAGTCAGCGTAAGAAGGTTTCTTCTATCTGTGTTTAATGCCTTACTATACTGCGTTCTTGTCTTTACCATTGCAGTACAGATTGGAGTAAATTCAGCTTCTATTGTAGCTCTCTTTGGTTCCGCCAGTATCGCCATTGGACTTGCGGTTCAGGGAAGCCTAGCAAACTTTGCTGGGGGAGTCTTAATTCTCTTGATGAAGCCCTTTCGGGTAGGAGATTATATTATCTCGAAAGATGGAGAAGGAACGGTGCGCACCATTGGTCTTGTGTATACGGTGCTAACTACAGCGGATAATAAGCAAGTAGTCATTCCAAATGGAACCCTGTCTAATTCTGCATTGACCAATGTTACTGCAATGGACAAGCGCAGACTTGACGTGTTGGTACGGATTAGCTATGGCTCTGATTTAATAAAGGCAAAGAATATTATAGAAGAAGTTATAAATGATAACATTGGGATTATAAAGGAAGATCCCATGGAGGTATTTGTTAGTGATCTTACGGATCAATCGGTGATTATCGGTGGCAGAGGCTGGACTCTTAGGGAAAATTATTGGACTGTGAGAGGCGACATTCTAGAACAGATTAAACTTCGCTTGGAGAAAGAGGGAATCGAGTTATCCTTCCATCCTTTAACTACTTACGGGAAAGAGCCGTTATAAATAAGTCATTTTGAGATTTTGAGTCAAGAAGTCTAATTATAAAGACTTTTTGACTCTTTTTTGTTATACGGTCCATGATAAATCATGGGCTGATAGAGAAAGGCACTGAGGCTATTTTTCTCATATCTCTATAATGACTGCCTAAAAGGAAACAGAGATGTATTATATATATAAGCATAATAATATGATATTAAAAGGGAATTTGTCATAAGAAGTATAAAAGATTTAGTAACTATCAACAATGATAGCTTACACAAAATAAAAGATGAGGTCTCATAAATGAAAATTAGTGGAATGTAAGAAAGGAAATGGACACGTAGTATGAAGATGAAAAAGAAGCTTTTATGTGCTGCAGGAATTATCCTTACAGGTCTTGGAGCCGTGGGCGCAGTCGTACCACTGCTCCCTGCATTCCCTTTTTTAATGGGGGCGATGTTTTGTTTTGCAAGGAGCAGCGATAAGATGAATGCCTGGTTTTTAAATACCAGTCTCTATAAGAATCACCTGGAAAGCTATGTGAAGAAGAGGGCAATGACCATAAAGACAAAACTCACACTTTCCACAAGCTTAACCATGGCAATGGCAATCGGATTCTTTGCCATGCAACGAATTCCGGTGGGCCAGATCATTCTGGTTATTGTATGGCTATTTCATATATTGTTCTTTTTCTTTGGAATCAAAACCTTAAAGGTAGAAACCACAGCGGATGTTCCGCCCCAGGTTGATTAAAGGTTATGGGGATTACTGAATGCTATATGATACAGTAACCTCAGCCTCAACATCAAGCTGACCTGGTTCTACAGCTATGGATTTAGCATCTGCCTGAGTTCCCAATCCTGCGGCTTCATTGCCTTCATAGCGAATATTGTTATAAGAACTTAATTCTTCTACTTTTGTAATAGCTCCAAGGGAAACACCGCTTGCTGCTGCGATGGCATCTGCCTTTGCTTTCGAAGAAGTAACAGCCTTCTTTAATGCTTCCTGATAACTTTCTTCGTATTTGCTGGACTTATAAGCAATGTGATCAATGTTATTGATGCCTGCTTCAATACTTGAAGCCACCAAAGTACCTAACTTATCCATAGGAAGATCAGAAACAGTAATTCCTGTGCGCATCTCATATCCGGTAATCTTTTGCCCTGAGGTATAATCATAAATAGGATTTAATCCGTAGTTTGAAGTCTGAATGGATTTTTCATCTACGCCAGCCTTTTTTAAGAAATCAATGACTCTGTTCACATCCTCGGTGTTTTTATCTTGAGCTCCCATAGCATCTTCGGCCTGTGTAGAAACGGAATAGCTTACTTCCGCCATATCAGGAACAACCTTTACTTTCTCAGTACTCTGTACCTGAATGGTATGATTTGACTTATTATCAGTCGATACATTGGCAGCAGGAGCTGCAGTTGGTTGTGTAGCACATGCGGTAAGACCCATAGTTGCAGCGGCTATGACGATGGCTGCCAGTGGTTTATTTATTTTTCTCATAATAGTTACCTCCTTTTCTTACCTTTATTTTACAGGAAAAATGGAAATCGTGTATTTCTTTTCTCTTAACATTCCAGGTCTAAATTCCTAGGTTTTGATTACAGAATTATGACATGGTTCATAATTCATCTCAATGGACATGAAAAGGAAGAAATTAACCAGTTGGCGCCAAAAAACATTGTATTTCTACCCCCTCCGTGTTACTGTGTAAACAGATATAATAGGGTGATATTTAAATGGAAAAATGGGGACAAAAGGAGAAGATATATGCGGGAATGCGGTATGTTGCTACCGGTGGCAAGCCTTCCATCAAGGTATGGGATCGGAGCATTTTCAAAAGAGGCATATGAGTTTGTGGATCAGTTAAAAAGAGCAGGGCAAAAGTACTGGCAGATCCTGCCTCTTGGCCCTACGGGCTACGGGGACTCCCCTTACCAGTCTTTTTCTGCATTTGCAGGGAATCCATATTTCATTGATTTAACAGAGCTTATAAAGGAAGAGTTGCTTACAGAGGAAGAATGTGAAGCAGCAGATTTTGGTGGTGATGTAAGGTATATCGATTATGAAAAGCTGTATTATAATCGTTATCCTTTATTAAAGAACGCTTACGCTCGCTGGAAGACTCAAGGTCATACCTCAAAGGAGGCATTGGAAGTTTTGGGAGAGGAAACTGCCCTTTACTGCTTTTACATGGCTCTTAAAGATCACTTTGAGGGAAAGAACTGGATCTACTGGGATGAGGACATTCGTCTAAAAACCCCTGAGGCAATCTCAAGGTATGAAGAGGAGTTAAAGGAAGAAATCGGCTATTATGCTTTTCTTCAAATGAAATTTACGGAGCAATGGGAAAAATTAAAGTCCTATGCTAGTGACAACGGCATCCGCATTATTGGGGATATGCCTATTTATGTGGCCTTTGATAGTGCAGATACCTGGTCCCATAAAGAGCTGTTTCAGTTTGATGAAGAAAACAACCCCATGGCCGTGGCCGGCTGTCCCCCAGATGGATTCTCCCCAACGGGACAGCTATGGGGAAACCCTTTATATCGTTGGGGATATCATAAGGAAACTGGCTATGCATGGTGGAAAAAGAGGATGGAATACAGTTTTCGCCTCTACGATGTGGTGCGTGTGGATCATTTCAGGGGATTTGACGAATATTATTCCATACCCGCAAGGAGTGAGAATGCCATAAACGGAACCTGGGAAAAGGGTCCTGGTATCGATTTCTTCCAAGAGATGAAAAAGACCTTTGGGGATTTAAATATCATAGCAGAGGATCTGGGCTTTCTTACGCCCTCCGTTCGGGATCTATTAAAGGAAACTGGATATCCTGGTATGAAGGTGTTGGAGTTTGCATTTAATTCCTGGGAAGAGAGTGACTATCTGCCCCATAACCACACCCAAAACAGTGTGGTGTACACAGGCACTCACGATAACGACACCTTAAAAAGCTGGTACCATGGCTTATCGGAAGAGGATCGTAAGTTTGCTGATAATTACTTAAACACCAAAGATTCCTCGGAAGAACAGATATCCTGGAATTATATCCGTGTTGCGCTGCAAAGTGTTGCTCGCCTTGCCATCATACCCGTTCAGGATTATTTGGGCCTTGGTTGCGAAGCTCGGATTAACGAGCCTTCCACCCTGGGGAAAAACTGGCGGTTTCGCTTGCTTCCTGGAGAGTTGACCGAAGAGGTCCTAAACAGATGCAGGGAACTGACCTTTCTTTACGGCAGGGGAAGAGATTAGAAAAAAGAGATTCCAGGAAGTGGAGGTCATTGACCGTTTCCATACTTCCTGGAATCTCTTTTTAATTTGAAATTACTCTAATTTTAATTTAATCATTACTCTTTTCGGTTTGATCCGGAGAGGCGTCGTCAGCATCTTCATCTTGAGCTTGTTCGCTGTCTATTTCTTCCTCTTCCACATTCTCCCCTTTGGGATTATAGGTAATGTGCATCTCGTTTCCGATCTTATCCTTTGCAGAAATCGTTATGTTATCTTTCTTAATCTCAAACATGACAAGTCCAGTACTTCGGTCGATGGAAAGAGGGAGAATGTCAGGATTATCATCATTATAAGCAGTTACCGATGAGTAATCCACTCCAGACTGGCTATCTTCCAGACGGAAAGAAAGAAGACCTTCCTTAAACACCTTGTCCTTAATTACAGGAGGCGTATCATCTAATATATTGACCTGTTCATTAAAGGCTGTTTTCATTTTATTAAATCCAGTAAGCTTTACTTCCAAGGCTCCATTGTTAGTAAGAGCAGCAGTAAAGGTCTTAGAACCTGTCTTTGTCATCTGGACAGGAGTTCCATCTAAGGTCACCTCCATGCTCTTTAATGGAAGCAGAGAGCTTATTTTAAGTTCCATAGTAGTATTGATATAATCGCTGCTTTCACCGATGGTAATATCGCCCTTTGGCTTTTCCGTAACCACAAGAAAGATTAAGCCATTCACAAGGATAAAAGGCAGCACATAAAACAGAAGGATCGAAAGAAAACCACGTTTCCCCGCATCTTGTCTATATTGGGAGCCTGATTGCCTGCGGTTCGCCCTTGGCTGATTGTTATATTGATTCATACTGATTTACTTTCCTCCTGATTGTATTTACGTTACCTAGCATAGCAGAAAATCATGGATCTTACAAGATTAACCATTAAATCGTAATAATTTAATTTATTCTTACGAAATGTCCTGTTTATATGTGTTCGTCCGTTAACCACAGCAGTAATAATCAAGGTAAAAATGGTGTTACTATATTAAAAAAATTACCATATATTGTAAATGAAAAATATGAACGGAGATTTAAGGTGGATTTTGATAAAATCAATTATCTACAGAAATTTTACATGCAGCAAATTCCATATAAACAGAGAGAACTTGATCCCAATCGGATAAGTGTACCTGAAGGTTACCAAATAGAAGTTTTTGCTCAAGGATTAAATGCACCAATTGGAATGGTTTTTACAGAAACAGGAGATATGTTAATTGCTGATTCCGGTTTAGCAACAATGAATCCTCAAGTATTACGTATGAGCAATAGTGGCACTGAGGTTGTGGCTGAGGGATTTAACGTTCCACTAACCGGAATCAATTATAAAAATGGACACATCTATGTGTCACATAAAGGAGTAGTAACTGTTATTAATCCGGATGGCACAAGACAGGATATTATCAGTGGATTGCCAAGCTATGGGGACTTTAGCAATAATCGGGTTGAGATTAGTAATGATGAGAAAATTTACTTTGGACAGGGAACAGCAACAAATTCTGGTGTAGTAGGACTGGATAATAGCTGGCTTTATGAATATCCTTTTTTTTACGATATTCCAGGTTCCTATATAATTCTTAATAACGTTAATTTTGAAACAAACAATGTGTTGATACCTGCTATGTCGCCAGCCATTACCGGAGCTTTTTCACCTTTTGGGGTTCCTAATGCTCAACAACATGAAGTAAAAGCAGGTAGACTTTTAGCTTCCGGTAGTGTATTAAGTGCAAATTTAGATGGCTCTAACATAGAATTGGTTGCATGGGGGCTTCGTAATCCATTTTATATGAAATTTGATAATTTGAATCGTTTAATTATATCAAACCAAGGAATGGATGCCAGAGGAAGCAGACCGATTGCGAATGCATTGGATGAGTTGTTTTTATATGTTCCAGGTGCGTGGTATGGCTGGCCAGATTACTCAGGAGGAGAACCAGTGACAATGCCTAGATTTACTCCAGTTAGAGGTAGAAAGCCAGAATTATTGTTAGAAACAATTCCATCTATCCCACCTCCACCAACTGCCGTTTTTCCCACAGGTTCTACTATAATGGGTTTTGACTTTAATGAAACGGTAGATTTTGGCCCTATAGGAGATATTTATATTGCGTGTTTTGGCAGAGTTCGATATGAAGAGTTTACCGAATATGTACAATCAGGTGTAGGTCATAGGATAATGAGAGTGAATGTTCTTAATGGGGAAATATTAACATTTGCTATAAATAAATCAGGATTTCCCGAAGAGGCCGGGTTAAGTAGACCAACTGATGTGGTTTTTGGACCTGATGGTGCAATGTATATAACAGATATGGCAGTAGCTAACATAGAGCTACCAAATGTTTATCAACCAAATTCAGGAGTTATTTGGAAAATCAGTAAAATAATTTCGTAAGACATTTTTGGTTATCATAGTAACTGAGATTTAAATAATATTTTCCATTATCATATTAAGTGATATAAATTTTCTGGTTTTTATTATACAAGGGTTTTTTTATATTGGGTGTGCAATCTAACCAAAGCAGTTGGACGAAATTTGTTCAACTGCTTTGATTGATTCCCCTCTTATGAGGCGTATGATCTTAGGGAGTTAGCTTTTGAATTAATACGGAAGCATTAGAATTTATTTGTGTTCCTCCGGCCAAAGTTTGTAGCGTAACTGCAGCAGCACTTGTATGATTTCGTATTGTTATGACATCGGCAGCGGCTGCGGTAATAATTACCATACCAGGATTCGGTTGTGTTCCTGCTCCTGATCCATATATTGCTCCAGCAACTGCAGCTCCATTTTGAAAAACAGCAAATTGATTCGGTTCAACTCCTGCTACATTAAACCAAATGGCGTAGTTTCCAGCGCTTCCAAATTGGATGGTGGATGTTCCGGGTGCATGTGCAATGGTGCCAACGATAACTCCATTGGTACTAAATTGTATATCTGCTTCTAAAGCAACCACCTGAGCAGCTAAATTGTATATATAAGCAAATTCTGATAACCCAGCAGTGCCAGCGGGTCCAGTAGGACCGGTGCCTCCAGTCGGGCCGGTGCTTCCAGTGGGTCCAGTAGGACCGGTATCTCCGGTTGGTCCAATAGGACCGGTGCTTCCAGTGGGCCCAGTAGGACCAGTGCTTCCAGTGGGTCCAGTCGGGCCGGTATCTCCGGTGGGTCCAATCGGGCCAGTGCTTCCAGCGGGTCCAGTCGGACCGGTGTCTCCAGTAGGTCCAATCGGACCAGTACTTCCAGCGGGTCCAGTCGGACCGGTGTCTCCAGTAGGTCCAATCGGACCAGTACTTCCAGCGGGTCCAGTCGGACCGGTGCTTCCAGTAGGTCCAATAGGGCCGGTATCTCCAGTAGGTCCAATAGGACCGGTGCTTCCAGCGGGTCCAGTCGGACCGGTGTCTCCAGTAGGTCCAATCGGGCCGGTATCTCCGGTTGGCCCAATAGGACCGGTGCTTCCAGTAGGTCCAATAGGGCCGGTATCTCCGGTTGGCCCAATAGGACCGGTACTTCCAACGGGTCCAGTCGGACCGGTGTCTCCAGTAGGTCCAACAGGACCGGTATCTCCAGTAGGTCCAATCGGACCGGTACTTCCAGCGGGTCCAGTCGGACCGGTGTCTCCAGTAGGTCCAACAGGACCGGTATCTCCAGTAGGTCCAATAGGACCAGTGCTTCCAGCGGGTCCAGTCGGGCCGGTATCTCCAGTAGGTCCAATAGGACCAGTATCTCCAGTAGGACCTATAGGACCGGTGCTTCCAGCGGGTCCAGTCGGGCCGGTGTCTCCAGTAGGTCCAATAGGACCAGTATCTCCAGTAGGACCTATAGGACCGGTGTTTCCAGTGGGTCCAGTCGGGCCGGTGTCTCCAGTAGGTCCAATAGGACCAGTATCTCCAGTAGGACCAGTGCTTCCAGCGGGTCCAGTCGGGCCGGTGTCTCCAGTAGGTCCAATAGGACCAGTATCTCCAGTAGGACCTATAGGACCGGTACTTCCAGCGGGTCCAGTCGGGCCGGTGTCTCCAGTAGATCCCTGAGCGCCAGTGGCGCCAGTAGGCCCAGTGGGACCCTGAACACCGGTAGCGCCGGTAGGCCCAGTGGGACCCTGAGCGCCAGTAGCGCCAGTGGCCCCGGTAGGCCCAGTAGGACCTTGAGCGCCAGTAGCGCCAGTAGCGCCAGTAGCCCCGGTAGGCCCAGTAGGACCCTGAGCGCCAGTAGCGCCAGTGGCCCCGGTAGGCCCAGTAGGACCCTGAGCGCCAGTAGCGCCAGTGGTCCCGGTAGGCCCAGTAGGACCCTGAGCGCCAGTAGCGCCAGTGGCCCCGGTAGGCCCAGTAGAACCCTGAGCGCCAGTAGCACCAGTAGCCCCGGTAGGCCCAGTAGGACCCTGAGCGCCAGTAGCGCCAGTAGCCCCGGTAGGCCCAGTGGGACCCTGAGCACCAGTAGCGCCAGTAGCACCAGTAGGGCCAGTGGGACCCTGAGCACCAGTAGCGCCAGTAGCACCAGTAGCGCCAGTAGGGCCAGTGGGACCCTGAGCGCCAGTAGCGCCAGTGGCCCCGGTAGCACCAGTAGCACCAGTAGCACCAGTAGCACCAGTAGCACCAGTAGCACCAGTAGCACCAGTAGCGCCAGTAGCGCCAGTGGCCCCAGTAGGCCCATTGGGACCCTGAGGCCCGGTAGGTCCAGTACGCCCAGTAGGTCCAGTAGGTCCAGTAGGTCCTACGCAACGACAACATTTGCACCGACAAGGTTCACAATTTATACATCCATTATTGCAGCACCTATCTGAAGAACATTTCTTTCCGCCGCCACAATTGCATATATTTATTTCCTCAAATTCATTAGGCTTCATAAAACTCCCTCCTAAAATTATTTAACAGCGTAATTTGACGCCTAATATATAATATTCAAAAATAATCAAACTGGGATTTACTTCTTTTTAAGTATAATTTCATGGGAGTTATCTGTTTTTGCTATTCCGCCGTAAATTTTATCCTACAACTATTTTTTTACATCCATGACACACCCTAGTTACCATAATTTTACTGTTTTCCATAATTTTGTTATAATTACAATAATGGCAATTTTATAATTAAATTCTTACATAAGGGTAGGACATGGTATAGATAGAACTTAGTAAATTAGATGGTAAATCTAGAAATATGCTGTCATATTTAAATACCAATTCCAAGCTGTCCAGCTCCATATTTGCAGAAGCATTTAATCAACATTATAAATCAGATCTTGATGAGGCAATTGAAGCCCTTTCTCTTTTAGAAAGCAAATCTCCTGTTAAAGCAAAACCCAAAATGATGTGATTATTATAATGATACAAGTAACTCATTCCGGTCGTACATACGAACAAGATTTATTTGAAATAAATAGGGAACCTATCTTTTTTACTTTTTCAATCCTTGTTGCTTTATTTGTGGCAGCCATTTTTTCGTATTTCTTCATCAAATCACTACCTCTTTATGATTTTACGTAATATTTCATCCATACTCTGGCGCATTTCTTTTGTTTCCATTGCCAATACATCATTGCTCATTCTCCCAATTAAATCAAGTTGACTTTTTAACTGAATTAGATCAGTTCGATAACCTTTTCGTTCTGAATCTTCAGTATTTAAGTAGATTAGATAACGTTCAATATGTTCTCCATCCAATTCTGCATTAGATTGTATTAGAGGATGATTTCTACAAGAAAATGTGTAAAGCGATTGACTGCCACTAAGTAGTAGTTTCACTCTCGCTGCATTTTTCACCACTCAAAAAAGAGCTGATACTAAATAGACCATATAATCTACTTTCGCATCAACTTCTTATGAAGAATAACTATCCCAACACTTAAAATTATCCCAAAAGATTCATTTATCTACGTTTTGCTAATAGTACAGTTCTTTAAGTATAGTTAACTTAATGCACTTGAATTTCGCACGCAGAATATGTGCACAAGATACACACTTTATAATCCAAGTGACTCTTGCTAGGGGCATCCCCGTAAAACCATCTATATTTATATAGTAATGGTATCTTTTATTGTTATAGAACCATATTCAATCAAATCTGATGTCCAACAACAAACAGTGGAATTAACAGCAGAAAACTCCTATTTAATATTTAACCCCAAAGAAGGTTATGACCTTTACGTTAATAACCAATATTTTGGTACTGTCACTGAAATCAGAGATTCATTTTCCAAGCTGCCAATATATAAAAATTCAAAGGAGGCGATCACTAAATAATCATCTATTAAAATAAACCGAATAATATCATCCCAAATTAATATTAAATCCTCCTCGCCATTAACAAGACGGGGAGGATTTTGAAAAAGATTAAGTTTATCTATCGTAATTATCATGAATCATTACTAAATTAAGACTATGATTTCTTCTATTTCGCAGATTTAGCTTCTGCTTCCGTTAAGATATCCACATATGCGTTTCTCAGTTCTTCCTCTGCGGAGCAATGCTGCATATAATACCAATCCGTAACTTTTTTAGTGATTTCCTCATCGCTTCCTTCGGCTTTAAAAGGATATACTACAATTAATTTATCTGATTCTTTGTTTCTTAAACCGATTGCCATTGCACTTTCAAATTTTCCCATTTTAGATTTCCTTTCCTATAGCAATCCTGTAAGGAGCTTGCTTTTTTTTGATTAAAATATTATAAATTACATAATTTAAGATATCAAAGATATTTCATACGTATCTTAAAAAAGGTAAATTTATGGTAATTTGACTTTTTATATTTACTGGCTTCCCCTATTTTAACCACAATATCATGTTTGAATCCATTATCCATTTATAATACCGATCTATCGATATCTAAAAGAACAAGGTCATGTTTTCCGATTCTTCATAAAAAATTGATTGAGTATAAACTTACTAGAAAACAAATTAACAAAAATTAAAAAAAGATAGAGTTGCGCATATAATTTAAGTGTCCATTGGTAGACAAAAAATAAATCTAAAAATGGGAGTAGCCGGCAAGATGGGGGAATCTTACCGGCTGAGTATGAAAAAAAATAATTAAAATGTTGTCTCTTTACATTTATTAATATATCGTATAAATGTGATGGGAGTTTGATCAATTTGTGAAGAGATTGTGAAAATAAGCCTTCATGTTAATGACCCAACATTTGGATTTTTATTTCTAATAGCTATTGCTTAAAATAGTTTCTTATAAATTAAGACTGGTAGCTCTTTCTCATACGCAGCAAGTTTTTCAACTAGAGTAACGAAATGCGACGTTTGTGTATGGCGTTTTAGTGCATCCATATCGTCCCATTCTTCAACTAAGGTCAGGTTATTGGGATCGTCTAATTCTTGAAACAACTCATAGGAAATACAACCCTGTTCTTTTACAGTTTCTGCGACCAACAGCTTATAAAGCGAAAGAGCGTCGGTTAAATGGTTTTCTTTTATTACGCTTCTTGCAATTACTTTTATCATGTCATCTCCTTCTTACATTTAATTCATTCAAGCTTAACATGAAAAGATCGGCACATCAATTGAATTAGATGATTCGTGGTTAATCATGCCTCAAAAAGAAGCCTTAAATGTATTGAGTAAATAGGTTAAGTACCTTGTGTGTTTGGAGGAAAATTTCTCTATAAAAGACGTTTCTAATGCGAATGCAGAAAAAAAACGCTAAGCTGGAAGCAATTATTGGTAATGCGTATATGACTAGAATACACAATTATTTACGGGATGAGAAGCGTTGGATTTAAGACGATTTTATATCTGCAATTGGGTAGATAAAGCAACTGGAGGTAGCAATAATAGGTGGAAATAACCCTGTTTTTCACTTTTTGATTTCTTGTAGCATAAATTATAGTATGTCTTATTAAGAAAGGAGTGGGAATATATGTGCTGCTTTAATAATGGTTGTTGCAGACGTAATTGTAGATGTGAATCCTGGTGTAACCGTAACAATAATCGTTGGCCATGTGAACGAGAAATAAGAGAATCTTACGAAAATAGTTTCAATGAGGGTCGTAACAGATGTGGTGGTAGAGAGTCAGAATCTAACGATAATTTTAACGATAACTTCAGCGATAACTTTAGAGAAAACTTTAATGATAACTTTAGAGAAAACTTTAATGATAACTTTAATGATAACTTTAATGATAACTTTAATGATAACTTAAATCATAACTTAAATGATAACTTTAGCAATAACTTAAATGATAACTTTAGTAATAATTTCAGCGATAACTTTAGTAATAACAATATCTTTTTTATTAACTTTAATGTTGATGATAACATAGAAGTTTAATAAGCAATAAAAGGCAGTTATCCGGCATTTGGGTACTGCCTTTACATAAAACGGTATCTATGATTTTGATTAATCTCCGACAACATAATGGTCCATATCGCCTTGGTTTAAATGAAAAAACCAGGTGAGATTAAAGTTCTCTAAAAACTTGATTCTAAATAGATAAATAAGGTTGTTTCTGGAATCTTACAAGATTATCTGTTAAATCATTATAGATTGTGATAATATAAATAGTAAGAAAGAACCAAAGGAGAATCAGTATGGTCGAGAAAGCGGCTGCATTTGCGGCCAGGTCTCATGAGGGAGCCTATCGCAAAGGGACGAAAATTCCCTATATCGTCCATCCGCTAGAAACAGCAGTCATCGTTTCCGTGATGGCGTCAGATGAGGAACTCATTTGTGCTGCTCTCCTGCACGACGTGGTGGAAGATACCGGAGTCACCGAGGAAGAGCTTAGAAGAGAATTTGGTGTAAGAGTGGCTGAGCTTGTTATGGAAGAAACAGAAGATAAGTCAAAGAGTTGGAAAGAAAGAAAAAGTGCCACCATTCACCATCTGGAACATGCTTCCATGGAGTGTAAGATTCTTGTCCTTGCGGACAAGCTGAGCAATCTTAGGTCCACGGCAAGGGATTATTTTCTTATGGGAGATGAGATTTGGGAACGTTTTAACGAAAAGAATAAATCAGAACACGCCTGGTATTATAAGGGGATCGCAAAACGGCTTGTAGGCCTTGAGCAGTATCCTGCTTATCAGGAATACACTGCGTTGTGTAAACTGGTTTTTGGATAAGAATTAAAATACGGCAGGATTTCCAGTAACTGGGAATCCTGCCGTATTGCGTCTAAGATATAAAATTCCAGAGGTTACAGTGATTGCGCACGTTCCTGGACATTTTTATTAAAATTAATGACTTCATGCTCATAAACACTCTCCATTAAGGGTGAGGTGATGACGAAATCAGCGGTTGCTTTTGTATTTGCAATGGGAATATCATAAACCTGTGCAATACGCAAAAGAGCCTTTACATCTGGATCATGGGGCTGAGCTGTCAATGGATCAGAGAAAAAGATTACCATATCAATTCGTCCCTCAACTATCTTTGCACCAATTTGCTGATCACCGCCTAAAGGACCGCTGTTATATCCCTTTACAGGAAGTCCTGTCTGATCAGTAATCATACGGGCTGTTGTACCTGTGCCGCAGAGAGTGTGTTTTTTAAGGGTCTCTATGTGCTCCTTACACCAATCCATAAGTTCATGCTTTTTGTTGTCGTGGGCAATCAGTGCAATATTCTTTGTTTTTTGTAATGTGAGTGTGATAAAATCATCCTGTAACATCCGGTTCCTCCTGTGATTAGAAATAAATTTTATATCGAATGAAAATTATGTCTGATTCGGTGTAACACTCTGTAACGAATAGGTAATGGATAAATCTTTTCTGGAATATTCTTTTTTGAAATTATGAATGATTCGTTTTAATACGTTCTCTCCGTTTTCATAGGTGGCAGTCGGTAAAAGCATTAAGAACTGACTGACACTGTATCGGCTGAAAATATCTCCCCGGCGAAGGGAGTTTCTTATGGATTCTCCAAGCTCGTCCATTGCCCTTGTCTGGACAGCCGGTTTTAACAGCTCTCCCTTTAAGTTGCTAATGGTCAAAAGACATAAAAAGATGGAATCTCCAGTTCGTTCAATCGCCCTTGTTTCTAATTGATAGATGTCTCTGAATACAGACGGCTCGCAGCAAAAAGCACCTTTCTTGGTACTGCCTTCTAATAAGATTTCCCGAATGTTGCTTAAATCCATGGTAATTCCGTGTTTTTTATCGCTGATCAGCTTATAAAGCTCCTTAAATCTTATGGAAGGAGTAATGGCAAATTCATTATAGAACATATCATTGACTCTTTGATAATGTTCCATAGCCATAAGCTGGTTTCCGCTTTGATAGAGGGCACAGATTAGGTAATAATGGCCGTCCTCCCCATAAGGATCTATGGCAATGGCCTGCTGGCACACCTCGATCATGGTGGGATAGTTCTTTTCCTCATCAAGCATACTCAGTATTCGATTGACTAGCTTTTGATAAAGAGTATGATAATAGGTATGAATTGGGACTACCCAAGATTCCCATTCCGATTTCGGAAGGAAATTACCCTTATACAAGTCAAACGCCTCCATGCAGAGGGAAAGACGCTGGTCAAAGGTTAGTTGTGAGGCCTCTGATTGAACACACAAATCTTCAAAAAGATCGGTATCGCAGACCGTAGTAAGGTGCTTGGTCCAGCCATATGCCTTCCGGTTCTGGAAAATCAGCTCTTGCGTTGGGTATCCAAGAGGTTCCAATAGTTTTCGTACGCGAAACATGAGAGTCTTTAATGCGCCTGCAGGATTGTTACTTCCTTCATCCTTCCAAAACAGATCGATTAGTTCCTCCACTGGAATATCTCTCCCCCGAAAGGTGATAAGGTATTCCAAAAGACTCCACGGTTTTTTTGCCTGGTTATTCTGATCCACTATAGCCTTGTCCCCGATGGATATGGAGAATCCTCCCAGCATATTAACATAGATGACAGATTCCTGATTTTTCATTAGCTTCTCCAAATGGTGTTTTATAACTTAAAGTATATAGAAAAACAAGGAAAAAGTCTAGCTAAGCTTATAAAAGATTGTGATTTTTTTGGTCATACGATATAATTAAGGTAAAAATTGCAGGACGAAGGGGGGAATTTCCATGGAGAAAAGAAAACTAGCCACGGTTGTTCTTATAATAGGCCTAGTTCTCCTGGTGGCAGGCGCAAGTATGCTTCTTTTGGATTACCAAAAGAAAGACAAAGCAGATCGTCAATATGAAAGCTTACAAGAGCTGGCAACAGAAGAAAGTAGTGGGGAGACTAAAAGTATCCAGGATAAAGAAACCATAGCAGAGTCCAGTGGTGCATACGTATCCCCAATCCAGTTTGATGCCTTAAAAGCCATAAACCCGGATATTGTAGGTTGGCTTAAGATAGAAGGTACTTCCATTGATTATCCCATTGTACAGACTGATGACAATGAAACTTATTTGAATATGGATTTTGAAGGCAAAAAGAATGCTTCAGGAGCTATATTTCTTGACTATGAAAGTGAACCTGACTTTTCTGGAAGGCATAACATATTATACGGTCATCATATGAAAAATGGATCCATGTTTAAGGATATTATTAAATATAAGGAAGAATCATTTTTTAAGGAGCATCAAGATATCACAATCTACACCCCACAGCGGGAGTTTCATCTTCGGCCATTCACGGTTCTATATACGGATGCCGATGGCGAGCGGAGAAGAACAAAATTTGATACAGAGGAAGACTTTGATGGATATGTGGAGAAGATGACTAAGAAAGGACTTTTTTATCAGAAGCCTAACGAACCAATAGGCACACTTTGGTCTTTTGTAACCTGTAGTTATGAACTGGCAGATGCCAGGACAATTCTATATGCCTACGAGGTATCCCAGGTTGAAAAATAGGGAACAGTATGGTATATTACATATAATTCTGCATAAACTGCAGATTTGTAAAAGGAGATATGTATGGGAAAATATTTTGGAACCGACGGCTTTCGAGGGGAAGCAAACGTCATACTGACAGTAGAGCATGCTTATAAGGTAGGACGCTTTTTAGGCTGGTACTATGGACATAAAAATCCAGATGAAGTTTGCAGAATCGTAATCGGAAAAGATACAAGACGCAGCAGCTACATGTTTGAATATTCATTGGTAGCAGGACTTACAGCTTCTGGTGCGGATGCCTATCTGCTTCATGTTACGACGACCCCAAGTGTATCTTACGTAGTAAGAACCGAAGGTCTCTCCTGCGGAATCATGATTTCCGCCAGCCACAATCCTTATTATGACAATGGAATTAAAGTCATGAACGAAAAAGGTGAAAAGCTTGACGAAAGCGTTACGGATGAAATTGAGAAGTATTTAGACGGTGAGATGGGTGAACTTCCACTGGCAAAGCAGGATAAGATTGGACGTACGGTGGATTTTGCAGCAGGAAGAAACAGATATATTGGATATCTGATCTCCACTGCCACTCGTTCCTTTAAAAATAAGAAGGTAGCACTAGACTGTGCAAACGGCAGTGCTTCAGCCATTGCAAAGAACGTATTTGACGCTCTTGGAGCCGAGACACATGTCATCAGCAACGAGCCAAACGGCTTAAACATCAACACTGGTTGTGGTTCCACCCACATTGGCCAGCTTCAGAAATTTGTGAAGGAAGTAGGCGCTGACGTAGGTTTTGCCTATGATGGAGATGCGGATCGCTGCCTGGCAGTGGATGAAAACGGCAACGTGGTTGACGGCGACGGCATCCTGTATATCTGCGGAAAGTACATGAAGGAGCAGGGAACCTTAAAGAACAACAAGGTAGTGACTACAATCATGTCAAACTTCGGACTTTATAAAGCTTTCGAGCGAGAAGGTATTGAGTTTGAAAAGACCGCAGTAGGAGATAAATACGTTTACGAAAATATGGTTGCCAACGGCAATTGCCTTGGCGGCGAGCAGTCCGGCCATATTATTTTCAGCAAGCATGCAACCACCGGAGATGGCATTCTTACTTCTTTAAAGGTGATGGAAGTAATTCTTGAGAAAAAGGAAAGTCTTGCGAAGCTGGTTTCCGAGTTTGAGGTATTTCCTCAGGTCCTTAAAAATGTTCGTGTCCATGATAAGACAGCAGCACAAGATGATGAAGCAGTAAAGGCTGAAGTGGATAAAGTGGCTGAACTGTTAGGAGAGAGCGGAAGAATATTACTCCGTCAGTCCGGAACAGAACCTGTCGTTCGCGTTATGGTGGAGGCTGCAGACCTTAATACTTGTGAAACATACGTGGAACAGGTAATAGAGGTGATGAGGCAGAAAGGTCATTTGATTCCCTAATTCTAACAGGGAATTAGACCATAGGTTTAATTTCATATGAAATAAAAGGCAAGCCAGTATTTTCATGCAAATCAGGCTTGCCTTTTTTGAAACACATATGCTTTTTGCATGTTTTTTCCTTTTCACTTTCGTTGTAAAAAGGGTTGTTTCGTGATATGATATTTTTTAACTATGAAATATTTTGGGAGATCATAAAAATATGGATAAGAGAGATTTATCAAATTTAGGAGATCAGATCCTGGATTCGGTAGAAAGTGCAATCCGTTCCATGGATTTTAAAGAATTAAATAAAACCATATCTGATTCCGTTAACGATGCTCTGGATGAAGCTAGAACCCAGATGCAAAAACACGGAGATATGGGACGGTTTTCGTCATCAAAATCCTATCGAAGCCAATCCAGTGAAGGGGCAGAACCATACGCAAAAACGAAAAAGAGGCAGGATTTAGAGCCTGGATATCAGGCGTTTCAGACGAGCTACCCTGGCAGCAAGAAAGCGGGAGTGGGACAAGCCCCTAAGCCTCGTGAAGAGGGAATTAAGATCAACAATAATGGCCGTGTAGCAGGCATTCTTTTTACTGTCTTTGGGAGCATTGGTCTTGGACTCATGACCTTAGTACTTCTTGTGATGTGGATCATTGCCATGATTGCAAAGCCTGATATATGGGTGATTGGAGGCGCTTCGTTAATCATTACATCCTTTGGAGCTGTTTTTGGCTTTATGCTTAAAGGTGGAATTGATATGGGAAACCGAATAAAGAGAGGAAAGCTCTACGCCAAGCAGGCTGGAAGAAAGATGTATTGTACCATTGAGGAGTTAGCTGCACTGGTTGGAAAATCAAAGGAATTTGTCCGTAAGGATGTGCAGAAGATGATGGAACTTCGTATCTTTTCAAAAGCCTATCTAGACGAGCAGAAAACTTGTCTTATGCTGAGTGAGGATACTTATAAACAATACTTAGAGTGCCAAAAAGCATTAAAGGAAAGAAATAAGATTGAAATAGAAGAGGAAAAGCAAAAGTTTTCCAAAGAGTTTAAAGATATGATGGCAGCAGGTCGGAATTATTTGAACATGTTAAAGGAAGCCAACGATGCCATTCCAGGAGAAGTCATTTCTCAGAAGATATCAGATCTTGAAGATGTAATCCGTCGGATTTTTGATACCGTATCAAAGCACCCGGAACAGGGAAAAGAGATGGAACGCTTTATGGATTATTACCTGCCTACTACGGTAAAGCTTGTGAATGCTTATCGGGATTTTGACAGCGCAGGTTCCAGAGGAGAAAATGTAAACGCTGCAAAGGCTGAGATTGAGAAAACTCTGGACACCATTCAAAAAGCTTTTGAACGGCTCCTTGATGACTTATACGAAGATGCAGTTCTTGATGTTACCACGGATGCTTCGGTGATACAGACCATGTTAAAAAAGGATGGATTTGCAGAAAGTGATTTCCAAGGAGGTAAGCGAAATGAGTAAAGATATTGAAGAGATGTTAAAAGAAACACCGGAATTGACCCTGACTCCATTTTCAGATGCTGTGGTGGAAAGCACTGGAACAAAGGAAGAACTGATGAATGTTGAAGGCAGGCTTGAGGCAGTTCCTGAGACGAATCTGACTCCAGAGGAAGAACGACAAGTAGCTGATTTTGCGGAGAAGATCGATTTGCAAAATTCAAACCTGGTTCTTCAGTATGGTGCCAGTGCTCAAAAGAAGATTGCTGTTTTTTCAGAGACTGCCCTTGAAAATGTGAAATCCAAGGATCTAGGAGAAGTAGGCCAGATGCTTACGGATGTAGTGGTGGAGCTGAGAGGCTTTGAAAATGGAGAAGAGGAAAAAGGCTTTTTTGGTTTCTTTAAAAAGAATGCCAACCGTTTGGAAAACATGAAGGTAAAGTATGCAAAAGCAGAGGTGAATATAAACCAGATTTGCAAGGTGTTAGAAAATCATCAGATTCAGCTTTTAAAAGATATTGCTTTGCTTGATAAGATGTATGACTTAAACACCACATATTTTAAGGAACTGTCCATGTATGTCCTGGCTGGAAAGAGAAAGCTTAATAAGGTACAGCAGACGGAGCTTCCCGCTCTTTTAGACAAGGCATCAAAAAGCGGTCTTCCAGAAGATGCTCAGGCAGCCAATGACCTTGCATCGATGCTTAATCGATTTGAGAAGAAGATTCATGATCTGGAGTTGACCCGTATGATCTCCATTCAGATGGCTCCTCAGATTAGACTGGTTCAAAACAATGATACACTTATGACGGAGAAGATCCAGTCTACTCTAGTGAACACCATTCCGTTATGGAAGAGCCAGATGGTTCTTTCCATTGGAATCAACCATTCCGAGCAGGCGGCTAGAGCTCAGAGAGAGGTTACTGACATGACCAACGAGCTCCTTCGAAAGAATGCTGAAGTTTTAAAGACAGCAACCATTGAGACGGCGAAAGAATCAGAACGTGGAATTGTTGACGTAGAAACCCTTAAGAAGACCAATGAATCTCTTATTTCAACTCTTGATGAGGTGGTGCGCATTCAGGCAGAAGGAAGACAAAAGCGTATGGAGGCGGAAGCTGAGCTTGCCCGTATGGAAGGCGAACTAAAAAACAAATTGTTACAATTAAGCAAATAAATAAAAGTCAAAGGCTTTCAGCAGAAAATTTATTTTTCGGTTGTAAGCCTTCTTTCGTCGTGCTATAATAACATAACACTTTACCGTGACGCATTATCAGAGCATGGCATGTGATTTTAATGTAAAGGAATGATGAAGATGGGGCTAGACCTATAAAAGCCACGTTGTTTATTGTCAAAAAGTACAGCGTAATTTATCGACTCCAAAGCCTGTCATAGTTTTTAAAGGGATAAAAAGCAGAAGACTGCTTTATGGCAGAATCCGGCTGGAACCGGAACAGACTGACAAGTGAATGATAATGGAGGAGATAAGAGATGTTAAATTATGAAAGATATAAACAAGCACCGGTAATGAATTATCCGGAGAGACAATGGCCTGGTAAAAAGATTCAAAAGGCGCCAATTTGGTGCAGTGTGGATTTAAGAGATGGAAATCAGGCTTTGATAGAGCCAATGGTAGTGGAAGAAAAGATTGAGATGTTTCAGCTTCTTGTAAAGCTGGGCTTTAAGGAAATCGAGGTTGGTTTTCCAGCAGCGTCCCAGATTGAGTTTGACTTTATAAGGCAACTTGTGGAACGGAAGATGATTCCTGATGATGTGGTGGTTCAAGTCCTTGTTCAGTGCAGGGAACATCTGATCAAGAGAAGCATTGAAGCTTTAAGAGGTGTGAAAAAGGCTATTGTTCATATTTATAATTCTACATCCACTTTGCAACGTGATGTGGTTTTTAACAAAGATATGGATGAGATAAAGGCCATAGCAGTTCAGGGTGCACAGTGGGCGAAGCAGTACACGTCGGACTTTGATGGAGAAGTGATGTTTGAGTATACTCCTGAGAGTTTTACTGGAACCGAGCTTGAATATGCTCTTGACATCTGCAATGAAGTCCAGGAGATCTGGGGAGCAACTCCAGATAAAAAGATTATCATAAACCTTCCATCGACGGTAGAGATGACCACTCCTAATGTCTATGCAGATCAGATTGAATGGATGAATCAGCGTCTTAAAAACCGTGAAAGCATTATCTTAAGCATTCATCCTCATAACGACCGGGGAACCGGAGTTGCGGCTGCAGAGCTTGCTATCCTTGCCGGTGCAGACCGGGTGGAGGGCACTCTGTTTGGAAATGGAGAGAGAACCGGTAATCTTGATATATTAACGGTAGCTTACAATTTGTTTTCCCAGGGAATTGATCCTGAACTTCATCTTGAGAATATTCGTGAAATCTCAGATGTTTACGAGCGTTGTACTAAGATGGAGATTGCACCGAGACACCCTTATGCTGGAAAGCTTGTATTCACCGCTTTTTCCGGTTCCCATCAAGATGCCATCAACAAAGGCACGAAGGCGATGCGGGATAGAAAGAATACATTTTGGGAGGTTCCTTACCTGCCCATCGATCCATCAGATATTGGAAGACAGTATGAACCAGTGGTTCGTATCAACAGCCAGTCTGGCAAAGGCGGCGTAGCATTTGTTATGGATACCTTCTATGGCTTCAAGCTTCCAAAAGGCATGCACAAGGAATTTGCAGATGTGATTCAGGCTATTTCAGAGAAGCAGGGTGAAGTGGCTCCAGAGCAGATTCTTAATGAGTTCAATAGCAATTACACCGACAGGAAAGAACCCATTCATTTCCTTAAGGCTCAGATTACTGAGGCAGAAGACGATGTGGAATTCTCCACCTTCGCAAAGGTCCGCTATATGGATCATGGCGTGGAAAAAGTCTTCGAAGGAGTTGGAAACGGTCCTATCGATGCGGTACAAAAAGGTCTTGAAAAAGAGCTTGATATTGAAATCCGAGTACTCGACTATAGCGAGCATGCTCTTGCCTCTGGTTCAGGCGCAAAGGCTGCGTCCTATATTCATTTGTTGGATGTTCGCACCGGAAAGACAACTTACGGCGTAGGAATCAGTTCCAATATTACCAGAGCCTCAATCCGAGGTATTTTCAGTGCATTAAACCGGTTATTGTATTAAAATAGTAAGACGGGGTCAGCCTATGATGGCGGCCCCGTCTTTTTTGTGTAATAGGAAATTCATTGTTCTACCCTTCCAATGGGAAGAAGAATTTACTTTTCCAAAGGACTTTAGTATAATAAGAACAGTTTATAAATGACAGGAGAATGGAATTATGAAAAAATATGATTATGTATTGGTAGGGTGCGGATTGTATTCTGGTGTGTTTGCTTATCTTGCTCGTAAAATGGGAAAGAAGTGCCTTGTAGTGGAGAAGAGAAACCACATGGGTGGAAATATCTATTGTGAGGAGACAGAAGGCATTAACGTGCACACCTACGGCGCCCATATCTTCCACACAAGCAACAAGGAGATCTGGAAGTTTGTTAATGAGCTTGCGGAGTTCAACCGATATACCAACAGCCCAGTGGCTAATTTTAAAGGGGAGATTTATAACATGCCCTTTAACATGAATACCTTTAGCAAGATGTGGAACGTAGCCACTCCGGCAGAAGCAAAGGCAAAGATCGAGGAACAGAAGGCCTCCGTAAAAGGAGAGCCACAGAATTTAGAGGAACAGGCTATTAGCTTAGTAGGAACCGATATTTATGAGAAGCTGGTAAAGGGATATACAGAAAAGCAGTGGGGAAGAGATTGCAAGGAACTGCCTGCCTTTATCATTAAGAGGCTTCCGGTCCGTTTTACGTATGATAACAATTACTTTAACGACTTATACCAGGGAATCCCAATTGGCGGATACAATGTAATCATAGAAAAGTTATTTGAGGGATGTGACATCGAATTTGAGACCGATTATCTGGAAAACAGAGAGTATTATGACAGTCTTGGAGAAAAGACGGTGTATACTGGAATGATTGACGCCTTTTATGATTATCAGTTGGGAAAACTGGAATACAGAAGTCTTAAGTTTGATACAGAGACTTTGGATATGGACAACTACCAGGGGGTAGCTGTGGTGAACTATACAGACAGAGAAACTCCTTATACAAGAATCATTGAGCACAAGCATTTTGAATTCGGAACCCAGCCAAAGACTGTGATCACCAGAGAATATTCGGTGGCATGGGAAGAAGGAATGGAGCCTTATTATCCAGTGAACAATGAAAAGAATCAAGAACTGTATCAGCAGTATGCTTCCATGGCAGAAAAGGAATCAAACGTAATCTTTGGCGGTCGATTAGGGGAATACAAATATTACGATATGGACAAGGTTATTGAATCAGCCATGAAAGTAGCACAAGAGGAACTGAAATAGCCCGGAGGTCTCAGGTTGTTTACTTTTCCTATAAGATATAGTACAATACTACGGAACTAAAGGGACCAAACAGGTACAGGACGGGGGATTTTCATGAATGTTGTATACGCTTCCAATGACGGCTATGCCAGGCATCTCGCGGTATCCCTTTATTCTCTTTTGGAGCATAACAAAGAGGCAGATAAGATTTACTTATATATCTTGTCCATGGGATTATCCGAAGAGAATAAAAACCGTCTAATTGAGATTGGAGCCCAATTTGAACGTGAAGTTATTGTGATTGAGCTTGGAGACTTAAAAGAACGTTTTAGCTATGAAGTTGATACAGGCGGCTTTGATTTAAGTATCATGGCTCGTCTGTTTGTGGGAGAGGTACTGCCGGAAACAGAGGAACGGGTGCTTTATTTAGACTGTGACACCGTAGTAAACGCTTCCTTAAAGCGATTGTGGGAAATGAACCTTGAGTCAAATATGGTGGGCGCTGTAATGGAACCTACCATATACCCTGCTGTGAAAGAATCCATTGGACTTTCGCCGGAGGAACCTTACTTTAACTCCGGTGTACTTTTGATTGATTTAAATCGGTGGCGGAAGGAACAGGCCCAGAAGTTGTTACTGGATTTTTATTCTTCCAGAGGAGGAAAGCTATTTGCCGGAGATCAGGATACTATAAACGGAGCGTTAAAAGGAAGAATCAAACCTTTGCCGCCACGGTATAATTTCTTTACCAACTACCGGTATTTCCGTTACAGTCATCTGGCTAAGCTTTCCCCCGTGTATCAAACCATCACAAAAAAGTCGTTTCAGGAGGCAAAAAAGCATCCTGTGATTCTTCATTATATGGGAGATGAAAGACCATGGAAGAGGGGGAATTTAAATCATTACCGGAAGGTGTATGATCATTACCTTTCCCTGACCCCCTGGGCAGGCACGAAGAAGGAAGAGGGGAGTTACCTCTATATGGTGATATACCACCTCATGGATTACGCCACCTTTTTATGTCCGCCCATCCGGGATATGGTCAGCCGCCATTTTGGCATGAAGGTGATTAATTCCAGGAAAGATTCTTAAGGAGCGGATATGAATATAAGCTGTATTATCCTAAACTATAACGATGCCAAGACCACCATAAGTCTGGTGTCTGCCATAAAGGATTATGAATGTCTGGATTCCATTGTAGTGGTGGACAACCATTCCAGTGATGATTCCGTATCTGACCTCCAGGAGCTGAAGGATGAAAAGGTTCACTTTCTCATTTCTCCTGTAAATGGAGGGTATGGAAGTGGCAATAACCTTGGAATTCGCTATGCTTATGATACCCTTCATGCCAGTCACGTCTTGATCGCCAATCCAGATGTTATGGTCACGGAAGATTGTATCATAGCCATGAAAGAGGCATTTCAAAAAACAGATCGCCTGGCGGTGGCCGCAGCGGTTACCAAAGACCGAACTGGTGCTGTGGCTTTATCAAGCTGGAGGCTTCATGGTGTTTTTTTAGACCTGTTAGATACGGGATTGATCACAAGACGATTGTTTCAGCGTTGGCTCAATGATAGGCCAGAGCTTAAGGGGGAAAAGGGACATGCCTTTGTGGATGCGGTCCTTGGTTCCTTATTTCTAGCGGATGCTAAGGCATTGATGGAATGTGGCCTTTACGATGAGAAGGTCTTTCTTTATTATGAAGAAAAGATTCTTGGCTATCAGCTAAAGGAAAAAGGATATCGAACCTTACTTCTTCTTGGGGAATCCTATGTCCATCTCCATTCCGTATCCATTGATAAAAGCGTGAAATCAATTTTAAGGAAGCAGGCCATTCTTCATGAAAGCAAACTTCATTATTATAAAGCGTATTTAAAAATCAATCCATTGGAAGAATTATTAGCCAGGGGCTTCCTTGGCTTTTTGATGGTTGAGATTTGGTTTTTAACAAAAATCTTGGGACTGTCCTGGTAGCCAGTCCCTTCTTTAAGGGAAAGGAGGCCTAAATCATGGTAACCATTCTTATGGCAACCTACAATGGAGAGGCTTACATTCGGCAGCAGTTGGATTCTTTACTAAACCAGACCCATAAAAAGCTTAGCATCTTAATCTCTGATGATCAATCCACGGATCGAACCCCTGAGATTATAAATGAATATAAAAAAAAGTATTCGGAGCAGATTCAAAGCCTCATTCATTTAAAACCATCTGGCAGCCCTCAAAACAATTTTTTTCGCCTATTAAGTTCCGTAGATGATGATTATGTCATGCTCTGTGACCAAGATGATGTCTGGCTATCTGATAAGGTAGAGGTCACGTTAAACGAGATGAGACGTCTGGAAAGCCAGTGGGGCAAGGACCTGCCTCTTTTGGTTCACGGAGACCTATCCGTGACAGACGAGAAGGGGACCATTCGTCATCCATCAATGGCAAAGTTTCAAAAAATTGCGGTCTATGATAACCGATTTACCCACTACCTAGTTGAGAACAACATAACGGGAAATACGATTATGATCAATCGTAGCTTTCTCCCCTTCTTTTCCTATCTGCCAAAACAATGCATGATGCACGACTGGTGGCTTGGACTTTTGGCTAGTTGCTTCGGGAAAATCTCTTATGTTGACAGACCATTGCTGCTTTACCGGCAGCATGGGGGCAATCAAGTGGGCTCTAAGGGCGGTTTGGAACAGTATGTAAACCGGTTGACCAAAAAAGAGCGGAGTAAGGAACAGTACCGAAAGATGTTTTTACAGGCTAGATCATTCTTAAATCATTACGGCAAGGAAATGGACGAAGAAAAGAGAGAAGCCCTGGAACAATTCGTTCAACTTCCAAATAGGAGCCGTTTGAATAAAGTGAGAATCATCTTAAAATACAAATTTTATAAAAGCACCGTCATAAGAACGTTCGGTCAGATGCTTTCCATCTGAATGCTTTTGTAGCAATGGAATACGGAGGAAATGAATAATTATGATACCGGAAGAAAAAGAAATATTAGTGACGAAAGCATCTATGCCTTCCTACGAGGAGTTTATAGAAGAGATAAAACCCATCTGGGACACTGCCTGGATGACCAATATGGGAGAATTTCATGACCGCTTAAAAGAGCAGCTGAAAGCCTACTTAAAGGCATCCAACCTTCTTTTGTTTGTCAATGGACATATGGCTTTGGAGATGACACTTCAGGCCATGAATCTTTCCGGAGAGGTAATAACCACTCCATTTTCCTTTGCTTCCACCACTCACGCCATTATGAGAAATAATTTAACTCCTGTTTTCTGTGATATCAGAAAAGAGGATTATACCATGGATCCGGACCGTATCGAGGAACTCATTACCCCTAAGACCACAGCTATTCTTCCGGTGCATGTATATGGTAATGTTTGCGACGTAGAAAAAATTGAAAAAATAGCCAAAAAGCATAAGCTAAAAGTTATATACGATGCGGCTCATGCCTTTGGAGTAGAGGTAAATGGGAGAGGAATCGGAACTTTTGGAGATGCTTCCATGTTCAGTTTTCATGCCACAAAAGTATTTAATACCATTGAAGGTGGTGCTGTCACCTTTTCAGATCCTTCCCTGGAAGTTCTTTTAAATTACTTAAAAAACTTCGGGATTACAGGAAAAGAATCCGTGGAATATGTGGGCGGAAATGCGAAGATGAATGAATTTCAGGCTGCCATGGGGATCTGCAACTTAAGACATGTAGAAGAAAACATAGAAAAGCGAAGGCATGTGGTAGAACGTTACAAAGAGCGTCTTACTGGAATTCCCGGAATTCGCTTAAACCAGGAAAAAGAAGGCATACGGTTAAATTATGCTTATTTCCCTGTTATTTTTGACGGATTTACTAAGTCACGCAATGAGGTGTATGAATGTTTGGCAGCTCATCATGTTTTCGCGAGAAAGTATTTCTACCCTTTGATTACAGACTTTGATTGCTACCGGGAACAGTTTCAGGAGATCAGCCTTCCCCATGCAAAATGGGCGGCAGATAACGTACTGACTCTTCCGTTGTATGCAGATCTCTCGCTGGAAGAAGTAGATCGTATTTGTGATGTTATTTTGGAACTAAGATAAAGAAAGGCTCTTTTTCATAAGAACCAATTAGGAGGAACGGATGAAGACAGCACTGGTAACCGCAATTGGATCATTTTCTGCGGATATAGTAATAAAAAATCTAAAAAACAATGGGATTCGGGTCATAGGCTGTGATATCTATCCCGCTGAGTGGATTGCTGATGCAAAAAGTACAGACTCTTTCTATCAGGTTCCTTATGCAACACAAGAAAGTTCTTATGTGAGCCAAATGCTTTCCATTTGTGATGGAGAAAAAGTTGATGCCATCATTGTGTTGACTGATGTGGAAGCAGATGTATGGAACCGTCATAGAGAGGAATTAATAGCACATTCCATAACTCTTTGCCTTTCTGGTGAGGAGACCATGCTCTTATGCAGGGACAAAAGAAAAATGAGCTCTTTCCTCTTAGAAAAAGGATTGGGGAATCCCATTGAAACGGTAAATCTTTTAGACGCTGATATTGAGGCAATTCCTTATCCTGCTGTTGTAAAACCTTATAATGGAAGAAGCAGTCAGGGACTTCACTATGTTTCTTCTATTGAAGAGATGAAGAGTCTTCTCACCTTTTGTGAAGCAGAAGAATTTGTGGTACAACCTTTTTATAAAGGAAGCATTATCACAGTGGATGTGGTTCGCCAGGAAACAACGGGTGAATGCGCGGTAATCTGCAGAAAAGAACTTTTGCGGACAGGCAATGGCGCAGGAACTTCAGTACTTGTATTTTCTAATGATACTCTAGAGGCCATATGCAGGGAGATCGCAGAGGCATTAAACATAAACGGCTGTGTAAATTTTGAATTTATTGAAGGGGAAGATGGAATTTATCGTATGCTGGAATGCAATCCCCGTTTTTCAGGTGGTGTGGAGTTTTCCTGTCTGGCAGGATATGATTGCGTTACCAACCACATAAGATGCTTTACCGGAGAGAAGATCGAACCATTTCAAGGAATCACAAGCATGTATGTAGCCAGGAAATATGAGGAATATATTACAAAGATCGTGGAGAAAGAAGGCGAATGAGTATGAACGGAATGACTGATTCTAATATTATGGTAAGTGTGAACTGCGTCACATTTAATCACAAGGATTATATCCGTCAGGCTCTGGATAGCTTTTTGATGCAAAAAACAGACTTTGAATTCGAAATTCTGGTACACGATGATGCATCTACGGATGGGACTGGTGAAATCTTAAAAGAATACGAAAAAAAGTATCCTGGTAAGGTATTGCCTCTGATTCAGACAGAAAACCAGTATTCTCAAGGGATAGACAACATCAGCGGTGCTTTTAATTTTCCAAGGGCAAGAGGGAAATATATCTTCATGTGTGACGGAGATGATTACTGGGTCTCGCCAGATAAGATGCAAAAACAGGTAGATTATATGGAAGCCCATCCAGAATGTACTCTTTGCATTCATAGCGCCAAGATCCATTTGGTTGGAAAAGCGGTAACTGAGGGAAAGATGCGTCCATATTGTGGAAACAAGGTCATATCTCCGGAAGAGATTGTGGATAAGTCTTCTGGATACGCCATGTCCGCCATGGCATTTCCATCACGCCTCGTTAAGGAACTTCCTGATTATTATGTGGATTGTCCCGTAGGGGATACCCCCATCCAGATGATTGCAGCAAGTGTAGGATACGGTTACTACTTTGATGAGCCAATGAGTGCATACCGGGTGGGTGTTGCTGGTTCCTGGACTGTGGAGGGAAAAAGCGGTGACTATGAAAATAAACAGAAGACCTATTATGAGCGTATGAAAAAGGTTTACGAAGAGTATGATGTTGCAACCGGAGGACGGCTTCGGGAAGCCATTAAAAGTGCGGATAGAAGAACTTATTACCATACCATGGTCAATACCAGGCAGTTTAAGGAGATCTTGAATCCGGAGTACAGGAGATATTATAAGGAGCTGACGAAAAGAACCCGGTTCTTTATCCAGTTAGAGCACAGATTTCCAGGACTCTACGAATTCTTAAGAAGAAAATACCATAGCTAAAAGAAGTGAGATGGGAAACATAAATTCAGATATAAAAACAAGGGCAGAAGCTTAGTCATAAGCTTCTGCCCTTGTTTCTATAAAATCAACTATGTATTAGTGTGCGATATTAGGATCAGTAGGATCCCAGTTCTGAGAATCTGGTATGATCTGCTCGATTGCCGGGCGCTCATAAGGTCCTGGAATCACAGAATTGTAAATGGTAACCGTGGTACCTAGTGCGCAATGATCATACACCCATTTTGCATCTCCGGATAAAAGACGTATGCATCCTGCTGACTCAGCAATGCTTAAATAATTATAGGTACTGGAGTCAAGTGTCATGCCATTGGGGCGACTGTAGAGAATGGAATGGATCAGGAATCCTTTCCAGATGCGGGTTGCATACTGGGTATAAATTCCGTGATTCATATCTCTCCAGCGGTATTTTTCTGGAGTTTGATATGTTCCAAGTGGAGTGTCCGGTCCTGTTGATGTGAGGAACGATTTTACTGGAATGATAAATCCATTATTTCCATCCTTAGCAAAAACAGTCATGGTGTTCATCTGCTTATTGATGCTGATCAAAAATGGTCCTTTCGCCCCCATGACTGGCTCTAAATCCGTTAACATTCTGCCAGTCTCATCAAAATAGTATTTAAAACCGTCTATGTATTGCCAACCAGTAACTGGATTGGAATCAACGAAATAATATCTCTCGTTGCCTGACCATGCCCAGCCGGTAAATGCGGACCCGTCACCATTCGTATAACGAAGACCACCCTCTACTTGGGTAATTCCATCCGGTACGGCGGAGATCAGTGGCTTTTCTGTGGAATATGGGAATGCAGAATTCTTAGTATAAAAGGCCATTCGAAAGCCTGTAATGTAGTGGCCTGTACCCATGGTTCCAGTGGTGGTGCCGTTCTTTGCCCAGCCCATTGTGGATCCATCGTCTAACTTAGCCGTATAATAAACATCAAACTGGTTGTTCACATAACCGGAGAAACGCATCTGTACTGCTTCAATATTTACATCGTTAGGATAGTTGGTGGTCTGTTGTCCATTTAAAACCCATGGTGACCAGCCTGTACTTGAGGTATAAGTCCGGTAAAGTACATTGCCCACGATATTGGTGAGAAATGTAGACATTCCATGGAAGCCTTCCCCATTGTTTGTAATCCACGCGTCGTTTACAAAAGGCTGTGACCAGTTGCTGTCACCTGTCATAACGGTGGACTGAAGTCGAGGGAAATTAGCCTTTAAGGCTTCCTGAGCGGCTTTAGCAGCTTCGTTCTCTACACCATCTTCACCGTTTCCTTCTGCTTCTGCTCCGATACCGATACCGGCATTTGCCAAAGCGGTTTCTGCTTCTTCTGTCACTTTACTGCCTTGATCTTTGGTCTCAGTCTGACGGTCATTCTGACTTATTGGGACACCATTTCTTAATCCGGGTCCACGTTCTTCGTCTGCCCAGGCATAAGTAGTATGTCCCGAAACTAGAACAGCCGTTAGGCAGAATGCTGCCAGACCGTATGTCAGTTTTCGTATCATGAAAAACCTCCTAAATTCTAGAAAATTAAGTATAATCTTAAATAGTTTAACATGATTAGGGTCAAAATACTAGAGACGATTTACAATTAATGCCTTATATAGTACAATAAGGCGGAATTGTTAATTGGTAAAACGAGGAGAAAAACCAGTATGTATGAGGAGAATTTAAAGAATAAAGTCCTTTCCGGTTTGTTCTGGAAAGTGATGGAAAACGGGGGAACACAGGGCATCCAGTTCCTTGTTTCTATACTGCTGGCCAGGCTTTTGACACCGGCAGAATCCGGGGAAGTCATGCTCATTATGATATTTATCACCATTGGAAACGTATTTGTTCAAAGCGGTTTCAACACCTCTCTAATCCAGAAACAGAAGGTAGATGAGGAGGATTATTCCTCTGCATTCTATATTAGTTTTGGAATAGCCTTGGCTTTGTTTTTGATACTGTTTTTTGCGGCACCTGCCATTGCCACATTTTATGGACAACCATTATTTCGTCCGGTCCTGCGCACTCTTTCAGTCACCTTGTTTTTCGGTGCAGTGACCTCGGTGCAGTCTGCTGCCATTGCAAGAACCATGGAATTTAGAAAACTTTGCATCGCCAGTATTTCGGCTGCCCTTGGCTCCGGCGTAATTGGAGTCGGTATGGCTTTTCGGGGTTACGGGGTATGGGCACTTGCTATGCAGCAGTTTTTTTACAGTTTCTTTTTAATGGTATCTCTTTCTGTTCTAGTATCATGGCGTCCCAGACTTTTGTTTTCCGTTCAAAAGGCAAGGGAGCTGTTTTCTTATGGCTGGAAGATTCTTTGTTCTGGTCTCATTGATACCATATTTACCAATGTTTATGGACTTGTAATCGGAAAGATATATAATCCTGCTATGATGGGGCAATACTCAAGGGGAAACCAGTTTCCAGCTTTGATTGCCAATAACTTAGGGGCTGCCATTCAATCTGTAATGTTGCCTGCCTTTTCTGCCTGCCAAGATGACAGGGAGAAGGTGAAGAATATGGTCCGCAGATCCATTGTCACCAGTTCCTATCTTGTATTTCCTATGATGGCTGGGTTAATGGCTGTGGCAGAGCCTATGGTAAAGCTGCTTTTAACAGACCGGTATCTTCCTTGTGTCCCTATGTTGCGGCTGCTTTGCATTGCTTACGCCACCTGGCCTCTTCATGTGGCGAACTTACAGGCGATTAATGCCTTAGGCAGAAGCGAAATATTTTTAAAGCTGGAAATCATTAAAAAGGCAGTCAGTGTGACCGCTTTAATTATTAGTATCCCCTTTGGAATTTACACCATGGTAGCTCTTCGGGCGGTGACGGATTTTATTTGTACCTTTATCAATGCGCACCCCAACAAGAAGCTTTTAAATTACAGCTTTTACGAGCAATGGAAGGATGTAACTCCATCCCTTCTAATCTCAGCTGCAATGGGGATTGCGGTGTATGGGGTACAGTATATAATAGAAGGAACGTTTCTAACTTTGATTGTTCAGATACTGGTAGGGATTCTGGTTTATGCAGGTCTTTCCTGGCTGTTTCGACTGGAGGCGTTTGTGTATCTTTTAAATACGGCAGGAATCGGAAAAAAATAGGAATATGGGGTTACGGTTTACATTTAAAGTCTGATATTGTAAAATAAAGGAGCACTTATAAGGGAAACACCCTACGGGTATCCCTAAATAGTATTGGAGATAGAGGAAACACCCTACGGGTATCCCTGTATCCCTGAAAGCATTGGAGATAGAGGAAATAATGGAACGAAAAAATGTGGCCTGGAATATGATTGGAAGTTTGATTTATGCTGGCTCCAGTATGCTCCTTACAGCCCTAGTCAATCACATAGTAGGTACAAACCAGGGAGGAATCTTTGGTTTTGCCTTTAGCACCTTTGGGCAGCAGATGTTTCTGGTGGCCTATTTTGGTTTGAGGCCAATTCAGAGCACTGATGTATCGGGGAATTATACCTTTGGTGAGTACCGCAGAGCCAGGTATCTGACCTGCGTGGCAGCAATCATTATGGGAATTGGGTATATCGCATGGAAGCGGGCTGTTTCCGCACCCGATTATACCCTTGAAAAGTGTCTTGTTGTATTTCTAATGGTGCTTTATAAAGTATTAGACGGTTTTGCAGATGTATATGAATCAGAATTTCAAAGAAATGGACGGCTCTATCTTACGGGGCAGGCCATGGCTTTTCGTACCATCCTTTCTGTGTTCTGCTTTCTGACTTCCTTAGTCATCACAAAAAGTCTGGTGTTTTCCAGTGTAGTAGCAGTGGTATCACAGGGAGCAGGAATTTTATTTTTTGATAAAGGCATGTCAAGAAATATGCCGACTATCCGTGTTCAGAAGAGAAAGGGAAAAGAATGGGACATACTAAAGGATGGAGGTCTGCTCTTCCTTTCCGTGTTCCTGGACGGGCTTATTTTTGCTATGGCAAAGTATGCCGTTGATGCACAGATGACCTCCACGGATAATGCCATTTTCGTGGCTATTTTTATGCCGACCTCAGTGATTAATCTGGCGGCGAATTTCGTCATTCGACCATTCCTTACGAAGATGTCTTATCTTTGGGAAGATAAAAACTTATCAGGACTTGTAATGGAAATAAGAAAGCTCTCTGGAGTCATTCTTATCCTTACGGTTATCGCTTTAGCAGGTGCCTGGGCCATTGGAGTGCCAGTACTTGGGGCAATCTACAATGTAGATCTAAAGCCATATCTATCAGGCCTTCTTGCCATTGTATTCGGTGGCGGTTTATTTGCAGTCATGAATTTGTTTTATTACGTTTTGGTGATTATGAAGCAACAAAAGAGAATCTTTTTTGGCTATATTCCGGTCTGTATTTTATCCTACTTCCTTTCCTTTTCCTTAGTAAAAGTGGGAGGAATTAATGGGGGCGCGTTCTCCTATCTATTTGCCATGCTGTTACTTACGTTCTGTTTTATGGGACAGGCAGCTTACGTACTGATAAAGGAAAAGAAAGGGTTAATAAAATGACGGATAAGGTTTTGGTAGTGATACCTGCTTATAATGAAGCTTTGAATATCGAGCGCGTCGTAGGAGGCGTTATTGAAAACTATCCTATGTTTGATTACGTGATTATCAATGACGGTTCCACAGACAATACCGCAGAGATCTGTAGGAAGCATAAATGGAGAATCATCGATCTTCCTGTAAACTTGGGACTAGCGGGAGCGTTCCAGACGGGTCTTAAGTATGCCCATCGCCGTGGTTATCGATATGCCATACAATTTGATGGAGATGGACAGCATCGTGCGGAGTACATCTTACCCATGAAGGAAAAAATGGATGAGGGATACGATATTGTGATTGGGTCTCGATTTGTTACAGATAAGAAACCTCACTCCATTCGTATGTTTGGAAGCCGCCTCTTAAGTGGCGCCATTTGGTTCACCACTGGAGTTATGGTCAATGACCCAACTTCCGGAATGCGAATGTTCAGTCACAAGATGATCAAGGAATTTGCAGACGGTTTAAACTACGGACCGGAGCCGGATACCATTTCCTATTTAATCCGTCACGGTGCCAATGTGGCAGAAATCCCTGTGGTTATGGATGAGAGGATTCTTGGTGAGAGCTATTTAAATCCACTAAATGCGGCTACATATATGGGAAAAATGCTTTTTTCTATATTGCTGGTTCAAAGTTTCCGCATCCGGTCCAGAAGATAAAAGGGGGAGTCACTTATGACATTTTTGCTTCGATGCGTACTCGTATGCGTTTCTATTTTGTTGACATTATATCTGCTCAGAAGGATACGCCATTCTAAAATGAAGATAGAGGATTCTATTTTCTGGGTGATGTTTGCCCTTTTGCTTGTGTTATTTAGTCTATTTCCTAAGTTGGCGGATTTCATTTCCGGTATGGTTGGGACCTATTCCACAGCAAATTTCATCTTTACCTTCATGATCTTTATTTTATTGCTTAAGGTATTTTTCCAGTCAGTCAAGATCTCTCAGTTGGAACGGAGAGTGACTGAGCTGATTCAGACCTTTGCCCTGGATAAGGAAGAAGATAAGGAAAAGGAGGAGTTGAATTATGAATCTAACCGGGAATAAAAAGGGCCTGGCACTGACAGCAGGAAGTATCCTGGTTCTGGCCTTTCTTTTTCTTCTTCCTTATCATAAGATGATTATCGGCATACCATCTCCGGAATTTGAGTCGGTACGGCGGTTTTACTGGTGGCTTATCTTGGCAGGTTGTGGATTTCTTCTCTGTCTGGGCTGTGTTTTGTGGATAAGTAAAAAACTTTATGGCTGGACGTATCCAGTGGTTTTAATCATATTAGGAGTGTTTTACTTAGTGGCACTCCCTCCCTTTACGGCACCGGATGAAGCGGTTCATTTTGTTAGCGCTTACCGTCTTTCTAGTACAATCATAGGAAAACCTGCAGTAGCGGATCAGGATTTTTTGGAGAATGCGACGAAAGAAGAGAAGGAACGAATTAATCACGGAGCCAATGTGCTGGTTCGTAGTCAGGACGATGTCAATGGGTTTGAATCAGAACCAGGACAGTTTGCCTATAACAAAGTTTTTACCCAGTTCTTTTCAAAGGACAGCAGTCAGGGACTTACGGTTCGTAGTGAAATTCCGGTCAATACATTCCCTGTGGTATATCTGCCCCAGGCCATTGGGATTGCTCTGGCCAGAGTGTTTCATATGGGGTATGTTCCTATGGTTATGCTTGGACGGCTCTTTAATCTTCTTGCATTCACCGCAATGTCTTATCTGGCATATAGAATCATGCCATTTAAAAAAGAAGTGATTATGGCGGTATCTGCCTTGCCTATGACCCTTCACCTGGCAGCTTCTTATTCTTACGATAGTAGCTTTATCGGCCTTTCTATGATGTTTTTAGCCTGGTGCTTTTACCTGGCGTTTGAAAAAGATAAGATCACCATAAAAGATATTGTTATACTGGCTCTGCTTTTGATTCTTTTAGAGCCTGGTAAGATCGTGTATCTGCCTTTGGCTGGTATCTGCCTTTTTATACCGTCTGCGAAATTTCAGTCAAAGAAGCAATACTGGATTTCCTTTGCCTGTGTTTTAGGTGGTATGCTGTTAGCCGTATTCTTAGTAAACAAACTGGTTCTTTCTATTTGGTCTACTCGAACAGAAAGCTACGTGGGCTGGAGTGAGGCAGCAGGCTATACCTTATCCGATGTATTAAGCCGCCCTTATGATATTGTGATGGTGTATTATAAAACCTTTGTGACTCAGCTTGATTATTATCTGATCACAATGCTTGGCGGTTTTTTAGGAAATCTGGATCCGAATCTAACCGTTCCCCCATTTTGTCTCCTCCTTTTGTGTTACGGGCTTTTTGTCAGTGTGGTTCGTAGAGAAGGAGAGGTCGTTCCGTTTAAGAGTTGGCAGAAGTGGTTTACTCTACTACTGGTATTTCTAAGTGCCTGTCTTGTTTTGGCTTCCATGCTGCTTGGATATACCCCAAGGGAAATGGATTATATTGTTGGTATACAGGGACGTTACTTTATCCCACTATTGCCTTTGGTGCTGTTACCCATATTTGACAAACGGTTGGTTCTGAAGGTGGATTTACGAAAAAGTGCCTGGTTTTTACAATGCTTTGTCAGCATTTATGCCTTAATACGCATATGTTCCACGGCATGTCTGAACTATTGACAGGAAGGTAGGAAATAGGAATGGAAGAAATACGAACAGAGAAAAAAACGGTGGACGTAATCATTCCGGTATACAAGCCGGATGACACCTTAAAACACCTTCTGGAGCGGCTTGCAAAACAGACCTATCCCATTCGCCGCATCATTGCAATGAATACGGAAAAGTCTTATTGGAAGGACCACGCATACGACCATATTGAAAACCTTGAGGTTCACCATGTGACAAAGGAAGAATTTGACCATGGTGGTACTAGGAATCAGGGTGCTGGTTATTCAGAAGCTGACATTATGGTTTTTATGACCGATGACGCAGTTCCGGCAGATAAAAATCTGATTGGAGCTTTAGTAAAGGCACTTGACCAGACAGGTAAGAATGGTAAAAAGGTAGTTATGGCTTACGCAAGACAGCTTCCCAACGGAGATTGTGGATTTGCAGAGCAGTACACTCGGTCTTTTAATTACTCGGAACACAGTATGGTAAAGACGAAGGAAGACTTGTCCCAACTTGGAATCAAGACATTTTTCGCTTCCAATGTCTGCTGTGCTTATGACAGGGAAGCTTATTTGCAGGCTGGTGGGTTTACGAAACGGACCATCTTTAATGAAGACATGATTTATGCGGGAAATGCAATCAGGTATCAGGGCCAGGCAGTTGCTTATGCGGCAGATGCTAGGGTGTACCATTCCCATAACTACGGATGCATGGAACAGTTTCGACGAAACTTTGATTTAGCCGTATCTCAGGCGGATCACCCGGAGGTATTTGAGGGGATTCGTTCGGAAAGCGAAGGAATTCGTCTTGTGAAAAAAACCATCGCTTGGCTGGTGAGTCAGAAAAAGATATGGTTGATTCCAGGGGTTATTATAAAAAGTGGATTTAAATACATGGGGTATCTCTTGGGAAAGAGGTATCGGTCTTTGCCAAAGTGGCTGATTTTAAGATTTACGATGAATCAGTCTTATTGGATGAAGGAACCAGGATTTGACAAGTAAGAAATAAAAAAGGCAGTCTGGTTTAGAATGAAAGTTCTTGAGCCGGGCTGCTTTTTTTTGATTATTGAGTTGAGAAAATTCTTAAAAACAATTATAATTAGCTAATCGTATATAGTTTTAGACTACTAATAGGAGATGATGAAATAATGAAAAATCATGGAATTAATAGTGAAGCACTATTTGCATTAGGTTCTGTATGCTGTTTGTTGGTTATGCGATATTATGAATCAGTAATCTATTTCCGTAATATAAATATTTTACTAGATACGATATATAGTTTTATGGTAATTCCTCTTTTCTACTTTTTAATATCTGCTTGCATTGTGACTATCTTTATTAAATTATCTAACATTAAAATTTCCAAGATGATAAAAAGGTTCTTTAGATTTATAAATATTATTTTTGTATTTGCTTATATTGTTTTTCTTGTTTTACAACTCTTAGGATATATTAGTGTTGGAATGAGGCCTTTTGTTTCACTGTATTGGATTATTTTTATAATTATGGGAGCAATGTTTGCTGTGTGGACGACTACTGCAGATTCAGTATCGGGTAATCAAATAGACCAAAACCTCCAAGTTGATGAGTTACAGTGACTTCCCGTTAAATTTATAAGCAGTTTTTATCAAGGAAATAAGATATACATATTTTTCATTCAAGACGTAAGAGGTGTGCCAGATATGACAGTAAAAGAAATAAAGGAAAAGCTTACAAAAAAGGCCATTGTTTTTGAAACAGGAGGCAAAAGGCCAACGGGAGAATTACTAGAAAGTTGGATTGGAAGTGTTCGCTGGCAGCAGGAAGGTGAGAGCATTCCTAAAGATAAAAGTGAAAATAACATGATACCTATCGCAACAATATTTTTGAAGGACTTGCCGTTTCTACCATTAGAATTGTCTGGTATTGAGCTCGTTACAATATTTATGTCAAAAGATATTTGGGATAACCTTATATCGGATGATTTAAGCCCTTGGTTTTGCATTCGAACCTATCATTCCTTAGAACAATTAGTTCCGTGTAAGTACCAAACGGATATGATAAAGCCCTTTCCACTAATACCTCAAATGGTAGAAAACGATTATCCCTGTTGGGATGGTGGAGGTATTCCAGAAGAAATTGAAGATATCATACTTCAATTAGAGACAACAGAAGGAATCGATTATTTTGATGATATATGTGAAAATATATATGCCCAGCACAAGGTTGGTGGTTATCCTGCCTTTTGTCAATCTGGTTATAGCTTTGGTAATGGATATGAATTTGTTATGCAAATCTCGTCAGATGCAAAAGCCTTGTTTCAAATTGTAGATAGTGGGAAATTCTATTTCTCCTATAATTCTCAAAAATCTGATTGGAAAGTATATTGCGATTTCTATTAATGCCTTATGACATGAACAAACGCGGGTTAATAAACACCCCATCATATTCTCAAACTATTTATAGATAAAACTATTTTAAAGTACGGTATAACCGTGCTTTTTTCTTTATATAGAGGCTTTATTAGATGAAATAAAATATGTAATTATAAAAAGATTAGATAACAGTTAAATAGAGAAGAAATAATATGTTTCCGTCATCACAGAACTGATAACATTATTTCATTGCTAAGTTATATATGTTATATATCATCACAGTCATAACAAAAAAATGCTACCCCTCCGCAAGATTCTCCTGCTTTTGTTTTTCTGTTCCATTTAGTATAATAATATCAGCATAAATTGAGACAAGAGGATAACCATGGATAATAGAAAAAAAAGCCTGCTTCTGTTAGTATTAGCCGGATTGCTTGTAATTGTGTTTCTTACAGGCCTGACATCGTCCTTTTACGGATATGTTCTAAAGAAAACAGGGCTTGAGCATTCAGAAAAGAATTCTGTTTATAAATATCATTACGTCATGATCATTGATAATATGGACTCTCAGTTCTGGAATGATGTGTACGAAAGCGTGCGGGAGGAAGCTGCACTTCACGATGCCTATGTGGAACTAAAAGGAAAAGATCAGTCCTCTGAATATACTACAGTGGATTTTATGGATATGAGTATTGCTGCTAAGGTAGATGGAATTTTACTTGAATTTACCGGGGAAACCCGTCTCGAGGAGCGGATCAATGAAGCAACAGCCAAGGGAATCCCCGTAGTAACCATATTAAACGATGCCCCTACATCTGGAAGGAAAAGTTACGTTGGAATCAATTCCTATCAGCTTGGACAGGAGTATGGAAACCAGATATTAAAAATTCTTCCCAAGGAAACAAAGAAGGTAAGAGTCTTAATGTTCCTTCACGATAATTCCTCAGACAGCAGTCAGTCCCAGATATTCAACCAGATCAATAACCGCATGGTAACTTCCAGTGAAACCTCAAACCGCATTGAAGTGGAGGAGATAAAGGTACCCTCTGGACGAGCCTTTGAATCCGAGGAAATCGTACGAAACCTATTCCAGAATGATCTCGGTCCTCCGGATATCATTATCTGTATGGATGAGGTGGATACAGAAGCAGTGTATCAGGCAGTCATTGATTACAACTGTGTAGGAAGAACCCAGGTAATTGGTTATTATAAATCAAAAGCAACTCTTGATGCAGTCTTAAAGGGAACAATGGCTATGTCACTTTACATAGACACCAGACAGATGGGGAAATACAGTGTACAAGCCCTTACAGAGTCCATACGCGATGGAAGGACCAACTCATTTAACAGTGTGGACTTAGAGTTTGTAACGAAGGAAAATGCCCTGGGTTTCGTAAACAATCAGTGGAGCAGCCATGAAAAATAAATTGATATATTTGTGGGAGAATCTTCCGATCACCCGAAAGTTGTTTTTAGAGATAGCCACAACGGCAGTGGTTCTCTTTGCCAGCAATCTGTTTATCTATACCCAGATCAACCAGATGGTGGAGCGGATGAATTCCGTTTACATGAGCAATGTAAATCTAAATGAGCTTTCAGACAGCTTATCTGAGGTGCAAAATTATATGTACCGATACCTTCAGGTAAAGGATTCCGAATCCCTGAAAAACTATTACCGAGCGGAGCAAGACTATAGAAAGCTGTTAGAGGGACTCAACGTTTCCGTCACAGATAACAAGATTCAGATACTGGAAAAGAATATCAGAAACATGTCAGACAGCTATTTAGCCATCACCGATGAAACCGTACAGGCAAAGCGAGGCCAAAATGTGGAGAAATACAAGGCTTCTTACGAAGCGGCCTTAAAGCAATACCGTTTCATTAACAATGATGTTTCTGTTTTAAACAGCCTTCAGTTTAAGAATAATTCAGCCAGTTACCAGACCTTGCAGGCGGCTCTTCAGTATTTAGAGGTCATAAGCTCCATTATTCTTATCATCGTTATGATAATTAGTATCACAGTAATGATGATGATCACAAGGGATATGGTAACGCCTCTGATCAACCTGGCTCACACGGCAAAGCTGGTTGGTCAGGGAAATTTTAACGTTAAGGTACCCCCTGTCCAGGCAGGAGATGAGCTTGGAATCGTAACCGGAACCTTTAACCAGATGGTGGAAAGCTTGGATGAATATGTCCAGAAAATCAAGGAGAGTGCAGAAAAGGAACAGGAGATGAAGGAACGGGAGCTATTGATGGAAAACCATTTAAAAGAAGCCCAACTGAAATATCTCCAGTCTCAGATTAATCCTCATTTCCTTTTTAATTCCTTAAATGCCGGAGTTCAACTGGCGATGATGGAGGATGCAGAAAAAACCTCAGTATTCATGGAAAAAATGGCGGACTTTTTCCGCTATAATGTAAAAAAAGGTTCTGAAGATGCCACCATTTCCGAAGAAGTCGAGACAGTAGAAAACTATATCTATATCTTAAATGTACGTTTTGCCGGAGACATTCACTACAGCTCTTGTATAGAAGAAGGCGTGTTAGATCGTTCCATTCCAAGCATGTCTTTGCAGCCTTTGGTGGAGAATGCGGTGACTCATGGCATACGAAACATCGAATGGCCAGGGAAAATCCATCTCTCCGTAAAAGACAGAGATGATGAGATTGAGATTCGCATTGAAGACAATGGAAAAGGAATGGACGAAGAAACATTAAAAAGAGTACGGGCCGGAAAACCATCTGGCGAAAGAAAAGAATCCACTGGAATCGGTATTTATAATGTCGTTTCCAGGTTAAGGCTATATTACAACTATGATGACATTTTCCACATCTTTAGTGAGGGAGAAGACAAGGGCACCACCATAGTCCTTAGGATTCCCAAAAGAGGAGGGGGTTCATATGTTTCGGATATTGGTAGCGGATGACGAAGGAATCATGCTAGAAGCCATAAAAAACATCATACAGTCAAGTTTCGGAAGCGATTGTGAGATCGTCTGCGTCAAGACTGGAAGAGCGGTAATTGAGCAGGCAGGCTCCTTTCGGCCAGACATTGCTTTTGTAGATATCCAGATGCCAGGGTTAAGCGGGATACAGGCGATTAAAGAAGTGAGGAAATTCAACCCTTCCATTGTCTTTATTATTATGACAGCCTTTGATAAATTTTCCTATGCCCAGGAAGCGGTAAATCTGGGGGTTATGGAATTTATTATGAAGCCGGTGAACAAAAAGAAGATTTTAGATACCTGCGTTAAGGCCATGCATCAGGTAGAAGAGGCAAGGCAGAAGTTAAGTGATGATCTTAAGATCCGGGAAAAGCTTGAAATCGTAATTCCCATGATTGAGAGCGGTTTCATTTACAATGTACTCCAGGAAGATTCTGATGTTTTAAAGAATGGATATGTAGAAATGCTGGATATCCAAAAGCCTTACGGCTTTATGATGGCTTTGGAATTCGGAGACAGTATAGAAAGCGGAACCATGACAAACGCCATCGGGGTGGGCGTTCGTGTCAGCAAGTATTATGCCATGATCCGGGAAATTGTTAAGGATTACTTTGATTGCGTTATAGGGCCTGTTATGGGGAACCGGCTGGTGTTATTTTTATCCTTTGAAGAAGAAAAGATGCGTTATGAGGAGCGAGTGGAGATCATCACCAGAACCAGGAACATGATTCATAAGCTGGAAAATAGCGCTGATATCAAATGCAGAGGCGGAATTGGTTCCGTTAAACCTTTGTCAGGAATCCGGGATTCCTATAAGGAAGCTTTAAAGTCCTTGAGAGAAAACGACAGCCACGTGGTCCACATTACTGATATTCCGGCAGTGGCAGATTATGATGGAGAGTATCCTCTGGAGCTGGAACATATGTATCTGCAACGAGGGGCAAAGGGGGACAGAGAAGGGGCTCTATCCTGTGCCAATGAGTTTTTTGACTGGATGCTGGTACATAACAACAACCACCGATCCAACATTGAGGTTAAGATCTTAGAGCTTATTATGAGGCTTGAAAAAATGGCTTTTGAAGGCGGTAATCTCAGGTACGGCTTCCGTTACCGGGAAAACTATTTAAGCGAATTAAGAGAAGCGTCGGATACGGAAAATCTAAGGCTCTGGTTTCAGGCAAAGACGAGAGAAATCTGTGACAGCATCAGTACTTCCAGAGAGAGAGAATATGAAAATTTAGTTTCCAGAGTGAAGGCATACATCAATGAGAATTACGCAAAGAACATTTCGCTAGATGATGTATCTAGAATGGTAGATATCAGTCCTTATTATTTTAGTAAATTATTCAAACAGGAGGTGGGAGAGAATTTCATAGAATACGTAACAGGAGTTAGGATGAAGCATGCGAGACATCTTTTGGAGGATCCCAAGTACAGCATCAAGGAGGTGTGTGTAATGTCCGGCTATGGCGACCCGAATTATTTCAGCCGTATTTTCAAGAAATACGAAGGGATGACGCCAAGTGAATACAGGGAGAGGTAAAGGTTATGAAAATGTGGAGAGGGAAATGGTTACTGATGGTGATACTCTGCTGCGTTTTTATGGTTGGCTGCAGAGAGGACGTTGCGCAGGTAGACAAAGAAGCAGGGCAGGAAGAAGGGGATAAGCCCTTGCAAATTGGTCTTAGCATAGACTCCTTCGTAATCGAACGGTGGATAAGAGACCGGGATGTGTTTGTTTCAACAGCAAAAGAACTAGGGGCGGAAGTAAATGTTCAGAATGCAAATGGGGATGTAAATGAACAGATTGAACAGATTAAATATTTTATCAAAAAAAGGATGGATGTTATCGTTGTTGTAGCAGGGGATAGCGAGGCTTTATCTGATGTGCTAAAAAAGGCGAAAGAGGCAGGAATTAAGACCGTTAGCTATGACCGCCTGATAAAAAATGCAGGCGCAGACATCTACATATCCTTTGACAATGAAGAAGTGGGACGGCTGATGGCAAAAAGTCTGAATCAAAAAATACCAGAGGGAGGAAAGGTATTTATGATACAGGGGCCTCAGACGGACAATAACGTGCGCTTAATCCGCAATGGGTTTGATCTTGAGATTAACAAAAACTTAGAAGTGGTCTATGAAAACAATTGTGATGGCTGGATCGCAGAAAATGCCTATAACTATGCAAAGGAAGCCTTGGAGGAACATCCGGATGTGAAGGGGATCATGTGCGGAAATGACGACTTAGCCACTCAGGTATTTCGAGCCCTTTCGGAAGACCGACTGGCAGGCAAAGTATATTTGGTAGGCCAAGATGGGGATTTGATGGCATGTCAGCGGATCATGGAAGGGACTCAGACAATGACCGCCTTTAAGTATGTAGAAGAGGAAGCCAGACTGGGGGCGGAATATGCTGTAAAGCTTGGAAGAGGGGAACCCCTTGAGGGAGTGAAAAAGACCATATATGACGGCACCTACGAGGTTCCTTATCTGGAGCTAAGCCCTGTAGCTGTGAACAAAGAAAATATGGACTCTGTCATCATCAAAGGTGGGTTTCATTCCAAGGAAGATGTGTACTTAAATGTAAAACAGCAATAGCATTTTTTAGAAGCGAAAAAGTCCTGAGGTGTCAGGGCTTTTTTTGTGGATGAATGAGTGCTAATGGTTCACAAACATATCCAGATTGGTTGGTGATAAGATAGGATTACAAATAAAGTATTGGAGGAGGAACTAAAAACCATGAAAAGAAAATTTTTAGCGGTTGCAATGACTCTTGCACTGGCTGCATCAGCATTAGCAGGTTGTGGAAGCAAAACAAGTTCTGTGTCAGAGAGCAAAGAGACTCAGGCTACAACGGTGGCAGCAGCAGAGACCACAAAAGCTCCAGAGAGCAAAGCAGCAGATTCAAAGGCTGATAAAGGCGAAGGTGTTTTAATTGGTGTTGCTATGCCAACCAAGGACTTACAGCGGTGGAATCAGGATGGAACCAACATGAAAAAGGAACTGGAAACTGCCGGTTATAAAGTTGACCTTCAGTTTGCCAGCAATGATGTGCAGACTCAGGTTTCCCAGATTGAAAACATGATCTCCAACGGCTGCCAGCTCTTAGTTGTTGCATCCATTGATGGAAGTTCATTAGGAGAGCCTCTGGCTCAGGCAAAGTCAATGGGAATTCCAGTTATCGCATATGACCGTCTGATCATGAACTCCGATGCTGTATCCTATTATGCAACTTTTGATAACTATAAAGTAGGCCAGAAACAGGGTGAATATCTGGTAGAGGCATTAGGCCTTGAAAAAGCTACCGATCCAAAGAACATTGAGTTATTCACTGGTGACCCAGCAGATAACAACTGTAAGTTCTTCTTCGGAGGAGCCATGGATGTTCTTAAGAAATACGTAGACAATGGCAAGCTGGTTGTTAAATCTGGTCAGACCGCTTTTGAGCAGGTTGCTACCGCTAACTGGGATTCTGAAAAAGCTCAGAACCGTATGGATACCGTTATTGCAGGTAATTACTCTGACGGAACCGTTCTTGATGCCGTTCTTTGCTCCAATGACTCCACCGCTCTTGGTGTAGAAAATGCACTTGCATCCTCTTATACCGGCAAGTATCCAATCATCACCGGACAGGATTGTGATATTGCAAATGTTAAGAATATGGTACAGGGAAAACAGGCAATGAGCGTATTTAAAGATACCCGTACTCTGGCTACCCAGGTTGTTAAAATGGTAGATTCCATCATTAAGGGTGGAGAAGCTGAAATTAACGATACCAAGACTTACGACAACGGTACTGGAATTATCCCAACTTATCTTTGTGATCCAGTGGTTGTAACCGTGGATAACTATAAAGATATGATTATTAAATCAGGATATTACACAGAAGATCAGCTGAAATAATAACATAATTTCCTTAAGGGGCGGCTTCTGCCATGCGGGAGGCGCCCTCTAAAAATAATGGAAAGGGAGGGGTAATCTTGGCTAAAATACTATTGGAAATGAAAAACATCACAAAGACATTTCCGGGCGTTAAGGTGCTAAGCGATGTAAACCTCCAGGTGGAGGAAGGCGAAATTCACGCCCTGGTAGGCGAAAATGGAGCAGGTAAGTCAACTCTTATGAATGTGTTAAGTGGGATCTATCCATATGGATCTTATGAGGGAGACATCATTTATGACGGGCAGATTTGTGAATTTCATTACATCAATGACAGCGAAAATAAAGGAATCGTCATCATCCATCAGGAACTTGCAATGGTTCCTTACATGACGATAGCCGAAAACATGTATCTGGGAAATGAAAAAGGAAAAAAATATGCCATCGACTGGAATGAAACATATGGAGAGGCAGACAGATACTTAAAAACTGTGGGTCTTACAGAATCCTCCCATACATTAATCAAGGATATCAGCGTAGGAAAACAGCAGTTAGTGGAAATTGCAAAAGCACTGGCAAAGCGGGCAAAGCTTTTAATTTTAGATGAACCCACAGCATCATTAAACGAAGACGATTCAAAAGCTCTGTTAGAGCTTTTATTAAAGTTTAAAAAAGAGGGAATGACCTCTATCATCATCTCCCATAAGCTGAATGAAATTGCGTATGTGGCAGATAAGATAACCATATTAAGAGATGGCCAGACTATAGAGACATTGGATCGAAACGTGGATACCATTTCTGAAGACCGTATCATTAAGGGAATGGTAGGCCGTGAATTAGTAGACCGCTTCCCGAAACGGCATGATGTAAAAATCGGTGAGATGGCCATGGAGGTAGAAAACTGGAATGCTTACCACCCATTGTATTCTGACCATAAAGTAGTAAGTGACGTATCCTTTCATGTAAAAAAAGGTGAAGTTCTTGGAATCTGCGGCTTGATGGGTGCAGGAAGAACAGAGCTTGCTATGAGTATCTTTGGCAAAAGCTATGGCGCTAATATTTCAGGTACCGTTCGCATTCATGGGGAAGAGGTGAAATTAAACTCTGTGAAGGAGGCCATTGGACATAAGCTTGCCTATGTGACCGAAGACCGAAAGGGCAATGGGCTTATTCTTGGTAATCCCATTAAAATCAATACCACACTGGCTAATCTAAAGGCAATTAGTCACCGGACCATCATAGACAAAGACAAAGAGTTTGGTGTAGCCCAGGAATACCGGGATAAATTAAAAACAAAATGTTCGTCCGTAGAACAAAACGTAGGAAATTTAAGCGGAGGCAACCAGCAAAAGGTGCTTCTTTCCAAATGGATGTTTGCAGAACCGGATATTCTCATTTTAGATGAACCTACCAGAGGAATTGACGTAGGAGCAAAATATGAGATTTACTGCATCATCAACCGCCTTGCAGCAGAAGGAAAATCAGTCATTATGATCTCCTCCGAGCTTCCCGAGGTCCTTGGAATGTCTGACCGCATTTATATTATGAATGAAGGCAAGATGGTAGGAGAAATCAGTGCAGAAGAGGCGACTCAGGAAAAGATTATGGCCTGTATTTTAAAATCAGATCAGCATTCTGAGGGGATATTAGGAACCCCTAAAGAACGGGCTAAGCAGCAGGAGGGAGAGTAAGCAATGAAGAATAAATTTAAATTCTCTGAGGGATTAAAAAAATACACCATGGTAATTGTTCTTGCATTTGTGGTCATTCTTTTTACAGTCAACACAGGCGGAAAGATGCTTCTACCTCAGAATGTAAATAACTTAATTGCACAGAATGCCTATGTATTTATTCTTGCAACCGGTATGTTGTTTTGTATTTTAACTGGTGGCAATATCGATTTATCCGTAGGCTCTTTGGTTTGCTTTATTGGAGCAATCGGGGGAACCATGATGATTACCTTTGGCATTAACCCCTATGTATCATTGCTTGCAATGGCTATCATTGGAGTTTTAGCTGGTGCATGGCAGGGCTTTTGGATTGCTTATGTAAGGATTCCTCCTTTTATCGTAACCTTGGCCGGAATGCTTATGTTCCGGGGATTGTCCAATGTGGTATTACAAGGAATGACATTGTCTCCAATCCCGAATCCGTTTTTATCCCTGTTTAATTCCTATGTTCCGGATATCTTTGGTATGGAAGGCTTTAACTTAACCTGCTTTTTAATCGGAATCATAGCTTGCCTTGGCTTTTTTGTTATGGAGCTCTTAGGCCGCAGAAGAAGGCAGCAAAAAGGCTACCATGTTGATCCATTGCTTGGAACCATTATAAAACTGTCTCTGATTAGCATTGTAATCCTTGCCTTTATGTATAAGCTGGCAATGTATAAGGGAATTCCAAACGCTCTGATCTGGGTAACGGTCGTTATTGGAATCTACAGCTACATTACATCGAAAACAACCACTGGACGTTATTTCTATGCAGTGGGTGGAAATGAAAAAGCCACAAGACTATCAGGAATTGATACCAACAAAGTATATTTCCTTGCTTATTTGAATATGGGATTTTTAGCAGCCGTGGCTGGCATGATAACCGTAGCCCGTCTTAATTCGGCAAACCCAACAGCCGGTAATAACTATGAGATGGACGCCATTGGCGCCTGCTTCATTGGTGGAGCCTCTGCATACGGTGGAACGGGAACGGTTCCAGGTGTTATCGTAGGTGCTACTCTCATGGGTGTTTTAAACCTTGGTATGAGTATTATGGGCGTAGACCAGAATCTCCAGAAGGTAGTAAAAGGAGCCGTTTTAATGGCAGCAGTTATCTTCGATGTTGTGAGTAAGAGAAAATCATTTATTGCAAAACAGTAAAAAAGTCAGGATAAAATATGGCGCTGCTATATTTTATCCTGTTTCTTTTTGTCCATTTTAATGGTGGTAATTCTTACGTATTTCTTGTTATCTCAAAAAAAAATCCCTATATATAGAAATCTTAGCTAAACTGTGGTAGAATGCTACAAGTAAAAGAATGTTTTAAATGATAAAGGAGCTTAAAATATGGGAAAGATAAAAGTAACAGAATGTGGAATAGATGGACTTTATGTAATCGAGCCGACCGTATTTCCTGATTCAAGAGGCTATTTTGTAGAGACCTATAACCAGAACGACTTTAAAGAAGCCGGACTTAACATGGTTTTCGTACAGGATAATCAGTCCATGTCTGTAAAAGGCGTACTTCGTGGCCTTCACTTCCAAAAAGAGTTTCCACAGGGGAAATTGGTTCGTGCCATTAGAGGAAGCGTATTCGACGTGGCAGTGGATCTTCGTTCCAACTCTGAAACTTATGGAAAATGGTTTGGTGTAGAGTTAACAGCAGAGAACAAAAAGCAGTTTTACATTCCAGAAGGTTTTGCCCATGGATTCTTAGTTCTTAGTGACGAAGCAGAATTTGCTTATAAATGTACAGACTTTTATCACCCAGGCGATGAAGGCGGTCTTCTTTGGAGCGATCCAGAGATCGGTATTGAGTGGCCGATAGAGGAAGGTATGGAGCTTATCATCTCTGATAAGGATCATAAGTGGAGCGGCATCAAGGATACCTTTAAATTTTAGTGAGAGGAGAAAACCATGAATTATCTGGTTTCCTTATTAAAAGAAATTATAACAAAACGTAAGCTGATCCTGGAGCTATCAAAAGCAGATTTTAAAAAACGATTCGTAGGCTCCTATTTTGGAATTGCATGGATGTTTTTACAGCCTATGGCTACAGTGCTTGTATACTTTTTTGTATTCCAGATGGGATTTAAAAGTATACCTCCAGTACCCAATTACCCATATGTGCTTTGGCTCATCCCAGGCATCGTTCCATGGTTCTTCTTCAGTGAGGTATTAAACATGGGAACCGGGTGTCTGCAGGAATATAATTACTTAGTTAAAAAAGTAGTGTTCCGGGTAGAGATCCTTCCAGTCATCAAACTGATTTCCTGTATTATGGTACATGGAATCTTTGCCCTTATCATGATCGTTGTATTTTTATGTTATGGAATGTTTCCAAAGGCAAGCTGGCTGCAGATCGCATATTATTCCTTTGCAAGCGCCATGTTTTCCCTTGCAATTTCTTATTTTACAAGTGCTATCAATGTATTTTTCAAAGATATGACACAGATTATCGGCATCTGTCTTCAGTTTGGAATGTGGATGGTTCCCATTATGTGGGCACCTGAGATGTTTAAGAATTTCCCTTCCTGGCTACCGACCTTGCTGAAATTAAATCCTTTCTATTATATTGTAGCAGGATACCGTGACAGCATGCTGACAGGTAACTGGTTCATAGAAAGGCCCACCCTGGGACTGTATTTCTGGTCTGTGACTATCATTTTAATGCTCATTGGGCTAAAAGTATTTAAAAAGCTGCGTCCGCATTTCTCAGATGTGCTGTGACAAGCTTAGTATGGAGGATTTAATGTCCGTAGAATCGAACAACAATGCAATATCAGTCAATAATGTAACAAAAATATATCGTTTATACGAAAAGCCCATCGACCGTTTAAAAGAAGTCATGAGCCCGACTCATAAGAATTATCACCGGGATTTCTATGCCTTAAGTGGTATTTCTTTTGATGTTCCAAAAGGACAAACCGTAGGAATCATTGGAACCAATGGATCAGGAAAGTCCACCATTTTAAAAATCATCACTGGAGTCTTAACCCCCACCGACGGAACTCTTAAAGTAAGCGGCGTTATCTCTGCCTTACTGGAGTTAGGTGCTGGCTTTAACATGGATTATACCGGAATTGAAAACATCTATATGAACGGGACCATGATGGGATTTTCCAGAAAAGAGATGGATGACAAGTTAAAGGATATCCTGGATTTTGCTGACATCGGAGATTTCGTATACCAGCCAGTGAAAACGTATTCCAGCGGTATGTTCGTTCGTCTTGCCTTTGCTCTGGCCATCAATGTAGAGCCAGAGATCTTAATCGTAGATGAAGCCCTTTCCGTTGGTGATGTATTTTTCCAGGCCAAGTGTTACCGTCGTATGGAAGAGATCCGCCAAAAAGGTACCACGATCTTAATGGTTACCCATGATATGGGTGCTATTATCAAATACTGTGACCAAGTGGTTGTCTTAAATAAAGGTAATTTCATTGCCCAGGGAGAACCTGGAAAGATGGTGGATTTATATAAGAAAATCCTTGCCAATCAGATGGATGATTTATCTCTGGATTTAGAGGAAATCAGAAGTGGAGAGTTAAACGATTTCTCTGGAGAACAGGTTAAATCAAGAAGTGATATAAATGCCTTGAAAGAAGGCTTTATGAAGGATAAGCTTACGGTGAATCCAAACCGTACCGAATACGGAGATAAAAAGGCGGAAATCGTGGATTTTGGTCTTATTGATGAGCGTGGAAATCTTTCCAATCTGCTATTAAAAGGGGAGTATTTCACCATTAAAGAGAAAATTCAATTTCACGGTAACATTGAATCTCCAATTTTTACTTACACCATCAAAGACAAACGTGGAGCTGATCTAACCGGCACCAATACCATGTATGAAGCTTCTGACGTTGAGTCAGTGAAACAAGGTGATGTTTATGAGGTGGAATTCAAACAGAAAATGACCCTTCAGGGAGGGGAATATCTGCTTTCCATGAGCTGTACCGGATTTGAAAATGGAGAACATGTCGTTTACCACCGCTTGTATGATATTGTGAACATAACGGTTATTTCCAACAAAAATACAGTAGGTATTTATGATATGGAACCGAAAGTAAGTCTTAAGCTACACCGGGACAGAGGTTAAGGAGGAAGCATTGATGAATGATTTAAGCCCTGAAATCAGGAATTTGTATGTCAAATACCAGGGGGATATTAAGACCCTTTTGAAAGAGAATCCAGGCCTTGATTATATGTATGCACTTTCTGACATCAGAGAAAACCTGCTGGAATGGTTTGAGTTTGACGAAAGCGCCTCCCTTTTGCAGATTGGCTCCGATTACGGAGCCCTTACCGGTTTATACAGCCGCAAGGTAAAACAGGTAACGGTCCTTGATTCCAATCATAATAATTTATCCTTTAACCGTCTTCGTCACCAGAAACGAGATAATATCAGCTATGTCATAGGAAACCTTGATACGTATACAGGAGAACGCTTTGACTACGTCGTTATGGTGGGAACTTTAAAAGAGCCATATGAAGAACAGATTCGTGAGGCAAAAGCGCTGTTAAAACCAAAAGGAACCTTGATTCTTTCCCTAAGTAACCGACTAGGTTTAAAATATCAGGCTGGAGCAATTGCAAATCAATCCAGACTTTCAAGACAAGAACTATTAGAGCTGTTATGCGGAAACGAAGAATTCGATGGCACTGCAGAGTTTTATTATCCTATGCCAGATTACAAGCTTCCTGTTACCATATATTCTGATTCTTATCTTCCCTCTAAGGGAGATTTGACCCACGCGATCTTAGCCTACGATTATCCCAAATACTTACGGTTTGATTTAGGGAAAATGTTTGATGAGGTATGCGAGGGAAAAGAGTTTCAGACATTTGCTAATTCATTTTTAACCATTTGGAGCCGCCATGAAGAAGATTAATTTTGTAAAATATAATAAAACTCGCAGGGAGGCCTTTCAGATCCGTACCAGTCTGGTGGAGGAAGGCGGGACTCCCTATGTGGAAAAATCAGCTCTTGCACCGGAAGGTACCGCTCATATCCGGTCCCTGGGAGAAAAATATAAGAGTCTTATGGAGCAGAACCAGGGGTTAAAGGTAGCAGCGGTTTCCATCAGTCCCGATGGCAGAACCGCCCGCTTTGAATTCCTAAAGGGAGAGACCTTAGCTGAAATCTTAGGACGTGAGATCATAGACGGCAAAGTGCCTGTATCTAAGATGGAGGATGCCGTTTCCATGATCTTAAGTGTGAAGGAAGACTGCATGGTTCCGTTTCACGTGACCCCTGAATTTAAAGAGGTATTCGGAGACTTATCTCAGGCCGATGAAGCCATCAAAAAAGATTGGACTTTTCAGACATCCAATATAGATTGCCTTTTTGAAAATATTATGTTAACTGAAGATGGCCCATACTGTTTGGATTATGAATGGGTATTTTCCTTTCCCGTTCCTGTGAACTTTATAAAGTTTCGGGTACTTTATTATTTCTATGAACAGTATAAAAGTATCTTAACTTATGATTCCAGCGAAGCCTTTTTAGAGGAGTTTGGAGTGGATTTAGAGCGCCTTTTCCTCTATCAGGAGATGGAACGCTGCTTCCAGGAATACGTCCATGGGGAAAATCAGCAGATCTATCTGGTAAACTACATGCATGAGACCCACGCTCTTCCAGATGATATGTTCCAGGTGTCTCAGATCATTGATGATACCAAAGAACAGATTTCTCAGATGGAGATGGAGCTTCATGAAAAAGACGTGACCATCACAAAGCAACAGGAAATCAAACGCCTGACAGACAATCACGTGACAAACCAGGATATGATCATCACCGCCCTTCGGAAAGACTGCGAAAACATGCAGGAGATCATTGACCGCTTAAGACGTCATGAAGCCTTATTCTACCGGGTAGGAAGAAGACTAAAGCGGATATTTAACGAGAAATTTCCAGAAGGAACGAGAAAACGTAAACTTCTTTATTATGCCAAAAACACCCTTCTTCATCCCATCAATTCCTTCCGTCTCTATACAACAGAAGAAGGCAGGAATGTAATGGAAGGAGATATGAAGATCGGGGAGACATACCGCCAACATGGAAAACTTCGTTTTGTAAAAGAAGGACATCCCATGGTTTCCATCGTTATTCCGGTATACAACCAGATCCATTATACCTACGCATGTCTTGCCTCTATTTTAGAGCACACAAAAGATGTGGTTTATGAAGTAATCATTGCTGACGATGTTTCCACGGATGCCACTACAGAGCTAACCAAGTTTACAGAAAATGTAGTGATCTGCAGAAATGAAACAAACCAAGGTTTTTTAAAGAACTGCAATCAGGCAGCAAAGGCAGCCAAAGGAAAGTATGTCATGTTCTTAAACAATGACACCCAGGTAACGGAAGGGTGGCTTTCCAGCCTTGTAAACTTAATAGAATCTGACCCAACCATTGGTATGGTAGGTTCTAAGCTTGTTTATCCTGACGGACGTCTTCAGGAAGCTGGAGGGATTCTTTGGAGCGACGGCTCTGGCTGGAATTACGGACGTTTAGACGACCCAGAAAAGCCAGAATACAACTATGTAAAAGATGTGGACTATATTTCCGGTGCCGCCATTTTATTGTCCAATGATCTATGGAAACGGATTGGTGGTTTTGACGAAAGGTTTGCTCCTGCCTATTGCGAAGATTCTGACCTTGCCTTTGAGGTTCGTAAAGCTGGCCAACGCGTGGTTTATCAGCCCCTTTCTAAGGTCATTCACTTTGAAGGTATTTCAAACGGAACCGATGTAAATGGAACCGGCTTAAAGCGTTATCAAGTTGAGAACAGCCGTAAGCTTCAGGAAAAATGGGCGGATGAATTTAGCAGACAAAGTGAAAATGACGGGAACCCAGACCCCTTCCGGGCAAGAGAGAGAAGTCAAAATAAGGACATCATTCTTGTGGTGGATCATTATGTTCCCACCTATGACCGGGATGCTGGATCTAAGACTACCTTCCAGTATCTTCAGATGTTTGTGGAAAAAGGTTACGTAATAAAATTTCTTGGGGATAACTTTCTTCATGAAGAGCCTTATTCTACGGTGTTACAGCAGATGGGAATTGAGATTCTCTATGGAACGGAATATCAGGCAAAGATCTGGGACTGGTTAAAAGAACACGGAGATGACATCAAAGTGGCGTATTTAAATCGGCCTCATATTGCAGCCAAATATATAGACTTTATCAAAAACAAAACAAACATAAAGGTAATCTATTATGGCCATGACCTTCATTTCTTACGTGAAGGAAGAGAATACGAGCTAACTGGAAATCCAGAAAAGAGGGAATCCTCTGAGTACTGGAAATCCATGGAGCTGCGCCTTATGAGAAAGGCATCTGTGTCCTATTATCCTTCTTATGTGGAACGGGAGGCCATTCACGAAATAGAGCCCTCCATTCATGTAAAAGCCATCGTCGCTTACGTATTTGAAAAGTTCTTAAGCCGCATTCCAGATAATTTCTCAGAACGAGAAGGATTATTGTTTGTAGGAGGATTTGCCCATCCCCCAAATATAGATGCTGTATTGTGGTTTGCCAATGACATATTCCCTCTGATCCGTCAGGTGCTTCCGGTTAATTTCTACATTGTAGGATCCAAGGTAACGGATGAAATCAAGGCATTGGAACAGCCAGGTAACGGAATTATTGTAAAAGGCTTTGTATCAGATGAAGAGCTTTCCAGGCTGTACGCCTCTTGTCGTGTGGTAGTAGTTCCCCTTCGCTATGGAGCTGGTGTAAAAGGAAAAGTGATAGAGGCACTTTATCACGGATCCCCGATTGTCACTACCTCCATCGGAGCGGAAGGAATTCCAGATGTTCAGGACGTTATGGCTGTTACCGATGATCCACAAGGCTTTGCTCAGGAAGTTGTTTCCCTTTATGGGGATACGGAGCGTTGCAAACGAATCTGTGAAGAAACCCAGGACTACATCCGCAAGTATCACAGCATTGATGCAGCCTGGAGTGTAGTTGGAGAAGATTTCTAAGGTCAATTGAAGTAGGGAAAAGACTGGACCGCAAAGTAGGTGGGTGAGCCTATCTGCGGACAGTCTTTTCCACCTTAATGGGAATTATAGTGGATTGTTCCAAAGGAATTATGATATAATAAGAATGTTTCGACGATGAAACCAATGATAAGTATAACAGGAGGAATCCAGTATGCAGGCAGTTTTACTGGCAGGTGGTCTTGGTACGCGGTTGCGTTCCGTGGTAAATGACAGGCCAAAGCCAATGGCACTGATAGAAGGCAAGCCTTTTATGGAATATGTGGTATTGGAACTTATAAAACATGGTGTAAATGAGATTATATTTGCCGTAGGCTATAAAGGCTCTATGGTTGAGGAATATTTTGAAGATGGATCTCGGTGGGACATTAAGGTTTCTTATGCTTATGAAGAGGAACTTTTAGGCACAGCCGGAGCCATTAAGAATGCAGGACGTCTGGTGACAGATGACCGGTTTTTGGCACTTAACGCAGATACCTTTTATCAGATCGATTATGAAAGGCTGACCGCCTTAAGTGAGGAACGCGATCTTCATATGGCTCTTGTCTTAAGAGAAGTATCTGATGTATCCCGTTATGGACAGGCAGTACTAAAAGATGGTTGGTTAAAGACCTTTGATGAGAAAATAGAAGAAAAATCAAGAGGAACCATTAACGGAGGCGTTTACTACCTTCGCCGTTCCCTTCTTGATGAGATTCCAGAAGGAAAGGTATCTTTAGAGCATGACATGATTCCCAAGTGGATTTTGGAGGAAAAAAGGCTTGGTGGTTTTGTCAATGATGGCTATTTTATTGATATCGGAGTTCCAGAGGACTATTACAGGTTTGATGAGGACGTAAGGAAAGGAACGGTGATCATATGATAATCAGAGGACGCGCCCCCCTTCGGGTGAGTTTTGGTGGAGGTGGAACCGATGTTGCACCCTTCTGCGTAGAACAGGGAGGAGCCATAATTGGAAGTACCATTAATAAGTACGCCTATTGCTCCATTGTTCCAAGAGAGGACGATCAGATCATTGTCCATTCCCTTGATTTTGATATGACTGTAAAATATAACACCAAGGAAAACTACGTCTACGATGGACGTTTGGATCTGGTTACTGCGGCTCTAAAGTCTATGAACATTAAGCAGGGGTGTGAAGTTTACTTACAGTGCGATGCCCCTCCAGGATCGGGTCTTGGCACTTCTTCCACCGTAATGGTTGCCCTTTTAACCGCCATGGCCAAGTGGAAAGGCATAGAGCTTGACAGCTATGCAATGGCTGATCTTGCCTATCAGGTGGAACGAGAAGATCTAAAGATCGACGGAGGGTATCAGGATCAGTATGCGGCTACCTTCGGTGGCTTTAACTTCATCGAGTTTCATGGAAGAAACAACGTGGTAGTCAATCCCTTAAGAATCAAAAAGGAGATTATCCACGAGCTCCAATATAACTTGCTTTTATGTTACACCGGAAACGTTCACGTATCCGCCAATATCATAAAAGACCAGGTATCAAACTATGAAAAGAAAGATCCCTTTGATGCCATGTGCGAAGTAAAGGCTCTTTCCTATGCGATGAAGGATGAGTTGTTAAAGGGAAATTTATATAGCTTTGGAAAGCTGTTAGATTATGGCTGGAAGAGCAAAAAACGTATGAGCAGTAAGATCACCACACCTCATATTGATGAGCTTTATGAAGAGGCTCTCAAGGCAGGTGCCCTTGGCGGAAAGCTTTTAGGTGCTGGTGGAGGTGGCTATCTTTTGGTATACTGTCCTTATAACGTACGTCACAAAGTGGCACCCCGCATGGAAGCGGCAGGCGGACAGCTTACGGATTGGAACTTTGAGTTAAGAGGAGCCCAGGCATGGATTACAGACGAAAAGCGCTGGGATTATTCTGATATTCGAGTAAAGTTACCAGGCGGAGAATATCAATTTAACTTATAAGTACACGGCACCAGGAGAATCAGAACATTATGGATAAAATCGTATATTTAGACCGGGACGGTACCATCAACAAAGAAGTGGATTACTTATATCGCCCTGAAGACCTTGTTATACTTCCAGGAGTACCAGAGGCATTAAGACGCTTAAAGGAACATGGTTTTCGTCTTGTTGTGGTCACCAATCAGGCCGGAGTTGCAAGAGGATATTACAAAGAAGAAGATGTCATCGCTCTCCATGAAGCATTAAATGAACGACTCTCAAAGGAAGGCGCCACAATTGACTACTTTTTCTACTGTCCTCATCACCCGGTACACGGGATTATGGAGTATAAAAAGGATTGCCACTGTAGAAAACCGGAAACTGGGATGTTTGAGATGGCAGAGGCCTTTTACTCTCCAGACAAGGCGAACTCTTACATGATCGGTGATAAACTACTAGATACGGAAGCTGGAAACCGATATGGGGTTAGTTCTATATTGGTTGGAACAGGTTACGGAAAAGACATATATGATTCCATGAGTGAGGCAGAGAAGTCAGTGAAATTTGCTCATTATGCCCCATCTATGGATGAAGCGGTTGATTTTATACTCGCCAAAGAGGGAGGGAAATAACATGGAACCTATGAAATACTTAGAAGAGCTGATCGAGCGCTATCCTGCTCTTTCTAGTGTAAAGGAAGAAATCAAAAAATCTTATGAGCTTTTAGAAGCCTGTTATGAAGATGGTGGGAAGCTGCTCATCGCTGGAAATGGTGGTAGTTGTGCCGATGCCGAACACATTGTCGGAGAGCTGATGAAGGGCTTTGTAAAGCACCGCAGCGTTTCTGTTGAATTTAAGGAAGCTTTAAAAGAGATCGATCCAGAGCTTGGAAGTGCCCTTGCACAAAAGCTTCAGGGGGGTCTTCCTGCCATAGCCCTAACTGGGCACCCAGGTCTATCCACCGCCTTTTTAAATGATGTAGATGGTGAGATGATATTTGCCCAACAGACCTATGGATATGGAAAAAAAGGAGATGTACTCCTTGGTATTTCCACCTCAGGAAACTCTAAAAATGTAATGTATGCCATGACAGCCGCCAAGGCTCTAGGCATGAAAACCATAGGACTGACTGGTAAGGATGGAGGTCAGCTAAAACATGCAGCCGACGTAACCATTGTGGTACCAGAGACGGAGACCTTTAAGATCCAGGAACTCCACCTCCCGGTTTATCACGCACTTTGTCTGATGCTGGAAGAACGGTTCTTTTAAATGTAAGGGGTAGGGGGGGAATTCCCTCATACCCCGGATTTTTGCGTATTTAAGCAAATCACAGGAGGATAAGATGAAAGACAGACAATGGATAGGCAAGGAAGCCGCATGGAAAGATGAAGTCATCGCTGCCGTACTTTTGCTGGCCTTTGCTTTCTTCATTAACAGAGGAATTGAAATAAAAGGGCTCTATATGGATGACCTCTACCTATGGTCCTGCTACGGCGAACAATCATTTCGGGAATTTGTCTTCCCATTAGGAAGCACCCGGTTTCGTTTTATATTTAATCTGGCATCCTGGCTGCAACTGATGATCGTAGGCAATCATATTGGTTGGTTTGTGCCCATTAATATACTGATTAATGTCTGTATAGCCTTTACAGTATATCGGTTTGGCAAACGTTTGTCAGGAAGATGGTCCATGGGATTTTTGACCGGAATTTTGTATCTATTATCCCGCATGTCCTACTACCAGATCAGCCAGGTATACGGCCTTATGGAGAGCCTTGCTCTTTGGGCAGCAATTGGTATTCTTTATTGCCTGTATCGGTATATAACGGAGGAAAAAGAAGGAAAGGGTCTCATTCCTTTTGCCGTTGGCCTGTATTTTGCCATCTGCTTTATTCATGAACGGTATATGGTACTTCTACCTCTTTTCTATGTAGCTTACCTGATGAAAAAGGAACGAAAGAAATCTTCATGGATTCTAATTACTCTCTCCTTTTTGGCAGTCCAGGCAATTCGATTTTTCACCATTGGCAGTATTTCACCGGCAGGAACCGGAGGAACCACTGTGGCAGAAACCTTTAAAATAACTGGTGTTTTAAAGTACGCCGTAAGTCAGGTCCTCTATATCTTTGGTGTCAATGCAGGTCCGGATCATTTAAGTGGTTTGAGCTGGGAAGCATCTCCTGCCTGGGTTCGGGTTCTAGTACTGGCCTCTGCCCTTATGCTTTTGGTCATGACTCTGGTATTTATTGGTGTTGTAGTGAAAGAAAAAAAGGATCGCAAGCTCCGTTTCAAGGTGATAGGCTTATTTTTACTATTTATTGCCCTGTGTATTGGTTCCTCCAGCGTTACCATACGAGTCGAGACCCGGTGGATCTATGTCTCAATGACGGCAGCCTGGCTGTTTGCAGCTTACATGTGTGGAGTAACTGTACCCAGAAAAGAAGCAGGAGCAAACTTATCAAAACCTCTTTTATACTGCGGCCTTTTTCTCCTTTATACCATGCTCATTTTCCCTGTGGAAAGTTTTTATCGTGGTAAATACGACAACCTGTATTACTGGTCCAATCAGCTTCGGTACAATTCTCTGGCAGAAGAGACTTATGGAAACTATAAGGAAAAGCTTTTTAGTAAGAAAGTATACATCATTGGCAATACTTATAAGATGAGTGACTTTACATCCAACACTTTTTTTAAGACCTTTGATAAAAAAAGGACTGCGGAAGGAATGACAGTCACGTTCATAGATTCCATGAGTTCTATTGGACTCATTACGCCAAACATGCTGGTTTTAAGAGAAGATCCAACTAACAATGCTTTTCAGGACATCACTGATTTCCTACGAAATTTAAAGTTTGAGAGAGTCTATGGTAGCTATGAGGACGGCTGGCTTGATGAAAGTGCGAAAGCAAGGATCATGGCTGGAAAAGAAGGAAAGATAACCTTTAAGTTTTATTATCCTGGAGTGATCACTGGTTTGGAACACATCATCGTTACGGTCAATGGAAGTGAGCAAAGAGTCATACCAATCGATGCAAGCACAGTGACTGCGGAATTTGACGTGACTCCTACTCAGATCTCCGAGTTCTCCCTTGAAAGTAACTTTTTCTATGACGCAGCTACGGAACAAAGGGGAGAAAAACGCCTTTCTGTCGTAGCCGATATCACATCAAATTAAGAGGCAAGGTGAAGTATGAAGCGAAAATATCTGTATTATCTCCTTCCCCTCTTAGGAACTATATTTGGCCTATGGTACATCTTTTCAGCCACTTGTGATGGGATTTATTCCGATTATATCCGCCTGGTAAATAGCTACTTGCCTGATGTATGGAATCCTTCTAAGTTTTTTGTTCCCGATATCTTAACTCGAATACCGGTCAACTATCTGGGGAGAATTATAAATATATATCTGTTTGGTTATAACACCATGTTTGACCGGGTGCTAGGCGTTCTTGCCTTGGGATTATCCGGTGGAGTGATAGGCGCCTACTGCCTGAGAAAAAAGATCCCGTTCCTTTGGTATTCAATTCTCTTAGTAGTTCTTTTCAGCTTAAACAAATGGGAGATGCTGACCAATGGGAGCGGCTGGACCCATTTCCTGTCCTTTGTGTGTTTTTATTACCACTATGAGATTTTGGACCGGGTTTGGAGCGGAGAGGAAAAGCCTTATGATAAACTAAGGCTTGTTATTCTCCCTTTTGCGACCACGCTTTTGGTGGCTGGCCCCTACTGTGCTATCTATTCAGTGACGGTGATCTTGGTCTGCGGCTTTTTGTTTCTGTTAAAAAAGGGAAGAGGAAAAGGGAACTACTGTCTGTATGGCATAAGTGCCTTGGTTTCCCTGGGTTTGTACCTCTGGAGCAATTCCTATGCCATAGAAGACCATGCGGCCCCTGTTACAGGATCCTTGTTTGATCAATTAAAGGAAACCCCTGGATTTTTCGTCCGTTTCTTTGTGAAATCATTTTCTTCCATGGTGATAGGAGGAGAGAGCGCAGAGAAGATATTTCAAACAAATCTGCCTTTTATGATCCTTGGTTTCCTTGTGATACTTCTGTATCTGATTGCGATTTGGTACAATTTTAAATTCCGTCTCTATGAGAAGACGATATTCCCCCTTATCCTCATAGTATCCGGCGGACTAAACCATATACTAATCTTAATGTCCAGATGGATATTCCTGCTAGAAAATTACGGAATAAGTTCCAGATACGCTTTGCAGTTTCAGACTGGTATTCTGGGAATTTTACTTACCTTTGCCCTGATTTTACATGGCAGGAGGAGAAAACCGAATACTCTTGTACGGTTCACCGCGGCTGTAGCATGTGTGGTATTTTTAGTTGGAAATAGTTACACCACATACAATGAGATTAAAAAAGCTCCCCACCGCCTGGATAAATATCAAGAAAGGGTGGAGCTGGCCCGTAATTTTGAGAATCTATCAGATGATGAGCTTAAGGCTGGATTTGAATATAGACCCACTCGGGAAGATAGTGGTGCCAAAGTACGCAGTGCACTTACCATACTAAAAGAAAATGGGTACAGCGTCTTTGGGTCCAATGGAAAAGAGAAAAATTAACAAGGCAGTTTCCCCGTAGAAGTAAGAAGATATCTGCCTGAGGAGCATAAATTATGGAAAAAACACTATCGGTCGTGGTCTCGTGTTATAACGAAGAACTGGCACTCAGTCAGTTTTATGAGGAAACGTCCAGGATTCTAAAACAACTTGATTGGGATTATGAACTTATTTTTGTCAATGACGGAAGCCAGGACGACACTATGAATGTCCTATCCCAGATATCAGATCAGGACAAAAAAGTAAAAGTCATCAGCTTCTCCAGAAACTTTGGTCATGAAGCGGCTATGGTCGCAGGGCTGGATTACAGTAAGGGTGATGGAATCGTCTGCATGGATGCAGATTTACAGCATCCCCCAGAATATTTGCCTAAGATCGTATCTAAGTTTACAGAAGGATATGATGTCATTAACATGGTCCGCACCAAAAATGAATCCGCAGGCTGGTTTAAAAATCTTGCGTCATCTGCCTTTTATCATCTCATCAATGTCCTTTCTGATGTGAAATTCGAGCCAAATGCCTCTGATTTTTTTGCCATATCAAAGAAAGCTGGAAAGGTATTAAAGGACAATTACAGAGAAAAGGTGCGTTTCCTCAGGGGTTATGTTCAAAACATCGGCTTTCGTCGAACTACCATTGAATATGAAGCCAGAGTGAGAGTGGCAGGGGAAAGTAAGTACAGCATCAAAAAGCTGATTGCGTTTTCATTGAACACCATCATGTGTTTTTCCAACCTTCCCCTTAAGCTTGGCATTTATGCAGGCTGCGGTGCCGGAATCCTGGGACTGGGTATGATGATCTACACCATATGGAGTTGGGCCAGAGTAGGGACTCCCAATGGCTATGCCACCACCATTGTGCTAATTTGTTTTATGTTCGCAGTGCTTTTCCTGATTGTAGGTGTGATTGGAAATTATATTGCAATCCTATTTGCTGAGTTAAAAGACAGGCCTATTTACATTGTAGGCGAGACGAAGAATGTGGATGAGTAATTAGTTGTTGATACAACGTGGTCAAACAATATAACCTTGGTTATTGCAATAATCCATACCAATTATCTGGATCAAGCCATATATATCAGGCCATATAACGCAAGCCATATAACGTAAACCATATAACATAAACCAAAGACATAGCGTACCAACCATATAAAAAGAAACTCCTGAAGATACATATAAATCTTCAGGAGTTTCTTTTCTATGTAATTAAAACAATTGCTATACAAATATTTCAATATGTATTCGTCATGAATCCACTCTGTTTCAGTTATTTAGACAATCCAACACCCGGTCCAACTGCCTTTGATGGGCTTTGAGCAGTCGCAGTCGTTTCTGCTTGCGAAGCTTGATTGGTTCCGCTTCCATTGGCAGGCTGGTTAGTCGATGCCTGGGATTCTGGAGTCTGAGCGTTCTGGGTATTCTGCGGTGTAACGTTACATACACCATTAGAATCAGCAGTATAAGAAACCCCATTAAGATCAAAGGTAGTAGTAACAGCCATTTTTCCATCTGAAGGATTCAGGTAATACTGCGCTCCATTGATCTGAGACATGCCAGTTGCCATACTGCCGCCCTCTTTGAAATAATACCATGAGCCATCAATCTGTCTCCAGCCAACGGTCATCTTGCCAGAAGAGGTGCTTAAATAGTATTTGGTGCCTCTATCGTCGAGCCAGCCAGTCTGCATCTTTCCTTCATTTGACAGATAATACCAGGTATTGTCCGCATTGGTCCATCCAGAAGCCATACCGCCGTTTTGGTTAAAGTAATACCAACTATCATCCATCTTTGACCAACCAGTGGTAACAGCACCGCTGTTAGCAAGATAATACTTTGTATTTCCTTCTGTAAACCAGCCAGTAGCCATAACTCCATCATTATTTAAATAGTATCGTTTGCCGTTAAGATCTTTCCAGCCAGTAGACATAACACCGTCGTCCTGAAGATGATACCATTTGTTGTCTAAGCTCTTCCAGCCTGTTACCATTTGACCTGAAGAATCGTTTAAGTAATACCGTTTTCCATCAATGGTTGACCAGCCAGAAACCATGGAACCATCGGAGTTTAAGTAGTAGCGGGAGTTATTGTCTGTAAGCCAGCCAGTATTCATCACACCGTTTCCATTAAAGAAATACCATCTGTCAGAAAGCTGCTTCCAACCAGTGGACATGCGGCCAGAGGTCTCATCAAGGTGATACTTCTGACTATCCTTATCGAGCCAACCGGTAGCTGCCTGCCCTTCTCCGTTCATATAGAACATCCCCGTACCATCGTTAATCCAACTGTCCTTTTGGATCGAATAGTTCTGATAGTAATAAGTTTTTCCACCAATCGTTCTCCAAAGGTTTCCAGGAAGTTTAGGAGTTAAATCCTTATAAAGGAAATCAATGTCCACGTTTCCATTGATGCCCTGAATGGACCCGGTACTGGTAACCTGCCACATAATAGGATCCTGAAATTTGTGGACAGCCTCATAACGGGCAACCCAAACATCTCGTTTCATTTTAGATAAATCAATCTTATTGGTCAGCCAGTAATCGTTGGCATAGACAATTGGATAATATCCAGCTTCTTGAATCCGGTCGCAGAATGCATTTATAATCTCACTGACCTGGGCAGGAGGAAGACTTCCAAGAGTGGCACTGTCCTCTGCATCAAATGCAATGGGGAAGGAGATGGGATAATCCTTAACCAAATTCAGGACAAAATCAGCCTCTTCCCTAGCCATATCAGGAGTGGTAGCCAGAGAATAGATATATGCACCTACTTTAATACCAGCACCAGAAGCGCCCTTAACATTGGTGTAGAAATTAGGATCGATTACACCTTTGGATCTGGTACCAAGCATTACAAAATTCACATCATTGGCAGCTACAGCTGACCAGTCTATATTACCTTGCCATCTGGAAACATCAATACCTCTTGCAATAACCCGATCCAGTACAGTGCCATCTTTCATCTGGTAGGAACCATTTACTCGTTCATAGCTAGCTGCCCAGGAATTCATAGCAGGATAAAATCCGGCCGATAATCCCATGAATGCGCAAAGTGTGGCTGTGGCAAACCGCATAATTAATTTTTTGTGTCTCAAAACAAAACCTCCTTATCGCTGGTGCTTTAAGTAATTTAGTGACGTTTATGAAATAAAAGCAAAAAAAGTGGGCATCCGCGCCGAGGTGCAGATACCCACACAGATACTAAATCAGACTAATCAGCCAGGACCAGTTGTTAGTCCAGGGGACAGTTGATATGCGCCGCCGTTGTTAGAAGAATTCGAGGAGCCGCCTCCAGGTGTGTCGTTTGAGGTGCTGCCCGGTGTTCCGCTTAAAGCATTATTTCCCGTTGTACCACCTCCGGAAGAAGACCCTCCCGGTCCGCCAGCTCCAGAACCAGAACCTGAGTTGTTAGTCCCTCCTGGCGTTGTATTTGAATTGCTAGGAGTGGAACCAGAAGAATTTCCTCCTGTAGTTGAAGAAGAAGGAGTTCCGTTATTGTTCTGATACGCCCCATTAGAAGCAAAGGAATAACTTTTTCCATCAATAGTAAGAGTGGTATTTGTAGCCATCTTACCGGTAGAAGGATCAAGATAGTAATAAACATTAGAAAGTTGGATCCATCCAGTCGACATGTGTCCGGAATCATTGAAATAGTACCAGGAACCTTCAATCTGCTTCCAGCCATGTGCCATCTTGCCATTGCTTGAATCCATATAATACTTGTTGGAGCCATCGCTGAGCCACCCAGTCATCATCTTACCTAAAGTAGACTTGGAATCCCCATTGAGATAGTAATAAGAATTATCAATCTGTTTCCAGCCAGTAATCATCTTGCCGTCGGAGCCGAAATAGAACCAGTCATTTTTTACCTGGCCCCATCCAATGACACATTTCCCATCATCTTTAAAATAGTACCAGGCGCCGTCCATTTCCCGCCAGCCAGTAGCCATGGCGCCGTCGCCCTTCATGTAATAATAATCATTGCCTATTTTAAGCCAACCCTTTACAAGGATTCCGGTGTCATCCATGAGATAATAATATTTCCCGCCATTTTGAATCCATTTTGTTGCCATGGATCCATTGGAGTGAAAATAGTACCAGCTTCCGTTAATCTGCTTCCAGCCGCTCGCCATAAAGCCGGTTGAAAGGTCAAGAAAATAAAATTTGCCTTCAGATGTCTTGACCCATCCTTTATGAACAGACCCATCTTGGTCGATGTATTTCCACTGAGAACCCTCTGAAACCCATCCGGTAGCAGCCCATGCCGTGCCGGCAGGTATCAGTGAAGCGGTTCCTACAAGTCCAGCCAATAAAAGAGCCGTAACCTTTTTTCCATATCGCATACCGTTCTCTTCCTCCTGTTCTATCATAACTATTTACACATATTGCCATTATAGCATAGGAGCAGATGGAAAACCTAAACATTTTATTACGATTTGCAGACAAATTTCCAAAAATGTCATTCTAATACAATATCAATACACTTTTTATAGTAGTTCTTAGCGTACCGGTACATGATTAGAGTATATTCGCCAAATTCCTCACCAAGAGATGCCTTATAAATAGCCCAAAGACTCCATAAAAATCCTCCTAGAGCCATATATGCATACACGGTAAACCGTTCTTCCATAGAAGGTTCACGTTCAAAATAAGTCTCAATCAGCTGATCCGTCTGCTCCTCATTATAATAGGAATAAATCGCACACATGGCAATGTCCACCAAAGGATCGCACATTCCAGCATACTCCCAGTCAATCAACCTGATTTCTCCATTAGGCAGAATCAGGAAATTATCCACCACCGTATCCAGATGGGAGAGAACCTTTACATGCCCCAGCCCGTCAAGCCGGTCTAAAAGCTCTTTCATGTAACCACGCACCAGATTATAATCATCAAACAATATATCACCATGAGCCTTACAAAGCTTCTCATAGAACTCGATTCTCTCTTTAAAATCAAAGGTATGGGGAACCATTAAGCCAGATTGGTGAAATTTATGAACAAGTCTCATACAGCGCTTGATTTCATCTTTATTTTCAGGATCTGCATTTTGTGCCCCTTCGTAAAACTCCGCAATCTTATATCCTGTCTCCCCACTAAAATAAACGATTTTCTCTGTTATCCCCAGATTGTGGGTGGCATCATAAACATCCTTTTCTTGCTGTCTGTTGATTAAAAGCTCAGTCCCAGGCCCTGGAATCCGACAGATATAATGGCGGTCCTTTATTTTAAATAGAAATGATTTGTTCGTCATTCCAGCTTTTAGGCAACGAATCTCTGTAATTTCAGATTCAGGAACTTCAAATACCTTAGAAACCAATTCCATGGCCTCATTATCAGAATGACGCTGATATTTTACATCAAACTGGCGAAGCTCCTCTAGATTTTCAAACTCGTAGACTTCCTCCGCTTGCCTCCGGTTGATATATAAATCAATTTCCTGCTTTGTCTCCGGAACATCAGGCAACCTTTTCGCCGCCTCTCCAGATAATATTTCCATATAAACATTCTCCCAGTAAAACTGCTCTGTCCCTGGAAGATGGTAATATTCTTCTAAAACTGGTAGAAATTTACTGGAAAATGATTTAGAGAAAAAGGCAGGCCCGTACATTACCCACTGGTCCTTACCTCCCACAAATACATTAAGAATGCGTCCTTTCTTATTATAATCAAGACACCATTCTGAAGTTTCTCCTTCCATATAAGAGGAGGAATACCATGCACCTCCTTCATAAGTATGGTACATGTTATGTCTCATCCAGTTATCGGAGGAAAGAACATACATGTTTTTATCACGAAAAATTTCCCTGGCTTGATAAATGGTGGTAAGTGTGTTTTTCTTGGAATACTCAGAATTATATAATAGCTTGACTTGATATTTATCGATAAGGTATTCAAACTTCTCTTTCAAGTATCCTACCACAATGGTGATATCAGTGATTCCAACCTCATGAAGCTGGCGGATCTGACGCTCAATCATGCGCTCTCCAAAAACCTCTAACAGTCCTTTTGGTGTTTCGAAGGTAAGAGGAACAAAGCGAGAACCAAATCCGGCAGCGATAATGACGGCACCGTCTACCTTGTTTGCTTTTAATAGAGATTGACCTTCGAGCAAAAGTTGATAGGAATCATTTCCTTTGTTAATTGAAATGAGCTGTTTGTCCAAACACTCCTTTACCAAACTATTGGCAGTTCCAAGGGAAATATGAAGCTCCTTAGCCAGCTCTCTCTGTGTAACAGCCGGGTTCTCATAGATTGAGCGGCAGATAATAACGTTACGATCCATAGCAGTATAACCTCCGTGTGTAAGTATATGATTTAAGATGATGTTCAATATTAGAGTGAAAATGTAATTATGTGAACATTATACCATCGAATTGGTAAAAATCAATATTAGATTCATAATAAAATATTAATAGAAAAAAGCGCCATTAAGCCATGTTTACACCAAAAACGAGGGTTTTGTATACATAAAAATACAATCTTTACAAAATAATCCAATTTCGTAAAGATTATGTAAGGAAATGAACAGAGAAAAGTTATGGTAATTTCCCAGTAAATGTATTATAATGTACCATGTGATGGAGGAATTGATAGCTTCTGCCGGAAATGTTAATTTTTTTTGTTTTTAGCAAAATATGCAAAAAATGTAAAAAAAGTATTGATAATTTCCATTTGACGAAGTATAATTACCTCGTAATGCTATTAGGAATTTCAGAAAAGTATTTCAAAGAGAAAAAGGAGAGTGCATTAATTATGAGAAAGCAAACTAAATTAGTTGCTGTATTATCTACAGCAGCACTTCTTGCATTAGGTGCTTCCATGTCTTCTTTCGCAGCTACTGGCTGGCAGGAAGAAAACGGTACATGGACGTACTACGACAAGAGCGGAGATAAGGAAACAGAGAAGTGGGAGAAATCCGGCGACAACTGGTTCTACTTAAACGAAGATGGCGAGATGGCTACCGACGTTATCGTTGAATTCAATGATAATTTCTACTATGTAGATGAGAACGGTTCTATGGCAGCTAACAAGTGGGTTTCCATTGAGAATGAGAATTATGACAGCGATGGCGAAGATGAGCCAACAAATCATTGGTACTATTTCGGCGCTAATGGTAAGGCCTATAAAAAAGCTACTAACAGTTCATCTGCTAACTTCAAAACTATAAATGGCAAGAAGTATGTCTTTGATGATGATGGTAAGATGTTATATGGCTGGATAAATGATCAGGGTGAAAGAGAAACCACTGATGAAGACAAGTGGAAAGAAGGCACATACTACTGCGGCGATGAAAATGATGGCGCACAGGCAATGGGCTGGGTTTCTATCGACATTGTTGATCAGGCCTGGGAAGATGCAGAAGTAAAAACTTCTAGCAAAAACGTCTTCGATGATGAAAATCAGACACGTTGGTTCTACTTCAAAACCAATGGTAAGAAGATGAAAGAAGAAAATGGCAAGAAGATCAATGGTAAAAAATACAGCTTCGATATGGATGGTCGTATGAATGCTGAATGGGTTAACTGGAGCGTAACTCCAAGTACAGCCAATGAAGCTAGCCCTAGCGAAGGTTATATTAAGGACTTCAGATATTATGGTAGTCCAGAAGACGGCGCTAGAATCTCTAAGGGTTGGTTCCAGGTTGTTCCAGATTCTTATTTAAGCGAAGAGGACTACAACGATGATGAAACTAACTGGTACTATTCTGATAAAGATGGTAAATTAACTGTTTCTGAAATCAAAACCATTAATGGCAAGAAGTATGCATTTAATGAGCGCGGCGTAATGAAGGATGGTCTTCAGGTAATTAGCTTTATTGAAAACAGTTCTACCAAGATTGACAATATCTACGGAGATGGTGGAATTGATAGCGTAGCTAATACTGAGTTCAAAGATGGTGATCAGTTTAAAGATAATATGAACAATGTTTATGGTGCTAAATATGGCATGTACTATTTTGGTAATGGTGATGACGGTGCTATGAAGACTGGAAAGCAGAATGTCTCTATCGATGGTGATACTTATGCATTCTTATTCAATAAATCCGGAAGCGGAAAAGGCCAAGGTAAATTTGGCGTTGATAGCGACAAGTATTATTTAGGTGGTATGCTGTTGAAGGCTGATAAAGATGATAAGTATGCTGTTGTAAAGGCAACTAAGGGAACAGATGGAAAGTATTCTGAAATCAAATTACTTTCAACTGAGCAGTTCTTAGATGATATTGATGTTGATTCTAATGTTGGTACTCGTAAGAATGTAGATGAGTTCTATAATGTTGAAGACAAAGTAAAGGCTAAAGAACGTGATGATAAAGTTGAATACAGACTTGTAAACACTGCTGGTACAGTTCAGAAGAGCAAAACTAAGGCAAAAGATGGCGATGACCGTTGCTATGCTGTAAATCCTAGCAAGCAGATCACTGCTGTGTTTGTTGAAAACAAATAATCTTATGTAATTAAGCGGAGCTGATGTAAAGTAAATGAGCATTCATTTACGGAGCATCAGCTCCGCTTTTTGGATTTTTGTCAATAGTTGAGGTGTGATTCTCTGGAATCTCACTCCATTCTTGCATTTCGAGCTGTTTTGATTGCAGATTCTATAATATGTGACTTTTTGAGCATGCAAATTAAGCTATGCATCGATTACCATTTTTTTAGATGTACAATGAAGTTTCTGGGCCCTGAACCGATTGAAGTTAAGGATTTGTTTAGATCTTCGTTATGACCCTTAGTATTCTTGTTAAGTACCTCTGTGACTCCGTTGGTGATTCCATATTATAAGCATTCAAGCTTTTTTCAAAGTCGGATCATTATGTCATAATTTTCAAATTCTGTGACACACATTACCTGATACAGGCAATCTAAACGCCTAATACATGTTACTTCTTGTGGTAGGACTCCATATGGCAGAAATTGCTAAACCATTCTTTTATCATATGGGTCGGGTAAAAACCGTCGTTGTACTGGTAGATTAGGGTGTGAATCTGCTTATTCTCGTTAATCGGTTTTTTGTAACGTGACAGGATGATATTTCGTCTTCGCTTGTAATATTTTGAGAGAGATGTTATCATAGATCGCTGGAGTAGTTTGTCTACATTTAGGATGGCATAGCAGACTGGTGATGAGATGGTACTTATACACAATAATCTTTGCATGAGATAAGAGAGCTCTGGCTCGTTTAATTAAGGGAAGCTAATGTCACACACAAAGAATTTTACTCTCAACATCTTTGATCTGGGAATGTCACTTGAGTTATCAGTCAGATGTCTCTATGTGTGATCCAGCTGGCTATCCGGGATCAGGTGCTTTTGAGGATCTCCGAGGATGCACTAGTAATCTTCTTATGCTTGCCATACACACCCAGACATTCCGCATAGAGCCTGTAATTAGTACTTGATGCTAATTATTGTATTTTTAACTAACAAGTCTTCATCTCCATTTGGAGTATTTATTCTGTTATGACATGTTAATGTTACAAAAGCAATAAATCTATCATAATTTTCAGTACCTACATCCGGCGATTGATAAAGCGTAATCCAAAAACTTTTTTTGGGGGTTAATAGTGTTTGACTGACGTCCTGATTATAGATGCTTATATGGAGTTAAAATGTATTAATGAAAGGGTTAGCATAACTGTGAAATGAAATAAATTATCAATCTGCTACTCTGTATAATAAGAATGGTGTCTCCATAATCATTTGCTATACTATATGTATAGATAACGCCTCTTTGAGGGGATATGAGCAACAGTTTTACTTTGAAAAGTTAAGTTGATTTGTCAAGCAGCTGATGTTATACTATGTTAAGTATAATAGAAGTAAGTGTAATAGCAAGAATTTTGAAGAAAGGAAAAAATGGATAAGATTAAGATGAACAATATTGAAAAAGATAAATTTATAAGAATAATATTAAGTATATATATTATTCTTATAGGGGTAGGTTTACCTCTCATAGTTAGAGATAAGTATTTTGATATTCTAGTATTTAAGTATTACTATTATTGCTCATGTACAATTGTGATGTTAGCAATCCTTCTAGTATATTCCATTTTAACTAAAATTAAATGGTTTGAATCACTTAGTAAAGAGAAGATAAAAACTGGAATAAATAAACTCACGTGGCCTGATTTTTTTGTTTTGGTTTTTTACTTAATAGCATCTGTTTCGACTATCACATCAGATTACGTATATGAATCGTTCTGGGGAAATGAAGGTAGATTAACAGGATTATTTTTAATAACAGGATATGTAATTACTTATCTTTGTATAAGTAAGCTTTGGAGATTTCGTAGTAAATATGTTGATTATATTTTATTTGCAGGTATAGTAGTTTGTTTGCTAGGAATTTCAGATTATTTTAAATTAGATATATTGGGATTCAAAGCACCAATGCTAGAGAATCAAAAAGATATTTTCACATCTACCATTGGTAATATAAACACTTATACTGCTTATATAGGCATGATAGTAGCTTTAACTACTGTGTTGTTCTCCTTTGAAAGAAATATTAAACGAACCATATTTTATTTTATTTGCATGTTAATAGGTTTTTTTGCAATTATTATGGGAGTTAGCGATAATGCTTACCTTTCATTAGGTGCCCTTTTTGGTATTTTACCGCTGTTTTTGTTTAAAAATAATATAGGATTAAGACGTTATATTATTGTAATTGCCACTTTTTTTTCTGTTGTCCAATGCATTAGTTGGATTAATGATTATATGGGAAATCGTGTTATTGGCATTAATAGCTCGTTTAATTTAATAGCTAATTTTAGATGGTTACTTTTATTAATAACTATATTTTGGTTGATTGTAGGTATATGGTTTTTTCATGATCACATAAAGAAAAAAAATATAATTGAGTATGGAAAGACTTTATGCTATTGTTGGTTGGGATTGTTATTATTGCTTTTTGTAAGTATATTATTTATTATTTATGATTGCAATTTTTTGAATAATGTCAACAAATATGGTAACTTATCTTCGTTTCTTTTATTGGATGATGAATGGGGAACTCATAGAGGTTATATTTGGCGAAATGCTATGGAGTGTTATTTTAGATTTCCTATTTGGCATAAGCTCGTAGGTTATGGACCAGAGACCCTTGGTATTTTATTATTGCAGAAGACTGTAAATAACCCTTATAATGAAATTTTTGATAATGCACATAACGAATATTTACAGCTTCTTATAACTGTAGGAGTGATAGGACTAATTTCTTACATCAGTTTTATCATTAGTGTTATTAAAAGGGGATTAAAATTATACAGTGATAATTATTATGTTGTAGCGGCTATTTTTGGAATAATATGTTACAGTATCCAGGCTTTAGTCAACTTAAATTTACCGATTATTACACCAGTATTTTGGATTTTGTTAGGAATAGCATCTGCAAAGCATAGTGATATGTAAACTAGATCAATTTTGGAGCTGGAGAAAATTTCTGGCTCTATTTTTATTTAGGTCATAGATAGATTAAAAGTATATATTTACAAATTATTAAATAATATGACATATATTTCATAATAGATTAAGTTGCGGTAGTTCATTCAAAATGATATACTGTATGGGATCATTGTGCTAAATTAATAACTAAAGTAGATAATTGCTATAGTTAAAACTAGGGAATTGAGTGAAGATAATGAATGAGCAAAAATCAAGAGAAAAATACAAACGTCTAATAAAATTATTGTTTTCATCTGTTCTTATGGCAGGATTGGGTGCTATTTATGCAGTTTTTTGGGTAGGATATTATAATCGCTATATACTACAAACTCCCTTTTTTCGAAGAGGAAATTGGGTAATCGTTTTAATGTATATAGTTCTACTCGCTTTTTTTATGTATACATATGGTGGCTTTAAGATTGGATATTTAAAAAACACAAACCTAATATATTCTCAAGGAATATCAGTCTTTTTTTCCAATTTTTTTGTATATTTTCAAATTGCAGTACTTGATAAAAGGTTTGTGAGTCCTATATATATTATTTTAATGACATTCATAGATATTGTGCTTATATTTACTTGGACTATTTTATTTCATTTTGTATACAGACACATTTTCCCCCCAAGAAAAATGCTGTTGATAACTGGTGACTATCACGACTATCATCTAAAGAACAATATTAAATCTAGAGAAGACAAATATGAAATATGTGAATTGGTATCTTATAAAGAAGATTTTGAAGCCATTGAGAATCTTATATCTAGATATGATGGAGTCATTGTGGGGGACATGCCCTCTCATGAAAGAAACCAGATTATTAAGTATTGTTTCCAGAATGGTAAGCGGTCTTACAGTGTTCCCAAAATTTCAGATATCTTGTTAAGGAGCTCAGATGAACTCAATCTGTTTGATTCTCCATTATTACTTTCAAGGAATTTGGGGCTATCAATTGAACAACAATGTATAAAACGTTGTGAAGATATAATTATATCTATAATTATGTTGATTCTTTTTTCTCCAGTTTTCTTACTTGCCTGTATTGGTATAAAGCTAACAGATAGAGGCCCAATATTTTATAAACAGGAACGACTAACGAGAGACGGAAAGCTTTTCATGATTTATAAATTTCGAACCATGGTAGTAGATGCGGAAGTAAAATCGGGGCCCATACTTGCAAGCGAAAAAGATCCTCGAATTCATACGATGGGTAAACTATTGAGATCAACTAGAATGGACGAGTTACCTCAAATCATAAACATTCTAAAAGGGGACATGTCGGTGGTAGGTCCAAGGCCTGAGCGGCCGGAGATAGTGGGAGAAATAGTAAAAGAAATTCCTGAATTTGATTATAGATTAAAGGTTAAAGCTGGTCTGACAGGGTATGCTCAAATCTATGGAAAATACAGTACAACGGCTTATGATAAACTAAAGTTAGATTTAACATACATCAGATATTATTCGATTTTTTTAGACTTAAAACTGATTATTATGACGCCTAAGATTATGTTTATGAAAGAAAGTACTGAAGGTATAGTAAAATAATAGATATAAAAGAAAGGTTAGAACAATGAATAGAGTGGCAGAATTATGGGCTTATAGGGAGATGATTACAAGTCTGGTTCGTAAAGATCTCAGAGGTCGATATAAAGGGTCAGTGCTTGGATTTATGTGGACTTTTATTAATCCTCTATTACAACTAGTTGTTTATACGATTGTGTTTTCTACAATTTTAAAAAGTGGTATTGAAAATTTTTATATGTTTTTATTTGTAGCATTAGTACCATGGATTTTTTTTAGCTCTGCATTGACAACAGGTGCTACATGCATAATTAGTTCAAAAGATATGGTAAATAAAATTTATTTTCCCAGAGAGGTACTTCCAATATCTTATGTGACTAGCTCTTTTGTTAATATGTTGTTCTCCTTTATAGTGATATTTTTTATAATTTTGTTTTCTGGGATAGGAATTAATGGGAAAGCACTTTTGTACTTGCCTATAGTAATGGCAGTGGAGTATTTGTTAGCGTTAGGAATTACAATGCTTACATCCGCTTTAACTGTTTATTTTCGAGATTTAGAGCATATTCTGGGAATCATTACAATGGCATGGATGTATCTTACGCCAATTATGTATAATGTTGATATTATCCCAGAAAGGTTGTTACCTATATTTTACCTAAACCCTATGACACCTATCATCATTGCATATCGGCAAATTTTATACTACCGAGAAGTGCCACGGATGAGTACTCTGCTTCATGGATTTCTTTTGGGGCTTTTATTTTTAAGTATTGGTTGGTTTTCTTTTTCTAGATTACAGAGAAAGTTTGCAGAGGAGTTATAAGATGGAATCATCAAATGTAATAGAAGTAAAGAACATTACAAAAAAATTTAAAATTTATTTTGATAAGGGAAGCAGCTTAAAAGAGAAAATGCTGTTTAAAAAAAGAAACCACTATGAGGAGCGGCTAGTACTAAGAGGGATCTCATTTGATATTAAAAAAGGCGAGGCAGTAGGGTTAATTGGTAAGAACGGCTGTGGAAAAAGCACTACGTTGAAAATGCTTACGCGCATTATGTACCCTGATAGTGGAAGCATTGATGTAAAAGGAAGAGTTTCCAGTTTGATTGAATTAGGAGCTGGATTTCATCCTGACATGAGTGGCAGAGAGAATATCTATACAAATGCGGCTATCTTTGGACTTACTAGGAAAGAAATTGACCATAGGATCAATGATATTATTGATTTCTCTGAAATGGAGGACTTTCTTGATAATCCGGTTAGGACGTATTCTTCTGGAATGTACATGAGACTAGCATTTGCAGTTGCGATAAACGTGGATGCGGATGTGCTTTTGATAGACGAGATTTTGGGTGTAGGAGATGTAAGTTTTCAGACAAAGTGTTTTGAAAAACTAAAAGAAATTAAAAAAAATGGTACGACAATTGTGATTGTTTCTCATTCTCTGGAACAAATTAGCCGGATTTGTGAACGCTCTATTTGGATAGAAGAAGGAAAAATCAAAGAAGAGGGAGTTCCTGAAATTGTTCATCGGCATTATCTTACGCAGATGGAAGAAATAAGGTTGCAGAAAAAGGAAACGGATCGGGAGAAGAATGGAACGGTGGAAAATGAATTGCCGGATATACCAAAAGGGTGTTTTGATCAAGCTGTCAGAACAGGAAATCAGAGTGTTTGTATTTCCGAGGTGAAAATCACAGGAGAAAGTTTGAAAAAGGGAAATTTGCTACCTATTAGAAACAGTTTTGAAATATCCGTCTCTTATGACACGGATATTTCAGTGGTAGGAAAAATTTCAATCAGCATTTTGCGTGATGATAATATATTATATTGTTATTCGGATACATTCATCGACACTCAAAAATATATTACTTTTGATAGAGCTGGAACAGTGAGATTAAAAGTAGAAGGGCATTATCTGGCTGTAGGAAATTATATTGTTCACATAGTAATACTAAATTCTGAAAATCATGTTCTGGATTCACTACAGCATGCACTTGATTTTCGAGTTATTGCGGATGAGAATGGATATGAAACGATTCCTATGGAACATCATTGGTTTTTAGAACATACAAAAATTGAGGAAGAATAATGGCTGAAAAAATACTTCTGGTAACAACAACCAGTGGATTTGTACCCCAATTTGAGATGAATAATGTGAAATATTTGCTATCACTTGGATACGAGATTCACTATGCCAGTAATTATAATACCCCAATTTATGGTAATGATAATTCTCGGCTGGATGAAACTGATATAATACGACATCAGATTGATTTTGTTAGGTCACCATTTCGTCTTTCCAATATAAAGTTATTAAGAGACTTGGTAAAGTTAATGAAAGAGGAGCAGTTTGTACTAATACATTGCCATACACCAATGGGGGGGGTTCTGGGGCGATTAGCTGCCTGTATATCTAAATGTGGTGTAGTCATGTATACAGTTCATGGATTCCACTTTTACCAAGGGGCTCCTCTCATGAACCGGCTAATGTATAAAACTATGGAATGGTTACTAGCGCATGTGACAGATGTATTAGTTACTATTAATGAAGAAGATTATCAAGCCGCTTTAAAGTTTAAATTGAAAAAAGGTGGTTCGGTTTTTTATACGCCTGGTATTGGAATTGATTGCAAGCGGTTTTCTACAATTGAAAATATACGGCAGAAAATTAGAAGCCAGTACCAACTGCAGTCCGATGATTTTGTCTTGATTACCTGTGGGGAATTGATTAAAAGGAAAAACCATGTAGCGATTTTAAAAGCACTAACATATATTAAAGATTACCATATAAAATTAATTTTATGCGGGAGTGGTGTTTTGGAACAAGATATAAGACATAAGATAAGAGAGTATGGTCTGGAAGAATGTATTTTTATGATAGGGTATTGTTATAATATCCAGGAACACTTAAAAGCAGCAGATTGTTTTGTATTTCCATCTTATCAGGAAGGATTGCCAGTTGCCCTCATGGAAGCAATGACATCGGGGTTACCAGTAATTGCCTCTAAAATTCGTGGAAATGTTGACCTCATTGTACCTGAAAAAGGTGGTTTTTTGGTTGAACCTAAGGATATAAAGGGATTTGCCGATTCCATTTTAAAGTTAAAGGAAAACAACGAGTTGAGACAACAGATGGGGTGTTTCAATTCGGAAAAAATTCAGCAGTTTGATGTTGAAATTGTAAAGAAGAAAATGAAGGATATTTACCAATTTGCTATTGCAAAAACCGTGAAATAGATGGAGGAGATATGGAATTTGATTTTAGCAGGGAGCCAGGAAGAGTTAAACTGGATAGAGAGCTGATACAACCAGAGAATCCGTTAGTGAGCATTGTCACACCTTATTATAACGCGGGGGAATATTTTATTCAAACTTACAATTGCGTGGAAAACCAGACTTTTCCGTGGTTTGAATGGGTGATTGTGGATGATGGGAGCACGGTACAGGAAGATATTGAACTGTTAGATAAACTGTCCTCTGCGGATACAAGAATTAAGGTGTTTCGCCAAGAAAATAAAGGCGTTTCCAGTGCTAGAAATAAAGGAATTCGGCAGGCTTCTTCAGAAATTATTGTTCCTCTTGATTCGGATGATTTGATTACTCCTACCTATTTGGAATTACTGTATTGGGCACTTTATTATAATGTTGACTGTGCATGGGCATATACAGATTCGTTGGGTTTTCAGAATCAGGAATATGTATGGGAGAAAACTTTTAGTATTAAAACATTAAAAAAAGATAATTTTTTAACACTAACAGCAGCAATTAGGAAAAAAGACATATTGGAAGCTGGACTTTATGATGAGAGTGAAAAATATGCATATGAGGATTGGAGGTTGTGGTTACAATTGTTGGCTTTAGGAAAGAAGCCTGTGAAAGTGTGTGAAAAAGGTTTTTGGTATAGACGTATTGAAGGAGGGGTTTCTTCTATTGTCAGAGAAGACGCGAAAAAGAAAAAAAAAGCGTTAAAGAAGATAAAAGAAATAGCAGGAACTGTAAGCGATGATATTGAGGCGCGGGTATTCCCTATAGCTTCACCAATTAATGAATATGTGAAGCCGAAAGTTTCTAGCTGGAAAGATTCTGTATTTCAAAAGAAGGATAAAATACATATCATGATGCTCCTGCCTTGGATGGTAATGGGAGGCGCTGATATGTTTAATCTGGAAGTAGTAAAGGGGTTGAGCAAAGAACATTATGAACTTAGTGCAATTTTGACAGAACATTCCCCGAATGACTGGAGACAGAGGTTTGAAGAGTATATAACGGATATCTTTGAATTGCCGACTTTTTTAGAGGTGAAGAATTATGCTGAATTTGTCAGTTATTTTATAATTAGTCGTCAGATAGATGTAATATTTTTAAGTAATTCTTATTATGGATATTATATCGTTCCATGGATAAGAAAAGAATTTCCGGATGTCGTTGTTGTGGATTACGTTCACATGGAAGAGTGGTACTGGAGGAATGGTGGTTTTGCAAGAACGTCAGGAAATATGCAGAATATCATTGATAGAACGTTCGTATGCAACAATGGAACACAACAGGTATTGGAACGTAATTTTGGAAGAAGTTTGGAAAGCGTTGAAACTTTATATATAGGAGTAGATAAGGATAAGTTTGACGCATCAGCTTATTCCTATGGTGCTGTAAAGATGAGGCACGGAATAGATAAATACAGACCTTTGATTTTGTTCCCATGCAGAATACATCCACAAAAACGTCCATTTCTAATGTTTGAAATTGCACAAAAGTTAAAAAAAATAGTACCAGATATCGCTTTTTTAGTTGTAGGAGACGGTCCGCTTTTATCAGAGCTTAAGGCAAAAGTTAAACAAGCAGACCTGGTACATACTATATATTTTGCAGGACGTCAAGATGAAATGCAACCTTATTACAGAGACAGTTTTGCAACATTAATCTGTTCTATAAAAGAAGGTCTTGCATTAACTGCTTATGAATCATGTTCTATGGGAGTACCAGTTATTACATCTGATGTGGGCGGACAGGCAGAGTTGATTGACAAAACGTCAGGGATAGTGCTCCCTCTTTTGCAATCTGAAGGGCAGGATTATAACTATTCAGTTTATGATGAAAAAGAAATTCAACAGTATGTTAAGGCGATTGACCATCTTTTGAAAGATAAGAAAACCTATGAACAAATGTGCATTAACTGTAGAAAGAGAGTAGAGGCGGATTTTTCCACTGAAGTCATGATTCAAAAACTGGATGGACGCATTCAAGAGCTAATCCAAGATGTAGTAATGGTAAAAGAAAGAAAGAGGAGAGCGGAGGCACTTAGAAAAATTGATGCCATTATTGATGATTATCTGACAGTATATCAAGAAGTAGCAAATGTAGATTCCATGTTTAAGGAAGGATATTCACTTGGCACAAAAAGTGAGTTAATGAGAATTGCTAATTCTCAGTGGGGGAAAAGAATTATTAAGGTGGTTTTAAAATTAAAATTAAATAAGATTTTTCGATAAAAGATTAAACTCTCTCTTTTGTTGCCTAAGAAACCCATAGCTTGATGTGAAGAAACAACCTTACAGGAGATAATATGTCAGAACTAATAAGTGTTATTGTTCCCATTTATCGGGTGGAGACGTATTTAAAACGTTGCGTAGATTCAATTAGAAAACAGACTTATAAAAATATCGAAATAATTTTGGTGGATGATGGCTCTCCAGATCAATGTGGACAAATATGCGATGAGTACAGTCTAATAGATGAGCGTGTTCGAGTAATTCATAAGAGCAATGGCGGTTTATCGGATGCCAGAAATGCTGGAATTGATGTCGCAAGGGGAGAGATTATTAGCTTTGTTGACAGCGATGACTGGCTGGATATAGATATGCTTGAAGTGTTGCTGAAAGCATTGCATGAATATGAAGCGGATATTGCCGAATGCAGTTTCCGAAGTATTTATATGGACTGTATCGTAGAAGAAACTGGGTGCACGGCTGATTGTATAGTGGAAGATAATCTTTTTGCAATGAGTTCCATGATGAAATGGGGATATTTTAAATCGATTGTATGGAATAAACTTTACCGGAGAGAAGTGCTGGGAAATATTAGGTTCCCAAAAGGAAAAATTCACGAGGATGAGTATACGACTTATAAATATTTTTTTAATGCATCAAAGCTGGTTTATGTAGATATTTCCAAATATAATTATAATCGGTCCAGAACGGATAGCATAACTGGAGTCGAATTCCGAGAGGCAAATTTTGATGCTTGTGATGCCATTAGAGAACGAATCGATTTTTTTCGAGAACATCATTTGACTGAATTGGAGGAGCAGGCGAGAGATGCGTATTGTTGGGTTTTATTAGATTGTATTAAGCGTTATATCAAATCGGGTGTGACGAGTGAGCGAATACATAAAGTCTTGAGGCAGCTCAGAATAGATCTAGTTTATTTTGATAAACATCCAGTGAGTATATTGTATTATAAAGAGTTAGTAGAAATAGAAAGTAACTATTATAACTATGCCAGACGGATAAAGGAGGAAAGTTTTGTAGATGGTTAGCGTAATCATACCTTCCTATAATAGAGAATATACTCTTGGATATTGTGTCAATTCTATTTTAAGTCAAACATACAGAAATATAGAAGTTCTTCTCCTTTTACAGGAATCGGGGGGCAGGATACAGGAAATCTGTGAAAATTACGAAAAGTTGGATAAACGGGTTCGGATTATAAAAAACAAAGGTATGTTTGAGCAGGACCAGATGGTGGTTTATGGCGATTATCTTATTATATTTCGACCCAATAGCTATGCAGCACCGGATATGATAGAAACCTTAGTAGAAAAGTCAGAAGAATTTGATGCGAACATGGTATACTGTGGAAAAAGCAGAATCGTTTTGACAGCAGGAAAATTTATAAAACAGGAACAGCCATTGTCTGTGCTCGCCGAAAAAGTAAAGTTTTATACTAGGGAACAGTTTTTAAAACTGGTTCCGGATATTTTTGAAAATTTGGGGCTGTTCATGGAAGATGGAAACTGCATCTTTAGGCTGAAGGAAGAAAATAAAGATAATGTGAATCTTGTAGTGACTTTGGGGAATGACGCAATAGAGGAATTTAAGATATCTTTTTATAATAAAGCAGAAATAACAGTTTCTTTGAATCAGATTTTATGTTATCAGATTGAGAATGAGAGAAACGCCACTGATTTTGAAATAAGCTATAGAAAATATTGGGAGCAGATAGGTTTTTTAGAGGCATTTCGGCGAATGATGCAGGAAGAAAATTTGTGGGAGGAGGCGCAGAAACCTCGTCTATATGACTATATAGCTGAAAAAACCGTATATTATATACAAACTCTCTATGACCAGGGACTAGATTATAGTGATAAAAAAGCAAGGCAGGCACTGACAGAGATCTGCCAAAATTCTTTTATAAAGAAGAGTTTAATTGCAAAGAAAGGACATGAAACTGTTGAGTTCAAAAAAATAAAAAGAGATATTTTAAAGTGCAATATCAATAAAATTCTCAAGCATCTAAAAATTGTGAAACAACAGAATAGCTTGACTAATGGAACTTTGGGATCGGGGAGGTTGAACCAGATTATGGTTTGGATACTTATTCTGCTATCAAAACCAGGGGAAAGCACAAAAATGGATGCACTAATCAACTGCCTGCAGAAGGAAGGTATTAGTGTAACTGTCAGAGATATCGTTGGTAAAAGGTAACTATAGTTAATAATTTAAAGATAAAGAATGGTAATTTCCGTAAGAGGTGTTTATGAAAAAAATCATGTTAGTTTTTGGTACGAGACCAGAAGCCATTAAAATGTGTCCGTTAGTGAATGAATTGAAGAAACGTGGGCGTATGAAAATTGTTGTATGTGTGACTGGGCAGCATCGGCAGATGCTGGACTCGGTATTGGATACATTTGATGTGAAAGCGGATTATGATTTATCAATTATGAAAGATAAACAGAGTTTGTTTGATGTGACTACAAACATTTTGAATAATATTAAGCTGGTATTAGAAAAGGAATCACCGGACGTGGTATTGGTTCATGGCGATACTTCTACGACTTTTGTGACAGCGCTGGCATGTTTCTATCTACAAATACCTGTAGGTCATGTGGAAGCGGGGCTTCGAACTTATAATCTTTATTCGCCGTATCCAGAAGAGTTTAATCGTCAGGCTGTGGGAATTATTGCAAGGTATCATTTTGCACCCACACAAATGGCTAAGGAACATCTGCTTAAGGAAAAGAAGTCGGATGAAACCATTTATGTTACAGGTAATACAGCCATTGATGCACTGAAAACTACAGTAAAGGAAAATTATTATCATAAAGAACTGGAATGGGCTAAAGAAGGTCGACTTATTATGTTGACTGCCCACAGGAGAGAAAACTTAGGAGAACCTTTGCTCCATATGTTTCGAGCAATTAAAAGAATTGTAGCAGAGAATCAGGATATTAAAGTCATTTATCCCATTCACATGAATCCTGTTGTTAGAGAAGCGGCGGGAAAGATTTTGGGAGACTGTGACCGGGTCCATTTGATAGAACCGTTAGATGTTATGGATTTTCACAATTTCTTAGCACGTTCATTTCTGATTTTGACGGATAGCGGAGGGATTCAAGAAGAAGCTCCATCTCTTGGGAAACCGGTATTAGTGATGCGGGACACAACAGAGCGACCCGAAGGGATAGCAGCAGGAACATTAAAGTTGGTTGGTACAAATGAGGAAACTATTTATCATGAGTTTAATCGATTGCTTAATGATAAAGATGAATATTTCAGGATGAGCCAGGCATCGAATCCTTATGGGGATGGAAATGCATGTAAACGAATTGCTGATGTTTTGGAGCGAGAACTATTATAAAAGGAAAACAATAGGGTAGGGATATGAATAGAGACGTTTTAATAGAAAGATTAAAAGAAGAAAATTCTTTATATGAGTGTGAGTTAGCAAAATTAAAAGATAGGATCAATGAAAAAGAATTTGAGGTCCAGAATATAAAAAAGTCTTTGGCTTTTCGGTTGGCAGAAAAAATTGGGATTGTGAATCGGAAACTTGGAAATGGCATTATTTTACGAGGTATGAGGAAAGTAAAGCGGGTATGTTGCTATGGTAATGCGGCGGAAACGAGCGTTCAGGTTGGGGAATTATATGATGACCTGTTGACATTAAGTGAATTTGAATTTTATCATTTTAAAGAGAGTCGTGAAGAGGTATATCATATTGATTTAAAAGAGGTAATATACCCCTACATGAAAGGTTTGGTTAGCATCGTGTTGCCGGTGTATAATGGAGGCGATTTACTGGCAAAGTCAATTGAGAGTGTATTAAAACAGACATATACAAATTTTGAGTTCATTATTGTGGATGATGGCTCTATAGATGATACTCCTCGAATTATAGACGAATACGCCTTAAAAGATTCCAGAATTAGAGTGATTCACAAGGAAAATGAGAGGCTACCCAAGACTTTGTCAAGAGGATTTAAGGAAGCTAGAGGAGAGTTTTTTACTTGGACCAGTGCTGATAATATTATGGAGAAAGCATGTATTGAAAAGATGGTAACAGAGTTAAATGACTTTCCGGATACTGGTATGGTATTTGCCAATATACGTCTTATTGATGAATATGATAATCCCATTGTGACAAATGGATGGTATGCGGACAGATTTCGTCATGAAAACGTCATGCTCCCGCATTGCATGCTTGAATTAAATACTTATACAAATAATTACATTGGAGCGGCTTTTATGTACAGAGCGGTTGTAGCACATGCTTTAGAAGGCTATTCTGCTATGAAATACTGCACAGAGGATTATGATTACTGGATGAGGATAAACAGCTTGTTTCTGTTGCGACATACCTGTTTCCAAGAACCTATTTATAATTACCGTTTCCATTCTCAATCACTCACGTCTAGGGATAAAGAACTTAAAATTTCAGAGAACAGATATCGTCTCATGCTTTTGGATTCATTTAGAAGAGAATATTACATGAAGCCTATGGTATGGGTATTGGAAGGTGAAAACGGGAAACTTCGTGATGAAATGCAGGGGGCTTTGTTAAAGGCTGGTCACAAGGTGATTGATAAACAGGAGGCTATGTTATATTGTGAGAGCATGTATGAAAGAACAATCTATATGCAATTTGGCGATCTTAGAACAGCGGATAATAATCCAGGATATGGTTATCGAGTGTATGTCGGAGAGACATCTGATAAAGTGGATACTGATGAATGGGATTGTTTAATTAGCCAAAATGTGATAACTGTAGAAAATTTTTTAGAAGGGCACAAAGGGTGGTTTTATTTTAGGTCTGCCCAGACCATGTTCCATTTTATGGATGCAAAAATTAAAAATTCATTTCTGTATTCTATAGAGCAAATAATCGAATCTAAACACGAGTACTCGAAAAAGCTTAGCGTTATTACCGCATGTGGAAGTAATATAGGAGATTTAAGAAATATTCTTTTATCTTTGGAGAGACAAAAAGCTGACAAGGGATTATATGAAGTTATTGTAGCAGTTAAAGCAGATGAACTGGTATGGGCAAATGGAGTTCTTGATATTTTGCAAAAAAAGGGTATAGTAGTTCGTGTTCGCATAGTAGTTTCTCCGATCAATAACATTGTGGATTGTTATAATACTGCAATATGGGCGGCTAATGGAGAGATAATCAGTATTTTTGATAGTAGATGCTATTGCGATGATGATTATGTAGAGAAAGTAATACATTGTTTCGGGCTGTATGATGATGTGTCCGGTTTTGCAATGAGGACGAGGAAAAAAGGACATATTGGGAATATAGTAATGAAAGCTGAAGAGTTGAAACTGGTGGGCGGCTTTGCTCGTTCAATGAAACAGAATGAAACAGCTACATGGACGGGATGGGAAGAATCTATTTTATTAAAACTAAAGAATAATAATAGAGAAATTATTGAGTGCGATCAAATTTCAATTCATGCAGCGGATGACCGTATACTAGGAATGGAAGACAAGATTGAAAGTTTTCTTAATGAATATTTTAAGCAATTACAGCAGCTAAAGCCATATGATACATGGCCGGGAAATCTACGTCAGACGATTGTAAGATTGTCTGGCTCTCTTGTAGTTGATGGAGATCATAGAGAAACATTAAAGGAGATTGATGGATTAAAATCAGTTCTTAGCAAAGTGGAATCTGATCTTTCCGTCAGACGAAACCGGGATTTTATCAGGCAGATGTACAGCTACCATTTTCATGAAAGGGAAGACAGGGTATCCGTATTGACTGAGAGAGGTCTGCTTTCAGAATCCGTTTTGCTGGTCAGTGTTATTGTACCTATCTATAATGTTGAAGATTATCTAGAGCGATGTGTGGATAGCATTTTAAAACAAACGTTGACCAATATAGAAGTAATACTAGTGGACGATGGTTCACCGGATGAATGTCCGAGGCTGTGCGATGCCTATGAGGTGAAAGATAAACGGATAAAAGTGATTCATAAAGAAAATGGGGGGTTATCTGACGCCAGAAATGCCGGTCTGGATGTGGCTAGCGGAAAGTATGTAGCATTTATCGATAGTGATGACTGGATAGAAGAGACTATGCTGGAAGAATTATGTTATGCTGCTGAAGTATTTAATGCAGATATTGCTGAATGTGATTTCTGTAATGTTTATAAAGATAGATCGGTTAATGAGATGGAAGGTACAAGTCTTTATTATACAGCCACCAATCTGGAAGCGCTGAAATGTCAGATGGGTTGGAGCTATTTTAAATGTATCGCTTGTAATAAAATCTATCGAAGTTTTTTATTCAGTGATGGAAAGCGCTATCCAAAAGGAAAATATCATGAAGATGAGTTTTTCACCCATAAGATTACTTATGAAGCAAAAAAATTGGTATATGTAGACAAGGCGCTGTATAATTATGATCATAGAAGAACGGATAGTATTACTGGTAGTAAATTTAATGTGAATGGCTTAGATGCGGTAGAGGCTTGGAGAGAAAAGACAAGTTTTTATAAAAGTAAAAGACTGTCCGATTTATACATTCGAGCGTTGGATTTGTATGTATGGACTGCTTTGAACAGATTAGAGTTATGTGAGAAAGAGCATATTAGTGGAGAGCGTGTGGAAGAAGTGAAGCAATGGTTAAAGAAGGATTATGCTGAGATGGTCAAGGAAGTAGTTAATGAGGCCAAGCTGAAATCTGTTGAGAGATATATGGAGAAGTAGAAAAAGATGGAAAATAAAACTAAAGCAGAAGTGGCAGGAGGATTATTCGCGATATGGGTAGGTATTGTTAGCTTTTTTGCTGAACGGTTGTGGTTCGATATGGGAAGCGTATCTAATCATCGAGGGGCTTATGTGTTTTCGAAAATTCTTCTTATGACGGGGGCATATCTGTTTTTTATAACCTTACGCATGTTCAAAAATAGAGTGTTATTTCGAAGAGTATTCATTATGTATTTTTTATTTATGTTTTTAATGTTATTAATTACATGGCCAGGAATCTGGAGATGGGATGAATTTTTTGTATTGGATGCAAGTAAATATTTTACTTATAATAGTTATCAACATTATTTTACTTCGCTTTTTTATATGGCTAGTCTTATGCTCTTTCCCTTTCCGGCGGGAGTAGTCATTATGCAAATATTGATTGTTTCAGTTCTGACTGCAGTTTTTGTCGAACAAATTAATCGCTATTTGTTTCATAATAAAAAAATTGGTTTGTTGTGTGTAATACCTTTTTTGTTTTTTCCAGTTATTGACAGCAATTTGTACCCACTGAGGTGTTCCCTTTATGCATTTTTAGAAGTAGGCCTTATGCTGTTTCTCATAATTAGTATAGAGCGTTTGAAAGATGTGGAATATAAAATTAGCAATAAGATATGTATAGGATATGTTTCCGTAAGCATAATTTTAGCGGTTTGGAGAAGTGAAAGTTTTTATTATGCAATGGTAGCTCCCATTGTATTTTGGATTGTATTCAAGAAGCGAGTAAATGTGATAAAAAGAGTTATTGTCTTTTTCGTTATTTTTGTTAGCAGTATAATTTTGTCAAAATATCAGAATACACTTCTTCATGATAATATAGGTGTACAAAATACCGTTATTTCTACGCTTCCCTACATTGAATATGTTGTTTGCGATAAAGAATTGAAAATTGAGGAAGCAAAGGCGTTAGAAACGATAGATAAGGTGATTGATTTGGAAATTCTAGAGGAAAAGGGAAGGGGAATTATCTGGGACAGTTCCGTAAACTTGATCAGAGTAGAACATACAAAAGAAGCATATGATAAGTATTTGAAAGCTTACGCTAAATTAGTTTTTAAACATTTATACTCATTTGCAAAAGTTCAAGTTCCGGTGGTTTTACAGGCAAATGGTCTGAAACTGGGAACGCAATATGTGGAGAACACGGAAAACTTGTTTAGTGGTGAGGGCGTGTATGTTTCAGAAAATCTTCAGACGACATTTTACAATCAAGACCTTAACAGATCAATTTTTCCTAATCTAAGGAAAAATGTGATTATTGTAATGGAGACTTTATTGATAAAAGACTCCTTTTTCATGAAGATAGCCCATAGAGTAACTTATAATGCAATAATTCCAATGTTTTTTTTGATGGGAATTATGGGAAGCTGTCTAAAAAAAAGAAAATTTTTATTAGGCATACTCTGCGGACTGCAGTTGTTAAAAGCAGTGATTTTAGCGGGTACGATACCAGGGAGTGCATTTATGTACTGGTATTCCATATATTTGATTGGATATCTAGCTATATTTATATGTCTCATAAGGCTTTTTCAAGTCAGAAGGGAGTTAAATGAAAGTGATTAAGAAAGCAAGTTTTATATATATTGCTGTGATTATATTGTTTGTTGTTTTCAAGATTTTAAGTGGGATTGTTCCACATCATTTGGTTCGTGATAACATAAAAAAATCCTATAGTTCATTTGTGGAGTATCCAATAGTAGGGCTATCGGAGGGTGAATGGGAAAAGTCTACTCAGTTGGATGGAGTATCTGAATACTATCTTTTAGCAAATGCAATGAGTACGACGGGGGAAAATCCGGTCAAAGAGGCCTTGGGAAATTACATTGTTCAGGGACATGGTAGCAGTGGTATAGAAATCATAAATTACTTAAAAGATATTGGAACTCATGAGACAAACTTAGAAAATAAAATATATAAGCCCGCATATTGGTGGGGAATTCAATCACTTATGAGGCCGCTCTTGGTATTCTATTCTTATTCTGCGGCAATTTCAGTCCTTCAATTAGTAGTACTTTTCATGATGATAATTCTTTTTTACCTAATTTCTAATAGAATTGGCCTTGTTGAAGGAGTTTTGTTTGTTTTTAGTATGTGGTCTATAAATATATTTGTAGTAACAATGTCATTTTTCTTTGCCAGCACATTTTTAGCAGGAATGGGCATATGTATCTATATTTTTTTTGATAAAAGTTTGGATACAAATTATGGCTATATCTTTTTGGTTGCCGGTATGCTTACCGCCTATTTTGACTGGTTATCGGCCACAACAATACCGTTGACACTTCCATTGATTGTACTTTTTTTGTTAATGAATAAAAAAAGCGGCTTAAGTCTGAAAAGGGGAATGAAACTGGGAGTTGTATCTTCTGTTATGTGGGTACTGGGATATAGCAGTACGATTATCGCAAAATGGATTTTGGCCGGATTGGCCGGTTTTGATGTCTGGGGTGGGGCATTGTTGAGGGTTGGCGCAGGAGTGAGTGGTACTAAGGTTGACTGGCTGCCTAGTGATACAGTGGGGTTGGCATTAGCATCAATTAAGGGCAATTATGAGCAACTTCGTTTTATAGTAATTGCTAGATACTCGGGACAGATGAATATGTTGATAATTCTAATGTTTTTGGTCTTGTTATTAGCTGTTCTATTTCGTAAGAGAGGAACGTTTCCGGTGTACCTAAGCATCATTGCTCTTTATCCAGTAGTTGAATATATAATGCTAAAAGGGCACGATGCAATTCATTGCTGGTTTACATATCGAAGCGCAGCTGCTACAGTTTGGGCAGCTTCTTTAATGATTTTTTATATGGTGGATCTTGATAAATTAAGGAGGTTGAAACTTTGAGAAAAAAAGGCAAGAATGTCACACTAATAAAACAGATTAAATCCTTTCTTCTGTTTCATTTAGTAGCATGTATTTGCGGATTTGTCTTATATTTATGTTTGTTCCAGATGCGAATGTTTAACTTTATTGAAATCTATTTTTATAGGGGAATATTTTTTGTAGTCCTATCTGCTGTTGTTTGTGGTATTGTAGAAGCCATAATAAAAATAAAAACCTGTACAAAGAAATTTGATAGTAGAGATATTATTGCTTCTATTGCTTTTATTGCTTGCGTGAATATGGTTTGGCTAAGTTCAGTAGTAGTAAATGTTGACCGTTCTTTTTCAGTATGGATGCTGTCATATTTAGATAAGCACCCTAGTAGATATGTTATTCTGGATACTGCATTTCAGGAACAGTTCATAAAAGATTATGGGATGCTTGACAGGAGGCTGGAGGAACAGCTTGAATCAAATAATATTTATCTAGATGCTGGCACATACCGATTGACTAGGCAGGGAAAAAACATTGTAGCTGCTTTTAAGACAGTGGGGAAATTATACAAGACGAGTGAGCAATATTATGATCCGCCGGAACTTAAGGCAGATTAGAGGGAAAGGAAACCACGGAAAAATGAAACGAAGATGGGTTATATTTAAATTTATTGTGACCGGTGGTTTTTGTACATGTATTGATTTTAGTATATATATGTGTCTAAGTACAGTAATCGCAATGTCTTATGCTAAATGTATTTCCATGTTCTGTTCGTGTACGATGTCATTTTTCCTGAATAAGCTCTGGACATTCAGAGACAAGAAGTCTTATACGGTACCGCAGGTATTAAAATTTGCTATTACACAACTGATAAATATCAGTGTGAATGTGGGATGCAATATAATAATATATGATCTTACTCAAATGAAAATTTTAGCTTTCGTTTTATCTACGTTATCAGCCATGACGGTTAATTATCTGTTGCAGAAAAAAATAGTTTTCAGAGAGGGGTAAAGATGCTGTTTTCAATTATTGTTCCATGTTATAACGAAGAAAAAAATTTAGAGCGTCTAGCAGAAGCTTTTGATGAAATCACTGCCCCAAAATATCCTATTGAGTTGATTTTAGTGGATAATGGTTCTACGGATAATAGTGCACAAGTGTTAAAGAATATTTCTAATACATATTCATTTGTTAAGGTGGTCACTGTAGAAGTAAATCAGGGGTATGGTTTTGGTATTTTGTCGGGACTAGAACAAGCACGAGGGGACTATTTAGGGTGGCTTCACGCGGATATGCAGTTTTATCCAAGAGAAATATGTAAAGCTATTCAATATTTAAAAAAGCATCAGTATCCCGACGATGTGTTTTTAAGGGGATTCAGGAAAAAGAGACCAGTCATTGATACTGTATTCACGTTAGGGATGAGCTTATTTGAATCATTATACTTAGGTCAGTTCATGTGGGATATTAATGCCCAGCCAACTTTGATTTCTAGAAAATTTTATGATAAGTGGAAATGTCCTCCAAAGGATTTTTCTCTGGACTTATATGTATATTACTTGGCATGTCGGGAAGGACTTGAGATTTATCGTTTTGGTGTTATCCAGCATGAGAGGAATGCAGGAACTTCTACTTGGAATACGGGAATGAGGTCGCGTATTGGATTAGTAAGGCGTGTTTTTTCCTATAGCCGTAGCCTAAAAAATGAGTTGGGAGTAGCTGCTAATAGAACAGGACGAAACTATGAAAAAGATCATTAGGCAGATTGTTTTTTTGTATTTATGTCAGGAGTGATGACTCATGGATTTTGTATTTATTCATCATCTGCTATTAATTTGAAAATTAAGGTGGTATATGCTAAAATAAAATGGATATAAAAAAAGAATTATGGTCTAAGAAAAGCACCGAAAGTACATTATAATATACAGATAGCCAATTCAAATACAGAGGGATAAAATGAAAGACCAAAAGATAGGATACTATATTGTAAATTCTATAATTATAGTAATAGCAATAGGATTGTTAATACATACCGTATATGCAAATGTGATAGATATTTTGATTAAGGAAAATCTGGCTGTTATCATATCAGCATTTTTGTGGGCAGGTTTGATTTATGTAATTAAGGCAGTAAGGTTGTATTTGATTATGCTGGAGAGGCGTATAACTATTAAACGGTTCATAAAAGTGTATATGAAAACGACACTGGTGAATCTTGCTCTGCCATTTAAATCGGGAGAAATCTTCAGGATTTATTGTTATGGAAAAGAAATGAAAAGTATTAAACTGAGTTTTCTTTGTGTAATGATTGATCGATATTTCGATACAATTCCGTTACTTATCTTACTACTCTGTTTTACAACCATTACTACAAAAACGCTTCTTCCTGTTGTGTTTATTTTAATTCTGTTTGTCTTGTTAATGACGGTGATTTATAAAATATTTCCTTCAACTTACCACTATATGAATAAGTTCCTGATTATGGAGACTAACTCAAAAAATGGGGTGAGGGCTTTAGTATTACTAGATAAGACCAATGGATGGTATACATATGCGACGGAACTGATTAAAGGCAGGGGATTGATACTTCTTATACTTTCTAGCATTACGTGGCTGATGGAATATGGAATCTTGTTACTTTTGGCATGGGGATTGAGTGATGCATTTAAGATGATACAATTTGTTGATTATATGAACTCGGTTTTTGTTGGAAGTAACAATCGGTATGTTACGTTATATGTAGGAATTAGCGCAGTACTGGTCGTTTTCGCTGCTGTTGGAATATATGGTCTGTCATTTAGGAAGAGGATAAAATGAAAGTAGTATGCGTATATGATAATCATATAAAACCAAATGTCTTTATAAAAAGTATTGTTGGTGAGAAGACTTTCGGAGAAGTGATATTAAAGAGAAAGAGCATTAGAAATAAGTTCTTGGAATTTGTGGGCGATCTGGGCGGCCAGGTGGATGATTTATTAGAATTCGATAATGCATGGCAGTTGGAAGAGCTTTTAAGAAAGGTCCGAACATTTGACAGTGACACCCGGGTTTTCCATATTTTCTCTAGCTTTGTAATAGAGGATGTAGATAAGGCAAGGACTATTATTGAGAAAGTTCCGTATATGCATGAAAACTATTTGTGGATTTCGGCAGGTAATTTTCCTACCTGCTTTGTTATGAAAGAAATTGGACAGTATTGTGATTTTCTTGAAAAGTATGCGTCTATATTGAATGATAACTCTGTTTATCAAAAATCTGATTATAGGTTTGAAATGATAGAAACAGATGCATTTTTCAACTTGTCTATTCATGGTAATTTTTTACAATATATTTCTGGCGGTTTTGACGCTAGGTTTTTTAATGCAGTAATTGGTGATGAATATGTAGTGACAAAATCCTCCAGAGATAAAAACAAAATAAAAGCGGAGTATGAATTCTGGCATCTTCTTCCGGATCATATGAAGTCTTGGTTTGTCATGCCTTATAATTATCGAGAAACAGAGGAATTAGCTTCATATGACATGGAAAGATACCATATGACTGATTTAGCAATTCGTTGGGTTCATGGAGCGATTGATTTAGATGAGAGTGATAAACTGTTAAAAAAAGCGTTTCATTTTATATCAATTAGGGGAAGAAAAAGTGTTTCGAGAGAAGAGTATCAAAAAATTGAAAACTATTTGTACTTAGACAAATTAGATGAAAGGATAGAAATACTAAAAAAACACAAACATTATCCAGCATTTCGTGAATTTATTTCCAGAGGAGGAATTTATAATAGTTTAGATGAAATTGTAAATCACTATAAAAGACTGTATGAACGTATAAGAAAGGAGTTGGCTGTTGAGTATATCAGTGTGATTGGTCATGGGGATCTTTGTTTTTCAAATATGTTATTCAATAAAGAGGCAGACTTATTAAAGTTAATAGATCCAAAGGGAGCCTTAGAAGAAGATAAATTGTGGACCAATCCATATTATGACGTGGTAAAATTATCTCATTCTATATGTGGGAGATATGATTTCTTCAATAATGGATTATATCAAATAAGTCTGGATGACAATTTGCATTTCCAGTTAAATATTGATTTTGACAACGGTGATTTTAAGAAACTCTTTCGGAAATATGCGGAAGACAATGGATTTTCTTATCTGGCAATCAGAATTTATGAATGCTCTTTATTTTTATCCATGCTTCCATTACATATGGATAATCCACAAAAAGTATTCGGTTTTATTTTAAATGCAATAGGTATATTGGAAGAGGTAGAGATATGTTTGAACAAATGACATTCGTGGTGGATATTGATGGTACTCTTTGCCCAATCAAAAGCATGGAAGAAAAATATGAGGATCTGATACCTCATCGTGAAATGGTGGAAAGACTCAGATATTATAATGAAAATGGCGCAAAAATCGTAATGTATACCTCTAGAAATATGAAAAGCTATCAGGGAAATATCGGTTTAATCAATGCTCATACAGCGAAGGTATTGCTGGAGTGGTTGGACAGGTGGCAGATACCTTACAATGAGATTATATATGGTAAACCGTGGCCAGGGCCAAGCGGCTTTTATGTTGATGATAGAGCAGTGCGCCCAGATGAATTTCTGAAGTATACTCCAGAAGAATTAAAAAATATCTGTGAGAGGTCGAAATTATAAAAGGAGTGGGTGGAATATGAAAAAGTTGGATATTGTTATCACAATGGCAGGCGAAGGAAGCCGTTTTAAAAAAGCTGGGTACCAAGTGCCGAAATATATGATAGAGGTACATGGAAAGACATTATTTGAGTGGTCTATGCTGAGTTTAAAAGGTTATCAGGATATTGTGGATCATTATATTTTCGTGGTGAGAGGAATTGATTTTCCAGCGGAGTTTATAGGCCATGAATGTGAAAAACTAGGGATCTTGAAACATGAAGTGATAGAGATTGATTATCTGACGGACGGACAGGCTACTACGGCGTTACTGGCAAAGAATGCTTGGACTCCTAACCATGGCCTTTTAATTTATAATATAGATACTTATGTAGAAGCATTCAACATGAATGATAAGGAATTAAAGGGTGATGGCTTCATTCCATGCTTTAAGGGGCAGGGAGATCACTGGAGCTTTGTGAGGCTCGACGATGGTGGACGGGCAGAGGAAGTTCGGGAAAAGGTTAGGATTTCAGATTACTGCACATTAGGAGCATATTATTTTAAGTCTTGTCAGTTATATCAAGAGCTATATGAAGAATATTATTCTTCTGATGAAAATTTGGAAAAAGGTGAAAAATACGTTGCGCCGTTATACAATTATCTGATTAGGAGCAAGAATGGGAGCGTTTACATATCAGTTGTGGAGCAGGAAAAAATTCATGTTCTGGGAACTCCGGAGGAACTAGACGTATTTAAGAGCTCTTATCAGGGATGATATAGGCAATGCATATGATTACCAAAGGGGATAGGTTAGTGGAAAAAAAGATTAATTATCAGTTTAAGGTGTTGTATGTTCTGGGTATTATTTTTGTTGTAGCGGGTCATAGTAGTGCTAACAGTGGCTTAAATATTATGACAAACTGGTTCCATCTGTATTCCTTTCACCTTGGTATTTTTGTATTTTCTTCGGGATATTTTTATTCAGAAAAAGCAAAAGATAACTTTTTTCTTTATATGTGGAATAAAGTAAAGCGGCTACTGGTTCCTCTTTATCTTTGGAATGTAATTTATGGCATTTTGGTGATACTATTAAAGGCAAAAGGATTTTCCATGGGAGGAGAATTTACACTGAGAAATCTTTTGCTAACTCCAATTTTGACTGGGCATCAGTTTATCTATAATTTGGGAGGCTGGTTTATCGTTCCTCTATTTTGTGTAGAGATTTTTCATGTGATGTATAAAAAGATATTTGGAAAGGTTCTAGCCTGTATTGGAGGGAATTATTTCACTTTTGTAGCGTATCTGCTTTTAGGCATGACGGGTGTCTATTTTTGTAGTAAAGGTTTTAATTTTGGCTGGTATCTTGTGCTTTTTCGTATGTTAATATTTCTACCTTTTTATGCAGCCGGAAATCTATATAGGAACAATATTGAAAGAAAGGATAATCTAAGAAGCTTATATTATTTAGGGATTGTATTTATAATACAATTGGCGATTATTACCAGAATTGGTTATCCGCCATACTATGATTGGGCATTTTGCAGTAATTTTAAGGATGGTGTTATTCTACCATACATCTGTGCTTTTACCGGAATAGCTTTTTGGATACGGATAGCGAGAATAATAACGCCAATTCTAAAGAATAACTTATTTATGCTAAAAATTGCAGATAATACATATTCCATAATGCTTCATCATTTGCTGGGTATTATGTTTGCGAAGACCTTATTTGCTATAATATGTAAATATACGAAATATTGTCATGACTTTGATTGGGTTTCATATAAGACGGAACTATGGTGGACTTATTTCCCTAAGGGGCTTACTCAATGGGGCTTGCTTTATCTGGTTTTTGGTATTATGACGGGGCTGCTAGCAGGCAAGATTGAAAGAAATGTTGTCAAAACGGCTAAGCGCTTAAAGTTAATTATGGAGGAAATGATCTATGATAGAAAAAATATGGCCAGTTAATAAATTAGTTAAACTACGTCAGGAAGTAACCGAATTACGTCAGGAGACAATGCTTTTACGAAGAGAATCTGAGCTTCTGAATCATCAATTCCAGCAAGGTAAACAAGGGATTGAGATTAAGTTTGATGAAAAATGTAGGAGTTTATCTGAAGAAATGCAGAATACAAAGGAAGATATATTAAAAGTTCTAAGTGATTCTAAACATGAAACTCATGAAGACCTTTGGATGACAAAATTCGGATATGACAATATGATATCTTCTTTGCAGTTGGCAGTAATTGAACAAGTAGTGCCGGGTAACTATGAGCGACTTAGCGCATTAAAAAATACGCATGCAGGAGAACGGTGTTTTGTGATAGGGAACGGTCCATCTCTAAATACTGCAGATTTAGAGATTCTAAGACAAAACGGGGAGTTTTGTTTTGCTTCGAAGCGTATTAATCTAATTTTTGACCAGACAGAGTGGCGCCCTAACATATGGGGGGCTTCTGATTTGGATTATATTGAGATGTACCAGGACGAAATACGAGAAATAAAGGGATTTCCAAAGCTGATATGTGCTCAGTCCATTGTGAGAAATAATATTGTGATTGAGGATGCCGTTTATTATCCGTTTATTCAGGTAGAGAGGCAACCTCAATGGTTTAATGAGGATATCTTAAGAGGGGTCCATTTTTACGGTACGATTACATGCAAGTTAATTAATTTTGCAGTCTATATGGGATTTAAAGAGATTTACTTGTTAGGAGTGGATAATACCGTTCCAATTAAAATTAATGAAGATGGGAAACGAGAATATGATCCCAAGGCTCAAAATCATTTTTCAGGTAATTATTTTACAGAAAAAGATATGGTGGAGATGAACAAAAGTGTTATTGATATTGACGAATCGGTTGCATATGTAACGAGTGCATATGCCTCTGTTAAATGGTTTTGTGATCAGTTAGGAGTTGGAATTTTTAATGCCACAAGGGGAGGAACTTTAGAGGTGTATCCAAGGGTGAATTTTGATTCCATAAGAAAGCGGTAAGAGGGAAGATTAATATGTATCCAGATATATCAGTGGTAATGGCAGTCCATAATGAAGAAAGAGCATTGTTGGAGGAAGCAGTTAACTCTATTTTGAACCAGACATATTCAAACTTTGAGTTGATTATATGTGATGATGCTTCTAATGAAGTAACTTCTGATGTAATAAAAGAAATTAGTAGACGAGATGATAGAATTCTAGTGATTACCAATACAGAAAACAGATTTGCTGGGGCGACGAGAAACCGTGGTATTTATGTTGCTCGAGGAAAATATGTGGCATTAATGGATGCGGACGATTATAGTTACCCAGAACGTCTTGAAATGCAAAAAAGATTTCTGGACACACATTTCGAATATGCCTTTGTTTCCAGCATTGTGGACTGTTTCGATGGGGAAAAGATTGTTTCGGGTCATTTTCGGGTAAAGGAAAAACCTGAAAAGCGAGATTTTTTATGGGGAGCACAATTTGCAACACCTATGTTCAGAAAAGAATGCCTGGAGCGTGTCGGAGGATATGATGAATCTAAAGTTACCAGAAGGACTGAGGATTATGACCTTTATATGAGATTGTATGCCCAAAGTCTGAGGGGGTATAACATTCAACGCCCATTGCTGCGGTATTTTCTAAACGTGAATGTAATGAAGAAAAAAAGGCTGTATCGATATCGGATAGATGAAGCAATTGTACGTTATAGAGGATTTCGGAGGCTTGGGTTAATGCCGGAGGGGTGGATTTATGTTATTAAACCTTTGATTGTAGGGCTTATACCGCATAGGGTGGTTTGGAGAATGAAGGGCAGAGCAAAAAGCGGTTGAAAATATGGGTTTAACACAGGAACTAAACTGGTGAATCTTAGTTAAACAGAGGAAAGGTTATGAAAACTTATGTGCTACTCACAGGTCGTGGGAATAATACTCTGAAAGACAAGAATGTATTGGAATGCTTAGGTCACCCGGTGCTATACTATCCGGCTAATGCTGCTCGACATACTAATACCATTGAGAAAATGTTTTGCAGTAGCGATGATATAAAAATTCTTTATGAGGCTAAAATATATGATCATATTCCTATTAAGCGTCCGTTGGAATTGGCATCACCAACTATCCAACCTGTGGACTGTATTATACATGCTTTAGGTGTAATTAAACAGGAATATGAAATGCCAGATATTCTTGGTACGGATTTACGGCAAGAGATGGTCAATTGAGGTATTCTTCAAAGCATCCAAATCATTTATGAAACTGGGTACAGAATTTCAGAACCGTAGATTTAATGCCATGGTAAGTCAGATATATTATACTGGAATGGATACGACGAAACCAGAATGACCAGAAAGCCTATGGTGAATTATTTTCCATGTTCTCGATAAATGAGGACATGGATCTGACCAATGCACTTACGAGCCTAATGGCTCTATTTGTTGAACAATTAATTAACCTTCCAACAGAAATTACAAATATCTCCTAAGGTTAATTGGATGAATGGATGAAGTCCCAGGCCTTATTTATTCAGACTTCGTTTGGAAATCTATGCAGGGAAAGTTAATTATAATTATCAATATTAATATTAATATTGATAAAATTAGCGGTATGGGATTTGAACTAATGATCTCAATCAAAAGATAGAATAAAGTAAAGTCAAATGATCAAAAACTGCTGATAATCTCGTTAATAAAAAGGTTTTAAAGAAAGGATAAAGGATTATCATATGGTAAATAAGGAAAAAGTAATAATATTTGGAGCGGGTGGAACTGGCAAGGCACTATATAAACATATATGTGAGGAAGGAGAAGTGGAAATAGTTGCATTTGCTGATAGTTTTGTAAAGGGTAGATTAGAAGGGTTGCCAATATTGAGTCCGCAAGAAATCCTTTTACAGGAATTTGATATCATATATATTGCATCAGTTGCAATGCAGCCAATTGTAAAAAGTCTATTAGATCTGGGAATAAAACGTAGCAAAATTTCAAAATTTTTTGTGGAAACAAATGTACTAGCAAGAAATAATTTTTTAAAATGCTATGCAGAAGAAATATATCGTAAGAATATTAATGGAAATGTAGCGGAGGCCGGTGTGTATAGGGGAGAGTTTGCTGCCTTAATGAATAAATTTTTTCCAGATAGAAAATTGTATTTATTTGATACATTCGAAGGATTTGATGAGCGAGATATTCAATATGAAAGTGGTTATTCTGATAATTCGACAAAGGGTGATTATTTCAAAGAGACTTCGGTTGAATTAGTAAAATCAGAGATGATAAATCTTAATAATGTAATTATAAAAAAAGGTTATGTGCCAGATACTTTATTTGGAGTTGAAGACAAATTTTGTTTTGTTAATTTGGATATGGATTTGTATAAACCGACACTTGAAGCATTAAGGTTTTTTTATCCTCAAATGATCGAAGGTTGTGGAATACTTGTTCATGATTATTTTGATATATTTAGTTATCGAAATTTAAAACAGGCAGTTATTGAATTTGTAGAGGAGACAGGGGCTAAAACATTTCCAATAGGTGATGAAAAAAGTATTTTAGTAGTAAAATAGAGAGACGTACTATATCATTATTTCACATCAATAGAAATTAAATATAATAGAAGTTTTTTTGTTAGGGAATGAAAGAAAGTTTAGCTATGTTGTACATTCGTGGCATTGATGGAATCTTTTTTTGATATGTTCCTAAGTTGAGGTGATAAGAGCATAAAGACGACTGGAAATCCATATGTACAATTGATAATCGTATCAATTTGAAATTGTAATATATACTATTAAGATAAGGTAGATCGGCGCATGGCAGAATAAAGATATATAGTTATTTAATTAAGAACTATATAGTTATGTAGGAGAGTAAAGAGTGAAAAATAAAGTGGATTTTAAAGCAACTTTAACTAGGGGTTACTAAAACCCTTGTTTTCAGAAGTATTGAGAGGTAAATATTAATTATCGTTGTATTTATCCAATTAAGCAGTATTGTAACCTTGTGCTTCAAGATAGGCAAAAACATTTGCATCATCTAGTGTTACTTTGGGTTGATTAAAATGTGGATCCATCAATTCCGCATAATCAGTTGGATTTAAAGGTTGCTTTTCATAAACAATGTGATAGATACAGACCATAATCATTCTTGCAATTGCAATGATTGCGTTCTTATGACCACGACGTTTTTTGGTCGTTTTCGATTAGCTAGTTGTGAAAATTTCGAATATCAGAGTTGATGGTAGAAAAAGATTTCTAATTGTATTCAGAGATTCCAGAACAATTCGTATTGACGATGGTTGCAACGATAACATTTTTGTGGATATCAATTCCGCAGCAGATGGGGTAAATGAGCCTCATCATAAGTATAACCACCTTAAAAGAGATAGGAATAGCATCATTGACTGCCATCTTGCGACTAAATAAAAATGGTTTATTACCAATGATAATAGTCCGGGCTCAATATCCCACTTGTTTGTTCTTTAAAAGATGGCGGCACATATAATTACGCAGGTTAAGTTCGCCACTCATCTCTCCGTGCGCTGTAGTGTATTGCTATTACATATGAAAATTATAAATCAAAGAGAGGATGGGCACAACATTTATCATAACTTATTTGTGCCTTGAGCGAAAGGAATGGTAAAAATTATGAAAATAGTAGCAATTATGCCCATTAAACTTAATAATGAAAGGCTTCCCAATAAAAACATAAAGCTACTTGGAAGCAAACCGCTTATTCAATATGAGTTGGATAGTTTAAAAGAAACGGGGATGTTAGATAGTATCAACGTGTACTGCAGCAGTGAGGATGTTATTCCATTTGTGTCCGATGGGGTGAACTTTATCCAGCGTCCAGCCTATTTAGATTTGCCGACATCAAACTTTTCGCAGATATTTGAAAATTTCATGAATACGGTTCATGCTGATATATATGTATATGCTCATGCAACAGCCCCCTTTATAACGGTAGAGACAATGGCTGAATGTATTAGAGTAGTGCAATCAGGAGAATATGATTCCGCCTTTTGCGCTTCAAAAATACAGGATTATCTTTGGCAGGATGGAGAACCCTTAAATTTTAATGCTACAAATGTGCCAAGAAGCCAAGATTTAAAGCCAATATATAGAGAAACATCCGGAATATATGTATTCACAAGGGAAGTTTTTGAAAGGTATCACAGAAGGATTGGAGAAAAACCGTTTGTTAAAGAGGTATCATTAAAAGAAGCGGTGGATATTAATAATCTGGAAGATTTTAAATTGGCATCGGCATTACTTAATATTGAAATATAATTAAATTGAATGAATTTCTATAGACTTAGGAGGATAGCATGAACTCTTTAAAAGTGCTTGACGTAACTTTACGAGATGGTGGATGTGTCAATGATTTTAATTTTGGACAAGCTTATATGGAGTCGGTTTTATGTGCGCTAGAAAAATCCAGGGTAGATATTATCGAATTGGGATATATCGATGCAGAGAAAGGATCTGAGAAGGGACGGACGCAATTTATCAACGATCAAGTGATAACTCAGCATTTTTTGAGGAGTAAAAAGGCTGGAGTTACCTATGTCGCTATGATGGATTATGATAAATTTGATTTGGATAACCTTCAACAACGTTTGGAGAGTAGTATTGATGGAATACGTATGGCATTTCACAAAAATAACTGTTTTGATATTATTTCTGCAGGTAAGAAAATTATTGATAAGGGTTATAAATTTTTCATTCAGCCGATGACGATTATGCGTTATTCAGATAAAGAACTGATTGAATTTATTGAAAAAGTCAATCAAGAACTTCCTGATGCAACTGCCTTCTATATTGTGGATAGTTTCGGTGAGATGCGAATGAATGATATGAATAGGATTTTGAATCTTGTTGATCATAATCTATTATCTTCGATGACGATAGGTTTTCATTCCCATAACAATTTGCAACTTTCGTATTCAAATGCAGTGACGTTTCTTCAGTTTCCAACAAATCGTAACTTGATCCTAGATTGTTCTATAATGGGAATGGGAAAAGGTGCAGGTAATCTTAATACAGAACTCTTCCTTGAACATCTTAATCTTTATTATGACAAAAAATATCAGATTACACCATTACTCGAGGTGATTGATAAGGTCATAAATGTCATTCACAACGAAATGTACTGGGGCTATTCAGTCGAGTATTATCTTTCATCTGTTAACCATTGTACACCAAATTATGCAGGCTACTTCTATCAGAAGCATATGCTTCCAGTTAATCAGGTTGCAGAACTACTTGGAATGATTTGTGATGACAAAAGAAACTCTTTTGATAAAGATTATGCAGAAAAATTATATCAGACATACAATTCGAACAAGTCATTTGATGACGTAAATACTATTAAAAAATTACAGGAAAAATTCATCAACAAACGAGTTGTTGTGATAGCTCCAGGTAAGAATGTGATTCGCCATATTGATAATATAGAAGCTTTAATTAAAGAAGAAGATGTCGTTTCTGTAAGTCTTAATAATTTCAAAATTTTTGATACTGATTATATATTTACGACGAGGAAAGATGCATATAATACGGCCGTGAATGCTGGTAAAATGATTATAGCACCATCTAGTGTTACTACTGATTCAATGGAAAGCATCTATGTAATTGATTACAAGAAATGGATTGTTGTAGATGGAGAAACACAAGATTCTTCTGGTGTAATGATTATTAATCTGCTGAAAAAATGCAATGTTAAAGAAATTTTTCTGGCTGGTTTTGATGGATTTTCCGTAAATATCAATGAGAACTATTATGACATAACAATGAGAATACCAGTTACTGAAAAACAGGCTATTATGCGTAATGAGTTTTATAGAGAGTTTTTAAGTAAGATTTCAAAAGATATAAAGATCACATTTTTAACTGAATCAAAGTATGTATAGTAAAAGGTGATATCATCCGGTGCGGATGCTGGGTACATCTTCGAAGATATATGTTTGAAGCAATCCCTAAGACAAAGGGAGCAAGTGCAAAAACCTCACCGGCATACATCGGGTATGCTTACTGCGAACAGCTGTTTCAGTTTGAAAAGAATTTGAAAGATTTAAAACCAGAAGAACTCCAGAAACAGCGTCTTGAGCGGGAACGACCAGTACTTGACGCATTCTGGAAATGGATTAACGGGAAGGATGCCTTTGACGGATCAAAGCTTGCCAAGGCTATTAATTATGCCGAAAACCAACGCCCTTACATGGAGAACTATCTTCAGAATGGGAGATGCTCCATAAGTAATAACGCAGCGGAACGAGCTGTAAAATCATATGTTATGAGAAGAAAAAACTTCCTATTTCATGTTGCGATAAAATGTGCCAGAGCAAGTGCTGTAGTCTATACACTTACAGAAACAGCAAAAGCAAATGGCGTCTCTACCTGGAAACAGTAATGGACAAGATGCTGGACTACAAAAATGAGCCCGATAGTATCTTAGAAGAACTGATGCCATGGTCAGAAGCAATGAAGCGATCCTGTAGCTTGGAAAATGGTAATTTCTGATTTTTCCATTGAGATTAGAAATAGCAATACATTATTTTATGTAGCGCTTACCATTAATGCAACATCAATACACCCATCAATACAGCTTCACCAATCCAGAGCTCCCCACCATTTACCACCCCTCAAATTAAATGCAAATCCCCGAACATTTTGACGTTTCACCCAAATTGACAATATGTCTCAATTAAGGTTAAAACCCCATCAATTTAAAATAAATAGAAAATAGTCTTATATAGTTTGAAAAAAGCAATTTTTAGTACATATTTCATCGACAATAATATAACGATCCAAAAAGCACATCTTGTGTTTCATTCTTGCACCATCAATACATATTGTACTTTAACCACTTTTTCATCAAATATTATAAATATATATACAAAATATACAAATTTTTGTCGAATTTTGCGATTAATTATGCTTTTCAAACCGTTGGAAACAGCTTATAGTGGTTACTAGAAAAGCAGATAAAAAGGAGGGTTTTCTATATGACAGATGCTGAGAAGCTGCGGATTATAGAGCTTGAGAATGAAAGATTAACAGAAGAAAATATGAAGCTCCATAGAGTGATTGAAAAATTGAATCAAACCCTGAACAGATTGCTTGGTCGGTACATAAGTGTTGATAAGATTGCCTGACAGGGGATAGTCAGGGAGTGCAGGGCACTCCCGGGAGTATCTCCGTCAGGGGTCAATCCCTTGATTAGAGTTTTGTTTGTCGTCAGGAACGATTCCCTTGTTCTTGCGAACGAGTTCCCATATTGTTTGATGCATCCATTCAATGGTTTGATTTAGTTTTTCGTTCTCTATTTCTAAATCGGTGATGCGGTCTCCCATCCGGGCGATAATCTCCCGACTATTATTTTCCTTGTGTGGCGCCAAGAGGCGTTGAACATAGGGAGAAGAGGAATCAATTATATGTTGGGAAAGCAATTCATCCCTATCTTCGCAGGATAGGTCCATGAAAGCCTGGTAGCTGATTGATAACGGAGCCATCGAAACCCTGCACTTAGGGCAAACCGCATTGCGCTGAAGTTGATAATATCCATAGTAACCGCATTTAGAACAATAGTACACGGACAATTCTCTCATTAGTTTCCTCCTTTTTTCTTAATCTATAGTAAAAACAGTCTACTTCTATAATATATAACGTAAATCAAAGGAAAATGTAACGCTAAAATCAACAAAATTAATAAAAATTATAGAAAAGACAAAAAAATAGCCCACAGCGCGTTAAGCGTGTGGGCTTCTTTCATCTGAACGGATGAATCTTTAGTAATTTATTTGCAATGATTATCTTACTGAATGATACCGTTTGTGTTAACAACAAATATTTTGTCGTTGGCATCTTTGTAATCTCTGAATCCTGCACCAAGCTCTGGTTTTATAACAGACTTGGAAGTAGAGGATGCGGTCTGAAGAACGCCGCTTGCATTTACCAGATAATTAACACTGTTAAGAGAAACAGGAGCCACTCTCAAATCAGTAGATGCTTCTTTTCTTAAACCGTATTCATACACTGTGTTATCGAGGATTCCAGTATAGCCCTGTCCCTTATTGGAGCCAGAGGTAGTAAAGTACCAGATCTCGTTCTCATCTAAGTTTTCATTATAGATTGTCTGCTTACCTGTGTCCATGGTACCGTTAGAAGAGAAGTGGAAGTTTGCAATCGTTCCATTTTCTAAAGTAACTACTTTAAGACCAGTCTGCATTTCACCTTTTGTATTAAATCCATATTTCTGTGAGCTTACGTTAAATAACGCGATTCCCTTTTTAGCAAAGTTTGGAGCGCCATCCTTAAAGAAGAACCAGTTGGTTTCGTTTTCTACGCTTACGCCAGTGATACCTTCGATCTCTCTCCAGCCATCAACTCTTGTACCGTTGTCAGGATCATAGTACTGATATCCTGCTGCAGATGCTGCATTGTCAGTTGTATTTTCGGCCGCTTCAGATGAAGTTGCTTTAACCGGAAGTTTGTACCAACCAGTCTGCATTTCTCCATTTACGAACGTATAGTAAGAACCGCTGATTTTCTTATCAACCATATCCTTAATCATAACGCCGTCTTTATCAAAATAGTACCAGGAAAGAGGTTTCTCTGAATCATCACTTACACTGTCAAGTTCAAACCAGCCAGTTTTTTTAGCGCCGTCGTTTTCGTCGCCAAGATAGAATGTAGAACCTTCAATTTCAACTTTACCAGTTAACATCTGACCCTGCTCGTCAAAATAATGCCACTGATCGTTGATCTTCTGCCATTTGGATACGATAGCCTTGCCATCTTTTCCATAATAATGCCAGAACACTTCTGGTGCATCAGGGGAGTCCCAATAGTTGTCGTTCTTAACAGAAGTCCACTGGTTGGTAACTCTTTTACCGCTGTCATCTACATAGTATTCGTCGATTTCTTTGGCTTTAGCAATTTCGCCATCTTCATCTAAATAATACCAGTCTTCACCATATTTCTTCCAGGAATCGGTCGCAGCATAGTCGCCCTCTTCATAGAATTTCCAAGAACCGTTCTCTTCCACCCAGCCATTTGCTTTTGCGTAAGCAGTTGTGGCATTACTTAAGATACCCAGTTCTGGAGCTGCAGCAGCTATTACACCGGCAGCGGATAATACAGCCATCAATTTTAAATGCTTTTTCATAAATATGTTCTCTCCTTTTTTGTAATAAGTTGTATCGTGGCCGAAAATCCATAGTTGCATTACTCTGCGATTATAACCCAACTGAAAGACTCAAAGATAGTGAGGTTTCATGGTAGATATGGAAAGAGATAGCATAACAAGTAAAAAGGTGAGGAAGTATAGGGGTTTCCCTTACGTCCATAGCCATAAGAAAGTAAGAAAACTTTAATAGGAAAATAAAGGTTGGTGTGGTATAATCACAAGCAGATAAAAACATTCCTTAAAAAGGAGCGAAGAAACATGAGAATGAAAGTATCCAACTATATCTCCCAAAAGCTTTTAGAATCTGGGATAACCCAAGTATTTTCCGTAACAGGCGGTGGTGCCATGCATCTAAACGATGCTCTTGGTCACCAGGAAGGGCTAAACTGTCTCTACAATCATCACGAGCAGGCATGTGCCATCGCAGCGGAAGCCTATACAAGAATTCAGGGAAAGCTTGCTGCTGTTTGCGTGACTACGGGTCCTGGGGGAACCAACGCCTTAACCGGTGTACTTGGAGGCTGGCTGGATTCCATTCCTATGTTAATTTTGTCCGGTCAGGTGCGCTATGACACCACAGCCAGATGGTCTGGTGTGGGCATACGTGCTATGGGAGACCAGGAATTTGATATTGTTAAGGCCGTGGACTGTATGACCAAATACAGTGAGATGGTGATTGATCCCATGAGGATTCGGTATTGTCTGGAAAAAGCCATTTACCTGGCACTTTCTGGTCGTCCAGGCCCCTCATGGCTTGACATCCCCTTAAATATTCAGGGGGGATATATTGAGACAGAAGAACTCATTGGATTTTCACCAGAAGATTATGAAGATGGCGGAGACGGCTGGATTTCCCAAAGCGATGCTAAGATTAAGGAAGACGAGGCAGGTCATGGGGAGAATCGTCAGATACTGCCAAAGAAAGTAACAAGGGATATTGCAATGGAGATCCTAACAAGGATAAGGCAATCCTCCCGTCCTGTCATCAATGCAGGCAATGGTATTCGCATCGGACAAGCTCACGAAACATTTCTTCGTGTAGTAGAAAAGCTTGGAGTTCCTGTGGTGACTGGCTGGAACAGTCAGGACAGCATTTGGGATACCCACCCCCTTTATACGGGACGAGGCGGTGGCATGGGAGACCGTGCCGGTAACTTTGCCATTCAAAACAGCGATCTGGTTTTGTCTCTTGGAAGCCGCTTAAGCATTCGTCAGGTGGGCTACAATTATAAGACATGGGCAAGAGAAGCTTTTGTGATTGTCAATGACATTGATCAGGAGGAGCTTAAAAAGCCTTCCATTCATGCAGATATGAGAGTGCATGCCGATGTAAAAGAGCTCCTTACGGTTTTAGAAGAGGTTCTTGACACTGAGTTTCATTCAGAAGAGCAAACTCCTCTGTTTAAAGGCGGCAAAGGAATCGATGGTCTGACCTGGAATGAGACCTGCAGTATGTGGAAGGAAAACTATCCGGTTGTACTTCCAAAACATTACGAGCAAGAAGATCACGAACTCACCAATGTATATGCTTTTATGAAAGAACTTGGAAACAAGCTGAAAGAAGATCAGATTACAGTGGTAGGCAATGGATCTGCCTGTGTGGTTGGAGGACATGCCTGTGTCATAAAAAAAGGCCAGAGATTTATTACAAACTCAGCCGTTGCCTCTATGGGTTATGATCTTCCGGCAGCCATAGGAACTTGTATGGCAGATTCCTCAGAGGATATTATCTTAATCACTGGTGACGGAAGTTTGCAGATGAATATTCAGGAACTCCAGACCATTATCTATCACAAGATGCCGATTAAGATATTCTTAATTAATAATGGTGGATACCATTCCATTCGTCAGACCCAGAAAAACTTTTTTGGGGAGCCGTTGGTTGGAGTGGGGGATGACAGCAGGGATTTAAGCTTTCCTGATATGGAGAAGCTATCCGCTGCTTATGGATATCCTTACGTCTCCATTCATCATAACAGTGAGCTGGACCAGAAGATAGAGAAAGTTCTTTCCATGGAAGGACCTGTAATTTGTGATATTTTTGTAAGTAGGGAACAGAACTTTGAACCAAAGTCTTCCGCAAAGCGTCTTCCTGACGGAACCATGGCTTCCCCTCCTCTTGAGGATTTGTCCCCATTTCTTTCAGAAGAAGAGATGGAGCGTAACATGATTATCCCAAGACTTAAGGACTAAAGTTTAAATAAATGAATAAAGCTATGGAGGAAACACCTTGAATGCAGTTGTAACAGGAGCCACCAGTTTTTTAGGACGTGCACTGGTGGACCGGTTGTTAGAGGATGGAAACAACGTATTTGCAGTTGTCCGCCCAGGATCAAAAAATCGTAGCAGTCTTAAGGGCGAACGATCCGGGCTTATGATAATAGAACGAGAATTAGAAGAGCTTCACGAATTGGATCAGGTGATTTCCGAACCGTGTCAGGCATTTTATCATTTTGGCTGGGACGGTTCAGGAAGTGAAAACCGATTAAAAAGGGAAGTTCAGCAAAAGAACGTGAAGGACTCCTTAAAGGCTCTGGAAGGAGCCAGACGCCTGGGATGCGGCCGCTTTCTATTTAGCGGCTCTCAGGCGGAATACGGAATTCACAAAGACGCTATGGCAGAAGATATTGAATGCAGTCCCATTTCCGAATACGGAAAGGCAAAGCTGGAATTCTTAAACAGGGCAGTAGAGCAGACGAATGACTGGAAGCGACAGGGAGTTGCTGACATGGATTATATTCATGCCAGGATATTTAGCGTTTACGGCCCTGGAGATCATCCATGGTCTTTGGTGGAGAGCTGTCTGCGAACCTTTTCGAGTGGAGAATATATCTCATTTGGGGAATGTACCCAAATGTGGAACTTTTTATATCTGGACGATTGTATCCGGGCGCTGAGACTTTTGATGGAAGAGGAAAAAGGATCGGTTTCCGGAATTTATAATGTGGCGGGTCCGGAGGAAGAAAACCGGCAGCTAAGGGAATATATCCGTACCATGTATGAGGTTTTAGGATTTCACGGCAGCTATAGCTATGGAAGAAGAAAACCCAATGCAGAGGGGCCAGCGAATCTCATTCCCGATATTAATAGACTGATAGTAGCAACCGGTTTTAAGCCTTCAGTAACTTTTGAAGAAGGGATTCTTAAGACGTATAAGGCGGAAAAATATTGACAGGAAGGGATTTTTATGGTATGAGAGATAAGATTTGTATTGTATGTGGCAAACCTTTGGAAGAAGATCCTTTGATGATCTTAGACCAGATGCCAGCTTCTGCCCAGGACATGCCAGGGAAAGAAGAAATTTTAGAGGATAAGGGGATCACCCTTAATCTCTTTCAATGTGGTGGTTGCGGTCTTGTGCAGTTTGACTGTCAGCCTGTGGCATATTATAAGGACGTGATCCGGTCTGGCGGTTACAGCACCACCATGGTAAACTTAAGAACTCGTCAGTACCGTCATTTAATTGATACGTATCATCTGGAAGGAAAAAAGCTGATAGAAGCAGGATGCGGGCAGGGAGAATTTCTCTCCGTGCTTTCCAACTTCCCAGTGGAAGCCTATGGCATAGAAAACAGGGAGACTCTTGTTGCTATGGCGAAGGAAAAGGGGCTTAAGGTTTGGCAGCAGTTTGCAGAAGAAGGCAATGTTTTAGCTCCTCAAGATGGAAGCGCTAGCGGTCCTTATGACGGATTTTTATCCTTTAATTTTTTGGAGCATCAGCCGAAACCAGTTTCCATGCTTCGCTGTCTGGCCGAGAACTTACGGGAGGACGGTATTGGTTTGATTACAGTACCAAGTCTTGAATACATTCTGGAGTATGACGGCTATTATGAGCTGATCCGGGATCATCTGGCCTATTATACCTTTGAAACCCTTCGTTACACGGTGGAAGCAGCAGGCTTTGAAGTTCTGGAAGAAGAGATGATCAACCGGGATACTCTTTCTGTCATTGTAAAGAAGAAAAAGCAGCCAGCAGGTCAGGAAGAGTATAATAAAAGTGCAGAGAAACTAGATGTATCAGGCCTTTTAAAAAGTCAGGATACCATTGGAAGTGAGATAGAACATCTTATAAAGGAATTAGAAGCAAAAGGGAAACGTCTTGCTGTCTGGGGAGCCAGTCATCAGGGATTTACACTTGCTTCTACCACTGGGATCGGAGTTTTTGCCAGGTATATCATTGACTCCGCTCCTTTTAAACAGGGAAAATATGCGCCTGCCTCCCATCTTCCAATTGTTTCCTCCGACCATTATATGGCTGACCCTGTGGATGCCATTTTAATCGTAGCGCCAGGCTATACCGAGGAAATCGCAGGTATCATAAAGGAAAAATTTGGACCAAATGTAGAAATACTGGCATTGAAATCCAATCATCTGGAAAGGATATAAGAAAAACCTATGAAAGCTTTTGTTTTAATCGAACCCGGAAAGGTAGGCTGGCACGATGCACCGGAACCAACACTTACTCCTTATGGAGCCATACTTCGTCCAGTCGCAGTCACCCCTTGTTCCTCAGATGTTCACACGGTATACGGTGGCGGCTCAAGAAAAGCGCCGAATTTAATACTCGGACATGAATGCGTTGCCGAGATCTTGGAAGTTGGTGAATTGGTACAGGACTTTAAACCAGGAGAACTGGTGGCGGTTCCTTCCATCACTCCAGACTGGAGGGAATCCGGAATTCAGGAGGGCAATTATAAGCATGCCTCCGCACCTTTTTCCGGCCATCAGCTTGGACGGTCCATTCCTGGAGTCTTTGCAGAAAAGTTTCTAATTCCAGATGCAGATACCACACTGGCAAGAATACCAGAAGGCGTTTCCATAGAACAGGCGCTTATGTGCGTGGATGTGGTGACGACAGGATTTACGGGAGCGGAATTTGCAGACATTAAGATCGGTGATACTGTGGTAGTCATGGGAATTGGTCCCATTGGTCTTATGGCAGTAGAAGGGGCCCGCCTCTTAGGTGCAGCCAGAATACTTGCAGTAGGAAGCAGACCGATTTGCACCCAGCTTGCCAAGGAATTTGGTGCCACTGAGGTATTAAGCTACAAAGACGGTGATATTGTAAGTCAGGTCATGGAACGGACCGATGGTCTTGGAGCCGATGGTGTGATTCTTTGTGGAGGCGGGGATGAAGTCTTTTCCCAGGCGGTTGATATGGCAAGATACGGCATCGGGACTATTTCCAATGTGAATTATTACGGCGGAACCGGAAGCCTTGCCTTTCCTAAATTTTCTGGTGGTCGTGGAATGGCTGGAAAAACCATTCATACCGAGCTTGCAAAGGGTGGAAGAAACCGCATAGAGCGACTCTTAAAGATGATCCAGTATGGAAGAATTAATCCGGAGAAACTGGTGACCCACAAGCTTTACGGCCTTGATGAAGTAGAAACAGCGCTTCGTATGATGAAGGAAAAACCTCGGGATTTGATTAAAGCAATGGTTCAGATAGATTGGAAGTGAACGTATGAAAACAATTAGCATCGTAGTTCCCTGCTACAATGAAGAAGAAAATGTGGAAGCCTTATATCAGGCAATATCTGGTACCTTCCTTAAGGAATTGCCGGATTATCGTTATGAAATTATATATATAGACAATGATTCCAAGGACAGGACAAGAGAGATTGTTAGAAGACTATGCGCGGCTGACCCAGGAGTGAAAGGTATTTTCAATGCCAAGAACTTTGGTCAGTTCAATTCTCCCTATTACGCCATGCTCCAGTCAACCGGAGATGCCACCATTTTAATGGCGGCAGATTTTCAGGACCCAGTGGAGATGATCCCAAGTTATGTAAAGGAATGGGAGAATGGCTATAAGATTGTCATTGGAATTAAGAAATCCAGTAAAGAAAACAAGATCATGTACTGGCTTAGAAGCTGTTATTATAAATTCATCAAAAAGCTTTCTGATGTGGAACAGATTGAGCATTTTACCGGGTTTGGTCTTTATGACGCAAAATTCATCAAAGTATTAAGAGAGCTTGACGACCCTACTCCGTTTCTTAGGGGAATTGTGGCAGAACTTGGCTTCAGGCGTAAAGAGGTCCCATACGAACAGCCAAAGAGACGAGCTGGAATCACCAGCAATAACTTTTATCGGCTTTATGATGCTGCCATGTTAAGCATTACATCCTATACAAAGGTAGGACTTCGAATTGCTACCATCTTTGGAAGCGTCTGTTCCTTTGCAAGTATGTTGGTGGCTTTGATTTATCTCATCATGAAGCTGATGTATTGGGATCGTTTCCCTGCTGGTATGGCTCCCCTTTTGATCGGCATGTGTTTTCTTGGATCCGTACAGATCTTTTTTATCGGTATGGTGGGAGAATACATTCTTTCCATCAATGCCCGCATCATGAAACGCCCTCTTGTCATAGAAGAAGAGCGAATTAATTTTACATCCGGAAAAGAATATGGCCCGGAGGAGGATATGCTTTTGACAGCAGCCTCCATGGAGGATGGTAACAGAGATGAAATATAAGATAGATGTAGCACGTATCCGTGAAAATTCCATTGTGTTAAACGGATGGGTAATCGGAAAAACTCCTGGTTCTAAAGTTTCCGTAAAGGTACTTGATGGTCAGGAAAAAGAGGTGGAATTTAAGTATGTTCCGGTCCGCAGAGATGATGTAAGCCAGATTTATTTTAAGGAAGTGACAGAAAAGGATCTTGGCTTTGATATCAGAATCCCTTATAACAGGGAAGACAATGAGGATCGTTTTCTAGTAATCGAATGCGAGGGAAAAAGCGTAAAAGTAAAACTTAACGCCCAGAGCATCGAAAAGCAGAACAGCTCCGCTCATAAAAAGACGATGAAGCTAAAAGGCATGATGAATGTACAGACCTTACAGTCTGCGGCTGACTTTTTAAAGGAAAATGGGTTGAAGGCATTTCTAATTAAATCCAGACACAAGCTTCAGGGGATTGACAGCGATTACGATTATCCAGAGTGGTACGAACTGACTAAACCCACGGAAGAAGAACTGGAAAACCAGAGAAAAGAAGTCTTTGATTACAAGCCAAAGATGTCTGTGGTAATACCTGCCTTTAAGACACCAGAGCGTTTTATGGCTGCTATGCTTGATTCTCTGTTGGCCCAGACCTATGGAAACTGGGAAGTGTGCATCGCGGACGGAAGTCCAAGAGGAGAAAGTGCAGAACGAGTGTTAAAGCGCTATGCCTTAAAGGATGAAAGAATCCGCTATGTAATTATTGGAGAGAATAAAGGAATAGCAGGAAATACCAATGCCGCCATTGAGATGGCGACTGGAGATTTCATTGTATTAGCGGATCACGATGATACCCTGGCTCCAGATGCTTTGTATGAATGCGTAAAAGCCATTAATTCCGATCCTGAGATAGATGTGGTATATACCGATGAAGATAAGCTTGATATAGACGGTGGAGAATTATTTGAACCTCACTTTAAGCCGGATTTTAATCCAGACCTTTTAAACAGCGTCAATTATATCTGCCATTTGTTTGTGGTAAACCATGAGCTTTTGTTAGAAGTGGGTGGATTCCGGGAAGAATACGATGGTGCACAAGATTATGACTTCATATTGCGCTGTACCGAAAAGGCAAGAAAAATCCATCACGTACCAAAGGCTCTTTACCACTGGAGATGTCACCAAAACTCAACAGCCAGCAATCCGGAAAGCAAGCTGTACGCCTTTGATGCTGGTGCAAGAGCTGTGAAAGCTCATTACGACCGGATTGGGGTAAAAGCGTTATCCGTAGAAAAAGGAATCGATTACGGAATCTATCATTCCACCTTTGAAATCACGGGAGAGCCACTGGTTTCTGTTATTATCCCCAATAAGGATCATTCTCAGGATCTGGATCTTTGCATGCGTTCTATCATTGAAAAGTCAACTTATAAAAACCTGGAATTTATTGTTGTGGAGAATAACAGTACAGAGGAAGCTACCTTTGAATATTACGAAAAGATTCAAAAGGAGTTTGACTTTGTTCGTGTAGTGAAGTGGGAGAAAGAGTTTAATTATTCTGCCATTAATAACTTTGGCGTTACCTTTGCAAAAGGAGAATACCTTCTCTTCTTAAACAATGATACAGAGATTATAAATCCAGACAGTGTTACAGAGATGCTTGGGTTCTGTCAAAGAGATGATGTGGGAATCGTTGGAGTAAAGCTTCTCTATTCCGATGAGACCATTCAGCATGCAGGCGTAGTTGTAGGCTTTGGAGGAATTGCCGGTCATACCTTTATCGGTCTTCATAAGTCAGAAAGCAGTTATTTCAACCAAGTCATGTGCGCCAGAAATTACAGCGCAGTAACGGCTGCCTGTATGATGAGCAAGCGTTCCGCGTTTGATCAGGCAGGAGGCTTTTCCGAGGATTTGGCGATTGCCTTTAACGACATTGATTATTGTATGAAGGTACGTTCCTTAGGAAAGTTAGTGGTTTATGCCCCTTACGCCTCATTCTATCATTATGAATCTAAATCAAGAGGACTTGAGGACACACCGGAAAAGGTGGCTCGTTTCAACCGTGAGATTCAGAAGTTTTCTGAAAAATGGCCGGATATTCTCAGAAACGGAGATCCATACTATAATCCCAATCTAACCTTGCGCAAATCCAATTTTGCCCTTCGTGACCTACGAAAGGAAAAAATCGGAGAACCCTATAAACTTGAGGTATGAGATGTTGAAAAAAGTAACCATCATTATTCCTAACTATAATGGACTTAAATTTATGGAACCTTGTATGAAAGCACTGGAGACTCAAAGTGATAAAAACTTTGAGCTCCTTGTGGTGGATAATGGTTCCACAGACGGCAGTGTGGAGTGGCTAAAGGAACATAACATTCCTTCTGTTTTTCTGAAAGAGAACACTGGGTTTTCTGGCGCCGTCAATGTGGGAATCCAGAAGGCGACTACTCCCTACGTTATTTTACTTAACAATGATACGGAACCAGAGCCAGATTATGTTTTGGAACTGGTACGCACCATGGACAGCTCCAAGCATATTTTTTCTGCAAGCAGCAAGATGATTCAGCTATACCATAAAGAACTTATGGATGATGCAGGAGATATGTACAGCGTTCTTGGCTGGGCTTACCAAAGAGGGGTTGGGCAAAGTAGTAAGGGATATAAAAAGCCACGGAATGTGTTTGCTGCCTGCGCGGGAGCTGCCATCTACCGAAGAGAGGTATTTGATGAAATCGGTGGATTTGATGAAGCTCATTTTGCCTACTTGGAAGACATTGACGTAGGATACCGGGCAAAAATCCATGGCTATGACAACGTTTATTGTCCAGATGCAGTGGTTTACCATGTTGGTAGTGGCACCAGTGGTTCCAAGTACAATTCCTTTAAGGTAAAACTGGCCGCCAGAAATAATATTTACTTAAATTATAAGAATATGCCGTTATTTCAACTGCTTTTAAATCTTTTTCCTATTATTTTGGGAATACTAGTAAAATACATGTTTTTCAAGAAAATCGGATTTGAATCTGACTATTTGGAAGGGTTAAAAGAAGGCCTTAAAACAGCCCATACAACGAAAAAGGTCAAGTTTCAAACGTCACGGTTTTTAAACTATGTAAAGATTGAAGGGGAGTTGATTTTTGGCACATTCCTGTATGTTTGGGAATTTTTACGAAGAAAACTAAAAATTGACAGGTCTTATTAAGAAATTATTTATAGCACTATAAGAACATATCATGTATAATAAACGGGAAATTATCATGGAGAAGTATGGTGCAATGCACGATTGGAAGGTTTGCTGCTATGATAAAGGATAATCAGAAAAAATTTAATGGATTTCATGTAGTACTGGATGGACTGGTCATCATCCTTTCCTATTGTTTTGCCTGGCTCTTTCTTTTACTGGGCAATCGGTTGTTCAGCCCAGATAAAAATGTCCTGGCACCACAGTACATTTTTTCAGCTCTTATTTTTGTTTTGCCTATCTATCTGCTTCTTTATGGCTTCTTTCAGCTCTATGCACCGAAACGAGTCCAAGAGAGACGATATGAATTTTCTAATATTTTTAAGGCAAACGTATTAGGAGTGCTCATATTTATATTAATCCTGTTTCTGATTAAGAAAAATCCATTTTTTGGTGAATTTTCTACCAGAATGGTATTTTATTTCTTTGCTATCAACATAATTTTGGAGACAGCAGAGAGAAATTTAATTCGCTGCATGTTATCATCCATGCGATCTAAGGGATACAACCAGAAGCACATTCTTTTAATTGGTTACAGCCGTGCGTCAGAAGGGTTTATTGACCGGGTACGTTTAAACCCAGAATGGGGATATCAGGTCAAAGGCATTTTAGACAATGAAAAAGAATGGGGTAGCGGATATAAAGGCGTGAATGTCATAGGAAAAATTAAGGATTTGGATGAAATTCTTGCCTTAAACTCTTTGGACGAGATCGCCATTACCTTAAGTATCAACGAATATGCAAACTTAGAAAAGATCGTGGCTTCCTGTGAAAAATCAGGAGTCCATACAAAATTCATACCAGATTATAACAATATGATCCCCACAAGACCTTTTATAGAGGACTTACAGGGGCTTCCAGTGGTCAATATTCGAAGGGTTCCACTTACGGATCCGGTCAATGCACTGGTAAAGAGAGCGGTGGATATCGTAGGTGCATCTGTTGCACTATTGCTGTTTTCCCCAGTTATGCTTTTGACAGCAGCATTAATCAAACTTACGGCTCCGGGACCGCTGATTTATAAGCAGGAACGAGTGGGTCTACACAACCGGACGTTTCCCATGTATAAGTTCCGTTCTATGGTGGTACAAGCTCCATCGGAGGAAAAGGCCAAGTGGACCACTCCTCATGATGCTAGGGTGACTCCTATTGGGCGGTTTATACGAAAGACAAGCATTGATGAGATGCCCCAGTTTTTTAATGTTCTTTGGGGAGATATGAGTCTTGTGGGCCCAAGGCCTGAAAGACCTTTGTTTGTTGAAAAGTTTAAAGAAGAGATACCCAGATATATGATAAAGCACCAGGTACGCCCCGGGATTACCGGTTGGGCTCAGGTCAATGGATTAAGGGGAGATACTTCCATTACAAAAAGAATTGAGCATGATTTATATTATATTGAAAACTGGACCCTTGGATACGATTTTAAAATTTTGTTTTTGACTATGTTTAAAGGGTTTATTAATAAAAATGCGTACTGATATAGGATACGACACGATTAGGATGAGGTTAAATAAATGAAAAATGAATTTGATGATGAGTTAAACCGTGAGACTAAGAAAAGGGTGAGACGCGGCTATGATTCAAAACCAGATCCGTCCGATGGAGATTATTATCTGGATGACGATTACGAAGATTTTGAAGACCGCAAAAGCAGCGGTGCAAATCATACAAATAGCAGGGATAACGGAGGCAGCCAGCCAGTGCGCCGGGCACCGTCATCATCAAAGGCCGGTTCCACCGGTCAGACCGCATCCCGTCAGAGTCAAACATCAGGGAATGCAAAGGGAAACGGCCAGCCATCGTCACGAGGTCAGGTTGTAATCGGAGATGGAGATACCAGACAACAGTCTCGTGCTCCCCGCCAGGAGAAACCTTCTCCTTCTAGCCGTGCAGCAGCTTCAAACGGCAAGAAGGGAAAAGTTAAAAGGATCATTATTATGGCGGTTGCAGAGATTTTCACCCTGGCCCTTATTTTCTCCTATGCTTATGTGGCTAGGATTATGGGGTCCATGCAGCGTCCAGATAACTTTGATGAGAACCAGGTTCGTAACGAAGAGATGTCTGATGCACAGAAAAAGCACATGACCGGTTTCCGTACCATTGCAATCTTTGGTGTGGATAGCCGTGACGGCAATGTCAACAAGGGTACCAATGCTGACGTTATTATGATATGCAACATTAACCGTGATACAGGAGAGATAAGACTTGCATCCGTATATCGTGATACATATCTAAATATCAACGAAGGCACTACTTATAATAAAATTAATGCCGCCTACGCCAACGGAGGAGCCTCCCAAGCCCTGGCAGCCCTGAATAAAAACCTTGATTTGGATATTTCAGAATACGTTACCTTTAACTGGAAGTCAGTTGCCGACGGCATTAATATGCTGGGAGGCGTTGATATAGATATCACCAAGGCAGAATTTAAGTATATCAATGGCTTTATAACGGAAACCGTGAAAAAAACCGATGTTCCTTCGGTTCATTTAAAGTCAGCAGGCTTAAATCACTTAGATGGTGTCCAGGCAGTAGCCTATGCAAGACTAAGAAAGATGGATACTGATTTTCAAAGAACAGAACGTCAGCGTCTTGTCATTCAAAAATCGTTTGAGAAAGCTAAAAAGGCAGACTTAGGATTATTAAACCGAATTCTCTTAATGGAAGTGGAACAGGTAGGAACGAACTTAACATTTAGTGATTTTACAGAGCTTTTATTAGACATTGGAAAATTTCACATTGGAGAGACTGGTGGATTCCCCTTTACCCGAGGCGATATGAAGATGGGAAAGAAGGGGGATAGTGTCATTCCTCAGACCCTGGTTACCAATGTTTCAGAGCTTCATAAACTTCTTTTTGATAAAGAGAATTACGAACCGTCTGATATGGTAAAGAAGATTAGTGCCAAAATTGCGGCAGATTCCGGTATGTATAAAGACGGAACGTATGTGGACGATTCTTCAAAACCAAATAAAGGTAAGCCCAAAAAGGATTTGGATGAAACCAAAGAAGTAAAGACGACAGAAGCATTGGAATCCTCAGTCCATGAAAGCACCGTTTATGAAACTGATGCCAATGGCAAGCCAATTAAGAATGGCCCAACCGCTGGTACCAGTGCCGGAGAGACGAAGGAAACAAAGCCAGGAGAGACGAAGAACCAGGAATCCTCATCTGGTACAACAAAACCAGGAGAGACAAGACCGACTCAATCAAGCGGTCATACAGAAACCACCGCGGCTTCTAATGGTCCTGGAGGCAAAGAGACTACATCTGCTTCTCAGAATACGACGGCAGAAACAACGAAGTCCAATACAACTGGCCCTGGAGATGTGGCTCCAACCCAATCAGACAATAGTCCAGGCGGGGTAAATACAGAAGCACCTGTAGTACCGGCACCACCGTCTAATTAATAAAATTAAAAAATCTATCTCATTTCACATATAAACTATATTTTTATCACAAATTGGTCACATTTCATTGATAAACTGTGATTATCAAAGCGATAACAAATATAGGTGAAAGGAGATAGATTTTATGTTTAATGAAAACGAAGATACAGGTAAATTAAATCCTGAGGATCATAGAAACGAAGAATCCACAACAACTGATTTTATAATGAGGGACCCAGAACCAGAAGTGAAACCAGAACCAGAACCAGAGTTTCAGCAGTCACAGATCAGCCAGAACGTTCCCTATTATCAGGAACAACAGTTCCAAAGAACAGCGGATCAGACTTCTTTTGAAAGAGATCCCAAGCCTCGTAAAAAACGTGGTTTTGGAAAAAAAGCAGCAGCTCTTATCAGCAGTGCTCTTGTGTTTGGTGTTGTTGCAGGAAGTACTATGGTAGGAATCAACTGGGCAGCAGGAGCTTATAGCAATAGTAGATCCGTTGATATTAGCAAAGCAGAAACAGTATCCTCTCCCGGAACGGTACCGGCAACCAACGCTTCCAATATGACCGTTGCTACCAATGATGTATCAGGGATTGTAGATAAAGCAATGCCGTCTGTCGTAGCCATCACCAGTAAGGTTGTTTATGAGAGCCAGACCTGGTACGGTTCCATGCAACGAGAAGGAGAAGGAAGTGGCTCCGGTATCATCGTAGGAAAGAATGACGATGAGCTTTTAATAGTCACCAACAACCATGTGGTACAGGGAGCAGAAGCATTAAAGGTAACGTTCATTGACCAGCAGCCAGTGGATGCAGCCATTAAGGGAACGGATGCAGAATCAGATTTGGCAGTGATTGCAGTTCCACTTAAGAATATTTCTGCTGAAACCTTATCTAAAATTGCTATGGCATCTCTTGGCAATTCAGATAACATAAAGGTAGGCCAGGGAGTCGTTACCATAGGAAATGCACTTGGCTATGGTCAGTCCGTAACAGTAGGTTATATCAGTGCCCTTGACCGTTCCGTTCAGACAGAAGATGGAACAAACCGGAATCTTCTCCAGACCGATGCTGCCATCAACCCAGGTAACAGCGGAGGCGCACTTTTAAATATGCAGGGAGAGGTCATTGGAATCAACTCTGCCAAATATTCCTCTACTGAAGTAGAAGGAATGGGATATGCAATTCCTATTTCAAAAGCTCAGACCATTATTGACAATCTGATGACAAAAACAACCAGAAGTCAGGTTACTGCTGCAGATCAGGGATATTTAGGGATTCAGTGTAAGAACATTGATGCAACCACCAGTCAGCAACTTGGTATGCCTCAGGGTGTATTCATTTACAAAATTGTAGAAGGCGGCGCTGCCAGCAAGTCTGACATACGGGAAAAAGATATTATTACAAAATTTGATGGTCAGTCCATTAAGACATACGACGATCTTACCAATATGCTGAAATATTACAAGGGCGGAAGTACTGTGGCCGTTACGGTTCAGTCCCTTGAGAATGGAAAGTATGTAGAGAGAAGTGTAAATATCACTCTTGGATCACGTCCTGCAGAGACTCAGCCACAAAGCTAAGATAAACCATAGTTTTTTTAATCATACCCCTATATAGGACGTTGAACTATAAATGTCCTATATAGGGGTATTTTCATATATAAACCGTTTCACAACCATTCATTAAAAAAATCTAAATTCCTTGTCCGCACTTGTAGGAGTGTTTTAAATGCTTTATAATAATCTAGTGGAGAGTATATAATTACAAATAGAAGGAGAACATAGATTGAACGATAAAGATATGCTGGAGGAGAAGATGGAAGACACCAATGTCCATGGCTCTGATGGAGAAGATGCGAAGAATGATCAGGATGAATATGAAAAGATCTGTTACGTCTGTCGAAGACCAGAAAGTGTAACAGGAACCATGATCGCTATGCCTGGTTCCATGAATCTATGCCATGATTGTATGCAAAAGGCCTTTGATTCTGTGACCCAGGGTGGATTAGATCTAAGTAAGATTCCCAACATGCCATATATGAATTTGAATTTAAATGATCTTGGCAAGCTAAACAGTCAAGATTTTGATATACCAAAGAAGCAGAAAATCAAAAAGCGTTCCGATAAAGAATCAAAACCAGAGATGAGCTTAAAGGATATCCCTGCGCCTCATGTAATTCGTCAGAAGCTTGATGATTATGTCATTGGGCAGGAACAGGCAAAGAAAGTCATTTCTGTGGCTGTGTATAATCATTATAAAAGAGTTTATCTGGCAGACAAGGGAATCATAGATGAGGAAGGCAATGTACAGATTGAGAAGTCCAATATCTTAATGATTGGTCCTACTGGCAGCGGAAAGACGTATCTGGTTAAAACCCTTGCAAAGCTCTTAGATGTTCCCCTGGCCATAGCCGATGCCACCTCCTTAACCGAAGCCGGCTACATAGGCGATGATATAGAGAGTGTGGTATCAAAGCTTCTTTCCGCAGCCGATAATGATGTGGATAAGGCAGAGCGGGGAATTATTTTTATTGATGAGATTGATAAGATTGCGAAGAAAAAAAATACCAGCAGCCGTGATGTCAGCGGAGAATCCGTTCAGCAGGAGCTACTTAAGCTTTTAGAGGGAAGCACGGTTGAGGTTCCAGTGGGTTCTAACCAGAAAAATGCACTTACTCCTATGACTTCAGTTCGGACCGATAATATACTCTTTATCTGCGGAGGTGCATTTGCAGATCTTGAGGATATTATCAAAGAGCGATTAAAAGAAAAGTCCTCCATTGGATTTTCCGCAGAGTTAAAGGATCAATACGAAAAGGATTCCAATATCTTATTCCAGGTAACCAATGAGGATTTAAGAAAGTTCGGCATGATACCAGAATTCTTAGGCCGCCTTCCCATAAGCGTAACTCTTGAATCTCTTAACAAGGAGTTGTTGATTCGTGTTTTAAAGGAACCTAGGAATGCCATATTAAAACAGTACAAAAAGCTTTTGGAATTGGACGAGGTACAACTTTCTTTTGAAGAGGAGTCTCTGGAGTGGATTGCTGAGGAAGCCTTAAAGAAGAAGACGGGTGCAAGAGCACTGCGCGCGATTATTGAGAACTTTATGCTAGATATTATGTATGAGATTCCCAAAGATCCAAGTATCGGCTCTGTCGTTATTACAAGAGCTTATCTGGATAAAAAGGGTGGACCATTTATAGAGATGAGAAGTTAAGTATAAGGGTAAGATTCAATTCAAGGGATAAAAAGTCCAGCGAGTTGGAGATAATAAAGGCGGAAGGAGTGTTTGTCATGATATTTATTGGTGTCATCGTATTATTGGCAGCAGTGGACCTTTTCATAAAAAGTTCCATAGAAGAACAGGAGGAAAGTCAGTTCCCCAAAGAATTAAAAGGGACCAACGGTAAAATCCTTCTGTATAAAAATCACAATCCGGGATTTTCTTTTGGTTTCTTAAAAGATCGCCCCGAGGTGGTTCAGATGATTCCACTTATAGTAGCAACCTTTATTGGAGGAATGCTAGGTGGACTTTTAAAAACAAAAGGAAGAATTGCAGACAAATTTGCCCTAGCCATAGTACTTGGAGGTGCTGTAAGTAATTTATACGACAGATTGTTCCGCCATTATGTAGTAGATTATTTTAGTCTGCAATTTGGAAAGCTGAAAAAGGTGGTATTTAATCTGGGAGATATCTTCATTTTTCTAGGTGCAGCCATTTATTTGATTGTAGAACTGATTCGTACCATACGTGATCGCTAGAGAAGAGTTTCCATAATTATGAGCCACAGCAATTAAGGATTGGAATTCATAAATAAAAAACGCGTCTGGAACCAGCAAATATTGCTAGGTCCAGACGCATTTTTTATTGGCTACTTTCCCTAATCCTTAACTTAGCATTCCTCCCGCAGTTCCACTTGCTGCGCAGATAGCCATGGTAGTCAGGATCTGATTCATAGATCCATTAATTCCTTTGTTCATCAAAAATGAAACTGCGAGCAAAACTACGAAATAAAGCAGTCCCAGCAAAAGTCCCCAAAAGAATCTTCTCTGCCGGATACTTTTCCCCATCAATATTCCACCAAATAAACAGGTGATGATGTAAACCGCATTGACTCCCAGGCGAATCTGGCCTTCCTTTAATTGGAATTTATAAAGTGCCAAGGCTAGGACAACAAGCAGGATACCGGTCAGTATGTAAGTGATGAGTAGATTTCTAAGTGTGACCTGAAGCTTTGATTTTTCCATTGAGTTACTCCTCACATCTTGTCTTATGGTTTAGTATATTCCTCTGGCATGTAGGATATTCTATGAGTTTGGCCTATTTCTAGCAATCCTCCCCCATTTTACGAGGCCGATTCATCTTGCACTGGTAAATAACATGTGGTATAATCGCAAGGAATTATGTGAATACAGGAGGTGTAAGTTTATGAAGCACGTTAAAACATTAAGTTCCAGTACATTAAAAGAATCTATGAAAAAAGGCGGCTGTGGCGAGTGCCAGACATCTTGTCAGTCTGCTTGCAAGACATCCTGTACAGTAGGAAACCAGAGCTGTGAGAACACCAACCGCTAATTAAAACTGTATAGAACAGCCATAAGGCAGAGAAGCTAATGCCCCTACGGTCTTAAGACAGTAGGGGTTCCTTCGCTTGTCTGGGAATCGTTAATCCAAGGGTCAACCTTTTTGTAAAGTTAGGAGAATACAAGTGATTCATCAATATATTAATAATGGCTTCCATATTATATTGGATGTCAACAGCGGAGCCGTTCATTCCGTAGATGCTATAATGTATGACGCAGTTTCCGCGGCTAAGGGATTCATTCCTGATATGGAAAAGCCAGAGAAGCTTTCAAGTGAAGTAGAGGCTGAAGTAGTAAGCCGTTTAAAAGATACTTATCCAGAAACAGAAATTTCAGAGGCATTGGAAGAAATCCAGTATCTCATTGATGCGGGCGAATTATTTTCAAAAGATGTATACCATGATTATGTGGTGGATTTTAAAAAGAGAAAGACCGTAGTAAAGGCGCTCTGTTTACATATTGCTCATGATTGCAACCTGGCATGTCAGTATTGCTTTGCAGAAGAAGGCGAGTATCACGGCCGTCGTGCTCTCATGTCTTTTGAGGTTGGTAAGAAGGCTCTTGATTACCTTCTTGTCAATTCCGGCAACCGAAGAAACCTGGAAATAGACTTCTTTGGTGGCGAACCTCTTATGAACTGGGAAGTTGTAAAGCAACTTGTTGAATACGGACGCTCAAAAGAGAAAGAATATAATAAGAACTTCCGTTTTACCATGACAACCAACGGTGTCCTTTTAAATGACGAGATCATGGAATTTTGCAACCGGGAAATGAGCAATGTGGTATTAAGTCTTGACGGACGTAAGGAAGTCAATGACCGGATGCGTCCATTCCGCAATGGAAAAGGAAGCTACGAATTAATCGTGCCAAAGTTCCAGAAGTTTGCAGAGCTTAGAGAAAACAAGGATTATTATATCAGAGGTACCTTTACCAGAGAGAACATGGATTTTGCAAAAGATGTTTTGGAATTTGCAGACCTTGGCTTTAAGAGCATGTCCATTGAACCAGTAGTAGCTCAGGCAGATGAGTATTACGCCATCCGTGAAGAAGACATTCCTCAAATCATTGAAGAGTACGATAACCTTGCAGTGGAATACATCAAACGTCATAAAGAAGGAAATGGCTTTAATTTCTTCCATTTTAACATTGATCTGCAGCAAGGCCCATGTGTGGCAAAGCGACTTTCTGGATGCGGTTCAGGAACTGAATATCTTGCAGTCACTCCATGGGGCGATTTTTATCCCTGCCACCAGTTCGTAGGCCAGGAAGAATACCTTCTTGGAAATGTAGATGATGGATTGCTTAATACATCCATCCGTGATGAATTTAAACTTTGCAACGTATATGCAAAAGATAAATGCAAAGATTGCTTTGCAAGATTTTACTGCAGCGGCGGCTGCGCAGCCAATTCCTATAACTTCCATGGAAATATCACAGATGCATACGATATCGGTTGTGAGATGGAAAAGAAACGGGTGGAATGTTCCATCATGATCAAGGCTGCATTGGCAGAGGATTAAACCTTAGAACTTACCGCCATGTAACTAAAAACAAGGAACAAAAGTAAGGGACAATCGATGAATTATAAGATTATAAAAAAGGATGGCAGGGCGAAACGGGCAGAGCTTACCACAGTCCATGGAACCATACAGACCCCTGTATTCATGAACGTAGGAACCGTAGCAGCCATTAAGGGCGCAGTTTCCACGGATGATTTACGGGACATTAAGACCCAGGTGCAATTATCTAACACCTACCATCTTCACGTACGTACCGGTGATAAAGTGATAAGAGAGTTTGGTGGTCTGCATGAGTTTATGAACTGGGACCGCCCTATCCTTACGGATTCAGGTGGCTTCCAGGTGTTTTCCTTAACCGGATTAAGAAAGATTAAAGAAGAAGGCGTTTACTTTCAGTCTCATATTGATGGACATAAGATCTTTATGGGACCGGAGGAGAGTATGCAGATTCAGTCAAACCTTGGTTCAACCATTGCCATGGCTTTTGATGAATGTCCTCCTCACCCTGCGACTAGAAAGTATATGCAAGATAGTGTGGACCGCACCACCAGATGGCTGGACCGCAGTCGCATCGAGATGGCAAGACTGAATTCTCTTCCAGAGACACTCAACAAAGAGCAGCTTTTATTTGGCATCAATCAGGGTGGAACCTACGAAGATATTCGTATCGCTCATGCAAAGACCATATCCGCTATGGACTTAGATGGATATGCTCTTGGGGGACTTGCCGTAGGGGAAAGTCATTTTGAGATGTACCGTATCTTAGAAGAGACGGTTCCCTATCTTCCTGAAAACAAGCCTATCTATCTCATGGGAGTGGGAACACCGGCTAATATTTTAGAGTCGGTTGAACGGGGCGTAGATTTCTTTGATTGCGTTTATCCTTCCAGAAATGGACGTCATGGACATGTCTACACCAACTATGGAAAATTAAATCTGTTCAACAGCAAATTTGAACTAGATCGCAGACCGATTGAGGAAGGCTGTCAGTGTCCAGCTTGTAAGTCCTATAGCAGAGCCTATATCAGGCATCTTTTAAAGGCAAAAGAAATGCTGGGTATGAGATTAAGTGTCTTGCATAATTTGTATTTTTATAATACAATGATGGAAGAGATTCGTGACGCGATTGACAATCAGTGTTATGGGGAATATAAGGAAAGAAAACTTGCCAAAATGGCAGAAGGTCAATCCTAAAAGCAGGACAAGATACCGCAGGAATTTAGCGGATCGTATATAAGGAGGAATTGGTTATGTTATTAGCAACAGGCGGAAGTATGGGCATGGGTTTCTGGGTTCTTTATATCGCAGTAATCTTTGGCTTTATGTATTTTATTGCAATCAGACCACAGAAGAAAGAAAAGAAGAGACAGCAGGAGATGCTTTCTAATATCGCAGTAGGCGATAGCGTTCTTACAACCAGCGGATTTTATGGTGTGATCATTGATATGACAGAAGATACAGTTATTGTTGAATTTGGTAATAATAAAAACTGTAGAATTCCTATGCAGAAATCAGCAGTTGTTGAGGTTGAAAAGCCAGAAGTATAAGAAAAGCAGAGCGCTCGGAAGAAGAAATTCTTTTTCCGGGCGTTTTTTTAGTTATAGGGAGAAAATATTATAATAAGAGATGGATTCTACATAGGGAGGACAAGAAAGATTACTTCTTAGATATTTAAGGGTAGGAATATTGACAATATCCTAGATGTGCCATATAATGATTGTGTAATGTTTAATTTTATAAAATTGTATTTTGGTAATTACTAACTTCATGTACCAGCAGTTGAACTTCAACATATGATTTAATAAAGGGCTATTATTTATGACCTTTCAGGTTATTGTGGCAGAGGAGTATATTATAAATGAAATAAGTTAATTTAACACTATGACGGAAACTCGTATACTCCAAGATTCGTAAGGGATATTCTGCCGGCAGGCCTTTCATTGGATACAATATAAAGGCATACCGACATATAATATGGTCGGTTTATATCCAGCCCCCATCAAGACCGATAATCTGTCCTGTCAGATAAGCATTTTTATAGCCAAGGTGATACACCAGATCAGCAACCTCTTCCGCTTTCCCAAGCCTGCCAGTTGGAATTTCCTCTGTAAGGGCAATTAACTCGTCTTCTTCTAAAAAGCGGTTCATTTCCGTATCAATGGCACCGCAGGCGATAGCATTGACCTGAATGTTACTGGGCGCAAGCTCTTTTGCTAGAGCTTTGGTAAAAGCATTAATTCCCCCTTTTGTGGCGGAATAGGCAACTTCGCAGGAAGCGCCCGCAACGCCCCATACGGAAGAGATATTAATGATCTTCCCGGATTTTTTCTCCACCATACCAGGGATAGCAAGCTTTGAGCAGTTAAAGGTAGAAGTTAAGTTGGTGCGTATGATCCGGTCCCAGGCCTCGGTACTCATATCCTGGAGAAGACCGATGTAGGAGATGCCAGCATTATTTACCAGAATATCCGGAGAGCCAAACTGTTTTCGTATTCGGTCATAGAATTCCTGGCACTGGTTTAGATCACCCATGTCTCCTAAATAAGAAAGGCAGGAGATCTGATAGGATTCCAATTCCTTTTTTGTTTGTAGCAACTGATCCTCGTTGCGCAGGCAGTTAATGGCTACATTGTATCCCTTTTTTGCAAATTTTACAGCAATGGCCTTGCCGATTCCACGGGAAGCGCCTGTAATCAATACCGTTTTTCTGGACATGAATATTCCTCCTTCTTTCATTAATGATAGGGATATTTTACCAAATTGACAGAGGCAATGCAACATTGTCAAAAAGGCTTCTTAATACATTACATTTTTCTCTTATATCAGACATTGCATACTTCCTAGTTTGTAAGATATAATGAGAACAGATAAAGTTATTTCAGATTGAAACAAGAAAGCAGGTAGATAAATATGAATGACATTTATGACGTAGTAATTGTTGGCTCAGGGCCAGCAGGACTTACTGCCGCCGTATACGGAAAAAGAGCAGAATTTAAAATGATAGTAATTGAAAAAGAAATGGCCAGCGGAGGCCAGATACTTAATACCTATGAAGTAGACAATTATCCTGGACTTCCAGGCATTAACGGATATGATCTTGGCATGAAGTTTAGGGAACATGCGGAAAAGCTGGGAGCAGAATTCTCCAACGACGAGATTCTTAGAATCGAAGCCGGGGAAGGTCAGTTTACTGTAGTGGGAGAAGAGAGAACTTATGTAACAAAAGCTGTCATTATAGCAACCGGAGCGCAGTATCGGAAACTAAGCGTCATCGGAGAGAATGAGCTTACTGGCATGGGCGTGTCTTACTGCGCAACCTGTGATGGAGCCTTTTTCCGTAATAAGGTGGCCGCCGTTGTAGGTGGAGGAGACGTGGCAATTGAAGATGCCATTTTCTTAGCAAGAATGTGTAAGAAAGTATACTTAATTCATAGGAGAAACCAGTTAAGAGGAGCAAAGACACTCCAGACCCAGCTTTTCAACCAGGAGAATGTGGAAATCATTTGGGATACGGTTGTAGAAGAGATCGAGGGTGGAGATCAGGTAGAATCCTTGACTTTAAAGAATGCGGATAGTGAAGAAACCAGAAAGCTTGCTGTTGACGGAGTATTTATTGCAGTAGGAATCAATCCTCAAAGTGAAGCCTTTAATAATTTGGTGGAGATGGATCATGGATACATCAAAGCAGGAGAAGATTGTGAGACCAACGTACCTGGAATTTTTGCTGTAGGAGATGTACGTACGAAGCAGTTAAGACAGATTTCCACCGCTGTATCGGATGGAGCCAATGCCATCACAAGCGTGGAACGTTATTTAACAAGACTTCAGGTAAACTAAAAAACAGCCAGGCGTTTTGCCTGGCTGCTTTCTATTGTTCTTATTCGAATTCTGGTTCAATGAGTCCGAAGGAACCACCTTTTCTTTTATATACTACATTAACTTCGTCTGAATCGGCATTTAAGAATACGTAAAAGCTATGTCCAAGAAGTTCCATCTGTACACAAGCTTCCTCTGCATCCATAGGTTTGATTGCAAACTTCTTTGATTTTACAATTTCTATCTGATCCTCGCCGGCATTCTCGTCTTCAATAAACGCCTGAGAGAAAGAAAGTACATTCTGTTTTTTGTCAATCAGCTTGTTCTTATATTTTTTTAATTGTCGCTCAAGGATTTCTTCCACAAGATCAATGGATACGTACATGTCTGTGCTGGATTCCTCTGCCCTTATAATATGTCCTTTCACTGGAATAGTAACTTCAATTTTCTGAATTTCTTTTTGAACGCTGAGTCTTACTGTAGCTTCTGTAGCAGGAGCAAAGAAACGATCCAATTTTCCTAGCTTGTCTTCAACCGCTTCCCGTAACCCTGATGTAACTTCAATATTTCTTCCTGTAATGATAAAATTCATAAGTCATCAGCTCCTTTTTCTTGAGATGGTCATAGTATAGCACATTTTTGTGAATAATTCAATATGATTGTAAAGTTTTTAGATAATAGATGTGAATTTTTTGTGAAATGGCTCTACTTATATTTTCTCAATTTATTGGAAAACTATTAATGCACCTTGAAAAAAGTCAAGGGAAAAATGGAATTTTCCGTCGAAAAATGAAATTTTATGAGAAGTATACAAAAATCAGGTACTTTTGAAACTTCTCGGGAAATATGGGAATATGTGGGGAATTACTGTGGATAATGTGGATAACTTGGTGTATAACTGTTTTTTTCCATATTTATGGGATGAAACGGTGGGGACAAAAATGGGGGAAAAGCGGATTATAGATTGTGGATAATGTGGAAAAATAGAAAATCGAACATGTTTTTTGTGCAATGTGTCAGGTTAACCATAATTGTTTCCGGTTTTGCTGCTGATTGCCGTGGAAAAAATGAATCAAATTGGCAGAATGTGGTGTGATTATTACCAGAATGTTAATTTTTTATGAATTCGTTGTATTAAAGAGGAGATAGTGCTACAATATACAGGATTGTACGCTGTATATAGTTAAGAAGAGTAGGAGAATGAAACATGAACCTCGTTCAAAAAATATTTGGAACTCATAGTGAAAGAGAATTAAAGATAATTCATCCAATCGCGGATAAAATAGAAGCTCTCCGTCCGACTATGGTTGCCCTTACGGATGAAGAACTTAAGAATAACACCAAATTGTTTAAAGAGAGACTGGCAGCAGGCGAGACTCTTGACGATATATTACCAGAGGCATTTGCAACCGTAAGAGAGGCTGGACGTAGAGTTCTTAATATGGAACATTTCCGTGTTCAGTTAATCGGTGGTCTCGTTCTTCATCAGGGACGTATCGCAGAGATGAAGACCGGTGAAGGTAAGACTCTTGTATCTACTTGTCCGGCTTATTTAAACGCACTTGCAGGCAATGGAGTTCAGATCGTTACGGTCAACGACTACTTAGCAAAGCGTGATTCTGAGTGGATGGGAAGAATCCACGAATTCTTAGGTATGACTGTTGGGGTTGTATTAAACTCCATGACTTCCGATGAGAGACGGGATGCTTATAATTGTGACATCACATATGTAACCAATAATGAACTTGGTTTTGATTATTTAAGAGATAACATGGCCATCTATAAAGAACAGATGGTTTTAAGAAATCTTGATTTTTGTATTATTGATGAGGTTGACTCCGTGCTGATTGATGAGGCTAGAACACCTCTTATTATTTCAGGACAGAGCGGCAAATCCACAAAGTTATATGAAGTCTGTGATATTCTTGCCCGCCAGTTAGAGCGCGGCGCCGCTTCTGCTGAATTCTCCAAGATGGCTGCCATTATGGGAGAGGAAATCACGGAAAGCGGTGATTTCATTGTGGATGAAAAAGATAAAGTAGTAAACTTAACCGAGCAGGGTGTGGAAAAGGTTGAGCAGTTCTTTCATATTGAAAACCTTTCCGATCCTCAGAACTTAGAGATCCAGCATAACATTATTTTAGCTCTTCGAGCAAATAATCTTATGTTTAGGGACAAGGATTACGTGGTAAAAGATGATGAAGTATTAATCGTAGATGAATTTACCGGACGTATTATGCCAGGTAGACGTTATTCTGACGGTCTTCATCAGGCCATTGAAGCAAAAGAGCATGTAAATGTCCGCAGAGAGAGTAAGACTCTTGCAACCATTACATTCCAGAACTTCTTTAATAAGTATACAAAGAAATCAGGTATGACGGGTACCGCTCTTACAGAAGAGAAGGAATTCCGTAATACTTATGGCATGGATGCGATCTCTATTCCGACAAACCGTGACGTTGCCCGTGATGACCGAGAAGATGCCGTATATAAAACCAAGAAGGAAAAATTCGAGGCCGTTTGTATGGAAGTTGAAGAGGCTTACAAAAAGGGACAGCCAGTTTTAGTTGGTACCATTACAATTGAGACCTCCGAGATGCTTAGCGGTATGTTAAAGCGCCGTGGCATTCCTCATAAAGTCCTCAACGCCAAATACCATGAGCTAGAGGCTGAGATCGTTGCAGATGCAGGTATTCACAAAGCAGTTACCATCGCTACCAACATGGCAGGCCGTGGTACTGATATTAAGTTAGATGACGAATCAAAGGCTGCAGGTGGATTAAAGATCATTGGTACAGAACGCCATGAATCCCGTCGTATTGATAACCAGCTTCGTGGACGTGCCGGACGTCAGGGTGACCCTGGTGAATCCAGATTCTATATCTCCCTGGAAGATGATTTAATGCGTCTGTTTGGTTCTGAGCGCCTTGTTACTATGTTTAATACTCTTGGCGTACCAGAAGGCGAAGAGATTGAGCACAAGATGCTTTCCAATGCCATTGAAAAGGCTCAGATGAAGATAGAGACCAACAACTACGGAATTCGTGAGAACCTCTTAAAGTATGATGAGGTTATGAACGACCAGCGTGAGGTCATTTATACAGAAAGAAGAAAAGTATTAGACGGAGACAATATGCGTGACTTCATCTTAAAGATGGTGACAGATATTGTGGAGAATGCGGTAGATCTTTGTATTACCGATGATCAGGATCCAGAAGATTGGGACTTAAATGAACTTAACACCCTCCTTCTGCCAGTCATTTCTCTAAATCCAATTACAATACCAGAAGATAAAAAAATTCGTAAAAACGAATTAAAGCATGCGCTTAAGGAAGAAGCTATTAAGCTTTATGAGACAAAAGAAGCAGAATTCCCAGAGGCAGAGCAGATTCGTGAGATAGAACGTGTCATTTTATTAAAGGTGATTGATAATAAATGGATGTCTCATATCGATGATATGGATCAGCTTCGTCAAGGTATCGGTCTCCAGGCTTATGGCCAGAGAGATCCTTTGGTAGAATACAAGATGAACGGATATCAGATGTTTGATGAGATGACAGCAGCCATCCGTGAAGAGACCGTAAGAGTTCTCTTCCATATCCGGGTTGAGCAAAAAGTGGAAAGAGAGCCTGCTGCCAAAGTAACAGGAACCAACAAGGATGAAAGTGCGGGTAAAGCCCCTGTTAAGAAGATTGAGGCAAAAGTTTATCCAAACGATCCATGTCCATGCGGTTCCGGTAAAAAGTACAAACAGTGCTGCGGACGTAAAATAGTATAGTATTTTATAGAATTGGAGTTCGCACCTTTTTTGGGGCGAACCCCAATTTTGTATTTATAAATAATAATAACAGAGAGTGGGTGACACAGTGGTAGAGTTAGATCAATACAAATATGAATTATCAACGTTTAAAAAACCATTAGTGGAAGTGAGGGATTCACTTTGACTTAGATAATAAGTTAAAGAGAATCGACGAGTTGAACAAATCCATGGAGGAAATTGACTTCTGGGGAGATCCGGAGAAATCCACAAAGATCGTTCAGCTTGCGAAGAACTTAAAAGATACAGTACAAAGCTATAAGGATTTAGAAATGCAATACGAAGATATTGGCGTTATGATAGAGATGGGAAATGAAGAAAATGATCCATCATTAGTGACAGAAGTGGAAGAGATGTTAAACGAGTTTAAGGAAAAGCTGGAAGCCATGCGCATAAGCACCCTTTTATCCGGAGAATACGACGACCATAATGCCATTTTAAAACTGAATGCAGGAGCTGGTGGAACGGAATCTTGTGACTGGTGCAGCATACTTTACCGTATGTTTTGCCGTTGGTCTGAGAAAAAGGGATTTAGCATTGAAGTCCTTGATTATCTTGATGGAGATGAGGCAGGCATTAAGTCTGTTACCATACAGGTAAACGGCATCAATGCCTACGGCTATCTAAAATCAGAAAAGGGAGTTCACCGTCTGGTGAGAATCTCACCTTTTAATGCGGCAGGTAAGCGTCAGACATCCTTTGTATCTTGCGATGTTATGCCCGACATTGAAGAGGACCTTGATGTGGAGATCAATGACGACGAATTACGAATTGATACCTACCGTTCCAGTGGAGCTGGTGGTCAGCATATTAATAAGACTTCTTCTGCAATCCGTATTACCCACCTTCCATCTGGAATCGTGGTGCAGTGTCAAAATGAACGTTCCCAGTTCCAAAATAAAGATAAGGCTATGAAGATGTTAAAGGCTAAGCTTTATTTATTAAAACAGCAAGAGAATGCAGAGAAACTTTCCGGCATTCGTGGAGATGTGACAGACATCGGCTGGGGCAATCAGATTCGTTCCTATGTATTACAGCCTTATACCATGGTCAAAGACCATAGAACCAATGCGGAAACTGGCAATGTAAATAGTGTATTAGACGGTTCTTTGGACCAGTTTATGTACGCTTATCTTCGCTGGATAAGCACCGGATCTAAGATGAACGAGGACCAGGCAGAATAGGATTTTCTACGTATTTTTACAAGAAACGAAGAAAATAAATAGAAAAATAGTTGCATACCAATCACAAATATGATAATATCTTCCCTATGAGCACAGATGTTTTTCTGTTGCGGACACAGAAGGGAAGATATTTTTTTATGGAAGAAAAGAGTAAATATTTTGTGGTAAAGCAGAAAGCTGTGCCTGAAGTATTGCTAAAAGTAGTTGAGGCAAAAAAACTGTTGGAATCGGAGCGTGTCATTACCGTTCAGGAGGCGACTGACCGGGTCGGTATCAGCCGCAGCTCTTTTTATAAGTATAAGGATGATATCTTTCCGTTTTACGACAACACAAAAGGGAAAACCATTACACTTGTGATGCAGATGGATGACGAACCTGGTCTGCTGTCTGATATTCTTCATATAGTAGCGGTGTACCGTGCCAATATTCTGACCATTCATCAAAGTATTCCGGTCAATGGCGTAGCCACCATGACCTTGAGTGTGGAAGTATTAGAAACCACAGGTAATGTTTCAAGTATGGTAGAAGATATGGAAGAGAAGCATGGGGTTCATTACGTAAAAATATTAGCCAGGGAGTAGAGAAATATGAAAAATGTTGCAGTCATGGGCTATGGTACTATCGGTTCTGGTGTCGTCGAGATTTTAGATCGTAATAAAGAGATCATTGCTAAAAAATTAGGCGAACCTGTTTTTGTAAAATATATATTAGATTTAAGAGAATTTCCAGGTACGCCAGTGGAAGACAAAATTGTTCATGATTTTTCCACCATTGTAAACGATCCGGAAGTTTCCATGGTAATAGAAACAATGGGTGGATTAAAACCTGCATATGCTTTTGTGAAAGCCAGCCTGGAGGCAGGGAAGCACGTAGCAACCTCCAATAAAGCATTGGTAGCAGCTTATGGTACGGAACTGATTAAGATCGCAAAGGAGCACAACGTAAACTTCCTGTTTGAAGCAAGCGTAGGCGGCGGTATTCCTGTCATTCGTCCTCTTTATACCTGTTTAGCAGGAGAGGAGATTGAAGAAATCACCGGAATCTTAAACGGCACCACCAACTACATACTGACAAAGATGGATAAAGGCGGAGAGACCTTTGAGTCAGCCTTAAGAGAGGCTCAGGACCTGGGTTATGCGGAACGCAACCCAGAAGCAGATGTAGAAGGACATGATACCTGCAGAAAAATTGCCATTCTTACTGCTATGGCCACGGGACACGAAGTGAATTACGAGCATATTTATACAGAAGGGATAACAAATATCACAGAAGTAGATTTTGTTTACGCGGACAGCCTTAGGACTTCCATTAAACTCTTAGGATCAAGCCGTCTGGAAAAGGGGGCTGCTCATGCATTTGTGGCTCCGGTCATGATTGGAATGGAACACCCACTGTATTCTGTTAGTGATGTATATAACGGAATCCTGGTAAAAGGAAATATGCTTGGAACTTCCATGTTCTATGGTAGCGGAGCCGGAAAGCTTCCAACAGCCAGTGCTGTAATCGCAGACATCATAGAAGCGCTTAAGAATGACGGTCAGCATGTAGAGCTTGGCTGGGATGAAGAAAACTTACCTATCACTTCTATGGAAACCATGTCCTTTCGGTATTTTGTCCGCATTAAGGGAATTGCGGCAAAGCGCTTAAAGGAAGTAGAAGAAGTATTTGGAAACGTGGAAGCCATAGAACTTGACCATATGGATGAATTTGCTGTCGTAACAGATTCTATGACAGAAAAAGAATACGACAATCGAGCGAAACAGCTGTCAGGAATAAGACAGCGCATCCGCGCAGAATTTTAATTTTCGCCAGGAGGCAACAATGTTAGTAGTTAAGAAATTCGGCGGCAGCTCCGTCGCAGACAAGGAAAGAATTTTTAATGTAGCAAAACGTTGTATTGAGGATTATGAAAAAGGCAATCAAGTAGTGGTAGTGTTATCTGCCATGGGGAAAACAACAGACGGTCTCATCGCAAAAGCCCTTGAGATCAATCCAAATCCTCCAAAGAGAGAGCTGGATATGCTTTTAGCAACCGGAGAGCAGATCAGTGTAGCACTTATGTCCATGGCCTTCCATGAACTTTCCGTTCCCGCTGTTTCCTTAAATGCCGCTCAGGTAGCCATGCATACCACCTCAGCTTACGGCACAGCCAAATTAAAGCGAATCGATACAGAGAGAATACGACATGAGTTAGATTCCAGAAAGATTGTAGTCATTACCGGCTTTCAGGGAATTAATAAATACGATGACATAACAACTCTTGGACGAGGCGGTTCCGATACAACCGCAGTCGCTCTGGCTGCAGCTCTTCACGCAGACTCCTGTGAGATTTATACGGATGTGGATGGTGTATACACAGCAGATCCTAGAATTGTAAAAAATGCCAGAAAGCTTTTGGAGGTTTCCTATGACGAGATGTTGGAATTTGCCTCTTTAGGAGCCAAGGTTTTGCATAACCGTTCTGTGGAGATGGCGAAGCGGTATGGAGTACAGTTGGTAGTCCGGTCAAGTCTCACAAGAGAAGAAGGTACGGTGGTCAAGGAGGAAGCTAAATTGGAGAGAATGCTGGTAAGTGGTGTAGCCGCAGATAAGAATGTCGCTCGTATATCGGTCATTGGCGTCAATAACATGCCGGGAATCGCGTTTAAGATTTTCAATCTTCTGGCAAAGCATAACATTAACGTAGACATTATCATTCAGTCCATCGGACGGGAGGAGAGAAAAGACATCTCCTTTACCGTGGCAAAGACTGATTTAAAAGAAGCCATGGATTTGTTAAGAGAAAATAGCACCACAATTACAGCTCAGGATGTGACCAGTGAAGAAGGCGTAGCTAAAATTTCTATCATTGGTGCCGGAATGTCAAGCAATCCTGGAGTAGCTGCTAAAATGTTTGAAGCTCTTTCAAGTGCCAATGTCAATATTAAGATGATTGCAACTTCCGAGATTCGGATTACAGTTTTGATAGATGAAGCAGATGTGGAGCGTTCCATGAGAACGGTTCATGATGCCTTTGATCTGGCTGATTAGACAGGTGATTAAATGAATTGGTTAATGAATCTATACAGATCTGGATTGTCCTGCATGTTCCACACGCTCACGGGGCTTTACTGTCCGGGGTGCGGTGGAACAAGGGCAGTCCTGTCCTTAATAAAAGGGGACCTGCGGATGAGTGTTCAGTATCATCCGCTGGTCCCTTATACCGTTTTTGTTATTTTGTTAGAGATCATACTTCGGGCAGCCTATAAACGAAGTAGCCGTTCCGTCGATCATAAAAAAAGAGTTCGAATCTTTATTCTTGCAGGTGCCGCCATTGTGGTGGTCAACTGGTTCTTTAAGAATTACATGCTGGTATTTCAAGGAGTGGATCTTCTTCCTGCTTTCAAGTAATATTATTTTCCTATATCCTGGGTTGGCAACAGCACCTTAGTGGTGGATTCAATTGCTTCCCTGAAATAATGTCCAAGAGCGGTGTCCGTATCCATGGTATCGTAGACGAAGATAATGAATAAAGACATAAGCAACCCGCAGACAAAAGAAATAATAGACAGAATCAGGCCAAGCTGAGCCTGCTGCGTAAATGGTTTTCCGTGTCTGGAAAGTACTGCACATGCGATACCGCCCAGTCCAAAGAACAGCCCTGCGGGAAGACCCCAGATACTGAATAAAGGAAGGCAGTCGCTCACCAGTCCAAGACCTCCAAGAAAAACAGACCAATAGCTAAAAAAGGATCCTGACGGAGGAAGCTTAGGCACTTTTCCGAGATTATTATTGTTATCATCCATTTGTGTTTGTACCTCATTTGCGTGTTTTCGTAAGCAAGGAGTGCGTTCTCTCGCATTGTATGATTGTAACACGAAAAGGCTTGCATGTCCAGTCGGGTCTTGCAAACCAAAGTCTGATGAATTATAATAATTAAATTGAAAGTACTATCTAAGAAACAAGGGGAACAACATGGATATAATCAAAGCGTTACAAGAAGAACTTGCTATTTCAAGGAGTCAGGCAGAGGCAGCAGTTAAGCTAATTGATGAAGGAAATACCATACCGTTTATTGCAAGATACCGGAAAGAAGCCACCGGTTCCTTAGACGATGAGGTACTCAGAAATTTAGACGAGCGTCTCCGTTATTTAAGAAATCTGGAAGATCGTAAGGAACAGGTAATTTCTTCTATTAGAGATCAGGAAAAACTGACACCAGAGCTGGAACAAAAGATTGCGGTTGCTAAGACTTTGGTAGCTGTAGAAGATTTATACCGTCCTTATAAGCAAAAGAGAAGAACCAGAGCTACCATTGCAAAGGAAAAGGGATTAGAGCCTTTGGCAGATGTGATCTCACTCCAGATGACCAACACGTCTCTTTCCGAAGAAGCTACAAAATACATATCCGAAGAAAAGGGAGTTTTGTCATGGGAAGATGCTGTTAATGGAGCAAAGGACATTTTGGCGGAACGAGTCTCTGACAATGCAGAGTACCGAACCTATATCAGAAATGCCACTTTAGGCCAGGGCAGTCTGCAGTCCGTAGCAAAAGATGAGGAGGCTTCTTCTGTTTATGAGATGTATTATAATTATGAAGAACCCATTAAAAAATCAGCCGGACACAGAATCCTTGCCATTAACCGGGGAGAAAAGGAAAAACTTCTTACGGTAAAGACAGCAGCTCCCGAGGAGCAGATTCTCAGGTATTTAGAAAAACAGGTGATTGTAAGGGATAATCCTCATACTGCACCAATTCTTCAGGAAGTAGTAGAAGACAGCTACGACCGCCTTATTTCTCCTGCCATTGAACGGGAAGTAAGAAGTGAGTTAACAGAGAAAGCCGAAGAAGGAGCCATCAAGGTATTTGGAAAAAACCTGGAACAGCTTCTCATGCAGCCTCCCATTGTGGGACGAGTTGTACTTGGCTGGGATCCTGCATTTAGAACCGGCTGTAAGCTGGCAGTTGTAGATGAGACAGGAAAGGTTCTTGATACGGTGGTCATTTATCCAACTGCACCTCAAAATAAGGTAGAAGAGGCAAAAGCAATTGTAAAAAAGATGATTAAAAAGTATAACATCTCTTTGATCTCCGTAGGCAATGGAACCGCTTCTAGAGAATCAGAAGCCATCATTGTAGAGCTGTTAAAGGAGTTAAAGGAACCAGTCCAGTATATCATTGTAAATGAAGCAGGCGCTTCCGTATACTCTGCCAGCAAACTTGCTACAGAGGAATTTCCAAACTATGATGTGGGACAAAGAAGTGCAGCGTCCATTGCAAGAAGGCTTCAAGATCCTCTCGCCGAGCTGGTAAAGATTGATCCTAAGTCCATTGGAGTGGGCCAATACCAGCATGATATGAATCAAAAGAATTTAAGTGAAGCCCTTCAAGGCGTAGTAGAAAATTGCGTCAATAAAGTTGGAGTGGATTTAAATACAGCCTCAGCTTCTCTATTAGAATACATCTCAGGTATCTCAAAACCCATAGCAAAGAACATAGTAGCTTACCGGGAAGAGAACGGAGCATTCTTAAGCAGAAGCCAACTTCTTAAGATTCCAAAGCTTGGGCCTAAAGCATATGAACAATGTGCTGGCTTTATGAGAATTCAAGGTGGTAAAAATCCTCTGGACGGAACCAGTGTTCACCCCGAGTCCTATGAGGCAGCAAAAAAACTGCTTGTAAAGCTTGGATTTGAACCAAAGCAACTTACCAGTGGTGGTTTGAATGGATTGAGTAAGAAGATCGTGGATTACAAGACCCTGTCGGAAGAGCTTCAAATCGGTGAAATTACCTTAAGAGATATTGTAAAGGAATTAGAAAAGCCAGCCAGAGATCCAAGAGATGAGATGCCAAAGCCTATTTTACGTACTGATGTCATGGATATGAAGGATTTAAAGCCTGGTATGGTTTTAAAAGGAACCGTAAGAAACGTGATTGATTTTGGAGCGTTTGTAGATATAGGAGTTCACCAAGACGGTCTTGTCCATATTTCTCAGATGTCTGATAAATTTATCAAGCATCCTTTAGAAGCAGTAAGCGTGGGAGATATCGTTGAGGTAAAGGTTATAAGCGTGGAAACAGAGAAGAAACGAATTGCTTTGACCATGAAATTATAAATGTTAATTAAGAAAATGCCTCCAAAGAGGCGAAAGAGGATATAGATTATGGTAATAGAAAGCTGGAAACCAGAAGACACATTTTCACTTGGGAAAAAGCTTGGAGAACAGGCGGCACCTTCTGCGGTATATTGTTTAAATGGAGATCTTGGAGTAGGAAAAACTGTTTTCACCCAGGGGTTTGCCTCTGGTCTTGGAATTAAAGAAGCGGTAAACAGTCCTACCTTTACAATCGTTCAGCAATACGATGATGGACGCCTTCCATTTTATCATTTTGATGTGTATCGGATTGGTGATGTAAGCGAGATGGATGAGATCGGTTATGAAGACTGTTTTTATGGAGAGGGAGTAAGTCTGATCGAATGGTCAGAGCTAATTACGGAGATTCTTCCCGAATCCATAATCTCGGTCACCATTGAAAAAGATTTGGAAAAAGGGTTTGATTATAGAAAAATAACCGTGGAGGGAATTTAAATGAACATACTTGGAATCGAAAGTTCGTCGTTGGTTGCTTCTGTAGCCATTGTCACCGACCAGGTGTTGACTGCAGAATATACCGTTAACTTTAAAAAGACCCATTCCCAGACCCTTCTTCCCATGCTTGATGAGATCGTGACGATGACAGGCTTTGAACTGGAAACCATTGACGCCATAGCCGTTTCAGCAGGCCCTGGTTCCTTTACCGGACTTCGAATCGGCTCCGCAACGGGAAAGGGCTTAGGTCTCGCCCTTGATAAGCCTATGATATCAATACCAACCGTAGATGCCATGGCCTATAATTTATATGGCTGTGCTGCAATTGTCTGCCCCATCATGGATGCCAGAAGAGATCAGGTGTATACTGGAATCTATGAAAACAAAGATGGATTTTCCATCCGTAAGGAAGCCTGTGCTATGGACATCAACGATCTCATTTTGGAATTAAATCAAATGGGAGACACGGTGATTTTCCTAGGAGATGGAGTTCCTGTATACAAAAAACAGATAGAAGAATCCATGACCGTTCCATTTTCCTTTGCCCCGGCCCACGTAAACAGACAAAGAGCGGCTTCCGTAGCAGCTCTTGGTAGTCTTTATTATGAAGAAGGCAAACTAGTTACGGCAGCAGAACATGCTCCTGACTATTTAAGAAAGCCTCAGGCGGAACGGGAACGAGAGGAGCAGGAGGCAAAAGGTAATGTTCATAATTCGTGAAATGATGGAGGAAGATATTTTACCAATCTCTGAAATAGAAGGCATTGCATTTTCCGATCCTTGGTCTTACGACACCATAAAAGACGGGAAAAACAGTCGCTTTGATACCTGGCTCGTTCTCTTACAAGATGATATGGTAATGGGATATCTGGTTTTACGTGTGATTGCTTTTGAAGGTGAACTGCTTCGAATCGCTCTGCGCCCGGAATGTAGGGGTAGGGGCCTAGCTAAGAAACTTATGGACCAGTTGGTGGAATATTCCAAAAACAATTCCGTAGAATCCCTGTTTTTGGAAGTCCGTAACAGCAACGAAAAAGCTAGAAACCTTTATAGATCCTATGATTTTAAGGAGACAAGCATCCGGAAAAATTACTACCGGAATCCACAAGAGGATGCAGTGGTCATGTGGCTTCGCCTGACATGAAACATTTACCACTAAAAATAAGGGAAAACACCGTTTATAATGTAGGGGTATCCAGTTTGGATGCCCTTTTTTCAACCTTCCGATTAAGCGGTGATAAATAAGGGCAGACCTGGAGCGTGTGATAAAGGAACGCCTTGCAGGCATACCATTATGCCCAAAATGAAAAAGCATGGGCGGTTAAAGGAAAGGTGAGAGTAAAATGAGAAAGTACAAAAACGGCGGTCAGCTTGAAACGGTTGTTTGCAACTGTTGTGGCAAAAAGATTATTGTGTCAGAAGGCGTTGCCAGAGAAGGAGTAATCAGTATCAATCATTCCTGGGACTTCTTTTCAGAGAAAGATGGGGAGATCCATCATTTTGATTTATGTGAAAATTGTTACGATACGATTACCATGGAATTTAAACTGCCAGTAGAAATAGAAGAACAGCTGGAATATTTATAGTTGCTAATTGCCTTCGCTTTGTGATATGATTTTGTGAGGCGGTTTTTGAACCGCCATTTATTGATTGAAGCAAAAGCGAGGATACTTTATGTTGGATATATGTTTACTGGGAACTGGAGGCATGATGCCTCTGCCATATCGGTGGTTGACATCCATGATGGCAAGGTGTGATGGCAGCAATCTCTTAATTGACTGTGGAGAAGGGACCCAGATTGCACTAAAGGAAAAAGGCTGGAGCCCTAAGCCAATTGATATCATCTGTTTTACCCATTACCATGCCGATCATATCAGCGGACTTCCCGGACTTCTTTTAACCATGGGAAATGCCGAACGGACAGAACCTGTTACCCTCATCGGGCCAAAAGGCTTGGAGCGGGTGGTGGGAGCACTGCGTACCATTGCGCCGGAGCTACCGTTTGAACTGAAATTTATAGAATTGTCAGAAAATCGGGAGCAGATAGAGATTGCTCCATACGTGATTGATGCTTACCGTGTAAGTCACAATGTTGTCTGCTACGGATACTCTATTTCCATACCAAGGACAGGCCGTTTCGATGTGAACCGAGCCAAGGATGCTGGAATTCCTCAAAAATTCTGGAACCGTCTTCAAAAGGGGGATACCATTGCTGACGGAGAGAGAGTTTTAACTCCTGAGATGGTCTTAGGACCGAAGAGACGTGGACTTAAAGTGACCTACTGCACGGATACAAGGCCGGTTCCTGTGATTGCGGAATATGCAAAGGAGGCGGATCTTTTTATCTGTGAAGGTATGTATGGAGAGGATGGAAAGGAAGCAAAAGCCAGAGAATATAAACACATGACATTCTACGAGGCTGCTAAACTGGCAAAGGAAGCTCAGCCAAAGCAGATGTGGTTGACTCATTACAGTCCCTCTCTAACAAGACCAGAGGAATTTATGGACAAAGTCCGGGAGATCTTTCCAAGAGCCAAAGCGGCAAAGGATGCCTGGACCGCTGAACTGGAATTTGATGAGGAATGAGGGAATGGAAATGAAGAAAAATCATACAGAGGAAGATGTATATATACTAGCAATTGAAAGCTCCTGCGACGAGACGGCTGCAGCCGTAGTTAAGAATGGCAGAGAGGTTCTTTCTAATGTTATTTCTTCCCAAATTGCCCTGCATACGTTATACGGTGGAGTTGTGCCGGAGATTGCCTCCAGAAAGCACATAGAAAAGATCAATCAGGTGATAGAAGCAGCCCTTCTTGAAGCAGGAATGAGTCTTAAGGATATGGATGCCATAGGGGTTACCTATGGTCCAGGTTTGGTAGGAGCCCTCCTTGTAGGTGTCGCCGAAGCAAAAGCCCTGGCTTATGGAGCGAAAAAACCTCTCGTAGGAGTTCATCATATTGAAGGACATATATCAGCCAATTTTATAGAGCATCCGGATCTTTTGCCTCCGTTTCTCTGTTTAATTGTTTCTGGAGGTCATACCCATCTTGTTATTGTAAAGGATTACGGTGAATTTGAAATTCTGGGACGTACTAGAGACGATGCGGCAGGCGAAGCCTTTGATAAGGTAGCAAGAGCCGTTGGTCTTGGTTATCCAGGTGGTCCAAAGATTGACAAGGCCGCAAAAGAAGGAAATCCAAATGCCATTAAGTTTCCAAGAGCAAAAGTTGATGGAAACATTTATGATTTCAGCTTCAGCGGATTAAAATCAGCCGTATTAAATCATATCAATCACGCGAATATGATGGGAGAGGAAATACACGTTCCCGATCTGACAGCTTCGTTTCAAAATGCTGTGGTAGACGTACTGGTAAGCCATACCATAGAAGCAGCCAAAGAACACGGCTTTCAAAAGATTGCCATAGCAGGTGGCGTGGCTTCTAACTCTGCTCTAAGAGAAGAGATGAAAAAGGCCTGTAACAAAGCTGGTTTTACCTTTTACTACCCATCCCCTATCTACTGTACAGACAATGCAGCTATGATAGGCGCTGCCGCCTATTATGAATATATCAATGGCGCTAGGGCTGGCTTGGATCTTAACGCAATACCAAACTTAAAGCTTGGCGAGAGGTAATAAGACCATGGGAAGAACAGCCGCTATTATACTGGCAGCAGGAAAAGGCTCACGTATGGGAAGTCAGATTCATAAGCAGTATCTAGAGCTTAAAGGAAAACCCATGCTCTATTTTGCATTAAAAGCCTTTGAATCCAGTCCCATAGACGATATCATCTTAGTAACTGGACCTGGAGAAGTAGATTACTGTCAAAAGGATATTGTAGATGCGTACGGTTTTACAAAGGTAAGAACGATTATTGAAGGTGGAAAAGAACGGTATCATTCTGTATATGAAGGTCTAAAGTCTATTGTGGACTGCGAATCTGTATTAATCCACGATGGAGCAAGGCCTTGTATTACCACTAAGGTTATTGAGGAAGCGCTGGCAGGCGCCAGAACCTATAAAGCCTGTGTAGTGGGAATGCCGGTAAAGGATACCATTAAAGTCTCTGATGACAGAGGTTATGCAGCTATAACACCAGATAGAAATAGTCTCTGGTTGATTCAGACCCCACAGGCCTTTGAATATCAATTGGTATGGAAGGCCTATGAAAGACTTCTATCGTCGGAATCTTATCAAACAGGAATAACCGATGACGCCATGGTAGTAGAAACCATGACCCAGGAAAAAGTAAAATTAATACCAGGCGATTACGCCAACATAAAGGTAACAACTCCAGAGGATATGGAAATAGCCAAAGTGTTGTTAAACAGAATCTATGGGAATGAATAAAAGGAATGCTGTAGGTGCAGCTTCCTTTTATTTTTTTCCTCCTGATTTTAAAAGATCCTTTACTAGTAGATGTAGATGTTCTAGTTGCTCCCTGTTTAAATGCTGGGCATCGTCCATCAGGCCTTTTAATTTCAAAGGACTACTGATATTTCGAGAGAAAAAATCGGAAGGCTCAATATCTAGATATTCGCATATATAGAAAAACCCCATCATGGATGGAAGAGCGATTTCGTTTTCTATTTTATGAATATATGTGGGGTTCTGTCCCAAAGAAAGGCTCATATCGCGTGCGGACACGCCCTTTTGAGCTCTTAGCTCCGAGAGGCGTTTTGAAAAATTGAAATCGATATACATAAGCAACTCCTCCTAATTCCATAGTATTGCATTGAATGAAATATGTGTAGTAATTAATGCAATCCATCACTTGACATGTTGCATTCGTTACAATATTATTAGCTATATAAAGTATTTAATGTAAAACCATGTAGAAAATTGCGATAACCTTATTACGTGGCCATACGATATTATCATCTGCTGCATCAGATGAAAAGAAGGGGAGAGGGTACGGTAGATGAGGACTGGGAACAATAGGGAGAAAAACGACCAAGATGATATAGCTGGTCTTTTGGAGAGGATTGCTGCGGAATCCGGTTGCATGTACTTATCGGACTTGCGTGGTTTTATTTATAGGGAGCGATTTCGTTTAGCTGTGACCCAAATACCGGCTTCTGATTATCCAGTAGAGGAGTGGCAAGATGCAGCTTACTATATGGTAGGAAGTGATGATAAATTCAAGACAGCAGAGGAAGCGAAACAACGGATTTTGGAGTGTTTATAAGGGTTTTAAAATAATTTGAAAAATATGTAAATAAATGTTGACAGAACTCAGAATCAGTGATAAACTATCCAAGTTGCATCTGATAGAGACAACAAAACAAAAGTAAGACAGAAACATTTAGTCCCCAAGATATTTGGAAAAAATAGAAAAAAGTACTTGACAAAAGTACAAACATCTATTAGAATGTAAAAGCGCATTTGGAGAGGTATCGAAGTGGTCATAACGAGGCGGTCTTGAAAACCGTTTGTCCGCAAGGGCGCGTGGGTTCGAATCCCACCCTCTCCGTTGGCAGGTTTTAGCCGTTATAATATATAAGTAATCAGCTAATTGCAGAAGTACCCAAGCGGCTGAAGGGGCTCCCCTGGAAAGGGAGTAGGCCGTTAATAGCGGCGCGAGGGTTCAAATCCCTCCTTCTGCGTCAGCAACGAATCAGGACAAGATTCCTGAGACGATGCGAA